>DASXEY010000085.1:0-87711 GCA_036489835.1 Bryobacteraceae bacterium | reverse complement strand
TGTGAACGTGACATTGATTGTGCAGACGCCGTTCACTGCGATCGTGGCGGGACTGACCGGGCAGTTATTGGTCTCGGCGAAGTCGCCGGAGTTTGTGCCGGTCACGGCGATGCTGCTGATCGTCAGCGGACTCGGCCCGCTGTTGGTCAGCGTGATTGCCTGCGCGCCGCTGGTCGTATTTACTGTCTGGTTCGGGAAGCTGATGGAGGTAGGCGAGAGAGTAACCGTCGATGGAACTGCCGTTCCCGTTCCGCTCAGGCTCGCCGATTGAGGGCTGCCGCTGCCATTGTCGGTGACTGTAATCGCCGCCGAGAACAGGCTGGCGGCTAGCGGTGTGAACGTGACATTGATTGTGCAGACGCCGTTCACTGCGACCGTGGCGGGGCTGACCGGGCAGTTATTGGTCTCGGCGAAGTCGCCGGAGTTTGTGCCGGTCACGGCGATGCTGCTGATCGTCAGCGGACTCGGCCCGCTATTCGTCAGCGTGATTGCCTGCGCGCCGCTGGTCGTATTTACTGTCTGATTCGGGAAGCTGATGGAGGTAGGCGAGAGAGTCACCGTCGATGCGACTGCCGTTCCTGTCCCGCTGAGACTTACCGAAAGCGGACTGCCTCCGCTAATACTGATCGCCGCCGAACGCATGCCGGCCGCCTGGGGCGTGAAGGTGACGTTAATCGTACAGGCGCCGTTTAGCGCGAGCGTAGCGGGGCTGAGCGGGCAATTATTCGTCTGCGAAAAATCGCTTGCATTGGTCCCGGTAATGGAGACTCCGCTTATGGACGCAGCGCCTGGGCCGTTGTTGGTGATGGTGACGCTCTGCGCGGTGCTGGCCGTATTCACCGTCTGGCTGGCGAAGGTAAGAGAGGGCGGCATGGCGGTCAGGGACGCACCGGCGCTGAGGATCTCGAACGATAAAGCGCACGTGCCGGAGATGCCGATGGTTTGAAAGCAAGTGTTGGAGGCGGAGACGTGGCCGTAGGAACTGTCCCAAGCGTCGACGCCCGCGGCGTCATTGATGTCCCAGTAGACGGCATTGCCGTGTGCGCTGACCGCCGCTGAGAGGGTGAGATAATAAGTGCCCGCCGGAAGCGTCACGCCGGGGATGGCGAAGGTTACTGAATTTACGTCGAAGCCGTCCGCGTTCGATAGATCATACACGCTGGCGGCGGCGGCGACGCCCGAACCGAACGAAGCGCCGAAAGGCGTAGTGCCGATCGACCACGTGACTGCGGTAACAGCGTCCCCTGTACTCACCCATGCTCCGAACGCAATCTGCCCGACGGTGGCGCCGCTGGTAAGAGTAAAGGAGTTCGAGGAGGAATAACTTCCACTCACTTGGAACGCGCTGATTTGGCCACTGATGGGGAAGTTATTGAAGAGCTGCTGGCCGTGTGCAATCGGGGGCGAGAGAAGCGCCAGCAAGAGCGCAGCCGAAAAGGAAATACGGCGTAGCATATCTCCAGAGCTCCAGAAAATCCCTTACATGATATCATAGGGCGTACACCTTAGGTGACGCCAATTCCGCAAGGCGCTTTGGAGAAGCCTTTGGTGAAGCGGAGTGGAGGGCGGCGTGTCGACCACATACACACTCAATGTAAACGGTCAGAACCAAGAGGTAACCGTAAACAACCCGGAAATGCCGCTGCTGTGGGTATTGAGAGACCTGCTGGGCCTGACAGGAACGAAATACGGCTGCGGGGAAAACGAGTGTGGCGCCTGTACAGTCCTGATGAACAACGTTGCCACGCGAGCCTGCATCACACAGGTGCAGTCGGTGGTGGGAAAAACCATTGTGACCATTGAGGGTCTTTCTCCGAATTCGACTCATCCGGCTCAACTGGCCTGGATCGCGAATCAGGTCCCTCAATGCGGTTATTGCCAATCCGGACAGTTGATGGCCGTGGCCAGCGCCATGCTGGCGGGAAATCACGGCGCGAACATTTTCGCGCAGGTCCACAACGTGTGCATCTGCGGTACCTATTCGCGGATCCTGCAAGCTGTGGATACGCTCTAGGTGAGGATGGGGAGTAGGGTATGCGTAGAGAATCGCTTCCGCCCTCCAGCCGGCGGGACTTTCTGGCGACCGCCGGCGCGGGCCTGACGCTAGGCTTCTTTTTCGAGGCGACTCCGCGAGTGGCCGAAGCCAGAATGCCTGGAGTGGCCGGTCCACCGGCAAACACCCAGGTGAATACCTGGCTGAACATCAGCAGCAGCGGCGTCGTCACTTTGACAATCGGCTCTTCGGAGATGGGGCAAGGCTCTTTTTCCGGGCTCGCACAAATCCTGGCCGAAGACCTGATGGTGGATTACAGCGCGATCCAGACCGTGCAGGGAGTACCGGCGACGGGAACACCCGCGGTCGGCAATTCCATCGGCACGTTCGGCAGCACGGTGATCCGCGACAATTACTGGAGCATGCGCCAGGCTGGGGCGGCCGCGCGCGAGATGCTGGTTTCAGCAGCGATGAATATCATCGGCGATCAGACCCGCGCCAACTACACGGTTCTTAATGGAGTCATTACTTACACACCGACGGGCACAAATATCAGCTACGGCCTGGTGGCCCCCGCCGCCGCCCTATTGCCGGTGCCAGAGAACCCTCCACTGATTCCTGACAGCCAGTTCCGTTATATCGGCACAACCGTGAACCGCGTCGATATCCCCTCCAAAGTCAATGGCAGCGCGATTTTCGGTCTGGATATTCGACTGCCGAATATGGTTTACGCGGTGGTAATCCACAGTCCCGTTTTCGGAGGGGTGCTGAATGGTTCCCTTCCCGGCTTGCCGCCCGGTGTGACGGCGTGGGTGCCCTTGTCGGTTGTCGCGGGAACCGGCCGTGGGACGGAGACCACCGGAATGGTGAACGCGGTTGCCGCGGTGGGCACAAATACCTGGGACGTGTGGCAGGCGACGCTCAACGCGAAGCTGGCGTGGAAGCCGCCCGCGAACGCCTCCACGCTGAACGACGCAAACTTCATCAGCGAGGCGAATGCCGCTCTCACTTCGGCGCCTCCGTATGTTCCGGGCGGCTCGAATCTCCCGCCGACGGTCTACACGGTGGAAGGGAATCTGGCCGCAGCCAACGCGGCCATCGCCGGCGCGGCCAAGGTCAATTCCGTACAATACACGTTGCCCTATATACCTCACAACGCGTTGGAGCCGCTGAACTGCACGGTGAATTACGTCCCTGGCGTTTCCTGCGATGTGTACGTGCCTACGCAGGTTTCCTCAAGCGTGCTGTCGCTGGTGAACCAAATGACGGGACTGCCTCTCAACCAGATCAATGTTCATACGACGTATCTGGGTGGCGCCCTGGGCCGGAAGATTGAAGTCGATTTTGTGAGCCAGGCTTTGCAGGTGGCCATGGCCGTCGGCAAGCCGGTGATGCTGATGTGGCCGCGCGAACAGAACTTTCTTCGCGATCAATTCCGCCCCATGGCGGTGGTGCAGGCAAGTGCGGGACTGGATACCAGCGGCAACGTGCTGGGGTGGAGTTACACGAACGTTTCGCCATCGATTCTGGCCCAGCGAGGGTACCCGGTAGGAGCCACGGGCGACAGCCAGGCGACCGAGGGATCGTCCGCGCTTCCGTATAACTTCGGGGTTCGCTCCACCCAGTGGATCTCGCATCCCTCGCCCATCCCTGTGGGCTTCTGGCGCTCGGTGGGAATGTCGATCAACACATTCGCGGTGGAGTCGATGATCGACGAGTTGGCGGCGCTTGCGGGACAGGATCCGTATCTTTACCGCCTGGGCCTGCTCACCGATCCGCGCTGGATCGGGGTGCTGCAAGCGGTTGCGGCTCTGTCGAACTGGTCCGCAGGGCCGGCGTCCGGTCACGGGCTCGGCATGGCCATTTGCACCTACGCGAGCAGCTATGTCGCGGAGGTAGTGGATGTTTCCCTGGTTGCAGGCGATGGATACGACGGACAGCCTGCGCTTTTCAAGGTGAATAACGTTTGGATCGCGCTCGATTGCTATCTCTCGGTGAATCCGGGGCAACTCCAGGCGCAACTGGTCGGCGGGATGGTCCATGGACTCAACGCTGCCCTCTATGGCCGCCAGAACTTTGTCAACGGCGTTCCACAATGGCCGAACTTTTATCAGAATCGCGTGATCCGCGGGGACGAAGCGCCGCAGGTGGCGATCACGCTGATCCCGAACCCGGAGCAATCGAACCAGGCTTCCGCCATCGGCGGCGCCGGCGAAATTGGAGTTCCTTGTTTGGCGCCGGCGCTGGCAAACGCTTACTTCAAAGCCAGCGGCAAACGCATTCGCACGTTGCCGTTTTTCCCCACGGCGTTGATGTACGGCCTGGGCGATCCCGGCGTGTTATGAGAGAGCTTGACGCCATTTTGGACGCATGGCGGGACCTCGCGAAGACAGAAGAGGACGCGGTGCTGGCGACGGTGGTTCACGTCAGCGGGTCCGCGTACCGGCGTCCAGGAGCCCGAATGCTGATCGTGCCGGGCGGGCAGCGCATCGGCTGTATAAGCGGCGGATGCCTTGAAGGCGAGATCACCAGGAAGGCATGGTGGTTCACGGAATCGGGGGCGCCAGTTGTACGGGTCTATGACACCTCGGCCGATGACGACGCGGTGTGGGAGTTCGGTCTTGGCTGTAATGGCGTGGTTCACGTGATGCTGGAGCGCGTGAACACGCCGGCCGTCTCGAGGATGCTCGATTTTCTCGACGCGCGAAGGGCGGTTCGAAAGCCCGCCGTGGCCGCTACCGTGATCCGCACCGACGAAGGTTCCGGAATTCGGGTCGGCGACCGGTTGTTATTTGACGGTTTCGGGGCGGCGGATGGAGGGCTGTGTGGCTCGGAGATCGAATCAAAAGTGCTGGCGCACGGCGCGGCCGCTCTCTTCGAGAAGAAGAGCCGGCTCGCCCACATCGGGGCAACCGACGTGTTCGTGGAATGGATCGGATCGGCGCTGCCGCTGGTGGTCTTTGGCGCGGGCCACGATGCGATTCCGTTAGTTAACTTCGCGAGGCAGCTTGGCTGGGATGTGACCGTCGCGGACGGTCGCAGGGCATATGCTAGTCCAGACCGATTCCCGGGGGCCAAACGCGTGGTGACCTTGGCAGCGGGCGATCTTCCTCAAGATCTGAATATCGATCAGGACACTGCGGTGGTGATGATGACCCACAACTATCCTTTGGACTTGCAGCTCCTGCCGCAGATACTCCGGCTGCGTCCGCGTTATCTAGGCTTGCTCGGCCCCAAGGCTCGTGCGGAGCGGGTGTTTGCGGGGCTGGGGGTGAATCAACCCGCTTTCGTACACGCTCCCGCCGGTCTGGATGCGGGCTGCGATAGTCCGGAGGCAATTGCTCTTTCGATCGTGGCTGAGATTCAGGCGGAAGTGAATTCCCGGACAGGGGGCAAGCTCAAATACCGGCAGGAACCGATTCACCAAGCGGCTTACGAAGTGGGCGTATCGGCGCCGGATCAGACTCCGGGGGCCGTCCGCCCCTCTTTTTGCGAGACGACTCTGGGAAACCATGCCTGAAGCCGGCTCCGGCAAATTCGCGGTGATCCTGCTGGCGGCAGGAAACTCGGCGCGCATGGGTGTCGCCAAACAGCTTCTCGATTTCGGGGGCAAGCCGCTGGTGCGGCATGCGGCGGAGTCGGCCCAAGCTTCGGGGTGCGAGCCGGTGGTTGTCGTGGTAGGTGCAAACGCGGGGGAAGTCCGTAGCGCGCTGGATGGCCTTAGCGTCGAGATTATCGAGAACGAGCGCTGGCCGGAGGGCATGGGCACATCGATCCAAGCGGGTCTTCGGGCGCTGGAGAATCGCGACATCGGCGGGGCGATCCTCGCCTTGGCCGATCAGCCTTTCGTTACGTCAGAGTTTCTGAGTGGATTGGCCGCCACGCACCGCGAGACTGGCAAGCCGATCGTGGCTGCCCGGTACTCCGGGACGGCCGGTGTTCCGGTATTTTTCGCCCGTGAGGCGTTCCCGCTGCTGATGGCTTTGAAGCCGGATCAGGGCTGCAAGGGCGTCATCCTGGGGAACTCCGCGGACGCGCTGCTGGTAGACTGTCCGGAAGCTGCTATCGATATCGACACTCCGGAGGATTATACCCGGGCGAGCGGGAAGCGATTCTGAGGGCCTCGCCGGCACAACGGAGCCTGGGGCGGCGTACTTGGCGCGTTCCTTTCCCGCTTGGAGGGCCGCCCTGGCCCTGCGCCGGCTTTTGAGGAACTCGCCGGCACAACGGAGCCTGGGGCGGCGTACGTGGCGCATTCCTTTCCCGCTTGGAGGGCCGCCCCGGCCCTGCGCCGGCTTCTGAGAGGGTTGTCCAGAGCGCAGCGAATCGGCGTGGTGGGCGCCGGCGTTTTCTATAGTGTCGCGGGCGCGATGCATTTCATCAAACCCGAACCTTACTTTCGAATCATGCCGCCCTATACCCTGGCATGTTCAGTTGGTGCGGATCAGCGGCGTTTTTGAAATCCTCGGCGGCTTGGGACTCCTGGTCACGCGGACGCGCAGGGCCGCCGCAGCATGGGGGCTGATCGCGCTGCTGATTGCGGTGTTCCCGGCTAATATCTGTATGGCTAGAAACGCCGTCGATGCGGGCGCGGGTTCTATCGCGCCTGTGCTGAGGTGGGGAAGGCTTCCTTTGCAAGGTCTCCTGATCGGGTGGTTGTTGTGGTGCACCCGCGCGCATAATCCCTAAAGCGGTCGTTCTTATTGCACCGGCCCGGTATTCTAGAAGTATTAGGAAGCGTGTCATCATTCTCGGAGGCGGCTTCGGCGGACTCTACGCGGCTCGCGCGCTGCGCCATGCTCCTGTAGACATCACGCTGATTGACCGGCGCAATTTTCACCTCTTCCAACCTTTGATGTATCAGATCGCGACCGGCTCCCTTTCCCCGGCCGACATCAGCGCGCCTTTGCGCGGGATCCTGAGCGGGCAGCGGAACATTCGCGTGCTGTTGGGTGAAGCGGCGGATATCGACCCCCACAACCGCCAGTTGACGCTCAAGGATGGCGGCGTGTTCCCTTACGATTCCTTGATCGTTGCCACCGGGTCCAGGTCGTCTTACTACGGCAACGATCAATGGCAGAAATTGGCGCCGAGTTTGAAATCCGTGGAGGAAGCCACAGCCATCCGGCACAAGATCCTTTTCGCCTTCGAGGCGGCGGAGCGTATCGAAGATCCCGATCTGCGGCGCGCCTGGCTCACGTTCGTGATTGTCGGCGCCGGTACGACGGGTGTTGAACTGTCGGGCGCGCTCTGCGAAATCGCGCGCCATACTTTGAAAAACGATTTCCGATCGATACGTCCCGAGGATGCTCAAATCTTCCTGCTGGATGGGTCGGATCGGGTACTTCCCGGCTATCCGCCGGATCTTTCGGGGCGCGCGGAGCAGTCGCTGACGAAACTCGGTACGCGGGTGCGACTTGGGGTGCAGGTTTTCGGCGTGGATGAAGATGGCGTATCACTCCACAATCGCGATGGCGCTGCGGAGAGGATTCCGGCGAAAACGGTTTTGTGGGCAGGGGGCGTGACCGTAACCGAGTTCGGGCACACGCTCGCCCGCCGGACTGAAGCGCCCACCGACCGGCAGGGGCACATTAAGGTAAACCCCGATCTGACGATTCCCAATTGGCCTGAGATCTTCGCGATCGGCGACCTGGTGCGGTTCGAAGGCCCGGATGGCAAGGCGCTGCCGGGTGTCGCCCAAGTGGCGATGCAGGGGGGCGCTTATGCCGCGAAGGCGATCCAAAAGCGGCTGACGGGCCACACCGAGCTTCCACCCTTTCACTACTTCGACAAAGGAGATTTAGCCGTGATCGGGCGCGCTGCGGCAGTGGCGCGCATCTTCGGAGTTCACCTCTCCGGCTGGATCGCCTGGATGGTCTGGTTGTTTGTGCACCTGATGTATCTGGTACAGTTCCAAAACCGCGTGATTGTGTTTATTCAGTGGGGATTTCAGTTCATCACGTTTGGCCGCGGCGCGCGCCTGATCACGGGAACCGCGGTGCCGGATTCCGACGCCGAACCTTAGGGTTTGTATCCCTGCCAAATATATTCCAGAGCTTCGGGCAGGGTTTGTTGTTTCACGGCACGGTCCGTATGCCCGGCGTTGCGCGAAAAGACAAACTGATAATGATAGCCCTTCGCGGCCAGCACTTTGGCCATATTCTCATTGGCGACCACCCAGTCATGCATGTTATCGGTCATGACATTGGGATTGAAAAGATCCTTGTCACCGACTTCCATCCAGATGCGAATTGGCTTGGCCGGAGTGTTGGGGATGAGGTGTTCATGAAACTCCCATGCCCCGTGCGGAGTCTCGGGATTCGAGGGCCATTGCTGATTCACGTAGGTGCCTGAGTAGGTGAGGACGCGATGGTAGAGATCCGTGTGATACCACGCCATTTCGAGCGCAGCCGAGCCGCCGGAGCTCCCGCCCATGGTCGCCCGCTGGTCGGGGTCTTTGGTCAATTTCACGTTGGCTTCCTTTTCGACCTGCGGCAGCACTTCTTTTTCGACGAACTCCGCGTACAAGCCTGACATGGTGTCATACTCCAGGCCGCGCTCACTACCCTGAGCGTCGCCTGAGCCGTTGCTGATGGAGATCCCAATCATCACCGGCACGCGATGCTGCGCGATCAGATTGTCCAGGGCTGTGAACAGAGCGGGGTCGGGTCCGTCGGCACCGACGATGAACGGGGCTACCGTGCCGGGAACGTATTGTTTGGGAACGTAGACGGATACACGGCGAGTATAGGGCGCGGAGTGGCTGGTAGTGACGATCAGCTTGGCGGGGTCGGCGGGATCGGGCGTGCCGAAGGTGCCGTTGTCGCGCGCGATGCCGGGATAGATCTTGCTGTCCGCCGACGACATGGTGAACGTGGACACGGTTCCTTGCGGCACTCCTTCCTGCTTGGTCATCTCCGGAGCAGGTTTGTGCGTAGGGCCAATGATGAAGTTTCCGTCGGCCTTCGCCGGAGGGTTTTCCTCGTCAGGCAATTCTTTCGCCGTGACATAACCGGGCGTATGCGGGTCGCGGGTGGGAGGGCCTGGGCGCGCCGGGCGCGGAGTTGTGGCCGGAGCCGCCGCTGGAGCTTGGGCCATCGCCGGATGAAAACCCGTCGTCAGGGTGACCAGGAACGCGATGCTTAGGAGACGGAACATGGGGGTACTCCTTTTTCCTCTTCGTGATGTGAATTCCCGCTGTACCAAGCAATCTTATCTCAGCGACCGCGATTCCGCTCAATAGGCTCGGTTGGTTGGGTCGTTAGTGCCCCAAGGCCGCCATCGAGGTCGTGAAGCGGGCGAGGCAGATTCTCGATTCGTCCGCGAAATGGAATCGCACGGATACGCGAGTCTGTCCGGCAGGCGAGTGAACCTTCAGCCTTTACTGCGCGCTGGAGCAAGCTTCCGATGAAGTGAGCGGCGCCTTTGAACATCGTGAGGCGCCCATGCAGGAGGCGCGGTTCGTCCTTGATGCAATCGCGCCAAAGGCGAATTACAACCACCGCTTAATGGATTACAACAACGATCCCAAAACAACCTTCGCCGATATTCAGAAGGTGTTCGATTTGCTGGAACAGAGTATCGAGAAAAGGCTGGCGGAACAGGGCGCGGCTCCTCCAGCGCCACCCTCGGTCACGAAGGCCGATATAGAGGTGGTGCGGCACGCGCTGGCAATCCTCGATTCGCCGTCAAAGTGGAATCGCGACCGTACGCAAACCTGTCCTCCGGACGCCGCCACGTTCAATCTCTATTCCGCGTTGGCGAAGGCTGACATCTAAGTGACTGGCAAATTCGATGAGAGCTGCGTGGCAATGAAGGAGGCTCGGCACGCGATGATGCGACGCCGAACGCGAGCACTTATCAAGCGCGTCTTGTCGATTACAACACCGGCCCCTCCACGACTCTGGCCGACGTTCAGAAGCTGCCGCGGCTTGTCGAGGATCGCCTGACGAAGCGAATGGCGGGTCAACCGGACCGGTAGCTCTGAACGTGGCGGATCAAGCGGCCTTGTGGCGTCCTGCTTTCTTTTTGGGTGGGGCAGAACGGCGGGTCTCGACGGGTGAAGTTGACGAAGAGGACTTCAGACTGCGTTTCAGCGCTTCCATCAGGTCGATTACAGGGGCCTTGCGCGGTTGCTTCACAGCCGTAATCTTTTGACCTTTCCGCTTTTGCTCGATCAAACGCTCCACATTCTCGCGGTATTCATCCTTGAACTCCTGCGGCTTGAACGGCGCCTTGAGATGATTTACGAGGCTTTTAGCCAACTCAAGCTCCTTAGCCGAGTAAGTCGCCTTGGGGACTTCGCCGCGATTGGCCTTATGCAGCTCGTCCGGATAATACAGCGTGTGCAGGACAAGTCCACTCTGCGACGGCCGGATCAGCGCGACGTGCTCGCGGGTGTGCATGGCGATTTTGGCAAGGGCGTCCTGTTTGGTTTCCGTCAGCGCGGCCAAAAAAAGAACATACGGCTTGGCGGCCTTATCTTCGGCAGCCACATAATAGGAGGTGTCGAAATAGATGGGATCTACTTCGTCATTTTCGACGAATTGTAAAATGTCCATGGTGGTCGCGGTCGCTGGGGCAATCTTTTTGAGCTCCTCATCTTCAACAACCACGTATTCACCCTTACTGACTTCGTAGCCTTTCTCTATGTCGGATCGCTGGATAGGTTTGTCTTCTTCCACGCAATACCAGACTTCTTTTAGCCGGGACCGGTCCTTCTTGTGCAGCATATGGAAATGGATGGTTTCATCCCGCGCCGCTGAGAATAGCCGCACCGGAAAAGAGACGAGGCCGAAGCTGAGGAAGCCCTTCCAGACCGTAGCCGCCATGGTTAGATCAATACTCCCTTCGTCAAATAGAGTCCTGGGCCGACGGCCCTGTTTCCGGCGCGGTCAAATCGCCAGTCAAAAAGAACCGCTTCGGGCTTCCCGCGCGCGCCCAGATGCGGATCGAGCATTTCCGCGGCCGTAGGATATTCTATATCTCATGGCAGACGAATCGCTGGTCGGAGTCTATGAGGTCCTGAAGCGCCACGAAGAGACGCTTCGCGATCTAGTGGTTGAGATACGGTTGCTGTACCATAATCTTCCGGAGAAGGATAAGCAACGCCTGGAATGGTCGCGAGGCCGCACCACGGAAGAAGTGGCAGCGATATTCGGCCCCAACATTCGCTCACTCGAAGAGACGATCACACGCCTTCGCGGCACTAAGTAAAGGCGCGCGCCGTATCGGCCCGCCGCTGACCGGCGTCAGGCGCGCCAAACGAGCATCCGTGCAGAACCTCCGCGATGATCTGGGCCGTCCGCGAAACAGTCATGCCGGAGCGGTTGAAGTAGAGATTGCCGTCGGCGAAGACCACTTTATCTTCGCGAACAGCGCGCAATTCAGGCCACCACAAATGCCTTTCGAGAACGGCTTGCTCCTGAAGAGCCCGAGCCAGATTGAAGCCACAGGGCGCAACGATCAGGTATTCCGGATCGGCATCGCGAAGCCGCTCGGCCGGGATCGCTGTGGAGTACTCGCCCGCCGTTCCCAGCAGCGCTTCGCCGTTGGCGACCTCAATCAACTCCGGCCCCCAGTTGCCCATGGCGAAAAATGGATCGGCCCATTCGAGCATCACCACTGTCGGACGGCGAAATTTTGCGGCTTTTTCCTTGACGGCCTGGAGGCGGTAGCGTTCATGTTGGACTAACGCTCGCCCACGCTCTTCCAGCCCGAGGCTCGCCGCAATCCGCAGCATGCTATCGAAAACCTGATCGAGGCTGGAAGCGGAGATCGCAAGCTGCCGGGCGTCGATGAGGCAGACGCCATTGCGTTCCAGATCCGATGGCGTGACAGCGCAGACCTCGCAATGCGATTGCGTAATGACCAGATCGGGGCGCAGTTGACGGATGGTTTCCAGATGGATGCGATAGAGCGGCTCCCCTGCGTGGAGACGGCGGCGAACTTCGGCATCGATCGCGCCGCTTGAAACCGAAACGTCGAAGGCCGGCTCGCTGCACGCGGGAAGGCGCTTGACCCATGCCGGGTTGTCGCATTCGTGCGAGCGGCCCACCAGCATCTCTTCCGCGCCCAAGGCGCAGACAATTTCCGTGGCGCTGGCCAGCAGCGAGACTACTCGCACGTCAGGCAGTCCGGCGGGCGGGTTCGAGACGGGAGCGGATCAGCGCGTAACCGCCGAACAATGCAACCGTGTAAAACGCATCGCCCAAAACCTGGTTGCGATAAAAAGGGATGGCTGCGGCGAAGCACGCGGTCAAACCCGACGAAGTGTGGGGATAGAGACGGCCGCCGGCCCACACCATGAAATTCGTGATCACGAAGAAGGACAGACTGGACGCAATCGCCGCGAGGCCGATGGAACGCGCGCCGGCTCGGTCGCCGATCAGACGGCCAAGAAGCACCGGGACCAGAGCCGCTCCGTAGACATACCAGAAGCCTTGGTAGAAACCCATGACGGCGTCGCTGAGCGCCAGCGCCAGGAGGGTCACAACAACTCCTGTGCCGATATGCCGCGCTTGCGACCCCGAGAAAAGCGCGATGGCGATCAGAGGCGTGAAGTTCCATGGATGCGGCGCCAGCCTGGCGCAGGCGCACAAGAGAACCATTCCCAGCCATAATCGCTTCGGCATCCAGTTGCGGACTCCCTGCTCCAGTATACCGGCGGCCGCCTTGCACCAGGCCTTGGTACTAGGGTTCCAGGACGGGACCACTAGGACCAGACTGAGGCGATCGCCTTAAAATTTTGGCTCCGAACACAACACTTCGGTGTAAACTGTGTTCTGTTCGACAGCCAGATCTATTCCGCAATCTTCTAGAATGCAGACCATTGCGCTAGGGGACCGCGACAGGCAAGACACGCAAAAAGGAGTTCCATAAACAGATATGAGATCGAATGGATTCATAACAACAGCCGGGAATGAGTGCCGGAACAGGGCGCGAGCGCGCGGGTGGGTTCTCGGCGCCTTGCTCGGAAGCATCGCCGTGACCCCGCTGATGGCGCAGGGCTTCCTGGGTTTCCCCTCTGCTGGCGATTGGCCGATGTTTGGGCAGAATGCTGCGAATACCGCAGATGGGTCAGCGGAGACGACGATCTCCAACAAGACCGCCTCTGAACTGAAAACGAAGTGGACCTTCACCACCGGCGGGGACGTGTCGGCTCGGGCGGCTGTCGTCAGTGGCGTCGCTTACTTTCCGGACTGGGCTGGGAATCTCTTTGCCGTGACCACAAGCACGGGGAAACAGTTGTGGGCGCATAAACTTTCGGATTACGGTTTGGCCGCGGGCACGGTCTCACGGACGAGCCCGGCGGTGGCGAACGGAATCCTATACGTGGGAACGCAATACGTCGCGCCCGCCACGCCGACATCGCCGCAGCCCCCAACCGGCTGGCTGCTGGCGATCGATGCGCAGAACGGCAGCTTGCTGTGGAAGATTCAACCGGATACGTCGAACCCCTTCCCGGTCATCACCAGCTCGCCGGTTGTGGCCTTCGGCATCGTGTACCTGGGTATGACTTCAAACGAGGAATTCGCCGCATCTCAGGCGAGCTATCCATGCTGCTCCGTAAGAGGCAGTGTCGTGGCGGTAGATGCTTTCTTTGGCTTTAAGCTCTGGCAGACATTCACTGTTCCCACCGGCTACAGCGGCGGCAATGTGTGGGGCAGCAATCCCGTGGTGGACTTGCTACGCGGATCGGTGTTCGTTGGAACCGGAAACAACTACAGTGTTCCTACCGACCCGGCCTATGCCTCGTGCATTTCTAAGGGAGGAACTCGGGCGGCTTGCCAATCTCCTCAGGACCATGCGGACTCGATCATCTCGCTGAATATGTGGACCGGTCAAATCCAGTGGGCCACCCGGCTCGAGACCTGGGGCCAGCAGACCACTGAAGGTGTCACGGACGGAAGTGACTTCTGGAATACCGCCTGCGGATCCTATTTCGGTTCGACCAAGAACTGCCCGCCTCAGCCTGGCCCAGACTACGATTTCGGCTCCGGCCCGAATGAAATCACTTATCAAACCGGAGGGAGCGGACCGTTTGGCCTGTTTCCGAACACCAAGACGATCATCGGCGCGGGACAAAAGAGCGGCATTTATTATGCGCTTGATCCGGATACCGGCGCCGAACTGTGGCACACGCAGGTAGGTCCGGGTTCCTCTCTCGGCGGCATGGAATGGGGATCGGCAAGCGATGGCACACGGATTTATGTGGAGATCGCGAATCTTTACGGAATCCCTTACGCTGCCGGCAACGCGGGCTCCTGGGCCGCGCTTAATCCAGCCACGGGCGCGATCCTGTGGCAAAAAGCCGATCCCAACGGCTCGGTCGACCTCGGTCCCTTGTCCGTAGCCAATGGAGTGGTTTACGCCGGCTCCATGGCGGCAGCGTCGCTGTATGTTCCGGGCTCGCCCACCGAGCCTTCGATGTTTGCGCTGGATGCTGCCACCGGAAATACTCTTTGGAGCTTTGCCGCCGGCTCATCGGTAAACGACGGCGCAACGATCGTGAACGGCGTCGTCTACTGGGGCTCCGGATACTCGCACTTGGGCATACCCGGCTATACGGGCAACAACAAGTTCTACGCATTCTCGATCAACGGGAGATAGCGCGGACGAATCACTCGGTGGATCCGTAGCCGCACAAGGCTGCGGGTTCCTAAATAACGCCGCAAAACGGAGACTGGGTCGCGGGCCACGACGGGAGCTGATACTCCCGGGATTTGTGGGCCGCGACTTGGCCCTCTGCGGGCTACACTAAAGAAAGTCTTCTGGAGAACTGATGTTTTGGAAAGCCCCAGCGGCGCTCAGGCCGGGTGTTTTGGTTTTGCTATGCATCGCCGGTTCGGCGGCCGCTTCCGCACAGGTTCCCCAGGAACGCGAAAGCGAACTCACCGCGCAGTTGGTTAAGACCGGACTGTTTGTGATCTCCGGCGGAGGCTGCAATTCGCTGGTGCGCTTCAGCGCGAATGGCTTCGTGCTGGTGGATGGAAAGCTTCCCGGCAATCGCGACGCGATTGTGGAGTTGGCGAAGAAGCTTTCCTATTCCGACCAGCCCATTCGCATCCTGATAAACACCGACTATCGGGAGCAGCATACCGGCGGGAATGCCGCGTTCCTGGCTGCCGGCACGCAGATCATCGCGCAGGAAAATGTAAAACTGAGTCTGATCGGCTACAACCCGCCTGGCGGTAAAATTACTCCGCCGACAATCACCTACGACCACGAGTACACGATAAAGATCGGCGGGATCGAAGTCCAGTTGATGCATTTCGGGAACGCGCACACCAGCGGCGATACCGTGGTGTACTTTCCAAATCTGAAAGTGGTGGACGTGGGAGACCTCTACGCCGCGACTCCCGATCCCGATTTCCTGGCGGGAGGAAGCCTGGTAGGGTGGGGGCCGGCCCTGGGTGAAATTCTAAAGCTGGATTTCGATGTAGTGGTCCCTGGAACCGGACCTGGGGTTTCGAGAGCCGGTCTGGAGGCTTATAAGGTGAAGATCGATACCTTGGTTTCCCGCGCCCGTGAATTGGTGAAGAATGGCGTTGGCAAGGATCAGTTGATGGCTCAGCTCAAGACCGACGATCTCGGCTGGAAATTTAACTTCACGGGAGAACCTTTGGACCGTTTCTACGCGGAGCTGTCCCGAACCAGGTAGCGTGCGCTCCTCCTAGTAACAGCCCGCAAAACGGAGCCTGGGTCGCGGTCGCGAGCGGAGTTGTTCCTTTCGCGAATTGTGGGCCGCTACCGGCCCTTTGCTCGAGCACCGGGGCTTCCCGGGAGTCCAGCACAAAGACGCGCAGTTCACCAGGGACGCAGGTCTGGGCCGAAAGGCCACGCCGGCCGGGAGGATCAGGAGCGCCGCAGATGCAGAACCCATCGGAGGGGACGAAACATCCGCATGCGATGAAGACTGAGATTGTGCGATCCGTCCGTCGGCCCGTGGTATCGTAGACTTTTCGGCCTTTTCCTCAATTTCCACACCGCACATGCACATGCTTGAAGCCGCCGGAGCTCTTCTGGACAACCAAACCATCGAAGTGGGAGAGAACGTTGATCTGTCCGGCAATACGTCTTGCTTTCTGCCGTGCGTGGCCGGTTCGCCAACATCCAAACCCGGGAACGATCGGTGATGAACTTGGTCATCGTGCGCGAAAACGAAGAGGACCTTACACCGTCGCCAAGTATCAGTGGCGGGCTATTTCACAAGATCTTCGACGAGATCACGCGCGAGCATCCAACCATTGAAAAAGAACACTGGATCACCGGCTCAGTGGGTTTGGAGGGCTTGTCGAATATCGCCGCATCGATAACGCCCGGCCCGTCACGCTGGAAGATGGTACCCATACTGACGATAACTTCAGCGCGGCTTCACCGAAGGACAATAGGCTGATGATGGACGAACAGCCGCTGCTCGGTGTCATCATGGGGAGCAAGTCCGATTGGGACACCATGCGCCACGCGGCGGAGATTCTTGAAAGCTTCGGCGTCGCTTACGAAAAGAGAATCGTGTCGGCGCATCGCACTCCCAGTTTGATGGCGGAATATGCGTCGACAGCCGAGGACCGCGGCCTGGAGGCGATCATTGCAGGCGCGGGAGGCGCGGCGCATTTGCCGGGGATGGTAGCCTCGCACACAACGCTGCCGGTCCTGGGGGTTCCGGTGGAGACGCATGCCCTCAAAGGCATGGACTCCCTGCTGTCCATCGTGCAGATGCCTGGAGGAATCCCAGTGGCGACCTTCGCCATCGGCAAGGCAGGCGCGATCAACGCGGCTCTGTTCGCAGTGGCGATCCTGTCGGGCAGCCGTCCCGAACTGCGCGACAAACTGCGGGCGTGGCGTGCCACACAAACCGATCGAGTGCTGAGCGATACGTTGTCTTGAAGATGATTCCCCCAATCCTGCCAGGCGCGACGTTAGGCGTGCTGGGCAGCGGACAACTCGGCCGCATGTTCGCGATCGCGGCCAGGCGCATGGGCTATCGCGTCCATACGCTTTCCCCCGACGAAGACACGCCCACGGGCCAGGTGGCCGACCTCGAAATCCAAGCTCCGTACGACGATCTCGACGCGGTGCGGCGCTTCGCCTCCGGCGTCAGCGTGGTCACCTTCGAGTTTGAGAACGTCCCCGCGCCAACCGCCCAAGCCGCTGAGGAACACGCGCCCGTTCGTCCCGCCGGAGCGGTGCTGCACACCACGCAGCATCGCATTCGCGAAAAAACATTTCTTACGAAAGCTGGCTTCCCGCTGACTCCGTTCCGGACTGTGGAAACATCCCAGGATCTGGCCCAGGCTGTCCAGGAACTCGGCTGCCCCTCCATTCTTAAGACCGCCGACTTCGGCTATGACGGCAAGGGGCAAGCTAGGATCGCGTCCGTGGAAGACGCCGAAACCGCTTGGGATTCGATTGGCCGCGTCCCCGCGGTGCTGGAGCAATTCATCGCGTTCGACTGCGAAGTCTCCGTTGTCGCGGCGCGTGGAAGCGACGGCGCTTGCGTGGACTGGGGCGTCATCGAGAACCGCCATTGCAACCATATTCTGGATGTCTCGCGCGCCCCTGCGAGGGTTCCTCCGCACGTTGAAGCGCAAGCGCGTGAGATCGCCCACGCAGTGCTCGAAGCGTTGGACGTGATTGGCGTACTTTGCGTCGAATTCTTCGTTGAACCCGGCGGGCGCCTGCTGATTAACGAACTGGCTCCGAGGCCGCACAACTCCGGACACCTCACCGTGGACGCCAGCGCCACCAGCCAATTCGAACAGCAATTGCGAGCCGTGTGCGGCCTGCCCTTGGGATCGACCGCGTTGCTGCGGCCGGCCGCGATGGCCAATCTTCTCGGCGACCTGTGGGCCGAAGGCGAACCAGACTGGCTGGCGGCATTGGCGCAGAGTGAAGTAAAGCTGCACTTGTACGGCAAGCTTGCGCCCAGGCCCGGCCGCAAGATGGGCCATCTTACCGCGCTCGCGCCGGCCGGAAAAGACGCGGCCACAGCGCTCGAAACTGTCCTCAAGGCTCGCGATTCGCTGGTACGCAATGGTACTTCCGTTCGAGGTAGTACTAAGTAAGACGTACCATCAGAATCGGGACCTTTTGGGCGAGCAAATCCTCCGGAACAGAGCTTATAACTAGACACATGCAAGCGCCAGCATTTGTCGACTTCTACGAACTGCTCCAGATCAGCCCCAACGCCGATGCCGACACCATCCACAGGGTCTATCGCATCCTGGCGCAGCGTTTCCACCCCGATAATCAGGAGACCGGCAATCCGGAGAACTTCAAAATTCTGACTGAGGCGTATCGCATCCTGGCGGAGCCCGAAAAGCGCGCCGCCTACGACGTGCAGCATCGCGAGACGCGCCGCCTGACGTGGAGGATTTTCGATCAATCCACAGCTCCGATGGGAGTGGACGGCGAAAAGCGCAAGCGCGACGGCGTGCTGACGCTGCTGTACCGGAAGCGCGTCACCACTCCGGACCAGCCATATCTCATGTTGAAGGAGCTGGAGGATCTGCTGGGCGTGCCCAAGGAGCATCTGGAATTCACGGTGTGGTACTTGCGCGAAAGCCAGCTCATCCATCGCGCCGATAGCGGCCGCTTCAGTATTACGCTGAAGGGCGTGGACGCGGCGGAGCAGGCGCTGGAACGCAAAGGCTCGATCTCACTCCTGACCTCGGCGTCGACCTCGGCTAGCCGCGTAGCCTGATTTCACACTCTAAAGCCGGGTCGCGGAACTGTCGATAGTCAGGGGAGGCTTTCCGTGAGCACCTCTTCCATTGCGGCCCCGATTGCAACCTCAGCTTTGCCTGCCGAAGGGCGATTTCGCTCATCCTGGATCATTTCGCAGCGCGAGGATTTAACCTGGTTCATCGGCTCCGCGGCCGCCGGATACCTGGCCATCGCCCTGATGTGGGCCGGCTTCCCGCTTCTCCCTCTGCAAGCGGTGTGGTTCTTCGGAGTGGACGGCCCTCACGTCCTGGCCACCGTCACGCGCACGTATTTCGACAAAGCCGAACGCAGGAAACTGGGATGGTTCCTGTGGATTCTGGCCCCCTTGCTATTAATAGGTCCGGTTGCGGCAATGACCGGGCACGCGGCGCTCTTCTTCCTGGCCGCATTCGTATGGCAGCAATTCCACGTGGTGAAGCAACACTTCGGCTTCGTGATGTTGTACAAAGCCAAGAATCGCGAGCGTTACGATATCGACCGCAAGCTGGATCGCTGGTTTCTGCTGGCGTCGCTCTTCGCTCCCTTGGGATTATTCGTTCTGAAGACTCAGCAATTGGTAAAGGCGACGACGCTCGAAACAACCTGGCTCGCGGGGGTGGTGGTCGTCACCTATGCAACCTTGACCTCCGCATGGCTGATCCGGCAAGGCATTAAGTGGCGCGAAGGGGCGCAGATGAACTGGCCCAAGCTGGCTCTATTGGCCGCGGTGGTGCCGCTGCAGTGGCTGGCGCTGGGGTTCGGAGCACGGTTCGGCGTCGCAGGTTCCTTGCAGGCGGCGATTCCGCTTGGCTTATTTCATGGCCTGCAATATCATCGCCTGCTGTGGTTTCACAATCGCAATCGCTATTCGATTCCCGGCGCGGCGGAGCGCAACGGCATGGCCGTGCGTCTGGCGTCCAGCGTTTCGATCTATCTAACCGTCGCAATCGGACTGCATTTCCTGATCACCTTCATGCCGCAGTACCTGTTTCCGGGCCAGACCATGCAAGCCGCAATTTGGGGCATCGCGTTCACGCACTACTGCCTGGATGCGAAAATCTGGCGAGTGCGTAGCGATAAAGAACTCGCCGTGGCATTGCGCCTGGCCTGACGCCTAATTCCCCTCGGGAACTTTTTCCGCGCTGTCCACCACCAGACACTCCACCGGTCCCTTTTGCGGCTCGAGCTTAAGGCCTAACTGTTCCTGGATGGCGGTGAAAAGATCCGGAACGTTCGACGGGGGATGCTCCGGCGCTGTCAGGAGCGAAGGAGAGGACCACGTGGAACTCCCCTTTCAATTCGGTCTTATCGACAATCGGGCGTCCGACCCTCGGCGCCAGATTCCCGATGAACTGAGCGATGGGACCGTTCGACATCATCATCGAAGCTCCCGGCGGAAACGACGGCGGCTTCACAGGTTCTCCAGGATGAATCTCGGGGACCTTCGATCCGCCCTTTCCTACGACGAGGGCGTAGATGTTCATCTCCGCGGTTTCGCGGTGTGTCTTCAGACGGAACCGGTCTTCAAGCAGCGTCCGTAGCATCGGCTTGGCCTGCCCATCTTGCGAAGCCTCGGGCAATTCAGCCGCAACATCGAAGTGTTCCGATTCCAGCCAACCAGGGCCTTTCATCTGGAACTCCTGAACGTCATAGGCGTAGCTGATCAGCCTCTTCAGCGTCAGGTTTCCAGCCATGAATTTTCCGCTCTTCACGCTCGGCCCGCTGCCCATCCGTGGATCCGAATGATCGTTCAACTTCACCGTTGCCACTTCGAATGCAGGTTGTACCGTTTGTGCGGACGCGGCCAGGGCACATACGCAAAACAGTCGGAGGATCATCTTGTTCCTCAGCATTGGATCATTCTACGGATCATTCTACTTCGAAGCTCAGCGTCCGTCTGCTCACCTTGCCGTCCTTCATATTTTTGACAAGGATATCCAATCTGTAGGTCCCGGCCTTCAAAGGGATCTCCCTCTCGATCGACTCACGATGGTTGACCAGCTCGTCAAACGAGCTCACGAACTTTCTTTCCAATGTCGTGATCCGCCCGGTGAGCTCGAATTCTCCGGAGGGATCAAGGGGAATCGAGATTCTGGTCATTCGGACCGAGGTCACATCGACCTGAAGGAGCGCCTCATCGACGGCGGTTGTCGCTGGCGAAGGCTCCGGCGTTTGATCCGCAAGCTTCGGCTGAGGCGGCTTCGGCAGATTCGATAAAGGCGAGTCCGAATCGTCCTGGAGTTGCTTTTTCTGAATCAGATACTCGTCGTACTTGAAGAAGAACATCTTGGTTTTGCCGTTGTAAATCTTTGGGCCGATTGCCGTTGCGCCCTGCTGTTGTGGAGGAGCCGGCGGAGCAGGCCGGGGGGCCTCTGGCACTGAAGGCTGCGGCGGAGCGGGTGGTGCCGTTGACGCAGGCGGCGCGGGCGGCGCAGGCGGCTGAGGAACAGGAGTCACGGTCGTCTGCGCCGGAGCGAGTTGTACCGCCGTAGCCAGGTAAATCGGCAGCACGGCGAAGAGGCCCAGGGCAATCCATCCGCGGCGTCCCAGCGCCTTGGGAATCCGCCGGGTCTCATCTAAAATTCGATTGATTCTGGTTTCCACGTTGGCCTCCTTCGCCATGGGAACGGCGAGAACCCGTCCCTTCGAATATTGAATCGTGCGAGCGATATCGAGCAGAGTTCTGGCATACTCCTGCCGATCCTCAACTACAGCCAGCGCCGCATCGTCGCAAGCCTGTTCCGCGAGCCGCGCAAGCTCGCGCTCCAACCACCACGTCAGCGGATGGAACCAGAACACGCATCGGCTTACGCGAGCCATCAGAGCAATCGCCCAATCGCAGCGGCGCACGTGAGACTGCTCATGCGCGAGAACGGATCGGAGTTTGGCCGAATCCCAATCGCTCCATGCCGCCGGAAGTAGAATCCTCCGCCCGATCGTCACGGGAGCCGCGATGCGATCCGATTGGTATATTCCCCGCCCCGCACCTTCGCTGGCACACACTAAGCGCCGGGCGAAAGCTAAAGCGAAGCCCAGCCGTACTGCGAAGAAAAGAAGTCCGCAGAAGTAGACCACGGCGGCAACCTGTCCCCACGAAAATCCGCGTTCCGGTTTCGAACTCCTTACTACAACCGAAAAGACCTGACCGGTGACCACGGTCATCGCAGGCTCCGCGGAACGCAGCACTCGCAAGGGAATTTCCGGCAGCAGCGGACTGAGCGCGATCTGAACCAGCATGCTGGCAGTCACCAGCGTCCAGACGGCATGCCGGATTGACGCCGATTTCACGCGCCACAGCCCCAAACCCGCCACCGCGGCCAGCGCGACGGATCGGATAGCGGCTTGAAGCAGGTGATCCATTATTTACGCTTCGCGATTTTTTGCGCCAGCCGCTGCAGCTCGCGTTCGCTGAGCACCTCGTCATCCACCATGCCGATGAGTAGCTGTTCCACCGACCCTCCACAGAGCCGGTCAATAATCTGGCGCACCGCGCCGGCGGCCACCCTTTGCGGCGCGTCGACGCCGCGATAGACGTTGGTGCGGCCGTCCACGGTGTGGCTCAGATAGCCCTTTTCCTCTAAGCGCGTGAGCACCGTTCGCGCCGTCGATTCCTTCATAGGATGGCGCTCCTCCAGAGCCACGCGAACCTCTTCTCCGGTTGCCGAGCCGCGATCCCAGACCACAGCCATCACTAGATGCTCAAGCCCGCTCAGCGGCTTACGCCGCATATTCTTGTCGCTAAACATTGTCGCGCTACTACTTGTAGCGCAGTTTCGCGACCCTGTCAACACCTGAAATTCGCGGCTCAGAATCGGGAGAGCAAGAGCCGCAAACAGAGCCGCGACCAGAGGGAGCGATTTTCAGCTAAGCGCGAGCACGCGCCGGAGGTTGGCCATGGTGCTTGCCGCGATCGATTCCAGCGTTTCTCCGCGTAATTCGGCTAATTTCCGCGCAGTCTCCACGACAAACGCCGGTTCATTGCGTTTCCCGCGCCGCGGCACAGGAGCAAGGTACGGGGCGTCAGTCTCCACCAGAATCCGGTCCGCTGGAGCGCTCCGCGCGGCCGCCTGCAAATCCAGCGCCTTCGGAAAGGTCACGATTCCGCCGAAACTCAAATAGAATCCCAGCTCGACGCAGCGAGCCGCCTCGGCGGGTCCGCCCGAAAAGCAATGCATGATCCCGGGAAGTCCTGCCGGCTTCCAATGCTTCTCGATCAGCGCCAGCGTATCCTCCCAGGCTTCGCGAGTATGAATCACGATCGGCTTGCCTGCGTCGGAAGCCACGCGCATCTGCTCGATGAAAACGTCCCGCTGCGTATCGCGAGGCGAAAAGTCGTAATGGTAATCCAGGCCGATCTCGCCCAACGCCAGCGCCTTTGGATGCCGCAGCAACTCGGCCAGACGCGGGAAGGTCTCCGCCGACGCCTTACTTGCATCGTGCGGATGCACGCCGACAGTAGCGTAAATGGCGGGATATCGATCCGCCAGCC
Source organism: Bryobacteraceae bacterium (assembly GCA_036489835.1). Taxonomy (GTDB): domain Bacteria; phylum Acidobacteriota; class Terriglobia; order Bryobacterales; family Bryobacteraceae; genus Palsa-187. Next base: position 64,522 of record DASXEY010000085.1, on the reverse strand, counting down.
GAATTCCCGTCTCCAGATCCGGAGGACCATCGCCCGTGCCGATCGCCACCATGCACTCGACGCCCGCCGCAAGCGCACGCTCAACCACCGCGTCACGGTCGGGGTTGAATTGTTCGTGGTCTAAATGGCAATGCGAATCAGCCAGCATCGCGACTCGTTCCTACTTCAGGCGCGCGCCGATAGGAACTTCTTCGAGGAAGCTCGCGAGCGCCGGAGCGCCGTCTCCCAAAGATGCGGCCACGATCATTCCCTGCGACTCCAGCCCGCGAAGTTTTCGCGGCGCAAGATTCGCCACGATCACCACCTTGCGGCCCACCAAGGCCTCGGGCTTGTACGCTGCTGCGATGCCCGCCACGATGCTGCGCGGCTGGGCTTCGCCGATATCCACGGCAAGATGCAGCAGTTTATCGGCGTTTTTAACTGGAACGGCCGACTTCACGATGCCCACCCGCAAATCCACCTTCGCGAAATCGTCAATCGTGATCTGCGGGCTGCCATTCTCAAGGGCCGCAGGAGGCGGCGAGACCGGCGCGGCCGGCTTGCCCAAGATAGCCTGTTGGCGAGCCAACTCTTCCGTCTCCAGATCCTTCATCTTTTCAATCGAGACTTTCGCGTCCGCGCGCGGGAACACCGCTTCCACAGCTCGAAGTTTCTGTTTGGCCGGCAAATGCCCCCAGTGCAGGTCGGCCACTCGCACGCTATCCACGTGTCCCGGCATGCCGAGCTGATACCAGATCTTCTCCGCCGATTGCGGCAGCACCGGATAGATCAGCGCAGTCACAACCCGTAAAGCTTCGGCAGCGGTGTACAAACACGCATCCAACGCTTCGACGCACTCCGGCCCCCCCTTCGCCAGTTTCCAGGGAGCTTGCTCCACGATATATTTGTCCACCACCGCGATCAAAGACCACACCGTTTCCAGCGCCTTGGAGAAGTCGAACCGCTCGTAAAACTCCAGAGCCAGTTCCACCGCGCTATCGGAATGTGCCGCAATGTGGTTATCGCTGCCGCCCGTGGGCACCTCACCTCCGCGATACTGGTGAATCATCGTGAGCGTGCGGCTGGCCAAATTCCCCAGGCCATTCGCCAGATCTGAGTTATACCTTCCCACCAATGCGTCGTAACTGAAGCTGCCATCCTGCCCGAACACAACTTCGCGCAACAGGAAGTAGCGCAGCGCATCCGTGCCCAGCACCTTATGAATGGGCGTAGCGCGAACAATATTTCCGCGCGATTTGCTCATCTTGTCGTTTTCAAATAGCAGCCAGCCGTGGGCAAAAATGCGCTTCGGAAGCTCCAGTCCAGCGGCCCATAGAAAAGCCGGCCAATAGACCGCGTGAAAACGTACAATCTCTTTGCCGATCAGATGCAGGTCCGCGGGCCACAAATTATCGTCCGCAACGGCGCTCATGTAAGTGCTTAGAGCATCGAACCAAACGTAAAAAACGTGATTCTCTTCGCCAGGCACCGGAATGCCCCATTTGATGGTGGTGCGGCTGATGGAGAGATCCCGCAGACCCTGCCGCACGAATGCGATCACCTCATTGCGGCGAATCTCCGGTTGAATAAAGTCCGGATGATTCATGTACAAATCCAGCAGCCGGTCGGTAAATGCCGAAAGTTTGAAGTAATAATTCTCTTCCGTCACCGTCTCGGTAGGACGGCCGCAATCGGGGCACGGATCGCCGGGCTTGGCGTCATTTATATACGCATTGTCAAAAATGCAATATTGGCCAGTGTAATGGCCTTTGTAAACGTAGCCGTTCTGTTTGCAGCGCAGGAAGAGATCCTGCACCACCTTGGCGTGATTCGCGGCGGTAGTGCGTTGGAATCGGTCAACGCCCAGCTCCAGGATTTTCCATTGGTTGCGGAACTCTTCCGCAATGACGTCGGTATATTCCAGCGGAGTCTTCCCGGCTGCCAAAGCCGCGCGCTCTACGTTAACGCCATGCTCGTCAGTGCCGGTTGCCAGCGTCACGTCGAAGCCCTGCATCTGCTTCATCCTGCCGATCGTGTCGGCGGCGATCGTCGTGTAGGCGTGCCCGATATGAGGGGCGGCGTTGGTGTAATAAATCGGTGTCGTTAGATAGTATTTCATTTCGTTTTTCGAGAGGCGTCTTCGTACGAGGCCACGGCCGCCGCCAGCACCTGCTTCAGCGGAGTGCCCGTGCGCTCCGCTATGGCCCGGCAATCTTCGTATTCGGGCGCGAATACGCTTGTTCCCGCGGCCGGCGAGGTGACCTTTCCGCGCACTTCGCCCCAAGGCGTTTCCACGAGCTCGACGCGCCGTTCCTCCACGCGCCGCTCCGCGGCATACATGCGCAGGCCCAGCGTGGATGTCTCCGCGAAGATCACTTGCGTCAGGCGCTCCTGATCCTCAGGTTTCGCGATCACTCGCAGCAGGGACCCAGGCCGGTTCTTCTTCATCTGAATCGGAGAGAGCGTAACATCCAGCGCCCCGGCTTCCATCAACCGATCCAGAGCATAGCCCAGAACCTGGGGGCTGGAATCGTCGATATTGGCTTCGATCACGCTCACCAGAGTGGCCTCCGGCGCGGAGTTTCGTTCGCCGATCAGCACCCGCAACACATTCGCATGCTGCGGAAAATCGCGATCGCCCGCGCCGTGTCCGATGCTGGTGATGCGCATCGCGGGAAGCGGCCCGAAGCTCGACGCCAGCGTGGCCGCGATCGCCGCGCCCGTTGGCGTGGTCAATTCCATCGTGGGTCCGCGGGCGTAAATCGGCATTCCCGCCAGCAGCGTAGCCGTCGCGGGAGCGGGCACCGGCAAAGTTCCATGCTCGGTTTCCACCGTCCCGCTGCCGACGTTGATGGCGGAGATGTGCACTTCTTCCACCCCCATCAGGTCCAGCGCGACACACGCGCCCACGATGTCGGCAATGGAATCCGCCGCGCCCACTTCGTGGAAATGGACCTTCTCGATCGGCACTCCATGCACCTTCGCCTCGGCCTGCCCCAGCTTCTGAAAGACGGCGCTGGCGTTGGTCTTGGCCCGCGCGCCCAGCGGAGCCGCATCAATCATTTTGAGAATGTGCGAAAGATGACGATGCTTTTGCGGCGCTGGATCCAGATGGACGCGAAACTTCGACGCGCTGAGGCCGCGCCGGGCCGTTTTTTCAACTTCATAGCGAGCTCCGGTTTCGAGACTCCGCAAGGCGTCCAGCACATCCGCCGCGGGCGCGCCCGCATCCATCAAAGCGCCCACCGTCATGTCGCCGCTGATTCCCGAAAACGCATCCAGATAACAGATCTTCATGCCGCTTCCTCATTATAGGGTGTGGGATATAATGCGGTCCGGGAGTGTGCTCCAAACGATGCGGATTCAAGCGGTTCTAGAAATATTCCACAGGGCAATTGATTGAGATGGCCAAGACCCACGCGCGGGGCTGGAACAGGCTCTTAAAGGCGCGGCCGGCGAGATGGGCGAGTTCGTCTGGGCGGTGACTGCCGACAAGCAGCCCAACCTGGTAATCTCGGCTCCGCGCACCGCCGATCCTCCTCCCGTCGCCGCGACAAAAGTCGGCGGATTGTAGGTGCTGGCAGAGCCGTCGGAGACGCCAACGATCTGGCAGCGTTCGGCCCCGATAGCTACGCGCAACCGGCCGCTCCGCAGGGCAAACTCACCGGCCCGATGGTGCTCGAAAGCAAGATCTACCCGAACATGAAAGCCAACATCTGGTATTATGTTGCGGCGCAGTGGGACGGCTCGACGCCGCTGCCTGTGCAGATTTGGGTGATGGTGAGTTTTATGCGGCCGCCGACCGGATGCGTATCGCGTGGGCGCAGGGCAGAATCAGCGTTCGATTGAATATGACACCGTTGACGACACCTACGCCCGCTATGTCCTCGAAGAAGTTCTTCCAGAGATCGGCAAGCAGGTGAAACTGCGCCAGGACGCTTATAGCCGAGCGATGGTGGGCGAAAGCTCCGGCGGGATCTGCGCCTTTAATGCAGCGTTCCACACCCCGCCGGCGGAGCCGAATATCCTGTGGTGGTGCGCCGCAGGCCTCATAAGAATATTCGAGTGTGGCTGCAAGATGGAGCCGAAGATATGGAGAATGCCCGCGCCGGGAACTGGCCGCCGCCAATATTGAGATGGCAAATTCGCTGAAGCTTCAGGGCTACGATTGTCACTTTTCCTTCGGAGTGGGAACGCACAATCGGGCGCAAGGCTCGGTCGAGCTCCCCGAGACGCTGACTTGGCTCCGGCGCGATTACGATTCCGCCAAAACCTCCCCGGAATTCGTCCAGGACCACGCCGAGAAAGCCGCGCCCCTTTGGCGGGTCACCGTGAAGAGGCAATAATCCGTGCCGAATCCGTTCGTAGAGGAAATGGAGGCCACTCTGCCGTGGTTATTCCAAGACATGAGGTTTCGCGTCACATCGCAGAGTTACAGCTACAAGGCCATGGGTGCCGCCATGGTTGATCTGGACTCGGAAGTTGTGCCCCTAAGGCTCCGGTTTGTGAACGACCGAGGTGTCGACGCGCAAGTCGCGCCGCTGACGGAGCCCGAACAATTCTCCAGCTTGGGTTGGGTCCTTCCCGTCGTTCGAGGGGAGCCGCCCGAGCCGCAGACTCCGCCGACGAGCATGGAGGAGTTCAAGCGCAAGTGGGAAGAGGGCCGGCCGAGGGTCACGATGGCAGCCCAAGCCGCGTTGTTCCGCGACAATCTCGACGTTCTGGTCGAGGCGATGGGCCCAAAGTGGCCTGAGACGAAGCAGGAAATCGAACGTCGGCATCAGCTGCGGTTACAAGCCGCGAGGACCCCGCGCCGTGTAAGCTCGCAAATTCGGCTGAGGTTACTGCGCCTGCGCTGGAGGAGATACGCTCGGCTTCTTGCGATCCCTGCCGCCGCGGCGATAGTGTGGTGGATCGTCACCAAAACCTGAGCCTACGGATTGACCTGCGCCGGATAGCGAATGACGGTAAAATTCCCCAGCGTCAGCGTGTCTGTGATCGAGCCTGTCAGGCCTTGGAAGCTGATCGTGGTCGCCAGGGTGGGCACGATAGAAGACGGCCCGGCCGACGCCGCGAAGGCCAGCGTCGAGGCGCCCCAGCTTTGGGTCGCCCAGGTCTGTGCACCCGAGTAAAGCCCGAAGCTGGTTCGCCCCACGAAAACGCTCTCCGTGGAGGCGGCGGCTCGATTCACAACCACCACTGCTCCGGCAATCATCACCTGTGGAGTAAATCCGCCGGCGGAGCCAGTGTGGGAATATTGATATTCGATTTCAAGTCGATCTCCGTTGCTGAGCAGGCCCGCCGGTAGAGTACAGCTCCCCAACTGCGTCATCGTGAGCGAGGAGGTGCTGCCGCCGGTGGCGCTGCAAATCACCTGCGGCGTGGTCAGCGAACCTAGCGGATTACTCGGGTTCGCGTAGCGGTAGCTGGCCAGCAACAGATCCCCGGTCTGCGGAATGGACGAGGTGAAGAAAGTCACGACATTCGCAGCCAGCGTGAAGTCAATGCCCGGATCCTGCCGCAGCCCGTTCAAGTACAGTTCAAGGCTCCCGGCTGGGGACGGCGTAAATGCAAGGGTGAAGACGGCATTCGTTCCGTTGATCAATCCGGCGGGAATTTCGGAATCGGAAAAGCCCGGATAGACGCCGCCCCCGCCGCCGCACGGCCCGGAGGTGCCATCCACATGCATGCAGTCGCTAAGATTTCCCGAAGCGCCGTCAATTTGGCCGGAGCCGTTGATGACCGCAGTGCGATCGAGCGTGAACCCGACACCTGTTTGCGCGGCCAGCGCCAGGGCGTTCGTTAATCCGACCACGTCGGAAATCGCCACCGGGCTGGTAATTGGCGCCGGCCCCACCACCGTGCCGGTGGACACCAACACGTCGCGGATGCGCAAGGGCACCGCGCTCGGCGGCACGGCCCAAACCTGCGTGAACTCATTCACGCCGTTCTGATTGTAGGTGACGTTGTACTGTGCGCCTGCCGAGGCGGTCGTCGTCGGCACCAACATGACTCGCAGCACTCCGTTGACGATCGGCAGGGTTATATTCGAAGTGGCAATGTTGGACGTGTCTCCGGCCTGAAAGGCGCTCCAGGTGATGAAGATCGTTCCGTTGAAGCGCAAGCCGTTCGCGCTGTAAAGAGTATCCTGAATGGTGGTCAGAGCCGGCTGGGCTTCGACCACACCGGTCATCACGCCCGCTATCAGGAGGGCCTTCAGGCCCCAAGACTTTAAACTGAACATCCGCTACGCCTCCAAGCGACTTCAGGATAGGAGCGGAGTTGTGCGAAAGCCTTCGAGCGTAAGCGGAATGTTGTTGAAACGGACCGACTTGTTTTTATCGGTTATGCGGGTTTGATCGTTTCGACACCCATATAAGGCCGCAGCGCTTCCGGAATTAGAATACTTCCGTCGGCCTGCTGGTTGTTTTCAACCACTGCCACCCAAGTGCGGCCCACAGCCAATCCGCTGCCGTTCAACGTGTGGACAAAATCGGCTTTGGACTTGCCGGATTTCGCGCGAATCGAAGCGCGGCGAGCTTGATACGCCTCGAAATTCGAGCACGACGAGATTTCCTTGTAGCCGTTCTGCCCGGGCAGCCACACCTCGATGTCGTAAGTCTTGGCCGAACTGGCTCCCATGTCGCCCGTGCACAAGGCCACGGTTCGATAAGGCAACCCCAGACGCTGCAAGATATCTTCGGCGTCGCGAGTCAGCGCTTCAAGCTCGTCATAGCTGGTTTCGGGATTCGCGAATTTTACCAGTTCCACTTTTTGGAATTGGTGCTGGCGAATAATCCCTCGGACATCCCTTCCATATGACCCGGCTTCGCTGCGAAAGCACGGCGTGTAGGCGCAATATTTCAGCGGAAGCTTCTCAAGATCCAGGGTCTCGTCGCGATGCAGATTCGTGACCGGCACCTCGGCCGTCGGAATCAGCCAGTAATCGGTGTTTTCCAGCTTGAACAGATCCGCGGCGAATTTGGGCAACTGGCCGGTGCCATACATACTTGCGGAGTTCACCATGAACGGCGGCAGAACTTCGGTATAACCGTGATGGCGCGTGTGCACGTCCAGCATGAAATTGATCAGCGCCCGCTCGAGTTTGGCGCCTAGGCCCCAGTAGACGGCGAAGCGTGCGCCGGTGACTTTCACGGCTCGATCGAAGTCCAGAATGCCCAGCTCAGGACCGATATCCCAGTGAGCCTTCGGCTCAAAGGAAAACTCCGGCGGCGCGCCCCAGCGGCGGACTTCGACATTGTCCTCGGCGGTTTTGCCAGTGGGCACGGATTCGTGCGGCGTATTGGGAACGCCGGCCATCATCTGACGGAACTCGTTATCGGCGGCCTCGGCGGCTTGGTCAAGCGCAGCCATTCGATCGGCCATTTCGCGAACCTTCTGTTGCAACTCCGAAGTATCCTGGCCGGCTTTCTTGAGCTTCCCAATCTCCTGCGACTCCGCGTTGCGCCGGGCCTTCAACTGTTCCGATTCCGCGAGCGCGGCTCGGCGATCCGCATCGAGTTTACGGAAAGCTTCCAGATCTAGAGTGAACCCGCGATCGGCGAGGCGTTTCGCGATCGAATCCAGGTTGTTGCGGAAGAAAGATAGATCGTACATCAACGATCCGCGATGTCAACCCAGGCCTTGCCCGGGACTTCGCCCTTATAATCCGCGCGAGGCCGGATCAGCCGGTTGTTGTGATACTGCTCCAGAATGTGAGCGGTCCACCCGGACATGCGGCTGACAGCGAAGATGGGCGTGAACAGGTCCACCGGAATGCCCAGCGAATAGTAGGTGCTGGCGGAGAAGAAGTCGACGTTGGCGTTGAGGTTCTTGGCCTGTTTGGCATAGGCCTGAATCGCGTTCGAGATTTCGTAGAGCTTGATGTGGCCGGTGCGCTCGCCCAATTCCTTGGCCATGTCTTTCAGGAAGGCCGCGCGCGGGTCCAGCGTTTTATACACGCGATGACCCAGGCCCGGAATCTTCTCTTTGTTGGCCAGCATTTCCTTCACGCGCTCGACGCCTTCTTCCGGAGTGGTGAGGGTGAGCAGCAGGCGGATCACATCCTCATTCGCGCCGCCGTGCAGCGGCCCTTTCAGCGCTCCGATGGCGGAGGTGACGGATGAATAAATGTCGGAGAGCGTTGCGGCGGTGACGCGGGCGGCAAAGGTGGAGGCGTTCAACTCGTGTTCGGCGTGGAGCACCAGGGCGACGTCGAAAGCCTTCTTCATGACTTCGTCAGGAGTCTTGCCCTTGAGCGTATAGAGGAAATTTGCCGCGAAGCCCAGCTTGGGGTCGCCCGGGACCACGGGATCTCCATTGCGCAAGCGGTCAAAAGAGGTGACGATGGTGGCCGTCTGCGCCATCAGCTTCACCGCTTTGGTGTGATTGGCGCCCGGCGCCATATCCTGCGCCAGCGGATCGTACAACGAAAGCATGGATACGGCGGTGCGCAGTACGGCCATTGCTGAAGCGCCTTTGGGCGCTTCTTTCAGGAAAGCCTCGACCGGCTCAGGGATGGCGCGGTGGGCCACCAATCCCGCGCGGAGCTCGTCAAGCTCAGCCTGTTTGGGCAAACGCCCGGACCAGAGCAGGAAAATCACTTCCTCGAAGGAGGCGTGTTCGCCCAGCGTGCGGATATCGTATCCCTGATAGCTGAGGATGCCCGCATCTCCGTCGATATAACATATGCTTGATTCCGCGGCAATAATGCCTTCTAAGCCCGCACCTGTGACCGCCATGTTTTGCCCGCTCTAGCTCCTGGATGAAGTGGTTGACACGACCAAAGTGTCTCGATTGAAGGACCATTCTAGCAACATTGGGCGCGTTGCGGCGCAAGGCAACGTCTCCTAGGGCCGAGGTCGTGTTGGGCCAGGATCACCTGAGATACCGCCCGTGGTACGCTCTAAAGCCACTGACAGAGGAACCCGATGCAGACCGCGATAAAAATACCAGAGGAACTGCCGCGTGAGCTGGATCTACTGGCGCGGGCTGAGCACAAGCGACGGACGCCTTATGTCGTCGACCTCCTCTGGCGCGACGTCCGCCGCAACAAACAGCGCCAACCCGTTAGGCTTTCCGCAGGCGCGTGGAATCTACGCCATCACTTGGAGCTTGCGCAGGGAGGCGCAGCTTATGTCGACCGAATACGCTCCGAACCCGATCGAAGATTCGACGACGCAATTCACCCGAACAAACGGACCTAATGGCCATCATTCTTCTGGATACGTCCGTGATTTTCGATCACCTCAATGGGCTGGTATGGCCGCACTGAATTCCTTGAGCAGGTGATGGAGCAAGGATATCTTTTTGGATGCTGCGCTGTGAACCTTAGAGAGGTTTATGCCGGTCTCCGGCCCGAGGAAGAGGACCGGGCGGCAACTTTTTTGAGCAGCCTTGAGTATCTTCCGATCACTCCGGAGATCGCTCGTGAAGCCGGGGTGCTGCGCCGGGCGTGGATGAAGAAAGGTCAAACGCTTTCCTATACCGACGTGACGATTGCCGCCGGGGCTTTTACGAAGGAAGTGCCCCTTCTCGCCGACAATCGGAAACATTTCCCCATGCCCGAATTGCGTCTCTTTCCGTTGCCGGAGCGCGTTGGATAAGGCGGAGGCCGTGGGAACTACGGACGGCTGGCTTGTGCAACCGGTTCAGTACGACCTTGCTCAAGCCCATCGCTACCGCGGGAAGCTGAAACGGCTGCAACCGGCATAGCGTCGCCGGGTTTCACAAACTGTGCTCTCGTCTTCCGTGTTGCCTCGCGGACGGTTTTCGCGTACCTTGAAGGGCATGGAAGTGCATTTCTCTCCTGACGTTGAAACGCGGCTCCAGCAAGTAGCCTCTGCCAATGGCAAGGACGCCGAGCAACTGGTGAAAGATACTGTTGCCCGCATGCTCGAAAATCAAGCCCGCTTCATCGCGGGGGTGCAAAGAGGCATCGAGCAAGCGGACCGCGGCGAGTTTGTGGAGCACGACGATGTGCTTACCCGTATCGACCGGCTATTTAGTGCGTGAAGGTCCGGTGGACCACCGAAGCGTCCGGCCAGTTGGAAGCGGCTATTAGACAGATCCAACAAGACAACCCTACCGCTGCCCAGAATGTGGCTCGGGCGACGATCGAACGGATTGAGCAACTCGCGACATTCCCTGGCCTTAGCCGACCAGGAGAGGTGACAGGGACTCGCGAGCTCGTCATCTCGCCTTACATAGTCGTGTACCGCACCACCGAAGAAACCATCGAAATCCTGTACATCTGGCACGGGGCGCAAGACTGGCGTTGAGAAGTGGGCCAAGCCATAAAATTGCGGCTGCGCCCGCATCTCCACGGAGGATCAGAACGCTGCCATGCAGCACACGGCGCTGAAGCGGGCCGGGTGTAAAACCCTCTTACTGATGAGATTTCCGGCACGATGACCAAGAGCCCTGCCCTGCTCCGGTGTTTGAAGAAACTCGAACGCGGCGACACGCCGTGGGTTAGCGAAACACCGACACTCCTTTTGAGCGAATAATTGTAAAAGGTCATTTTCACTCGAACCGGACGCGCGGGGGAAAGCGGTTAGGGTGTCGTCATCGAGCGTATCGCTCGTATCCGAAGTGATCGTGGTACCGTCGGCGAACCCCACCGAGTACTCGACCGAAAAGTGGTGCTCCGATTTCTTCGCCAACGAGCTTTGTTTTTGGAAAATCTCCCCTAGCCGCCTCAAATCGGCGGAGGTCACAATTTTATTCGAGATTCAAAGCTCACGACTCTACTTCATCGATGTGTAGTAATTTTAGCGCGCGGCTTCGCTTGCACGGTGTACGGGGCAGTCCTTGCATCCCGATACCCGTCTGTTTTTGGGTTATGTTAAAGTTCGCCACTCCTTCGCCTGCGGGATTAGGCGGATCGACCTCTAACCTCCCACTTGGTTGGCGGGGCTGAGGATCTCATTCAGCTTCTCTGGTGCGAGGCCGCTCTTCTCTTCTGCTACTGCGCGGATGGTTCGGTTGGTTTGCCAGGCTTCCTTTACGATGGCTGCCGTGCGCTCGTAGCCGATCTCGGGGGCGAGCGCGGTTGCGGTTACGAAGGAATGCTCGATCAGGTGATCCACGCGGTCGCGGTCGGCTTCCAATCCTTCGATGCACTTTTCGGCGAAGGTTCTGGTTGCTGACGCCAGGAGCTCGATCGATTCCAGGAGATCGTAAGCGATGATGGGCATCATCGTATTCAGCTCGAAACTGCCGGCCGCGCACGCCCAGGCTATGGTGGCGTCGTGCCCGATCACCTGCGCGCAGACCATTAAGACAGCCTCGGCGATGACCGGATTGACTTTGCCCGGCATGATGCTGGAGCCTGGCTGCAGGGCCGGAAGACGAAGCTCGCCGATGCCGCAGCGCGGTCCCGATCCCAGCCAGCGGATGTCGTTGGCGATCTTGGTCAGCGCGATAGCGTAGGTGCGAAGCGCTCCGCTCAAGAAAGATGCCGCGTCCTTGGCGGCCTGCGCTTCAAAATGATTGCGAGCCTCGCGGAACGGCAGGCCGGTGCGTTGGGCGAGGCTCTGCGCCATGAAGCGTCCAAAGCCGGAGGGCGCGTTCAGGCCGGTGCCCGCGGCGGTTCCGCCGATCGGCAATTCGTAGATGCCATCGAGAGCCTGGGTTAGGCGCTCCACGCAGGCTTCCACCTGGCGCGCGTAGCCGCTGAATTCCTGGCCGAATCGAATGGGAACGGCATCCTGCAAATGAGTGCGTCCAACTTTGATGACGTCCCAAAGCTCATTCGATTTCTTGTCGAGGGCCTCGCGCAGTTTGCCCATCGCCGGCAGGAGTTGGCCGGTCACAAGCTCGGCTGCGGCCACATGGATGGCGGCGGGGATGACATCGTTGCTCGACTGGCTGCGGTTGACTTGATCGTTGGGATGGGTGTTCGAAAGCCTGGCGATCACTTCGTTGGCGTTCATATTGGTGGAGGTTCCGCTGCCGGTCTGGAATACGTCCACCACGAACTGGCCGTCGTGAACTCCCTCGGCCACTTGATCGGCGGCCTTCGCGATGGCGGAGGCGACCGGCGGCGGGAGCTCGCCGAACTGCGCGTTGACCTGGGCCGCGCAGGACTTGATCAGGCCGAGCGCCCGCAGGAATGGCCGCGTGAAGCGGAGCCGGCTGATGGGGAAATTTTCGGCCGCACGTTGGGTTTGCGCCCCGTACAACGCGTCGCCGGGTACGGCGACGTCACCCATGGAATCATGTTCGGTGCGAAGGGTCTTCATACCCTCAGTATTCGCACATCTACCGGCATGCCGGCTTCCGGCATGGCGACTGCAAAAAAGCAGCCCGGTGCGGGTAAATCTTACGAAGCCGCTTCGGTTCACAAATTGGAAGCACCCTGCTTTCAGCGACTGGAACGGTTCGTGCTGCTGTCAAGCGGAGGGAGGTGAAGATGACTACTTCAAATGTCATAATTCTTGTTCTGGCGATCGCCGTGGTAGCCCTTGTGGCTGTCCTGGTTTCGCAGCGACGCAGAACCCAAAAGTTGAAAGCCAAGTTCGGCCCCGAATATGACCGGCTGGTCAGCACCGAGGGGAATTCGCGCCGGGCGGAGACGGTGCTGGATGCCAGGGAAAAACGATTCGCAAAGTTCAACATCCGCCATTTGACCCGCGAGGAGTGCGGCCGCTTCGCGGATGAATGGCAAACCGTTCAGGAGCGTTTCGTGGACGATCCGCGGCGAGCCGTGGCTCAAGCGGACCAGTTGGTCAATGAAGCTCTGCGGGCTCGTGGCTATCCCATGGGCGATTTCGAGCAGCAGGCGGCCGATGTTTCGGTGGAACACCCTCGCGTGGTCGAGGAATATCGCGCTGCGCACGATATCGCGGTGCGAGACCGGCGGGGACAGGCAACCACAGAAGAGCTGCGGCGCGCGATGCAGCATTACCGGGCTTTGTTCGAGCAGGTGTTAGATACGCGAGTAATTCACCATGAGGGAATACGCAGATGATTAATGAAAGGCCGATGATGAATGAGACAGTGTTTACGACTGCGGAGCTGCTTGAGAGCCCCAAGGCCGATGGGCTGGACGGCAACAAGCCAGGAGCTCTGTTACCCGCCGACGAATCGGCGAGCCTGCGGCAGCGTTGGAGCGCTATCCAAGGAAGCTTCGTGGACACGCCCCGTGATGCAGTCCAGAAGGCCGATGAACTGGTAGCAACTGTCGTTCAGCGTGTCGCAGAGATTTATGCAGGCGAGCGTGCCCGGCTGGAAGCGGATTGGAGCAGAGGGAATGAAGTATCGACAGAGGATTTGAGACAGGCCCTCCGCCGATACCGTTCGTTTTTCGATCGCCTGCTGTCGGTTTAACTTAGAACCGCAGCGTTAGGGAACGGCCACGGAGTTCCAGGCGTTCACCAGGTTGTAGGCGTTCACGGAGCCGTTACCGGAAGCGAAGCTCCAGCCGCCGGCGGTGCCATACGCTGGTGAGAAGGCTTGGTCGGAGACGGACAACGCGCCGTTTCCGCCGCCGGCGCCGCCGGGGATGCGCCCACCTCCGTGGGAGCTGATCGTAGCGCCGTAGCAATCCGCGGTGCCTCCGCAGTTCACGTCGATGTCGCCGCGGGTGACGCTGTGGAAGATGCACCCGCTGACAGCGGAATCGCCGTTGGATGAGTCGCACGATCCGGAGGCGGCAAGCTGGTAATAGACGTAGTTAGGATTGCCTTGCGGTCCGCCTGCGCGGGCGTTCACCAGCGCCTGAATGCCCGCCATGATCGGCGTGGAAAAGGAAGTCCCGCCGCCGCCGGCCCAGGTACTGGGATCGCCGGCGCAGGAAGCGCCGCCGTTCTTGAGATCGGACCAGCAAAACACCAGATAGTGTCCCCACGCGCCGTCGGCGGCGAAGAGCGACACGTCGGGCAGGTCGCGAACACCGTCAGCGGGTACGCCCGCACCGGTCTGCCAGGAGGGTTTGGCATAGCCTTCGCAGGTCCCGTTGGCGAGGCCGTTTGCGGCCGAGTTTCCAGTGGCGCAATTGCTTGGTCCGCCGCTGCCGGCAACTACGTTCAAATAGTAGTGCTGGCCGGTGGAACTTCCGCAGAAGCCGGACGTTCCATAGGTAGTGGAATATCCGAAATAATTTGCAAGCAGTGAGCTTGCGCAGGAATCATTCCACGGAATTTCGGGAATGTAAGAGAACGCCGAGGTGTAATCGGCGCCGTTCGACGAGTTCCAATAGCTGGCGTTCGTTCCCAAGGAGGAATCTCCGAAATCGGTGCCGCCAACGGCGACGTTATAGGGAGTGGAAGCGAAGCCGCTGACGCCGATGCCATGGCTCGCGGATGTCGCTCCCGCGTCGCAACTGGCCGCGCCTTCGTCGCCGGCCGCGACGAAAACCGAGATGCCTTCGGCAACAGCCTGCTGAAACGCAAGACTGAAAGCGCTGTTGGCCGATGCGCCGTTTTCCGCTTCACACTCGCCATAGCTGAGGCTCAGGATGCGGGGAGGGTTCGCCGAATCGATCAGATTCTGAATCGCGATCATTCCTCCGAAGGTGGTTTTGGTGCCTGCGCAAGAGACGAGCTGAATGGCCGCGGAGGGAGCGGCGGCGCTGGCCCATTCCACATCCAGGGCAGCTTCGCCATCGTCGCCGCCCGCCAGTCCCGGCGCGGCGCAATTGTTGGCGGCGGACGATCCCGAAGGATGCACAGTGGTCAACGATCCGGCGGTATATTGAGACAGTCCAAAGGTGTTGCGGAAAGTGGTCCAATCCTGATTGCTGTATAGATCGGCGTCTTCAATCAGGGCGATGGTCTGCCCCGCCCCGGTGTTGCCCCCGGCGAATAACGGAGTCAGATTGTAGATAGTCGCCAGGTCGCCGGGAGTTACCGCTTCATAGTTGTATCCGCCGGAGGTGAAGCTGAAGTCCGTCCGCTTTTTGATCTGCTTTGACACCATGGCGCGCGGGCGGAAATCGTGCAACGAAACGATGCCCGCAATGGCGGAGGCGAGAGCCTCGGGAATCTGAGGATCGGTCATATTGGCAATGTGCCGCACCCCGTTGACATCCAGCGAGTGAATCTCAGTATGGAATGTCTGGCGGATCTGCCCGGCGGTGCCGGAGAAGTCGATCAGCAGGCCGTTGCTGTAAACGGAATTCACGGTGAAGCCGTGCGATTGAAGCCAGCTTGAAATCGTGGAAAGATCCTGCGGAGCCAGACCGAATTGCTTTCCAATTTCGGCGGCGGTCAGCCATTGATGATAAGAAGGCGATTTGGGATTGTGCAGATCCTCCGTGAATTGATCGAGGGCGCGTTGCTGGTCCGGGGAACGCTGCAACTGGAGCATGAGATGATCCATCGGAAGATTATCCGGGACCAAGCCGCGATCGTTGGCTGGGTTAACCTCAGGCCGGGTGTTGCCTCGAAGCGTATGCAGCTTACTTTCGTCAATGGCTTGGGTTAGAACGGGGGCGCGGGTTAGCGCCGGACGCTGGGCTGCGAGCGGTAACTCGACTGCTAACAGAGAGATAGACAAGAGAGTGATGACTGCTTTGAAATGCATGAAACTCCTGGGGTGGGACGCGCTACAACACATATGACGCCCTCGATTTCAATTTCGTGTACGGAAAGAATTGCAGTGACGCAGGTGATACGTTCGTCACGAAATAATCACCAAGACTCGTAGATTATTCGGTATATACTGATCGCGAGTCGGGAGACAGAAGGATCCCAACTGAGCGAAAAGTTGCCGACCAAAGCGATAGAAGGAGATTAACCATCATGGCTGTCAAAACCGTTCATCACCCCGCTTCGGGGAAGACCTTCAAGCTGGGGCGAAAGCGACCGGTGGCCCGCTGCCCCCGATTCGCCCTCAAGAATTACATGACGCGCAGCATGCCTGCTCCTCCGGCTACGTGCGACTATACCAAGGCCGCGGCGACGGCTCTGAAAGAGATGTATGACAACGATACGCTTGGGGATTGCGTGATCGCCGGCATGGCCCACGTTGTGGGCGTGTTGACGGCAAATTCCGGAGCGAAACCGTTCCTCTATACGAAGAAAGAGATCATCGGACTCTACAGCGCGATCGGCGGTTATGTTCCGGGCGAGCCCTCCACGGACCAGGGATGCGATGAACAAACCGCCCTCAATTACTGGGAAAACAACGGGGCGCTGCCGCCGCACACCACCACTTCAACGGGAGCGCATAAGATCGCCGGATGGATGACCGTCGATTCGACGAATCTGGAAGAGGTCCACACCGCTCTTTGGCTGTTCGAGAATCTGTACTTTGGAATCGAACTGCCGGACGCCTGGATCAATCCGATGCCCTCGGCTTCGGGGTTCACCTGGGATGTCGCGGGCGCAGCCGATCCGAACAATGGTCACTGCGTCGCGGGAGTGGGATACACAGCGGCTGGCGTGGTCATCGACACCTGGGGAATGACGGGGCTGATCACCAACGCCGCTGTCGCCAAGTATCCGAACCAGGCTTCCGGCGGGGAGCTGTACACGGTGGTCAGCATGGATGCCATCGGCAAAGCTAGCCAAAAAACTCCCAGCGGCTTCGATTGGAGCCAGTTGATCGCTGACTTCGATTCGATGGGCGGCAACGTTGCGTCGCTGCTGGGCCAGATCAAGTCGTCGTCCGTGAGCGCCTGATAGGTTTGTATCCCTTTTCCTACGCGAAGGCCGGTGAGCTGCGCCGGCCTTCGCGTAGCTGTCCGTCACGCCCCGCCCCGGATAAACAGCCTCCGCAAATTGGCGCTTGGCCTGCTTAACGATGCGCTGGTACACTGTCTAGGGGCTCCATGGCCGCAAGCACTCTTACCGACCTTCGAACAGCCTATCCACTTGAGCGGGACGATCTCATCCGGGCCCTCCGGAATATGTATCTGGCTCGCCGCATCGACGATCGGGAGATCGTGCTGAAGCGGCAGAATCGCATCTATTTTCAAGTCAGCGGCGCGGGGCATGAGGCGATTCAGACAGCGGTTGGCATGGCGATGCGGCCCGGGCACGACTGGTTCTACCCGTATTATCGGGATCGGGCGCTGGCTCTGGCGCTGGGTGTCACTCCTCTGGAGATGTTCCTGCAAGCGGTGGGATCGGAGGCCGACCATGCTTCCGGGGGGCGTCAGATGCCTTCGCACTGGAGCTCGCCGAAGCTGCATATTGTGACGGGGTCGTCGCCCACGGGCATGCATTTTACGCAGGCTGTGGGTTGCGCCAATGCCACGCTGCTGCTGGATTCCGACTCGGACGCGGTCACATTAGTCACCACCGGCGAGGGCGCCACCAGCGAAGGCGAGTTTTGGGAATCGCTGAATGTAGCTTGCCTGGAGCGCCTTCCTCTGCTGTACGTGGTGGAAGATAACGGCTACGCGATCTCCGTGCCGGTGGAGAAGCAAACCGCGGGAGGCAATATCGCCCGGCTGGTCGGGAGCTTTCCCGATTTAGCTGTGTTCGAATGCGATGGTACAAGCTTCCTTGAATCCTTCAGCACCGTAACACAAGCCTTGGAGCATTGCCGCCGCCGGCAAGGCCCAGCGTTGGTGCACGCCACTTGTACCCGGCCGTATTCGCACTCACTTTCAGACGATGAGAAACTGTACAAGCCGCAGGCGGAGCGCGATGCGGAAGCTGCTCGCGATCCGCTGTTGCGCTATCCGGAGTGGCTCAAGGCCGAGGGCATTCTCGATACTCATGGCATCGAGCTGTTGATGTATCAAGTGGATCTGGAGATCCAGGAGGCTTCGGCGGAGGCGCTGAAGGCAGCTCCTCCGGCCTCTGGCGAGGCACTGCGATTTCTCTATTCGGACCGCGTAGACCCGACGTCGAGGGAGTTCGAGACGGAGCCGCACTTCGATGGAAGTCCACGGACGATGGTGGACGAAATCAATCTCACCCAGAACGAGGAGATGCGCCGCAATCCCAAGATCGTGGTTTTCGGCGAGGACGTCGCGGATTGCAGCCGGGAGCAGAATCTGGGGTTGGTCAAAGGCGGCAAAGGCGGCGTGTTCAAAGCCACTCAAGGCTTGCAGACCGCTTATGGGTCCGCCCGGGTATTCAATACACCTATCGCCGAAGCCTGCATTGTGGGCAGGGCAACCGGAATGGCCACGCGCGGGCTGAAGCCGGTGGTCGAGATTCAGTTTTTCGATTACATCTGGCCGGCGATGATGCAGCTTCGCGATGAACTGGCGACGCTGCGATGGCGGTCGTATAACGGGTTTTCGGCGCCAGTGGTGATTCGCGTCGCCATCGGCGGATATTTAAACGGCGGCGCGGTGTATCACAGCCAGTGCGGCGAATCCATCTTCACGCACATTCCGGGTTTGCGGGTGATTTTTCCTTCGAATTCGCTGGATGCTTGCGGCCTGCTGCGGACGGCGATCCGCTGCGACGATCCGGTCCTTTTTCTGGAGCATAAAAAGTTGTACCGCGAAGCCTATAACCGTTCGCCGCATCCTGGGCCGGAGTACATGATTCCGTTCGGCCGCGCCAAGACGGTTAAGCAAGGCTCGGCGCTGACGATTGTGACCTATGGCGCGCTGGTGCAGAAGTCGCTGCAAGCGGCGGTGCAGATGGAGCAAAAGTATCCGGATCGGACGGTTGAGGTGATCGATTTGAGATCGCTTTCGCCGTACGATTGGGAGGCGATTGCCGCCTCAGTCGAAAAGACCAGCCGGGTGATGATCGTTCACGAAGATTGCCTGTCGTGGGGCTACGGATCGGAGCTCGCCGCGCGTATTGGCAGCGAATTATTTTCGTCGCTGGATGCGCCGGTGGGACGAGTGGCTGCGAAAGACACCTGGGTCGCGTATCATCCGCAGCTTGAAGCCGAGATCCTGCCGCAGGTGGAAAACATCCTCGCGGAAGCGGATCGGCTACTTTCGTATTAAAGCCGCGAGTTGCGGCATTGGAGAAGGGGCCGGCCGTGCTCTGGAGAGCATCCTCAATGTCGACGCGCATTCGTTCGGGTTTGCCCGCATGGTAACCGCGGTGGGTTAGGCTTGGAGGAGAACCATATGCGATCCGATATTGTTCCAGGGGTTATCTTTCCCGACTACGAGCTTACCGATCACACCACGAAGCGCCGGAAGCTCTCCGAACTGCAGGGCCAGCATCCGATGGTTTTGGTCCTCAGCCGGGGAGGTTTCTGCCCCAAGGACCGCCGCCAGGCGGAAGGCTTGGTGCAACTTTATCGCGAGCTTGAGGTTGCCTATTGCAGGCTTGTCACGATCAGCACCGACAACATCACCGAGACCAATGAATATCGCAGCGGGGTGGGCGCCCACTGGCCATTTCTCTCGGACGCCGGGCGCGTGGTTCAGAAAGATCTGGACATCGCCGAGTACACCGACCCGCTCCACAATCCGATGATCCCGCATGTCATTGTTCTCGAACCCGGACTGCTGGTTTTTAAGATCTACAACGGCTATTGGTTCTTCGGGCGGCCCACTTTAGAAGATCTCCGGCAGGACCTCCGTGCGGTTACCAAGAAGTGCCGGCCGGACTGGGATATCACAACGGCCGAACTCAAAGCGGCGTGGCAGCAAGGCCGCAAGGACCTCTTCTACCCGTACGGCAAAACGTATGCCCAAACGCTGGGTGAACAGGATTAGTACGATTCGGGCAGCCGAAGGCGTCGCGCGCGCAAGCCGCCTCACCCCACCGAAAGGTAGTCCGGCCGCAGCGGTCCCGTGCTGTCTCCAATTTTCTCGACGGGCACGCCGGCTTTGTCCAGGATCGTGACCAGCAAATTCGCCATGGGCGTGTTTTCAGCGTAGTTAAGATGCTTTCCGGTGGTAAATTTGCCGCCCAGCTTCCCGGCTAGAACGCACGGCAAATCCTTGTGCCGGTGCAGATTGCCATCGCCCATTCCACCGCCGTACATGATCAGGCTATGATCCAGCAGTGAGCCGTCACCGTCCGGCGTGTCACGCAGCTTCTGTAGAAAATACGCAAGCAATTGCACGTGATAATTGTCGATCTTGGCTTTCCTGGCGATCTGATCCGGATCATTGCGGTGATGCGAGACGGCGTGATGCTGCTCCGGGACGCCGATGAAGGGATACGTGCGCGGGCTCAGCTCCCGGGCCATCACCATGCTAAAGACCCGCGTCGCATCGGCGCGATAGGCGAGCACCTGCAAATCGAGCATTAGCTTGGTGTGCGCTTCAAAGGTATCCGGAATATCGGTGGGACGCTCGGGCAGTTCGACGGATTGCGCGCCGTGGGTTTCGGTGTTCTGGATGCGCTGCTCGATCTCGCGAACCGAATCCATATACTCGGCGAGTTTGCTGCGGTCGCCCGCGCCCAAGGTCCCCGCCAGGCGGTTCACTTCCCGGGTCACGGAATCGAGAATGCTGCCGGTACTCTTGGCCAGCGCGAGCCTCTGCGCCGCGCTGCCGCCGTCACCGAACAAACGTTCGAAGACCACGCGAGGGTGCGACTCTGCCACATTGGGTGTCGTCTCATTTCGCCACGAGACCGTGTTGACATAGAAGCAATCGCCGGAATCGCACGCTCCCTGGGTGGGATTGTCGACGTTCATCTCGAGCGAAGCCAGGCGCGTGTCCTTGCCGATTTCACGCGCCGCGATCTGGTCGGCTGTAATCGCCAGGCGCACTTCCACTCCGGGCCGAGTGCGATCCCAGGCATGCACACCGCTCAACCAGACGGCGGACGCACGGGGATGATCGCCTGTGCCGTCGCCAAAGGTGTCAGCCTGCAGATGCGCCAAGCCGCTCAGGATGTTGAGGTGCTCGCGGAGCGGTTCCAAAGGCTTCAAGATGGGAGTGAACTCGTAACTCGCCCCGGTTGTGGCCGGGTTCCACTGGTCCTGAATGACTCCGTTCGAAACGTAGACGAAACCGAGCCGCGGCGGCGCAGCCGTGGCAGCGGAAAGAGCCGGGGACATGGCGTCCAGCATCGGGAGGGCCACGGCCGCTCCCATGCCTCGAAGAAAGGTCCGGCGCGGCAACGCTCGCTTAGTGATAAACGTCATTGGGACTGCCTCATTTTAAAAGGAGTGCTCTTCACGATGCCCAAGATGAGCGACTGGAAGGTGTAGTTGTCGCGAGCGGCTTCCTGCACCACCGCGCGTATTGACGGTTCATCGAAGTACTGTAGATTACGCCCCACACCGTACATCATAAGCTTCCCGGCCACGGTGTGGACGAACTGCTCGGGGTGCGCAAGCAGCGCCTTCTTGAGACCGGCGATTCCATCAAACTTCGTGCCGTCGGTGAACACGCCTGAGGTATCGATGGCCTTGCCATTATCGTTGTCGCGCCAGCGTCCCACGGCGTCGAAATTTTCCATCGCGAATCCGATGGGGTCCATGCGGGCGTGGCAGGTGGCACAACTGGGATTGGCCCGATGCTGCGTCATGGCTTCGCGCATGGACAGCGTTTCGCCGGCCTGCCCGCCTTCGGTTTTCAGCGCGGGAATATTGGGCGGAGGAGGCGGCGGCGCGGCGTTGAGAAGATTCTCCAGAACCCATTTGCCGCGCACCACCGGCGAGGTGCGGGTGGAATAAGAAGTCAGCGTCAGGATGCTTCCCTGGCCCAGGAGTCCTCCGCGTGGATTGCCGTCCGGGAACGTGTACCGACGGAAATAGCTGCCTTCGATATTGGGGATGCCGTACTGCTTCGCAAGCCGGTCATTGATAAAGGTGTAATTCGCCGTCAGCAGATCCAGCACGCTGCGATTCTCGCGCACGATGCTGTCCAGGAACAGCTCAGTCTCACGCTCAAAGCCGTAGCGCAGGCCGTCGTCGAAATCCGGGAACAGGAGCACGTCGGGCTGCTTCAACTCCACGTCGCGCAGAAACAGCCACTGCGCGGCGAAGTTCGTCACCAGCGATTCCGAGCGCGGGTCGGCCAGCATGCGACGTGTCTCGCGCTCCAATACAGCGGGGTCCTTGAGCTTTCCCGCGGCGGCTGCGTCCAACAGCTCATCATCCGGGATGCTGCTCCACAGGAAGAAAGAGAGCCTTGAGGCGAGCTCGATATCGCTGATGCGATAGGCCGTGCCTGTGGTCACGGCAGCCGGTTGGTGCTCAATGCGGAACAGGAATTGCGGGCTGACCAGCAGACGCTCGACTGCTTTCTGGATGCCCATGTCGAAACCGGCGCTGCTTCGGCCTTCGTTGTAGAAGGGCATCAGATCCTCGATATCGGCGTCGGTCACGGGACGCCGGTAGGCTCGGCGTGCGAGCGTCGAAAGTATCTTTCGCGCGCAGGGCGTCTCCTCGGAAACCGTGGCTGGCCGGCACACAAAGATGCGCCGCCGAGCCGCTGTTTCGCCGGGGCCCTTGGCATCGTAAGGACCGGCGATGGTCACCGTCAACAGGGCCGGCTGGGATCCTCGACCTCGCATACGGGGACGCACGGTGGCCTCATCGCGCACTTCGTCGCGTTCCACAAACGCGACGCCGATCAGCCGGGAGCCAGCTTTGACGGGAATGCTCACTTCGAGCGGCTTGTCTTCTCCCGTTGCGCCGCGTCCTCTGCCGCCGCGGCCGCCACGGCCTCCGGCGCCATCGCCGACTGTGACCAACTGCATCCGCACCCCATCAACACTGACTTCGATCTGCTGCGGGTCGCGCGCGGCGGCGGCGAGTTCAAACTTGATCGTGTAGTCGGCATCGAGAGGGAAATAGGTTCGCACGCCCAGTCCGCCGCGAGTGCCGAACGGCAGCGCGTCCACGCGCGTGTCCTGGGTCTGCTCCGGTGAAAGACGGTATGAATTCACCATCACAGGGAGGCTGGGATCGCCAACGGCTAAGCGGCTGATCTTGCGCGCGGCATCCAGATAGCGCTCCATGATGGCGGGCGAAACGAATAGCAGATCCGCGATGTTGTCGAAGCCGCTGCTGGAATTATCGGCCGGCAGCAGGAGCGAGTAATCCATCTCCTTCGGGAGGGCGTCCAGCGCGAGAAGATCGCGGATGGCGTTCTCGTACTCGGTGCGGCTGAGGCGATGGAGCAGCGGGAGCTTGCCGGGATTCGGCTTGGCCGCGGCCGCGCGGTCGAGCTCGGTTTCGAGATAGGTGGCGGCCGAATTATACGTCGCCTGATCCGGGCGCGGCATGCCCGCGGGCGGCATGGCGTTGGTGCGCAACTTCGCGACCACCTTTTCCCACTGCTCCGGCTTGGCACTGACGTGCGCCAGATCGCCCGGGTCCAGCGTCAGGCCGC
Organism: Bryobacteraceae bacterium; assembly: GCA_036489835.1. Classification (GTDB taxonomy): domain Bacteria; phylum Acidobacteriota; class Terriglobia; order Bryobacterales; family Bryobacteraceae; genus Palsa-187. The sequence goes on along the minus strand of DASXEY010000085.1, from coordinate 41,367 downwards.
CTGTCTTGAGACTCGCGTTGTGGCAGGTCAGGCAGTATTGCGTAAGCACCGCGGCGGGAGCCGGAGGCTGCGCGAATGCGCTTGCGCTCAGCGCTACAAGAGTTACGATCCCGAGGTGTCCCCGAGTCAGCACGGACCAATCATATCTCGTTTGTTCGTGGGGAGTCGCCGATAAGTAATTTAACTTAATGACCTTCGCCAAGAGCCCTTGACGCCAAGGTTTACGTTTTGTAAACTCATTTCGTGCGGGTGATCAGCAAGCCAGCCATTCTCAGGTTCTCGGAGAAGCACCCGGATGCGTTGGTTCCCCTGCTCAACTGGTATCGAATCAGCAGGAGGGCAGCCTGGAGTTCTCTGGCGGATGTAAGGAACGACTTCGGGCATGCGGACATCGTGGGCAGACGGACCGTGTTCAATATCCATGGCAACGACTACAGACTGATTGCCAGGGTCAATTACAAAACCAAGCGCCTGTTCATTCTGTGCATCCTCACCCATAGCGAGTACAGCAAGGGAGACTGGAAACGATGAGTACCACAATCGAGATCAAGGATTCGGTTTACGCGAAACTTTTAGCGAAATCTCTGCCTCGGCCCATTCATTCTGAGGCCGAGCACGCCCGGCTTACGGACGTGTTGCTGAGGCTGGATGAGCGCGAAGATCTTTCGCCGGAAGAGGAGGCCCTTGCAGAGGTGCTTACGCTGCTCATCGAGGACTACGAAGAAAAGCACCACCCGCTGCCCAGCGTCTCGCCCAACCAATCGCTGACCGCGCTGATGGAAGAACGCGGATTGAAACACAAAGACATCTGGCCCGTCCTGGGCAACAAAGGAGCCGCGACGGAAGTACTGAGCGGCCGGCGGTCTATCAGCAAAGCGCAGGCAAAGCGGCTAGCGGAGTTCTTTCACGTACCAATCGACCTCTTCATTTGAGGCTTCGAAGCGGCTCGTCGGGAGCGGTTGGGAAACAACTCTACCCGGCTCGGCACGGGCTAATGATGTCTCGGTCGTGGTCGGTTTGAAAGAGGCGAGCCGTTTGCGTGTGAAGCTCCTGTGCACCACCTTTGCGGTTTGCGCACCACGTCTCAACCTCGTCAGTGTGGAGGGCCGCACTCGGGAGAAACCCACCGCTCTTTTGTTAAAAATTGAGCGGCCCAGTTTCAAACATTTGAGTAGCCCCGCGCTTTTTAGGAGGCAGGCATGGCGATAAAGAAAAAAGCTGCCGCTGACGGCAAGCCGCTTAAGAAGGTCAAATGGCCATTTCCACGCGTCACTCTGGAGAAGGCTTTGCAGATTCCCCTCGCCATCAAGGAACACAATGGCGGGAATCCGTGGGAGAACGAAGAAGTTCGCAAGGCTGTCGGCGCTTCAAAGGGCGGGAACGCCTGGTTTTACCTAACGGCCGCCTCCCGCGATTACGGACTGACGAGCGGTAGCCGCGACACGCCCAAGATCAGCATCGAGGAACCGGGCCGCGACATCGTTTACGCGCCCAATCCCGAAGCCGAGCTGGCCGCGAAGACGCAGTCCTTCCTGAGAATCGACATTTTCAAGAAGGTTCTCGAATACTACAAAGGCAGCAATCTGCCTGACATGACGTACCTCGGCAACACGCTGACAAAAGAGTTTGGGCTTGACCCGGAGACGCACGAAGAATTCGCGCGAATCTTTCGGGAAAACTGCCAGTACCTTGGAATTGAGTCGGGCGTCCCAACGATCACGACCGGCAAAGGGGGCTGAGGGAGAAACGGCCGCCAGCGCTCCCGACACCGTAACGCTTTCGGAGGGCTCATCCAATTCCAACCTAACAGCATTCGTCATTCTCCCATTCTTGGAGCGTGATCCGAAGCACCCGAGGGGCTTCTTCGCGGAAGTCCTGCGCAGCATCATCACGCCGGCGGCCAAGGACTTCAAGGTTAAAACCGCGAACCGGCAGGGAAGCGACGTGATTCAATCGACGATAATAAGTGATCTGATCGAGGCCGATCTTGTCATCGCCGATCTCACCGAACACAATCCAAACGTTATGTTCGAATTGGGCGTGAGGGTGGCGCACGACAAGCCTGTCGTACTGATGAAGGCCGAGGGAACCGGCCCACTCTTCGACGTTGACAACATGCTCCGCGTCTTCGAGTACAGCCCGAATCCTTGGGCGACGACCGTCGAGAAGGATATGCCCAATCTCCGGGATTTCATAAAGGGGGCTTGGGAGAACCGAGGCTCGACGAAAACCTACATGAAAATCTTACAGGGTCGAGGAAAGACGTAGGCCAGGGCGCAAGCTACAAATTTACTCCTCAGCCGGGTGAGCCGCGCTGGGTATCTTGTTCGCTTGTAATATACTGGTCGGCACAGGAGGCGCCATGAAACCTCTGCTGCTGGCGATATTGTGGACGATGTCGGCGACCGCTTGCCTTGCCGATTCGCGCTTGATCGACGCGGTCAAGAGCTCGGACGCCGCGCAGGTGCGCGCTCTTCTCGCGCAGCGCTCCGATGTCAATGCAGCCGACGCGGACGGCTCGACCGCGCTGCACTGGGCGGCGCAGCGGGACAATCTGGAGATCGCCGATCTGCTGCTGGCTGCCGGCGCGAATGTAAAAGCCGCGACGCGCTACAACATAACACCGCTTTCGCTCGCCTGCACCAACGGCGACGCCGCGATGATCGAGCATTTGCTCAAAGCCGGCGCCGACCCGAACAGCACTTCGGAAGAAGGACAGACTGCGCTGATGACGGCGGCGCTTACCGGCAAAGCCGATGCGGTGAAGGTGCTGCTGGTCCATGGCGCGAATCCGAATGTCGCCGAAGTCTACAAGGGACAGACCGCGCTGATGTGGGCAGCCTCTGAAGGCAACGCCGCGGCGGAGGCGATGCTGATCGAATTCAAAGCCGATGTGAAGGCCAAATCCAAGGGCGGGTTCACCCCGCTCCTGTTCGCGGTGCGCAACGACCATATCGATGCCGCCAAAGTGCTGCTCGATCACGGAGCCAACGTGAACGAGGCCGCGCCGGACGGCACCAGCGCGCTCAGCATGGCGATCGTCAATGCTTATTTCGAAATGGGGGGCGTGCTGCTCGATCGCGGCGCGGAGCCGAACGCGGCCGATCCGCGCGGGTCGGCGCTGCTAAGTCTGGCATGGATGCGAAAGCCTGGCGCGGACGGCGCGGCAGGCGTGGGCAACACTGCCAAGGGGACTCCGGTGCCGGAAGGCAACTTGAGCAGCCTGGATCTGGCGAAGTCGCTGCTGAAGCATGGCGCGAATCCCAATATCCGAGTCGATTGGAAGGAATCGAGGTTCGGAAAAGAGGGCGGCACGGCCAAGAACCCTCCCAGTATCGACCTCGGCCGGCACTACTTGAGCTACGTCGGCGCGACTCCGTTCTACGTGGCGGCGAAGAATGGCGATGCGCCGTTAATGCGCGCATTGTTGGACGCGGGCGCCGATCCCAAGATCACCACCAAGGCTGGGGTCACGCCGCTGATGGTGGCTTGCGGGCTCGACTATTGGGAAGGCGAAAGCCCCGGCCCGTTCACCGGAGTCACGGAGCCGGAAAGACTGGAAGCCGTGAAGCTGGCCCTGGAGGCCGGCAACGATATCAATGCGCGTGCCGATTTCGGCGACTATCCGATGACCGGCGATGTGAGCTACACGCTGATGTATTATCCGCTGAACATCGACGACCTGCTCGACAAGGGCGTCGGCGATCCGCGTTGGAGCGGGAGCACGGCGCTGATCGGCGCCGTAGTTTCAGGACAGCCGTCGATTGTGCAGTACCTGGTGGATCACGGCGCGCAGTTGGATGCGAAGACCAAGCTGGGATGGACTCCCCTGATGGTGGCCGAAGGCGTGTTTTTCGCCAACGCCAAGAAGGAATTTCCTCCCGCGGCTGCGATTTTGAAGAAGGCGATGGCGCAGCGGGGATTGCTGGCGGCGGAAAAATAACGACCTCGTTTGAGCGCGGCCGTCTCCTAAGTAACAGCCCGCAAAACGGAGCCTGGGTCGCGGCCACGACCAGCGCCGTCGCTTTCGGGAATTGAGGACCGCGACCGGCCCTTTGCGGGCCCTAAGTAAAACGGAGCCTGGGTCGCGGCCACGACCAGCGCCGTTGCTTTCGGGAATTGAGGGCCGCGACCGGCCCTTTGCGAGCTCCATAAGTAACAGCCCGCAAAACGGAGCCTGGGTCGCGGCCACGACCAGCGCCGTCGCTTTCGGGAATTGAGGGCCGCGCCCGGCCCTTTGCGGGCTCCATAAGTAACAGCCCGCAAAACGGAGCCTGGGTCGCGGCCACGACCAGCGCCGTTGCTTTCGGGAATTGAGGACCGCGACCGGCCCTTTGCAGGCTCCTAAGTAACAGCCCGCAAAACGGGGCCTGGTTCGCGGCCACGAGCGGAGCAGTTCCTTCCGGGAATTGAGGGCCCCCGACCGGAGGTTGCGGACGGGCTAGACAGCTACGATTCCGCCACCATCGGATTGCGCAGCACTCCGATGTTTTCGATCTCTACTTCCACAACATCGCCGGGCTTCATGGGGCGGGTCTCACCGGGAGTGCCGGTAAAAATGAGGTCGCCCTGTTCCAGCGTCAGGTAGCGGCTGATGAAGCTGACTACGGTGGCGCAATCGAAAATCAGGTCGGCGGTGCTCTGGTCCTGCACTACCTCTCCATTCAGGCGGCATTGCACGCGCAGGTTGCCATAATCGGCGCCGGTGACGACGACGGGCCCCAAGGGTCCGAAAGTGTCGCAGCCCTTGGCGCGCCACCATTGCAGATCCTTGGCGGGACTGCCCTGCCAGCCCTGCCACGCCCGGTCGCTAATGTCGTTGCCGCAGGTGACACCGAAGATAGCCGCTTCCGCCTCGGCTCTGGACGCGTGGCGCACGCGTTTGCCGATCACCAGGACCAACTCCGCTTCGTGGTGTAGATCGGTCGAATCCGGCGGAATCACGACGGGACCGTCCGGATGCTGGAGGCAGGAGATGGGTTTGTAGAAGATCTCGGGATGCGTCGGCTGAGGACGCGTTCCAAAATGGCTGGTGTAATTCCGGCCTACCGCCAGAATCTTCCCTGGCGTCCCGGGATAGAGAAGCGTAACCTCGCTCAGTTTGCGCCGAACGCTTGTAAGCTTGTGCTCAAAAAGGGTGCCTTCCACCTCGGTCACAACGCCGTCTTCAAGAATGCCGTAGGCTGTGTGGGCGCCGGCGCGGTATCGAACAAATCTAGTCATCTTTTGTCTGTCTTCTTTTTATCGCTGGACCTTTTTTCGCCCGACATCGCCTTGACCCAGCGCGTGGGCGGGAACACAAAGAAGGCGATCAGCAGGATCACGAAGAGGAACACCGCAAGTAGAAAAAACAGGGCCATGGATTCGATGGAAGCGGACCCTTTATCTTAACGGAATCCGGCGTAAGATGTAGGTATGAACACGGTCACACGGCGTAGCGCGATGCTGGCGGCCATGGGACTCCCCAGCGCGGTCGCGGCGCTGGGAGCTGCGGCGGCCAAGGAGTTCTGGGACGAGAAGTTTCCAGAAGATTGGACTCCCGCCGAAATCCAGCGAATCACGAACGACTCTCCCTGGGCGCAGAAGGCGGAGGTCAAGTTTAACGGCGGTCCGGGCGGAACTGCAGGATTTTCGCGAAGCGGTTATTACTCGCCCGCTGACCAGGTGAAGTACAGCGGCGGCGCAGCGACGGCCAGCCCGGGAACGTTTCACGCGGTGGTTCGGTGGGCTTCGGCGAAGCCAGTTTGCGCCGCCAATAAAGGAACTCCCGATGAGGCTTCGAAGTTCTACATTCTGTCGATGACCGGCGACTTTCCCGACGCGGCCAAACCGTCCGAAGGTGACGATGTCACAGCCCAAGCGGAACGCGGTGATATGCTGCGAACTTACACCAAGCTCGATCGCAAAGGCGACGCGCCTATCTACCTCGATCACATTCAGGCCATTAGCGGAGGCGAGATGTATTACTTTCCGCGGCTCGACCCCATCAAGCCGGCCAACAAGGAGATCACGTTCAGCACCAAGATCGGACCGCTGGAGTTCAAGGCGAAGTTTCTCCTGAAGGACATGCTCTATCGTGGCAAACTGGAGCTTTGAACGATGAACTATTGCGTCCTCGATAGCCCCATCGGACCGTTACTGATCGCAGGCGATCAGGAGGGTCTTCGCAGCATTCAATTTCCAAATCAGGGGAAAACGGCGAAGCCTGAGCAGGGCTGGATCGAATCGGATAGCGGCGCGGCGGCCGAAGCTGCGGCGCAATTACGCCAATATTTTGCGGGACGCCGATCCGAGTTCGACTTGCCCTTGGCGCCAGAGGGAACTCAATTCCAGCTTGCGGTTTGGCGTGAATTGCAGAAGATTCCTTTCGGCCAGACTATATCCTACGGCGAGCTGGCGCGGCGGATCGGCAAGCCCAAAGCTTCACGCGCGGTGGGATCCGCCAACGGCGCCAACCAGATTCCGATCGTGATTCCGTGTCATCGCGTGATTGCCGCCGGAGGCAAGCTGGGCGGCTTCGGGGGCGGACTTCCGGTCAAGGAAGCGCTGCTCGCTTTGGAAGCCGCGTCAGCCGGAAATTGGTCCGTCGCCGGCCGCTAACGCGGCCAGCAGCCGTTCTTTCGAGTGCGCGGCGGATTCGACCGCCGACTCAAGCGCAATCTTGTAGACGATAGCGCCCACAATTGCATCGAGCGCCAGCACCACGAAGAATGCCACTTCGCTCGCCAGCGCGTAGCGCGCCAGATATGCAAGTCCAGCGGGCACGAACGCGATCGGGTAAACCACCAGCAAAACAGCCTGCACGCGCCCGGCTGCGCCCGAACGGAACGAGGAATCCGGATTGACTCCGCGAGCCTGCCGCACCGACATTAGATTGCCCGCGCCCAAAAGAAAGATGCTGACCACCCCGGCGACCGAAAACGCCTCGAACAGCTTCAAAGGATTCAGAGGCATTCCCAGGATCGCGCACACTGCTGTCACCGCCAGAATCTCCAGCGCGATGAACATCAGGGCGCTAAGGTTTTTGCCGATCAGGACGCTGGAAAAAGGCACCGGCGCAAGGTAGTAGAGTTGCGCGGCGGAGCGGTCGAAGCCGAAGGAATTCCAGAAGCAGACCTCGCTCAACAGCAGCAGCGAGTAGACGCTCACCACGGTGAGGTAATTATTGCCCAGGAAAGAGTGCGTCGAGCCGGTGCGGCCAAACGTCGCGGGCAGCCAGATCACCCATCCAAACGTGAAACCCATCAGGAACACCAGGCGGAAGCGGGGCGAGCGGGCCAGGAAACGAAGCTCTTTTTCAACCAACGCTCCGATGGGATCGCGCCACAAAAAGGAGGGGATGCGATAAAAGCGTTCAATCAGCGGGACGCGCCCGCGATCCGGGGCTCGGCTTGCGCCGGCCTCATCCTGATCGAACGAAAGCGTTCTTGAAAACTGCCACAAGCCGAAAGCAGAACCGATCACGCACCAGGCAAGAAGGTAGGCGAGTGAGATGGCCACTTCCCTGCCCTGCGCCAGGTTGGCGGCAGCGGTCCAGGGCCAGACTTTGAGCACGTCGCCTCCCGCGACCACGCGCAGTCCTCCGCCTAACGCGTCGCGCGCCACCAGGAATTGAAGCGTCGCCGCGCCCATCACCAGCGTCAGAAACGCAAACTCGCGAATCCGCTTGCGCGCCAGAAGCCGCACCACCAGGTCTCGGATGCCTACGGCGAGCAACAGGTTGAAAACCATATACGGAAGAACCGCCAGCGCGCCCAAGGCAGGAAGATGCGGATTGAAGAAAATGCCGGCCATGACGCCCAGCAGGACCATCACCATTTCAATCGAGGCGGTGATCCTCAGCAGCACCTCGATGGCGAACAGTTGCCGCACCGGAATCGGGTAGGCCTTCAGCTTGCGCATCTCGAGGGATGCGCCGGTGGCAGCCATCAACAACGGGACCACCTGCCAATACAGAAAAACGAGCAGCAATCCGCCAGGTAAAGCGCTGCGCACGAGATCCAGACTGTTTGGCCCGGAGAGCAGCCGAGCCACCGTTGTCGCGGCCACCAGCCATGCTCCATACCACAGAAAGCCGATGAGAGAGGCCCAGGCGATGCCGGTTCGCGGGTAGAAATTGCGGAGTGTGCGCCACTGCGCCCACAGGATTGCGCGGGCCTGCTTCATCTTGAACGCCCTACGCCAGCCACTCCAGGGCCTCGAAGTGCCGGCCGGCGCCAACGGCCCGTACGAATGCGTCTTCGAGCGTCGCCGCGTCGCCGCGCAGCTCCTCCATGGAACCGTTCAGCACGATCGTGCCGTCGCGAATGATGGCGACACGATCGCACAGCCGCTCGACAACCTCCAGGACGTGCGATGTGAGAAAGATCGTGGCCCCGTGGCGAACCTGATCGAGAAGAATATCCTTCATAAGCCGCGCACCCACGGCATCGACCCCTTCGAAGGGTTCGTCCATCAGGAACAACTTGGGGCGATGGATCAGCGCCGCCGCCATGGCCACGCGCTTGCGCATGCCTTTGGAATATTCCGAGATCAGCTTATTGCGCGCGCCGTCCAGCTCAAATAGTTCCAGCAGCTCGCCTGCACGCTCCCTCGCCACGCGGCGATCCAGCGCGTAGATCCGGCCGACGAACTCGATAAACTCGCCGCCGGTGAGATGATCGAAGAGCAGCGATTCGTCCGGCACCAGCCCGATCTGCTGCTTGATTTCGAGCGCGTGCTCGGGCATCGGCAGACCCATCAGAGCGATGGTGCCGGCGGTGGGCGGAGCCAAGCCCATCAGCATCTTGATGGTGGTGGTTTTCCCTGCGCCGTTCGGCCCCAGGAATCCGAAAAAGCATCCGCGCGGAACGCTGAGCGTCAAGCCGTCGACAGCCGCCTTGCTGCCGTAGACTTTGCGGAGATTGTGAATTTCAATCGCGGGCGACGCGTCGTTCATGCGTTGCTTCTATCGTATCCAATGCATGCCGCGCCGATACATGCCGGCCTGGGTACAGGAGAAGGGGCTCACTTGCCGGCTTCCGCCGCATGCAGCGCCGCCTCAACCATGGCTTTCTCGCGATATTGCCGGGCCTGGTCGCCGCGTCCCATGCGTTCTTCGGCGCTGGCCAGAGTTTCCAGAGCCTGCGCCAGCATGGGGCCGCCCTTCCGTTCCAGAGTGGGCAGCGCACGCGTCAGCAGCTCCCGCGCCGATGAGAGGCGCCCGGTGCGCAAATGTAACGCGGCCAGACGCACCTGCGCGACGGCGGTCTCCGTGGGGTTTGCGCCGATCTGCCGCTCCCGCAATGCCAGCATCTTTTCGAATTCCGCCTCCGCGCCGTGCAGGTCGCCCGATTCCTCCAGCGACCCCGCCAGATGGTAGAGCGTCTCGGTGGCCTCCTGCGAATCGGCCTGTACCTTCCGGTGAATCATGATTGCGCGTCGAAAGCAGGCCTGGGCGGCAGCATGATGGCCGTGACGGCGGTGCAGAATTCCCAGCTCCTGCAAGTGGACCGCGGTGTCGGCGTGTTCGCCTCCAAAGGCTTTCTCAGCATGGCTTACGGCGCTCTTCAACGCACCGATGGCTTCCGCGGGACGGTCGCTTTTCTCCAGCGCCGAGGCCAGCTTGCGCGAGCACGAGGCCAGCCGCGCATGATCCGGCTTTGCGCGCGTGGTTTCCAGCCGAATCACCTCCCGGGCGCTCTTTTCCGCGTCCTCATAGCGCTGCTGATCGAGCTGCACGTTTGCCAGCGCTTCCAGCGCCAGCGAATGCATGGTTTCGTTTTCCTCGCGGACGGCGATCTTGACTGAGTCGCAAACATTGCGCTCCGCTTCTGCAAGTTTGCCTTGCCGGCGCTCCGCCTCCGCCAGCCCCAGCAGAAGTTCAAGACGATCGACGGTGGAGTGCTGCCTCTCCGCTAAAGCCACGTGGAAATGCTTTTCGGCTTCACTCCAGTTGCGGGCTTCGAGGTGCCTTTGCGCCTCATTACGGTTCAAGTTCCGCTCGCGATGCCATTTCTGGACGTGAGGCGTCGCCCATTCAGCGACACGCATGCCAATTTTAAATATTCGTGTGACGCCGAACATTCTCCCTCACGCCTGATCCCTTTAAACGTGATCGGCGGGCGCGAGGGCAAACTTTAACGGCGAAGTACCCGCACAGGGCTAGCCTGGCAGGCTCCGTTGTGCCGGCGGGTTTCCGGGCTTATGCCAGGTTCAGGACTTTGGCCACAACGTGCTTGTCCTGTTCGATCTTCTTTTGCAGGAGCGTGATGGCGTAGATCAACTGTTCCGGCCGCGGCGGGCAGCCGGGAACGTAAACGTCGATGGGAATCACCTGGTTCACAGGCACCAGCGCGTAGTTCGAAAACACTCCCGTGGACGTAGCGCACGCGCCCATGGAGATCACCCATTTCGGCTCCGGCATTTGTTCGTAGAGGCGGCGAATCACCGGCGCCATTTTATTCGATACGCGGCCGGCGATGATCATCAGATCGCTCTGCCGCGGCGATCCGCGCATGACCTCCGCGCCGAATCGCGAGATGTCGAAGCGCGAGGCGATCATGGACATCATCTCAATGGCGCAGCACGCCAAGCCGAAGCTCATGGGCCAAATTGAATTCTTGCGGCCCCAATTGATCAGTTTGTCGACGGTGGTGGTAAGCAAGACTTCGCCGAGCATATCGTCCTCGGCTTCCTGGTCGATGCGCGCGAAGAGCTCGGGGGGCTGGCTGAGATGGAAAGTGGTGTCGTCCACAGGTTTATTATGACATGAGGCGGGGATGAGCGAATTCACAAAGGCCGACGAGGAGATCGCCGCGACGGCGCCGCCGGGCGTAAAGCTTGTGCGGACCTTGCGGGGGCACACAAAAACTATAGGACGCATCGCGTGGTCGCCTGACGGACGGATGCTCGCATCGCCTTCGGATGATACGACGATCCGGCTATGGGACGCCCAAACGGGTGAATGCCTGCGAGTACTCGAAGGACACACGAGTGATGTATACTCCGCGGCTTTCGATCGAGCGGGCCGCCTTCTGGCCAGCGGGGGGCACGACCGAACGATCAAGATCTGGGAGGCGGGCGGTGGAAATCTGATCCGCACAATCGATGATGCCGACACAGTCAACAGCGTCGCCTTCGATCCAATCGGCCGCACACTGGCCGGCGGCGGTCTGGACAACACGATCAAGTTGTGGGAGCCGACTTCCGGATGCCTTCTTCATACCCTGGCGGGGCACGACAATTGGGTCAAGGCTGTCTCCTTCGATACAACGAGTCGCCGCCTAGCCTCTGCGAGCGACGACGGAACCGTGAAGTTGTGGGATCCAGCGAGCGGTAAGCTGCTCTTCACCCTGCGGGGCCACCAAGGAACGGTCTCAAGCGTCGCCTTTGACTTTCGCGGTACCACGCTGGCCAGCGCGAGCTACGACGAGACAATCAAGCTGTGGGACCCGGCCGGCGGAAAGCTCCTCCGAACGCTGGAGGGGCATACCGAATTCATAAACTCGGCCGATTTCCTTTTCGACGGCACCCTTCTTGCCGCCAAGGGCAGCCACAGTGCGATTCGACTGTGGAACACTCAAAGCGGCGAGACTTTGGCGATCATGGCGGAGCCGTCGAGTGGCATTATTTTTCCCGGCCTTGCATTCCATCCCAGCCTCCCGCTTCTCGCTACGGTCGGTTCTGATCCCGGGACGCCAGAGGACGAATGCGACCAGCTCATCCACATCTGGGAGTTGGATCTCGCTCGCCTGCTGGGCCACCCAGTGGAGCCGAGTGCGCACGATGTCAACGCCAAGAGGGTATGTTCGTCTGGCGCTGACAAGCCAGTTATTTGAAGCCACAGACTCCATTCCGGGGAAAGCGCGCTTCACCTTTAATTCACGCGAAGTGAAAACCGGTAACATCACGCAGACCCGTGAAGTTCCCGCTTGAGTTGTCGGCGCGATAGAGGGCGCCCCGAGATCCGGCTGAACGATCGTGCCACGGAAGATATCGCCCGGTTCAGAACCCTGGACTGAGTCGAGAATCATGATCTTGACATGAAGGGATTTCCAGACAAGTTCGGGCTGTGGTCGTTCAAGGAATCCTGAACCCGGGAACCTTTTCCCCACCCGCGGTGTCATCACCTTAGCAGTCCCCGGGAGGATATGCTGGCGCAAAAGAAGCTCGCCGATTCGTTCTTCGCCGCGCTTTTGGCCTCGCTGTTCCTGCAGGCGGGGGCGGTGAGTTTCCTCGTCGGACACGGGCTAACCTGTTCCGCGCTCGTCGCCGTGGGATCGGCGATCCTGATCGCGCGCACAAAGGCCGCGGGAGTCCTCACGCGCTCCGTCGGTCCTCGGGAGCCGCTACTTAGGCGAAGGCCTTTCGCGGACTCATTCTCCTCCGTGCTCGTGGCTTCGCTGTTCATGGAAGCAGGCGCGGCGAGTTTTCTGACGGGACATGGGACTGCCGCCTTCGCGCTTTTCTCGCTGGGATCGAGTCTCCTGATCGCACGCATGAAAGCCGCGGGAATTCTCACGCGGGAGAGGCTGAACCTATTAGCGCTCGCGGTCCTACTTGCCGCATTCGCCGCCGAGCTGTTCATGATTTACATCCGCGCGCACCTGGGCGGAGCAGGCGACAGTGCGTATGCTGCCGCCGATCAAACCCCCGGGCCCAGTACAGGCAAATATCGCGGCGTGATCCTATGGCAAGACGTGAAGCCGCCCGATATTCTGGTGCCTCCGCGGCCAGGAGCGGGGCGCGGAATTCCCAAGGGCAAACAGTTGCTGACCATTCCGTTCGACGGCGTTTACTGGTTTTACAAATTCCCGGACCGGCAGCCTCCCCGGAACTCCTACGTGACTCGCGGCAGTCCTTCGGCAACCACCTTCCGGTCCGCGGACTCCATCCCGCTCCAGATGGAGGCTCGCCAGAATTTCATCACGCCTATCGAGATGAACTGTTGTAGCCGGATGACCGTGGAGATTCTCAATGCGGACCACGCGCCCGGAACCCTGGCAATTGAATTGATCCTCGCGAACCTGGGCCTGCCGGGCGAGCCTTCCCAATCGCTGGGCGTGGCGCAAATCACCTCCGCGCCGCAGGCCTTGGGCGGCGGTGAATTCCAGCCCGTTTCGGAAGTTCTCACCTTCACCTTTCCGGCAAACCCGAGGATCAGCCAGTTCGATTCCGCAAGAGTTCGATTCCTTCGCAGCGGAAGGCGTGGCGCCAGCAGCGCCAAGATCTCGATTCAACAGTTCACGCTGGCGCCTCGCGGACTGTAGCTTAAAAAAGTTCTTGCAATCCTGACTATTGTGATAGTAGACTGGCTTCAGTCCGTAGTCGGCTTTTGTCAAATAAGCTATGGCCTCATCAAAACTAACCAAACTCGAACTTCAAATTATGGAGACCTTCTGGAGCCGGGGCGCATGCTCCGTCCGGGAGGTTCAAGAAGCCTTCCCCGACGCCGGCCGCCCCGCCTACACAACCGTGCAGACCACGGTGTACCGCCTGGAACGTAAGAAGGCTCTGCGCCTGGTCAAGCGGATCAGCAACGCAAATATCTTTGAGGCGGCCATCTCCCGCAACGACGCCCAGCGGCGAGTCATTGATGAATTACTGGCATTATTCGGAGGCCAGGGCAAGCCTGTAATGGCCCATCTCGTCGAATCCGGCAGCCTCTCGCTGGAAGACGTGAAGGAAGCCGAGCGGGAACTTCGCCGGCTGACAAAGCCAGACGCCAAGAAAGGATAAACCCCGTGACGAGTCTGTTGAATCATCTCTGGCAATCCACGCTCTTCGCGGTCCTGGCTTGGCTGTTGACGCTGGCGCTCAGGAAGAATCGCGCGCCCGTGCGGTATTGGCTGTGGTTCGCGGCCTCGTGCAAATTTCTGATTCCTTTCTCGCTGCTGGTGATGCTCGGAAGCCACGTGGAATGGCGCAAAGCTCCCACGTCCGCACCGATTCCCTTCCCCGCCGTAATGGATCAGATCGGCCAGCCCTTCGCGCCTGAGGCTCCTACAGCCGTCTCGGAGAGGAACGCGTCCCCGCTGACTCGCGGTCCAGCCGTGTTGCTCGGCGTCTGGTTCTGCGGCGCATTGTTCGTCGCCTTTAACTGGACGCGTCAGTGGCGGCGCGTCCGGAGCTTCTTACGATCCGCATCGCCGCTGAATCTCAATCTGCCCATCTGCGCGGTATCGTCTCCAGCACGGCTGGAGCCGGGGGTGTTCGGAATCTTCCGGCCTGTTCTATTAGTTCCCCAACATATAACGGAACGGCTGACTCCGGCGCAATGGGAAGCGATTCTGGCGCACGAGTTGTGCCACGTCCGCCGCCGCGACAATCTGACCGCGGCCATCCACATGACTGTAGAAATGCTCTTCTGGTTTCACCCTCTGGTGTGGTGGATCGGCAGGCGCCTCGTTGATGAGCGTGAGCGAGCCTGTGACGAAGAAGTTCTGCTCGCCGCCGGCGATCCAGCGACGTACGCTGAAGGGATTCTCAATGTTTGCAAGCTGTACGTGGAACCGCCTCTTGCGTTCGTCTCCGGCGTAACCGGCTCCAATCTGAAAAAACGAATCCGAGCAATCCTGACGGAGCGCGTCGCGGACGACTTGAATTTCGCCAAGAAAGCAGCTCTCGCAATCGCCGCAGTCTTCGCCCTTACCGCTCCGGTCATTCTGGGCATCCTGCACGCTCAATCGCCCCTTCCCGCATTCGACGCGGCGAGCGTCAAGCCAGCCGATCCAAGCGCACGGAGGGGAATGGATTTCAGAACTGCTGGGGGAAGACTTGTCTCGACTAATTGGACTCTCGATCTGCTGGTTCGCGAAGCCTACGGCGTGAAGTATTACCAGATCACCGGTGGCCCCGCCTGGTTCAACTCCGATCGTTTCGATATTGAAGCTGAAGCGCCTGGCGAGCCCAGCCACGATCAAATGATGGCGATGCTGCAAACGCTGCTCGCCGACCGCTTCAAGCTCAAGGTCCATCGTGAATCCAAAGAAGGTACGGTGTACGCGCTCACCGAGGCGAAGGGCGGCCACAGGCTGAAACCCGCTAAGGACGGAGATCCGTCGTTCATCCGTACTTATCGGAAGACTCCGCCGAGCGAGCCTGGGGTGTCCTATTATCAGCTAGGCCAAAATGCTTCTTTAGCGCAGTTGGCAGATACGCTGACAAACTTGATGCGGGCGCCCGTCACGGACCGCACTGGGATCAACGGCGCCTTCGACTTCCGCTTTGACTACGGAACCGACGACGCTCCGCCGGAGGCTGGCCCTCCCGTCGTCACAGCGATTCAGGATCTCGGTCTCAAGCTGGAGAAGCAGAAGGGACCTGTCGAGATCCTCGTCATAGACCACGCTGAGAAGCCGTCATCGAATTGAGGTTACTGCAATGAACGCAACATCCATGTTGAATCATCTCTGGCAATCTACGCTCTTCGCCGTTGCGGCGGGGCTGCTCACGCTGGCGCTCAGGAAGAATCGCGCGCCGGTGCGGTATTGGCTCTGGCTCGCGGCCTCGGTCAAATTCCTTGTGCCCTTTTCGCTGCTGGTGACGATCGGGCATCAATTCGATTCGAGCAGCGCGCCGGAGGTTGCGTCGATTCAACTCTCCGCGGCGCCGCTTTCTTCCATGATTCACGAAATCGGCAAGCCCTTCGCGCCGCCGGTCCAGGCGCAGGGCTACAGCCGGGAAGCTTTAGCGGGCCTATGGTTTTGCGGCGTTCTGGTGGTGGCCTTCGCCTGGCTGCGTCAGTGGCTTCGCGCCAGAAGCGCTTTACGAACCGCGTCACCGCTGGATTTAAATCTGCCAATACCAACGATGTCGTCCCCAGCAGGATTGGAGCCAGGAGTTCTCGGAGTCTTCCGGCCGGTCCTGCTGGTGCCGGAAGGAATCACGGATCGTCTGACACCCGAACAATGGCAAGCAATCCTTGTGCATGAACTGTGCCACGTCCGCCGCCGCGACAACCTTACTGCCGCGATTCAGATGGCTGTAGAAATGCTTTTCTGGTTTCATCCGCTGGTGTGGTGGATCGGCAAACGTCTGATGGACGAACGGGAGCGTGCCTGCGATGAAGCGGTTCTGCTCCAGGCCGCCGATCCGGCGGCCTATGCCGAGGGCATTCTCAACGTGTGCAAGTTCTATCTGCAGTCGCCATTGCGCTGCGTGTCTGGCGTGACCGGCTCAAACCTCAAGAAACGAGTCCGAGCCATCATGACGCAGCGCGTCGCCGGCGATTTGAACTTGGCCAAGAAGCTGGTGCTGGCGGCTGCGGGGTTGGCGGCGCTTGTGACGCCGATCACGGTTGGCGTGATGAACGCTCCGATAATCTTTGCTCAAGCGCCGGCCCAATCGCCGCCCGAACTTGCTCCACCGGTCGCTTCGACGCCGGTCAAGCAGTCGCCGGCTCCGCGGATTGCCGCTCAAACAATCGTGGCGCAGAATCAGCCTAAGCCAGCTCCCGGACCGGCGCCGGTTGCGCCCAAACCACTGCCCGGGCTAATCGACCCGTCCGTGACCGGAGGACCGGCCGACCTCAGCACATACGTCATTGGCGCGAACGATGTTCTGAACATCGAAGTGTTGGAAAACCCGGTTTATACAAAGCTCTACCCCGTCCGCTCGGACGGCATGCTCACCATTCCGCTTTTCGGCGAGGTCAAGGCCGAGGGGCTCACCCCGTTGCAGCTTAAAAAGCAGCTCGTCGAAACGCTTTCGCAGAAGTTGAAGGATCCCGAGGTTTCCGTTACGGTTTGGCAGGTCCGCAGCAAGAAGTACACGGTCGCGGGCCAGGTGAAGCGCCCCGGGTCTTTTCCCCTGATCCGGTCTACTACTGTATTCGAAGCCCTTAACGACGCGGGAGGATTCCTGGACAGCTTTTCCAACCAAAGAGATATTTTGATTCTGCGTGCCGATCAAACCTTCCACTTCGATTACAGAGCGTATATAGAGGGCGAAAACCGGGATCGGAACATCGCGCTACAGAACGGAGATACCGTTATTGTGAAGTAGCCGAAACCATGATCACCCGAAGAACCTTGCTGGCGATCATTCCGCTTCACGCACTGCTATGCCAAGCGCAAGCGCCCAGCAGCTTCAGCGGACTCCAGACGACGGCGACGAAGGTATTTGACGCGGCCACCGTAAAGTTGAATCTATCCGGAGACCAGGGTTGGCAGCTTGGACCGCCCGGCCACGGCAGCGTCACCATCAAGAATCTCCAACTGCATCGAATCATAGCTTCCTCGTTTCGCGTCCAGGATTCCCTGGTTTTCGGACCAAGCTGGCTGGACGACACTCGCTATGACATCGTCGGCAAAGGACCGGACCCCAACGCCCCAAATCCCGAGGTTTGGGAAATGATGCGGTCCCTGCTGGCCGAACGCTTCAAGCTGAAATACCATATCGAAACGCGCGAGATGCCGATCTACGCTCTGACGGTGGCCAAGGGCGGACCGAAGCTCAAAAACGGCGACGATGGACGATGCGCCGCCGACATCAAAGCCGGGAAGGCTTGCGGCGATATCATTTTTCCGCCTTTCGGCTCGGGAATTTACAACATGCCCATCGGCGCTTTTATCGGCGGATTGTCACGCACCCTTCAGGATCGCCCCATTGTGGATAAAACCGGGCTCACCGGCAAGTACGACGTCACCGTCACCTGGATGCCCGACGGAATGAAGCCGGAAGACCTGGAGAAAATCCCCAAAGAAAACCGCCCCGAGGATCTGTCCCTCTTCCAGGCTCTGGAAAAGCAGGCCGGCCTCAAGCTGGAAGCGACGAAAGGTCCGGTGCAGGTGGTGGTAGTCGACAGCATCGCGAAGCCCTCCGGGAATTGACATGGAGCGGCGTGTCCGCTCCATCGTGACTGATTATGGAGCGGCGTGTCCGCTCCATCGTGACGAATTATGGAGCGGCGTGTCGGCTCCATCGTGACGAATGGACCGGCGGATGGATACACTAGGAGTTGGATCGACACCCCAGCATTCCAGATGATATTCCAGATGATGGAATTGAGCCCGAGTACATCGATACTTGGGGCCGCAAGCACGTTCCCTCCGATGAAACTCGCCGCCTGATTCTGGCGGCGCTTGGCAGCGAGGCAGTCGCAGGGCATCCTTTGCTCGCGCCCACCCTCGTCGTCCGGGACGACACGGAGTTCATACCCTTGCGAGTTCCGGCAGCGCAAACCGGCTCATCGATCAAGCTCGAAATCCGCTGGGAGAACGGCGACGTGGAGCACCATCCGTTCTGGCTCCCAGACCTTCGCGAAAGCGCCCCTGTTGAAAAAGGCGGCCACAAGCTCATTCCGCTCCCGAAGCAGTTGCGGCTTGGCTATCATGAGCTGCGCATTTATTGGGTCACGCAGCCGGAGCTGACCGTCTTCGCCGAAGCGCACTTCATCGTCTGTCCCCGGCGCGCGCGTGTTTTCGAGGGCAGGGCCGCGGGCGTCGCGCTGAGCCTCTACGGATTGCGGTCCGCGCGAGACTGGGGTTGCGGCGACATCACCGATCTGCGGGCCGCTATCGACGTTTTCGCGCGCGCCGGCGCGGCCTTTGTCGCCTTGAACCCGTTGCACGCCATTGCCAATCGCGAGCCCTATAACACCAGCCCGTATCTTCCGCAGAGCTCGCTGTTCCGCAACTTCCTGTATATCGACGTAGAGCGAACGCCGGGTTATCTCCCGGAGGAGTCGATCGCGAAAGAGGCCGCCGCACTTCGCGCCTCTGAACTGGTGGAGTACGAACGCGTCGCGCGATTGAAGATCCGGGTGCTGAGCGACGCTTTTGACCGCTTCCTGAAATCCGGGTCGGCGCC
This sequence comes from Bryobacteraceae bacterium, assembly GCA_036489835.1. Lineage (GTDB taxonomy): Bacteria > Acidobacteriota > Terriglobia > Bryobacterales > Bryobacteraceae > Palsa-187. The sequence goes on along the minus strand of DASXEY010000085.1, from coordinate 22,575 downwards.
GGAGTTCGATATGTTCGTCGAAGCCGAAGGCGCGGCGCTTGAGGATTACGCAGTATATTGCGCCCTTGATGAAACCATGCATGGGCGCGATCCCAATGTCTGGTTGTGGACGCAATGGCCGGAACAGTATCGCGATCCCGGTTCGCAGGCCGTCAAGGAATTCGGAAAAGAACACCGCACCCGCGTTCTGTTTTTCAAGTTTTTGCAGTGGCAGCTGGACGCGCAGCTGGCGCAGGCGCAGGCGCACGCGCTGGCACAGGGGATGAAGATCGGCCTGTATCACGACCTGGCTCTGGCCACGGACCGCTTCGGCGCGGATCTATGGGCCAACCGGGCGTTCTATGTCGCAGGCTGCCGCGTGGGTGCGCCTCCGGACGACTTCGCGCCCAACGGCCAGGACTGGGGCTTTCCTCCCCCTAATCGTGAAGCCCATCGAGCCAACGGCTACAAGCTGTTCGCCGAATCCATCCGCAACAGCGCGCGGCATGGCGGCGTATTGCGCATCGATCATGTGATGCGCTTCTTCCGGCTGTATTGGATGCCGGATGGAGTCAGCGCCGCTGACGGCGCCTACGTCCGCGATTATGCCGAGGACTTGCTGGGCGTGCTGGCGCTGGAGAGTTCGCGGAACGGCTTCAGCGTGGTGGGTGAGGACCTGGGCACCGTCAGTGGAGACGTGCGCCACAGGTTGGCGGACGCGGGTATTCTCGGAATCCGGCTGCTGTGGTTCGAACGCTACGGCGACGGAAGTTTTCGCGCACCCGGTGAGTATCCTTGGTACACATCGGTCTCGACCACAACTCACGATCTTCCGACGCTCGCCGGATTCTTCGCCGGGCGCGACATTGAGGCTCGCAAGTCAGCCGGGCTGATCGATGCAGCGGCTTACCAGGAGCAATGGTCCGGGCGCCATCGCGAGATTGAGCGGCTCAACCGTGCGCTCGAAGCGGCGGGATTCGCAGGCGACCCGCTCGGCTTCGTACTCTCCACGCCCTGCGCGCTTGCGGTCATCAATCAGGAGGACCTGACCGGCGAAATCGATCAGCAGAATCTCCCCGCCAGTACCTGGCAGTATCCCAACTGGCGTCGCAAAATGAAGGTCGCGATTGAGAACATGGCCGGCATCGAAGAGGATCTTCGGCGGCGAATTATCGATTCAGGACGCGAGTCCGCGGGACATTCCTCTGGCTCAGGGCATGCGTGAAGACACATACGCTGCGATGTTCACCATGTCTTCCAGCGTCAACTTGGAAACTGCCTCCTTCATCAAAGGACTCCAGGCGCCGTGCCGCGATCCGTTCTTGATGTCGTAAAGCTGCCGCACCAGGTAGCTGGGCGACCTCCCCGCAAGGAACGGCACGTTGGCCAGACCCTTCAGATCCTGGCCGTGACAGATGGAGCATCGCAGCGTCTTGCCTGAGCCTCCGGTGGTCACCAGCACCTCGCCTTTTTTCACACTGCCGATGGGAACGTAGGCCACGAACGGAGAGGCATCGTCGCGAGCCTCCGTGGGCTCCAGGCTCTGCGCGGTTTCAATGATGCGTTCGCCGATCGGTTCCATCCCTTCAATGGGGATCAGCATGCCGGTGACCACCTTCGTCTTCGGGACCATCTTGGCCTCCACCACTTTGATCCACGGCTTGTACTTCAGTTTGGAAAAATATTCGGCGGCGATCTTAACCTCGTCGTCGTTGCTGGCCTTAGCCAGGCTGAGCATCGCGGCGGGCGGACCCATACTCGGCTCTGAGCTCTGGCGCAAGCCATTGCGCATATCGGCGACCTGCGCCACGATGTAGCTGGCCGGAAGGCCGGCAATGCTGGAATTCTCCGGACGGCCTTGTCCGTTAGGCAGGTGACAATAACCGCAGGCGCGGATGTCGGGGCGGCGGCCGTGCGCCACGATGTCCGGCATCGCCGGGTGACCGTCGGGATGCCAATCGGGAGGATTGAAGCCGTCGGTGACCTGCGCTTGTGTAAACGCCTTGGTGCTATTAGGCACGTGCTTCAGGGTAGGGTCCGTGGAAGGCTGTGCAGGCGGAGCCGGAGGATTGATTGGATAAGCCCAGGGCAGAGGCGTCACGGGCGCAGGGGCCGGAGCAGGCCCGCGAGCTGGCCCAGCAGCGGAAGGCGCCTGCGGCAGTGCGATCGCCGCCCACATTGCGGCAACCGCGGCGCCCAGGAACAAATAGCGAAGCTTCATCGGGGAATACCTCCGTACGAGGGTATCAAGAAGAGGACGAGGATGCTGAGGCTGCCATCTGTACCAGCCTTTTCTTGGACCCGCCGCCCGGATATAGAATTGGAGGAAACCGGGCCGTCGCGGCCGTCGAACTGGTGTACTCGTTATGCAAGCAGGAGCTCAGCCCCAACTTGTCAAAGCGATCAGGCAAGCAAGGAGCATTCCATCCCTCGACGGCTTGCGAGCTCTCTCGGTCGCTCTCGTAATTCTGGCGCATGCGCGAGACACACGCGGATTCCCCGCCTGGGTGCCGGACTCCCTGGCCGCGCGCGGGTCGGTGGGCGTCCACATTTTTTTTGTCATCTCGGGTTTTTTAATCACAACGCTGCTCACCGAGGAGCTAGCCGGCACCGGAGCTATTTCGCTAAGTCTTTTCTATGCCCGCCGCAGTTTGCGAATTTTCCCTCCGTTCTATTACTTCCTTGCAGCGATTGTCGCGGGCGTCTGGCTGGGATTCTTCAACGTGCCCGAGAGAAGTTTCTTGTTCGCGGCAACCTTCACCCTGAACTATATAAATAACGGCGTATGGGTCACCGGCCACCTTTGGTCGCTTGCCGTGGAAGAGCAGTTTTATCTGGTGTGGCCCGCGACTCTTAAGCTGGCAGGCAGGCGGCGCGCCCTCTGGATCGCTGCTGCGCTGGCCGTTGCGGGTCCTCCCTTTTGCCTGGCGGTTGGTTTGATCGATCCCGGGCTCGGTGGACATCTGGTAAAGTCCTTCCCCTTCGTTGCGGACGCAATTGCGGCCGGCTGCGTATTGGCCGGGTTGCTTCCCTGGCTACGCCAACGAAAGCAAATCCTGGGTTGGTTCACGCATCCCTGGGGAGACTTGGCGATTCCTCTGGCCGTGCTGCTGGAGCCTGTGTCGGGCCACATCCGCCTCCATCTGGGCCTCACGGAATCCGCACAGAGTCTGTGCATCTGTTATGCCATCGTGCGCTATGCGGAATTCCCGAATGGCGTTGTCGCGCGGCTGCTGAACCTACCCGTGATCGCATTCATTGGGACGCTCAGCTACTCGCTGTATCTGTGGCAGCAGATTTTTGTCAATCCAAATGGCGCACGTCTCTTGCAGACTTTCCCGTTGAACCTTGTAGCGTCGTTTGCGTGCGCGTGCATATCGTTTTACGCGATTGAACGCCCTGTGGCGGGGCTGAGGAAGCGTTTGCGGCCCGCGGCTCCCATATTGCCATCTTAAATGGACGCAGCGCGAAGGTAACTGGTATTATAATCAGCGACGGAGGCGAGAGAGCGCCGAACTTGTGGCCGAATCCGGTGCTCAGTGGGGTGCAGCGACGCTTCAGATCGCTTGGTTGAGGGGGCCAATGCCGGAAGAAGCACGCTGGAAGTGGGGGTTGCTGGTAGCTTTGGTCGCCGGTGCATTTTTGCTCCGGGTTCACGACGTCTCGCGCATCTTCCTGTGGCTCGACGAAACCGACTTCTTTAACTTCCACGTCTGGGGCGAGCACCCGCAGTCGTTAATCGATTTCGCACGCACGACGAAGGAGTCCACCACCAACACGATGGGGTGGCCGGCGATCATCTGGATCAACTGCCGGCTGTTCGGCGCCACTTTGGGCGTGGCTCGCGCGGGAGCTGTCCTGGCCGGGACCGCCGCGGTTGGATTGGTGTTTCTCCTGGTTTACCGGTTGATTCCGGTCACCTTCGGGGCGGCCCGTTTTGTTCCAGCCATTCTGGCGGCGGCGCTCACCGCCATGGCCATGCCGCAGATTGAGTTCTCCCAACGAACTTATCCCTACGGCGCCACCACGTTTGCCGCCGTGCTTCTCCTCCTGGCGCATCTGGAGGTCTTCAGAGCGCTAGCCGGTAACTCCGGTTCTCTCTCTCGCCCGATCACCCTGTACACCTGCGCAGGTGTTTTTGGTGTTTTTATTCATCCCAGCCTGGATGTACTGCTGGCCGTCTCCCTGACATTTCTGGCCGCGCGAGCCTGGAGGAATGTGCGCCGAGGCGTGGGGCCCTCTCGCCGCGTATTTCTGAAAACGGCTTTGATCGCGGGCCCGATTCTGGGCGCTGCGGCCCTTCTGAACGCCAAGAACCCGAAGGCAGGCTATCGCGTCTACCTGCCGGAATACTATCACCGCTCTCTGCATTCGATGCCAGCCTTGGCTGGGCACGCCTACGACCTCATCGCGTATCACTTGAATCTGTTTTACGATTCGTCGCTGTACTGGCCGCAGCGGATCAATTGGGCGCTTCTGCCGTTGGTTCTGCTGTGCGTGTCCGGATGGGCATTGGCGGCGATCGGCAAGTTCGGCCCGGAGGCACGGCAGTTCGCGCAACTCGGGCTGGCTGTGACCGGCGTGCTGGCTGCCTTCTCGACTGTTGGGATCTTTCCTTTCGGCGGTGTGCGGCAAACCTTGCTTCTTAGTCCGTTCCTATACGCGTTCACCGGGCTGGGAGCCTGGACTTTGCGCACGAACCGCGCGGCTCGCCTCGTGGGAATTCTGGCAGCGATCGTTTACGTCGCTGCGTGGGCTTTCAATCTGCCTCATTTCTATGACGAGCGCGTCTCCGTTTATGACGCCGGCGACATCGTCCAGGCATGGCAGCAAAATGGCCAGTTGCCGGTCTACACCCGAGGCTCGGAATGGGAGTTGCAATACATCATGCGGAATCATCCGGAGATCGAAATTCACACCCTCGCCCCATTCCCGCAGGCGCCTTATCTCCTGGTGGCAACGCACTGGCCGCCCCTCGAAAACCAGACCTTCTATTTCGGTTATTCGCAAAGTCTCAAGAAAGAAAAGTATCGGGCGGATCTAGTCGCGGCGAAACCTTCGCTTCATATGGACAGCCTGCGCTACCGCACGAGTTTGTATTACCCCCCGAACTCCTTCTGGGTTTACAAAATCTCCGCCCAATGAACTCGATCTTATGCTCCCGCAACGAAAGCATAGCCTCACCTATCGGCCCGATGTGGACGGCCTGCGTGCCGTTGCGGTCCTGCTCGTTGTTTTCTATCATCTTCTGACCCGTTTCGCGACCGGCGGTTACGTTGGCGTCGACGTCTTCTTCGTGATCTCCGGCTATCTCATCAGTTCGGTGATCCTTTCTGAGATGGCGGCCGGCAAATTCTCCGTCGTCAACTTCTATGAGCGACGCATCCGTCGAATCTTCCCTGCGCTATTTGCGATGCTGCTGGGCTCTGCGGCCCTGACATACTTCTACTTCGTTCCATCCGAGACGGAGGCTTTCGCCAAATCGTTGCTCGCGGCACTTTTCTCCGTCTCGAATTTCCTGTTCTGGCGCCAGGCCGGCTACTTCGACACTCCGAGTGCGCTGAAACCGCTGCTTCACACCTGGTCCCTCGCAGTCGAAGAGCAGTTCTATATCTTCTTCCCCCTGTTTCTGATCGCTGTACGCCGCTGGTTTCCGGACCGCCTTCGGGCTGCTATCTGGAGCATCGCGATCCTAACCTTCGCCCTGGCTTCGATAACCGTTCCACGCGATCCAGCGGCCGCCTTCTATTTCGCGCCGCTTCGCGCCTGGGAACTGCTGATCGGGACCATCGTCTCGCAGCACTACGTGCCCGCGATCGCCGGCAAGATGCAGCGCAACGCCGCCGCGATAGGCGGCCTTGTGCTGATCCTGGCGCCCGCCTTTCTCTACACTTCTAAAACTCCCTTCCCCGGTATAGCGGCGCTGCCGCCCTGCCTGGGCGCTGCACTCATCATCGCCGCGGGCGAAACCGGACCATCGCTCGTGGGACGCCTGCTCGCCTTGCGTCCCGTCGTTTTCATCGGACTCATCTCGTACTCGCTGTATTTGTGGCACTGGCCGATTCTTGTCTTCGTCGAACGAAACTATATTCTGAGCTCGGCCAAGGAACTCAACCGGGCGTCCGTCTTCGTCGCCTCCTTCATCGCGGCGACGCTCTCGTGGCTTTTTGTCGAAACACCTTTCCGCACCGGGCGCTTCCGCCCCAGCCGGCGAGCCCTCTTCGCGGTCGCCGGCGTTGCCGTTCTGCTGATCGCCGCCGTTGGAGCCTCGATGATCGCGACCCAAGGCTTTCCCTCCCGGTTCCCCTCCGAGGCTCTCGCTATAGATCGCTACACCGACTTCGACCCCGGCGTCGCCTTTCGCAAGAACGAATGTTTCATCGACCCGATCACCACCATCGGCGGAGCCACCTTCGAAAATTTCAACAAAGCCGTCTGCCTCGCGGAAGATCCAGGCCGCAAGCAATACCTCCTGATCGGCGATAGCCATGCCGCCGACCTCTATCCCGGTCTGCGGAATGTTTTTCCTGAGCTAAACATCTCGCAGGCAACCGCGCCCGGTTGCGGACCTTTCTTGAGCCAGCCCGTCGACCGGGAAAACGCCTACTGCATCAAGATCTATCAGTACATCTTTGACGACTATCTCAGTCACCATCACGTCGATGCGGTTCTGATCTCCGTGCGCTGGCTGGAGGCCTATTTCCCCGGCCTTGGAAACACCGTCGCATGGCTCCAGCAGCACGGCATTCGAGTGATCCTCTTCGGCCCCGGAATTGAGTTCGATGTTCCCTTGCCGCGCCTTTTGACCCTGTCGCTCCTCCACGGAAATCCCTCCATGCTCGATGGACATCGCAAGACGGAGCCCTTGCAAACGGATGAAAAGCTTGCGGAAATCGCACGCAATCAGTGGAAAGTCGACTACATCTCTATCTACGAAAACCTGTGTATCCCAAAAATGGAAACCTCGGGCTGCCCCGTGTACGCGGCACCCGGCGTTCCGCTGCTCTTCGATACCAACCACCTCACCCCGCTCGGCTCTGAGCTCTTCGCCAAAACGATGCGAGACCGTCACCAGCTTCCCTGACCGCCGCAGCTCAGCTTGCGATAGACTGTTTCTGGCATGTTTCACCCTTGCTGTCGGCCGCGGTCCGGTCGCACACTGTGCGCTTCCGGCCCGAGCCGAGGTGATTCGCGCCGTAGCTAAACCGTTGAAAGTATACAAAGCGCCGACCTGATAAAATCGGTGGTCAGTTTGCCCCAACGTTTTGCACGGTCCGAACGTCGTATACTTCAGTACCCCAGTAGTGCGGAGGCTCGTCCTTGCACAAGAACATATTAATCGGCGCAGTCCTGGTCGCCTCCGCCGCCATCCCTATTCTTGTCGCCGATCCTCCCACTCATCGCGTTCGAGCCACCGGCGTCATTCGGGCTGTCCATTCGGTTCTCGTTCAAGTCCCACAGATTCAAGGGCAGGGCGGAAACTTGACTCTTGCCGCATTAATCGAGAATGGCAAAGTTGTTCCAGCCGGAGAATTGCTGGCCACATTCGACCGCACCAATGAGATGAAGCTTCTTCGCGAAGCTCAGGCCAAGTTCGACGACCTCAAGCACCAAGTCGACCAGAAAGAAGCCGAACACAACAGCAACGCAGAAAAGCGAGCCTCCGATTTGCAATCGGCGGAAGCCGATCTGAAGAAGGCCGAAATCGAAATCCGCAAGGGCCCGATTCTCAGTGAAATCGAACAGCAGAAGAATCAAGTGAAGCTAGCCGACGCCCAGGCCCACGTGGCCAGCTTGAAGAAATCCAGCGAGGCCCACGATCGGGCGGAAACGGCCGAGCGCCGCATCCTGGAATTGCAGCGCGACCGTCAGAAGGTTGCGGTGGAGCGCAGCCAGGGCAACACGGAAAAGCTCGCGGTCAAGGCGCCGATCCACGGCATGGTGGCGCTCCAGAACGTGTGGCGGAATAATTCCATGGGACACGCGCAGGAGGGCGATCAGTTGTGGCCCGGCACGCCGCTGCTTCAGCTCTTCGATCCTACGGAAATGGAAGTGGAATTGGCCGTAGGTGAACCCGATGGCGCGGCTTTGGTGCCCGGCGCGAAAGCCATCGTTCATCTGGACGCCTTTCCGGAACTCAGCTTCACGGCTCATTTCGATTCGGCGAGTCCGGTAGCCACCTCGCCGCTGGGCACGTCGATCAAGACCTTTTCGGCGAGCTTCCGCTTGGATCAAAGCGATCCGCACCTGTTGCCGGATTTGTCGGCGGCGCTCGACATTGAGGTTCCCGAGGAGAGCCCCAAGAAATGAGGCGCACTCGCCTGTGGATTCGTGCCGCGATTTTCCTGCTGGTGCTGGCCGGTTCCGGTTTCGCCTGGCGTGAGATGCAGCATGCGCACGAATTGACCGATCTCCCAACGGCTGCGGTTCGTAAAGGCGATTTTCTTGTATTGGTGCGGTGCCGCGGAGAGTTAACCGCGCGCCGGTCCGTGCAGGTGATCGCTCCGTTGGACGTCCCGGATTTGCAGATCGTGTGGCTGGCTCCGGAGAGCAGCGCCGTGAAGACAGGCCAGACCATCATCAAGTTCGATCCCAGCAAGACCGAGCAGGATCTGAAGGAACGGGAAGCAGCGCTGCAGCAGGCGCAGGCGACGCTCGATCAGGCGGTGGCGCAGGCTCAGATGACTGCGGAGCAGGACACGCTCGACCTAAGCACGGCAAAGTACCAAACCGAGAAGGCTCGCCTGGAAGCGTCGAAGGAAACCATTGTGAGCGCGATTCAGGGCCAGGAGAGCGATATCGACCTGGGGCTGGCGGAAGAAAAACTCAAGGTCCAGCAGGCGGCCATCACTCTGCACAACAAATCGGCCGAGGCCAAGGCCGCCTCGCTGGAGCGGCTCCGCGACGAAGCCAAGGCACTCGTGGACATAACCAAGCGCCGTTTGGAACTGATGGAGATGAAGAGTCCTTTGGATGGGGTGATTAATTACCTGCCTAATTATTCCCAGGGTTGGAACAACGCGCAGGCCTTCAAAGTTGGCGATCACGCGGTGCCCGGCGGCGCGCTGGCGGAAATCCCCGATCTCTCCACGCTCGAAATGGAAAGCAAAGTGGACGAAACCGACCGCGGCCGCATCGCCTTGGATGACACGGTGCTGGTTCACGTGGATGCGCTGCCTGAATTGGTGCTCACCGCGAAGCTGACTTCCATCACGCCGTTGACCGAGCAGAGCTTCAATGAGTGGCCGCCCACGCGCAGCTTTCGAGCCTTCGCCCAGATTGAGAAACCGGACCCGCGCATGCGTCCGGGAATGAACGCGGGCGCGGACGTGGTGGAATCGAAGATTCACGACGCCACCAGCATTCCCGCCAAGGCCCTCTTCACCCTGGGCGGCAAGCCCGCGGTTTACGTAAAGACTAAAGAACGATGGGCCCCGACGCAGGTGCGCATCGTGGGACGGAATCCCGATGAAGTCGCGGTAGAGGGGATCGACCCAGGTGCATTGGTGGCGCTGGCGGAGCCGCCACAGGAGAAACAATGAGTCCAGTCACGGTTCCTGCCGCTCCGCCGCCTGTCCAATTACCGACCCCTCCGGCTATCGAGAAGAAACGTGCCCCTCGGACTCTCCGCCGGATTCTGAACGCCCTAGTGATCCTTGCGGTACTTGGAACCGCGGCTTGGTACGGAGTGCGGCTGTATCGAACGATCACGGCAACCGCCGAGGCAGTGATCCCAATTGCCAAGGTGCAGCGAGGCGACGTCAGTCTCGCGGTGACCGCGCGTGGCGATATTCGCGGAGGCAACTCCGAGGTGCTCACCGCCCCGCTGACCGGCGGAACCGACATGCACATCACCTACCTCCGAGGCGCAGGTGAGGCAGTTAAAGAAGGCGACACCGTGGTGCAGTTCGATACCACGGAGCAGGATTACAACCTCCGCGAAGCCGAGGCGGACCTGGCGGAAGCAGACCAGCATATTCTTCAAGCGACAGCCCAGCGTGAAGCCGAGGAAGAAGAAGATCGCTATTCGCTGTTGAAGGCGCGTTCGGATATCGAATTGGCGGAGTTGGAGGTTCGCAAGAATCCCATCCTCCCGGCTATTACCGCCAAGCAGAATACTCTTGCCCTCGATTCCGCGCGCGATCACCTGGCTCAGCTGGAACGGAACCTGGCCAATCGCAAAGCCAACAACGACGCATCCATCGCCATTCAAGCGGCTGGCCGAGGCAAAGCCGAATCCCAGGCCAAAACAGCGAAAGAGAATATCGAGGCCATGACGCTGCGGGCGCATCGTGCCGGCTATGTGGCGATTCACGAAAATACTTCGGGAAACATTCTCTTCTTCGGAATGACGCTGCCTCTTTTTCAATTGGGCGATGCCGTGCGGCCCGGCATGGCCGTGGCGGAAATCCCGGATTTGAGGAGCTGGGAACTCAGCGCCAGAATCGGCGAGCTCGATCGCGGGCACCTGGCCGCCGGCGAGAAAGTCGCGATCACGGTCATCGCGGTTCCCAATCGATCCTTCTCCGGACACGTGAAGGAGATCGGTGGAACCACAGGCAACCCCTGGGATCGCCATTTCGATTGCAAGGTCACGATCGATGACCCGTCGCCGGAGCTGCGCCCTGGCATGAGCGCAATGATCGTGGTGACCACCGAAGATCTGCACAATGTCCTGTGGCTGCCAGCTCAGGCGCTTTTCGAAAGCGACGGGCGAACCTTTGTGTACGTGCGTTCCGGCGCGAGCTTCGCGCCGAAAGACGTCTCCCTGGTGCGGCGCAATGAGAGCAAGATCGTGATCTCGGGATTAACCGAGGGCCAGGATGTCGCCCTCGCGAATCCAGCCGAGACGGCGAAGAAGAAGCCCAGCACAGAAGGCGCAATGCCTTCCCTCACCAAATGACCTTGGCCCGATATTTGGCCGAGGTTGGCTTGGCCGGCCAGAACCTGTGGGCGCAGAAAACCCGCACCATCCTCACATGCCTCGGCATGATTTTCGGAGTGGGCGCGGTGATCGGAATGCTCGCCATCGGCGCCGGCGCGAAAGAAGAATCCCTGCGGTTTATCGAACAGCTTGGCGTACGCAATCTGCTGATCGAATCGCGCCCCGCCACCAGCGATCAGGAACTGCAACAGCGGCGGCGTTCTTCGCCCGGGTTGACGGAGCGCGATGTGCGCGTGCTGGCTTCAAACGTCGATGCCCTGGAGCTGATCTCAGCCCGCAGAAGCATGCATCCGGCTCGCGTCTATCCTAAATCCACTCAGGACCTGCCGGAGCTCTATGGAGTCCGCCCCGCCTATGCGGCGATTCATAACTGGAATCTGGAGGAAGGCAGTTTCTTCGATGCAGCCAGTGACAACGCCAGCGCCGCCGATTGCGTTCTGGGCGAACAGGCCAAGATTGCGCTGCTGGGCTACGGCTCGGCAGTAAACAAATTTGTGAAGGTAAACGACACTTGGCTGCGCGTCGTCGGCGTGCTGAAACAGCAGGTGAGTTCGGGCTCAGGAACGGCGCAATCGCAGGACCCGAATCTGGTGATCTACATCCCACTCAACACATTTCAGTACCGCTTCTTCGACAATGGCGGCAGTTTCAAGGACGATCTGGACGGCGTGGACATTCGCCTCAAGCCGGGAGCGGACAGCGTCAGCGCGGCCAAGGTAGTGACCGCGATTCTCAATTCCACCCACCACTCTACGCCGGATTTCAGCGTCACCATCCCCGCCGAACTTCTGGCTGAGCAGCAGCGGGCGCAATCGATCTTCACCTACGTGATGGTAGCGATCGCCGCGATTTCCCTGCTGGTGGGCGGAATCGGAATCATGAACATCGTGCTGGCGACGGTGTTGGAGCGAACTCGCGAGATCGGCGTCCGTCGCGCAACCGGCGCCCGGCGCGGGGATATCGTGCGGCAGTTTCTGCTGGAGTCCATTCTCATCTCTATCGGAGGCGGAGCCGTCGGTGTTGGATTTGGATACTTTTTGGCGTGGTTAATCGCACGGGCGGCTGAATGGAAAACCATTGTGACCCCGAGTTCCATCGTCATCGCCTTTGGCGTTTCCATGGCCGTGGGTGTGGTCTTCGGAATCTATCCGGCGCGGAAGGCGTCGCGCATCGATCCCATTGAAGCTCTTCGGTATGAATAAAATGTCATGAATAAACTTGCTGCGGTAATCCTGGCAACGCAACTGCTATCTCCCCTTTCGCTACACGCGCAGATCAAGGTTCCGGAATGGCTTTCCCGGAGATTCCACCCCGACACGGTCCAGGTTCGGGATGTCCAGGGGATCTCCGAGCACGTCGTGAACGGCAAGCTGCAACTCAAGCTCAAGGATTTTCTGGAGCTGGTGCTCAAGAACTCGACCGACGTGAACCTGACGCGGCTGGATGTGTACACTGCGGCGGATCAAGTGAAAGCCGCCGAAGCAGTCTACGATCCCACGCTGTTGTTCGGGTTCAATACGTTTCGCTCCGTGGCGCCGCAATCCAGCCAGCTCAGCGGCGCAAGCACGCTTAGCAATCTGAGCCAGAATTCGTTTCTCAATTACCAGCAGACCGTTCCCACCGGCCAGACGGTCAACAGCGGACTCAACGTATCGCGCACTTCCACCAATGACTCATTCGATTTCCTGAATCCGAATCTTTTGGGATCGCTGAACATCTCCGTCGCTCAGCCCCTGCTCCGGGATCGCACCCGCATTCAACTCACCGCGCCCATTCAGATCGCGCGCACGCAGCTTCTGATTACTTCGGAGCAGAGCGAGGCGCACATTTCGGATGTTCTGGCCGCGGCGGCCGGCCAGTACTGGGATGCGATTCGCGCGCGCGACAACATCGGAGTGCTTCAGCAGACGTTAAATCTGGCTCAGAAATCCTATGAGCGCGATAAGAAGGCTCTGGATCTGGGCGCGCTTGCAAGTCTCGACATCTATCAATCGGAGACGCAAGTAGCGGAGCGGAACGTCGATTTGATTCAGGCCACTTACGCGTACACGTCCGCGCTGGACGGCCTCCGCACGCTGATTGGCGCGGACCTGACACCGGAGCTGCGGAAAATGGAAATCGTCCTGGGAGACGACCCTTCTGCCCTGCCTCCGAAAACGGCGATCGTACCTTTCGAAGCCGCACTCACAGCGGCTTTGCGGATTCGGCCGGAGCTTAGCGCGGCGCACCGGCGCATCACCGTGGACGATCTCAACGCGCGCGTCGCCCGAAACCTGTTGCTGCCAAGAGTGGATCTCACCGTTCAAGGCGCGGCTTCGGGGCTCGCCGGAAATCAGCCGCCTCTCGGAAATACCGGGCTTGGGAACGCGCTGGGGCAAACGCTCGCCTTCACGTATCCGGGTTACGGCGCGGGGCTCCAAGTTTCGCTGCCGATTCATAGCAGGGCGGCGCAAGCTCAGCTTGCCGATGCTCTGGTGAACAAAACTCGGGATGCCTATACAGAGCGGCAGATCCAGCAACAAATCACGCAGGACGTCCGGCAGGCGATCAATTCGCTCGACCTGGCGAACGCAAGCATCGACGCAGCCATCCGGGCTCGCGATCTTGCGCAAAAAAACGTGGAGGCGGAGCAACAGAAATATGAGCTGGGCTCGATCACCGCGTTCGAAGTATTGGATTCGCAGACCCGCTTGGCGACCGCGGAGAGCGCCGTGCTCAACGCCTTTGTCGGTTATCAGGAGGCTTTCGTTAATTACCAGCGTGCGACCGCCGTGCTTCTCGACGGCCTGGGAATGGTGATCGAAACTCCGAAGGTGAAGTAGCCTAAATCACATCCGCGAAACTGCGCCGCAGCCTGTGAAACCAAGCATGCCCCAGCAGCGCCACTAAGCCCGAGCCAATCCACAACGCCACTAGAGAGCCCATCGGCGGCGCATGGCCCTCCAGGAAAATCGAGCGATAACCGCGTACCAGAACCAAAATCGGGTTGTATCCCAAAATATGCGCCACCGCGGCGGGAATCTTCGTCGTCTCCGGATAACAAATGGGCGTGAGGAAAAACCACAGCGTCAGGAGGAAACCGATGATCTGGCCCAGGTCACGGACGAAAACGCCCAGCGCCGAAAGGAACCAGCATAATCCCGCCGCTAACAAAAGCTGTGGCAGAATCAGCGCCGGCAGCCACACGACGCTCCACGGCACCGAGCCTCTCGCCGCCAGCAACCCAAGGACGAAAATCGCCAGCGCGAACGCTTCCGTCACCGCTCCCGCGATCACCAGATTTACCGGCAGCGTCTCCAGCGGGAATACCAGCTTCTTCACGAAATTACGGTGCTCGATCACGATGTATGGCGACCGTCCCACCGCTTCCGCGAACGGCAGCCACGGCAGCATCCCAGCCAGGAAATAGAGCACGTATCCGCTACGGCTGGTGTCCTGGCCGAACTTGGTTTGCAGGATCACGCCGAAGACAAAAAAGTAGGTGGCCATCAGCAGCAGTGGATTGAGAAAAGCCCACATAGCGCCGCCGAAGCTCCCGCGGGATCGAGAAAGGATATCGCGCCGCACCATCGAGGAAATCAGTTTGCGATTCGTCCAGATGCTGCGCGCCGGGTAGGCGAAAGCCTTGGGAACAGCTCGAAGCGCACGCGCCAGCCGCAGACCGGATGCCGATGCGATGCGCGGAGCATCCAAACTCAACTTCCCTTGGGAAAGATGCCCGTCGATCAAGACCAGTCGCCCGCGATCTTCAGCTGGCGTCACCTGCAAACGATAAGGCCCGTCCTCGGGAGGTAGCACTATTCGGAAATCCACATCCGAGCCCGGCGTCTCCGGCCTCTCGCCTTCAGCTAAGATTGCACCCGTCGCCGGATCCAGCACCTGCCAGGACAACGCGCAAGGCCGGTCCATGCGGAAATGCAAACGCACAGTGGCGGCTTCGGATGTCGCTTCGACGGCTTGGAATCTTGGCATTCTTTAGAGGCTCTTGTTACCGCTCCCTCCGGTCACGGCTCTGCCGATTCTACTCCGAGACCGTCGTCGAGCGAATACGAAACCCGGGCTGAGCCTCGACCAGAGGGAGCGGTTACGGACCAACATCACGACTCTTAACTGTACAACCAAGCCGGGTAGCGTTCCCGCACCGGCCCTGTCTTGCGACCCACCACGTAGATGCCTTCGCCGCGCAAGTCGGTTGATAAAAGATAGTGCGTAAGCAGGTGCTCCACCCACGCGAACTCAGGCTTAGGCTCCTCGCGAAACGGCCCGGTTTCGAGCAGCGTCACTTCAAACCCCGAATCCTCCAGCAGCTTACGCAACTCATTGGGTGTATATTCGCGTGCATGCCGGGCATCCACAATGCCATTGCGAGGCCGGATATACGCACTGAACAATTGCGGATGAAAGCCTTGCAAAATTCCGGCAATCGCACGCAAAGACGACAGGTTCGGAGTGGTCAGCACCAGATGCCCGCCCGGCTTCAGAATCCGGTTGATCTCCGCCATCATGTGCAGAGGATCGGCGGTCAAGTGCTCCAGCAGCTCGCAGCACAACACCGTCGAAAACGAATCTTGAGGATAAGGGAACAGGTCTTTCTCTGCATCGAAGAGATCCACCGTGCAAGCAAACGTCTCGCCCGAAGCACTGGTCACCTCCCGCTGATGCGTGCCTCCGGCCGCGCCGAAATAGCAGCCGCGAACCTCGCCATACCCCAGCCGCGTCTTCAAGGCCGGAGTAATGTGCAGATAAGCGCCCATCTCCAGAACTCGATCTTCCGGACCTCCCGGCGGAGTGATCGCCAGCGTCCGTTCAAGGCGCGTCAAGTGGCTTTCGACGTAGGCGCGCGCGCCGTTCTCGGCCGGAGTCCACGATACGATGTACTCCGCCGGAACATCCACATGCGTTTTCACCTGCCCGGCAGGCTCCGGTTGCAAGCACGGCGCCGCCTTGGCTGTGGAGTCCGGCGGCCCGCTCTCGAATTCCCTGCCCTCGGAAACAGCCTCCAGAAAATCTATGTAGCGCCGGGCGACCGCATCCCAACTGCATTCCTTTGAAACCCACGCTGCCGCTCGCGCGCCCAATTCACGAGCCAACTCGGGGCGCGAAACCAGCAAGTTCAAATATTCGAAAAGATGATCCTCCTCCGTCGAATCCACCGGAGCCTTCAGGCAAATTTCATCGGGAAACTCGCGGAACGATCCCACGTCGCTGACCACCACGGCTTTGCCCATCCCCAATGCCCGGAGCAGCGTCCCGGAGCTTTCGCCCACCGTCGGGTAACGAAGATTCAGCACTACATCGCAAGCGGCAATATATCCGTTGAATTCCTCGATAGGAGCGAAATCGATATGCCGGACGTGCCCGGACAACCCCATCGACCGGATCATCGAGGCCAGCGGCAGTTCCGGATGCGCCTCGCCCACCAGGATCAACCGCGCTTCCGGAGCCACTCGAATCAGCCTGCGGAAAGCTCGCAGCGATTCGGCGATGCGCTTGTACGGCTTGAGAAATCCAAAGATGCCGATCAGCGGAGTCCGCGCGTCCAGCCCCAGGCGCGACCGGCGCGCCATCCTGTCTCCCTGCACGATCCATGCGCCGTGCGGAATCTTTCCCACCGGCCCTTCGAAGCCGTGCTCGCGAACTACCTCCGCAACGGCGTCGCTATGCACGATCACCGCGCGCGAGCTATCCAGAATCGTCCGCAGCATCGGAATCTCGTATTGCGGTCCGCGTTGACGAGTGCGGACGTAAAGCTCAGCGTATTTCAGCGCTTCAGCGCCGCCGCTAATCTCAACTTCCCGCATGTACCCGTCCCAATCGCCGCGGCGGATGGTCACGTCCGCGATCAAGTGGTGCATGTTGCCTTCATGCAGAACCACCACGCCCGGATGCTTCATCGCAGCTTCATACACAAAACTGTGATGCGGATTGTTGCCGAGCTGATACAGCACGGCTCCATAGGAAGAAGGATCGAAGGCCGCGGGTGCGTGGGCGAAAACGTCCACCTGCGCCATGCGCCCTATCGGTTCCAGCAGCGCCGCCGAGTAATCCGCGATGCCGCTTTTCACCGGAGGCAGCGGCGAGAAAAACGCCAGCCGCATCGTCTAATGCGCCAGCTCTACAGTGAAGGTGCCCAACGATAGCGGAATGCGCGCCAACACAGGCGTCCGAACCTCGTCCTTGGCGAATAAAATGTCCACTCCAAGCTCACTCGCGGGGCCCTTGATTGTGGCGTGGATGCGATCTGCGTCGATCGGCTTGCCGAGCTTCTTTATGGTCTCGGTTCCGGCGAACTCCAGCCGCACATTGTAGAGGCTTCCCAACGCCACGGATTGTTGCGGAGCCAGCCGTCCCTGCGCCAGTTCCTGCCGCACAAATTGAAGGAACGCCAGCGCATCGCGGGCGCACGGCCCTACCGGAACGTCGCTCTTGCCCCCGCCCGGACCCTCCGGCTGCATCGCCCGAGTGATCGTGTGCTGATCCTGGTCGAACGTGATTCGCTCTTCGCTCGTGCGGCTGCCGCGGTGCACGGTCTTATCCAGCTTCGCGGAGCAGATCTCCGGCGCCTCGCCGTTCGAGCTTGCAGCCGCCGGGAGAGCGCTAGACGTGTAGTGATCACGGATCGCGAACCCCGGCACGCTCGCGTCGATATCCAGATCGAAGCTCCATTTCGCCGTTTCCGCTCCGCTCACCACCCAAAGATCGCGCGTCGAAGACAGCGTGGCCTCGCCCAGGCTCAATCCGCTTTGCCAATTGATGACGTAATGCAAAGCCTCGGCATGGGCCGAAACCATAAATGCCAGCAATACTGCGTATTTCATGATACTTGCGTCCGAACCGCCGCCTTCATCGCGTGTTTCTGTCCCCCGGCGACGCGCGCGTAAACGTCCAAAGTCCGCTCCGCCGCGCGCTGCCAACTAAATAGAGACGCGCGATGGGACCCCAGCCGTTCCAGCCGAGTTCGCAGCTCCGGGTCCAGCAGAACGTCGCGGATGGCGCGCGTCATCTGCTCCGTGGAATCAGGATCGAACAGAATGCCGGCAGCGTCGGCCACCTCGGGCATCGCCGTGGTGTTCGAAGACGCCACCGCCCGCCCGCAAGCCATGGCCTCCAGGATCGGCAACCCGAACCCCTCGTAAAACGACGGGAACACAAACAGGTCACAGGCCCCGTAAAACTGTACCAGGTCGGCGTCCTCGACGAATCCCGTGAAGTCGACCCGTCCCGCAATTCCCGACTGCTGCACGGCCCTGTGCAGATCCTTCGAGTACCAGGTCTCCTTGCCAACGAATACCAGGCGATGAGTCAGATGCGGATGGGCCCGCACCACTTCCTCGAACGCTTTCAGCAATCCCAGGTGGTTCTTGCGAGGCTGTAAATCCCCCACCATCAACACGAAAGGTCCAGGAATGCCGAACTTCTTTTCCACCGAGGCCAGCGCCGTGCGCCGGTCGATAGCACGGAATTCAGAGGAGGCCGCGTTGTGCACCACCACCACCTTGCTTTCATCCAGGTTGTAATGCCTCAGAATGGCGGTTCGTGAAAATTCGCTCGGCGTCAGCACCGCCGCCGCTCTTTCCACCGTCCGCCGCACCGTCATTTTTAACTGGCTGGCCCGAAACCGCGTAAAGTATTGGGGATATTCAAGAAAGCTGACGTCGTGAACGCTGACTACCAGGGGAACTCGCGAAAAAAGGGGGCCCGTGTATTGGACATGCAGCAGATCCGGCCGATCTTCTCGCAGCCGGAGAGGCAGATCCAAGCCCAACCTTCGGTAGGGATTTTCCGACACCCAGCGTGTGGTCACGCCCGCCGGGAGCCGCGAGCCGGCATCCGGCTTGGAAATGTAGGCGATAAACTGGCTGCTGCGGTCCAGCTTCGCAAACTCATTCAAGAGATTGCGGATATAAACTTCATTCCCCGTAAGGTGACAGCCAACTGAGTGAGCGTCAACCGAAAATCTCATGTCCTAGCTCTAGTGTATACCGGTCTCAACACGGAGTGGCCGCACAAGTTGCCGTTTTATACAATGTTACGCCACTTTTGTTACGACAATTACAAGGTCGCGTCCGGAACCAGCTTACAACGCCAACCGGTAGATTTCGAGCGCCCCCGCCGCGTTAAACGGTCTGGGATTGAATTTCCCGGTCCACTGCGTTCCGGCATCCTCCGCGAGCCTCGGCAAAGACTCCTCGCCGATGCCCGCTTCCCGCAGCGTGAGCGGCAACCCGGCCGCTTCCGCAATTCTCAGCAACCGCTCTTCGAGGCCCTTCACCCCTAGTTCATCGTAGCGCTCCCCGACCACCGGCCTATTCCAGCGCACCACGTGGCGCAGCATCAGCGCGATCGCAACCCCGTGCGGCAGGCCGAATTGCGAAATAATCGGCGAGGCGCAGGCGTGCGCCGCGCCCAGCATCGAATTTTCCACCGCCAGCCCTCCGAAGTGCGCGCCCAACAGCATCGCCCCGCGCGCCTCCAGATCCTCGGGATTTTCAATCATCCGCTCAAAGCCGCGATTGATCAGCCGCCACGCCGAGCGCGAAAAGCACTCCGACAGCGCCGTCTGCCTCGTGGTCACCAACGTTTCAAGAGCGTGCGAGAGCGCATCGTAGCCGGTGGCCGCCGCCAGCGCCTTCGGTTGCGAAAGCGTCAGCTTGGGATCCAGAATTGCCGCCCGGAACACCGCTTTCGCATCGCCGCAAGCCATCCGCGCGCCCGTCTCCGGATCGGTGACGATACAAAAACTCTGGGCCTCGCTGCCCGTGCCCGCTGTAGTAGGAACGGCGATCATCGGCAGCATCGGCTTCGACGCCTTCCCGTAGCCCCAATAGTCGCGCATCTTCCCGCCGTTTGAGAGCAGGAAGTTGATCCCTTTGGCGCAGTCCATGGAGCTGCCGCCGCCCACGCTGACAATCACGTCGATACGCTCCGGCGATGCGTACTCGCGTCCAGCCTCCACCATCGCCGGCGTGGGATTCGCGGAGAAGTCGTGAAACGCGAACACCTCCATCCGCCGGGCCTTCAGCGTGCGAACGGCTTCCTTCACATGGCCCGTTTGCACCATGCCTGGATCCGCCACCACCAGGCAGCGCGTGCCGCCCATCTCTCGCGCCACTTCTCCCAAACGGGCGAACTCACCTGAACCGAACAAGACGCGCGTGCGTGGGCGGAAATCGAAAGGCGTCATCAGCTAAGGATACTTCACGGCCAGGAGTTTTTTCGCGGCGTCCACGCACAAAACCGCGGCATGCTTCGAAGCCGGCTCCAGCCCGCCCACCAGATCCTCGACCATTGCCGCGGTCAGCGCCGCCAGTTCCTCCCGCGATTTGCCGGTCATCCACTGGGTCAGTGCAGAGCCCGCGGCGATCGACGCGGTGCAGCCGCGCGTCTGGTAGCGAGCCTCGGCAATGCGGCCATTTTCGAAGCGCGCCGAAAGCCGCAGCATGTCGCCGCACGCCGGATTGGACGCATCCACGCTCAGCGCCGGCGCAGCCAGTTGGCCCACGTTGCGGGGATCGCGGAAATGTTCCAGCAGTCGCGCGGAATACACAGTCTGTGCTTCAATTATCCCTGAATGCCGCCCACCGAAATTCATGTCGTCGCTGCGGTAATCGAGCGCGATGGCTGTATTCTGATCGGCCAGCGTAAGCGCGGCTCCCGGCATTCCCTCAAGTGGGAATTTCCCGGCGGCAAAATCGAGCCCGGGGAAACTCCTCGCATAGCCCTCGAACGCGAGCTGCGCGAAGAATTGGGCATCCACGCCGTCGTTGGCGAAGAGCTGGACACCTACGATGTCCAGTATCCCGGAGGCCCGGTCACCCATTTATTTTTCTACTGCGTCACCGGGTTTTCGGGCGAGCCTCAGAACCTGGACTTCGAGCAGATCGTCTGGGTACGACGCGGCCTCCTCTCGACGTATGATTTTCTCGGGGGCGATGTTGCGTTCGTGCGCAAGCTGGAGTCATCCTGACCGTGAGAAAATGAAATCAGCAGAGCATGAAAACGCCGAATCCAACCCGAGCATACATCGACTATTGGCAAGACTACGGAACCGGCAAGCGCAGCCATTTCGGAATTCGCGTGTGGGCGGATCACTGCTCGGTAATCACCAACGTCGGCGCGGAAAATCCCAATATGTTCGGCGATCCGCACCCTCTGCCGATCGATCTATCCGGCACCAAAGGTCAGCACAGCCTGAACAATGTGATCGGCGAACACATCCATCGCCATCCCGACTCCGACCTGGTCGCCGTCCTCACCGGCAAAAAAGTTTTCAAAGACGCCTTGGCATAGGCTTTATCGCTTCGCGAACTGCAACGAACAAGCCCGGCCCTCGACCCGCGTGCCAGTTCCCGCTTTGTCCTTGAAGTGCGCATCGATGTTGTAGTTATACTCGCTTCCCCTCGGCGTATCTCGTCCGGGCACGTATTCCTTCGAGCCGGTGTGACCCGTGGCATAAAGTTTCGCGGTTCCATCCGGACTCACCGTCCCCTCGATCAAAAGAGAACTCGGCTTGCCCTCAGTCCCGTATAATCCTCGGAGTTTGCCGTTCTTCACTTCGCTAATGAACCTGAAGGAGTAGCCCAGCGCATCCCTCGCGGCCTCGCAGGAAAGAGTCGTCTGCCACTTCCCATCGAAGGGCTCGCCCGCGCGCGAAATCGCGGGTAAAACCGTCAGCGCAATCGCGGCAAAAACCCTGCTCGAACGCATTTCCGTCCCTCTCACCTGATTATACAAACGTGGCTAGAGGCTCCACTTGAAATTCCGGGCGCCTTCGCACTTGGCAACCGGGAGCGGTGTCACGTCTCCCGCGTGTCGACCCTTCCGCCAGTTCCTAGCGTTGTCCGCACAATGACCGTCCTCCCTTCGACGGCGAAGCCTGAAACATAGGGCGGCGGTGATCCGAGAACCGGCATCGTCCTTCTCCTCCGCTGCTTCCTGTGCTGTCTGAGCGTGCCGCGGAATGTTCAGCGCCTTGCCATTCTTCAAGGTCATCATGGGGGCCGGCGTGACCGTTCCTGCCTTCATCGGTTCAACCAATGGCGTCATGTCCTTCCACCATTTGGTCAAGGCGTCTCCTGCGGCACTGTTGTCTGCCCCTCAATGTGATTTGTTACGGCCACATTCCGCCAGGAACCCGAGGGATAGGCTCAGAAAAGAAAACAAAACAGACAGTCTTTTATGCTCATTGGTAACCCTTCCAAAGTTCCACCAACCCTTACCAATCGACGCTCGGCGATAGGACCTTATAGCCGCCACCTCACCGGTAAGTGAAACGGGATTGATGAGTCGACGTGCGATTCAGCTAATTACAAAACTCCTTCTCGAATCCTGACAACCACTTCGCATTTATTCTCCCTCGCGCCGCGCAAGCCTGCCGTTATCTTGGACTCGTAAGTACATTGCTCGGCCGAGCAGATCGTTGTACTGGTGATTCCGCGCCCGCGCTCAACGTGGGCTTGCCGCTTCCGTCGAACCGGAGGGAGCGGGACAGGAGGATTCGAATCCTTTGAGAGTGTGAGGAGATTGAGGTTAGCTGGCTCCGTCGGACAGCGCTGTTCTTTTTCGAGAGGCAGTGCTGCCCTCCAAAACTTGCTACGAACAATCGCAGTAACTCACGTTTTCCACCCCGGTGGGCCCGGTCATGCATGATC
>DASXEY010000084.1:0-6572 GCA_036489835.1 Bryobacteraceae bacterium | reverse complement strand
TGGCTTCAAATCCGAAACTCGATTGGTTACACTCTGTCATAGCGAAGGCCGCTCTTTCTTTGGCGCTAACTGCTGTGTGGAAACTCAGTTATGCCACGAAGAGCGGCCTTTTGCCAATAGTTGGTGAGATTTCCGGGCTAGCTCCTGGGCTGTTCTCGGCTCTGCTGTCCAAGCAGGAAACTCAAGGCTCACCAGCAGGAACGTGTTCCCACCAGAGCCGCCCCTCGAAGCTGGAACGAACTGCCAGAACGGTGCTCGCCGGCAAGGGTCCGCTCCGCCGCGCCAAACCCCGGCGCGCCCTTGCCTGCTCCGCGCCGTTCCGGCCAGACCACTCTACGACGGGCGGCTCCGGCGGGAACACCTTGTGGTCCTCCTGGTCAGTAAAAAACCAGATAAAAAACTACCGTCAGCATCTCGGAGGGCTTGACAAGGTCGCTCCATATCAGTTATCCGTTGGCTTCTGTTCGATGTGATCGATCACGAGGACAGACATGGGGCGCTTGTGCACCTCCAGGCTCAGGCCGAGTTGTTTTTCAACAGCGCCGAAAAGTGAGACGCCGCCGAAGGGGCCCGGGGTGGTACCGCCCGGCGGTTCGGGACCGGGGGGCGGGCCGCTCTTGGAATCACCGCGTCCTGGGCCTCCGGCCGGAGGTGGGGCTGGCGTGAAGATCAGCGAAAAGTCCCAGGCACCCTCGATTCCAGTGCCGTCCAGCACCGGGTAGCGAACATAGGATCGCGCGATGCCCTGAAGCCGCTCTGCAAATTGCGCCATGGTCACGTTCCTGCACACAACCTCATCAGTCGGTAGACCGTCCTGCGGTCTTCCGGGCGCCTGCGAAGGTCCACTCGTGCAGCCGGTGCGATTGGACGGGTCCGCTTTTCTGAGTTTAGGCTTGACCGCGACCAGCGTGTACACATCCACGGGCCGGTCCTCATAGTGGACCGCCATTTTGAAGCGATCCACCAGCAACGCGCGCAGCATTGTCTGCAGATCGTCGTTCCAGATTTGTGTACCGTTTATGGTCGTTGCGGCGGGCGCCTTCGCGATGAGATCGAAACGGGCTGAATCCAACCATTTTGGGGCTCCGATCAGTTCCGAGTGAGGGTCAGGGTCAAGGTCCCAGGCCTGAATGATCAGGGCTCGCAGGGGGACACCCCGCCAGGTCAGGCGACCGCCCGGCTGAAATTGAGACGGAGGGGGTGGCGGGGTGTCTGGAAGGCTCGGCCTGATCGCCGCAACTTCAAACTCAACCCCTGGTGACAGAGACAGCTTCGCGGTGATTTCTGGCGAGTTCGGAGTAGGTTGTTCCTTCACGCCGTCGACGACGATAACCGGCATCGGGACTTTTTGAGGTTGCAGCTTCAAGCCGAGCTTCTCAACCGCGTCGAAGATGCTGAGTCCGTCGGCGCCTGCGGCCTGTAGCGGGCCTCTCGGGGTCCATCTGAAGTCAAAATCCCAGGTTCCTTTCAGCCCGGTGGAGTCTACCACGGGATTTCCGAGGTAATCGTCGGCAAGTTCCCGCAATGTGGCCGCGAATTCTTCCATGGTTATGTTCCGGCAAGAAGCCGCGATAAACGGGACAACACCTGGAGCCGGCGCGGGAGGCTGGGCAAGGCATCCCGTATTGCTCGCGCCGTCAGCCTCGCGCAACTTCGGCTTGCCCTTGCTTACCGTCAGGACGAATCCTGGCATGAGCTTCGTGCCCTTGTGCACTGCCAATTGAAAGCGATCCGCCAGAAGCAATTGAAGCATGACCTTGACCGCTGCCGGCGACGCCGAGGGAGGCACCTTGGCGACCACATCGAAACGGTCCCAGCCCAGCCAACTCGGCCCTCCCAATATGGCGTCGGCGTCCAGGCCGTAAGCGGTCCGGATCATATCCAGCATGCTTGCCTGCCGCAGCTCATACCGGTCCTCGCGCAGGAGCCCGCCTTGCATTTTCGGGTTTCGGACAGATGCGCTGACGCGGACATTCGCGATTTCAAATGTCTGCGCGGTAGAGGGGGGCTGCCCGAAAGCGGCGCCGGAAAGCAGGCCGATGAAGCTAATGCGCGCGATACTTCGCATCAGGCTCCAGCATCTTGGTGTGGTTGAACACTGCATGAGGCTCCTATCCGGGCGACGTGCCTCGGAGGATTACGGCTCTCCGCTATCGGCCAGGTCCAGGCGGCGGCGGAGGAGGCGGAGGGGCAGGACAGCCTGGAGGGGGCGGCGGAGGGCCGCCTGCAGATACGGGTCCGGAGCCTCTGCCGCCTCTTCCACGGCCGCCAGGGGGCGCAGGCGGAGGTGCATCCGATGGAGGCGGAGGTGCCGCTATGCCTGGTGCGGCCGGTCCGCCAGGAAGTGGAGGCGAAGCTACCGCAGCCGTAAACGTCTGGCCGTTCGCGGTGAGGGTTTGCGCGTCGACCACCAACCGGTTATATGCTCCTGGCCTGCTCACGCCGGTGAAAGTAATGCGCGAGCCTTCCTTGATGCTCGCGCGCAACTGTTCTCCTGTTTCAGCAGGAAAAAAGACAGCAGTGCCGTCACTGAGGATAAGCCCGTTCGTCTCTCCGTTCGGCCCCAAGTTGAAGGCCTTTATCGTGCCTCTGCTGGAGTATGCGGGTTGGGCTGCGAACCCAGGACCATAGGTGTTCGCCGACGGCGGTAGCGCTGGTGGACCCATAGGTGGCGGTGGTGGCGGCTGCTGTGCGCTACCGATGCTCACCCCAAAGGTGGCGGCAAGCAGCGCGGTGAGTGGAACTAATGTCCGTTTCATAATTCAAACCTCGGATAATGAAATTGCAGGCCTGTGCCCAACCGGAAGTGCAGCAGGTGCAATCAAACGCGGAGACGGCGCCGTTCAGAAAGCGAACGGCCGGTGCAGCCGGACCGAACAACCGCTCTGCAAAAGTGCGATGAAACGAACGCTCAGCGTGGTGGTTCGGTAAATGCCATTGGAAGCGTGGAAACGCGTGAACTTCGCAAAACCACTATTCGTGCTGATGAGCGTTTTCAGTCTCGCCGGACAGCCATCACCGCCCACGCGGGGCCCAGGCCCGCCGCCTCCCGGGCCAGGAGGGCTGCCCCCTCCGGGTGGACGGCAAGGCGTGCGACAACGGTTGACTGAAGCCAAACCCGCAGAAGAAACATCCAGGAAAATGCTCGCGCTCGCCAAGACGTATCTAGAGAAAAGCGAGAGCCTCGACAGCGGATCTTTATTTGCGGCGACCCGTTTTCTAGTCGCGGCAGATGCGCTTATACGCGCCGCTGAGCATCAGCAGCACCTTCAGCAAAAGGATGGACCTCCGCCTCCAGTTAGCGCGGAGATCATGAGTCATGTCGAGCGCGTTTACTTTCGCTTGCAACAGGCCGATTATTTCGTAAAGCAGAGCGCCGATCCTAACGCCCCGGCAATTGCAGACTTCGCGCGACAGTACTATCAGGGCGCTTTGCGTGCCGATGACAACGGCGACCTCCGAACGGCCGATGAGTGCGCCAAATCCACGGATGAGCTGATGCGGGCTTTGGAAAACCTTGCATTATCGACCGCTTTGACACCGAAACAGGGTCCGGAACGGGGAAAGCCATGAGACGCCTGCAACTCCAATTGGTCTTCGTGCTACTGGCGGCGATTTCCGTGGCCACGTTGAGCGCGATTCTCATCGTCAGGTCGGTCCGCGGGGCTGAGAGAGTGGTCGTCGGCGACACGCGGCGGGTTCTTTCCGCCGCGAATGCAGAGTTGGAGCTTCAGTATTCGGAACGGGTCAACGCCGACTTGGCCTGGGTCGCGCTTCCCAACGCGGCTCGCGACATCTCGCTGCGAGCGGTTTCGCAGGTTACCTTGAGGTCCTATCCCGGCGTTGAGGGCGGCTTCTCTGCGGGCGGGCAAATCCTCGGTTACTCCTACCCGACACACGGGTCCGGCAATCCCAAGATCGACGTTCCTGCGGCGGAAAGACCGGAGATCGAGAGCACAATTCGGGACGCCGAAAAATCCGGCAACGGCGAACGCCTTCTTCGCGGCTCCCGCGACATCGTGGTGATTGAGGCCGTTTCTCAAGGCGATCATGTGGCATGGACGATGAAGCGCCTCTCCGGTGTTACGGATGCCGGTGAGACGCGGCGCAATTTCTTGCTCATCGGTCTGGTCATCGCAGCGCTGGTGAGTGTTATCGGGACGCTGGCCACGGTGATCGGCCTGCGAAAAGGCATCTCGGAAATCCAAAGCGGACTCTCCAGGCTAGAAACCGATTTCGCTTTCGATCTTCCTGTGAACGGCGGCGAACTGGGAAGCATCAGCCGCTCTGTCAACCGGGTCGCCGCCACTCGAAGAAGCCTGGAAGCTGCTCTGCGGCGCGCGGATCGCCTCGGTGCGATCGGGCGGATGGCCGCGAATATAGCGCATGAGATTCGCAATCCGCTCAACGGCATTCGGCTGACGATGCAAATGCTGCAACAGAAACTCGCGAACACACTCGGAAACGGCGAGATCCGTGCAAACGACCTCGAACTGGTCATCGGAGAAGTCGACCGGTTAAATGCTCTGCTCGGCGACCTTTTGGCCTTCCGGGAAGCACGAAAGCCGAACCTCGAAGAGCAGAAACTTCTGCCCATCGTTGAACGCTGCGTTGAGCTGCTGGAACCGCAAGCGCAGGAGCGGAATATCGCGATCTGCGTCTACGCGGACGACGCCTCTGCACATGCGGCCGTGGACGCCAAACATCTCACTCAGGTGCTCACCAATCTGATTCTTAATGCGCTGGCGGCCGCACCAGAACGAGGAACCATCGACCTGAGCCTGGTCCGGAACGGCACAGGGTTCTCGATCGATGTGCACGATACGGGACCGGGTGTGGCGCCTGAATCCCGCGAACATCTGTTTGAGCCGTTCTACACGACGCGCAATGAGGGCAGCGGACTGGGCCTGGCGGTTTCGCGCGAATTGGTCAACCGGATGGGCGGAACGCTGGAATACCGGGATGGACCAGGCGCCACTTTCGCTATCCATTTACCCGCCGGAGAATCTTGATATGAAAACCGTCCTGGTAGCTGAAGACGAACAGGCTGCGCGCGTCTCCCTGACTGCGCTGGTCGAAGCGGCAGGATTTCGCGTCATCCCGGTTGAGGACGGCAAGACGGCTCTTTCCCTTCTGCTCCACGACGAGCCAGACGCCGCCTTGCTGGATATCCGAATGCCTGGCATCGACGGCCTCGAAGTGCTGCGCAAGGCGCGCGAGGGAGGCTCCGATACCGCCGTGATCATCATGACCGCACATGGCGACAGCAACGCCGCCATCGAGGCGATGAAACTCGGCGCCTTCGATTACGTCGCCAAGCCCATCGACTTTGATGCCCTGCTGCCTCAGCTTCGGCGCGCCATCGAACATCGGAAGCTGGCGAAAAGCGCGGCGCATGACCCCCATTCCGGCGCCCCGCCGGCATCCCCGCCAAAGCCGGCGCCTAAGTCCGGAATGATAGGCCACAGCCCACTGATGCAGGATGTGTACAAACGCATTGGGCAGGTCGCATCAAGCGAGGCGACCGTTCTTGTACGCGGTGAATCCGGGACAGGAAAAGAACTCGTGGTCAATGCGATCCACCACAACAGCACGCGCGCCCGCGGCCCTCTGATCAAGGTCAACTGCGCGTCCATCCCGGAAACGCTGCTGGAATCTGAGCTGTTCGGGCATGAGAAGGGAGCCTTCACGAACGCCATGTACCGCAGGATTG
Organism: Bryobacteraceae bacterium; assembly: GCA_036489835.1. Taxonomy (GTDB): domain Bacteria; phylum Acidobacteriota; class Terriglobia; order Bryobacterales; family Bryobacteraceae; genus Palsa-187. Next base: position 859 of record DASXEY010000084.1, on the reverse strand, counting down.
GGCGATTCGAGGAAGCCCATCAAGGAACTCTTTTTCTGGATGAAATCGGCGAATTGGCGTCTGCCCTGCAGGCTAAGCTGCTGCGTGCGATCCAGGAGCGGACGATTGAGCGTTTAGGGAGCAACGTTCCAATCCGGGTGGATCTCCGGCTGGTCACCGCCACAGCGAGAAACCTGGAAGAGGCCGTGAGCGAAGGACGTTTCCGCGAGGATCTCTACTATCGCCTCAACGTGGTGACGATTAAGCTTCCAGCTCTCCGCGAGCGGCGTCAGGACATTCCGTCGCTTGTCGACTTCTTCGTACACCGCAGCGGAAGGGCCGTTTCCATGACGCCCGCGGCGCTGCAGAAGCTGTGTGCGCACAACTGGCCGGGCAACGTGCGCGAACTGGAGAACACCGTCGAAAGGGCGCGCGTGCTGGCTCCGGCCGGCATTATCGACGAAGCTGAGATTCAATTGGCGCAGCGCACGGACAGCAGCTCCGTTCCCTGGGCTGACGCTGTGCCGATAGAGGCCGGTTGGAAAAAGTGCATCGCCACTCTGGAACGGTCTATGGTGGAACGCGCGATGACGCTTGCCGGAGCAAATAAATCGAAGGCCGCTGAGATTCTCGGTATTCACCGGCGCTTTCTTTACGAGAAACTGCGTGAGTTCGGCTTGATGCCGGAGGGTGAATGAAGAGGAGAATGCGCCAAGTAGTTAGGCGGGCCGCCGCAAGCTAAGGAGATGGTATGAATTAACCACGCTCTCTCGGCGGTAGGCTTCAGAGGGAGACCTCTGGAGTAGACAGGCCACAGGCTGGATGCATTGTTTGAGGCGCTTGCGACCTCGTTAAGGAGATTAGTCAGACCTGTGAGCCG
>DASXEY010000071.1:0-107623 GCA_036489835.1 Bryobacteraceae bacterium | reverse complement strand
AAACCGGGCCACGATTTCCCGTCTCCCGCTGGCTTCAAATCCGAAACTCGATTGGTTACACTCTGTCATAGCGAAGGCCGCTCTTTCTTTGGCGCTAACTGCTGTGTGGAAACTCAGTTATGCCACGAAGAGCGGCCTTTTGCCAATAGTTGGTGAGATTTCCGGGTTAGCGCATACGGCCAGGGGACCCCGCCCTCCCAAAGCCCTTTGTGTATCTCTGACTGCAATGCTATCGCTGACGCAAGACCGAGATGATGTCGTCGGCCGTGATCACGCCGGTTAATTTACGCTGCCGGTCGACTACCGGGAGCGCTAGCAGATTGTATTTATCGAATAGCTCCGTCACACGGTCCTGCTGCTCGTTCACGGGGACTTCGATCAGGGTCTCGACGGCCAGCTCCCGTAGCGGCTTTGCTCCTTCATGCAGGAACAGGCGCGCCAGGGGGACGGCGCCGGTGAGTCGCTCCTGCGCATCCACCAGGAAGATGGTATTGAGCGTCTCCAGCAGCTCTTCGTTGGTCTTCAAGGCCGCAATCGCGTCGGCGACGGTTGACGGCTCCGGCAGCGCCACGTATTCCGTGTTCATCATGCCGCCGGCGGTGTCCTCGTCGAACTCCATCAGCTCGCTGACCTCGTTTTTGGGGGCGTGCTCCATCTCCTCCAGGATTTCGTGCGAAGTCTCTTCATTCAGGCCCGCAAGAACGTCGGCGGCTTCGTCGGGAGCCATCTCCTCCACGATGTCCGCGGCCTTTTCGGTTTCAAGCGACTCCAGAATGCTGGCTTGAATATCGGGGTCGATTTCGGAGAGCGCGTCGGCCGCAGTTTCGCTGTCGATATTTTCAAAGATGGCCTCGCGGTCGTCGGGGCCAAGATCCTCGACGATATCGGCAAGATCCGCGGGATGCATGTCTTCGAGCAAGCGGTTGGACATGTTCAGCCGCAGACGCCGCTGCGGGTCCGGCTCCAGAATGTTGCAGAACTCCCAGCGGATGGAGTTCGGCGGGATGCTGGTTTGCAGCTTGCGTACCCATTTGGGCGGGACGATGCCTTGCACCAGGCGGCGGAACACGCTCCGCATGCCGATGTCCACGTCCAGCACCCACAGCACCTGATGATCGCTTTCCTGGCGAACTTCAAAGGTGATGTCGGTGACGCGCACCACCTTGCGCCCCTGCGCATCGATAATCTGCTGATCGAGAAGATCCCGCACCACGCGCAGCATATACTCGTCGGAATGGTGCGGGGTCAGAATCTCATCGCGCAGGAAAATGCCGTTGAGTGAAATGGAGCGGACCTGATCGTAGCGGACCTTAAACCAAGCTCCGCCGCTGCCGATCAAATAGCGGTCAATACGGACCGGGTCGACCAGCGGAACGATGGCGGCGTCTTTAACCACACCGATTCTGCGCCCCTTGAGGTCAAAGACCTTGAGACCGAGCAGTTCGGTAAGGAACAGTTTCTCGTCCGCCATAAATGTCCCGGAGACATACCAGTTCGGGTGGATTGGTCCCCACCTCAGTTCCTACTATGACCGATGGACACTAAAGGCGCAAGATTTTTTTGGGCGTTGCGGGGCGTTTAAAGGAGGCGGCGAGCGTCGAACACAAAGACGTCTTCAGCAGCACCGGCGCGTTCGCGGAAAGGCGTAAGCGAATCCGTGAAATAGGCCCGCTGCAACCAACGCTCCCCGGTAAAGGCGTCGCGGCCGTGCAGCACGCGGTCGTTCTTGAACAGCAATGCGTCCCCGGGACGGAGAACCACGCGCTCCGTCTCCAGGGTGTCGAGCAGCGCGCGAAGCTGCACGATGGCTGCGCGAGCTTCCTCGTTCACGGGCTGCACGGCGTGAGTCTGAACGGCGATGCGGGCTACGCCGCGGGTATCGCGCCAAACGATCGGCCCGATCACGGATGCCGCAACTTCGAAACTGGAGGGGGAAGGGTGGCGGAAAATCGGCTGTTCCAAGGCGCGGACCAAGGCAGGGGTCGCTGCTTCCAGAATTCGATCGAGGGGCAGGACGGCGGTGGGCGCAGCGGGCTCATTCAACAGGCCGAAGAGCAGGAGGCCGCGGGGACAAAACCTGGGCGCGAGAAACGCGGCGTCGGTGTGGCAGGCGAAGGGAACGCGTCCGGTGCTGGAGACTTGGTGCTCCAGACCTTCGACCGGAGTGATCTCGTGAATGGGCGCGCCGCTCTTTTCGTTCGAGTAGGTAACGATGGCGCCATGCCGCTCAATCAGCCCAGCGATCACGGCTTCGGAAACGGCAGCTTTCGAGGCGGGACGTTTGCCGTCGGAGGGAGGGGGCGGAAGCAAAGCGTCCACCGGCAGATTCTCGATTACTAAGGCATCCGGTCCATCCGCGGCAAAAAATCCAGCTAAGGCTTCGGCAGCGGCGGCCGGCAGATGCCGTTTGGCTATGCGAACGGAGGCGTCCACAAAGGCTCGCCATGCGGCGGGGCCGCCCTTTTCAGGAAAAACCAATGCTGACGCCTCGCGCAGCCAAACTTCTTTTGCGGCGTCCGGAAGACGGAGGCGCTGGAGGCTCATTTTTTGCAAAAGTGAGGGCTGCATTGGGGAGGGGGGTCGGCTGACACCAGTATATTACGGCAGCACTACGGGAACGTACTCTGACGCTCCCGGTACTGGCCGTCAGGCTGCCGGCTGCCGGCTTCAGCCTTCGCTCAGGGCGAAGGTCAGGGCACCTTTCGCAGTTGAATGGAGCGGGTCCTGGGCCAGCCGGATCTCCGATACGGTGATAGGGAAATCCTGTTCTCTCAAGAGTTTTTCGAAGCGGTCGCGGAACCCGGCGGGCAGAGTTGTTCCGCCGCTGAGCATAATCGGAATGGGACGGCTGAATTTGGGAAGGCTCGCGGTGCGGGCAAAGGCTTCCTTCAGGCTAGCCACCAGGGAACGAATCATATCGTCGTAGTAGACGCCGATCACCTGCTGCATTTTATTTTCAGAAAAGCCGTTGAAGTGGAAGGAATCCTCCTTGGCCAGACGCACCAGGTTGGCGCGCTCGCCGGTGACCTGGGCAGCGTTCATATCGATATAGTCGCCGGCTTTGGGGACCGAGTAGCTCACCACGGGAACGGAAAGATAGGCCAGACAGACGTTGCACAGGCCGCCGCCGCAACTGATGCCGATGCCTGTGTAGTTGGAATCCGCGAGCTCGCCATACACCACCGCCAACCCTTCGTTGATGCTGGATGGTTCAAAGCCCAGATCTTCGAGCGTCTGGCGCAAAGTAGCCTCGTGATAGGTCAGCGCATCGGGGGATCCCAGCGGGGGCGCCGGCACCGTGAAGCAGATTTTCCTCGGAGCCTGCTGCTGTTGCGGGTTTGCCTGCAACATGCGCGATAAGATCTCGCGGATTACCTTGAGGCTATCGGGCTCCTTGGGATCCAGTATGCCTCGATTCATCGGGCGGCGGATCTCGGCATTCAGGAGGCCTGCGAATTTCTCGCTCTCATTGCCGTGAACGATGATTTCGTAAGGGCCCACTGTGTGGGGCACGTTCTCCCGGCTTAGCGCATCCACTGTGATCTTCGAGTACGGAATACTGACAAACGCGTTCAACTGCGAATCATAGGTGCGTTCGCCGGCGCCGTGCTCTCCACGAGAGCCGCGCGCTGCTACAATCCGGCTGGTGCCGACATCCAATCCCAGGGCCGGGCCCACTGCGGTTTCGCTCATCTCAACCACCCCCTTCCGTTTCGGCCAAGACGCCGAGGATATCCGTGTAACGATGTTGCAGAATGGCGCGGTAGCGGCTCACCGGCATCCCTTGCGAGGCAGCCTGCTCGGCCACTTGCGCCTCCGCCAGATCCAGCCCTTTCCAGCGCCCGCCGATGGCTCTCACAAAAGCCGAATCGTACTCGAAACCGAAAACGATCAGGCTCGGCAAAGGTTGGCCATAATTATCCGGCAAACCGACAGCGGCGAAGGGAAATTGAGAAGCCCAATCGAAGTGGACTCCTATATGATTGTTGACGCCGCTGACAGAAACCTGGGCATGGGTCACGCAGTTTTCGGCTGGAATCGAATACTTCGAGCGCAGCATCTCGGTGAGCATGCGGGCAGCCTGAATCTGCGCCGCAGTGACCGCGTCGGGCTCCCCGGTCTGGCCCTCAAATGACACAGCCAGAAAGCTGGTGTTCAAGTTGACGTAGATTCCACTGGGATCCGCCCACACGGAGTGGCCCGCGTGGTTGGCCGTATCGGTTTCTTCCACCACTCGATACACCCGGCCAAAGCGGTCGATGACGTAGTGATAGGCGCGCTCCTCGCGGACCACTTCGAGCAGATTGCGTCCCAGCGCTTTCAGCCGTTGGTTCTTGGCCTCCTCAAACTCCGCCAGTTGACCCTCCGTGGTGTGATACACGATTCCGGCGGGATTGGTCTGATATCGTGCCGGCTCTGCGCCGCCGTTAAGAGGGAAGACGGGATATCGCTGGCGAGCTTGGTTTGACGCCACGAAAGTTAAATCCACGCGCAGCCCGTTACTGTAGGTTTCAAACGTCTCTGAGCGGTCGACCCGCCAGACCTTGACCGGACTCTTGACGGATTCAAAAGCCGCCGCAGCGGCGGGGATGGCCATCCTGCTTTCGCGGGCGGTGGTCTCGGCTACTCCGGCGGGCCAGGGCGCAGCCAGCACTGCTGCAATCGCAACAGCCGCAGCGGAGATCCCGTTCCACCCAGTCCAACGGCGCCGTGCGGAAGGTCTGCTCTTCGAATCGAGGGCTTGCATCTCGCGCTGCAGAAAACGAAGACGCTCCACGGGGTCTTGGATCTTGCGGGCGCGGGCGTCCAGCCTGCGGGCGAACATCGGCTCGGGGGGTGACGATGCCACACAAAGATTCTATACGATTACGACGGCACGGCGAAGAAACGTTTCGGTTTGTCTTTGCTGGGTTTATAGGGCTGGGTTTATCGGCCTGGGTTTATCGGCCTGACGACCCAAACCCGCCTTCGCCTCGGGCGGAGCCTCCCAACTCGCCCTCTTCCCATTCGATGGCCTCGTAGCGAGCCACCACCAGTTGTGCGATGCGGTCGCCTTTCTCAATGGTGTAGCTGGCGCGGCCCAGGTTGAACATAACCACGCGAATCTCGCCGCGATATCCAGGGTCGATGGTGCCGAAATTGACGGTGACGGAGTGCTTCAGCGCCATGCCGCTGCGGGGCCTCACTTGGGCCTCGTGACCGGGAGGCAGTTCGATGGCGATGCCGGTGGGGACGGCTTGCGCGACGCCCGGCTCCAGTACCACTCGTTCCACAGCGCGCAGGTCCAGGCCGGCATCTTCCAAGGGGCCGTGGGCGTAGGCGGGCAGGTGCGTTTCGGGATGCAGTTTCTTGATGAGGATTTTCATGAGGAGAACTTCGCTATCATAACCGTTTCGTGATGAAGAAAAACGCCCGTGTTATCGCCGTCGCGCCCATGCCGCCGGAAAAGAGCGCCTATGCTCTGGCGCGCTACAGCCGGTCGCCGGATTCCATCGGCGAATCGATCGAATGGGTCCGCAGCCACGATTCCACCCGTTTTCTGGAAAGCTTCTACTTCCAGTATGGCCACGCTTCTATCGCCGATCTGGGGCACGTGGTGCTGTGCTTTGAAGGCGTATCGGAACTGGCCGCGACCGAGATCGAAGACGAGCAGCTCTGGGACGGTCAAGCGCGATCGTCGCGTTATCAGGACTTCTCGCGATCGGGCTTCGTGGCGCCGCCGGGGTTGGATGCGGCTCAGGCGCAAATCTATTCGGCTGGCGGCGAACGGCTGCTGGGAGCTTATCACCAGATCCACCAGCGGATGTGCGAGTTCCTGACTGAAAAGCTTCCTCGGCCTGAGGATATGAAAGCGGAAGCCTACCAGCGGAACATCGCTGCCCGCGCTTTCGATGTGGCCCGCTACACTCTGTTTTTCGGAATTCCCACTGGCGTTGGCCAGGTGACCAGCATCCGAACGCTTGAAAAACAGGTCCGCCGATTGAAAGCGTCGGAGTACGCGGAGGTTCGCGAAATCGCCGACGAGATGGCGGCGGCCTGCGCGTCGCCGCCAGCCTGCATCTGGGATGCCGCGGCTGCTGCGGAGCCTCTCGCGCCGACCCTCGCGCGGCATGCCGATCCGGACGAACATGTCTCGGTGTCTCGCCGGGACTTGGAGGCTTGGGCTCGTGAGAATCTTCCGCCGGCGCGTGGCGCGCCTTCTGAAACGGTCGATCTTCTGAAGCCGGATGACACGGTTTCGGAAATAGCGGCGACACTGCTCTATCCAGTGACGGATCGTCCTTTTCGCGAGTTGTACGAGACGCTGCGAAGCTGGTCCGCGGCTCGGCGCAATGAGGTGATCGAAGTTGGCCTGGGATCGCGCCGCCGGGAGGAGCTGCCGCGAGGATTCCGCGGAGGGCCGTATGTGTTCGATATCGTTATGGACATCGGTGCATACCGGGACCTGCACCGGCATCGCCGCTGTCAGCAGTTTCGGCAGGCATACTCAAGCCGGCTCGGTTGCGCCACGCCGGCGTCGATCGGTGAGGCTGGCCTTGGCGATCTGTATGGGTCCGTGATGGCCGAAACTCTTTCGTCTGCCGCCGGGTTGCCAGGGGCGGCCGCGCATTATCTGCTCCCGTTCGCTGCGCGTTCCCGATTCCTGTTCAAGATGGATTTTGCCGAAGCTCAATACATCGCGCGCCTGCGCAGCGGGGTGAAGGGCCACTTCAGCTACCGGCAGATTGCTTGGGAGATGAAGTGCAGGATGGAGGCGCTGGAGCCCGAACTGGGCCGCCTCTTGGAAGCAACGCCACCCTGGATTGAAGATCCCCTCAAGCGGTAAGGCCCGGCCGGGTTTTCCGAAGCCCGCAGGGCCGCAATCGCGGAAGCCGGCTCCGATCGAGGCGGCCAAGGTGCTGAAGAGTCCTGTGGCCGTGCGGGGCGAGTAAGCATCCTTCGAACTCTGCGGCGACTGGTTGAGTCGCCGAGGCGGGGCGTTACTTGATCTCGCTCTGCAGGACCTCGACGGCCTTCTCTACCTGCCGGTCGCGTCCGGCAAGAAAATCTGCGGGTGTGTTGTCGACGTACACATCTGGAGGGACGCCATAGTTCTCCATGTTCTGGCCGGTGGCGGTATAGATGCCGATCTCCGGCGTTCGAATCGTAGAGCCGTCGAGCAGTTCGTATTCTCCTGTCCCGATCACCGCGCCATAGGTGGGCACGCCGACCACTTTGCCAAGGCCGAGAGCGCGGAAGCCGTCCGGGAACATCTCTGCGTCGCTTGCGGAGCGTTCGTTTTGCAGCACCACCATGGGCCCGAAGAATCCCTCGCTCGGCCGCGGCACGTCGGATGAGTCGCGCGCCCGGGAGGACTCATACTTCTTGTGCTGATTCAAAATCTGCAAGAGCTCCTGGTCGATTCCGCCGCCGCCGTTGAAGCGCACATCGATAATCAGCGCCTTCTTATCCAGGTTCTCGATCAACTCCTGCTCAAAGCGCCTGAGGGAAGCTCCCTCCATGTCGCGAATGTGCAGATAACCGATCGTTCCTCCCGAGGCTTTGTCCACAATCGCCCGCCGGGCGTCCACCCAGCGTTCATACTGGAGGCCATCCTGCTCCCTCGCGCTGAGCGGCTCTATCGCCACATTCCAGGAACCGTCAAAACTCGGCTTCGAATTCAGGGTGAACTCGAACTTCTGACCGGTGAGGACGTTGAAATCCTGCCAATAATTGTCACTCGTCTTCAGTTCCTTGCCGTTCAACGCCAGGATGAAATCGCCGACGTGAAGCTTAACGTAATCGTGATCCGCTGGACCCTTGTGATAGATATAAGACACCTTGTAATAACCGGAGGAATCCGGCTCCAACTCGAATCCCGGATAGCGGGTCTGCACCCCGACCTGGCGGGTTTGCCCAGGCAGGCCGGTGCCGCCGCTGATTCCGGTGTGCGACGAGTTGAGCTTGCCGATCATGTCCATGATCAGCACATGAAATTCGTCGATATCCGCAACATGCGGCAGCAGGGACTCGTAGGTATCCTTCAAAGCCTCCCAGTTGACGCCGTTCATTTTAGGATCGTAGAAGCGATACTTCATGGTGCGCCAAGCTTCTTCGAAGACCTGCTGGCGTTCAGCCGCCTCGTCGATTTGAAGATGGAGGGTGAATGGAATGCGCCGGGGTGTGGGCCCATTCGCAACGGTTGGAGCAACGGCTCCGCCGCCTCCTCCTCTGCCGCCACGGCCTCCGCCGCCGGCGCCATCGGCCAATTCGCCGCCGCCTCCGCCACCGCTGGCTGGAACCTCGAAAATTCCGCCGCCCTGCAGGAAGTAGAGAGTACGTCCGTCTTTAGACCACTGCGGATAGCCGAATCCTTCGCCGCGGCCCGCGCCCTGGTTCTGTGAAACGCGGGTCATGCGGCCGCCATCTTCAGACACCGTATAGATTCCGGGCCCGGCTCCGCCGCCGCGCCCTCCGCCACCACCCTCCGCCATGACCGCGTACAGGCGGCCGTCCGGGGAAGGGACCACACTTCCAATAGAGCCAACACCGCGAGTCAGTTGCTGCACCCGGTGCTCCAGGCCATCCCATTCAATCTTGACCAGCGGACCGGCTGGTTCCGCATCGGCATTTCTGGCTCTGCCGCCGCGTCCGCCTCCGAACCCGCCTCCACGGCCACTGGTTGCGCCTTCCGCAGGCCCTTCCGCCTGGGCTTCGGTGTTGATGTCGCGATCGTTGGGATCTTTGTCGACTGGCACCAGAGCAACGCTATAAAGCTGGAAGGATGTTCCGCCTCCGCCCACTGTGGTGGCTGTGCCAACCCCGCCCAGCACCAGCAGCTTCTTCCCATCCGGGGTCCATTGCGCACCGGTTGAGATCAGGAATTCGGGCGAAGTGATCATCTTCTCCGTCCCACCGTCGAGCTGCAACACGAACACGTGGCTGCGCAGCAACTTGTCTTCTTTCGCGTAGGAAATCCACTTGCCGTCCGGCGAGAATGCAGGCGAGTCCAGGTCGCCCACGTCGTTGCTGGCTACAATCTTGGTTTCGCCCGTTTCCACAGTCGCCAGCCGCAGCTTATGATCGGAGCAATTCCAGAGCATCGATTTGGAGTCCGGAGACCACTCAAACTCGCCCTTTTCGCAGTCCGCGTCGCTCAGCTTCTTTACGTTCTTCCCTAATTCATCCGATAACCACACCTCTTCACGGCCGGTCCGGTCCGAAATGAAGGCGATCCATTTCCCATTCGGCGACCACTTGGGGTCCTGGTCGCGCCACGGCGTGTCCGTTACGCGCTGCGTTTCGCCGCGATCGGCTGCGATCGTGAAGATTTCCCCGTGCACAGTGACCGCGATGCGCTTGCCCGAGGGCGACATGCTGAAGCTTTCGGCGTCGTTCGTGATATTCACCAGTTGGACATTGTTGTCCTTGAGGTCGGACTTGATATCGACGTGGATCTCTGTGCTCTTCCCGCTGCCGACGTCCAGCTTCCAGATTCCGAAGTTGTCCTCATACACGATGGTCTTGCCGTCCGCGGACATGCTGGGGTAGTAGAGATTACCGTCGGTGTGATGCGTCACCTGGACCGGCTTGCCGCCGTGTTCCGGAATCTTCCAGATATTGTTGACGCTCTGCATCACCTCCGGGCCGCCGAATTTGATGTTCTTCTCGTTGGGAAGCTCGTCGGCAACGTAATAAATATCGCCGTTGTGGCCGTACATCGGCCACAGGTAGTTGCCTTTATAATCCTCATCGCCGAGTTTGACGAAGCTCTTGGCCTTGACGTCCATTACCCACAGGTCCGCTGCATAACTGCCCCGGTAATGCTGGCGGCTCCACTCGCTGGGATGCCGCGTGAACGCCATTTTCGACCCATCCGGAGAATAGCTGGCCCATGCGCCCCAGTCGGTTTGCACGGGCTGTTCCATGCCGCCCTCCAGCGGAATCTCGAACAGCGTCCGAATCTCCGGGAAAACACCGTCACCCCGGGTCGAATAGAAGATAATTTTCTTGCCGTCCGGCGTCCAGCCGACCACCGCATCGTCCTCGGAATGGAACGTCAGCTGGCGGGGCTTGCCGCCCGCCGCCGGAATCACATAGACGTCGTAATTGCCCGCGCGATTGGAGGAAAACGCGATCCAGTTGCCGTCCGGCGAGAACCGTGGCAGCATGTCCCGAGCCTTGTTGTCCGTGAGCCGCTCCGCGTTCTTGCCGTCTTCGTTCGCAATCCACAAATCGCCCAGGTAGGTAAATGCGATCTTGCCTTTGGAATAAGTAGGATGGCGAAGCATTCTGGCTTCGGCATGAACGAGTGTGGGGAGAAAGAGGACGGCGAGGGCGGGAAGGACTCTGCGGATCATCAAACCTCCTGCGGGCAGCAATTTATAGACGATGGTAGTCCTTTGCAGGTTCCAGTGCAAGTTATTGAAGCGAGGCACTCACTGCCAGATGTTATAATCGCTAGCTTATGCGCAAAAAAGTCACTGTAGTGGGCGGAGGGAACGTTGGCGCGAGCTGCGCCGTCAACCTCGCCCTGAAAGAGTTGGCCGACGTTGTTCTGGTCGATGTTGTGGAAGGCGTTCCGCAGGGCAAAGGTCTGGATATGCTCCAGATGGGGCCGATCGAAGGCTACGATGTTGCCATCACCGGCGCCAACGATTACGAAGCCACGGCCGATTCCGACGTTGTCGTGATCACCGCGGGTCTGGCGCGCAAGCCGGGCATGAGCCGCGACGACTTACTGCTGGCCAATTATGCGGTGGTCAAAAGCGTCACCGAAAGCATCGCTAAGCATTCGCCCAACGCGATTCTGGTGCTGGTGACCAATCCTCTGGATGCGATGTGCTGGACGGCTTACGAAGTCTCTAAATTTCCCAGGAACCGGGTAATCGGAATGGCCGGAGTGCTGGACTCCGCGCGCTTCCGCACCTTCATCGCGGCGGAGTTGAATGTTTCGGTCGAAAACGTTACCGCCGTGGTGCTGGGCGGCCATGGCGACACGATGGTTCCCGTGGTGCGGTTGTCGAACGTTTCCGGCATCCCGCTGACCGAACTGATTCCCAAAGACCGGCTGGACGCGATCGTCACCCGCACTGCCAATGGCGGCGCGGAGATCGTCAAGCACCTGAAGACCGGCAGCGCGTATTACGCTCCTTCGGCCGCCGCGGTGGAAATGGTCGAATCCATCCTCAAGGACAAGAAGAAGATTCTGCCTTGCTCCTCTTATCTTGAGGGCGAATACGGAATCAATGGACTTTTTGTTGGAGTTCCCGTGAAGCTGGGAGCGGGCGGCATCGAGAAAATCTACGAGATCAAGCTGACGGAAGACGAATCCGCCGCGCTCAAGAAGAGTGCCGGGTCGGTGCAGGAACTGGTCGACGTGATTAAGTCGAAGATGTAAGCGTGGGCGGAATCCGCTGGGTGGCCGGCTTGTTAGTGATCGTAGCCTTGTTCGCGATCCTAATCAAGCGCCGCAGATGAGGCTTTCTACTCCAGCCCCATCTGCGCGAGGCGGTAGCGCAGAGCGTTCCGCGTTAACCCCAGCAGGCGCGCGGCTTGGCTCTTGTTGCTGTTGGCGCGCTTGAGAGCCTCACGAATCAGCGATTGCTCGTATTGATCGAGCGTCATACCCTCCGGTAGGAACTGGTCCGGCGACCCTGCCGCTGCCAGCGCCGCGGGGCGCGATCTTTCTGAGGTGTCGATCCGCACATCCCCGGCTTCGACGCGAGGTCCTTGCGCCAGCAGAATACTGCGCTCGACCACGTTTTCCAGTTCGCGAACGTTGCCCGGCCAATAATACGCTACCAGCCGCTCCATCGCCTCCTCGCTGATGGATCCGCCGAACTGCTGCGCGAAGTGTTCCACCAGGTAGGGAATGTCGTCCTTGCGCTCGCGCAGGGGGGGGATGTTCAGCGGCACCACGTTCAGCCGGTAATACAGATCCTCGCGGAAGGTGCCTTGTTCCAGAGCCTCGCGCAGATCCACGTTGGTTGCGGCAATCACGCGAACGTCGGTGTGCTGCACGCGGTTGGAGCCCAGACGCTCAAACTCCCGCTCCTGCAAAACCCGCAAGAGCTTCACCTGGATTGAGCCTGGAACGTCGCCGATTTCATCCAGCATCACAGTGCCCGTGTTGGCGATTTCGAACTTTCCCGGTTTGGAGATATTTGCGCCGGTGAAAGCGCCTTTTTCGTACCCGAACAACTCACTCTCCATCAGGTTTTCGGGGATTGCCGTGCAGTTGATCTTGACGAAGGGGCGATCCTTGCGCGGCGAGTGTTGATGAATGGCGCGCGCGATCATGTCCTTGCCCACGCCGCTTTCCCCGCACAGCAGCACGGTGGCTCGCGTCGGAGCCACGCGAGTGATGGTCGCGAAAATCTCCTGCATGGCCGGACTATGCCCGATGATATTTTCGAACTGATACTTCTTTCCGAGAGCCTCGCGCAGTTCGCGATTTTCGGCGCGCAGCTGGCGCACCTCCAGAGCCTTCTCCACCACCACGGAGAGGTGGTCCAGCGAAAACGGCTTGGGCAGGAAGTCCACTGCGCCTTTTTTCATCGCTTCCACCGCGATTTCCACCGTTCCGAAGGCCGACATCACGATGACCGGCGTCAGCATGTTCTGAGCGCGCAGTTGTTCGAGAAGAGCCAGGCCGTCCATGCCGGGCAGTTTCAGATCGGTGAGGACCAGATCGGCTTCCGCGGCGACCTTGAGTCCATCTTCGGCGGTGCCGGCGGCCTTTACCGTGTAGCCGCTGGAGGAAAGATGCAGGCTGATTACCCTGCGATATTTCTCTTCATCTTCAATTACCAGGATCACGGACATTGGAAATTCTACTCTCGCACAGCCGGAAGGTAGACGCGGAACACGCTGCCTTCTCCCGGCGCGCTTTCCACCGCGATCTGGCCCCCATGCTCGTCGATGATTTTCGAGACGATGGCCAAACCCAATCCGACGCCTTCGCTCTTGGTGGTGAAGAACGGATTGAAAATGCTCTCCAGGTGTTTAGGATCGATACCGGACCCGCGATCGATCACGGCGATTTCAACGCTTGGTCCGGTGCTGGTCTCCACCATCCTGGTCTTTACCGTTACCACCGAGCCGGCCGCGCTGGCCTGCGCCGCGTTGGTCACCAGGTTGAGCAAAGCCCGCTCCAGCAGTTCGCCATCAAAGATCAACGGCGGAATATCAGGCGAATAATTCTTGTAAATCGACACCGAAGCCGCGCCGCCTGACTTCTCGCGCTCAAAGCGCGCGATCACGCGATCGAGGAGCGCCTCGATATCGCCCTTTTCCATGCGCAGGTGCTGCGGCCTGGCGAAATCCAGAAATCGCGTGATCAATGAGTTGGTGCGATCCACTTCGGTGACGATGTAGCCGGCCATCTCTTTGGCGATTTCGTTTTCACCCGCTACCTGACGGCCCAAGAGCTCGGCCGAGCTTTTCATCGTCCCCAGGGGATTGCGCAGTTCATGCGCCAAGCCGGCGGTTAATTGCCCTAGTGCGGCCAGCCGCTCCGAGCGCCGCACTTGAGCCTCCGCTTCCTTCAGGCTTTGGTTCGCCTCCGCCAATTGTTTGGCCGTGGCTTCGAGTTTTCGGGTTTCTTCGCGATTTGCCTTCGCCAGCTGATAAGTGAGGTACCCGACCAGCGGAAACCACAAGAGCTTCAGTACCACTTCTGGATATTGGTCCCGCAGGATAACGGGATAATCGCGGCCCTCCGCAATCGCCCGGGCCTGATCCAGTTTGAAAAATACGAGCTGGGAAAGATTCACCGCGCAGGCGGCCAGCGTGGCGAGTACCGTGCCGCGCAAGCCGAAGTCAATCGCCGCCGAAATAACCGGAAGCAAGGGCAGCAGATAAAAGCTGCTGGCGATCTGCCCGCTGCCGAAGATGATGCCGAAACACAAGCCCAACTCGACCAAAATGGCCCCCACGGTCCCGATGTAAGGCTCCAGTACCTTCACGATCCAGAGCGCCACAAGGAGCCACGGTACAAAAGGCCGCGGACTCGGACTGGTTTCGTAATGCACCATCAGGAGGGCTGTGAATACCAGCGTGGAATACAGCAAGAGCCAGACGAGGTCTTTCGAGCGAAGGTAGCGGCGCCAGGAGGGGGACACTCGACGTTATTCTAACGCGGAGCTTCCAGGTTTAAGAGACTCTGTTTCCTGCGGTCGCGGCTCTGCGGAAGGCGGTTTTTGCAGGTCTGACGTGAAAACGAAACAGGCGGCGGGCTGTTCCAGCGTGGGACCAGCATCCGCCGCCTGCTCCGCGGGGGTTCGAGAAGGTGTTATGGCGCTTAGCGTGCGATCAGCAGACTTTGCGCGGCGCTGCGGATCGTGTTGCAGAGCTCCTGTATATTCTCCGAATTGGCCAACACATCTCCGGCGCGTAGCGCCAAGCCGCGCGGCTCCAGCTCGCTAAGCGCGTTGCCATCGAAGGCCAGGACTTCGGCCGTCATGGTCTTCATTTTTTCGATCTGCAGGCGGGTGTCGTTGCTTGCGCCGGGCCTGGCCGCCACCTGGTCGAGCAGCGCCAGAAGCTTCCGCGCGTCGTCCGCCACGTCGCTGGTGAGGCTGGCGTTGGTGGTCCAGTCGACCGCGCCGCTACGCACATACTGTTCCAGGCTCTCGGCCTCGGTCTGAATCTGGTAGACCTGCTCATTGATTTGGTTTACATACTGCGTGGCGGAGGCGCCGGTGTTCGGCGCCGCCCATAAAGCGCCGGCCGGCACAAGCGCGGCGGCGATGATGCTGGACAAAATATTGCGTCTCATTTCTTTATGTCTCCTTTGAATTTCAAACTCCGCAGACACACTCCTCCTCTTCTCGTGGAAAGTCTTTTTTAAGATCAACTTTCACTCCGGGCCGCGTCCATTGCGCGGGGAGTTGTTCTGTGGAACTTCTTACGCTTGATATAACGCGTTTCGACTGCGATTAGTTACACGCCAATATTTAGTCCGACATCCTGACCGGATCTCCGAAGTAGCAGCCCGCAAAACGGAGTCTGGGTCGCGGCCACCAGCCGGGATGTTCCTTTCGGGAATTAAGGGCCCCGACGGGCCCTTGCGGGCTTCGAACATCCGCGGAGGCGAAGTTCGTCGAGATTCCGCCGGCGAGGTCTGCCGAAACGCAAAGCTCAAGGTATGCGTACAGACCAATCGCGGCACTCATCACCCGGAGCGGCCTGGGCCCTCCTACGTAACAAGCCTGCAAAACGGAGCCTGGGTCCCGGCCGCGAGCGGAGCTGTTCCTTTCGGGAATTGACGTCCGCGGCCGGCCCTTTGCGGGCTGGTTAGCGGGTCCACGGGCGGTGCTGCCGCTTGCTGAGCCGTGCGGCGGATCTGGTATATTTGGTCATGATGCTCTCGCCGGTTGTTGTGATAATGCAGGCCGTCCGCGGATGATTCCAAGAGGCTTCCCACCCCGCCGGCCAAAGATCCGGGAAAACGTTAACGAGGCAATTCGTGCGCGCGAAGTTCGCGCCGTATTTCCCGACGGCTCCGTCGAGATTATGCCCACGAATGTCGCCATCCGCAAGGCGCAAGACATGGGCCTGGATCTGATCCTGATCGCGCCCACAGCCGAGCCGCCTGTCGCCAAGGCCATGGATTACGGCCAGTGGCAATACGAAAACAAAAAGAAGCAGCACGAAGCCAAGCGAAAACAACACATCATCCAGGTGAAGGAAATTAAATTCCGCCCGAATACGGATGATCATGATTACGACTTCAAAAAGAACCATGCCATCCGCTTCCTCAAGGAAGGCAATCGCGTCAAAGCTGTGGTGCAATTCCGCGGGCGCGAAATCGCTCACGTCGATATCGGAAAGAAGCTGCTGCTCCGTTTTGCCGCCGATCTGGTATCGGTGGGTACGGTAGAGGGCCAGCCGCGCCTGGAAGGCCGGAATGCGCATGTGCTGCTTAGCCCGCTGAAGACCGCAACCGGGCATCCGCCGAATACGCCCCCGGGAACGCACTCCGCTCCGCACCCTGCTGGGCCTCCGGGGCCGCCGCCAGCTCCGAAAGACAAGGCGCAGTAAGCAGCCGCTCAAGCCTCCAGAAATTTTCTAGGCCCCCCTGCCAGGCGGCATAGGCAGGATTCGTGCTAAAGTATTCTGATTGTCGCAGGCGAGTCCACTTTCGGTCCAATCACTCAGCGTATTTTTCCCGGCGTACAACGACGCCCCATCGCTCCCGGCTCTAATCGAGAAGACGTTTGCGGTGCTGGCCGCTTGTTCGTCCGATTACGAAGTTATCGTCATCAACGATGGCAGCCATGACTCTACCGGCCAGGTGCTGGCTGAGCTTGCTGCCAAATTCGCCCCCCGCATGCGGGTGGTCACGCACCCTCGCAACCTGGGTTACGGTCAAGCTTTGCGCTCCGGTTTCGCGGCCGCGACTAAAGAACTGGTGTTCTATACCGATGGCGACGGGCAATACGATGTCGGCGAACTGCCAAGCCTGCTGGATAAGTTGCGCGGCAGCGTGGGCCTGGTGAACGGCTATAAGCTGGAGCGGAACGATCCCTGGCATCGCATCTGCATCGGCAACGTGTATAACGCCTTTGCGCGGTCCCTGTTCGGAATCCGCCTGCGCGATGTCGATTGCGATTTCCGTCTCATCCGCCGCAGCCTGCTCGACGAAATCCAGCTTACGTCTACCTCTGGAACAATCTGCGTGGAATTGGTGCGCAAGCTGGAATTGTCCGGCTGCGGGGTGGTCGAGGTGGGTGTGCGCCACTATCCGCGTCTGCATGGCCGGTCGCAATTTTTCCGCGTCAAGTCGCTGGCCGTGACATTCACGCAATTGTTGCGTCTATGGTGCAGGCTGGTGCCGTCCAGCTGGCTCACCCGGACTCCCAGCGCGGAAGCACCCGCGCCGCTGCCTTCGGACGGTCCTGTCTTAAGGTTCTTTACCGCTGGCTGGTTTCCCCGGTCGAAACGCGGCGATTGAACTCCTGCGATTGGCCGCGCGGAACGCTCAGTGATTTCCAGTCGCCATGCTGAAGCTGCTTGGCCAGGAACACAATCTGCCCGACGTGATAGGCGTAATGCGCGAGCTGCCGGTTGATGGCTTGCATCACCGAGTGGGCCTCTCCACGAATGGTCAAACGGCGTCCGAGGTCGGCGTCGGACAAAGGCTCCAGCGCAGAGAACACGCAGCGCCAGCCTTCTTCCCACGCGGCCATTAGCTCGGCGCGGGTTGTCACCGGATCCACGAATTCCGAATCGCGATCGCGCGCTGCGCTCTCGCCGTCGACCGACGGGAAACCAGTCCAGCGAGCGCGCATGTTTCCCGACATGTGCTTGACAATGATCGCAATCGAATTCATTTCCGGATCGAGCGCCAGCGTCAGTTGATCGTCCGTCACCTGGGCGATGGCTCTTTCCGCCAGCCTCTTGTAATAACGGAACAGGGAAAGGGAGTCCTCAAGGTAGGACGTGGTGAACTGAAGCGCCATAAAGACGATTATTTCAAGCTTGAGCGAGCTGCGCCTTCAGGTATGCCGCCAAGCCGCCCAGCTCCAGGATTTTGCGCACGGAATCGGGCAACTGCGGGAAGCTGTATTCTTTTGCGCCGTGTTGGATTGCGCTGGCGGCCAGATCTATTTTGACCTCGTCGCCCTCTTGCACTTCTGGATACAGGTCCGGGCATTCGATAATCGGCAAACCGTCGTTGATCGCGTTCCGATAGAACGTGCGCGCGAAAGAGCACGCCACCACCGCCTTGATCCCGACTCCTTGGATCGCCGTCGCGGCCTGTTCCCGCGCGCTGCCGCATCCGAAATTCCGGCCTGCCACGAGGATTTGGAAATTGCGCAGCTTGGCTGGGTATTCCTTGCCGAGAACCTCGAAGGCGTGCTCGCTCAGCTTTTGGGCGTCGATATAGATTAGATACCGGCCCGGAATGATGATGTCGGAGTTGATATTGTCGCCGAACTTAACCGCGCGGCCTTGAATGACGGATTCCATACTTATTAGTAGAATTCCCTCGGGTCGGAGATGCAGCCTTTGATCGCTGAAGCCGCCAGGGTCGCCGGACTCGAAAGATAAATCTCCGCTTTGCTGCTACCCATGCGGCCCAGAAAATTACGATTCGCGGTGGAGAGGCACACTTCGCCGTCGGCCATCACGCCTCCGTCGCCTGCGCACGCGCCGCAGCCTGGATTCGTAAACATGCCTCCGCTCTCCAGCAGAGTCTCCAAGACGCCTGTTTTCGCGGCTTCCAGCATGATGTTTTTGGATCCAGGAGTAATGATGAAACGCACCCCTGGGTGAACATGACGGCCCTTCAGGATGCGCGCCGCCACCACCAGATCCTCATACTTGGCGTTCGCGCAGGAGCCTAAAAACGCCTGGTCGATGCGCGTGCCCTTCACTTGCCCGATGGGCTTAGTGTTCTGAACCTCATGCGGGCACGCCACCATCGGCTCCAGTGTTCCGAGGTCGACATCTATCTCGCGCTCATACACCGCATCCGCATCCGCGAGCACCGGACGATAGCGCGCTGGGTCTTCAAGGCGGCCGTGCAAATAACCTTCCGTGTGCGCATCCGGCGGAACGAAGGCGCACTTCACGCCCATCTCCATCGCCAGATTCGTCATGGTCATCCGTTCGGAGACGCTCAGGCCCGCGGCCGCGCCGTAAAATTCCACCGACTTATAACTCGCCCCATCCGCGCCGAGATTTCCGATCAGGTGCAGCATCAGATCCTTCGAATACACGCCGGGTGAAAAAGCTCCGCTCAGGCTGACCTTGAAACTCTCCGGCACCTTCATCCACAGCTTTCCGGTGATCCAAACCGAGGCGACCTCGGTGTAGCCGATGCCCGTTCCCAGCGCCCCCAGGCTTCCATAAATGGTGCAGTGCGAATCCGTGCCGACGATCAAATCGCCCGGCGCAACGTGTCCCGCTTCCATCAAAACCAGGTGCGCGATGCCGGCATCGACATCGTAAAACTTCGTGATCCCAAACTTGGTTGCGAACTTGCGGCAGGCTTGATGATCGGAGGCGTTCTTTTCCGATTTCGCAGGCGCGATGTGGTCCAGAACCACCGCCAGCCTGTCCGGATCGTAGAGCTTTGTCGCGCCGACTTTTTCCATGACGCTGACCGAGCGCCATGTTGCCGTGTGGCTCATCACCAGGTCGGGGTAAGCCTCGACGATCTGGCCCGGCGTGACCTCGGATTTTCCGGATTTCGCCGCAAGAATTTTTTCCGCTATCGTGTGTCCCGCCATCGGTATCTATGAACCGCCCCGAGTATAACATGCGTCCTTGAGATAGACTCTGACTATGATCAGAAGACGAGTTCTCGGGGTTATTGGCGCCTTAGCCTTGCTGGGAGCCTTCGTTCCCGCAGTTGCGCAGTCCAACGACTACCTCTTCAACGACTCGCATTTCCATCTGACGAACTACATCCAAGAAGGCACCAGCATCACCGACTTCCTCAAGATCATGGGGACGAAAACGGGCCGAGTGGCGCTGTTCGGCATCCCTTTGCAGCAGCAGTGGTCCTACCGGATCGATGGCGACAACGCGCCGACGTATTACCTGAACTCCGACGCGCCGCTTTACTATTATTCGTTCGTGGACGCGTCGATTGCGATGGCTTACAAGTCGCTGCCCAAGGACCAGCAGGCGCGCTTCGATCCTATGATCACCGGATTCAACCCTACCGATATGTACGCCGCGGACCATATTCGCCGAGTGCTGCAAACGTTCCCCGGCGTCTTCTCCGGGATCGGCGAATTCACCATTCATAAAGAATTTGTCGCGGCGAAGATCGCGGGAGAAGCTGCCAGCCTCCAGGATCCGGCGCTCGACCGGATTCTCGACTTCGCCGCGGAAGTCGGGATGGTGGTGTTGATCCACAACGATATCGATACTCCTTTTTCAAAGGAAGGGCAGCCGCCGGCTTACGCCGCGCAGATGAAAGCTCTGTTCACGCGCCATCCCAAGACCACTTTTATTTGGGCGCATATGGGCGTTGGCCGAGTGGTGCGTCCGGTGAAGGATCAAGCCGCCATCATCGAAGAGATCCTGAAGGATCCGGCGTTCAACAACGTGTATATGGATATTTCCTGGGATGAGGTCGCCAAATACCTGGTATCGACGCCAGAGGAAACAAAAGCTACGGCCAGTCTGATTAACCGCTATCCCAATCGCTTCCTCTTCGGCACGGATGAAGTCGCTCCTGCGACTCAGGAGAAATACGAGAAAGTTTTCTACCAATACGGCCCCCTGTGGGATGCACTCGATAAGGCGACTAGCGAGAAAGTTCGCAAGGGAAACTACGAACGCCTTTTCGATCAGGCGCGAATGAACGTGCGTGCCTGGGAGAAGGCTCACGTGATGGCGGCTGGAGCACGATAGCACGTGTTGACCGAACCAAAGCAGACTGTCGAACGCTGGCCCCTGCTATTGGTTTCCTTCACGGTTCTGATGGTGGCGTTTTGCGCCTGCCGTTTCTCGCTGCCCATCTTCTATCCGGTCTTCATCAAACGCTTCGGCTGGAACCACGCCCAGGTGGTCGGCGGAGGCTCCATCGTCCTCTTGTTGATCGGTGTCTTGGGGCCGCTGATCGGATGGCTGGCCGACAAGTTCTCGCCCAAGGCCGTCTTGCTCGCGGGCATGTGCGTGTGCGCCAGTTCGATGGCGCTTCTTTCGACGACCCACTCGCTGGCGCAATGGTATGCGTTCTGCATGCTGCTGGGCGCCGGCATCGCGTCCGTGTCGCTGGTGCCTGCGTCGATGCTGATCGCCCCTTGGTTCACGAAGCGGCGGGGATTGGCCGTGGGAGTGATCAACGCCGGAGTGGGAGCGGGCGGCGCGATCATCCCCAACCTCACGCGCTCCTGGATTCAACTGCACGGCTACTCTGAGGCATTCCTGCTTCTCGCGTGCACACTCGCGATCCCATTTCTACTGACCCTGCTGCTGGTACGCGGGTCTTTCCGAAGACGAACTGTTCACGCGCCAGCGACTCCTGCAATGGCGAATGATCGAGAGGTTCTCAAAACATCTCTGTTTTGGATCTTCGGGATGAGCGTCTTCTTCGCCGCGCATACTCAGACCGGAATTCAAGAGAATCTGACGCTGTATCTTACGGGCCAAGGCGTCAGTTCCACTAACGCCGCTTTCGCGCTGAGCGTTTTGTTGGGAGCCAGCGCCTTCGGCAAGCTTCTGGGCGGTGTGGTGGCCGACCGTTTTTCGACTCGCGTGTCGCTGATCATGAGTAATCTCTGGCTGGTCCTCGGGATCGCCGGATTGCTCACTGTGGACCCTCATTCCCCCGTCATCTATGCCCTCGCGGCTTTATTCGGACTGGGCTTCGGAGGCATCTTCAACGCTCCATCGCTGATCGCGTTCGAATATTTCGGGACTCAAAAAGTAGGCACGATCCTCGGATTATTCATGATGTTCTTCGGCCTGGGGACGTCCTCCGGAAGTCTGACGGCCGGAGCCATCTACGATCAAACCCATCGCTACACCGCCGCGTTCACCGTGGACTTGCTATCCTGCACTGTGGCGTTCGTTTTGCTCTTCGCGGTGGGACGCAAACCTGCTCCTCGTCCCGCCCCACTGGCCGCCGCCGTAAAGAAAACTGCGTGAAGCTCATCCTCGAAGGCAACTGCTGGAAGTTCGGCCATAATATTCCCACCGACATGATCACGCCCACGAATGTGGTCATGCGCGGGATGACGGAGATGGTCAAACATGTTTTGGAGAACGCGAATCCGGACTTCCCCCGTAGCGTTCAGCCTGACGACATCATCGTAGCCGGGCGCAACTTCGGCTGTTCTTCGGGACGCGCGATTGCACCGAAGGCGATCAAGGCGACTGGCGTCGGCGCGGTGCTCGCCGAATTCTTCTCGCGGACTTTTTATCGCAATGGCCCTGAGATCGGGCTGCCGATTCTGGAGGTCCATGGCATTCACGATTTTGTCGAGACCGGCCATCGCCTGCGCGTCGACATCGAACAGGGGTTGGTGCAAAATCTGACCACTGGCGCATCAATTCAAGGAACGCCGCCCTCCGGCTTGCTTCTCGACATGCTGCGCGCGGGTGGGTTGATCCCCTTAATGAAATCCGACGCAGGCCGGGCGTTGCTGGAATCATGACTCTGCTACTGACCAACGAAGAAGTGGAGCAAGCTCTCACGCCGTCCGACGCCATCGCCGCCACGGAGAGCATTTATCGCGAGCTGGCCGAAGGCACGGCGCTCAATCGCCCGCGCTCACAAGTGTATCTGCCGGCGGAGTCGAAAGAGCATCCCGGCTTTCACTATCGAATGAAAACGCAGGAGGGCGGGAGCCTGGATTGCGGCGTGTGGGCTCTGCGCGTGACCTCAGATATGGCGGGATTCTCATTCACCGCCGGCGTAAAGCGCCGACGCATACTGCCCGTAGCAACCGGAAACAAGTATTGCGGCCTGGTGATTCTTTTCGATGTCGAAAAGATAGAGCCCGTCGCGATCATGCCCGACGGCGTGATTCAGAAGGTGCGCGTGGCGGCGATGAGCGCGGTCGGCGCGCGCTATCTCGCTCCCGAGATTCCGAAGGTGCTGGGCTTGTTCGGGAGCGGCTGGCAAGCCAGTGCGCATCTCGAATTCCTCGCGGCGCAATACAGCTTCGCCGAGATCAAAGTCTATAGCCCCAACCAGGAACATTGCCGCGATTTCTGTCGGGCCATGACCAAGAAGCTGGGCCGCGAAGTGCGCGCAGTGGCGACGCCCAAGGAAGCCGTAGACGGTAGCGATTTCATTCAAGCCGCTACCGCGGCGTGGGATCCTGTCTTCGACGGACATTGGGTGGAGAAAGGAATGTATGTCGCCTCCATAGGCGGCTCCGATGCCAGCAACAAGCGCCGCGAGATCGACGACGAATGCATTCGCCGCGCCGACGTGTACTTCGTTCACTCCAAGGAAGTGGCCAAGAACGATCAGTCTCCCGACGTTTGGGAAGTGGCAGAAAAGGGTATCAAGCGGTGGGAGGACATTGGCGAGCTGCAGGATCTGGTCGCCGGCAAAATAAAGGGGCGCACGAGCGCGGAGCAGATCACTTGTTTTAACAACAACACCGGGGCAGGAACGCAGTTCGCGGCAGTCGGCGCCGCGGTGGTGAAGCGAGCTCGGGAAATGGGTTTGGGCAGGGAACTGCCGACGGAATGGTTCCTGGAGAGCGTGTCTCCTTAATGACCAACGCGATTAATGAGCATCGACGCCGCCAATTGATGGATCTGATGGCGAAGCGGCAATGGGATTCGATTTTGTTGTACGGGCAGGGATGGCGCAAGGATTATTTCCGTGCGCTGGTGAATGTGAATTATTCGGGCCCCTACGCGGCAGCGCATATTTCGAGATCTGGCGAGATCTCGATTATTGCGGCCGATCCGTGGGATCGCGAACTCCTTACCGGGCTCACCGGCATCCGAACATCCGCTTGGTCGGCGCCTCAGGCCTCCGCTGTCGCCGGCCTCGAACTGATGGAAGCGCGCTTCGTCCAAGGCTCTCCCGCCTCTGCTACCGCCGACATCGAGGAACTTCGCCGAATCAAGACTCCCGATGAAATCGAATGCCTCAAGCAGGCCGCCGCTCTGGCGGATCGGGGCTATCAGTATTTCGCAGACACCGCGCGCGTCGGCATGCAGGAATACGAGCTGGTCGCTGAGGTCGAAGGCTTCCTCAAATCCAACGGAGCCGAGGATAATTTTATGCTGATCGCCTCTGGGGGCACGGAGGTCGTGGGAATGAAGCCGCCCACCGCGCGCGAATTTCGGTCTGGCGACTCAATCACCACTGAGCTTACTCCGCAAGTCAACGGATACTACGCGCAGATCTGCCGAACCCTCGTGCTCGGCGATCCATCGCCAGGGCAGCTCGAAGCGTTTTCGATCTTCTCGGAGGCGCAGCAGGCGGCGCAGGATTTGATTAAGCCAGGCATCAAAGCGTCCGACGCGGCGCGCGCGCAGAACGATGTCTTCCGACAATATGGATATGGCGATTACACCGGCTCGAAATACACGCGAGTGCGCGGCCACTGCCTGGGCCTGTTCCCTGATGAGACGCCGCACATTCTTGAGGACGTCGATTACGTGATTCAGGAAAACATGGTGCTGATCGCGCACCCCAATACATATCTGCCGCTTTCCGGATACATGGTATTCGGCGACAGCTTATGGGTGACGGCAGACGGTAACGTGCGCCTCAATACCACAGAGAAGAAGCTATTCGTGAAGGAAGCGTAGTCAATGAAACGCGGCCTCATCGAATGGAACCGGACCGAGCTTCCGACCTCGGTTTTCGATGCACGTCTATCACGAGCCCGCACCGCATTGGCCGAAGGCGATCTTCCTGCGCTGTTAGTCTACACCGATGTTTGGCGCTCCAATCAGGCTCGCTTCCTGACAAACTTCATGCCCTATTGGAATCGCTCGTTGGTAGTGATTCCTCTCGATTCGTCCCCAGTTCTGCTCTGCGCGCTTTCGCCTCGGGTGTATCCGTGGATCAAGTCGGTCACGATTTTCGAAGACATCCGCCCTGCGAGTAAACTGATGCAGACTCTCGATCAGCTTTGCGCGGAGCGCCATTGGCGCAAGCTTGGCGTGCTGGATCTCCCGATGCTGCCCATCGAAATTCATTCGCGCCTGGGTGCAATCGAGGCTGTCGACGTTCCGTCGAAAGAAATTTGCGAACCGGACGCTGCGGAGCTTTCCATGCGCCGCCGGGCCGCAATTCTCGCTCGCCAGATTCTCGAAGAGCAATTACCGCACGGCGCAAATGCACTCGATCATCATTTCGTCGGGCGTTTAGAACGCGAGTTCCGAAGCGCGGGAGCCGAAGATCTCGTCATTCGTCTCAGCCCATCCGGCGCAGTTCCCCGGCCCGCGAACGGCTCAAAGCTCGGCGCGAGTTACTCGGTGGCCGTTTCGCTGGAATACTGCGGCCATTGGGTCAAGATTACTCGCGCGTCCGGGAATACTCAGGCGCTTCGATCACGGTTCAACGCAGCGCTCGAATCGGGTGAGGGGTTGATCGAGAATCTCTCTGGGCCGCTGCCTTTCGAAGCCGGTCCCGGCGCGATCTTCGCGTTGCACGTGGAACATCAAGGTTTATATTTCGGCGACACCTGTGCGGGAACGAGCGCCTTATGAATATGATCGAGAAAATTCTTGCCAAAGCGAGCGGCAAGAAACACGTCGCTCCCGGCGATGTCGTCGTCGCCAACGTGGACCGCATGGTGCTTCACGATCTGAGCTCCAACCTGGTCGCCAAGGTCTTTGAGCAGGAAATGGGCGGCGGCAGAATCTTCGATCCTGAGCGCATCGTTTTCGTTTTCGATCACACTTTTTCTCCACCTTCGCAGCGTGACGCCGAAGTGCTCACCGAGGCGCGCCGATTCGCGTCGGCGCATGGCATCCGAATATTCGATTCCGGTTCCGGCAGCCTACACCACGTGATTATCGAGAACGGACTCTGGGCGCCAGGCCAGATCGTGATCGGTTGCGATTCGCACACCACCGTATACGGAGCGCTGGGCGTTTTCTCCACGGGTGTCGGAAACAATTCCATGGCAGCCTTGGGCTACGCTCATGGAAAATGCTGGTTTCGCGTGCCGCAAACGTTTCAGGTTTATCTGCACGGCCAGTTGCGGCGCGGAGTCACTCCTCGCGATGTCGCGCAGTACCTGGAGGGTTTTTTAGGCGAAGACAACGCCGTCTATCAAGCCGTCGAATATGCCGGTCCGTTCGTCGAGAATCTTTCTATTGAGGATCGACTGCTGTTTCCGCTGATGGCCATCGACCTGGGCGCGAAAGCCGGATTCATCAATCCCGACGCCAAGACACTGGAGTTTGCAAAAGTGCACTCGCGAAGCGAAGGCTGGGAAATGCTGACCAACGATCCCGGCGGCCAGTATGAAAAGGTCGTCGATATTGACGTCGGTACGCTGGAACCGCAGGTCGCTTGTCCGCCGACAGTCGGCAACGTGAAGCCGATCGGCGACGCTGCAGGCATCGAAATTCAGTTGGCGGAAATCGGCGGCAGCACGGGCGGGCGGCTCTGCGATCTTCGCGTTCTGGCCGAGCGCATCGAGGGCAAACACGTTCATCCTAGTGTGCGGCTGCAAGTGGTGCCCGCCACGCGAGGCATCTACCTCGCGGCCATCAGGGAAGGCTTGATCGAAACCCTGGTGCAGGCTGGAGCGATCATTTTCCCTCCCAGCGCTGGCTCCAATCAGGCCGTGAATATGGGCGCGATGAGCGAAGGCGAGGCCATGATCTCGAACCAGGCTCGCAATTTTCCGGGCCGCAATGGCCATCCCAAGGCGCGAGTCTATCTGGCGTCGGCGGATACAGTGGCGGCGTCGGCGCTGACCGGCCGAATCACCGATCCTCGCACTTGAAGTAATCACGTCCTATGGACTTTTATAACCGCTCCCTTTGGTCACGGCTCTGAAAGCGAGTATGAGCGTGCGGCTGCCGACTCTGAACCGCGACCAGAAGGAGCGGTTCCAGGTCAGCTTTTCTCTAACACCGTAAAGATGGATTGCCCCACCGGCGGCTCTATGAATTTCTCCAGCCGCGAAAGCAGCGGAACACCCACGTGGTCGAAGAGCGCGATCTGCCATTCCGAAAGCTCTTGCCGCTCGAAAATATGCGCGTTGGTCCACCACCCGAAAAACCCGATCAGGTTGAAGTAGCGGAGCTGTGTCACCCGGAAACCCGCGTCCTCGGCCATCGCGCGCCATTTGCGCTTCGAATAGCGCCGGAAATGCCCAAGATTTCGATCGATGGGGCCGTACAACGACTCGAATGCCGGAAGCAGAAACACCGCCCGCCCTCCTGGAACCAGTACATGATGCATATGTTCCAAAGCCAGGCGTTCGTCGCGGACATGCTCC
Organism: Bryobacteraceae bacterium; assembly: GCA_036489835.1. Classification (GTDB taxonomy): domain Bacteria; phylum Acidobacteriota; class Terriglobia; order Bryobacterales; family Bryobacteraceae; genus Palsa-187. The sequence continues at coordinate 80,738 of DASXEY010000071.1, read as the reverse complement.
AGGACGTTCAGGCATACGATCGAATCCGGCCGCAGCGATTTCAGACCCAGGAACTCCGGATCCTGCACATCGAGATAACGGAACTGCATGTTGCGATGAGCGGCGAAACGGGCGCGCGTCCGTTCCACGCACTCCTCTACCACATCCATGCCGATCACCAGTTCGCGATCCGTCAAATGGCGAGTGAAATTGCCGGTGCCGCACCCGGTCTCGATGACTCTGCGCCCAAGGTGCTGTTTGGCCACGCGCGCCTGCCATGCGAAATAACGCGTCGCCTGTGACATCAGCCGCTGGTCGAGCAGCGTATATTCGTCTGTAGTAGAAGCCTCGTGCTGCATTCAGGGCGCTACTCCGCAATATAGCATGCGGACCTGCCGGGCCGACGGTTCCTAAGTGACGGCCCAAAACCGAGCCTGGGTCGCGGCCACAAGCGGAGCTGTTCCTCGGGAATTGAGGGCCTCGACCGGCCCTTTGTGGGCTAGTTTGCCCCGGGATGTTCCACGGAATCGATCACCAGGAACTCGATGGGATCCTTTTCCGGATTCAGCTTGAGCCCGAGGTCCTCGACCGCGGCGAAGATGGACGGGCCCTCGGTCGGAGTCATCTGCATCCCGGCTATGGGCGGCTTAATAGAGCTTTGATCGTAGGTCAGTTTGAAATCGTAATGGTTTCCGGACAGACCAGTCTTGTCCAGCGCAGGACGATCGAGCAATCGCGTCAGCACTTCCCCGGCGAAAAACGCCATCGTTGCGCCACTAGCCGATAGGTTCCCGTTTCCGACCCCGAAACAGCCGTTCCCGCCACACTGGGTCGGGTCCTTCGCGGTCTGCATCTTGGGTCCGCTCTTGCCTGGAATCAATGCGTATACCGGGATCTGCCGGGTTTCCCGATGAAGCCTCAATTGGAATCGGTCCGCCAAGAGCGCTTGGGCCATCAACTTAATCTGCTCTTCGCTTGCGGGTGCTCCTGCCGTGGCCTGGATCTCGTACCACTGGGATTTGAGCCAGGCAGGGCCGCCGGATATCTGGAACGCCTTTACGTCGTAAATGGTCTGAAGCAACTGAAATACGGTTACGCGCAGGGCAAGGAGCCGTCCACTGGGAAGCAGTTGCACCCCCGTGAACACTCCAGGTGCAAGCGCGACACTGGGATCGACAGTCTTCACCGACGCTGCCTCGAACGCAGGTTGCGCGTCGGCGGCGTAGACGCTCCAGACCAGGAGCACCGGCGCCAAGAGCGCCCGCATCATAGCAGCCGGAAAGTAATTTCCAGCTGCACCTGAACCGGCACCGGGACTCCATCTTTGGTGCCCGGCCGGAATTTCCACTGCTGTACGGCTTCGACCGCCTTTTCATCCAGACCCAGGCCCAGCGGACGAATCACGTGGATGTTCGTTGGAGTGCCGGTTGTGTCGACTACCGCCGACACCAGCACCGCGCCTTGCCATTTAGCCTTGCGGGCTTCTTCGGAATATTGCGGTTCCGGATGGACGGTCGGAACCGGATTCGTAACGCCGGCCCCGGGACTGGATACGTCAGTGACAGTCGATCGGGGAGCAATCTGAGTCCCTAACGGTGCGATGCGCATCGTCACATCGTTCGCGCCCCCAACGACGGAATTTACGAAGTTTACAGTCAGGTGGCTGTCGAATTCACCCAATGCCATCCGCACGTTCAACCGGTCGTTTGGAGAGATGACGTCGCCTTCGCGGACCGGCAGGAGCGCGCGAATCTGCTGCTCGGCCTCAGGAGTGAGCCCGCTGAATTCGATGGCTCGCAAGGTCATCGCGGGCCCTGGGTTCTGGGCAGTGTAGCTTGGGCCAGGAGTGGCGATGCCGGCCGCGGGCCCTCCACTCCTCGCGCCGCCCTGAACTGCCGCCGGCGATGTTCCCACACCAGCGCCTACTCCTCGTCCAATGCCGCCGCCGATGCCGCCGCCCAGCCCGGCGCCGGGAGCGGGTGGAGTCACAGCCGCCGATCCTTCGCCAAACCGTATCGTGATCGTCGCCTGCGAGGGCCCCGGCTGGTAGTGCCATTCGAAAACGCTGAGCAGCGCCGCCTTGCGCAACTCCTCCGGACCGCTAACCACGCGCGCGTCGGTTACTTCGCCCTTGGCGTCGAGCGTGGCTTGCACTGTCAACGTGCCGCTAGAACCGGCCGCCAGGCGAACCGGAGCGCGATGCAGCAACGTCCCCCCGGCATCCACTGTGACTCCGGGACTATCGGGAGCGGTCTGCGCCTGGCTTATGAACGGAAACATCCACATCGCCGCGAATGCGGCTATCAGGACAGCGGAAGAAACGGCGGCGATGCCGGCCACGATTCTGGAACGGGACATATTGACCTCTTTCACGACCGCGGCAATTCGCGCCGCGAGATGACGTCTTCTCAAAAACAACGGTGCGGGAGCCAGGTCCGGTTGAAGCTGATAACCTGCCACGGCGACCAGCGCATCAAGATAGCTCTCGCGATTCTGAAGTAAGCCGATGGCTTCCTGATCCACCACCTGCTCCCGGGCGAGCTGAATCCGGCTCAACACGAACCATATCGCCGGATGGAACCAGAGCAGACTGCGAACCAGAGCCTCGGCCAATACGAAAAGCCAGTCGCCTCGGCGGACATGAATCAGCTCATGACAGGCAATGGCTTCGCGCAGTTGGTGGGGCAGCTCCAGAACCCGCTCCGGGAGCAGAATGGACGGCTGGCGCCATCCATAGGTCACGGGACCGGGCACGGAATCGCTGGCGTACCAACGCACGATCGGCGAGGAGAACGGCACCGGAGCCGGCAGCGTCCGCGATTGCATGCGATACCGGCGCAAACGCAGAAATCCCGCCGCGATCCAGAGCAGCCTCAGTCCAGCGCCCAGGGCGATCAGCGCCAGCCAGTCCTCCTGCCGCCAATGTCGCCGCGCGGGAGCAACCGCAACGGCCGCTGTTACGGGAAGGCTCCCTGCCGCGCTAACGGTGAGAGAATCCGCTTGCAGTGGCGGCGTGCGCCATGGCTCGATCATCGGCAGCAGCAGCAACATGAGTAGCAATCCCTGCCACATCCGTAAGCGCGCCTTCGCATGCGTCAGCGCCAGCGCCGCGAATGCCGCCGCAACCGTCAGCACGAACGCCTGCTCGCTCCAGGGAATAAGCCAAGAAATCAGTATGTTCAGCGGGATCATGATGCTAATTCTCCATGGGCGATTTTTCGATGTGGTCGATCACCATCACGTCGATGGTGAGCTTCTTCGCGACCAGCTTCAGCCCGAGTTGATCTTCAAGCGCGACGAATAGATTCGGAGCACGCTCGCTCTGATCAGCAGAGACGGCGCCATTCGGCGCCACGAAGGTAAGGTTGAAGTCGTATTTGCCGGTCAATCCAGTCTTGTCATGCACCGGCTCCTTCAAGAGCGGTCGCAGGCTTCTGAGCAATGCGGAGAGCGACTGCCCTCGCGCCGAAATGCGGGTGCCGGCTGGGGTGGCGTAAGTCCTCATTAAGATATGGCCGGGCGGCAGCTCCGGCAATCCATCCTTATCTTTCCCGGACTTGGGTGGGCCGTCGGAAGGATTCCAAGCCGCGGCTCCGGGATCGGTCTCCCGCAGTTTGGGCCCATTCTTTGCGACCACCAATTCATACCCCGCGGCCTCTCTGGCTTCGTGATGGAGCTTCAAGCCGAAACGCCCGGCAAGAAGGTTCTGGAACATCGCATCGAATTGCTCTTTCGTGACGCCTGGCGCAATCTTCGCGTCAATATCGTAGGCTTCGCCGCCCAGCCAGCCCGGGCCCGAGATCTGATCCTGCTCCACGCCGTAAGCCATCATCAGCAGGTTCCGCATTGGCATGCTCTCCAGATGAAGACGCTCCGGATCGTACCGGCTCCCGGGACCGCCGTCCCCTTGGGGGAAAGCGTCGGGCCGATTCGAAAGGCGCACTGAAGCTGCTTCGAAGGCCGGAGCCGTCGCGGTTTGGCCGAAGGCGGCGCAGGAGACCAACAGTGGCGAGCTCACGATTGAACTGACGGCGCCGGTTCGCATTGGTCCCCTTCCGTTTTTCATCGACCTCTAATTCGCCAAAGAATAGTTCACAGTGACCTCAGTGACCACAGGCACAGGACTGCCGTTGAGGAGGGTCGGTTGATAGATCCACTGCTTTACCGCATCGATGGCGGACTGGACCAGCAGCGGAGAGGCGGCGCTCAGCATTTTGAGGTTCTGAACGGTTCCGTCCGTGCCGACGATCGCCTGCAGGACGACGGAGCCTTGGATGCGGGCGCTCTTGGCGATCGCAGGATACGTCGGAGTGGGATGGTTGAGCAGCTTCTGAGCCATGACATCCGAGGAGACCGCCTGTGCGCCATTCGGCAGCGGACCGTCGTTTCCCGCGATTGCAAGTGGCGCAGCTACTGTTCGCGAGTTTTCAGGCATGACGCGCACTCGAACGTTGTACTCGCCGGCGGCCCCTCCGGAGACTCCAACCGACGAAGCGGTGAGTCCCATGTGGCTATCGAACGCCTCTACTTCGCCGTTCAGCTTTTGCAGATCGGCCTGATTCACGGTATCTCCTTCGTGAATCCCCAAGCGCCCCCGCAATTCCCGTTCGGCTTCCTCACTGATCCCTTGAAACTCAATCGATTTGATCGTGCCAGGCTGGGGAGCAGCGAGCGGCAAGCGGCGAATCGTCGCGGGCGGCGCTGCCGCCGCGACTGCTCCAGCGGCCGGCGCTGTTCCCGCAACGCGGATCGTAATCATCGCCTGCGAAGGACCCGCCTGGTAATGCCACTGAAGCACGCTGGACAGAGATTCCTTGCGCAGTTCCTCCGGACCGCTCACAATTCGCGCGTCGCTGACCTCGCCCTTGGAATCGAGCGTTGCCTGCACGGTCACTACACCGCTCGCGGTAAAGCCGGCCGGCACATGCACCGGCGCACGATGCAGCAGCGTCGCACCCGCGTCGACGGTGACCCCTGGACTATCGGGCGCAGTCTGCGCCTGGCTGACGAACGGAAACATCCATACCGCCGCGAACGTGGCCATCGAGATCGCGGAAGAAACGGCGGCGACACCCGCCAGGATTCTGGAACGAGACATATTGACCTCCCTGATTACCGCGGCAACTCGTGCCGCGAGATGACGTTTTCTCAAAAACAACGGTGCGGGCGCCAAGTCCGGTTGAAGCCGGTATCCGGCCACCGCAACCAGCGCATCCAAATACCTTTCGCGATTCTGGAGCAGACCCACGGCTTCCTGATCCACCACCTGTTCCCGGGCGAGTTGAATCCGGCTCAGCACGAACCAAATCGCCGGATGGAACCAGAGCAGGCTGCGCACCAGAGTTTCGGCCAGCACCAGCATCCAATCGCCGCGACGCACATGAATTAGCTCATGGCATTCGATGGCTTCGCGCAGATCGGCCGGCAGCTCCAGTACCCTCGACGGAAGCAGGATCACTGGACGCCGCCATCCATATGTCACCGGACCCGGCACAGAGTCGCTGGCGTACCATCTGGCCGCGTTCGAAGTGAAGCGCAACGGTGGCTCAGCGAGCGGCTGGGCTTGCTTTCGATATCCCCGTAATCGGAGGAATCCCGCGGCCACCCACATCAGGCGTAGCGCCGCGCCGGCAGCGATCACCCACAGCCAATCATCCTCGCGCCAGTGCCAGCGCGAGGGCGAGGCCACTTGGACGCCCGCCGTTACGCCCGTCGTCACGGTCGCGAGTTCAACCTGCGCCGGCGGCGTGCTCCAAGGCTCGATGGCGGGCAGCACCAGCAATACCAGCAGCAGCGCCTGCCACATCCACAGGCGCGTCTTCGCGTGCGTCAGCGTCAGGGCCGCCAATGCCGCGGCGGTGAGGACGAAAACCTGCTCGCTCCATGTGATCAGTATCGTAAGCATCTAATTCTCCGAAGGCTTCTCCGCATGGTCGATCACAACCGCTTCGACCGGCGCTTTCCGCGATTCCAGTTGGAGCCCGAGCTGTTCCTGGAGCGCCGTGAAGAGAGTCGGCGCATCCACATCCGGTGCGGCATTCTCGGGAGCCCATTCCAGCTTGTAGTCGTAGTTTCCCGTCATCCCGGTCTTGTCGAGAACCGGCGTGCGCAGAGTGCCGGAGAGCTGGGTGACCAACTGTTCCAGACTGCCCGCCGTAGTTTCGACTTTGATCGTGCGGCCGCCGCTCATCCGCATCATGCCCTCCGCATCCGGAGCGCTGGGCTTGAGCTTTGTCCCGCCTTTCCCGGCAAGCACCAGTGCGTAGACCGGCATCTCCTTCGTCTCGCGATGAAGCCGCAACTGGAAGCGGTCAGCCAATAACGCCCGCATCATCAGCTTGGCCTGGTCGCGCGTGATAGCCTCGCTCCCGGCACTGGCGGTGATATCCCAACCGTAGGAGGCATAATCCGAGACCCAGCCGGGTCCGCCTGTGACCTGGTAGGGCTCCAGATTGTGGGCATATGTGATGAGGCCGAGCACGCTGCTGTTTGTTACGGTCACTCTCGATCCTGAGAGAGTGATCCCAACGCCACGATTTGGGCCCGCGTGCAGCCGGATGGACGCTACCTCGAACGTTAGGGGCGTTTGCCCGGTGGCGAGACCGGCGGCCAGGGCGATCCAACCGAATTTGACGGCGAGACTCATTGGCCCGATCGATCTCCCTTTTTGCGAGTGTCGCGGATGGTCTTGCGGATGTCTTCCAGATCCTTCTCCGTCAACTGCTGGTCCTCTACCAGGTGCAGCAATAGCGGTTCGGCCGACCCGTTAAATACGCGGTTGACGAACTCCCGAACCATGGAACCGAGCACCTGTTTCTGAGGCTGCGCTGGAGTGTAAACATACGCCCGCTCCTCCAGGCGCTTTTTGAGGAACCCCTTCGTCTCTAGGATTTTCATCATGGTCATCACGGTGGTGTAGGCGATGTGCCGCTTTTCCAGCAGCGCCTCATATACCTGGCGAACGGTAGCCGACTCCAGCCGCCAGACCACTTTCATGATTTCCAGTTCCTGCCCCGTGAGGGAACGCTTCGAAGGACTCATACTAATCTTTTAGTACTAATTTGAAGCGAAGTCAATAGGGTAGGCGAAGAATTATTTTCGAGTCGCAGGATTGGGACTAGAAGCCGATGCGCCGCCCCGGAGACTCGGGAGTGTTGGATCTGCGCGCCGCGCTCGTTTTGAGTGCTCTCGACATCTTCAAGTTTTCTAGCCAGGTCCTTGTGCGTCGCCAAGTATTCTCGCAATCGAACTGACTGGACGGCTCGGTTGCCTCCTGAGAACCGGAGGAAAGCATCGCCACGCCATGTTCAATGAAGACGTACGGTGGGCGTCGTCATCCGCCGTGTCCGATGTTTGAGGTCACAGATTGTGACATCAAAGAATCGTTTTCCTCGGGGCGAAAGCTGGAACATGCCGGCAGCGCCGCTCAATTCCCGAAAATAACCGCTCGACGGCCGCGACCTGGGCTCCGCTTTGCAGGCTGTTACTTAGCAGCTGGCCGCGGACAAGATAGATCTTCCGTTCGATGGACGCGACCGGAATTCGCTTCAGCGCCAAAGATGGCGCCGGCATCCTAATCCACCCACACGGTAACGCCCGCCTGGCTGGGCGAGGTGCCTACGGTCACCACCACGCTTAGGGCGCCGGTCGGAATGTAGCCTGAGGGCACCTGCGCGTTAATCTGGAACGATCCCGGGAAGTTCGCTACAGGACCCGCGTAAAGAACCTGTGCGCTGTAACCTTCCATGGTTACGCTGACCGCGCCGCCCGAAATCCCCAAACCGGTTCCATACAGGGAGATCACCGAGCCTCGCGGCGCCGCGTTGCCGGCCGAGTTGATCGATCCATCCTGGTTATTCGCCGCAGCTTCTCCCGCCGCATCCGTGAACAACCCGGGCGCAGCGTCGGCCACTGCAACCGGAATGCTCGCGATCACGGCGTTCTGGTAAATAATCTCGATGGGCACGCTTCCCAGTCCCGCAATCGCCGCTGGAGCAACCACCAGAATGCTGCTCGAATCGGCAGAGAGAATGAGGGCCGGATTGGAACCGAACGCGATGGCAGTGTCCGGAATCTGCGCGGGGCTGATCCCGGATCCGCCGATCAGCAGCAACATGCCGGCGGCAACTGGTCCCGGAGCCAGGCTGGCGGCGTTCACAATCGTCACGTTGTCCGGAGTGGGCGAGCCCGGAGGAAGCTGGGTTTCTCCCACCGGCGCGACTGGCGGCGTCAAATCCCGTATCCGGTTGTTTCCCAAATCGGCCACCGCAACCAAGCCGTCGGCATTCACCGCCACATCCCAGGGAAAACTGAGTTGCGCGGCAGGCGCGGCGCCCTCGTCTCCCGAAAATCCAGCCGCGCCCGTGCCCGCGATCGCGGTTACTCCTCCGTTGGAAGCCACTTCAAGGATCTGCTGGAATCCTGTATCGGCGACATACACGTTGCCGCTGCTATCCACCGCGACTCCTCGAGGAATGTTCCAGCTTCCGGACCCGACGCTGGTCACCGTGCCAGCCGGCGAGCGCTTACTGACGCGCGCCGCTCCCGCTTCCGTGTAATACAAATTGCCCTGCGAATCGAAGGCCAGTCCCCGCGGCGACGATAATCCCGTCAACAGCGTCGCAGGAACGCCGCTGCTTCCAGCGATCAGGATTTTCCCAGCGCCTGCGTCCGCGATGTACAGATTGCCCATTCCATCCGGAATTGCATATACAGGCGAAAGTAGCCCCAGGTTCGTCGCCGCGGCGATCTTGCCGTCCGGCGTCACCTTGCGCACGCGTTGATTCCCGGTATCCGCGATGTATAAATTCCCGGCGCTATCGACGGTCACCGACTCTGGTCCACTCAATTGCGCGTTGACCGCGAGACCTCCGTCTCCCGAGTTGCCCGCCGCTCCAGTGCCCGCCAGGGTGGTGATGGTTCCGTTCGTGTCGACTCGGCGGATTCGGTTGTTGTCGCGATCGGCAATATAGAGGTTGCCCGCGGTGTCCATGGAAACCCCCGCGGGATGATTTAGGCGAGCCTGTATCGCCATGCCATTGTCGCCGTGTGCCAAATTTCCGCCACCGGCTACGGGAATTCCGCCCTTAGTCCCAACCAAGATAGCCTGGTTAAGCACGGAGGCATACATGCCTACGCCGCCAAAATAATGAAGGTCAACAGCTGCCACGTCGATGCTTGACGGCGCTCCGGTGACTGGGATCACCTCAATATCGCCCGCCGACGGATCGGCCACGTACAGGGTTCCTAGCAGGTCGAAGGCCAGACCCGTGGGAGTAGCTTCGCGCGCGAAAGAGGAGATCAGGCCGTGCGCCACTTTGCGCACGAGGTGGTTTCCGCTATCGGCGATGTACAGCGCTCCTTGGCTGTCGAATGCCAAACCAGCGGGACTATTCACCTGGGCCAGGCTAGCAACGCCATTGTCGCCGGAAGCTCCCGCTACTCCTGTCCCTGCGATGGTGGTTAGGGATGCGTCAACCGCCATCCTATATACGCGCTGGCCGCCGAAGTCTGAAATATACAGATTCGCGCTGGTATCAAAGGCCAGATTGCGAGGGGCCGACAGTGCCAGCATAGTCGCCGCACTGCCTTCATTTGCGCCGCCCGCCGGAAGCGGACCGCCACCCGCGATCGTGGTGATGGTTCCATCCGGAGCCACCCTGCGGACCCGGGCATTCCCCAGGTCCGCGATATACAAATATCCATGGCCATCCAGAGCCAGCCCGTAGGGCGAATTGAGTTGCGCCTGTGCGGCCGGGCCTCCATCGCCTGAAAAGCCCTGAATCCCGGTCCCCGCCAGCGTCTGGATCACTCCGTTCGCCGTGACTTTCCGAACCCGGTGATCCCCGGCGTCGGCGATGTACAGGTTGCCGGCGCCATCTGCCAGCACCCCCTCCGGCTGGATCAGAATCGCGCTGGTGGCCGCACCGCCGTCCCCCACCCAGTCGCTTCCAGCCACCGTGTTGATTGCGTAGCTTCCCGCAGCGAGGGCCGACGAAGCCGCCAGACACATAACGGCAAAAATTGAACGCACTTTAACTCCGAATATCCTTAGCTAGCAATCAGTGGTAGCCATGACAAGAATCTCTCATCCCCGGCGATGAGGGTTTTGTGAGACAAATAATTGCCTTCGCCGCTTTCCTTTTTTCTACGCTGAGCTTCGCGCAAACGCCGAGTGTGGCCACTCCCGTGCTCCGGTTGAAGACACGCCAGATTCAAGTTGGCCCTTCCAGTGTGGTCACTCGGATCGACACTCCGGTCGCCTTCCGCGCCGGCCACCTGATCCTGCAGTTCAAGGCAGTGCCCACCGGGGAGACGATCGCTGAACTCCAAGCCCGCGGCATCACGGTGCTGCATGGAATTCCGGAGAATGGTTTGCTGGTGAGCGTCGATCGTCCCACGTCGCTCGAAGGTCTGGGCGCGATTTACGCCGCCCCCCTCGCTGCCGCCGACAAAATCAGCCCGATCATCACCGCGAACCCCTTTGAAAAATGGAACGGCTACTTTCTCGTCGAGTTCCACACCGACGTGAATATGGGCGACGCCCGGGCCATGATCCTGCGCCATAGCGCGGAATCAAAGAATGTCGATCTGCTGGAGAATTCGGACCTTGCCCCTACTCACCTGATGATTCATGTGACCAACGCGAAGGAAGCCGCCGCGACTCTGTCGAAAATCGCCGCCGAAGACGAGACCAATTACATCTTCCCTGCGTCGCCCGCGCTCATCAAAGGCGCCGGCTCGCGAGCCTATGCCGCGCCCCTGACCACCGCCGGCACGGAGACTCAGTCCATCCCCACTTACGGCAACGGCTGGGACGGTCCCGGTCTCGGCGCTGCCACCGTTCATTATGTCTTCAGCCAGATGACAGAGAAGCTTCCTTCCGCCCAGGCCGAATCGACGATTGAGCAGGCCATGGCACAGTGGGCGAAGATCGTCCAAGTGACTTGGACCCCTGGAACCAGCGCCACCGCGGCGCAAACCGTGAACATCCTCTTCGCAAGCGGCGACCACGGCGACGGATTTCCCTTCGACGGCCCCGGCGGTGTCCTGGCGCACACCTTCTACCCCGCACCGACCAATCCCGAGCCGATCGCGGGTGACATGCACTTCGACGATTCCGAGAGCTGGAATATCGGCACTGACACGGACCTCTTCAGCGTGGCTTTGCATGAGCTCGGTCACTCCCTCGGCCTGGGCCATTCCGACGATCCCAGCGATGTCATGTATCCGTACTACAAGATTGTGACCACCCTCAACTCAGGCGATGTTGCCGCTGTGCAGACCTTGTATGCGTCCGGACCCGCGGCGACTCCTACCCCGTCACCGACACCGACACCCACCCCTACACCGACACCGACTCCTACCCCGACGCCCACGCCCACACCGACCCCGACTCCTACCCCGACGCCCAGGCCGACGCCGACTCCGACTCCGACGCCGACTCCTAGCCCGGCCCCGACTGGCGGCAAGGACACCACGCCTCCGACTCTTACGATCGTGTCGCCCGGCGGCAGTTCGGCCTCAACCAGCGCTGCAACGCTGACCTTTAAAGGAACCGCGTCGGATAACGTGGCTGTCGCAAGCGTCACCTGGAGCACCAACACCGGCTCTTCGGGAACGGCCACCGGCACCACCAGCTGGACTGCTTCGATCCCGCTCCTGGTGGGTTCGAACCAAGTCATCATCACCGCGACGGATACTTCGGGCAACACCGCTTGGCGCAGTGTCGTAGTCAGCCGGCCGTAGGCGGGAGCGGATGCGGAAGGTTAGCCATTCCATGCAGGACCGCCTGAGACAGGTAGTTGGTGAACTGGACGGTCCGCGTGGCATCGAATGGCAGCCTTCCGGCGATTGCAAGCTTCGCCAGCCCATGCACGGCAGCCCATGCCACCACGGCGAACGGATGCGGATCGCCTTCCGGCAAACCACCCTCGGCTTGCACCGCTTCGATCCCGTTCAGGAGCACCTGAAACGCACGCATCCCGGCCTCAGCGTACTTGGGCGAGCACCCTGCCACCGTCGTCTCGAACATAACCACCAGATGCTGGGGAGAGCCAACCGCAAACTCGACGTATCCGCGCCCTGCTAATCCTAGCCGGTCCGCGGCTGAGTCCCCTTCCGCGATCGCCGCATTCATGGACGCGGTCAGCCTGTCGAAACCTTCCGCCGCCATCGCGGCCAGCAGATCGTCTTTGTCCTTAAAATGGCGGTACGGGGCGTTGTGCGATACGCCAGCCCGTCTGGCTACCTCGCGCAACGTGAATCCTTGTGGTCCTGCCTCAGCGAGCAGATGGACAGCCGCACCCAGCAAACTTTGCTTAAGGTTGGCGTGGTGATAGGGCCGCTTGGCTTGCATCTTCAGTCGTAATGCTACCAAATAATGTTGACAGCGGCAACATATGCCCATATACTGAATGTGGGCGGTGTCAACAAAGGGGGGTTGGAATGGTCTCATACAAGCAGCAAGCCCTTGAAGATAAATGGGATGTCATTGTCATTGGTTCCGGAATCGGTGGACTTGCGACGGCCGCTCTGCTGTCTAGCCAGGCAGGCAGAAGAGTGTTGGTTTTGGAGCGCCATTACACTGCCGGCGGCTACACGCACAGCTTCAATCGCCCTGGTTATTCCTGGGATGTCGGCGTTCATTATATAGGCGACGTCCAGGACCCGAACTCACCCACCCGAGCCGTATTCGATCACCTCACGGAGGGCAAACTCCAATGGCAGCCCATGCCCGATGTCTATGATCGCGTTGTCATTGGTGGGCGGGCTTTCGATTTTCCCAGCGGCCTCGAAAACCTGCGTAACTCGTTGAAGGGCGCTTTCCCTGCGGAGGGATCGGCCATCGACAGCTATCTTGCCGCAGTCCAATCCGCCCAAAAATCCAGCGGTCTTTACTTTGCCGAGAAAGCCGTTCCCCGGCCCATCGCTCGTCTGGCTGGCCGTTTTATGCGCGCTCCATTTCTCAAATGGGCGTCTCAAACGACGCTCGACGTACTCCATCAATGGACCCGCAATCCGGAGCTTATCAGCATCCTCACCGCGCAGTGGGGCGATTACGGATTGCCTCCTTCCGAGAGCAGCTTCGGCATCCACGCGCTCATCGCCAGCCACTACTTCAATGGCGCCAGCTATCCGGTGGGCGGCGCAGCCCGCATCGTCGAAACCATGGCTCCGCTGATTGAGCGCAACGGCGGGAAAATCGTCGTCAGCGCCGAGGTGGCAGAGGTCGTGGTTCGCGACGGCAAAGCCATCGGAGTCAGAATGGCCGACGGGAGGGAATTCCGGGCCGGCATCGTCGTCAGCGACGCCGGAGCGCGGAACACTTTCGAGCATCTGGTTCCCACGCCTCAACCAATTCAGGAAGAACTGCGGCGCATGCCCGGTTCGATTGCACACCTCAGCCTATACGTCGGAGTCAAGCAAAGCGCCGCCGAGCTTGGCCTGAACGGGACGAATCTGTGGATCTATCCTTCGTCCGATCACGATGCAAACACGGCTCGCTTCTTGAACGATATCTCGGCTCCGTTTCCGGCGATCTTTATCTCGTTTCCATCCGCCAAAGATCCTTTCTTTGAGCGCAAACATCCCGGACGGGCCACGATGGAAGTAGTCGCCTTCGCGCCGTACGAGGCCTTTTCACAATTTGAAAACGAAGGCACGTGGAAACGCCGGGGGCCGGACTACGCGGCCTTGAAGAACAGGCTCGCCGAGCGCCTGCGCCACGAGTTGGAACTTGCCGTTCCCGCCGTCGCAGGAAAAATCGATCACGCCGAGTTATCCACTCCGCTGACGACTCGCCATTTTATGAACTATCGGCAGGGCGAAGCCTACGGCCTGGCGGCGACGCCCGAGCGTTTTCGGGCGCGCTCGCTAACCCCGCACACCTCTGTCAAGAATCTTTATCTGACCGGACAGGACGTCGCTTCAATGGGAGTCACTGGGGCGATGATGGGGGGAGTCATGACCGCCTCCGCCATTCTCGGTCGCAACCTGGTGTCTAAAGTAACCAAACCGGCGCTCACCAAATCGCCGAAAGCGGCATAGCGTTCGATTTTGGGGCGCTCTATTGGCTATCTTTTTTTACTCTTCTCCATACGACCGTTACTCGGATACGACCACTCTCCATCCATGAGCGGGATAATCAACAAGGCCGCCGCGCCGCTTGTCTCAAACTCCAATCGAAACTCGACCCTACAGGCGCGCCCAATCTCCGAAAAGTTTATTTCCCCGCGTGGTCTGTAGTGCGCCATGCGCAGAAGCCGCCACAGGCCTTCCCTGGTTTTGGTGCGGTCGTGTCTGCGAAGTCCCGAAGGACTCTACCATCATCTATTTTTCGGCCGTTAGAGTCAGTCCAGGGCTTCAGTTTCACCGGTGACCCGAGGAGACCGCATTGTCGCCAGCGATCCTGAGGTCAGCTAGACGGGAGTTGTCGGAATAGATAGAGGCCCATGACTCGATAGGTATCCAGAAGCTTCTCGGGCAACGTTGGCGCAACTAAACGGAAGATCCTTACTGTAAGGCGGCGCCGATAGTGTCAGGAACCATAGCGGAATTATCATTTGCGCGGGTTGTCAACTATATGGTTGCCCAATTTGGGCGAGCGCGCTTCAGGACCCCGTCCGATCCTTGATGAAGAATTGCTGATGCCAATACGGGTAGGCCAGAGTCACGGAGCTTGCCGCATCCAGCTTCGCGATGTGCTCCGGCGTCAGGCTCCAGCCCACTGAGGCCAGGTTATCCCGGAGCTGCGTTTCGTCACGCGCGCCGATGATCACCGACGAAACTGTCGGCCGCGTGGTCAGCCAATTCAGCGCGATCTGCGGCACGCTCTTGCCGGTCTCCTTGGCCACTTCGTCGAGCGCGTCCACCACCCGGTACAAATATTCATCCTCCACCGGAGGGCCGATCGATGCCGTGGCTGGCAATCGGCTGATTTCCGGCCGAGGCTGATTGCGCCGGATCTTGCCCGTCAACCGGCCCCACCCCAGCGGACTCCACACCAGCGCTCCGACGCGTTGGTCCAGCGCCAGCGGCATCAGTTCCCATTCGTAGTCCCGGCCCACCAGCGAATAATACGCCTGATGCGCCACATACCGGGGCCAGCCGCGCCTCTCCGAAACAGCCAGCGACTTCATCAAATGCCAGCCTGAAAAATTCGAACACCCGATGTAGCGAATCTTGCCCGCGCGCACCAGCGTGTCCAGCGTCGAAAGCGTTTCTTCCACTGGCGTGGCTACGTCGAAGCCGTGCAAGTGATAGATGTCGATGTAATCCGTGCCCAGGCGCTTGAGGCTGCCCTCGACAGCCTCGATCAGATGATGCCTGGAGCTGCCCAAATCGTTCGGCCCGGTCCCCATGCGAAACGAGCCTTTGGTGGAGATGAGAACCTTGTTCCTGCGCCCTGCGATCGCTTTGCCCAGGATCTCTTCCGACAAACCGTTGGAGTAAATATCGGCGCTATCGAACAGGTTCACGCCGGCGTCAAGGCAAATGCCGACCAGCTTGGTCGCGTCCGTCACATCCGACGCTCCCCAAGCGCGAAAAAATTCATTGCCGCCGCCGAACGTCCCAGCGCCGAAGCTGAGAACCGGCACCTTTAAACCCGAACCGCCGAGTAGTCTGAATTCCACGATCCTATCTTAGCTGCTGGCTGAAGATTGGCTCAGTGAGTTGCAGTTGCCGGCGGTGTTGCGGCGGCAGGTTGACTGGAAACGGCCTGCAGAGCTTGCAGGAAGTTCTTCCCCTGATCCATCCCGACACCCCACAACATGAGCGTGAGATAGTCCTGATACGAGCCGAACGTCGGATTCTTGAAATAGTAAGTGGAAAGCCCGGTAGCAAGGGCAACCGCGGCGGCGATGGCCCAAGAGATGTACTCGACCCCTTCAAACGCGCTCAGCAGGCCGAAATCGCTAGAGTCGCTCACCTCCGTGCCGGAGGGTTCGCTTACTTCGATTGGATCCCCGGTGTAACTCAAGGTTACCGACGCCTTGATGGTGCCGCGCCGCGGAAAATATTGCACCACCGAGGGGCCGAATGTGGTGGGGGTCAGGACGACTTGCTTAGGCCTGATGCGTCTCAGCGCCTCATGCCATTTCGGCGTCCCGGGTTCGAGTGTAAACTTCCACGCATACTCCACCTTGCGGTGAAACAGATATGAGCCGCTTAGCTTGGTATTGGCGGATGTGATCGAGAAAGCGAGGGGCGTGAAAGCTTCGAGCCCATCCGGATCGCTGGCGACAGGCATTCGTATTTTCAGGCTTGCCTTGCCCGCCTTGACCTGCTCCCAGGCAAGATCGTCATCGATGCGGAAGCACTCCTGCAGGTCGGGCTCGGGCTTGGCGATCAGTTTCGCGAAGGCATCGGCTTCGGTCCGGCAATCCCACAGGATGCGGAGGCGGGCATACCGCCGATAGGTCTCCTGGACATCTTCGGAGGTTTGCGGGGGCTTGGCCAGCGCGGCGTTGAGCAAGTCCCTGAGCGGCTTCACCGCCTCCTTGGCGTTGTCAGGGACCACCCCGGTGTCGATATCCTTTTGGAGCTTCTGCAATGCCGGTTGAATCGTGTTCCAGAGTGCGGTGGGGAACGTCGCGGCCCCCAGCCAGTCATTGAATGCCGTGAGCTCTGCCTTGATGCGCGTGGCCATTGCGTCATCGGGAGGCTCCGTCCCGAGTTCGAGGAGAACGCGGTCAATGGACTCGGCCGCCCGATCGAAAATCAAATTGTGCAAACGGAGTTGCAAGAGGCCGCGCAGCTCCCGAACCTGTTTGAGGATGTCGACAGTGCTGCGCACGCTGTTGATATGGGCCTCGATAATGTCGGCGCTGCTCAGCCAGAATCGAGAGCTAAGCCGCTCTGTGAGATTCAGCACCGCTTCCACCCACACCACGGCCGGCAGGCGCGGCAGGGTGGTGCCTTTGGACACCTTCAGATCCTGAATTTCCTGCAGGAGAGTGATCCGCCGGCGTTTCCCTGTGAGCACCTTGGTGATCACGAACGACAGGAGCAGGGCGGCCAATAAGGCGGCGATCGCCCAGAGAACGGAGTCGCGTACGTCAACCGTCAACGAGAACTTAGCGTTGTCGGTATTCGCGGCGGGAGCACTGAAGCGAAACGGGATGACGTACTCTCCGGGCTGAAGATTCTTTCCGGTGACGCCGATTTCAGCCTGGGCTCCGGGATCAATCGTAGTCGGACTGGCATTTCCAGAGGCGCCGGGCGCTGCGGTAGAAAGGGGCGGTGTGGAGAAGGGATTATTCCAGGGTTGTCCGTTCCACTGGAGGGTCAATCCGGTAACTGGATCGAAGTCGCCTGGCGTCTTCAACCCGGAATCGATTTGCGCCGCGACCCCTCTGGCCAAGCCCTTTCCCGACTTCTCTTGCAGCGCCACCGACCCTAAGGGCGCCGAGAAGGAAGAATGCAGGAAGAGCGGACGCACCAACGCGATGGTGATCGCCTGGTGGTCCGTGGACAGGGTTGCAGGCGGCGTGAGCGCGCGGCTGAAGCTGAACCTTTTGGGGGCTTCGGGCTTCTTGTTGTCGGGGAATATGGTGAGGTTTCCAAGATATTTTCCGTCTCCGTTGAGCTGCGGAACCCGGAGGCACAACGACGCCGTCAGGCCATCCTGTAGCTGAAAAGAAGCGGGCTGATTTTCCACGGGCGCATTGGGAGTGCAGCTTTTAAGAATGTCGACCGGCAGGGATTCCTGGTCGCTGGCAAACCGCGAGGCGAGAATCTTGAAGCCCATCACGCCTGGGTCGCCTGTGTAAGTCACGTTCACCGGGATCATCTGGCTGGGCGGGACGGGCACGTTGCTTCCCTCGCTGATATCCAGAGAGAAGTTTTGCGCGAGGTTCTGGGCTGCCGCGCCCCCGCCGAGCAGTAAAACGAGCGTGAGCAAACGTATCGGATTCATCGGGAGACTTTCATTTGTATCACAACGACGCGCTCGAACACGACAAGCTGAGCCTACCCATGTAACGATAAGTCATGAACGAGATATCGAGCCAAGTTGTTCTGATTACCGGCGCGAACGGTGGTCTGGGGACCAACGTTACGGAAGAATTTCTGGCGGCGGGAGCCGTCGTGATTGGCACATCTCTGGCGATCGCGGATAGCGATTTTCCAAATCCCCGATTCACGGCCATTGCCGCCGATCTGACCGATGCTCAAGCGGCTCAAAAGCTGGCCGCCGATGTTTTGGGCCGCTTCCAGAAAATCGACACGTTGGTGCATGTGATGGGCGGGTTCGCCGGAGGCAAACCCATCGCCGAGACTGACGAGTCGACCTGGGAGCGAATGCTCAGTCTCAATCTGAAATCGGCAGTCAACATCCTGCGGGCAGTGATCCCGGGCATGCGGAAAGCGGGTCGGGGCCGCATCGTCGCGATCGGCAGCCGGACCGCCGCCGAGCCGGCCGCCAACCTCAGCGCGTATAACGCGTCAAAGGCGGCGCTGGTGTCGCTGATTCAGACCGCAGCCTTGGAAAACAAAGATCTGGACATCGCCGCGAACGTGATCTTGCCAGGAACGATGAACACGGGCCCCAACCGCGCTGCTATGCCGGGCGCGGATCCGGCGAAGTGGGTGCAACCCGAGCGGGTAGCCGCGCTGATTGCGTTTCTGGCCTCTCCCGCAGGTGCGCAAATCACCGGCGCCGCAATTCCGGTGTATGGTTCAGAGCTTTAGACGGGGTGTCGATAACGCCCTACTGCGTGGATCCCAAAAGCTCCAAAACGGCTGAGGATACTGCCTCCGGCTTTTCGCGAGGAAGGAAGTGGCCCGCGCCATCAATAACGCGCCGGGCTTTCAGCGACGGGAACACGGCTTTCTCTCCGGGCGAGGCATTCGCGGACGGCCGCGCAATTCCATCTTCGGCGCCGTAAAGCACAATCGAAGGGACCTCAATTTTCGGCCGGCGCGCCAACTCCTGTTCGATCGCCTCGAAGCGCGCTTCCCCCTGCGCGATGCCGTTGCGGTGGCGGTAGGAATGGATCACCACGTCCACAAAATCCGGGTTGTCGAAAGAAGCGGCGGTGCGGTTGTAGGTCTCGTCGCTGAAGTGCCAGCCTGGCGACCACGTTTCCCAGAGCAGCCGGCACAGGCTGTGGCGATTGGCCGCGAGTCCGGCGCGCCCTCGTTCGGTCATGAAATACCACTGATACCAGAGCGCTCTTTCGGCTTCTGGCGAGGCGGGCTGCGGAGGCGCGATGGTGTTCTGAATCGCATAGCCGCCAATCAGGACGGCGGCTCGCACACGGTCCGGATGCAGTGCCGCCGCGATACAGGCCGCGCGGCCGCCCCAATCGTAGCCGGCGACCGCGAAGCGCGGCATGTTCAGCGCGGAGGCGAAATCGATGAGGTCCTGCCCGATGGCGGCCTGCTCCGCCATGCGGGGAGCGGCCGGATCGCGGAACCGCGTTGGTCCGTAGCCGCGCAGATAAGGAACCAGCACGCGGTAGCCGGCCTTGACCAGCGGCGGCGCGACTTCGTCCCATGCGTGGATATCGTCTGGAAAGCCGTGCAGCAGAATCACCGGGAATCCTGCGCCAGTGTCTTCGTAGGCGATGTCGAGAACCGGGGTCTGGATGGTTCGGGTCATTGTGTTGGGTGGGGAGGTCGGTTGAGCCTGCGTCCGCCGAACTCCTGCGATGCCGGCCCATGCCATGCCGGCCGGGATGGTGGTCCTGAGGAAGGCTCTGCGATCGAAGGCCACGATCCTCATTCTAACCTCGAACGCTTTCTCCGAACGCTTGCCCCGAAACTCTCTTGACAAGCGAATAGCCCAGTCGCATACTGGAGCTTCCCTAGCTGGCTATGGGAGACGAATGACCAAACATTCCAATGACCGGCTGCAAGGCACGCTGGATCTGCTGGTGCTCAAAACCTTGGCATCACGGAGCACGATGCACGGCTATGGCATCACGCTGCACATTCAACAAATTTCCAACGAGACCTTGCGCGTGGAGGAGGGATCGCTGTACCCGGCCTTACACCGGATGACCCAAGCTGGGTGGCTTAAGGCGGAATGGGGAACCTCGGAAAACAATCGCCGCGCTCGGTTCTACTCGATCACGGCGGCGGGACGCCGTCAATTGGCCGAGGAAGAGAAAACTTGGGAAGCCTTGACGGCCGCAGTTGAAAGAATACTGCGGTTCATATAGGGATTCGCCATGTCTTGGATCAATCGACTCTCGAACTACTTACGCCCACGCAAGTTGGATCGCGAACTTGACGCTGAAATCGAGTTTCATTTACATGCGCGAGCCCAGGACAACGCCGCCTGCGGCATGTCCGAACTAGAGGCGCGCCGCGCGGCTTCGTGGCGCTTCGGAAATCGAACCCTGCTCCAGGAAGAAACGCGAGAGACGAACCGCATCCGGTTCCTGGATGCGGCAGGACAGGATCTGCGTTACGCCTTCCGAGGCTTCCGCCGCAATCCCGGCTTCGCGCTAACGGCAGTGGTTTCCCTCGCATTAGGAATCGGCGCGAATGCCGCGCTGTTCAGTGTCGTCAATACGCTGCTGCTGAAGGCGCTGCCCTATCGGGACGCGGATCGGCTGGTATATGTCAGCGAATATTGGCCGCATGAACCCGCCGTGCCCGGCCCTCCCAGCCCGGATTTCGCCAATTGGCGAACGAACTCCAAGTTGGCTGAGGCGATCGCAGCCTACGGAGGCGGGGCCGACGCGCTGAATCTGACCGGCTGGGGCGAACCGGAACGGATTCAAGGAACCATGACCACCTCGGGGCTCCTCGATTTGATCGGCGCGCGGATGGCTCTGGGACGCGACTTTACCAGAGAGGAGGATCGCGCGGGCGGACCTCCCGTGGCGATCCTTGGTTATCGCTTGTGGCAGCGGAAATCCGGCGGCTCGCCAGACATTCTGGGAAAGCTCGTCCAGCTGGACGGAATCGGACGCACGGTCGTCGGCGTTTTGCCCTCTGGATTCGCGTTTCCGGATAACAATTTCCGCGGCGAACTGCTGGTCCCCATGGCCCTGCCCAGCGACTCTACCTGGCGCGATGAGCGCAGCTTTCGGTTGATGCGCGTGATCGCAAGCGTGAAGCCGGGCGTGAGCCCCTCGGCGCTCAGAGACGAATTTGCCGGAGTCCTCCGCACAACGGCCTCGCAGGAGCCGCCGCAGATGGCTACCATGCGCAAGGATATGGAGGTCCGGGTGACCCCGCTGCGGGATTGGCTGACCGGCGGCGTGCGGCGGTTGGTGCTCGTGCTGGAAGCCGTGGTCGGGATGCTGCTACTGATTGCTTGCCTGAATGTCGCCGGCCTTCAGGTCGCGCGAACGGCATCGCGCCGCAAGGAGATGGCTCTGCGCGCTGCGATCGGCGCCGGACGCGGCCGATTGATTCGCCAATTGCTGACAGAGAGCCTGCTTCTGGCCGTGCTCGGCGGTGGACTAGGGTTAGCGCTTGCCTACTTGAGCCTGGGCCCTCTGCGGGCGTTCCTTCCGGAGAACCTGCATTTGGCTGACGGCGTGCGCATGGACGGCCCGGTGCTTTGGTTCACCCTGTTCATCGCGATCCTCACCGGAATTCTCTCCGGGGTCGCACCGGCGCTTGCGGCGTCGCATCCCGAGTTGCAGGAGGCGATCAAACAAGGCCGCAATCATCCGGCTCGACAGCGGTTACAGGGCGCCCTGGTGATCGCGGAGATTGCGATTGCGACGGTGCTGCTGGTTGGCTGTGGCTTGTTCGTGCGAACCTTTGTCCGGCTGGCTTCGGTCGATCCAGGATTTCGCCCGGAAGGCATTCTCACGCTGCGCATCTCGCTGCCAGCGGCAAAATATCCGGATCAGGCTCATTGGTCCGTCTTCTTTTCCCAACTGCTCGACCGCGCTCGAGCGATTCCGGGTGTCGAGTCCGCAGCAATCGGCGGCGGCCTTCCCGTGATCGGAGCTCGAGCCAGGGCAGGGACGTGGTTCGAAGGACGGCCCGATCCTCCCCCGGGCGGGCGGCCTTCGATTCCTACTATGGAAGCCAGCATCGCATACTTTCAGTCGCTGGGAATTCCGATTCTTCGCGGACGGGCCTTCCTTGAATCCGACGACGGAGGCCCGCCAGTCGCGATCGTCAA
The DNA here is from genome assembly GCA_036489835.1 of Bryobacteraceae bacterium. Classification (GTDB taxonomy): domain Bacteria; phylum Acidobacteriota; class Terriglobia; order Bryobacterales; family Bryobacteraceae; genus Palsa-187. The sequence continues at coordinate 58,660 of DASXEY010000071.1, read as the reverse complement.
CCAGGCGTTCGCGCAGCGCTTCTTCCCGGCCGAGAACGCCCTGGGCAAGCGCATTCAGGTTGGCTCGCGGACCTGGCAGCGGATCGTTGGAATTAGCGGAAACGTGCAGCAGGAGGGACGCGGCCCCCTCGACCCGTACTTGGTCTATGAGCCGCTGAGCCAGTTCTCCGAATCCGAGACGCTCTTGGTTCTAAAAAGTTCCCGCGTTCCGCCACAGCAGTTGGTCAGCGCCGCCGCCGGGGTGGTTCGCCAGATCGATCCCGATCAGCCCGTATTCGACATCGCGACCATGGAGGAGCGCCTCGGTGTCAGCCGCGTCGCGCAGCGGGCGAACATGACTCTGATGAGTGTCTTCGCCGTCCTGGCGTTAATTCTCGCCTCAATCGGCATCTTTGCTGTGACTGCCTACTTCGTCAGCCAGCGAACGCAGGAGCTTGGAATTCGCGTCGCTCTGGGCGCGACCCGCAGCATGGTTCTCAAGATGATCCTCGGTCGAGGAATGCGCCTGACAGCGGCGGGCTTGATCCTGGGAATCGCCGGTGCGTTCGCAATAACGCGTGCCCTCCGCTCGCTGCTCGAAGGCGTTCAGCCCAACGATCCGGTCGCTTTTTCGGCCGCCGCACTGCTCTTCGGAGCAGTCGCGGCAGCGGCCTGCCTGATTCCGGCCATGCGAGCCGCGCGTATCGATCCGATCGTCACTTTGCGGAACGACTAACCCATTGGGGCCTAGCCTAGCCCACAAAGGGCCGGTCGCGGCCTTCAATTCCCGAAAGTAACATTCCCGCTTGCCGCGACTCGGGCTCCGTTTTGCGGGCGGTTACTTAGAAGCGCGCACAGGGCCGACTCGGCCCTCCAAACGATCAGAAACTCGCAACGTTTCGCCGAGTCAGGCTCCGTTGTGCGCGCGAGTTCCTCAAAAGCTCATGGCAATCAGGGCCACGCCAGCCTCGTTCGCGCGCTCCAAAAGTTCAGCGCGGTCAAGCAACAGCGTTCGCCCCGCATCAACGGCCAGAGCGGTGGTCCCGGTCTCGCGCATCACCGCGATCGTCTGCGGCCCGGCCACTGGCACATCGAAAAGTAGATGGCCGCGCCGGCCCGAGCCTTTCACCAATCGCAGAGGCTTGCCTTGAACGAGAGACGCCGCGCGGCGCAGCATTGCGTCCGTGCCTTCCATGGCCTCCATCGCGACGCAAGCCCGCTCAGCAATCGCCACGCTTTGTCCCAGATCGAGCGCCGAAAGCGCCGCTGCGATGCGGCGTCCGTAGTCCAGATCGCGCATCTCGTCATTCGACGGTTTGCGCCGCGTCAGCACGCCTTCTTCGGCCAGGAGATCCTTGAGCAGCAGCGTCGAATCCGCGAGAGTGATTCCTTCCTCGGCCAGCACCTTCTGCACTCCGCCGATGAGTGCGTCCGTGTTCTTCGCTTCGAGCGACGCCAGCAGCTTGACCAAGCGCCAGTCGGGAACGATCGCCGAAAAAATCTTGACGTGCTTCACCTGTCCGCACATCATGATTTCCGTGATCGATTCCTTCTTGCAAATGTCGATCAGCTTGCTGAGCGCCCCCAGCGAGATCCAGTAGCAGCGCGCGGCCAGGGCCTCGATTTCAGGAGGAGCTTCCTCCTTGATGCCGATGACGACAATCTCGAATCCAGATTTGCGAGCGGCTTCCAGAGCCAGGATGGGGAAGCGGCCGTTACCGGCGATCAGCCCGTAACGTTTCACTTGATACAGCCGCGCTCGCTGGAGGCAATGAAAGCGAGTAGTTCGGCAACCTCATCGCTCTGAGGCACCTCCTCGCGAATCCGTTCGACGGCCTGCGCAGTGTTGAGCCCCGAACGAGTCAACAGCCGGAAGGCCTTGTGGAGCGCGTCGATCGTTTCTGACGAAAAGCCGCGCCGTTCCAGGCCCGTCGAGTTCGCGCCGAATACCTTGGCCTCGCGCGCCGTGACCGTGTTCGAGAACGGCAGGACATCCTGTGTGATGACACTATAGCCGCCCACAATCGAGTGGCGTCCGATGCGGCAGAATTGGTGGACTCCGGTGGCTGCGCCGATCCAGGCCCAATCCTCCACCACCACATGCCCGCCCAAAGTCGCGGCGTGCGAAAGAACGACATGACTGCCCAACTGCGCATCGTGCGCGACATGCGTGTACGCCATCAGCAGATTGTCATCGCCGATGGAGGTAATCATGCCGCCGCCTTCGGTGCCGCGGTGCAGCGTGGAGAATTCGCGGATGCGATTGCGATTCCCGATGCGAAGCTGGGAACGCTCGCCCTTATATTTGAGATCCTGGGGCGCCACGCCGACCGTGGAATACGGGAAGAAGATGTTGTCTTCGCCGATGGCCAACGGCCCTTCCATGAAAACCTGTCCCTTGATCACGCTGCGCGCGCCGATTTCGACGTCCGCGCCAATCACCGAGTAAGGACCGATTTCAGCGGACTCCGCGATCCGCGCCTGCGGATCCACAATCGCGGTGGGATGGATGGACACGACGCCTAATTCCGGTCAGTGAGTACGCACAGCATATTGGCTTCGGCGACCACAACTCCCTCGACCGTCGCCGTTCCGTACATCTTGGCGATCGTAGCCTTGCGTTTGGCTACTTTCATTTCGATGCGGAGCTGATCGCCCGGACGCACCGGCTTACGAAACTTGGCTTCCTCGACCGACGCCAGCAAAACCAGCTTGCTATGGCGGTCTGGAATCGAGTTCAAGACCAGAACTCCGGCCACCTGCGCCATCGCTTCCATGATCATGACGCCGGGCATCACCGGGAAATCCGGGAAATGCCCCATGAAAAATGGCTCGTTGACGGTCACGTTCTTAATCCCGACGATGCGATCGGACTCCAACTCCTCAATGCGGTCCACCAACAACATGGGATAGCGGTGCGGGAGGATGTCGCGGATCGCCTGAATATCCATTACAGGCATGCGTTTGGCCATTATAGCAGCCAGCCCACAGTAGAATCGCCGCAGTAAAATCGGGTAGTGGGTCAGCACCACTACCTAAAATCGGACGATGGGCCACGAAAAGGGTCTCCTGAAGGGCGCGAAGTTCAACGGAAGGCATTCGACGGTCATTCCCAGCGCCATTCCGGCTGTCGAAGCCGCCCGGGATTGCCCGCACGTGACCAAGATCGCCTTGGGCGTCATCACTCCGCTCAGAGCAGGGCCTGAACATCTGAAGTTCATGCCGGTAAGCGGCGGCTTGAAGATGCAGGTCCGTGGCGCGCACGCCGTTCAAATTTTCTGGCTCTATACCACTCGGCCGGAAGATACGATCGCTGAGATCACCCAGAAGTGGGACGCCCGATAAAGCCGGACGTTGCCCGGCAGCGGAATGCCTGCCCCGCGGGGCTTCCAAACTAGTGGCGGGGCAGGCGGTTTCGCCTGTCGTTCCGGATGCAGGAAACTCGAAGGCGTCAATCCGGAGTGGCCGTTGCGCTACTGCCCGCCTCCACGACCGCCAGCCGCCGGCGCAGCCGCAGCGCGAACCGCAGGCAGCGGGTCCAGAATCCTCGCGATCTCGTCCTTGGCCGCTTCCAGATGCGCCTTCGTTTCATGGTCCGTCGTCTTCGCCAGCGCTGCCGTAATGGAAGCACTCAAGGTTCGCAATTCCGCGCGATAAAGAGGCTTCTCATCCCCGCTGGGCTGCGGACCGCGCGCAGGCGCATTGGCGCCCCCCGCAGCCGCCGGCGCCGTCGTTGGCGGATTCAGCTTATTGTTGACGTCCTGAAGATAGGAGTGTTGCAACTCCCGCCGGTAAGGATCGATCTTCACCTGCGGAGCATCCAGCTCCTTCCAAATACCTTTACGCACGGACGCCAGAAATTCCACAGGCGAGTACGCGAGCTGGCCGTCCAGAGTCTCCTGTTCCACCAAGCGGCCGAATCGAGCGCTATTCAGCAGCGTGGTCAGGATGCGAGCCTGCGCCGTATGCACATGCTCGATCGCACCCACAGCCTCAATACGGCGGAGAATTTCTTCGTCCACCATCCACAGGGGCGTCGTGAACGCGTTATCCAGAAGGAATTTGACCGCCGCCTGCTGCTGCTCCTTGGGAATCAGATTGAAGATACGGCCCTCTTGCCCCACCGTTTTCTCCTGGCTGTTGAAGCCGCCCACGATGCCGGCCACGTGATTCATCTCATTGCTCCACTGCGTGATCATGCGCCCGTACAGCTCCGACAACTCGTCGTAGGTGTCGCCGTCCTTATAGGCTGTGGCAGACATCAGCATTTTGGCGACAGCTTGCAGATTCTTCACGCCCAGCGCCGTGGATTTGACGGAATCGGCGTCGCCCACGGCTTCGGTTTCCTCGCCGGGATCGCTTCCGCCCGATGCTGCCGTATTAAAACGCAGATAGGGTTTGTCGTCCTGCTCCTTGGCCCATTTGTTGAGCGTGGCCTTCTCATCGTCCGGACTCTTAGCGCCCGGAATGAGCGAATATCCCCACTTGATGGCCCAGATGTCGTATGGCCCGATGCGCGGCACCAGGTCTTCCACCGCGATTTTGTCCTCCGGCTGCGCGACATAATTGAAGCGCGAGTAATCCATGATGGACGGCGTGTGACCCATGGTGTGGACAAAGTCCTTATCGCGGATTTTGTCCTGGGGATACATGGAACTGGCTTTCATGTTGTGCTGCAGGCCCAGAGTGTGGCCCACTTCATGGCACACCACGTATTCGATCAGCCGGCCCATCAGGTCGTCGGGCAAGGGCAGCTTGAACGCACGCGGGTCCAGCGGACCCACCTGCACGAAGTACCAGTCACGGGTCAAGGTCAGCACGTTGTTGTAGATCTCGATATCGGCGTTCAGAATCTCGCCCGTGCGAGGGTCGGAGATGTGCGGGCCTTCGGCGTTCTCGGTGGTCGAAGGAATCCACTTCACCACTGAGTTGCGCACGTCTTCCGAACTCCAATTCGGATCTTCCTGCGGAGTGGGGCGGGTTCTGGCCTGAATCGCATTCTTGAAGCCGGCCGCTTCGAATGCCACGTTCCAGTCCTCGATGCCTTTCTTGATCCACGGCACCAGGTTCGTGGGCGTGGACGGATCGATATAGTACACGATCGGCTTCACCGGCTCAGAGAGCGCGGCGGAGGGATCTTTCTTCTCCAGGCGCCATCGGTCGATGTAGCGGATGCTCTTGGCTTTGTACTCGTCGCGAGTATAGTCGAGCGCGGCGTCGCTGAAGAACCCAACCCGATTGTCGAATAGACGCGGCTGCATCGGCGTGTCGGGCAACTTCACCATGCTGTGATGCAGCACCACGGTCACAGCTCCGCCGCCCCTGCCACCGCCGCCTTCACCTCCTCCGCCGCCGCCTCTGGCACCCGCCGCTCCACGCGTATAGGTCAGCGTAACCTCGGCTTCCACATTACTGGGATAGGGGGTGACATGCTCGATGAAACTGCGGTTTGCGTCCACGGTGGTTGCACCCAGAGTCTGGCGCGCGCTGAACTCCTGGATGTCGCTGGTAAACAGGCGCGTGACTTCAATCACAGGATCCTGATCTTTCGAAAACGCGGCCACCGGGAAGGCCTGGATGATGGTGTCGGTGTTCGCGGCGTTCACGGCCAGCGAGATGGGCTGGGTGGGGTCGGCGATCGCTTCACGATTCACGCCCGTCAACAGCACTCGGTTGCCTTTTAACTGCCAGCGGACCATGTGGTGCGCCACCTGCGCGCCCGCATAGCTGACGCCGGCTCCGGTCTTGGCGATCTGTGTATTCCACAGGAAGTCTTTGCCCAGTTCAGTCTTGGGGATCTCATAATAATACCGGTCGCGCACTACGTGAACGGTGAAGACGCCCTTGGTTGTTTTGGCTTCCTTTGTGATCACACGCTCATAAGGCTGAGGAGTCTGCGCGTTCGCGCCAGCGCCTCCGCGGCCTCCCGCACCGCCTCCTGCGGCGGCAGGCGCTGCATCCTGAGGCGGTTCGGGCGTTGTCGGTTCATCTTGCGCGAGTGCCATCCACGCGGCAAAAAGCCCGAGTAAAACTACGGAGGTCTTCCGGTGCATAAGCGATCTCCTTATAGAAGCTGAGGATACAGTATTTAAGCTGTATATGCCGCGTCTGGCGGGGACGCGCGGGCTTCATCCCATCCGGGAAATGACGTTGTCGACTTCAAGCACGCGATACGCGGTTTCGCGCATCCCGCAGCGGAGATACGTCTCCTGGGCCCGCTGATTGTGGATGTCGACGTACAGGCGCAGCCCGCACACGGAACCTCGCTGCTGCGCGAGCTGCTCTACGTGGGCATAGAGGGCGCGGAACACCCCGCGCCGGCGAAACTCAGGTACAGTATATACGCTTTGGATCCACCAGAACATGCCATTGCGCCAATCCGACCATTCGTAGGTGATCATCATCTGGCCGGCGCGCACCCCTTCCACTTCCGCGACGAGATAAAAGCCGCGCGAGGGATCTTCGAAAATGGCATGGATGCCGTTGCGCAAGCGATCCATGTCCAGCGAAATATCTTCGGATTCCAGCGCCAGCCGCGCATTGCCCTGCACCAGGAATTCGGCGTCATGGACCGTCGCCGGGCGGATACTGATTTCGGTGAGACCTTGCATCCTTCCGGTTGTAACACGGCGGAGCGGCCCATTGAAGTGAGAATTGGGTAGCATAAAGGCTATGAAACCGCTATTCGTCGCCATCCTTGCGGCCTGCGCAGCGGTCGCGCAGGCTCCTTCCACCGCGGAGATCATCGCCTCGCGTCTCACCGTCGGCGGCCTGAAAGCCGACGTATCGTTCCTGGCCTCCGATGCGCTCGAAGGCCGCGGTACGCCCTCGCGCGGACTCGATCTTGCAGGCGAGTACATCGCATCGCAATACAGGCGCGGAGGACTCGAACCGGCCGGCGACGACGGCTATTTTCAAGACGCCAACTTCGCCACGGTAGCGCCGAACGCAGTGGGGCTGGAGTTGACCCTTGAAGCCGGCGGCAACACGATCAAGGCGGATAAGGCAGCTTTGACGATTCAGGAAGGCGCCGCGCTCGATCTGAATCACGCCGCTGTCGTGAAGGTGCCAACGGATGGCGCGGCGATCAATGCGCTCACACCAGACCAAGTGCGCGGCAAAGTGCTCGCGCTTTTGCCGGCGGAAGGGGCCGCTCAGCCGGCAGGTGGCAGGGGCGGGAACGCCGGGAACATCACGCGCCTTTTACCGGCGATAGGAGCCAAGCTTCAACCGGCGTTGATCCTGATCGTTCGTCCCACTCCGCAACCCGCGGGAAACCGGAACGATAGGCCGCGTGAAGCCACGGAGATCGCCGCCGCGGTGCCCATTCTGGCGGTGGGAGACGCGGCGATTCTCTCCGCGCTAAGCGCGAAGCCCGGCGCGGAAGCCACGGTTTCCGTTCACATGCAGGCCCCCACCGTGACTCCGGTAAAGTTGCGCAACGTAATCGGCATCCTGCACGGATCCGATCCGGCTTTGAAAGACACTTACCTGTTGATCACGGCCCACTACGATCACTTGGGCATCCGCGATAATGGCACGCCTGACAAGATTTTCAACGGCGCCGATGACGATGCCAGCGGCACGGCTTCGGTCATCGAGATCGCCGGAGCCATCGAGTCGCTGCCGGCGCGGCCCAAGCGCAGCATCGTCTTCATCACGTTGTTCGGAGAAGAACTGGGCGATCTCGGATCCCGCTACTACGCCGCGCATCCCGTCTTCCCTCTCGCGAAAACGATCGCCGATGTAAACCTGGAACAGCTCGGACGCACGGATGACACGCAAGGACCCCATGTAGGAATGTTCAACCTCACAGGCTTCGACTACACCGACATCTCTACTTTTCTCGCCAAGGCCGGCGAACTAACCGGCGTCAAAGCCGTCAAGGACGAAAAGAATAGCGACCCGTACTTCACCCGCAGCGACAACAACGCGTTTGCTGCCGCGGGTGTTCCCTCCACTACGCTCTCGGTTGCCTACGATTTTCCGGATTACCACAAGGCCGGCGACGAATGGCCGAAGCTGGATTACGAGAATCTGGCGAAAGTCGACCGCGCCATCGCGCTCGCCGCAATTGATATCGCGAATAACCCGGTGGCTCCGCAGTGGAATGCCGGCAATCCGAAGGTGGAGCAATTTATAAAGGCCCGCGAGAAGACTTTGGCTGACGCCGGGAAGTAGCAGAGCAAAAGCCCGTCAGAGCCAATATTCCCATTTGCCGGTCCACACCACGTACAAACTCAGGCATGCGTTCGTGATCGCGTGCGCCGCAATCAGATCTCCCAAGCTGCGGGTCCGCACCATCCACCAGTTGTACAGGATTCCAGCGGCCAGCCCGACATCCCAGTAAGGGCCATGTTCGCTCGCGAACAGCAGAGCTACGATCCAAAACGCCCGGGCGGACCAAGTCCCCAGCGGAATCTTCTCAAAACGCTCGGCGATCAACCAGCGCATCAGCCAGCCGCGCCAAAACAGCTCCTCCACAATCGGAACGATGAGCACGGCGCGGATTCCGCGCAGCCACAAAACGGCAGTCTGCCCCCGGGCTTCCGCGGAGAGTCCCGTCTGCAACCGGCCCATCACCGAATTCTCAAACAGCCAGAAATGGCGGTACCCGGGAAAAAGTTGATCCGGCGCTATCCAGATCGCAAATACGGCAACGCCAATCAGCGGAGTGGCCCAATCGCGGACTCGTAAGTCGAGCACGGGGCGGGCGACAATGAGGAGGACCGCGGCCATGATCGCCACGAACCCGGCCTGGATCGCCAGAGCTGGAAGCGGCGCCACCCGGGACAGAGCCAGCAGGCCGATAAACACAAAGAACGGCCCGGCATAGGCCACGAAGGGCGAGCGGATCACTGAGCGCTATACCGGGTCAGGACTGGGTTCCGCCTAGAGCTTGTTCAGAAGATCCCGGATCTTCGCTTCGTCGGCCTTGGACGGCGTGTTGGCCAGCGCTTTTTCGAGTTCTACTCTGGTGGAGGGCTTGTCGCCTTTCTGGTACAGGGCCATGCCATAGTGATAGAGGAACTTCGCGTTTTTAGGTTCCTTCGCCACCAGTTCCTGGAACAAGCGCACGGCTTCCTCGCTCAGGTTCCTCTTAATATAAATCCACCCGAGCGTATCGGTGATTTCCGGCATATTCGGGGCCTTCTGGCGGGCGCGCTGAGCCATGGTCTGCGCCTGATCCAGATCGATGCCCTTATCCGCCTTTAGATAAGCCAGATTATTCAGAGCCACCGGATTATCCGGCTGGATCTTCAAAATCTGCTCGTAGATCGGTTGGGCCTGATCGGCCCGGCCCGTTCCATCCATCAGCAGAGCGAGTTCGAGGAGCGGGTCCGGATTGTTCGGCGCGGCTTGGCTGGCCAGCCGGAACTTGTCGATTGCCGTGTTCAGATCGCCTTTGCGGCGGTACACTTCGGCGAGGCGGAACAGCAGATCCGCGCTCTTGGGATCTTTGTCCAACAAGGCCTGATAAATCGTGACCGCGGAGTCGTACTGCTGGGCGCGCACTTCAAAATTGGCCAGCGCCAATTTCAGGTCGCGTCGGTCCGGCTCATTCTGAATGGCTTTCTGCATTTCCTTAATCGCATCCGGAAGGCGATTTTCTGCAGCCAGCGTTTCCGTCACGCCGATCAGTCCCCGGTGATCTTTGGGATACTCATCGTTGAGTTTGCCAAATACGTCTCCCGCGGCCTTGAAGTCCTTATCGATGTAATCCAGATAACCTACCTGGTAGCGGGCTTCGACGCTCTGCGGGAAGGCCTTGACGATAAACTCCAGTTCCTCCCGCGCGTGATCCTTGTCGCCGACGCTCAGCAGAGCGGCGGACCGGACCAGATGCGCCCGTACGTTGTCCTTTTGATGAGCGATAATGTCATCGGCCGCCTTCAGCGCCTTGGGGCTGTCGCCCGAGCTGAGATAAAGGCTCGCCAGAAGTTCGCGCGCCTTCTGATAATCGGGACGAATCTTCACCGCGGCTTCGAGTTGCATGATCGCCTGCTGGTTATCGCCTTTGGCGCGCAGCGCTCTCGCCAAGTTGAACCGGAGCACGGGATTATCCGGCGTCTTGGTCACCAGCGATTGAAGGTCGTTGGCTGCCATGTTGATCTGGTCGCGATTTCCGGTGGTCAGCATCAACGCGGCGCGCAGGGCGATGGCTTCGGAATCCTTGGGATTATCCTTGAGAATTCCGGCTAGCATCTGGTTGGCCCCGGTGTTGTTCCCGGTGGCGGCATACAGCTCCACCAGCCGCTTCTGATACAGAGCCTTGTCCTTGGGGAAGGCGGTGATCGCAGCTTCATATTCGGCGCGCGCATGGTCAAATTCGCGGAGGCGGAAGAAAAAGAAGTCGCCCACCATCAGGTACCCGTCGGGATGCTCTTTTTCGTCGGTCATCCTCTTGAAAACCGCATCCGCCTCCGGGCGGCGCTTTGTGGCCAGATAGTATGTGGCCAGTTGCAGCAGAAAACTGGTGCTCTTGGGATTGTTATCGGTCTTGAGTTTCAGTATGCGCTCGCAGTCGTCGAGCCGCTTCAGCCGATAATATTGGGCGTACAGAAGATCGTAAATCGGGGAGTAGGTTTTGTCCTTGGCGATCAGTTGGTACGCCAGCTTCTCCGCCTCGGGAAAGCGGTCGGTGGCAGAGAGGGTCTGGAAGTACGGCGTGATCACGTCGGGCTCCATCGGCTTGGTCTCGTTGGCAGCCTCAAACTCGGGAACCGCGCCCGCCAGATCTTTATTCAGAAGCGCGATCTGGCCCATCAGGCGGTGACCGTCGTAAGACTTCGGATCCTTCTTCAAAAGCTGCGCAGCGAGATCCGACGCGCCTTTGATCGCCTCCGGGGCATGCTTCGGGTCCTGCAATGCGGAAAGCAGATATAAATCGCCCAGCTTGGACTTCGCGTCGATGTTGTCGGGTTCCAACTCCACCGCGCGGAGGAACTTCTGATACGCGTCGCTAAACGCGGAAAGCTTCAGGTCTGTCAGCGCCAGCCTGTAGTAGGCTTCGCCCGAGCGGGGGTCCTCCTTTTGAGCTCTCCGGTACATGATCGACGCCTCTTTGTATTGACTCTTGGCGAAGAACTTGTTTCCGTAGTCGACGTACTTTTGCGCTCGAACCTTGGGATCGCGTGTGCACGAGGCCAATGCCAGCAACAGCATCGGCAGGAATCTCAAGAGTTTACGGTACTTCATTCTTCTAACTTGACCATACTTTTGGCCCACTTGCAACGGTCAAAAGTCCTGTACGTCATTACGCCTTTTCCGCAACCTTTCGGATCTTGTGGATGCTCTCCGCGATGTCCACCAGCACGGCGATCCATTCGGCCGCAAGGTATCCCGAGATCAGGGAAACGAAGGCAAGCAAACTGGTGTAAAGCAAAACTACAATTCCACCCACGAATCCTGTCATGCCCGGCAAGGCTATCGGAAGGGGCAGGCTGCGCAGATCCATCCCCTCCAGGCCCCCAGGGCTTAGCCAAAGGAACAGGCACATCCCGGCTCCGATGCCGCAGAAACCGGTCGCGCCGCATTCGCCCCCGGTGCGGAACAAAATTGACGCGATGGGGATAACGGTATAGTCCGCGTCGGCCAGCGCTGCGACTGATCCGGCCCGGTACCAGCACACTTGTGCGACGCACAGCGAGGTTGCCAGCAGCGCCACGGACAATACCAGGGTGCCGGGCAGAGCTCGCGCCCCGCCGGCTTGCGACGCGAAGAGGATTCCGCCGGCGCTCAGCAGGCCTATGAGAATCACGGCGAATGTAGCGATTTTCAGTCCCCACACCACGCATGCCCGGATGACACGGCCGTCGCCAAGCGCGCGCAGGACCCGGTAGTAAAAGAAGTAGCTGTCTGATGCCGCCGCTCTCGGTTTGGTGGCGGCTGGCTGGGCGACAAAAGGCTGCGCTGCACGTGGCGCCGGGGCTGGTTCAAGCTTAGCTGGTTCAAGCCTAGCTGGTTCAGGCTTAGCCGGCTGAGGCTTAGCTGCTTCAGGCTTCGCCGGCTCAGGCTCAGGAAGAAAAAAGGTAGCCGAATCCGCGGCTCCCGGCGGCGGGCGGTCGACGGATTTGGGCGGAGGCGCCGGGGTTGGGACTACCACTGGCTCCGGTGCGGGTGTCGGCTTCACCGCGCCGTACAACTGCCATTCTGCGAGCCCTTCGCGCCAAACATAGGTATCGTCCAGAATTACTCCTTGACGAACCAGGTCCGCCAGTCCGGCATCGTCGACAGGGCCCAGCCGCTGACCTTGGATGGTGTAATACCACTGCATCGGTTCCTCCGCCGCCGCTGGATGGCTCCTACGGCTTTGAAACAGTGTACTCCGACCTGGGGGCAAGATGGGAGATTTTCCGAGGGGTAGTGAAATAACCTGACGCAAGCTGTCGAGCCCTCGACAGGCAGGAAAACTGTCCGCACCCCAGTGTTATCTTCAGCTTGGCAATTACCAATGCCAAGGAAAGGAAAACAAAAAAATAGGCCTCCGCCGTCACCGCTTTGAGGGCGGATAGGCGAAGGCCAACGGTGCTCTGTTAGTAGGAGGGTAAACTCTTTGGCGCTATTGGGCCGCCGTCACATGGGCGCGGCGATTGCGCTGCCAGCAGGCTTCGGTTTCATCCGAGCATACGGGCCGCTCTTTGCCGTAGCTGATCAGCGTCAATTGCCCGGCCGGAATTCCCATTGACGTCAGGAAATCCTTGACCGATTGAGCGCGGCGATCGCCCAGCGCGAGATTGTATTCTTCGGAGCCCCGCTCGTCGGCGTGACCCTCAATGAGGAGCTTTTGGTTGGGGTATGCAGCCAGGATATCGCGGATCACACCCACGTCGTCTTTAAGGGCTGTGGTGGCGTCGGTGCGGATGGTCGCTTTGTCGTAGTCAAACAGTGCGTCTTCCATTTTGGCGAGGCGATCGTTCAGGGTCGCACGCACTGCCGCCGGCATCACAGCTGAACGCGGAGTTGCCTGCGCAACAGTCTGGGGAGCCCGGGCCGGAGTGGGGGCCGGGGTGGGCCGCGCGGCGGGGGGTGTCCGCGCTGGAGCCGCAGCCACTGGCGTCGTATCGGGCGCCTTCGGAGTCGCTGCGACGGGCGCTTTCTTTGAGCAGCCCGCAGTCAGCATAACCAAGGCAAGTCCGCTCGTGAAGAGCAATGTTTTCATTTGGTTGTTCCTCTCTTGCTATATCAGTAGAACTCAGCTTACCTTATCCGAACAATCCTGTTGGGACGGTATTCCCTTAACTGGCCCAGGCGTTAGACTTAAGCTAGATGACCACATTCGAGCGACCCGTCCCGTCAGCGGACAGCCTGCACGACAAAGGCCACTTGGCGGTCTCATCTGGAAGTTCGAGCCGCATGGGGGGGCGGTTCGATTCCATGCTGGCTCGGGCTAGTGGACGCCGGCTCCTCCTGGCAGGTTTCGGCGGACTTTTACTGTTGATGCTGGTGGCAGGCATCGACGCTCTGATGGTGCTTCGGCAGGTTCGAACCAAGGACGCCCAGGAACGCAACCTGTATTTGCGCCGCGCCACCGCTCTCGATCAGGTACGCACCGGCATCTATCAGTCCGCGATCGCCATGCGCGCCTACCTCCTGGCCGGCAGCACCAGCGATGCCGCGGCCGAGCTTGAGCAATGGGGTCTGGTCCGCGCCAATACCGACCAGGCTCTGAAAGAATGCGCGTCGGTTCTCGATTCCGCGGACACTCCCCAGCTTGAGAGTCTGCGCGCAGAAGTTCAGGATTACTGGCGGCTGCTCGATTTCCTGGCGACGATTCCGGAGCGAGACCGGCAGGTGCGCGGCAGCGAGTACTTAAATCGCGAGGTGGTTCGCCGCCGCGGAGCAACCCTCGACATGGTCGACCGCATCGATCAGATGAATGCGCGCCAGATGGACGCAGGCGACGCGCAGCTCAACGAGACCTTTAATGCGCTGAGGCTGCGGTTGATCGGGATGCTGGTGGCGACGGTCATTGTCGGGTTGGCGCTGGCCGCATTTACGGTCCGGCGCACGCTCCGCCTGGAAATCGAACTGGAGCGGCGCTATCGCGAAGGGGTACGCACCGGGCAGGAGCTTAAGGATCTCTCCGCCAAGCTGGTTTCCGCCCAGGAAGAGGAGCGCCGCGCCATCTCACGCGAGCTTCACGATGAAGTCGGCCAATCGCTTTCCGCCCTGCTCATGGAAGCGGGCAACGCGGCCGCGAACGTGCCCCCCGAATCTGTCGATGTTCGCCGCCACGTCGATTCCATCAAGAAGCTGGCCGAGGCCAGCGTCAACGTCATCCGCAACATGACTCTGCTGCTGCGCCCCTCCATGCTGGACGATTTCGGCTTGGTGCCCGCGCTCGAATGGCAGGCTCGCGAAGTCTCGAAGCGTACCGGCCTGCGCGTTCACGTGACTGCCGGCGACGGCGCCGGGGAGCTTCCCGATGAGCTCAAGACCTGCATCTACCGCGTGGTCCAGGAAGCGCTGCATAATTGTGCGCGGCATTCGCAGGCGCGCTCCGTCAAAGTGGTTGTGGAACAGGAGCCGCATCGGATTCTGCTGACGGTGGAGGACGACGGGCATGGCTTCGACGCCCGGCGCGTGCGCGGCCTCGGACTGGTGGGCATGGAGGAGCGCGTCAATCACCTGGGCGGCAGCTTCGCCGTGCGTTCGCAGCCGGGCGCGGGAACCAAGGTCGCCGTGGAGTTGCCTTTGGCGAGTTAAAAGCGAGATAGGAATGTAATCGAGTCAACTATGATGACAATGACGACGACCTCTCAAATCCGCATCCTGCTGGCCGACGATCACACCGTCATGCGTAGCGGCCTCCGCCTTTTGCTGGAGCGCCAGCCCAACCTGATGGTGGTGGGGGAAGCCGCGGACGGGCGCGAAGCGGTCGCTTTGGCCGCCTCTGAGGAGCCCGACGTGGTGGTGATGGACATCGCCATGCCGCATCTGAACGGTGTCGAAGCCGCGCGCCAGATCGTGGCGCACAACCCCAACGTCGCCGTGGCTATTCTCAGCATGCACAGCGACGAAAGCTACGTCATTCGTTCGCTGAAGGCCGGTGCGCGGGCCTACCTGCTGAAAGACTCAGCCGAGCCCGATTTGATCGAAGCCATCCATGCCATCCGCGCCGGCAAGAGTTTTTTCAGCCCGGCCGTCACGCGCATTCTCAAAGAAGATTACATGCGCCAACTCGACAAGAAAGACGCCGACGACACCTACGAGTTGCTCACCACGCGCGAACGCGAGGTTCTGCAGTTGGTCGCCGAGGGACAGAGCAATAAAGACGTCGCCAACTTCCTCAATTTGAGCCTGTACACGGTGGAGACTCACCGGACCCACATTCTGCAAAAGCTGAACCTCCACAGCGTGCCTGAGCTGATTTTGTATGCCGTGCGCAAGGGCATCATCAGTTGACGATATCGGGTGAGTGGGCCGCGAGCGCCGTCGCAGATGGGGCTTCCACATTGATCGTTTAAACGTAGGCCGCCGATGAGCCGATTATCCGCATTCTTCAAGACATCCGATACCGAGTTCGGCGTGTTCTATCCAAAACACTATCTGGTGGCAATATTTCCGACCTTGGCGGAGGCGGATCGCGCGAAGGAGGACCTCAAGCGCGGCGGCCGTTCGGATGAGGACGTTATTTCAGTCCCCGGCGAGGAGGTGATTCACTTCGCCGAAGACCATTGGATCAAGGACGGTCTTTGGGGTGCAGCGATGAGGGAGTTATCGCGCATCTTTGGAACCGAGGCGTTGTACGAGGATCAGGATCTGGAGGCTGCTAAGGAAGGCGCTGGGTTCGTGGCTGTTTATTGCCCGACCGAGAGCGCCAAACTCGAGGCGTGGAGAGTGCTCGATCCTCTGCGTCCATTAGCCGCCCGCTATTACTCCTTCGGCGGGATTGAGCATCTGGCGGGAGACCAAACCCGGAATCCCTGAGAATCCCGCACGGGTGCGGCTCCGTTGCGCGAGGGGATTCCTTAAAGTAAAAGTTGAGCGACCCTTATGACGCCAACGAGCAAAATACCGAAAGAACACGAAGACGAAGATCCGTCCGCCTTGCCCGATCACGATGATCCGCTGGGAGATTGGGAAGACGAGGATCGCGAAATTGAACCGGACTTAGGAGAAACCGAAGAGGATTCCTCGGAGCTCTAAGCCCCAACCCGGTCCCACGGCTACAATGGAAGCAAGAGGATTGAATCTTGCCCTTTTGTTCCCACTGCGGTTCTGAGTTGCAAGGCCGATTCTGCGCCAAGTGCGGCGCGCCCGCGCCGGGGGTTGGTCCTGCACCATCGACTCCTCCGCGGCCTATCGCGACGCCTTTGTCGCTACCCGGCCTGGATGACAACGTGGCGGCAGCGCTGTGCTACCTGGCTCTGGTGCTCACGGGCGTGCTCTTCCTGTTCCTCGAGCCGTACAATCGCAACAAGAACGTCCGCTTTCACGCGTTTCAATCCATCTTCGTGTGGATCGGGATGATTCTCGCGAGCTTCGGCGTGCGCATTGTATTCGGAAGCATCCTCGACGGTCCGCACACATACTGGCTCATGGATCTGATCTGGAGCGCGTTCGGCCTGAGCGCCATCGCGCTCTGGCTCACGTTGATGTACCGCGCCTACAACGGAGAACGCTGGGTCACTCCGGTGGTCGGACCCATGGCGGAAAGGTTTGCGTAACGGAACTCGGCTGAGGGCCGTTTAATCTTCAATGCTCCGCATTTACAGATTCGGGCTTGGGTTTGTCTCCGCGGGGCTGCTGCTGGCACTGTTGGCCGCTCTGCCACCGGTGGCCTCGGCGCAGAAAACTCCAGCCAAGTCCGCCCCGGCACAGCCCGTCCCGGCCCAGTTAGCCGCCGCGCCCGCGGCCCTCCCCGGCCATGGCCCGATGATCGGAACTCTCGACTTCTACGGACTGCACAAGGTTACCGAGGCAAGAGTGCGCCAGGCACTGGGGGTGCGCGAGGGTAGCCCCCTTCCGGCTTCTAAAGGAGATGTGGAGGAGCGTCTCGACTCGATTCCCGGCGTCGTGGAATCGCATCTCGAAGCCGTGTGCTGCGACAACGGAAAAATTACGCTCTATGTGGGAATCGAAGAACGCGGCGCGCCTCACTTCGAATTGCGCGAGGTGCCTGACGGGGATGCGGCGCTGCCTTCGGAAATCGATGGCGCCTACCGCCGTTTCCTGGATGCTTACGCGGCGGCGGCGCGGCAGGGTTACACGAAAGAGGATCTGACCAAGGGCTACGCGCGCTCGGAAGATCCCAACACCCGCGCGATTCAGGATATGTTTCCATCGCTGGTCGCCGATCATCTGGCTGAGCTGCGGGCGACGCTGCGAAGTTCCGCCGACGAAGAGCAGCGCGCCACGGCCGCGTACGTGATCGGATACGCGGCTGACCCTAAAAGCGTCCTCAACGATCTGCAGTACGCTCTTCGCGACGCCGATCAAGGCGTACGGGTGAACGCTGCCCGCAGCCTGATCGCCTTTGCCGGGGCAGGCATTAAGGTTGAACCCACCTGGTTCATCGAAATGCTGAACTCGCTCTCCTGGACCGACCGCACGCGTGCCCTGGCCGCTTTGCAGATCCTTACCGATTCCCGAAATCAGATCGTTCTCGACCACCTCCGAGACCGCGCGCTGCCGTCGCTGGTGGAAATGGCCCGCTGGAAGACGCTGGCCCACGCGCTGCCGGCTTACGTGCTGTTGGGCCGTATTACAGGCAAGAGCGAGAAAGAAATTCAAGACGCCTGGTCGCGCGGAGACCGCGAATCGATCATTGCGGAGGCTGTGAAGCTGGAAAAGCCCGAGAAGTGAGGGGCGTCATGGCGGCGTCCATTCAAATCTCTTCCGGGATGCGCAACAGCCGCTCCGCAAAATGTTCGGTGGCCTGACGGTTTCCGGTAAGCTCCATGCGCCTGGTCTCCCCATTCCAGAGATAGTCGAAAACCTCATGCTTTGGCCGCCGGGGTAATGAGCAGTTCGTAGGTATCGGGAACGTAGGAGTCGTACTCATCCTGCGCCTCAGGGACCTCGCCGACGCCAATCGGATCCCATTCCTTGAGAAGGGCTGTCTTGATGACTTGATGGTATCGCCTGGCTCTATCCAAATAGGCGGATGTCATGGCTCACCTCCCGCTAACTGTCGGCGTCGTAATCGAAATTAACGGCCTGAACAATAATCGGGGGCGGAAGTTTTTGGCTTGCGATATTGATCGTATTCCCGAAAGCGAAGCCTTTCACACTGTCCTTTATAGGGCAATCCTGCGCGGAGATCCAAGGTCCCGCCTCCCTGCGCCCGGGCTGGATATCCATGTACACGCTCAATTCGACCATGCGGTCCGTTCCAGACAGGAACGGTCGCGAAACAGCTCGCAAGTGTCGCTCCATGCAGCCTTCCGGTTCATCGTTCAAAAACGGAGCGGCGTCAATCCATATGTCGGCGCAATTCGCACTGGCAGCAGTCGCTGCAGCGCTGGCATTTCTCGCAGCGGTGATTGGGGCATGCGTCTTTGGTGCAATACACGCAAATATCGGTGGACGGCTCTCCGCAGATGCTGCATGCGAGGGCGACGGGTTCGTTCATTGGGGTTTAACCTCCTGTTTCGGGGCGGCGGGTTTAGCGGCCGCAGGTTTCGGCGGCGCGGGACGCGTGACCTGTCCGCGGCAACGTTGCGCTTCCTTATCCACTACCGCGAACTCCTCTTCCTTCTGCGCCGCCAGATCCGTGATGTGCTGCTTCAAGAGTTCGCGATTCGACGAATTCTCGCCTAGCACGGAGACCAGCAGATCGCCGACGGCCGGGTTCTGATAGTGCCGCACGCCGTCGACCAGCGAGTTCAGATCCACCGCCAGCCTTTCCCACCGGAAAAGGGTGTCCAACGCGAGCGTCAACCGTTCCGGATTTTGCTCGAAAGACTTCGCGGACGTGTCCACGTAGCTTAGTTCCATTTCCGCCTGCTGCCACTGTGACAGGTAGGCTTGTGGCGCGCCCTGATTCACCCACTCCTGCGGAGTCAAGTGGTCCAGGATGGGCTTCAGACGTTTGGCCTGGTCTGAAAACGCCGCGATAGTCTTGGAGATGTTCCATTCCGAGGCGACGCTGGGTTGAGTGCTGCTGGGCTGCGGGGCCTGGGCGCGGACAGTCAGGAAAAGCGAGAAAAAAGCAACGAGGGTTCGCATACGCCTACCGCCCAGTTTGGCACATGGCCGCCTGCGAAATGAAGAGCTAATTCGGAGGTTGCGGCGGTGGTGGAGGTGCGCTTCCGGGACATCCGGGAAGTCCGGGCTTACAAGTGTCGCCGGGGGCGCTGCCGCCTCCGCCGCCGCCCGGCAGAGTGATCTTGCCGCGCGAGGCCATCGTGAAGGCCGCGTCCTTCAACATATTGATCACGAACCGGAAGATCGTCGCTTTGTCGTACTGGTTCGACGCGATCGGCACGTCCTTGTACACCCGTATGGATTCCCCCGTGTGGAGCGTGGCCACGCGATCCGTGGGAAGCAACGCGTGCTGCACCACCACGGTGCCTTCTACAACATCCACCTGGGTCGTCTCATCGGCTGGTTCCACCGTCACATCGAAGGTGGTTCCGCGCACCGAAATCACGGCTGTTGGTGTAACGATCCGCTGCGGATTTGGCTTATCTCCCATCAGGTGTTCGATATGGACTTGAATCTTGCCCACGATCATGTCCAGCAGATCCCGCCAGTCCCCGCAATTCTTGCGGAACACCAACTGGGAATCCGGGAACACTTCAATGGTGCTGCCATCCGATACCTGCAACACCGCGTGGCCATCCAGGCCAGTGACGATGATCTGCGTCACCCGAACCTCGTCGCCCGTGGAAAGAGCGGTGGTGCGGGAATCCTTTAGTATCGAAACCTGCCCGATCGTCGTCAAAACCTTTGCCGAGTAATCGCCGGTCGAGAGGGGGCAGTAAGGATATTGAGCCAGGCACACGGATCCCGCAACTGCAAGAAGCAGCGACAACTTGACCATCCGCATGCTAGGTTCGCGGTGCATGGATAAACTCATCCCCGGGGCTCAAAAGGGACTTGAACCTACGAGAAGAATCAGTCTAACACAGAAGTTCCTTCGAGGATGCGGGTGCAATTGCACTTCCCTGAACGACTCCCTGGCCATGGCCTACTGGAATCAGCAGTTTCGCGATAGAAAAGCCGATGGATCAGAGTACAATGGACTCTATCGATGAGTAGGACGGCCACAGTACTGGCGCGGTTTGTCTCAACCCGGTTCGTCTTAGCGAGCAGTCTGGCCACAATCCTTGCGTCCGCCGCTTGGGCGCAATCCCCGGCCTACGATTGGTACCACGTCGG
Organism: Bryobacteraceae bacterium; assembly: GCA_036489835.1. Classification (GTDB taxonomy): domain Bacteria; phylum Acidobacteriota; class Terriglobia; order Bryobacterales; family Bryobacteraceae; genus Palsa-187. The sequence goes on along the minus strand of DASXEY010000071.1, from coordinate 38,350 downwards.
CAATTCCGTGATGGACCTCTCGCTGGCTGGCCTCGCAGGCGGACCTGTCGATAGAGTTTGGTACTCGTTCGACGGCGGCACTCTCTACGCCACGACATTTTCCGGGAAAACGTTTGAAACCCAGGACTTCGAGACGTGGAAGGCCTCCAAAGCCACGGCGCCTCCCGCTGCCGGCTTGTCGCCTTCCGGAACGCCCCTGCCGGAGCCGGGAGCGCGGCTCAAAGGCTTTAATGGGCAGCGCTCCACGATGTACGCGTTCGGAGAATTCGTCTATCAGTCCCAGAACGGAGGCACCAGTTGGGATAACCTGACGGCGTACGGAGCCCAGTCCATCATCGGGGGGGCTGCTCGCGATCTGGCGATCTCACCTCGCGATCCCGAGGAGGTAACCGTGTCGACGTCCGCGGGAGTATTCCGCTCACTGGACAGCGGCAAGTCCTGGTGCGGCCTGAACCAAGGCCTGCCCAATCTTCCCGCTTTGCGCATCCAGGAGCTGCCGGCGGGCGACCGCGGCGCCGAAATCGAGCTCCCGGGGGCCAGCGTGGTGGAATGGCAGCCGGGCGAGAAGCAAGCTTGGCGTCCAGCCGACAATTCGAAGGCTGCGGCGGATGCACAAATGCGCGAAGTGTTGGCCTCGACAGCGGTTGCGGCGATGGGAAACACCATCTATCAAGGCGCGCCGGATGGGGCGATCAGCGTCACTACGGGAAGCAACCAACCGCTCCGATATCCCGCCCTCAACGGCGGCCCAGTGGAGCGGTTCTGGGTGGACCCGGCGGATCCTCGAATCGCCATTGCGGTGCTTGGGGCGCGGCCTGAAGATCTCGCCCCTGGGGTTCCCGCGCCGCACGTCTTTCATACGGTGGATGGCGGGAGGAATTGGGACCCCTTAACTTTTGACCTTCCCGATGTCGCCGTGCATGGGGTGACCGCTTCTCCCTCAGGGCGAGCTATCTATGTGGCTACCGACGCAGGCGTTTTCTTCATGCGGACGGACGTCAGCGTCTTAAGCTTCCCTACACACTGGCAACTGGTAACTGGACTTCCTCTGGCGCCGGTTGCGGATGTGCGTCTCGGCGCCGGCGACAATCAACTTTGGGCCGCAGTCCAGGGATTCGGCGTGTATACAACGCTCGCGCCGCATCGTCTGGGCGAACCCAAGGTGGTCAGCGCAGCGAATCTTGAGGCTAGCCCCGCCGCGCCGGGATCCGCGATGACGATTCTCGGTGCACGGGTGACCTCGGCGCAGGCAGGCAACGTATCCGCGCCGGTGCTCGGCGCCACCGATACCGAATCGCAGATCCAGATTCCGTTTGACGCAACGGGAAGCACGCTATCGCTCTCCTTCGACCCGGCTTCCGGAAGCCGCGTGGTAACTCCGTTGGCGCTGGCGGCAACATCGCCTGCAATCGTGGTGGGCGTCGACGGCACGCCTGCGCTCATCGATGCCGCGACAGGCACGATGCTGGACGCATCCAATCCGGCGCATCCGCGCGGGCACATCCAGATTCTGGCCACGGGTCTTGGCCGCGTCACGCCCGAATGGCCGGCGGGCAAAGCCGTGCCCGCGACCGATCCGCCCAGGGTGGCCGCCACGGTCACCGCATATCTCAATCGTACGCCGGTCCAGGTCACGAGCGCCGTGCTCGCCCCTAGCTACACAGGGTCTTACCTGGTCGAGATTGAGCTGCCAAGCCTGGTCAATTATGGACCGGCGGAACTGTCCATCGAGGCTGGCGGCCACACCAGCAGTCCCGTGCGGGTATATATTGGACCTTAATGCGCTTTTTCCGGTTGGTCAGTCCCGTTCTGGTAGTCCTGGTCCCTTGCGCGATATTCGTGGGCGCAGAGTTGGGCACAGCGCAGCAGAACAAGACTTCGCCTGGCAACGGCCCTGACAAGGGATCGGACAAGGGAGGGAAGCTCGCGCCGTACTTCCCCACGCCGGAGAAGATCGTGGATCAAATGCTCAAATTGGGCGAGCTCAAGGCTGGAGAAACGATGTTCGACCTGGGCTCCGGCGATGGCCGCATCGTGATTGACGCGGCGCGCAAGTATAAAGCCAATGCCATCGGCGTCGAGCTGGACGATTCCTTGTACAAGCAGAGCGTGGATCGCATCAAGAGTCTGGGGCTTTCCGCTACTGCGCGTATTATTCACGGCGATCTTCTAAAGCAGGACTATTCTTCCGCAGACCTTTTGACTGTGTATCTGCTGCCGGTAGCGACCGAACTCCTCACCCCAATTCTGGAGAAGCAGCTCAAACACGGTGCCCGCATCGTCGTTCACGATTTCCCATTCACGGCTTGGAAGACCGATCGGCCGCCAGTGGATATCGACGACGACGGCGAAGGCCGGGCGCACGAATTGTACCTGTACCGCCGCCCCTGACATGATTCCTTATCGGGGGCGGCTGAGCCTTCGGATCGCCCGCATTGTGCTGGCGCTGGCGTGCCTGGGCTGGTATGGCCTCACGGCGGGGCTGCATATCAATTGGTTGACGGCGCTGCTGACGGCGTATGCCGTGTACTCGTTCGGCGCGCTGTCGGAGGTGCGCCTCGATTCCAAGACGCGCTCGCCCATAGGCGTACTAGCCGATACTCTTTACTTCGGATTGTGGGCGTGGTTTGCGCCCGGCGCATGGATGGCGTCGATGGCCGCGGGGTATCTGCTGGCGTCCTCATGCCTCTTGCAGGACGTGGCGCGCACGGCCGCGGTGGCGGTGGTGGCATTGCTGCTGGCGCTGCTGCTGCCGTCGCCAACGGTTCCGTCTCTGGTATGGGCCGTCGCCGCGGCGGGCGCGGTGGCCACCGGCATGGCCTCCTATAAGCGCTATCTCGACGGACGCATGTCCTCGCTATTGCGCAATAACCTGATCATCCGCTCCCAGGCCGAGGGCGCGCGCGAGGCGGAGCGCCAGAGGATCGCCGCGGACTTCCACGACGGTCCACTTCAGAGCTTCATCAGCTTCCAGATGCGCCTGGAGATCATCAAGAAGCTGATGGCCCGCAACCAACTCGATGTCGCGGCGGATGAGCTGCGCCAACTTCAGGAATTGTGCAAAGGCCAAGTGGCCGATCTGCGCGGCTTTGTGCGCAGTATGCGGCCGGAGGACGAAGGCATGAGCCTGAACGCGTCCTTGAACCGCATGGTGGAAGGGTTCCAACGCGACGCCGGAATCTTCGCGACCTTCGCTTCGGCCGAGTTTCACGATCCCGCGGCGGTCGAGGTCTCGCTCGAGATTCTCCAGATCGTACGGGAGACGTTGAACAATATTCAGAAGCACTCCGGCGCGACGCGAGTCGCCGTCTCCGCGGCGCGCGTGGATCAGGAGATCGAGGTGACGGTGGAGGACAACGGCGCGGGATTTCCCTTCAGCGGAAGATTTACTCTGGACGAACTGGAGCTTCTGCGGCTGGGTCCGGTGAGCATCAAACGCCGCGTGCGCGCGCTGTCGGGCAAGCTGGTGATCGAATCCAAACCCGGTCAGGGCGCTAAGATCGAGATCCGGCTGCCGGTGTAATCTGAAGATGGCTGAAAAGACGAAAGGGCCGCGGCTCAGAATCAGCGTTGCATTTTTATAGCTACTTACAGAGCCGCGACCGCAGGGAGCGGTTAGCCCGGAGTTCTCGCTGTCTGTCAGCCTGCGCGGCAGAGGCGCCCCTGCCCTCCGCGCCGAGATCTATCTCGACGAGTGCGTGGCTTGTCAGCGCTGCGTCAGACGCTGGCCTTGGCAAGAGCCTCGAACTGGCACGCAGAGTGCGCGCACCCCACCCGGGATCCGAAGTCGGCGCCGACGATAGCGGCGAAGTCTCTCGGCGTTCCGGCCGCCTTAAGCGGCGGTTGTTTCTCTGCGTGTGTGCATGGCTCGCTTCGAGCGGATGCGGACGCTACGCGGACTTTACCCTCCCGGCTCCCGATGGCGCGGGGCCGCGCGCGCCTTTCACCTGGGAGGCTACGCCCGCTCCGGTGCTTGGCCCCGGCGTACATGAAGCTTGGGATGGAGTTGACGTGCTGAATCCGTCCGTGGTTCGGTTTCACGGCGGCTATCTGAATCTCTACTCTGGATTCGATGGCAAGACGTGGCGTACCGGTGCGGCAACTTCCCCCGACGGCGTCACTTGGACCAAGTCCGGCCAGGTACTCACGCCGGAGGGCTGGGAAGGAAATTGGGCTACAAATGGATCCGCCCTGGTCGAGGGCGCTGAGATTCTGTATTGGTATGCCGCCGGCGATCCTCCGCGCATCGCACTGGCGCGTTCGTCTGACGGCGTCCATTTCGCAAAGGAATCGCAGCCGGTAGTGCCGCTGGGTCCGCGAGGCAGCTTCGATGAGCGCGGCGTCTCCGATCCGTATGTGATTCGCCGAAACGATTTCTTCTATCTCTTTTATCTGGGCCAAGATCGTGCCGCGCGGCAGAGGCTTGGCGTCGCCCGCTCCCGCGACGGCATCGCGTGGGAGAAGCTGCGGTCGAATCCCGTCCTCGAAATGGGCGGGCCCGGTGACTTCGATGAAAACGGTCTCGGCGAACCCGCCGTGTGGTCCTCCGGCGGTTCGTATTGGATGTTGTACACTGGCCGGGACCGCGGCGAACATCGCCGGCTCGGTCTGGCTCGCTCCTCCGACGGCGTCCATTGGGAGCGTGATGGCACGTTCGCTCCCGTCTCCGGCGATCAGGACTGGGATCGCCAAGTTGTCTGCGACCCCACCGTGGAGCTTATGCCGGATGGCTCCCTCCGTGTCTGGTTCGGCGGCGGAGACGTCGCTCACCCGGTAGAAAATATCCATGGCCACATCGGGATGGCCGAATTGCGTGGACACTAGAACATTTTTTCAGGGAAGTGTAAGCAATAGAAACCACTGCCCTTGGTAGAAATTGTGCCCTTTGGCGGCGGCTCTGCCGGCGGGCTCCCCGCGGCTAATGAATTGCATTGTCAGCAAGTGTAAGAGGAACCCATATGAGATCCGTCAAAACGATGTTTCTAACCGCAGCTTGGCTGGCGTTTGGCACTTTTGCGGCGCCGCAGGTGCAAGCCTATACGTGGGATGAGACAACTTACATGACTTTCGCCGCTCCGGTCGAGGTGCCGGGAAAGGCTCTCCCGGCGGGGACTTACGTTTTTAGAGTGGCGGACGCCTATCCGAGTCTGGACATTATCCAGATTTTGAGCCCCGATCAAACCAAGGTGTACGCGACAATTCAGACGATGCCCGCCTACCGGATGCAGCCGAACTTCAATACCGTGATCACGTTCGCGGAACGGCCTGGCAACTCTCCGGAAGCCATTGAGTCATGGTTCTACCCGGGAACGAAGTACGGACATAAGTTCATTTATCCACGAAACGGAAATGGCCACCCGCGGCCGGCGGAACTTAAAACCCGTCCCTAAATAAATCCGCGCCGCTACTTGCTCTTACCCTGAAACAGTAGCGGCGCGAGTTCCGTTAGATTCTGCCGCCACAGCGGCCAGACATGCGCATACCCGGGAACCTCAATGCCGGTAAACCGAACCTCTTTCGATTTCAGCCAGTCTTTGAACTGGCGATTTACGTCGAGCAAGCTATCGTCGAGGCCGCAAGCGATCCACACCAAGCGAAGTTCGGAATTGGTCTTGGCGTTGAGGTTCGGGAAAATCCTTTCGAAGTCGGCCGCAGTCCTCGACTGTCCTCCGCCACGTCCGGCGCCTTCTCCGGGCGGATTGGCGCGAGGCCACATCACAAAGGCTCCACTAAACGATCCGATGTAAGCGAAGTGATCCAGATAGTTCAGCCCGGTATAGAGCGATTCAGCGCCGCCCATCGACAAGCCCGCGATGGCTCGCTGGTTTCGATCCTTCGAGACATGATACGCCTTCTCCACTTGCGGCAGCACTTCCTCGACCAGCGACTTGGCAAAGGCGGGGATCATATTCGCGCTCATCGCGCCTGCTGTGCCGTCGGCTGTTCCGTATCCCAGAGTGTTCACCATGATCATCGGTTTGGCTTTGCCCTGGTTGATGAGGCTATCGAGAATGGTATTCGCAGCGCCTACATTCAACCAGCCGGCGGCGTCATCGCCCAGCCCGTGGAGTAGAAACAACACCGGATATGCTTCGTGGCGATTCGAGTCGTAATTGGGCGGCGTGTAAACGTAATAGTCGCGCTCCGCGCCAATGATGGCGGACTGGAACACGTGATGCGAGACGACGCCTCGCGGACCGTCGGCCGGCTCCCATGCAACCGCTCCAGGCACGTTCACCATGCTCTGGCCCGCGGTCCCGTAGGCGGACTTCAGCAGAGGATTCCCAGGATCGTTGAAGGTCGCGCCATCGACGGAGAAAGAGTACGTATAAATATCAGGCTTGAGCGCATCCGTGGTTGCGCTCCAGACGCCTTGCTCGTTTTTCTGCATCGCCAGCCGCTGGCCGAGGCCGGTGACGAAAACTTCCTTGGCGTTCGGGGCGCGAAGGCGAAAGGTCACGCGGCCATCCGCCGAGACTTCCGGAGATTTGACGGGCGCCGCACCGCGGCCACCCTGGCCCCACACACAGGCCGTTGCAAGGAGAGTGGAGAGAACGATTCTGGGGAGCCGAATATTGGTGAACTTCATTGCGCTATCCAGTATACTTTGATGCCTCGCGCCTCGATTTCGCCCAGCAATTCCGCCACGGCCGGCAATATCTCGCGATCTCCGGGAACCACCACGGCCCATTCAAGGTTCTCTCGAAACTCGCGTGTCGAGATGCTCCAGGAAGCCAGCTGCGGAGGTGTTGCCGATCCTATCTGGATCAAGCTCCAATGGCGAACAAGTGCGAGCGCTATTTCCCGATCAGGCTTTGGGCCGCGCACAATGAAGTGATTGTCGCCATGCGCCAGAATTCCGATCATGCGATTCTATGCGTTCACGCGTGGATCGGGAACCGGGTGGCCGATTGCAAAATGATAGACCACCTGTCCCTGCTGAGGCGTCAGATTGAGATACCGGTGCACCTCATCGTCGAAGAATGCTCCGATGCCGGTGGCTCCCAGCCCGTGTCCTTCCGCGGCTAAGTACAGCCTCTGTCCGATGGCGCCGGCCTCGAAATGCACATATCGATAGCCGCGATCGCCATGCGCCCGGATGGCGCGGTCCAGATCGCCGATCATCGAAAACGCCACGCACGCATTTCCGGCGAGTTCCTGCCCCAGGCTGAGGCCCGCCGCCATGACTTGCTGATCGCCGCTCTTGATGAGTTCCAGCCCGGCGCGATCGGACCAGAATCGGTACACGCCGGGTGCCAGGCCATCGACGCGATGAACGTACAGATAGAGCTGAACAAAACGCGCATTGGCAAAATCAGCGGCCAGCGGTGAAGACGCGGCTTCAAGAATCGCTGAGAGTTGCGCCAACGAGATCGACCGCGATCCACCGTAGAAATTCAGCGCTGACCGGCGCGCCCGCGCGGTCTCTCCAAAAGGCCGAGCCGGCGGCGTTGGAGCGGGAAGATTAATTTCGCCGGACCCGGTGGACGCCGGTTCGGCCCGCGCGATCTCGCGCCACGCGCCGAGCTTGGTGGCGTCGTGAATCGCGTCGATTCTCGGGTATGGGACCGTTTCCTTCGATAGCAGATTCGCTTCGCCGCCGTACCGAACCGTCTCAGCGGTGTCAGGTTCGCGTAACGGGATGGAATTGCCTCGCAGTTCGATAAGCAGCATGGGCCACTCATCGTTATTCAGCTGACAAAGCTGCGCGGCTTCATCATCCGGAAAATGTCCTATGGCGCGGCTCTCGCAGCCCATCGCCCGGGCCGCAAGTTCGATCGCTTGCCAGGCGTGCCCGATGTCATGCAGGCAATACCGGTACGCCCGGTCGCGATACTTCCAGGCCTCGCGCCACGCGATGCTGGTCAGGATAAATACGATTGGGGCCGCCGGTTGATCCGGTCTTAGTCTAAGATCGCCGGTTGCCCGCTGTTCCACCATGTGGGAGGACGGACGGTAATGATATAAACCGTCGGGCCACTGCTTCAGGCCGCGCGTGAGGAAATGAAACTCGGTCGGATGCAGATTGCCCGACGAAGGATTTACACGCAGCGCATAGCGCTGTCCGGTCGAAGGAACCAGCTTGGAGGCGCTGATCGCGGCAGAATGAAACAGGAGTTGCGAGAGAAACCCCGGTCCATCTTCGGAGGCGGCTCCCGGTGCAGGCGGGTCTGCGGGAAGATCGAGAATCGGCACGCCCTCGTAATGCCGGAAGGGATCGGGCATGTTCTCCCAATCGAGAACGTGCTGCATTCGCCGCAGCGCTTGAGGGCTGTGCTTGGTGAGTTCGTGAAATCCGGCAGTATTGGGGTCAAGCCGGGAGCAGGATAACCGCCGTGTGGCGGTCAGTCTATCCATGAGTACTCAGACGGCGAGCATGCCGGTAGGGTTCCGCCTGTAACCTGCCAGACGCCCCCCGAAATCGAGTTTCAGACCAAACCGGAAAGCGCACGGGAGCAGATGCCACGTGCGTCCGAGCGAGCGCTCGCCGGTGAAGTTGAACTCTCGACGCCCCCGATTCGCTGGTTCGCCGTGGCTCGGCTACCGACCGTCCGAATCGTCGCGGCGTGCCTGAACGACCTGGTTGGAAAATGCAGGGCGTATATGGCGCTTCGAGCCGCTGTGTAAAATATCTTGTTTCCGGCAAAGCCCCAAAGTGAACGTGACATTCAGCAAAGCACCTGGCGGTGGAGGGAAACATCATATCAAGCAACGATGGGATCATCGGGGTATCGGATCACGGCGGTTGGGCGGTGCTGGTAACGGTCGCGGGCGACGGGACGCTCCTCGACCGCCGCCGTGTCGAACTGGTGGACCAGGACCTGCCGAGGATTCCGCACCACACCGAAGGGCAGGCGCTTCCGCTGCATGAGGCAGTGGCGCTGGTGGAACGCGTGCAGAAGTCGGCGGAACGGCACGCGAAGCTCGCCCTGGACGCCGTTGCGATGGCGATGCCCGGAAGCATCCGCGGCCTCGCTCTTCGCCAGTGCCCAGGGCTGCCTCCAACCATTGCCGAGAGGATCAAGGACTACCGGGCGCAGAACGTCGCCGACTGGGTGATGTACCGCAAGGCGCTAGCCGCCGCTGCCGAAGCACGCGGCTGGGCCGTCCACTGGTACGACGCGAGGAAGGTGTTTGATGCAGCGAGAGAGGCGTTGCGCATCCAGGATCTCGATGCTCACTTCCTCCATCTGAGGAGGTCCATCGGGCCGCCTTGGGGCAAGGATCACAAGCTCGCCATGGCGGCGGCGATCGTCGCGGCTAGGGCGCGCTAGGCGACACGTGGACCGCCTCCGGCCTCGGCGCCAATTCGATACGGCCGCGTCCCCGGTACATCGGAATCGTGGTCCCGGATTCCCAGCCAGGCGGCCGCGTTTGCTGATGCCGCGCAGTCGGGCAACGGCTCTCGTTTGGGACGGTGCCATCAGCGTTCGAACTCCGCCCCACGGCTCGTCCGAGATTTCTTTGAACTGAACCTCGCAAGATCATGGCTTCGACCATGGGCCCATCGGGTATACTCAACCCTGTGGCGACCGCCTTTCTCGCTCACGGTCTGCGGGACCACGACTTTGCACGCCACCTCGCCGAGTTCCTGGAATTCGGCTGCGATCTAACATGCTACGTCGATGAGGCCCGGATCGATGAGAACCAGGACTTGATTTCGAAGGCGGAAGAAGGCTTATCCGCCGATGTGCTGGTGTTGCTGCTGTCTCCCGCATCTTCTCCAACCCAATGGGTAAGGGAACGCTGGGAGCCGGTGCTCTTCGATCAGGCCAAACAGAGCGGCGTAGAAGTGGTGACGGTGTTGTTGGAGGAGTGTTCGTTTCCTCAGCTGCTGCGGCGTAAGAATTTTATCGATGCCAGCGCCAACCGGCTGAAAGCCCAGCGTCTGCTGAAGCGCTGGTTCCGGCAACGCGAGCGCGAAGCGGGCACGGCGCCGAGTTCTAAGTTCTCGGGGGACCTGGAGGAGCTGTATTTGGCTCTTGCCGACCGCGCTGGGACGCTCAACATCGGCGGCGCCGCCGCATCCCGCTTCGCCGAGGAGGCAGAGGAGGAGTTTGAAGCGGTTCTGTGGGTGCCGTGCCAGCGCCGCACGCTGGCGCAAGCCTCTGGGGAGCTAGGCCAACAGCTAGGGCTTAAGCTCGACGGTCAAGTGAGCGAGAACTGCGCGCATATCCGCGAGTTGCTGGCCACCCGCCGGTGCCTGGTCGCCCTGGATGCTCCGGAGCCTGAGATTCTTCCAGAACTGATTGCCGGGGGACGTACCTCAACCATGATCACCCACGACGCTGTGCGGATTTTAGAGACGCCCGAGACCCCGGCCTACGCCCGGAGTCTGATCGCTGCGCGTCGATACGCGGAGGCGTATGAGCTGCTTTACCGGCTGCTGGATGTGGAAGACGATCCGGAGAGCTGCGCCCGCGAGCTGACCTGGATCTGTGAACATTGGGATCGGGTGGACGAAGCAAATCTGCTCCGGTTCAACTATCGAACGGAGGGTGCGGAGCAACTCCTCCTGTTTTGAAACCCGAAAGCCCGGTATCTCATCAAGCGGGTTGCGGCAGAAGTCCCTCGCGGAATGATCTTCCGCGTCTTTTGAATCTACTCACGCAGGCGCAGGCATTCAGCTTGCCGGGACTTCTCCTCCGAAACCGTCATTCGCGAATTCGAACGCCGGGCTGAGCCGAGACCAAAGGAAGCGGTTTCGCAGGCTCTATTGCCGCGACGTTGACGAGACCGCGGGAGCCGCCGGCGCCCGCAACCGGAGCGAGCCAGGCCGGGTGATTTGCCCCCGCCCCTTCATTTTCGTCATGTGCGGAGGCGCCTTCAGATGCGCCAGCGCCTTCGCGGCGATTGGCGTCAGGGCCGGACGAGCCACAAGTTTAGAGACCACGCTGGGGTCCTCCACCGTACAGGACCCAGTCACGCAAACCGTGACCTCCTCCACGTCGGCTTCGTCCGTGATGACTTCGATGTAAACATCGCCCGGGCCGACCGTGGTCGGGACCACCACGTTCATCTGATAGAGCCCCGCCAAGCCTGGATACAACCCTGCGAAACTGACGGTTGCCTGCTGTTGCGTCGAGTTGTTGATGTAATCGTTGAAGTAGACCAGCAGCTCATTGGCGGTCGTGAAATTATTCGCGTAACTCAGCGGACCGGAGGGGCCGATGGAGCCGTCCACAATCGGCGGAGTGACGGATCCCATTCCGGTCAGCGCCAGAACGATGGTCTCGCCGGGTTGCGCCGGATTGCTTTGAGTGACAAGCGAGCCGTTGGCATGCTCCGCGATGGCATCGCCGATGCCGTCCTGCTCCTGCGAGAAGTACCCGGAATTGGCGTCGGTCAGGAACACCTGAACCTGGTTGGAAAGAATCCCGCCGTTGTTCACTTGAATTTCGGCATAACCCGTCGTGGAGCTGGCCGTGGCATACGGCATGATCGCGCTGACCTGATTTGGGCTGACGTAATAAATGGGCGCCGGTTCTCCGTTTACCAGAACCTGCGTGGTTCCCAGAGACGTGCCGAACGGCTGTCCGCCGCTATTCGACAGCGTCGCTTTGGAGAGCCCCGATCCAAACAGCGTGAACAGCTCACCCGGAGCGAAACCGGCGGTAATCGGCTGCCAGCTTGCCGCGTTGACCACTCCGATGGGATCGAGGTAGACGCCCGATCCGGAGAAGCTGGGGGCGTGGATTCCGATGGTGAGGGAATAATACCCGGAGCTGTTGGAAACGGAAACGAAGGCGTTGCCGGCAGCGCCCAAAGCGTAGTAGTTCCCCAGGGTGTCGCTAAAGGTTCCATTGGACGCGATGGCGCTCAATTGATAATCGTCGACTCCGAAGTCGGTGGAGTCGCCCGTCGCGGAGCAGACCTGTGAGAAAAACCGCTCATGCACGATCTGGTCTTCCTGGCCGTCGGCGTTCTCCGATCCATAAAAGGATTCGGCGCCGCACCCTGAATTTGCCTGGCCGGAAAGGGGCGGGCCATCGCTCAGATTGGCGAGATAATACAGCCCGCTGAACATGCTGTCCTTGGCGGGCGTCGTCAGCGCCTTCACGCCGAAGATGATGTCGTAGCCGGTGGGATTCCATCCCAGGGTAAAGTTGCCGTCCGAGGAAACGTACATAAGCCGGCTTCCGCTCAACAGCGCGTTCGCGGCGCTGGTGACGCCGGAGGGCATGGGAAGGGTCAAGGTTGCGCCTCCGTCCGCGGCGAAGCTATACGTCGCGCCGGCCGCGGTCTGGGTCAGCAGGGTTCCCGGTTGATAATCGTTGTCGAACCCTGTGATGCTGAGGTTTCCCAATCCCCCGCTTCCATTGGGAGCGATCTCCACAATTGCGTTCTTCAGCAGCACATCGCCGCCTCCGGAGAAATCGAGCGCACCCAGCCAGTAGGGGCTTGTAAAAGTGGAGTTGGTGGGAGGCGTTCCTACCAGCATCGCGACGAATATATCGTTAAGACCGGTTCCGGTTTCATCCAGGGATTCCGTGGCCGAGCCTGTGAACACTCCGTCGGAGACGGTTCCAGACTCTACCGCATCGAAGCTATACGCGGGAATGGACGCAAGGGGACTTTCCACATAACCGATTCCGGCCGAGCTGATCGCATACGATCCGCCGGAGTTGGCGGGGAATTCCTGCGACTTGCCGCCGTTGGCGGTGTTGTCGATATAAGTGCTGCCGGCCGCGATGGTGTAAGTGCCCGCGCCGTTGAAGGTAATTACTCCGCTGGCGGCAACCACGGCGATGATATTGCCGGCGTTGTTGTAATTGTAAGGGGCAACATAGCGGAAGCGATAGCTGCCCTGAAGCATGCTGTCTCCGCTTGTATCCTGACCGAACGTAAGCGGGGCAAACGTGAGCGGAACGCCGATCGCTGCGATTATCGCAAGTCTATAAAAGAGTCGTCTCATTTTTGTTTCCGATGTTTGGATGCGCGAGGGGGCAGATCGCGTTTCGTCGAGTTCTCCGAATACTTTACCGCTTCCAGGAACAAGCCGGAAGCGGGCGCGGTCCAGGCCGCGATATCGAAACCCGGCCGCTGGATCTCCGGCTTCTCCAGTAGTGTCCGGAACTGTTCCACCGTTACATCCCCTTTACCGATCTTAACGAGCATCCCGGCCAATCGTCTTACCATTTTCCACAAGAAGTGTGAGGCTTCCACCCGAAAGACAATTAAGTGATCGTCCAAGCCGATTTCGGCGGAGTCAACCACAACTATTGTCGATTCGCCGGGTTTAGAAGGGTCTGGAGCGCGAAACGCCGCGAAGTCGTGGCGGCCCGCCAGCAGAGCGGCTGCCTGGCTCATAGCCTCCGTCTGCAAGGGCTCTTTCACCCACCAGACATAACGCTTCGCCAAAGCTGTTTTGCGGGTGGAGATCTGATAGAAATAAGCTCGTGAGACGGCGTCGTGCCGGGCATGAAACGCCGGCGCCGCAAGCGCCAGATCGACGATGGCGATACTGGATGGAAGGCGGCCGTTCAGCTCCCGGAAAATCTGTTCCGGAGCCAGCCGCGTGGCGGTCCGCAGCTTCATGTGCGCCACCTGACCCAGCGCGTGAACGCCCGCATCCGTCCGCCCCGCGCCCTGCACGTCGATTTCCTCGCGAAATAAATTCTGAGCCGCCGCCATCAGCTCGCCCTGCACGGTGCGGGCGTTAATCTGCTGCTGCCAGCCGGAATACTTGGAGCCGTCGTATTCCAGAGTAAGTTTAAAAGTTTGCATTCGTCCTGCTTCGATGATCAAACAAGAATGGTCGCCGGTGCAGTAGGATAGCGTTCATGGCCCAACAACCGCAATCCTTCAAAAACCACGCCAAGTTCGATCCCAAGTTTCATTTCTTCCTCGCGCCGGTGTCACTGGCGCTGGTAATCTGGATGATCGTGAATGCGATCCGCCAGCCAAATTGGGGTAGCGCCCTGTGCGTTGGCCTGGCGATCTGGGCTTTGGTGGCAATATTCACAATTCGAACCTACTCTCTGAAGGTGCAGGACCGGGTGATTCGCCTGGAAGAGAGGGTGCGGCTGAAGGACCTCCTTCCCGCGTCCATTGTCGGCCAGCTAAGTATAGACCAGTTGATCGGGCTGCGGTTCGCCTCCGACGGCGAGGTTGCGGAACTGGCGCAGAAGGCTCTGGCTGGCAATTGGAACCGCAAACAGATTAAGGAAGCAATCAAAAACTGGAGGCCGGATAACTGGCGGGTGTGAGGCTTGCGCTAACCTGGAGTGAAATACGATGAGCGCGACGACATCCCCGCTGGTCACAATTGAGACTCCGCATTGCGAGCCGGGTATCGGACGGATTCTTCGAACCGCCGATTCCAAGGATCGCATTGACGGCGTCGAAATCCGGCCTTATGATTTGTGGCCGGACGATCGCGGCTATTTCCTGGAAGTAACCCGCATGCAGCAAGGTTTGGCGGCCGATTTCGCGCCGGAAACCACCCAGGTTTCAGCGGCGCTCAGTTATCCGGGCGCCATCAAGGCGTTTCACTTTCACCGCTTCCAAACCGACCTGTGGGTTCCCGCGCAGGGCATGTTTCAGGTGGCCCTGGTAGACATGCGCCCGAATTCGATCACTTTCGGAGTGAAGAACACGATGTACGCGGGATCGCTGAAGCCCTGGCAGATCCGCATTCCGCCGGGTGTGGGCCACGGGTACAAAGTGGTTGGCGAAGCCGCGGGATTTCTGGTGTACGTCACCAACTGCCTGTACAATCCCAAAGACGAAGGCCGTATTCCCTACGACGATGCTTCCATCGCCTACGACTGGGAGACGCAGCACAAATAATGCGATTCCTGGTGACTGGAGGGGCGGGGTTCATCGGCAGCGCGTTTGTGCGCATGTTGATGAACGACGAAGAATCGCAGGTGGTGAACCTGGATAAACTCACGTATGCCGGGAATCTGGAGAATCTGGCTTCGATCGCTCCCGGTCCGCGCTACCGGTTCGTGCTGGGCGATATTTGCGACGGCCCGCTGGTTCGATCCACCGTGGAAGAGGCCAAGCCGGACGTAATTGTGCATTTCGCCGCGGAGTCTCACGTCGACCGCAGCATTCTTTCGCCGGAGCCGGTCTTCGAAACCAATCTTCGCGGCACGTTTACGCTGCTGGAAGCAGCGAGGATGCTGAAAACCCCTCGGTTCCTGCACGTTTCCACCGACGAGGTGTACGGAAGCATCCCTTTCCCTCACGAAGCCGACGAGAGTTATCCGCTTCAGGCCAGCAGCCCCTACTCGGCAGCCAAGGCTGGTTCGGATCTGCTGGCCCTGTCATATTTCACCACCTACAAAATGCCGGTGACCGTGACCAGGGCGTCCAATAATTACGGCCCTTATCAATTTCCCGAGAAACTAATCCCGCTGATGATCTCGAACGCAATCGAGGATCAGCCCTTGCCGATTTACGGCGACGGAATGCAGGTTCGCGACTGGCTGTATGTGGACGATCATTGCCGGGCCATCTTAGCGGCCATCGAAGGCGGCCGGCCGGGCGAGATCTATAACATCGGCGGCAGCCGCTCCCTGCCGAATATTGAGGTTGTGCGGAAAATCCTGGAGGCGCTGGGTAAGCCGGAGAGCCTGATGCAGACGGTGAAGGACCGTCCGGGACACGACCGCCGCTATGCGCTATCGAGCAGCAAGTTGATGCGCGAAACCGGATGGAAGGCGGAAATGCCGTTTGAGGACGGTCTCAAGGCGACGATCGACTGGTACAAAGCGAGCCAGGATTGGGTGTCGCGCGTGAAATCGGGCGAGTATCTGCACTTCTATGAGCGCAACTACGGCGGCCGGGCGGTTTAGCTGACTCGTTTTGCGCTCATCGCCTGGTTTTATTCGTTCAAAGGGCCCCACGCCGGCTTGATAACCTTCAAGACGGAAAAGAACCGATGAGCCTCATCGGCACGACTCATTGTGTAACGTTTGCATCGGGGTTGCCCGGGTTGCTCTCCCACGCTCGCGTGATCCGGACGCAGTGAGACATCCGAACTCTTGCTCACAATGTAGCTTGTCGGATATGAAATGGCGCGAAGAAAAAACGCCAAGCTGGCGATTCCAGGGGAAATTGAGTTGCCGGGCCGGCTTGTGATGCCGGTTTAAGCCGGCCCGTAAAAGGATTTTTACAACTTACCAGCGGGAGCCGCGGCCGCGGCCTCCGCCGCCACCACCGCCCCGGTTGCCGTAACCACCCGAACCGCCTTGCGGCTTGGGACGGGCTTCATTGACGTTGAGGGCGCGGCCGTTCATATCCGCCCCGTTCAGTTGGGAAATCGCAGTCTCGGCGGCGCTGCGGTCTGTCATCTCGACAAAAGCGAAGCCGCGAGGCTGCCCTGTATCGCGATCGGTAACGATATTCACGCGCTCCACGGCGCCATATTGCGCAAACGCCGCGTGCAGCTCGTCCTGTGTGGTCTGAAAGCTTAGGTTGCCCACAAAGATGTTGGTCATGAGAAAATGCTCCTTATTTTTATTGGTGAAAATCGTCTTTGTCAGACTGCGCAGGGGAACCGTGACCAGAGAGGAGGCGGCACAGAGGCGGCCAAATGGCACTCGCAAATGAGTCAGAAGCGGGCAAAGACGCTAATACTATAGCAGCATTTAAGGAATTTCGTTCCACAAAACTGCCACTACCGGTTAGAAGCGGCTGAGGCCAGAATGTTTCGCGCGGGCTCAAAATCGGGATCCACCCGCAAAGCTTCCTGTGCGTTTTCGACTGCGTCCCTCCACATGCCCAACCCCGCATAGCCCGCCGCGATGCTGGCATGGGCTTCGGCGGAATCCGGGGTCAACGCCAAGGCTTCCCGTGCCGCGCGGATCGAATCCTCATAGCGATGGTCGCCGGCAAGCAGCATGGAAAGATCCAGGTCGCTGCGCGCGTTAATGGTTCGAACCGCACGTGCATCCTTACCGCCTGGCGGTGAGGGGGTGTCCATCTGAGGAGGAATCACCGCCCAAAGCGCGGCTGCGGCCACCAGCGCCGCGCCGATTCGCAATCCCGGCCCAAGCGGTGGTATCGGAAGAATCCTATCCCAACCCGCTGCGATTCCCACCCTCCTCCAGGCAACGCTTAACGCCGCAACCACCGAAAGCCAGCAAATCACGTGGGCATGGTCGAAGTAGCCAGTATATTCTCCGACGTTAATGCTATCCGCCAGATACCAGGGAAGGCCTTGCGACCAGTAATTGTAGACCAGGAAAAGAAAAATTCCACTGGCAGTGTAGAAAGTCGCGGTGGGCAACCAACCCAGTTCGACGACCCAGGGTACAAGCCAAGCCAGATATTGAACTCCGAATCCATTCGAAACCGATAGGAACAATAGGAAGATCAGGCCGACCTGCGAAAAAAGCCGGGGCCGGAGCGGGCCCCAGTTCATGCGCCAAGACACGATCAAGACCAACCCCAGCGCTAAATAGGACCCCCAACGCTCAAAATTAGCGTTAAATAATTCGGCGCGAGGCAGGAGGCTCGGCAACACGGCCGAAAGAGTGGCCGGGAGTTGGAGCGCGAGATAGGAAAGCCCCCAATGACCGTATAAACTCCGGTAGCCGAATACCTGCGCCACGATGGTCTTCGGATCTTGAAAGAAGAAAGGCGACCAGCAGATCAGCAGCACGATCAGCGCAGCGGCGCAAAACTTTATCGATCGTCTATTTATCCATCGTTTGCGGCCGGAGGCGTTTAAGACCATCACCGGCACCACGATCACGGGAAAGACCTTAAAGCAACAGGCCATGGCAAAGGCTGTTCCCGCCAGCCAGCCGCTGGCGCCTATCTCCAGCAAATAGATCGAGAGCAGCACGAAAAAGATCACCACGGAGTCTGTGTTGCCATGAAATCCCGAAATCAGAATCAGCGGGGGAGCGGCGGCCAGGAGAATCAGCGACCAGAAGATCGACCGATCCTCCTTAGTATTAAGGACGGTCCGCGCTCCCAACATTTTCCAGACGATCCACAAACTGCCGGTATCCGCCAGAATGCCAGGCAGGCGAAGCCAGAACGAAAATGGCAGACCCGTGACGGCAGCCAGCCAACTGAATGCGTGCAGTATGTGAATCATGGAAGGCGGGTGATTGAATTGCGGGTCTGCACGATAGAGGAAAACACCCAGATAGCGGGACCAGACCGAAAAATGATCGTAGACGTAGACGTCGTTGGTTCCGTACGTCTTCAGAGCCAGCAGGATCTTGATGAAGAAAGCGAGCAAGGCAACACCGGCGATCGCCAGGCGGGCGCGGCGGGTCATCGGATGTTGGATGGGGATGGCCATGGGAAAAGCTTGTTCATTCATCTTACAAACTCGAAGCCGACGTTCGCCGGCGGACGATGGTAAGCTTCTAGAAAGTGCTCGCATGCGCGAGTGAGCGCGATCCTGCCAGAATGAAGTCCCAAAGTGACATCTTGATGCGTGATCCGCTTAGCGCGCCCGCAGCGGGTCCTGGCCCTAAGGTTGTTGCGCAGCCGGTGGCCGCGCCGCTTACCCGAGCCGCGATCTTCCTGGTGGCGACAATAAATCCGGGTTTAGACAATCGAGCAACGTTGCGTTCGTTCTGCGGAGACCTCTCCGCGTTATTCCGCGCTGTGGAATTTCGCGACCTGGAAGCGGGCCTGTCGTGCGTCCTGGGCATTGGGTCCGAAGCGTGGGACCGGCTCTTTGGGGCACCACGGCCGGCCAAGCTGCATCCGTTCCGGGAGATTCGCGCCGGAGCGCGCCATGCGGTGTCCACGCCTGGCGACCTGCTGTTCCACATCCGCGCGAAGCGCATGGATGTGTGTTTCGAACTTGCCACGCAGATCATGACGCGTCTGGGAGGCGCGGTTTCGCCGGTCGATGAAGTGCATGGCTTCCGTTATTTTGACGATCGCGATCTGCTGGGTTTTGTCGACGGGACGGAGAATCCGCGAGGCGAGGAGGTTATCGATGCCGTGCTGGTCGGCGGCGAGGACGCTGCGTTCGCCGGCGGCAGCTACGTGATCGTGCAGAAATATCTCCACGATATGGATGGATGGAATGGGCTGTCCACGGAGGCGCAGGAACGCATCATCGGGCGCACCAAGTTGTCGGACATCGAATTGGACGATTCCGTCAAGCCAACCTCGGCGCACAACGCACTCACGACAATTGTCGAGGACGGCAAAGAGATCAAGATCCTGCGCGACAACATGCCCTTCGGGCGGCCTTCGCAGGGTGAATTCGGAACCTATTTCATCGGCTACAGCCGTTCTCCGCAGACGATCGAACAGATGCTCGAAAACATGTTCGTAGGGCAGCCGCCTGGCAACTACGACCGGCTACTCGATTTCAGCCGTGCGGTCACAGGAAGCTTGTTTTTTGCTCCGTCCGTAACATTTCTGGAAGCTGTGGGCGAGGACCAGCCCGCAAATCCAGTTGTCAGCGCAGCGGCTGCCGATGGCTCTGTATCCGCTCCACGGCGGAGCGACGGTTCGCTGGGTATCGGTTCCCTAAAAGGAGAAATTCCCCATGAATAATCTGCATCGCGAGCTGGCCCCCATTTCGGACGCGGCGTGGGCTCAGATTGAAGAGGAAACGGCTCGCACGTTCAAACGCTACCTGGCCGCTCGGCGTGTGGTCGACGTGAGGGGGCCGGCAGGCTCCGCTCTCTCGGCGGTAGGCACCGGCCATCTGCGTTCGATCGCCAGTTCGAAGGACGGCATTCTCGCCAGGCAACGCGAGGTCAAGGCGCTGGTGGAGTTGCGCTTTCCTTTTGAGCTGGATCGCCAGGCGATCGACGACGTGGAACGCGGCGCGGAAGACTCCGATTGGCAACCGGCGAAGGACGCAGCGCGCCAGATCGCCTTTGCGGAAGACAGCGCGGTTTTTGAGGGCTATGAGGCAGCGGGCATTGTGGGAATTCGTCAGGGGACCAGCAATCCGAAGATGCCCCTTCCGGCCGACGTTCGCCAGTACCCGGATGCCGTTGCGCAAGCTTTGAGCCAATTGAGGCTGGTGGGCGTCAACGGCCCTTACGCGGTTCTTTTGGGAGCCGCGGCCTATACCGCGCTTGCGGAAACCAGCGATCAAGGCTATCCGGTGCTGGAGCATGTCAAGCGCCTGGTGGACGATAAAATCATTTGGACGCCCGCCATAGAGGGAGCTTTCGTACTCACCACGCGTGGCGGCGATTTCGAACTGCATATCGGCCAGGACGTCTCCATCGGCTACCTGAGCCACACCGATGCTGCCGTGCGGCTCTACTTACAAGAGACCTTCACGTTCCTGCTACTCACCTCAGAGGCGGCAGTCGCGCTGACTCCACCTGGGAAAACAGAGAGCGCCTAGCGGCCAAACCGCTCCCTTCGGTCGCGGCTCTGCGGGAAAACCGTTGCGCGGCGCGAGCATAGCAAGTCGACCGCCGTGTTTATCGATGCTCCGGCCGCTGCTCCCTGATCACCACCGCAGCGCTCAGGCCGCTGGCGAACGCCAGCGCGGCGGCTATCCACAACACCGTGCGATAGCCAGTGACGAATGCATCGTCGATCGCCTGGCGCCCGCGCGCGTCTGTCGTTTCGGCGGCCGCCAGCCTGGGCCGCTGGGCCTCAATTTGCGAGCGCACTGCGGGCGGCAGGCCGAGACGATCCAATTGCCGTTCCAGGGCGTTCTGGAAAACGCCGCTGAGTAAGGCTCCGAAAAGTGCCACGGCGAGCAGACCCGCGATACGCGAAACGGCGTTGTTGATTCCGGAGGCCGCTCCCACATGGCTTCGGTCCACCGCGTTCATCACCGCGGTCGTGAGCGGAGCGACGCTGATCGCCATACCGAACCCTAAAACCAGCACCGCGGGGAAGAAGGTGGTCCAATAGGACCCGCCGATACCGGGTCTTGCAAACAACGCGAATCCCGCGGCCGCTATCAGCGGACCGACCACCAGCGGGGCCCTGGCGCCGTAGCGATCGAGAAGTCCGCCGGACCAGCGCGACAGCAGGAACATCAACAAAATAAGCGGCAGCAAAGCGGCTCCCGCCTGCGTTGGCGAGTAGCCTTGGACCTGTATCAAATCAAGGGGGAAAAAGAAGAGCATGCCGCTCAGCGCGGAGTAAAGGAAGAGGGTGAGCAGGTTCGCTCCGCTGAAATTGCGGGAACGGAACAAACCGAGTGGAACCATCGGGGACGGCGCGCGCGATTCCCAATACAGCAGCGCAATAAGAATTACAACCCCCGTAGCATCCGCGGCCGGCATCGATTCGATCAGTCCGAGAACGATTCCGCCGAAGGCGAGCACCGCCAACAGGCCGCCCAACCAATCGAACCGTTGGCTCCGGTTGTCAGCACGGCTTTCCGGGACTTTTCGTAAAGTAAGCCATAGAACCGCCACTCCCAGTGGAATGTTGATGAAGAATACCCACCTCCACGAACCGTGCTCAATGAACCATCCGCCCAGCACGGGTCCGATCGCAGCGGTGATCGCAGTGAAGCCCGACCAGGTACCGATCGCCTGGCCGCGTTCCTTCTCGGGGAAATTAGCGCTGATGAGAGCCAGGCTGCCGGGCACCAGCAGCGCTCCGCCAATTCCCTGGAGACCCCTTGCAACAATCAGCTCGCGGATGTCGGGCGCGAGCCCGCACCAAGCCGACGCAAAGGAGAAGAGTGCTACTCCGGCGGCGAAGATCTTGCGGCGGCCGTAAAGATCCCCTAAAGACCCGCCAATGAGGAGCAGCGTAGCCAGAAAGAGAGCGTAAGACTCCACCACCCATTGAACGTCGGCCAGGGTGGCATGCAGGGCCGATTGCAGCGCCGGAAGCGCGACGTTCACGACCGTGCCATCAATGAACACCATGCTCGAACCGAGGATGGTCGCGGCTAGAAGCCATGGGCCGCTGGTTGTAACCGGAGAGCTGCGTGCACCGGAAAGAATCGCGGGTTCGCCGCAAGGAGGTCTGGCGGTGTCGTCCATAGTCCAATTGTCCGCCGGACGTAAACGCGGCAGCGGATTACGGTGCTCTCACACTGGATTCCAGCTAGCATTTTGCGGCGGGGAGCTGAGGTTGCGTTTGCTTCCCGACTGCTTGGTTTCACTCGGCGCAATAGGTTTGGAATTCACCGGGCGTTAGACCGATGCGAGTGCGGATTGCCAGCGGACAGTTCTGACATCGGCCGCCATCAGGACATTTTGAACTTTGCGCCAAAGCACTTCCGAAAAGCGCAATCATGGTCGTATGGTTTGAGATCAATAAGAACGCGAAGCTCGATGGGTTGCCAATTCAGCCGTTCGAGATGGGTGAGGTCGCGGGGCTCTAAGCTTTCGGCTAAAACGGGTAGATGGGTATCGCCTCTTAACCGTCTAGAACTTGGAGCGCGCCTGAATTTTCGGCGAAGACCAGACAGGCCACTGGCTGAGAGCGCGAGCAGCGCAATGATCGGGCATTGCATCTGGAACGATGCTTGCGCCGAGGTTGGTGTATTTCGTTTGGTTGCGGGGGAAGGATTTGAACCTTCGACCTTTGGGTTATGAGCCCAACGAGCTACCAGACTGCTCCACCCCGCAGCACTATGGTAGCGTAGCCCTGTTGGCCCGTCAAATTTTCAGCCTATAAAATTCAAACCTTAGAGTTTTTTCACCGAAGCCTCGGATGCCAGCACATCATGGTTGACATTCAGCGACACCCGCTTGGGCATCTTGGGGAGCGTGACCTTGACGTTCGCCGTCATACTCCCTACCACACGCACCCGGCCGACAGTGACCCAGCGTCCGTCGATATCGAAATAGAGAGGCACCGTCATTAGGAAATCCGGCGGGACGTCGCTCTGCGTGAGCTTGCCTTCCAACAAGACCTTGCCGCCGTCTTCGCTCTTGGTTGTGTATTCAAGGTGGTACCGGGGAAGTCCCGTCCCATAGATCCAATCGCGGAACAGCCAGTCCGACTTGTGATCGCCAGCCGCGTCTAACCCAGGCTTCATATGCTTGTCCACCACCGCCTTGAACCCCTCCGTCGAAGCGTTCTTATAAAGATAGGTCTGAACATAGTCGTGCATCAGCGCGATAAAATCCCGATCGCCGGTTTTATCGTCGCGCATCAACATGCGTAGCATCTGGAGGAAGTAGGCGCCCTTGGGATAAACCATGCGGTTGTATGCCCCGGCGTTCTTGAATGTGTTCAAACGTTCCCCCAGCCATATCGGGCCTGCATCGTTCGGCGCGTTCCCGAAGGGATTCTTCTGCACGATCTCCTCGCGAAGCCGCTCCCAAAATTTGTCGAGTTCGCCCCCCTTGGCCGTCGCCTCCACGAAGAGCCCCGCGGAGAATTCCGCGAAGCCTTCCGAAAGCCATTGATCGTGATAAGTGGCCCAGCCCACCATGTGACCCCACCATTGGTGGGAGATCTCATGGGGAGTCACCTCCTGAATGAAATCCGCGAAGCGGAACGCTTGCTGGCCCATCAGCGCCCAGCGCTGGGTCGAATCCAGAAACGCGCTCATCGGCAAATACACCAGCGTTGGCCAGGATTGACCGAAGTTGAATTCCGGCTGCTGAGTGATGGCGATGCGCCCGTAAGGGGCCGCTCCAAACCAGCGTTCGAACAGCCGTATCGAGTTTTGTCCGTCCACCAAAGCCGAGTCCGCCATCGCGGAAGGAGTCAGATTGATTTGTGTGGTAAAAGCCTTTAGATTATCCGGGACATCCGAAGTCGAATACGCTTCAATATCGTATTGTGTCTCCTTGTCCGTCACCATTTTCTTCTTAAACGCGCCGTAATTAAATCCGGCGACGGCCAGAGGCACATCCGATTTCCATTCCGCGCACGCCTGGTTATTCTCCTGCCACTCCCTCGCCAGCTTGCCGACGCTCACCAGCGTGTATTGTTTTGGAAACTTGAAGACCAGATCATAGGCGGCTCGATCGATAAACGCATTTGGGCTGGGATACCAATTTTCACGAGCCCTCACCGAGAAATTACCGCTGCCCTGGTTTTGGATAACGTCTCCGCCCGCGTATACGATGGTCAAATTGTACGATTGCCCCTTCACCATCCGCTCAGGCAGGATCACATAAAAAAACGGATCTTCTTTCACGGGTTCCTGGATGTAACTTAGGTCCCGGCCGCCTTGGGCCACCCGTGAGACTCGAAGCTTGGGTAGAAGCTCGAAGGGAATCACCCGCGCTCCATCGGTCTTCGCGGTGATGCGAACTTGCGTTGTGCCGCTCACCTGCCCGCCCGTGGCGATATTGGTTTCGATCTGAAAATGCTCGGCCGCGGCGACACGCCGGTCCTCGACCGAGGAGGCGCCTTGAGGGCTCTTCCACTCCGACTCCAGATGCGAGAGATACCAGATCCCCGCACGCTCCCCACTTGGATCGACATTCACCAACCCGACTTCCTCGGGGGATGGCAGACCCGGCAGCGCGCCCGATGGCACAATCAAAAATCGCAAATCGCCGTCAGTCTTGCCGTGAAGGAACGCACGAAAGGAATGGCTTGGGGCCGGCGCAGTATCGTATAACTCACTCAGTACATCGGCATCGACATTTGTTTCCGCCCGCTCCTTCAGCCTGCGCCGAAAATCCGCGAGCACTCCGGCCGCATGCGAATCCAGAGCAATAGTCTTGGCCTGGCTCTGAACTTCCGCGAGCGTCCCATCCGTGAAGCAGAGCATCGCCGAATCGAAAGTTTCATCCACCTCGGGATGGCCCAGCAGCTTATTGAGATGATCCTCCTCGATGGGGATCGCGGGCTTCAATTGGAATCGGCCCTCGCCGGAGAACACGGCCATGGTGACCCGGCCCAACACTGGCGGAAGAAACGTGATCGCCCCCGTGCGCAGAGTGATCGTGGCGACGTCCCGCTTCAGCTCGATGTTCTCTACGCGGTAGGTTTCGTTGGGCGCGGCGGTGCGGAGGGCGTGATAATTCGCGTCGGTATTCGCCAGCGGCGAAGTCACCTGCCCCATCACGCCGATCCTCAGAAGCAAACCAGCGACCAAAAGGCCGGTGGTCATAACCCAATTTATCACCGCCGTGGCACAGCTTTGTTACGATATCGACAAGTGTTTTCTTCCCGATTGAAGTTTGATCGCCGTCCCAATCCAATCTCAGTACTGCTTGCGGAGAAACGCCGCGCGAACGCGAAGGTCTTGGACTTAACCGAATCTAATCCTACCCGCGCCGGATTTGCTTATCCGCAGCGTGAAATTCTGGAGGCTTTGTCGGATTCAGCCGCGCTGCGCTACGATCCCACGCCGCGCGGCCTTCTCGCGGCCCGCGAAGCCGTGTCCGGCTATTACGCGGAGCGCGGGATCGAAATCCCGGCATCGCGCATCGTCCTCACGGCAAGCACGAGCGAGGCATATGCCTACCTCTTTAAGCTGCTCACCAATCCCGGCGACGAGGTGTTAGTTCCGCGGCCATCCTATCCGCTGTTCGAGTTTCTAGCCGGCCTGGAGTCTACCGTTTTGAAGCAGTATCCGCTGCGCTATGACGGCGCGTGGCATATCGACTTCGATGCGCTCGAAGGTGCCGTCACCGATGGAACTCGCGGCGTTGTGGTGGTAAATCCCAACAATCCGACGGGATCGTTTCTGAAGATCGAGGAGGCCCGCCGTCTGGATGAATTCGCCGCGCGACACGGCCTTGCAATCTTGGCCGACGAAGTGTTCTTCGATTACGCGATCACAGACGACGATTCGCGCGCGGCTGGCTTACCGGGCGCGGCACAAGTATTCACCATGAGCGGGCTTTCAAAAATCGCCGGCCTTCCACAAATGAAGCTGGGCTGGATCGCCGCCAGCGGACCGGGAACCGAGGAAGCAATCGAACAACTGGAATGGATCGCGGACACATATCTCTCCGTCTCAACGCCGGTCCAGATCGCGTTGCCGAAGCTTCTGGAGCTTTCAACCGGGATTCGCCAGCAGATCCGCGGTCGCACCGCTGCAAATCTGGCCTGGCTGCGAGAACGCACCACGGGATCGCCTGTGAACGTACTCAACACCGAAGGCGGTTGGTCCGCGATCCTCCAAGTGCCGCGGACGCGATCTGAAGAAGAATGGGCCATCACGCTCCTCAGCGAACGCGATGTTTTAATTCAACCCGGATTCTTCTACGATTTCGAATCGGAAGCGTTTCTAGTGGTGAGTCTGTTAACGGAACCCGCGACGTTTACAGAAGGCGTGCGCCGAATTCTGAATCTATGATCGAGCCCCGCCGCTGCAAATCAGAACCTCGCCACTGACGTAATCCGATAGCTGCGAGCAGAAGAAAAGCACCGGCCCTGCTGCTTCCTCAACGGTCCCCAAACGCCCCAAAGGACACTGCTGCTTCATCGCCTCAATGGCCGCGGGTTGCACGCCGACCTTGATTTTGCGGCCTTTTACGTCGATTTCGGACGCCTCCGTCCCCATGGGCTGAGTCAGCCGCGTTTCAATAAAGCCGAATCCCACCGCGTTGACGTTGACGTTGTAACGGCCCCACTCTTTCGCCAGCACCTTGGTCAATCCGATGATCCCGGCCTTGCCCGAGCCATATCCAGATTGCCCTGCGATGCCGTCCACGCCGGAAATCGACGTAATGTTCACCACCTTGCGCATCACCCGCCGGCCCTCGCCAGTCTCGCGCTTGGCGGTTTCGCGAATCCAGGCGGAAGCCGCACGGAGGATGCGGAACGGCGCGACCATGTGAATGTCGAGCATCGCCTGAAACTGCTCATCCGTGGTCTTTTGGATGACGCTGTCCCAGGTATAGCCGGCATTGTTGACCACGATATCGATGGACCCGAATCCGGCAATGGCTGCGTTCACCAATTTCTCTGGAAACCCCGCCGCGGTCACATCGCCGGGCATGGCTTTCGCGTGACCACCGGCTTTATCCACCAGCATGCCGGTTTCAAATACGGGGTCGCGATCGAGGTCGTTGAGCATCACCGCCGCGCCCGCTTGCGCCAGACTCACCGCCACCGCGCGCCCAATTCCGCGGCCCGCTCCCGTAACCAAAGCGGTACGGCCCTTCAGATCGAGACCATTTGTCACAACATCATCCTATCGCGGTACAATCCTTCGTTTGAAGCCCGCACAGGGCCGACTCGGCCCTCCAAACCATCAGGATCTCGCGAAGGCTCGGCCGAGTCAGGCTTCGTTGTGCGGGCGAGTTCCTCCAAGGCTGGCGATGCCCTGCGCGATCTTGGTCCTGATCCTGTTCGTGACGCAGGCCGAAGCCGCCGCACAAACAATCCCACAGGGTTTCGATCAACGCGGCTTCATCGAAGCCAGCCTGACCGGATTCCCTCAAACCACTTCGAGCGACAGCTCTCAAGCGATCGGACAAGCGATCCTCCAATGGGACCTGTCCTCCAGAGCCTTCTCCTGGCTCAAACTCTTCGGAGGCATCGAGGCCCAGACCGACACCCATCACGAAACCGAACGCGCGCTCCATCTCGACTTCCAGGATCGCGGCCTGCTGCGGCCGGCTTTCGAGATCCGAACGGCGAGAGTCACCATGCACAAGGGCCATTTCACGGCCGATATCGGCAAGCAGCTCGTCCGCTGGGGCAAAGCCGATCTTCTGAATCCCACTGACCGCTTCGCTCCGCGCGACTACCTCGACGTGGTCAATAGCGAAGTCCTGGGTGTCGTCGCCGCACGCGCCACCGTGGAGGAGGGCGGAAATTCGCTCGACCTGGTGTGGACTCCCTGGCTCACGCCGAGCCGCATCCCGCTTCTGAATCAGCGTTGGGCGGAGTTGCCGCCGGGTTTCTCCGGATCGGTCGAGCCTGGATCGATCGAGAACGCCGCGACCAATTTCCCCGGCGGCGGACAATACGGCGCCCGCCTGGATCATATCGGACATCGTTACGAGGCCTCCGTCAGCTTCTTCGAAGGCTACAATCATCTGCCATTGATCGGAGTCGCTTTCGATCTGCTTGAGCCCGCGCTCTCGGTTCAGCGCTTCTATCCAAAGATTCGAATGTACGGCACGGACGCCGCCATTCCCCTACATTGGTTCACAATCAAAACCGAAGCTGGATATTTCGAGTCGCGCGCCGGCGCGTCCGCGGCGCCACAGTCCGACGATTACATCCTCTATGTCGCTCAAGTGGAGCGCCAGATGGGCGACTGGATGTTCGTCGGAGGCTACGTTGGGCAAACGATCTTCACCAAGCGAAGCCAGATCGATTTCGATCCCGAACGCGGGTTGGCTGAGGCGTTTGTCCTGCGGGTCGCCTACACCATCGATGCCCGCCAAAGTGTTTCCGTAGAAGACGCAACGCGTCAAAACGCGCAGGGGACGTTGACGCACGCCGAATACTCGCGCCTCATCGGCTCGCATTGGCGCATGACGCTCGGCGGCATTTTGATCGAAGGCGCATCGTCGGATTTTCTGGGCCAGTATCGCCGCAACTCCAGCGTGATTTTGAAAATTCGCTACAGCTTCTGAGCGCCCTTGTAGCCGCAGCGGGTAAAATGGGGATGAATCCGTGATGATCCACTCACTTCGATGTGCCCCTCTCTTCCTTCTCGGCATGAGTCTTGCCTTTGCTCAGAGCCCGCCGGAAACCGCCAGCATCACCATAGCCGGCAAGACCATTCGCATCAACTATGGAGCTCCATCAGTTCGAGGGCGCAAGATTTTTGGCGATGGCGGATTGCTCTCCGGCGATCCCACCTATCCAGCCTGGCGCGCCGGTGCAAACTCGGCCACAGCTTTCCACACCAGCGCGAATCTGCAAATCGGCAGTCTGAGCGTCCCCAAGGGCGATTACACGCTGTACTGCTGGATCAAAGACCCGGAAGCATGGGAGCTGATCATCAGCAAACAGACCGGCCAGTGGGGCTTGGAATATAACGCCTCGCAGGATCTGGGGCGAATCAGGATGACCATGAGCAAGCCGCCTTCCGTAATCGAAATGTTGAAGTACACCCTCACCGATCAGGGCGCAGGCAACGTCAAGCTCCAGCTTGAGTGGGAGCGCCACATCGCCTCAGTGACTATCGCTGTTAAGTAAAATGAGCCAAGGAAGGAGCGGATTCTTCGCTCTCTTGGCGGCGCTCGCATTATTCTTCGGCTGGTACGCGAGCAGAGAACTCCGCCGCTATCCGGTGGGACCAGCTCAAGCTGGGGCCATCTATCTCTGCTTCCTGCTCTTGATGGCTTTGTATCTCGCGCCCGGATTCGAGTTCTCCCGAGCGTGGCTGACGCAAAGACTTCGCGGCGCCAGCGGAGCCGCCGTGAGCGCGGTCATCTTCCTGCTCCCCTATCTGATCTACTGCGCAGGTACCGGCGATTTTCGGCTGCCCGCTTTCGTGAAGCTTGTGGCGCTGGCCGCGCTGCCGCTAGGATTGTTCCCCTTGTTTCCCGTGACTCACCCGAGGCGCTTGAACTGGCAGGATGTGCTGGTGCTTTTGTGGCTGTTCCTGCCGGTTCTCGCGCATCTGATTTCCGGCATCTGGAACGTACCCGTGAATCTCGATTTCATGGCGCGATTATTCCTGGTCGGCGTGGGGGCCTGGTCGTTCCTGATCCAACGTGGTGTCGACGCCGCGGGCTACAGCTTCGCGATCTCACCCGCTATTCTTCGAGACGCCCTGATTTCCTTCGCAGGCTTCTCCGTGATCGCGATTCCCCTGGGCTTCACCCTCCACTTCATCGCCTGGAATCCGCAATACCGCGGCATCGGCGATTTCCTCGCCAGCTATGTCACGATCTTTTTATTCGTAGCGATCGCAGAAGAGTTGTTCTTCCGCGGCCTCCTCCAAAATCTTCTGGAGGGCTCCCTGCAATCCCGCAATCTCGCGCAAGCAAGCGCCTCCGTCCTCTTCGGACTCAGCCACATCCAACACGCCCCGGCCCCGAATTGGCGTTACGCGACGCTGGCAACTGTCGCGGGATGGTTCTACGGCATGGCGTACCGCAAGCACCGGAGCTTGGTGGCTTCCGCCACAACCCATGCGCTGGTGGACACACTATGGCGCACATGGTTTACCTTACAGGGGTGAGTGTAGCTCGCCCTATCGATCGAACCGCGCCGGCTCCTGCCCAGTCCGGCTCAGTCTCGAACACCTTCCTTTCGAAAGCCGCCTTCGCGCTGCTTCTCCTTATCGCGACAATTCGCATTGTGGCCACGTATCACGTCTTTAACGACACCGTGGATGAGGCCTGGCACGTCGGCTGCGGCATGATCTGGCTCTCCGGCCGCACCTACGATTGCAATCCTGAGCATCCTCCGCTCGCCCGTGGCATGATGGCTCTCGGACCGTTTCTCGCCGGAGCCCGGGATCCAGGATTCCCAGGCGGCCAACCCGAAGGCCGGTCTGTCCTTCACCAAGGCCACTTCGATCGCATGCTGGCGCTGGCGCGAATGGGAGTTTTGCCGTTCTTCTGGCTGGCCGCGCTGGTGGTCTATCTCTGGACCCGCCGTAGCTTCGGCGAACCTGCCGCGTTCTTCGCGACGCTCTGCTTCACCATGTTCCCCACCGCCCTGGCCCACGCTGGAGTGGCGACGACAGATATGCCGGCCACGGGTTCCATCGCCGCAGCTTTTTTGGCAATGCTGTACTGGGCAAAGAACCCGACACCCGCAAGGAGCCTATTATTCGGCGCAGCCCTGGCGCTCGCCGTGCTCTCAAAATTTTCCTCGCTCGCGTTTCTGCCTTCCGCCGCTATTGCCGCGCTCGCAGGATATTTCATCTTTCAGCGGCCCCGACTTAGAACGCTCCTTCGATCCACGCTGCTTTTCGCCGTCTCCGCCTCCATCGTTGCGCCCACGGCGGCGATCCTGATTTGGGCGGGCTATCAGTTCCACCTCGCACATGGCGTCCCCGCGCCCGAGCTGTGGCAGGGAATCAGCGACGTAATGAGCCATAATCACACTGGCCATCCCGGCTACCTTCTGGGTCATTACGGCGAACAAGGCTGGTGGTATTATTATCCGGTCGCGATCTTCTACAAAACGCCTCTAGCCCTGCTGGCGCTGATTGCTGTTGGTTTGGTGGTGTGCCTGAAACGCTGCCGCGAACGCGAAGGGGCGTATATAACGCCCCTAGCCTTCGCGCTGGGGATGCTGGTCTTCGCCGCCACATTCAGCCACATCAACCTGGGCATTCGCCACATCCTTCCCGCATACGTCGGGTTCTCCGTGATCGCCGGCGTGGGCGCGCAATGGCTGTGGCGTTCCGGCGGCTCGTTTAATAAAGCCTCGCGAGCGATTCTCGCGGGTCTGCTGGTCTGGTTCGCGGCATCTTCCGCGCTGAGTCATCCCGACTATCTCGCCTACTTCAACGAGCTCGCCGGCAGCCAGCCAGAGAAGATCCTGATCGATTCCGATCTTGATTGGGGCCAGGACATGAAGCGCCTCGGGGCGCGGTTGCAGCAATTGGGCGTGAAAGAATTGGCCTTCGATCCGTTCAACGGCGCCTACGTTGAGGACATGCAAAACGAGGGCAGATTTCCGCTGATCAAGCCGCTCAACCCGAACGGACCCGCCAAAGGCTGGAACGCCGCCAGCCTGACCATGCTGAAGCTCTGGCGTCTAGGCTATTTCAAAAGCGATCCCAACAAGGTCCTGTGGACCGACCGCATTCCGCCCACCGAGCGCGTCGGCAAAGGCGTTTTGCTGTGGTATATCCCTTGACATCCCCGTCAGTTATCGGCAGGCATTTTTTCCAAGTGATCGATCACCAATACATCGAAGGGAACTTTCTTTTCTTCCAGCTTTAGACCCAGTTGATCCTGCACCGCCTGGAAGATGATGGGGCCTGTGTCGCTGGGGTCGTCATTCGGACCAAGACGAGGCTGTGGGCCCGCGAGGGCCATCGCGCCCATCAGACCTTCCTTCGAAAAATCCAGCTTGAAATCGTACTTCGCCGGCAAGCCCGTCTCATCCGCCACAGGACGGCCGATCTGGTTTTCCAGAAACACCGCGAATCCCGACATAGCCAGTCCAGCGGCGGTCATGCGATTGTGTCCCGGGGCGGAGGACATCACCCATGTGGAGCGACCCGGCGGCAACGCCGGGAATCCATCGCTCCCGCTCTTGGTGAGGGCTCGAAGCGCCTTTCCGTCCGCAGGCGGCGCGGTGTCCGGCTTGCTCGCTGCCGATTCCTTCATCTTCATGCCATCCTTCCCCACCACCAACGCATACGCCGAAAAATTCTTCTTCTCATGATGCGCCGCCATTTTGAGCCGCTCCGTCACAAGATTCTGCATCATGACGTTGAACTGCTCTTTGGTCGTGCCCGGCGCAATATTCGCATTGATATCGTAACGTTCCGTATCAACCCATCCAGGGCCCGAAATCTGGAAATCCTTCAATCCGTAGGCATTTAGCAGAATGCTCTTCAAGGGAACATTTCTGTATGTGAGCCGGGTCGGGTCGTCAGTCCCCGGCCCGCCTTGCCTGGTCACGCTGACGCCGCCCGGAGGCATTGGAGCATACCTCATCGAAGCAACCTCGAATGTCAAATGCGACTTCACTGGCTGCTGTGCTCGAATCCTGGGTGAGTTCACCACGCCGATAAAAACAGGGACAGCCACGGAGGCCGTTCCAGCAACGGCCAGCACGAGTTTCTTTCCAAAACCCAGACGAGCTCGCACGCGATCGGACATGATCTCCTCGATTCTTTTCCGAAGATTTGAGCCGGACACGCCCGGAACAGACGCTAGCGGAGACGCCAGGTATAACCGGCACACCTTCAAAATCCCTTCCGCATAAACCTGCGGTTCATTGCCCAGACGCAGCACTTCCTCGTCGCAAGCACGCTCCTTCTCATCTACAAGGCGCGATCCTAACCACCACACCAGGGGATGAAACCAGTAAATGGCCTCGACCAAAGTGTGAAGCGCCGCCGCGATGGTGTGCCGGTAACGAATGTGGCACAGTTCATGCGCCAGGATTGCTTTCATTTGAGCACCCGTCAGATGCCCGGAGATATCCGCAGGCAGGAACAGGACTGGCCGGCTAAATCCGAAAACTCCCGGTTCCAGTCGATCCGTACAGGAGACCAGTTCGATGCGCTGACGCATTCCGTACTGAAGCTGCAACGCGCGAAGCATTTCGGCCTCCGGACCCTCTTGCATCAGCGAGGCCCGCCGGATGCCCGAGCGTACTCTCATCCAGCGGGTTGCCCAAACCCCCAGAACGGTCACGAACCCGCAAGTCCATAGGGTCAGGAGAAGCATCGGGATTAAGTTCGTCGAGGAGGCGGCGCTCAGCCGAAGAACGGACGGAGCGTCAACAACAAAGACAATTCCGGCGGGAAGAGGCGCGTCACTCCGAGGCGTCGCGGCAGCGGTTCGCCATCCCAGTTGCCCGCCGGTGAATACCAGGGCGGAAAACGGGATCAGGAATTTCAGCGATGCCGCCAGCCACAAATAGTATCGGGCTTGGGCGCGATTGTTCCTTAGGGGCAGCGTCATCAAACCCGCGGCACACGCGAACAAAGTCGATTGCCACACATGCTCAACCATCACTCGGCTTGCTCCTTCGCCGCCAGCCGCTGAAGGGTTTTCTCGGCTTCACGAACATCGTCAAGACTCAGTCTGCCCGTATCGATGAGGTGCTCCATCACCGGCTGCATTCCGCCAAAGAACCCCAGGAGTTCGTCGATGAATCTGCGCTGCGCGGAATTCCGGGAAATCAAGGCTTCGAAGATATGCGCGTTCCCAATCTTGCGGAGCCGCCGCACTGAGCTCTTCTTTTCCAGACGATAAACAGTGGTTTGGATCGTGGAATACGCCGGTCGGCCCTTCTTTGGGAACGCCTCTTGAATCTCCCGAATCGAGATCGGCCCCCGGGTCCAGAGGACGTCCATGATCCGCAATTCCAGCTTGGACAGCCTCGGAGTCGCCATGATCTATTACCTATGTATGTTTTACTATCACATCTGTATGTTGTCAAGGCTTTTCCTGTTTCGCCTGCATCGCCGGCGTGACAGGCCGGTTTCAGTGCAAGGATGGCACTCTCTGGAGGATGGCGACCCGTCTATCGACAACAACCGCACCGAGCGGAGCCGGTCCGGCATTTCAATGGAGATTGTCAGGCCGTATGATCACCGCTCAGGGCACCGTTACCGATCCGGTTTTCGGTCGTTGTTTACATCTGCAACCACCATTGAATAAGGACCGGAACCGACTTTATAGCTGGCGCTGGGCAATGCTCCGTTCGCGGAAACGGCATTTACGGTTTGGAATCGAACGGCGGAAAGAACGGGTCCATAGGTTGAATCGCCGTCGTAGCGTGCAGTCAACGCTCGGGAGCCGCTTGCGAGAAGATTCGTGGCGAAGGTGGCCTGATTCCCGAGGACCGGCGCGATACCGAGCATGGTAGTGCCGTCATAGAACGTCACCTCGCCCGTCCCTTTGCCTACTGTCGCAGTGAGCGTCACCAGTTGGTCCAGGGCGGATCGGTTGGGAGAAGAGTTGAGGGGACATAGCGGTTGCTATCGGACGTCGGTTGTGTCGCTGGCTGTGTTATGCGAGGTATTGCCATCGTTACCGCCGGAGACTGTCGCCGTTGCCGTAACGCTTCCGGGTGTATTGCTGACGATGACTGTGACGAGTACGGGAGGATAGCTGGAACTGGCGGCCAATGAGTCGGATCGCGCGCAGGTGACGGAGGCAATCACGCAGGTCCAGCCGGAACCAGCAATCGCGGTGGGTGTAAAGCCGGGTGGCAGCGTAAGGGTCAGGCCCACTGCGCCGCTTGTGGCGACAGACCCAATGTTGGTTACCACTACTTTGTAGGTCGCACCTGCCTGGCCCTGGGTGAATCCGTTACCGTGCGTCAATGCGACGGTGAGATCTGGAGTCGCACCCCCAAGCAGGATGTCGATTTGACCGGGGACGGTGCTCACCTCCACCCGCCCATCCCCATTGAAATCCCCGAGCGCCACTCCCATTGAGGGCAGATTGGAGTAATTCACTGGGCTCTGGAACGTACCATCTCCGTTTCCTAAGAAGACGTAGATGCCCCCCGTCGAAGATTGCACGATCACGTCCGGTTTTCCGTCGCCGTTCAGGTCCTCCGCAGCAAAAGCTTCCGGATAGTAAAGCGCCGTGCTCTCCACGCCAGGCTGAAAGGTTCCATTTCCGTTTCCAAGAGCAGTGTAGAGGTACCCGGTGGGGCCTGACAACCCGGCGACCAGGTCAAGCTTTCCATCGCCGTTTAGATCCGCGAGCACCAACAGGTCGGCCTCAGCCGGGAGGGTAGAGGTGATAGCCGTGCCGAAGGTTCCATCACCCTTACCTAGGAAGACATACAGATTTGGATGATTCTTAGAGGCAACCGCAAAGTCGGCTTTGCCATCGCCGTTCAAGTCGCCAATCGTGACGAATCTCCCATAGTTTGTTGCGGTAGAATATGGGATCCGAGTTTGGAAGGTTCCGTCCCCGTTTCCCAGCAGCACAATGGCTGCACTGGTTGCGTTGGTCGTAGAAGCGAGCAGGTCTGCTTTGCCATCGTCATTAAGGTCACTCACCGCCAGCGAAGTAGCGCCGCAATTGTTGCACACATTGGCAGCCGTTTGAAAGGTCCCGTCTCCGTTCCCTAGAAGTACCGCGATCCAACCGGTGGTGGAGGCACTGATAACCGCGAGGTCGGACTTTCCGTCGCCGTTCCAATCTCCGATCCCGATAAAATCCGGGTAATCAGCGCCTACTGAATAGCTCATAGCTGCTTTGAAAGTCCCGTCTCCATTGCCCATCAGGACGTCCACGCTATCGCCGTTAACATTCGCCGTAATCAGATCCGCCTTGCCGTCCCCGTTCAAATCGGCGACGATCAACTGGCCCGGATAGGCGCCCGTGGGGTAGTTCCCCGCAGGTGCAAACCCGAGCGAAGTTCCTTCCACCACGGATTGCGCCACAACGGAGGAATCGCTTGGGGCATATTTGGAATCCCCCCAGTAATGCGCACGCAAGGATCTGGCGCCTGGAGGGAGAAGAGTCGTTGAGATGGATGCCGAGCCTGCCGAGACGGCACCCACTCCCAGCACCGCGGTGCCGTCATAAAACGTGACTCTTCCGGTAGCGCCTGAAGTCACGGTAGCAGTCAGCGTCGCAAATTGTCCGTAGTTGGACGGATTTGGGAAGGAGTTTAAGGATATTGAACTGGCGATTTCGGCCCATCCAGGAACACTCAGCGCGGCGGTGATCGCCGGCATCATCCAACGAAGAATCCGGTGAACTCGCACTAAGCCTCCGAAGAATGTCAAAAAAGCGACGACTATACAGCCGGAACACAAGAGTTTCTCATGCATATGGGATGCAGGTCAAATCGTTTAGATACTCGGAACGTCAACGATAGGCGTATAGCAGCGGGAGATGCG
Organism: Bryobacteraceae bacterium; assembly: GCA_036489835.1. Lineage (GTDB taxonomy): Bacteria > Acidobacteriota > Terriglobia > Bryobacterales > Bryobacteraceae > Palsa-187. The sequence goes on along the minus strand of DASXEY010000071.1, from coordinate 2,079 downwards.
CAGAGAGTGTGGTTTCCCGGATATGATCGAGCGCGTGCGCACCCGGCGGTACGACGACTTCGCCGCGCCGGAGAAGGCCGGCGATGCGAATTCAAGAACTGTCACTTTTGTGGAATAGTTCCGGTACAGTAAGGTAAATCTCATGGAGCAGGCGGGATCGTCAAAAGATCGCCCAACGCCGCCGGTCCGGTCGATTGGAGCACCGGCCTTGTGGGTGCTCTCGATCCTGGTGGGCGTGGTCGCCGGTTTGGGTGCGGTTGTGTTCCGTGCACTCATAGCTATTATTCACAATCTGCTCTTTCTTGGAAAGCTCTCCGCGAGCTACGATGCCAACACTCATACGCCTCCCAGCCCATGGGGCCCGTTTGTTATTTTGGCGCCGGTCGCCGGAGCGCTGGGCGTGGCATTCCTGGTGAAAACGTTCGCCCCTGAAGCCAAGGGGCACGGAGTTCCGGAGGTCATGGACGCGGTCTACCACCGCAAGGGAGTCATTCGCCCCATCGTATCGGTGATCAAGGCGCTCGCCTCGGCCCTTTCCATCGGCAGTGGCGCGTCCATCGGCCGAGAAGGACCCATCATCCAGATCGGCTCCTCCTTCGGGTCGACTCTCGGCCAGTTCCTGCGCTTGCCGGTGTGGCAGCGGATTACCCTGATCGCTGCGGGCGCAGGAGGTGGAATCGGCGCGACTTTCAATACGCCGGTGGGGGGCGTGCTCTTTGCGGTCGAAATCATCCTGCATGAAGTCAGCGCGCGAACTTTAGTGCCAGTGTTCACGGCGACAGCAACCGCAACTGATGTTGGCCAGCTCTTCTTCGGGCCGCATCCGTCATTTTCTATCCCGTCGCTGGAGACACCGTTTTTCATCGTGGCCAAGCCCGTTGTGCTTGTGGCATACGCGGGTCTGGGAGCGATCGCCGGACTGGTCTCAACCTTGTTCATCCGGTCCATCTATGGGTTGGAGGAGTTCTTCGAGAAGCGCGTCAAGGGCGGATACTATGTGCAGCACATGGCGGGAATGTTGGTGGTGGGTGTGCTGATCTTCGCACTCATGCACCGCTTCGGCCACTATTATGTCGAAGGAGTGGGCTACGCCACTATCCAGGACGTGCTCACCGGCGTTCCATACCCGCTGCTCTTGCTTGTTTTGCTATTCGCCGCCAAGCTGATAGCGACCTCGATTACGCTTGGGTCGGGCGCATCGGGCGGCGTATTTTCCCCGGCGCTCTTCCTGGGAGCGACTTCCGGGGCCGCGTGGGGCCTGATCCTGAACCATTTTTTTCCCGGCCTTCAGGTCAGTCCGGCTGCCTTTGCCGTCGCCGGTATGGGTGGGGTGGTTGGCGGCTCGACCGGCGCTGCGATGGCGGCAATCGTCATGATTTTTGAAATGACACTCGATTACACCGTGATTATTCCAATGACGCTGACTGTGGCGATCAGTTATGGAGTACGCAGGAGCCTGATCAAAGACAGCATCTACACGCGCAAGCTCACGCTGCGCGGCGAATCGATTCCGGAGGCGTTGCGCGCCGACCTTCAACTCGCCAGGCGTGCGGCCAGTATCATGCACCCGGCTACGCCGGAGATGCTTGCTCAATACGCAGCCGCCGGGGGCAGCGCAAATGGAAGTTACATTATCGCGTTAGAGGATGATTCCTTATGGGACATGTTGGCCAGAATGCACGCCGCTGACGCCGCCTTCGTGCTGGTTGTATCCAAGGAAAAACAATCCGGCGGGGCCGAAGTTCGAGGGGCTATTACGCGTAAAGATATCCTGGATACGCTGGCCGTTGATATGGAATTGTTCAGCGGTTAGCGGAGTGGATCGCTTTCGTGGGAGGCAAGAAAAACACAATTTCGTTTTATCCGGTATGCTTCTGAGGAACTCGCCGGCACAACGGAGCCTTGGGGCGGCGGACCTGGCGCGTTCCTTTCCCGTTGGGAGGGCCGCCCCGGCCCTGTGCCGGCTTTTGAGGAACCACCAGGGTGATCTTTTGTTTTCAATGAATCAGGCGGCGGTCTTGAGAGGCACAAGTTTGTAGCCGCGCTGTGCCGCTTGGCGATGGAGCTTGGCTTCGAGTC
>DASXEY010000065.1:0-25661 GCA_036489835.1 Bryobacteraceae bacterium | reverse complement strand
GGCCTGATTGCCAAGTTCCTCCCCGGACGGTACCGGATAAACCGGTTCTCTTGCTTCTAAGTAACAGCCCGCAAAACGGAGCCTGGGTCCCGGCCACGAGGTGTTACTTTCGGAAATTGAGACCGCGACCGGACTTTTGCGGGCCAACTAGCGAGGGTCCACCTGGCCGGCGGCCATCATCCGTAGCGCCGTAATACTGGGCAGAAAGAAATAGCCGCCGCCACGCAGCTCGACAAAACTCGGCAGGCCGGCGCAGACAAACGGGGGGTTGGCGGAGTCCTCACTTCCCTGGATCATGAACTTGCCGCGGCCGTCGTGATTCCCAAGAAGTGCGTCCTTGTCGTTGCCCTGGCCCGCGTCGTTGCCGTACTCGATCCACTGCTGCTGCACGAATTCGAACTGGCGGAACAGGCTGGCGTTCAAAGCCATGAAGAGGATTCCGCGTTCTTCTTCGTCGCTCACCGGCGCGCCCTCGGCGGCGTAAGGACCATAAGGAATGCCACGTCTGGCTATGCGCCGGCGGTTCGACAGCGCGCCATTGAATCCGAATGCATCGCGAGGATTGGTGCGCCGTATGTGCGCGCTTAAAGGGCAACGGGATCCATCCAGATCCTTGCCAAACGTAAAATTCGCGTTGCGATTCTTGTCGGCCACGATCTCCGGGGCAGGCTTGTCCGGAGACAGTTCCACGGGCGTTCCGTCGCGCCATCGCCCCACGAATTTCGACGCCAGCTTCTCTTTCCCGCCCGGATACTGCGCGCCCTTCTGCTCCAGATAGGCTCTAAACGAGGCGAGATTCTGATGTAGCTTGCGATACACCATGAAGGTCCCGTTGACGCCCAGCAAATGCGGGACGGGCCCGGGCGGTAACTCGCCAGCCTCATCGGCGTAGCCCAGAAGCAGCTCGCCCGTGGCCAGAGCAGCCCATTTGCCGTCCTTCGTCAGCTTGCCATGTCCGGGCTGAGTATCGCGCTCCACACCCAGATAATCCGGATTGGCGAAACCGTCGGCGTACCCGAAATGTTCCCGGATAATGGAGGGTCCGATCGAAAGAGCCGCGGCGTCTTGCGATCCGATTACCTCCCCGCCTCCGGTTTCGCTGATCAACAAGTGCAAATGCGCACAGCGGTGCTCCAGAGATTCGGGCGACGCGGCGTTCACACCCAGCCATACATGTACCCTTTCCTCGCGCCAGATCTGTTCCCAGTTTTCAGGCGCGTTGCGTCCCGTGTCGTTCAGGATAGCGCGCCGCGCCCGCATGCCTTCAACGAATTCGACCGGAAAGCTCTGCAACGTCGCGGCAGGCAATTGGAGCGCGCACAGGCCTTTGTGCGTAAACGCCAAGTTGACTGTGGAAGCGGGCTTTTTGCCTTCCCAGCGTTCGCCGGTGGTAATGAGCGGGATCAACCTGTGAATCAGTGCGAGCGAGGGATCGCCTCCGGCGAGCCGCAAGAACAGAAACCGCGCCACGGGAAGATTGTAGGCGCGCAGCACCAAGCCCTGAATATCGGCTGGATCCAGCTGCGGCACGCTAACTGCCGGCCTCAGTCGTCTGCGCTAGTTCCGTCACGCTTCGGCCTCCTGGCGCCGGCGTCGGTTGCGCATCCAGCTTCGACTTGAATTCCAGGAAGGCGCGCTGCAGCTCCGCCACTGGCCGGCCCTGATGCTCCTCGATGAACCGGGCCACGGCTCGCTGAGCCGCTAGCGCGCGGAGGGTCTGCTGCACCGTCTTATCCTTCACGGCCGCAAAGTAGTAATCGGTCTTGATCTGGCACTTCTTCATGTAGGCGACGAAGTCCGGAACCCGGGCCGTGCCGGGATAGCCCAGGCAGTGCCGCCACACTGCGTCCGTCTCCTGGGGGATCTCCCTCGCCATGCGGGCGAGGTATGCCTCCAGATCCCCGTCAAAATTCGACTCAAAGACGAGATACCGAGATTGAAGGTGTTCTTCGCGCAAAGGTTCTCCGAGAAACACGACATCGTCGAGCACACTTAGGCGCGCGATGTGCGTGCTGCTGACCCTGGAAAACGGGCTCGACTCATCAGCAGGAAGCTGAGCGAGGTGTCTGCGCAGGGAAAGCGCCGGTGACTCCTCGCCGGGCGCTTTTTGCAGCAGCGGCGAGAAGGTTGTAAGAGCGTACACGCTTCCGCTTCGGTTCGCCATGCCCCTCTCAATCGCCGACAGGGGGTGGTCCCGTGGTCCCCAGGTCGCCTTGAATCCTTACCAAAAACTTGAGATAGGCACGCCCGAACTCCTCCGGTGTCAATTCCGCGGCGTTGGCGGCGAACGCATTCAGCGCGGCCTCCACGCGGTGCGCGGCGCGCACGTCGTTGACAGTCGCATGCGGATACGCCGAATAATAATAATCTGTGTCGAACTGGGCCGCCGCAATCCAGCGTTTGAAAGGCGTCACCGGAACCGAGCCTGGAAACTTCTCCGTCCATACCGCTATGCCATTCAGATCGCCGCTGATCGCCGTCGAGAAGGAATCAATGTATTGGTTCCAGGTGCCATTGAAATTACTAAAGAAAAGGAGGTAGTGGTAATGCAAATTCTCTTTGGGCTGGTTCCCGCCAAAAAATGCGAGGCTGCTCCTTGACACGACCGCGAAGCGCGCGAAATGCACCATCGAGAGGTCGCTCAAGCCTTTTTGCAGCGCCATGGATCTTTGGGTGATGCCCAACAGCAGCTGCAAAATCCGCGCTTTCCACGGCCGCATGGGAGCGATCGCCGCCAACGCATAGGTTTTGCCGTTAATATTCGTCACGGCCTGTCGTCACTCGCGCGACTTTCAATAGTATATCCAGCATTCGCCGCCGGGGGCCGCATCGACCATAATCAGATTGGGATGATCGAAAAAACAGGATGGAGGCGTGCCGCCGCGGGACTGATTCTCTTCGGCGTGTTTTTCGGCTATGTCGAGGCGTCGGTGGTGGTTTATCTGCGTGCTATTTACGATCCTCTCCGTCAAAAACTTCATCCCAACCGGCCCGCCGGCGACCTGTTTCCGTTGATGCCTCCCGATCAACTGCGGGACGCTGCTCCCGCAACGTCACGGCTCCTGGATGTGGAAATGGTGCGGGAAGGGGCCACGATGCTCATGTTGGCGTCGGTGGGGTTAATTGCTGCCAGAGGTCTAAGGCTGTGGCTGCCTTCGTTCGCGATCGCGTTCGGCGCCTGGGATCTTTCCTTTTATATGTTCTTGAGCCTTTTACTTCATTGGCCTTCGTCGCTGATGACCTGGGACATCCTGTTTCTAATCCCAGTGCCTTGGGTGGCCCCGGTTCTCGCGCCCTCGATCGTGTCGATAACGATCATCGCCGGCGGGCTCTTTGCGCTCGCACGGCCAGTTCGAATGCTGCCGGCGCACTGGGCCGCAATGACGCTTGGAGGAGCCCTGGTTTTGATATCGTTTATGTGGGACTATGCAAATATCCTGGCTGCCGGCCTTCCCCGGCCGTTTGCCTGGAAGCTATTTTGCGCGGGGGAACTGGCAGGCGTGGCGGCTCTCCTCGACGCCAGCCTCCGCAGTAGGCCGGGCCCTTTTCAGCAGCGGGCGCCGTGACGATTGCCGGAGTGAACCGTCTGGAGCGAAGTTTGATAAACTCGTTCGTATAGCGTTCAGAGTGAAACGCTCCTTCGGAAGTCGCTGAAAAATAACCAAGCCACCCTAGCTCAGTTGGTAGAGCGGCTGATTCGTAATCAGCAGGTCGCCGGTTCGATCCCGGCGGGTGGCTCCATAATCTTCTTGAACTTGCGCCTCTTCGTAGAATTCAGACCTGTTTAGAGTCTGTTCAAATCGATTTCGCGCGGCGCGGGTCAAATCCTCTGGTGCGGATCCAATTGCGGCTCAGTGTCACCCCTTGCTGTTGAGCCACGAACGCCGCGTACATTTTCGTCCAAACTCCGGATGAAATGACGACCGGCGTCGCCACAGGATAGGAAAACGGCTGCACGTGGTTTCGACTGCGTTCTTCATGGGTAGAAGGGCACGCCGCCGTCCTTCGTTCGAGCGGGAGCTAAGAAGTGTTCTCTCCTTTGGATACATAAAAAGGGTCAGTTGGATACATAAAAAGGGTCAGTGCGGCGTAGAAGCGCACTCGATCACCTTTTGGATTGCGTTAGGCTGAGGCTGATCTTCAGTCTTGCAAATTGATCCGGCGAATCACGATTTTTGATCAAGGCGGCAATGTGGGTACCCCGACGCTAGTGTCATGGGTCATAAGTAATAACCTGTATCTCTGCTCAAGGACAACGATCGGGCGTGCTGCGTATCTGTTGGCGCGATGGCCCGCGGAGGATCAACGGCCAGGATGACTCCTGGGAAGGCATGGTGCCTCAAGACGTAGCCGGGTGATTGAGGAGCTCCACTTCTACGACAACCCCGAGAAAAGACCATCTCGCGGAATAAACCATCGCCTGATTTTTCAGCCCCGAAGCGCCCCGCCCAATCTTGCGGTTTTATGCGCAGGCCGCCGCTTGGCCGCTGCGCGAGTCTCGGAAGCAGGGGGCCGGCGGCGGGTTGCTTGGAGATTCGCGCCATACAGTCAAATGCAGAGCCGAGTCACGCTCCTAAGTAACAGCCTGCAAAACGCAGCCTGGGTCGCGGCCACGAGCGGAGCTGTTACTTCCGGGAATTGAGAGCTGCGGCTGGCCTTGCGGACTGGCGAGGACCAAGACAGCGCGGTTCAGGCGACGCCGAAATACCGGAAGATCGCGATCTTCAAAAAATCGACCAGCAACAGATAGACGGCAACGGCGCCTAGCAAACCGCCAATGACCAACGGAGGCAGGGGGACCATTAACAGACCTCTTGCCGCGAGAACGCTGACGATCAGGAGGTCCGCAGCGGAGCTTAGGACCATCCACCTGCTGGGTCGCGAGCGCCAAAGATGACGGCGCTCGCGGACAAGGTATACAGTCCCTTGCCCGCCAAACACCAATGTCAGAAAGGCTAGGGTCTGAATCTGAGATGTTGGCAGACCCAGCACGCGCCACCCGACCAGCAGCACCGAGAGCGAGAAGGTGACCAAGAGCGTTGCCAGCGGCAACGCAGTCATAACCAAGGACCGGATTCGCCATCGCTCGGGTTGCCGGGAGAACGAGACTCGGTCCGTGGCAATCGACATGGTCACAAAATCGTTCGTAAATAAGAGCAGGACGATGAGTAGGGGCGTTACGACAAGCATTCGCGTGAGCACCACGCCGAGCGAGAGAAACAGCGCGACTTCCAGCGTTTTGATGATCTTGTTCAGGGTATACGTCAGCATGCGCTGATAAATGCGCCGGCTGGTCTCAACGGCGGATACCACGTTCGTCAGGCCGGGGGTTGTCAGAACAATGCTTGCGGCCGCCTTCGCCACGTCGGTCGCGTTCGCCACGGCGACTCCGACTTCCGCCTGCTTGAGCGCCGGTGCATCATTGACGCCGTCGCCTGTCATCCCTACTACGCAACCTGCGCTCTGTAAGGCTTGGACGAGGTGGAACTTATCTTCCGGGAGCACTCCTGCAAACACATTGCACTCGGCCGCGGCTGCGGCAATGTCATTCCGAAGGCGATCAGGGGAACATGCGGCGCCGGTGATTCCAACCTGCGTGGCGACGGCATGAGCGGTGGCATCTCCGTCACCGGTGATCATCAGGACTCGGAGGCCAAGGTCTTGAAGGTTCTTTACGAGCCTGGCGGAATCATCCCGTGGCGGGTCGAGCAATGCAAGAAAGCCGGCGATGGCTACCTTTTGTTCTGATCCCGCCGCCACGGCAAGAACCCGATAGCCGGCGCTGGCAAGCTTATCGGCTTTCTCCGGAACCGGCGCACCAGCGAAAGCCGCAATCGCCGCCGGGGCGCCTTTGATGACGCGCATACCCAAGGCGCCATGCTGAACAACAGCCTCGGAGCGCTTGGTAGCCGGGTCGAAAGGGACGAGCCTGTGAACATCGAATCCCTCCGTCCCCACGCCGCGGCTCCGGGCCGTCGCCAGAATCGCGAGGTCGATCGGATCCTGCGCAGCCTCGTCGGAGGCGAGGGCGGCAAAGCGGATGACGTCCGTTTCCGAATATGGCGGCATCGGCTGGACAATCGCCAGCGACAACTCATTCTTGGTCAGGGTTCCGGTCTTGTCGGTTGCGACCACACTCATCGCCGCCGCTTCCTCAATGGCAGACAAACGGCTGACCAATACTCCTTGCTGGGCGAGTTCCTGCGTGCCGAGCGCAGACGCGAGTGTAAAGGTCGCCGGCAGAGCAACCGGGATCGACGCCACAAGCAGCATCAGGCAAAAAGGCAGCATATCGGCAGCTCCCATACCGGCGCTAAGGGCGTAAAGGAAAATGAAAACCGCAAGAACCAGGTCAAACGCCACCAGATACTTCACAACCGTGAAGATCATTTGCTGCAAGTGGCCCGCGGTTTTCGCTTCTCGCACCAGCTCAGCGGTTTTACCGAAGTAGGTGCGGCTTCCCGTGGCGATGACCAGCGCGGTCGCTTCGCCGCGCTTGATCACGCTACCCGTATAAACCGTGGCACCCGTTCCGGCTTCGACCGGCCCCGATTCGCCAGTCACAACGGATTGGTCCACCTGAACGTTTCCGTCAGAGAGCCGGGCATCCGCCGGAACCATGTCGCCCATTCGTAAGTGGATCAAATCGCCCGGTACGAGGTGCTCAGCCGCTAAGCGTTGCCAGGCGCCATCCCGCCGCACCCGAACCTGGATGGTCAGCCGGCTGCGCAGCAGCGCGAGCGCACGTTGCGCGTGGCTCTCCTGCAGGAAGCTCAGTCCCGCGTTGAACACCAGGAGTCCCGCGATTACGCCGGCCTCGATACTCTTGTGCAGCAGGATCTCCAGTACGACGGCAGTTTCGAGCATCCAGGGAACTGGAGCCCAAAATTTGTTCCACAACGCGCGAAGGGGGTGCGACCGTTCCTCCGCTACGGAGTTCGGTCCGTACTGTGCCAGCAGTTCTGCGGCTTGTTGCGTTGTGAGGCTTAGGGGAGCCGCTGAGGGCGGCGAAGTGGCGTCGGTCTCCATCAGACATCCTTAATGGATTATTGCCCACCTGCTTCGCGGCTGCCAAGACGAAGTACCGCCGAAGGTGGTTGACGAGCTTTAATTGCTCCGGACGCCTAACTTCCGCAGAATCGTCATCATCGGACACCAGTTCGTAAAGGCTGATTGAAAAAGATTACACCAACGAACGCCGTGAACACATACCAGCGCGGACTCACGCATTGCCCCAGCGCGAGCGTCAGCACGACGAACGCTCCACAGTCATACCTGATTTCTCCTTCCATCAGCGCAATGGCGAAGCGAACAGAATTACTGACGAGCCGACTACCACGGCGGCGGCCGTTAGCATCATTGGCCGGAAACGTACTGCCCCCGCATCGATCACGGCGACGTCCAGCGGCATGCCCTGAGCCAAGCGAAGTTCGATAAAATCCACCAGAATGATTGAATTCCTGGCCACGATGCCCGCGCCGGCAATGAATCCGATCATCGACGTCGCCGTGAAGAATGCATGCGGGAGGCCGTCAGCAGGCACAATGCCGACCAAGGAAAATGGAATGGCGGCCATAATGACCAGCGGCGTCTGAAAGGACTGAAACCACCCCACCACCAGGCCGTAGATCAGAATCAGCGCGGCCGCGAACGCGATGCCGAGATCGCGGAACACCTCGTAGGTGATAGCCACTCACCGTCCCACTTCATGGAATACCGCTCGGAATTCGACGGAAGCGCCGCCATATGCTGCTCGATCTGGTAGCCTTCCGGGATTTTGATTTTGTCAATTTCCGGTCCGAGTTTAAGAACCGCGTACACGGGGCTTTCGATCTCGCCTGCAATATCGGCGGTGTCCTCGATCACCTTGGCGACGCGGATTAGCTCCCGTTCGGGTGCGATTCACCGACGGCTTCCACTGTAGCGAAGGAGAGGTCCTGGCCGTCGGCACGAAGCGAGGTCCTGTCCGCAGCCGAGCGAACCTGCGCCGCCTCATGCGCGGTGGGCAATGCCGTTTCCGCAATCGATTTGCGGCCCTTAAGGCTTCTCCCACCGGATATTGCGGTAATGCGCGACGGGAGTCTCGACAAAGACACCCCACGGAGAGATCCGCAGCGGGCCAGTGACATCCAACCACACGTGGCGATAAATTCCGGAGCCGGAATACCAGCGCGAGCTCTTCTGTTTCGACTGATCCACCCGGACGGCGAGGACATTCCCTCCATAACGCAGGTACGGCGTCACATCGTGGAAGAAACTGATAACCGTAAGGGTGAGTGCCGAGTTCGTGCCCGTTGACATATGTCGATGGTTCTCCGTGCGGGGGCATCATAGGCCTCCGCTTCGGCCCCGCTGGGATCGCCCAGCACGAACTTCCAATCGTTATCGAACAGCACCCGCTCAGCAGGGCGGCTGTTGACTGGCGGCGCCATCCACGGCCCGGAGCGTGCACGCCATGGCCAGGATCGCGCAAAACGTTCGTCGATTCATCGTCGATTCATAGGATAGGCGCGTTTTTTTTCGAACTTTTCTTGTTGTATTCATGGCTGCTATGATTGAGCGCCATGGAAATCCGGCATCTGCGCTATTTCTGCGTACCGAGCAGCTCCACTTCACCAAGGCGGCGGTGCTGCTGAATGTTGCGCAGCCCGCTCTCAGTCAACAAATCCGGCAACTGGAGCAAGAAATCGGGACGCAATTGGTCGAGCGCACCAACCGGCGCGTCCGGCTGACCGCCGCTGGCATTGCGTTTCTCTCACGCGCCACGCGCATCCTGGAGCAGATCGACCAAGCTACGCGTGAAGCCGCTCAGGTCGGACAGGGCGAAGCGGGGGCGCTCGCGATCGGCGTGGTGAGCACAGCCGTGTGCAGCGTTCTGCCGGATCTGCTGCGCAGTTTTCGCCGGGACTTTCCTCATATCACCATCGACATCCGCGAAATGGAACCGGGCGAACAGGTCGAGGCGCTACGCCGCGAGAACATCGATATCGGCCTGCTGTTTCTGGCCATCCAGGATCCGGCGTTCGATTCCCTGGTGGTCTCCCGGGAACGCTTGATACTGGCTTTGCCGACGGGTCATCCGGCAGCCGGGGCGGAAAAGGTTCGGCTTCACGACCTGGCGTCCGAGACCTTCTTGATCCCACGCCGGCAGACGGTTCCGGGGTTTCATGAATTGGCTCTCGAGACGCTTCGAACCGGCGGGATCGCCGCTCCACGCCTGCAGCCCACCCGCCTGTTGCAGACGGCTGTGTTTCTGGTAGCCGGACAGTTGGGGGTGGCACTGGCGCCAGAGTCATTCCGGCAGCATCTCCGCATCCGCGGCTGCGTCTATCGCGATCTTGCGGGCGCGGCCACACACGCGGATCTCATCGCGTTGTGGCGGCGCGACAGCATTTCGGCGCCGCTTAAGAGATTCGTCGAACATCTGTGCTAAAAGCCTCTCTAAAACGATAGGTCCATCGGCAGCCCTACGTAGTTTTCCGCAAGGCTGGTCAGGGCGGCCTTGGAACTGGTGAGGTAATCCAGGTCCGCGAGCTGGCGTTTATCGTCGAACGGGTTTTCGTCGGGAAAGCGATGCAGCGTCTGCGTCATCCACCAGGAGAATCGCTGCGATCGCCATACACGCTTTAGCGCGGTATCGGAATACCGCTCCAGCAAGTCTGTCTTGCCTTTGCAATAGAACGCCGCGATGGCGCGTCCCAGAAGCAGCACATCGGCGGCAGCCAGATTGAGTCCTTTGGCTCCCGTCGGCGGAACAATGTGCGCGGCGTCACCGGCCAGATACAGGCGTCCTGCGTTCATCGGCTCCGTCACGAAGCTGCGCATGGCCGTCACGTTCTTGTTGAGGATCGGACCGACATTGGGCTTCCAGCCGTCGCAGGTGCACATGCGTTTCAGCATCTCGTCCCAGATGGCATCGTCGGACCATTTGCGGATGTCTTCGTCGGGCGGAACCTGGAAGTACAACCGCGTGATCTTTTGCGAGCGCATGCTGTACAGCGCAAATCCGCGCTCATGGTAGGTGTAGACCAGCGCTTCCGAAGATGGCGGCGCTTCCGCGAGGATACCCAGCCAACCGAACGGATAGGTGCGGTCGTAGAACGTGACGGCATCGCCCAAAGCCGGACGGCAGATTCCATGGAAGCCGTCGCAGCCCGCGATGAAATCGCAAGTGAGTTCGTGGGCCGCTCCGCCGTGCCGGTAGTTGATTTTTGGCTTCGTCGAATCGATGTCTTGAATCGAGACGTCCGAAACTTGGTAGTGCAGCGGCCGGCCTGTACCGAGACGCGCATGCATCAAGTCCTTCACAACTTCGTTCTGACCATAGACATGGATCGCCTTGCCGCCGGTGAGCTCCGCGAGCGGAACCAGATGACGTTTGCCGCCGAAGCTTAAATAAACACTCTCGTGACGCATGCCTTCGCGCCGCAAGCGTTCACCCGATCCGATCTGCGTCATCAGGTCCGCCGTAAACTGCTCCAGCACTCCGGCGCGCACACGGTCAATGACGTAGTCCGGACTACGGGTTTCCAGGATCACCGAATCGATCCCCTTCAAGTGCAATAACTGCCCCAGAAGAAGACCCGCGGGCCCTGCGCCGATAATTCCTACTTGCGTGTGCATGAAATCCCCTGCCCTGGTTCAGATGTAGCGAAAACCCGCTACCGGAAACAAGACGTAATTTTTCTCGAACGATACAAATTCATTATTGGTATACGCTCCACTTCCTACAGTACAATCACCGCTGGAGTTGTTCCAAGGAGTTCACCACCCTTTGCACGGAAAGTTTCGACAATTTAGCGCCATCGCAGAGTGTTGCCCAGCAGGGTCAAGGCGGAGCTAGAGGGCCGGCGGCAAAGGGTACGCCTCCGGCGGCCGGCCGCGGCGCGCAGCCCCCATTGGGAAGTACGCCGAAACCTGCCATCCCGAACGCGAAGCCGGTTCGGACCTGCGAAAGCTTGGCCACGCTGGTCTTGCCCAATACGACGATTGAGTCGGCGACTGTCGATGCGAGCAATTCAGCTGTCTGCCGTATCACTGCGATCACGACCCATCCGCCTGAGAACGACAAGGTCCGGATCTGGGTCGCCATCCCGATGACGAATTGAAATGGACAGTTCTTGGGCACCGGTGGCGGCGGGTTCTCGGGCGGCAACGAGGGAGGCGTGAATAAGCCGCTGGCGCTTGGCTACGCAGGCGGCGCGACCGATACGGGACACGCGGGCGGCAGCGGCAACTTTGCGATGGACTCAAGCGGGCATCTGAACTGGCAAGCCGTGCGGGATAACGCGCACGTGGGCATCCATGAGATGACCGTCACCGGCAAAGCGTTGACGCAAGCGATGTACGGAGTCGCCCCTAAGTATTCGTACTTCAACCGCTGCTCCACAGGTGGGCGGCAGGGACTCATGGAAGCGCAGCGTTACCCGCAGGATTACAACGGAATCGTAGCGGGTGCCCCGGCCATCAACTGGCCGAAGCTGATGATGCAGTCCATCTGGAGCATCGTGGTGATGAATTCCGCCAAGGATGTTGTCCCTCTTTGCAAGCTTCATGCAGCGACGCAGGCCGCGATAGCCGCATGTGGTGCCATTGACGGTGTGACCGACGGCGTGATTGAAGACCGGACCGCTGCAATTTCGATCCTAAGACGCTAGTGGGCAAACCCGCGGGCACTCGCGGTATGTTTACGGCAGCAGATGCCGACGTCATCAAGAAGCTGTGGGAGGGTCCGGAGCGCCGACCGCACGAGTCTGGCACGGGCAAACATCGGGCGCTCAGCGGACTCCGGCAGGATTCTTGGCGTTTCCTATGGTATCTCAAGGATTCTTTCTGGATCGATCCGATCTTCCCTATTCAATCCGGAGGATTGCGGCTAACAGCAGATTTAATGGAGAATCCATGTATGCGGCCGGGAGGGAACGCCGGCTTTAGAGGTCCAGTTTGCCTTGAAACTGCATATCCTCAAGATTGAAATTCTGAGTGATGGAAAGACGGCCGATCAGCGCGCCGAATTCGACGAACGTGTCTTTCCTGCTGATCTCCGCCGAGTAAGGAAACAGATACACGGCGACCATCGAGTCTTCCTGCTGGAAAACCTCGACGCGGCTCGGCTTTACGTCTTTCTGGCCTTCGCGTCTTAGGAACGCCTGATCCTTGAGAGGTTCGCCCAGGACCTTAGGATCGCCTTTCACATTGGCGGTAGGAATGCCGTAGACTGCGATCTTATAACCATCGCCTTCAAGTGTGGGCGGCTCAAAAGTTCCGCCCTTAAACTCCGCCATGCGGATGGCAAATGCGCTCTCCCACCGGACCATTAGGGGAAGCTGGGGCCTTGGGGGGGCGTGCGGTTCGGGCTTAAGAAGGTCGATGATGCTCTTCGGGATGACGACCTTTTCCTTCTCCAACCCATCGTAACCGATCCCTTTTGCATCGCCCATGTTGCCGCCCGCTCTGCGCTCATCCTCGCTCTGTTTGCGAACGATGGTCGCTTTGACGATCTTGGCCCAGGGCGAATCGGCAAGAACCTGCTTGGCATCGGCCTGGGTCCAGGTGGGGACCGGTTTGGTTTTCCAGCCAGGATCAGCAGCCAGGACCAGTGCCCCAGCGGCGAGAAGCACGCCAAATGCTCGCGGGCATGGCTTCGACGTTTGTGGTCTCATACGGGCGATGATTCATCTTATCGCGGATTTGGAACCATGCAGCGAAATTCTGCGGGCCGAAGCGCGGGTATTTGATTCGCGAAATCCATCAAATGTTTTTACAGACCCGATAAGAGTCTTCTACAGGAGGCTGTATGCGCTTGTTAATAAAGACTCGTCTAGAAAGTAGGGGCTGCAACCCCCGCCTTCTCGTTCATACCTTTTTCACGCCTCGTCGCGCAAGATTGTTGCATCCGCCTGCAAGTTTGGTGACGGTGTAGTCGGTTTGGATGTCCAGAAAGTCAAGCCTTGTTGCTTTTCGGTCCGTCAGTAGTCAAATTGTAGGATTGGTCGACGAACAGCTTTAGGAATGAGGGGATTGCGACCGGGTAATCGAACGATTGACCTGCCAATCCATTGATCCACAAAGGGTGCGGCCGAAACCGCCCGAGGCGTGATAGATTTGGATGAGCATCGTGCACAAGCTTGAATTCACGTTGAACCTGGTATGGATGCTGCTTTGCATCGGCGCACTCAGCGCGCAGATGTGGAGGGACGGTCTTGGTTCCGGCGCGCGAAACCGGCGCATCAGGTTGCGCCATTCGCTCTCGGTGCTGATCACGGCGTTGGCTTTGTTCCCGGTGATCTCGGCAAGCGATGACCGCATCCGCCTGGCAGATCTCCAGGCGGTACCCGTTCAGCAATCGGCTTTCGACCGGGGCCAAACTCATGGTCCCCTGAGCTCAGCCTCGATCGAGGATCCCGAGCATGGCCAAACCGTCGACCCTTTCTTCCTGATTACCATCGTTTGCTTTTTCCTGATCGTCCAGATGAGCGCATCCGTGCGATCCCGCTGGTCCTCGATCACCACGTTCGGACGGGCGCCGCCACAGTTCGCGTAGCACGGGTTCCGGCAGCCAGGCGATAACAACCTTCCTGTTCTCACGGCCTGCCATTCCCGAGCGCGCTTCCCCGCTCCCCCTGGGACGTCTGCGTTCTTAAAGACGTCGTGATCTTGAAAACTGAGGCGCGGCACCCATGAAGGCGCCGCATAAAGGCTTTTTTGAAATGAACAGGTTTTGAAATGAACACGTTTTGTTCGCGGTGGTTCATCCCGGTTTCGACGGCAGCCGCGCTTTCGGTGGCGCTCACGGCTTTCGCCCAGGCCACGCCCACCGTTTACACGTGGCAGCAGATCAAAGATAGGTTCGAGGCCATCAATCCGACCCTGATCGCGTCGCGGGCCAGCATCGACGAATCCAGGATGGCCGAAATTACGGCTTATCTGCGTCCGAACCCGAGCTTTAGTCTTTCGGGCGACGGACTTCAGCTCACGCCGAACGATGGAATCTACCGTCCGCTCAGCGGCATTGTGTTTACGCCGAGCGTCAGCTACCTGCATGAGCGCCAGCACAAGCGCGAGCTGCGCCTCGAGACCGCCAAGGACGCCACAGGTGTCGCGGAATCCACCTACTCCGATCAGGAGCGCGGCCTGTTGTTCAACCTGCGCAATGCGTATGTCCAGGTGCTTCAGGCCAAGGCTGTTTTGGGGAACGCGAATGAGAACCTCAGCTACTGGGACCGCGAACTGACCATCAATCAGAACCGCTTCAATGCGGGCGATCTGGCTTCGCTCGATCTCGACCGGCTGGAAGGGCAGCGCGGGCAGTTCGAGATCGACTATCAGACCGCTCTGCTTAATCTGAAGACCAGCAAAATCCAGATCCTGCAAATACTGCTGATGGGCCGCACTCCTCTGGCGGAGTTCGACGTGTCGGGGGCGTATGAACCGGCCGAATCCCTGCGGCCTCTCGAGGAATTCCGGAACATGGCCCTGGAATCGCGGCCGGACCTGCAGGTGGCGATCAAGAATATCGAATTGGCGAAAGCCAATCACAAATTGGCCATTGCCAACGGCTCTACCGATCCCACCTTCTCCGCTTGGTACTCCCGCAACGCGTCCTTCGCCAATCCATTTGCGAACAATACCGTCGGCGCCAGCGTAAGCTTCGACCTCCGGCTTTTCGACCGCAACCAGGGGGAGAAAGCGCGCACGCAACTGGTCATCGCCCAGAACGAGCATTTGCGGGACGCGGCCGAGGCGCAGGTTTTTAGCGACGTGGATTCGGCCTACGCCACACTGGAGCAGGCTCTGAACCTTTTGGGGCGCTTCAAGTCTTACTATCTGCCCAAAGCCGCGAGTGTTCGCGACAGGACCAGGGACGCCTACCAGCACGGAGGCGTGACGCTGCTGGACTATCTTGACGCCGAAAAAAGCTATCGGGACGCAAATTTGGCTTACTTGAATTTCATCGGTTCGTACTTGACCGCGGCCGCACAAATGAATCAGGCCGTTGGCCGGGAGGTAATTCAGTGAATCGCAAACTCATTTTCTTCGGGATCGCATTGTGTTTCGCGTTGCTCTTTGTTCTGGGAGGGTGCAGCACCGGCAAGGTGAGCGCCAAGCAGGACACCGACACCGCGCCGCCGGTGGCTCAAGTGGAGCCGGATATGGACCCAACCAACTTCAAGGTGGATAATCCCGCGGCGTTTCCGATTGTCACGGCGGGATCGCATTTCGCCGCACCGGAGTTGCCTGTCACCGGCGTCACCAGCCCGGATGTTTCAAAGCAGCATCCTGTGATTTCGACAGCGACGGGGCGGGTGATCGAGATCGACGCCCGGGTGGGAGATGAAGTGCATAAGGACCAGCTCCTGTTCAAGGTCAAGAGCTCGGATATCGCCGGAGCCTTCTCCGATTACCGCAAGGCCGTGGTGGCGGAGGGTCTGGCGAAGAAGCAACTGGATCGGGCCCACACGCTGTTGGCCGATGGAGCCATCCCGGCGAGCCAGCTCGAAGTGTATCAGTCCGCCGAGGATAGTGCGCAGGTGGATGTGCAAACCACCAAATCACACCTCGAAGTGCTCGGCGTTCCCGATCCGGAGCACCCCAGCGACATTGTCGAGGTGCGCGCCCCGGTCTCTGGGGTGATCACGGATCAGGAAATTACGACGGGGGCCGCGGTAAACTCGTATTCGCCGTCGAACGCCGCCACCGGCCAGTATCCTTTGACGATCTCCGATCTGTCGGACGTCTGGGTGCTCTGCGACGTGTATGAGAATAACCTGTCGGCGGTTCACATGGACGAGTACGCGGACGTCCGCCTGAACGCTTATCCGGACCGGATACTCAAGGCCCGGATCAGCAACATCGGCCAGATCCTGGATCCCAACCTTCACACCGCCAAAGTTCGGCTCGAGCTTCAAAATCCAGGCATTATTCGACTGGGTATGTTCGCGACAGCCACATTCCACGGGGAGCAGGCGATGAACCACGCGGCCGTGCCGGCCTCCGCGATCCTGCATCTGCACGATCACGAATATGTGTACACTCCGGCCGCGGACAATCACTTCAAGCGCCTGGAAGTGGTTTCCGGCCCGAATTTGCCGGATAACATGCAGGAAGTGGTTTCCGGCATCAAGCCGGGCGACCGCGTGGTGTCGAACGCACTGGTTCTGCAAAGCACGGTGGAACAGTAGGCATGCGGGGAGCGCTTCTCGGATTCGGGATCTGCTGTCTGCTTGGCGCTGCGGAGCCAGCGCCGCAGTTGCCCCCGCCGCCAGTTCCCCAAAAGGTGGAGGTCTCCAAGACGGAGAAGTCCGATTTCCCATCCGGCGGAGCGCTGCATCTCAAGAATTCGATTGGCGAGCTGACCATTGAAGGCTGGGACCAGCCAGGTCTGGAGATCACCACCATCAAGTCGAGCAAGGTCGCAGTGGAGGGGCAGGAGCACGAGAAAGCCGTCAAGCTCCTGGATAGCGTCAAGATCACGATGGAGCGCAAGGGCGATGAGGCGGCGGTGACCACTGAGTTCCCCAAACACAGCAAACTGATGCGGCCGTTCAAGGGGTTGACTGACTTCGATCTGGACTACGTCATCAAAGTCCCGCGCAATACGCGGATCACTGTCGACCATAACATCGGCGAGGTGCACATCGACGGCATCCTGGGCGAAATCCACGCGACGGATCACATGGGATTAATCACCGTGCTCCTGCCCGAGGGTCAATACTCGATCGACGCGATGAGTAAGATCGGCTCGGTCGACAGCGATTTTTCAGGCAGCGAAAAGAGCAGGAAACTATTCGGTAAGACGTTCCTGGCCAGCGGCTCGGCTGGCTCCGGGCCGGGGTCGAAGATTTTCCTGCGCATCTACTACGGCGATCTCATCATTCAGAAGATGCACCATCCCGCTCCGCCCCCTTCGGGAGTTCCCTCTGTAAAATAGGATTCACCCCGAAGAGAAAACCAAATGAACAGAGAGACGATCCGCGCCCGCATCGAAGAAATCGGCATTGTTCCAGCCGTCCGTCTGTCCTCCACGGAGGATGCCATGTTCGCGGCAGAGGCGGTCTGCAGCAGCGGGATTCCTATTGTCGAAGTGACGATGACCGTGCCGGGAGCTGTGAAGATCATCCATAGCCTCACCGCCGACAGTCCCGACCTGATCGCGGGCGCGGGCTCGGTTCTGGATGTCGAGATGGCTCGCCGCTGCCTGGATGCCGGCGCCAGGTTTCTCACCACCACAGGAGTGGATCTGGAACTCATCGAATTCGCGCAAAAGAAAAATGTCGTGGTGTTTCCGGGCGCGTGCACGCCCACGGAAATCACCGTCGCCTGGAAGGCCGGGTCTGACTTCGTGAAAGTTTTCCCGTGTTCGGCGATGGGCGGCGCCAGCTACATCCGAGCCCTGCGCGGTCCATTCCCCACGGTTCCCTTCATCGCCGCCGGAGGGGTGAACCAGACCACGGTCTCAGAGTTTATCCTGGCTGGCGCCAACGCGGTGGGCATCGGCGGCGACCTGATCCATCAGGAAGCCATCCGGCGCCGCGAGCGCGACTGGATTCGCGAGCTCTCCCGCCGCTACGCCAACCTGATCAAGCAGGCGCGCAACGAAAAGTCGCCGCCCAAGGAATCCGCGACTTCCAGATAACCCAGACCACGCATGTTCCAATTAAAGCGAATCCTTTTCCCCGTCGATTTCTCCGAGCGCTGCCGCGGCGCGGCGGCCTACGTCGAAGCCCTGGCCGGACGCTTCGAGGCGGAACTGATTCTGTTGCACGTCATCGAGCCCGCCGCCTATAATCGCACGCTCAGCGAGGAACCCCTCGTCGGGCCTCGGGAAATTATGGCGTTCTTTGGCGACGATTTGAAATATCTTCGCACCGAGATCCTGATCCAGCATGGAGAGGCGGCCCGCAAGATCGTTGAATGCGCCGCCGGGAGCCACGCGGATCTCATCATGATGCCGACCCAGGGGCTGGGAATCTACCGGCGCCTGATTATCGGCTCGAATACGGCGAAGGTGCTGCATGACGCGGATTGTCCGGTGTGGACCGGCGTCCACCTGGAAAACGCTCCGCCTCTTGAAAAGGTTCACACGGACCGGATCCTGTGCGCTGTGGATCTCAAACGCCCCAGCGCTCTCGTGCTGGATTGGGCCAACCAATTGGCGAAGGAATATCAGGCGGAGCTGACTCTGTTGCATGTGACGTCCGGCCGTGTGACCTCCGATCTGATCACTTCCGATCCGGGCGTCTCGGATGAAGAGGCCCGCGACGCGCTTCAGGAGCTGCAAAAAGCCGTGGGCTCAAACGCCGCGATCCGCATTCTGGATGGCGACCCGGCCAAGCTTGTGGCGGAAACGGCTCGCGAGCTGGGGGCCGATCTCCTGGTCATTGGACGACGCGCCGAAATTGGCCTCCTGGGGCGCCTGGAAGTGACCGCGTACTCGATCATCCGGCAATCGCCGTGCCCCGTCGTCAGCGTGTAGCCCGGCTGGGCGCCGGCCTCCCCCCGGCGCGCCGGAACCGTGTCAAAATCAGTGCGCAGAATCCAACCAAGTAGCGGCCCTTCAGAGGCTTGACACCAAACGCGAGTCGTTCTATCATTCAGGACGGCTGGGCTTCTCAACATCTAATTGAAGTTACGGCATTACGGTCTAATTTGACTGTCCTGGAGGGTTTTCTGCGATGAAAAACAAGTTTATGGTTGCGGCGGTTGGAGCCGGCTTGTGCATGGGAGCGCTGCCGAGCTTCGCGCATCATTCGTTCGCTGCCGAGTACGACACCGCGAAGCCGGTTGTGCTGACCGGGAAGTTCGTGAAAATGGACTGGATCAATCCGCATTCCGCAGTCTATTTCGACGTCACCGACGAGACTACCGGCAAGACGGTCACATGGCGAGCGGAGACGCCCCCTCCGAATGCGATGCTTCGCGCCGGCCTTCGCCCCAATATGCTGCACGCCGGCGACATAATCACGCTCAGCGGCAATCTGGCTAAGGATGGCAGCAATGTGATGTGGTGCGGGACGGTGAAGTTTCCGAACGGCGCGGTGGTTGGCTTGCAGGCCGTGCCGCCCCCCGATTCAAAAGAAAAGTAAACCGGAGCCGCGCGGCGCGGGATGCCGCGAAATCGGGTTAGCGACCTCATAGAAGAGGCTAGAGAATTCTCGCGCGTTCGCGACAGGAGTTTAGATTTGCAATGAGAAATGGTTTGATGCAGTGCGGGTTAACCAAGACGTTGACGAATTGCATGGCGGCCGCAGCCTTCCTGTGCGCGGGATCATCGGCTTGGGCGCAGAAATATACTGCCCCTAGAGCCGCGTGGGACAGTTCGCATCCCGACCTTTCGGGCATCTGGCAAGCCAAGGCCAATGTGGGAGACGATATTGAAAAGTCGATCGTCGACCCGTCCAACAAGAAGATCCCCTACCTTCCAGGCGCGGCCGCCAAAGTGAAAGAGAACGCGGCGAACAAAGCCAAACTGGACACGATGTCGAAGTGCTACATGCCGGGGGTTCCGCGCATGATGTACATGAACTATCCGTTCCAGATTTTCATGACTCCCAAATACATTCCGGTTGTATCCGAGTATTCACACACTTACCGGATTATCTATATGGACGGATCGGAACACGCGGGCTATATTCCCTTATGGCTGGGCGATTCGCGGGGTCATTGGGACGGCGATACCCTGGTCGTCGATGTCGTGAGTTTCAATGATCAAACCTGGCTGGATAAGGCAGGCAACTACCACAGCGACCAGTTGCACGTGGTGGAGCGTTACACCCGCACCGGTCCTAATACGATGACCTATGAGGCCACGCTTTCGGATCCCAAAGTTTACAGCAAGGACTGGAAAATCAGTGTGCCCTTGACTCTGGATACTAAACCCAATGCCAGGCTGATGGAACACGAGTGCCAGGAATTGGCACCTTCGGTCGAGTGAGCGGGCTGCTTGTGAATCCAAGGAGATATCGCATGAAAAAGACACTTCTGATGTTCGCTTCGGTGACGACAACCGCGGCCGTCGCGCTCTTCATGGCGCTTCCCAGCGCCGGCCAGGGTGGCCCGCCCGCTGGCGCACCTCCGGGTGGTGGCGGTCCCGGCGCAGCCAAGGGTGGTCGGGGCGGTGGCGGCCGGGGTGGTGCGCCGGCGCAGCCGGCTGGGCCCATGCCGAAGACTCCGGATGGTCACCCGGACTTCAGCGGCTTTTGGAATCTTCCGGATCCGCCGGCTGCGGGGGTCGAAAGACCTGACGCGGCAGCGGGTGGTGGCGGCCGCGGAGGCGGTGGCCGGGGCGGGCCTCCTGGTGGGGGCGCTCCGGGAGGCGGTGGTGGTGCTCCTGGTGGTGCAGGTGTGGCAGCGATCCCTGGCGGCGGCGCTCGCGGTGGCGCTCCGGGTGGTGGAGCGGCGCGCGGGGGTGCAGCCGGCCGTGGCGGGGGTGGAGGCGGATGGGTTGTCGATCCGCCCGACGGCAAAATCCCGTACACACCGGAGGCGAGAGCCAAGCAGCAGGATATCCTGGCGAATCATTTAGCGGATGAGCCGGAGTTGAATTGCTACGAATCCGGCGTTCCTCACAGCGAAGCCAACCGATTCGGTGCGCAGATTCTGATGACTCCGGGCTATATGGTCCAACTCACGGAGTTTCTGCATGCCGTCCGCATCATTCCGATCGATCCGAACCGCAAACACATCGACGCGAAATACCACCTCTTCCAGGGCGATCCGATCGCGCACTGGGAAGACGATACGCTGGTGGTGGATACGACCAATCAAAATGACAAGACTTGGTTCGACTTGGTTGGAAACTTCAAGACCGATAATCTCCATGTGACTGAAAAGTTTATCCCCCAAGACGCCAACACGATCGTGTATGAATCAACGATGCACGATCCGACGATCTACACTAGCGACTGGAGCATGCGCTGGAACCTGACTCGTCTGAACACCCGGCCCAATTCCGACGGTCACCCGTACGAGCTGATGGAATTCGGCTGCATCGAGGGCAATCGGGACGTGCAGCACTACACGCAGGACAAGGGCGGCAAAGCCAAGCAAGTGCTCGGCAAGAAACAGTAGGAAGTGACCCAAGACCCCTGGCCTTGGCCCGATGCCCTGGACGCGGTGATTGCCGCTCCAGGGCATCATTCGTTAGTGCTGGAAAATGAGCGCGTACGGGTGCTGGATACTCACATTCCAGTGGGCGACACGGTTCCCCTGCACACGCATCGCTGGCCGGCTGTTTATTACGTGATTCAAGCCAGCCATTTCATCCGCCGCGATCAAGACGGCAAGATCACTTTCGACAGCAGGACGGTTCCGCCCCGCGGAACGGCGAACTTCTTCGAGTGTCTTCCGCCGCATTCCGTCGAGAACGTCGGCGATCTTGAGATTCACCTGATCAGCGTCGAACTAAAGCCCTGACGGGGAAGGGCCGGGCCGCGAACCCTTCAGGTGCGTCCGCAGGTGCTACTTCTTCGGCAGCGCGAACACCATATACTGACCCGGAGCTGCGGCCTGCGGGGCGATTGGCCCCTTGGCCATCAGTCCGTTTCCCCCGGCGACGCACAGCGCGATGTACTCCCGCCCGCCCACTTCATACGACGAAGGCACGCCTTCCGCGGCCGCCGGCAGCGTCGTCTCCCAGACCACTTTGCCCGTGTCCTCATCGTAAGCGCGGAGCTTCCGGTCCGTCGACGTAGCCACGAATACCAACCCGCCCGCGGTCACCAGCACGCCGCCTCGGGTGAAGAAGTTGCCGGTCGCGCCGTTGGTTTGATCGATCGAAGGCACGGTGCCATCGGGAACCTGCCACTTAATCGTGCCCGTATTCAGATCGATCGCCGTCAATTGCGACCAGGGCGGCCCAATCGCCGACAGGCCGTTCGATTGAATCATGAAATCGTAAGGCGCGGTGTAATGAATGAATCCATCATCGGGAGCGGGGGCCGGCGGGGGTGCGGGCACAGGGGCAACAGGTGCGTCCGGCTTTAGCTCCGCCTCGTCCACGGCCGCCGGCGCCCGGAAGGTTCAGCTTGATGGTCATGGGGAGTTCCTTCGAAACGATGTAAATCATCCCCTTGCCAGGATTGACACCGGAACTGCCCCAGTTGGCTCCGCCATTGTTGCCCGGCATCTCGATAGTTCCGCGCAGGCTCGGCGGCGTAAAGATCCCCTCGTTTCATACGTCTGAAGGACCGTACGGACCTTGGCTTTGTCCGCATGGGAAAGATACGGATTAATGGCCTTCTCGGTAAAGGATTGCCGCGCGAAGGCCGGAGGCTTGGTGGGGTCCGGGCCGCGGCTGTGCAGGATTGGCGCCGGACACTACGGCGGGCGTGCCTCCGGCTCCTCTGCGCCGCTCCTGGAGAGCGCAAAGGGTGCGGCGCGCACCCCAGAGGATCAGGAATTGTTTTGCCCGTGCTCCGTTTTGCGCGAGTTCCTCCAAAGTCGCGGCTCAGCTCAGCTGTCGAATTTGCCGGATGACGGTCTCGGAATAGCAGGCTATTGAGGCGGAATCGCCCGGCGAATCGCCCGGCGAATCGCCTTGGCGCGATGCTTGGCTTGCCGACCCTCGGCCCGCTGTTTGATCTTCTCCCGCTGTTTGATCTCTTGAAGTAGCCCGAGTAGCTTCGAGCGACGGTGCGACTCGCTGGTCCTGCGGTCTGTGAAGGAGGGGCGCCGCACACTACGGTAGTCGTTACCGTTGCGCCGCTCCGCTCCTGGAGAGTCGCGACAGCTCGACTGTCGAATTCGCCCGGTGGCGGTCTCGGAGTAGCAGGCTATTGCGGGGGGATTGCCCGGCGAATCGCCTTGGCCCGATCCTCGGCTTGACGAGCCTCGGCGCGCTGGTTGATCTTCTTGAGATAGCCCGAGTAGCTTTCGAGCGACTGTGCGACTCGCGGGTCCTGCGGTTTCAGAGTTCGCGACTCAATGTCGATGACCACGGCCATGGTCTGCGCGGCTTCATGAAACTGGCCGCGATGGGCCTGGAGCAGCGCCAGATTTTCTTCGATCTCCGCTAGCTGAACGCTTTCCGGAAGCGCCTTGTCGATTTCAAGCGCACGCATCAGGTAAGGCTCGGAGTCTTCCCATCGTTTCTGCTCGGCCAGAACGATGAACATGTTCTTGAACGCCAGCGCTAAGGCAGGGCTCGCGCTTCCCAGGTACCTTTCCATCAAGGGAAGAGCGCGCTCAAGCTGCGTCTCAGCCTGCATCAGGTCGCCGTTTTTTCGATACACCATCGCCAGGTTGTTGGCCGCTTCGCCGGCCTCGATGGAATCCGGGCCCGCCGTCTTTTCGAACAAAGCCAAGCTGCGGCGCAGGACCGGCTGCGCGCGCACGAATTCTCCCAGATCGACCAAGCTCGCGCCCAAGCCCCCCAACGCAGTGGCGAGAAGGCGATCGTCTCCCGTGTCCTCGGCAATCTTGATCGCTTGGCTGAACGATTCCTGGGCTTCGGCAGATCGCGAGGCCAATCGCAGAGCCACGCCTGCATTATTCAGCGCCGCCGCGTCTTGTTTCGTCTGGGCACACGCGAGCATCGCCGCGACTACTGCAAGGCCCACGCTTTTCGGAATTGACGCCAGGTGGAATCCCTCCGGTTGAAGATCCAATTTGGAGGGAAAGGCTACGGCGTACAAGGGCGCGGAGTACTATACGGCCCATAGGACGCACTTTGCCGGTTATACCGAAAGTACAGGCGGAGCCGTCCCCTTGTAATAGAATTGAGGTATCTTTAGACCCAGATGGCGAGCCGGCCAAGACGCCGAGACGATTCCTCTGACCCTACTAAGAGAGGTCCCAGCGCTATGTACCGGACACTGAGGCTGAGCTTATTTCCTATCGCCGCGGTTCTGCTGTTTGCGAACGCGTCCTGGAATGCCAAGCCCATTTCGCAATGGGATCAGGAAGACTGCAAGCAGGTTCTGACAAGTTCACCGTGGGTAAAGTTTGTCATGCCGGCATATGTCCGCGACCTGAGTCCCGATGAACGTGTGCAAGGCGGAAATTGGGAAGAGGGCAGAGGCGGGGGCGTGGGGCTCGCGGGGCTCGGGATCTTCGGCCCTGCCAGACAGGCCGAGGCAATCGCACGCGCGCATGCGAAGCCACCGGCCGGAACCGTGGCTGTCCGATGGGAAAGCGCTCTGCCGGTTCGGACCGCGGAGGAGAAAACCGGCGAGACAGGCGCGCCCATCCTGGATAACGATCACTACGCCATCGCGGTTTACGACATCGCCGCCCCTACCCGATGGAACCTGGAGAACGAACTCAAGGGCATCGCGTATCTGAAGCGCAACAAGAAGAAGGACATGAAGCCTTCCCGCGTGCAGGTCCTGCGCCAGATAGATGGACTGGCTACCGTTGTTTACTTCTTTCCGCGTTCCCAGGAGATCACCAGGAAAGATGGCTGGGTCACATTCGCCGCGCAGATCGGACGGCTTTTCGTGACCCAAGCCTTCTCAGTCGACGAGATGCAGTTACAAGGAAAACTGGAACTCTGACGAGTCTGCCCTCGCCCGCCTCATTTAACGATGACGGCCATGGAGGTTCGATCGATGGTAGGTTTGCGGGAGCCTCTCCGGATGGATCAAGCTCTCAATTTTGTGCCACATATTTACCAGCCAGTTCCACATAGCAGCCTCCTTACGCGGGAACATTATCATAAATGCTCGCCGGGGTCACCCGTCGCTTGCAGTTTTGATAAGCTTCACAGAGCGCATGCATCACGTTTCCAGAATCGACGCTGCCGCGGCTCGCACGCCCCCGCTTTATGAACCGCACAGTTCCGGCTTCCGCCGAGTCACCTACGTCGATCGCGGCATGGGTTCGGTCCACATGGGGGTGGGCGTTTGCTTCCTGGACCCCGGCGGCGTCATTCAGCCGCACCTGCATTCCTTCGAAGAGAGTTTCTACATTCTGGAAGGCGCGGTCACGGTCGAGATCGGCGGGAAACTCTTCGATCTTGGTCCGGGGCATTTCGGCTTAATCCCCACCGGCGCGCGGCATTCCTGGCGGAATACCGGCCAGGGAATCGTGCGATGGCTGGAGATGCAAGCTCCGCAGCCTCGACCGGCTGGCTACGGACGCGATACCTTCTTCACCGCTTCACCGGGCGAAGTCGCGGAGGGACGTACCGGTTCCTTCGACGAATCGCAGTTGCCGCGCCCGGGCGGACCTTCGCAAATGGAAGGCTTCAATCCGACCACCGGCGTCGCTATCAAGATGTTCGTCGACCGCAGCTTCGGCGCCGTGCATCAATCTCTGTTCCTGATCCAATACGCACCCGGCGCGAAAATCGATCCGCACGATCATACATTTGAAGAGTCTTACCTGATTGCCGGCGGTAAGGTTCGCGCCATCGCGGACGGCGTCACTTACGATTTGGGTCCTGGCGACGTAATCTGGACTGGGGTCGGATGCATCCACAGTTTTGCGAATCTCGGCACGGAGCCTGTGCGCTGGATCGAAACGCAAGCGCCGCTGCCTCCGGCGAAAGAGATCTTCAGGTTTGAGCGGGATTGGACGAATAAGGAGATGGTATGAATTAACCACGCTCTCTCGGCGGTAGGCTTCAGAGGGAGACCTCTGGAGTAGACAGGCCACAGGCTGGATGCATTGTTTGAGGCGCTTGCGACCTCGTTAAGGAGATTAGTCAGACCTGTGAGCCG
>DASXEY010000062.1:0-76492 GCA_036489835.1 Bryobacteraceae bacterium | reverse complement strand
GGAGATGGTGATGCCGGGCGACAACGTGAGCCTGGAAATCGAGCTGATCACACCGGTCGCGATGGATAAGGGATTGCGGTTCGCGATTCGCGAAGGCGGCAGAACCGTCGGCGCGGGCACGGTAGCGGAGATTATCGAGTAGGCTGCTCGCGTGTCGCGGCAGAGGCAAAGTTGGGAATAGGCCGCTCGTGCGGCAGGACCGGGGAAACAGATGAGTAGCTTGAAAGAACGCATTCGAATTCGCCTGAAGGCGTACGATCATCGGATCTTGGATCAGTCCACGACCGAGATCGTCGATACAGCCAAGCGCACGGGCGCAAGCGTCGCGGGTCCGATTCCCCTGCCCACGGTGCGGAATCTGTACACCGTGCTGCGGTCTCCGCACGTGGATAAGAAGAGCCGGGAGCAGTTCGAGATCCGGACGCATAAGCGGCTGCTGGATATTCTGGAGCCCACGCAGGACACGGTGGATGCGTTGATGAAGCTGGATCTGCCGGCGGGCGTGGATGTTGAAATTAAAGCCTTTGGGAAAGGGAAGTAGGCGAGGTTCGCAGCCTACGGAGTGATTTATGAGCCCAGGGATATTAGGTAGAAAGATCGGCATGACGCAGGTGTTCCGTGCGGACGGCCAAGTGGTTCCGGTGACGGTTCTCAAAGCCGGCCCATGCGTGGTGGTGCAGCGCAAAACCCCGGCCACCGACGGCTACGATGCGGTGCAGCTTGGCTTGATGGAATACGCCAAGAAATCCAGCATCAACAAGCCGGCCACGGGACATCTGAAGAAGTCCGGCGCGGAAGGCGTGAAGTTTCAGCGCGAATTCCGCCTGGAGCAGGGCGCCAACGGCGATATGAAAGCCGGCGACCGGGTGCTGGTGGACGAATTCAAGCCCAAAGAAAAAGTAGACGTGATCGGCATCAGTAAAGGCCGCGGCTTTGCGGGCGTCGTCAGGCGCCATCACTTCCGCGGTAGCGATGAGACTCACGGATCGATGTTCCATCGTGCTCCTGGGTCAATCGGCGCGTCCAGCTTTCCGTCGCGCGTCTTCCCTGGAATGCGCATGGGCGGGCACATGGGCACCGATCGCGTGACCGTGCGAAATCTGGAAATCGTCGAGGTCGACACCGAGGACAACGTGCTGCTGGTGAAGGGCGCGGTTCCGGGCCCGAACGGCGGTTACGTGATTGTGCGGAGGGCCAAGAGGTAGCCATGCCTAGCGTCGATGTTCTCGATCTGAACAATACTAAGGTCGGCAGCGTGGAGCTGGCGGATGCGGTTTTCGCAGCTCCGGTCAATGAAGATCTGCTGTACGAAGCGGTCCGGCACTATCTGGCGGGGCGTCGCAGGGGCACGGCCTCTACCAAAACGCGGCATGAAGTGGCCGGGTCGGGTAAGAAATTGTGGAAGCAAAAGGGTACTGGCCGGGCGCGTATGGGCTCGATCCGAAGCCCTCTGTGGCGGCACGGCGGCACGGTTCATGGACCGCAACCGCGTGATTATTCGTATCATCTTCCTCGCAAGATGCAGTTGGGCGCCCTGCGCAGCGCGCTCTCGGCGAAGCTGAGAGACGGCGAGCTCCGCGTGGTTCGCGACTTCGCGGTCAGCGAGCCGAAGAGCAAGCTGATGCGCCAGGCGCTGGGCACGCTCGAAGTCAAGAAGACGGTGCTGGTGGTGGATAACTCGGACAATCGCAATTTGCAATTGTCGAGCCGGAATCTCGAGGGTGTAAAGCTGGTGACCAGCCGCGACGTGAATGTGTATGACCTGCTGGGGCATGAACACATTCTGCTGAGCGAAGCGGCGGCGGCCAAGCTTTCGGAAGGACTTCAATAATGCCGCAGCTTCATGCAGTGATCAAGCGGCCCCTGGTGACCGAAAAGGGCGTGACCAAGAAGGATAGCGAACAGACGCTGTGTTTTGAAGTGGCTGTCGACGCCAACAAGACCCAGATCCGTCAGGCCGTGCAATCGCTCTTTAAAGTGAAGGTCGCCGATGTACGCACCTCGACCACCGCGGGCAAATTGCGGCGCCGCGGGCGCTTCGCCGGTTATCGGGCGGATTGGAAGAAGGCCTACGTGAGACTGAAAGCCGGTGAAAAGATGCCGGAATACGCGGAGATTTAACGATGGCGGTAAAAAGCTACAATCCGACCACGCCGACACGCCGTTTTCAGAGCGTGGTCTCGCGTGAAGACATCACCAAGCAGACGCCCGAAAAAAGCCTGGTTACGGGCAAGAAGCGCAGCGGCGGACGATCCAGCACGGGGCGGATTTCGTCGCGGTTCCGCGGCGGCGGACACAAGAAGGCGTATCGAGAGATCGACTTCAAACGCGATAAAAACAACATCGTGGCGGTGGTTGCGTCGATCGAATACGATCCCAACCGCAGCGCTCGCATCGCTTTGTTGCATTACGTGGACGGCGAGAAGCGCTACATTCTGGCGCCGGCGGGCCTGGAAGTCGGACGGCACGTGAAGTCCGGAGCCGAGGCTGACATTCTGGTCGGCAACTCGCTGCCGCTCAAGAACATTCCAGCCGGCACGGTGGTTCACAATATCGAGTTGAAGCCGGGCAAGGGCGGGCAAATGGCACGCTCGGCAGGCACGCAGGCGCAGCTGGTTTCAAAAGAAGGCGATTACGCCCTATTGAAGCTGCCTTCGGGCGAAATCCGCAAGGTTCCGGTAGAGTGTGCGGCGACGATCGGGCAGGTCGGCAACGTCGAACACGAGAACGTGAGCCTGGGTAAAGCCGGCAAAAAGCGCTGGATGGGCAAGCGTCCGCATAATCGCGGCGTGACCATGAATCCGGTGGATCACCCGCATGGAGGCGGCGAGGGCAAAACCTCGGGCGGCCGGCATCCCGTGACGCCGTGGGGCCAGCCTACGCGCGGATACAAAACTCGCAATAACAAACGTACGGATAAGTGGATTGTGACGCGGAAAGCGAAGAAGAGGTAAGCATGGGCCGCTCGTTAGCAAAAGGACCGTTTGTGGACGACCACTTGATGAAAAAAGTGGACGCCATGAATACGAAGAACGAGAAGAAGGTGGTGCGGACCTGGTCGCGGCGGTCCACCATTCTGCCGGAGTTCATCGGCCACACGCTGGCGGTGCATAACGGAAAGAAGTTCATTCCGGTGTACGTTACCGAAAACATGGTGGGGCACAAGTTGGGTGAGTTTTCGCCGACTCGGGTGTTCAAGGGTCACGCGGCGAAGGCGGCGGCCGAGAAGACGTCCAAGCCTTCCTAGGCGGCTGCGCCGTGCGGCGTGCAGGGGGCGAACGGGTAGTTTGACGGATTTGAGACAAGGTTGGGCAAGCGGAGAGTAAGAGGCAGAATGGAAGCCAGAGCGGAAGCCAGATACATAAAAATTTCGCCGCAAAAAGCGCGGCTGGTGGTGGACCTGATCCGCGGCCAGAGGGCCGGCGACGCCATCAACATTCTGCGCAGCACGAATAAGCGCATCGCGCCGTCAGTGGAAAAGGTTCTGCGTTCGGCCATCGCCAACGCGGAGAATCGCAACAACGACGTGGACGTGGACAAGCTGATGGTGATTGGCGCCTACGTAAATGAAGGCCCGCGCATGAAGCGTGTGCGGCCGGCTCCGATGGGACGGGCTTACCGGTATCAGCGGCGGCTCTCGCATATCGTGGTTGAGGTTGGCGACAAAAAGGCCGGCGGCAAGGGAGAGAAAAAATAGCATGGGCCAGAAGGTTCACCCGTACGGATTCCGGCTGGGGGTCACCAAGACCTGGCGGTCGCGGTGGTTTTCGAAGCAAGATTACGCGAAACTCCTGCGCGAAGATCTGGAATTGAAGGACGCTCTTCGGGAGCGCCTCAAGGCCGCGGGCATCAGCGCGGTGGAAGTGGACCGGCCGGGGAACAAGCTGCGCGTGACCATTTTCACGTCGCGCCCGGGAATCATCATCGGACGCAAGGGCGCCGAGATCGAGAAGCTAAAGCAGGATCTGGCCAAGAAGACCAAGCGTGAGGTCTTCATCGATATTCAGGAAGTGCATAAGCCCGAGTTGGACGCGCAGTTGGTCAGCGAGTCGATCGCGCTGCAGCTCGAAAAGCGGGTGGCGTTCCGCAGAGCGATGCGCAAGGCGGTGGATTCGGCGCTGCGCTTTGGATGCAAGGGAATTAAGGTTCGCGTGTCGGGACGGTTGAATGGCGCGGAAATCGCGCGGACGGAATGGTATCTGCAAGGGCAGCTTCCGCTGCACACTCTGCGCGCGGATATCGATTACGGATTCAGCCAGGCGTACACAACTTACGGCGTTATTGGAGTGAAGTGCTGGGTTTATAAGGGCGAGATTCTGCCGGGCGGCTTGAGGCGCGGGCTGCGCAATGAGCCGGAGCCTAGACGCGCGCCGGCGCGGGACCGGGATCGCCGGGATCGCGACCGGGATCGTGACCGCGACAGAGGTCCCCGGCCGCAGGATACTGGAGCGGCGCAGATAAGTCCGGGCGAGATGCATCCGCGTGGACCTTCGCCAATTCTGCCTCCGATGGCTCCGCCGCAGCCGAGTTGGAAGCAGGAGAACAAGCCTGAGGGCGAACCTTCAGCCGCGCCTCCGGCCTCGGAAGACAAGAAGTAGGCGAAAAGAAGTAGACAAGAAGAAATAGGAGCCAAATCCCATGTTGATGCCCAAGAAGGTTAAGTATCGCAAGCAACAGCGCGGCCGCATGACCGGCAAAGCTTGGCGGGGGTCGTCGCTGGCGTTTGGCGAGTTCGGGTTGAAAGCGATGGAGTGCGGCTGGATCACCAGCCGGCAGATCGAGGCGGCGCGCATCGCGATGACCCGTTCGATCAAGCGCGGCGGGAAAGTGTGGATTCGCCTGTTTCCCGACAAGCCCATCACCAAGAAGCCGGCCGAAACCCGCATGGGTAAAGGCAAGGGGGCGCCGGAGGAATGGGTTTGCGTGATTCGTCCGGGCAAGATTCTTTTCGAGATGGAAGGCGTCGATCTGGCAGTGGCCAAGGCGGCCATGCGGCTGGCGGCTGCGAAGCTGCCCCTGCCGACCAAGCTGGTTTCGCGCGAGAACGTGTTGCAGTAGGGGAGCCGACCAGATGAAAGAGAATGCGGACAAAATTCGGGGCCTGAACGAGCTCGAATTGCAGAAAGCGTTGCGGGATGGCCGGGAGCAGGCGTTCCGGTTGAGGTTCCAGCTGTCCATGGGGCAAACGGACGGTCTCAAAAAGACCAGAGCGTTGCGCAAAGAACGGGCGCGGATGCTGACCGTGCTGCGCGAGCGGGAACTGGGCCAGCAGGGCGGAAAGTAAGACGCGGAAGAGAACGATGACCGATACCAAAATCACCGAAACGAAGCCGGCCGAAGCCAAGCCGATTGGTAAAAAGAACGAGAAGATCGG
Organism: Bryobacteraceae bacterium; assembly: GCA_036489835.1. Lineage (GTDB taxonomy): Bacteria > Acidobacteriota > Terriglobia > Bryobacterales > Bryobacteraceae > Palsa-187. The sequence continues at coordinate 71,118 of DASXEY010000062.1, read as the reverse complement.
CTCCGTGGTAGGGGCAAAGATGGCCAAGACCATCGTGGTGGAGGTGCTGCGGCGAGTCCCCCACCCGGCTTACAAACGCATTATCGGAAAGCGCAAGAAGTTCTACGCCCATGACGAGCAGGGCTTGGCCAAAGTGGGCGATGTTGTTCGCATCGTTGAGTGCCGCCCGTTGAGTAAGCTGAAACGCTGGCAGTTGCAGGAAGTTCTGCGCAAGGCGGTGCAGGTGACCACGGATTTGAGCTCGATCGGTATCCAGACGGGTCCGGAGAAGCGCGTTACCAGGAAAAAGAAGAGCAAGCGGTAGGGCTGGTTTTAGGGTTAGGGAGACAAGATTATGATCGGGATGCGTACCATTCTCGAGGTAGCCGACAACAGCGGCGCACGCAGGCTATCCTGCATCCTGCCGCGTGGCGGCGACCTGGGGTTGCGCGCCGGCTTGGGGGATATCATCACGGCCGCGGTGAAGGAAGCCGCGCCCGATTCCGCCATCAAAAAGGGCAAAGTAGTGCGCTGCGTGATCGTGCGGATGCGCAAGGAGACCAGGCGGCGTGACGGCACTTATATTCGCTTCGATTCGAATGCGGCGGTGCTGATCAGCGAAATCGGCGAGCCGATCGGGACGCGCGTGTTCGGGCCGGTGGCCAGGGAATTACGGGAAAAGAAATTCATGAAGATCGTTTCGCTCGCGCCGGAGGTGATTTAACTCATGCCGGAAAAAAAGATTCCGAAGCGGCACCAGAATAAGCCGCAGATACTGCACAAGATCAAGATTAAGAAGGACGACACCGTAAAGGTGATCTCCGGACGCGATAAGGGCAAGACCGGGCGGGTTCTCGATGTCGACCGTGAGCGCGGCAAGGTGCTGGTGCAGGGCGTCAGCATGATCAAGCGCCACACTCGTCCGAATCCGCAGCGCCAGATCAAGGGCGGAATCGCGGAGCGCGAGAGCCCTATCGCGGTCTCAAACGTAATGATCGTGACCTCCGGCGGAGTGGCCACGCGGATTGGCTATCGCCTGGAAGGCTCAGGGGCGACCACGCGCCGCGTGCGTATCGCGCGCAAGGGCGGCGAAGTTCTGGATAAAAAGGGATAACGCCAAGAAGGATAAGGTATGAGCGCCAGGTTGAAAGAGCACTATAACAAGAACGTGGTCGGGACTCTCACCAAGGAGTTTTCGTACACCAACCGCATGGCGGTGCCGGAGATCAAGAAGATCACGATCAACATCGGGCTGGGCGAGGCCACGCAGAACCAGAAGCTGATGGATCCGGCAGTGAACGAACTGGCCATGATTTCGGGTCAGAGGCCGGTGGTGACCAAGGCGCGCAAGTCGATTGCAGCGTTCAAGCTGCGTGAAGGCATGGCGATCGGCTGCATGGTGACTCTGCGCGGGGAACGGATGTACGAATTTCTCGACCGCCTGGTGAACGTGGCGCTGCCCCGCGTGCGCGACTTCCGCGGTGTTTCAAGCAAGAGTTTCGACGGCCGCGGCAACTATACGCTGGCCGTGAAGGATCAGTTGATTTTCCCCGAGATCGATTACAACAAAGTCGACAAAGTCAAAGGGATGAACGTGTGCATTACCACCACAGCCAAGACCGACGCCGAGGGTCTGGCTCTGCTGAAGCATCTCGGCATGCCTTTCCGGCCGTAGCCGGAACGCAGGAGAAAGAAATGGCCACAACCGCCAAGATCGCCAGAGACGAAAAGCTCGCAATCGCCAAGGCTGCCAAGACGCCCAAGCTGAGCTGCCGGCACCGCAACCGCTGCTTCCGCTGCGGCCGGCCGCGCGGGTTTTTGAGGAAGTTTCAGTTGTGCCGCATCTGCTTCCGCAAGCTGGCGCTGGCGGGCGAGGTTCCCGGCGTAATCAAGGCCTCCTGGTAGGGCAGGAGGAGGAAGAAAGAAGGAATGACGACATCCGATCCCATCGCCGACATGCTCACCCGGATTAGAAACGGGTTGCAGGCGCGCCACGCCAAAGTGGACGTGCCGGCTTCGCGCCTGAAAACCGATATCGCGAAAATCCTCAAAGACGAGGGCTATATCGCCAACTACAAGCTGACCGAAGATGGCACCCGGAAGTCCATCCGTATTTATCTCAAATATTCGCCGGGTAACATGCCGGTGATCTCGCGGATTGAGCGCGTCTCGCGTCCGGGATGCCGGGTCTATGTTGGTTCCAAAAGCGTGCCGCGGATTTTGGGCGGCCTGGGAATCAACATACTCACCACGCCTCGCGGGGTGATGACCGGAAGCTCGGCGCGCAAGGAAAACGTGGGTGGAGAGGTTTTGTGTCACGTTTGGTAACGGAGTCTACCCCGGAGTCTACCTATGTCTAGAGTTGGAAACAAACCGATTCCGCTGCCTAAGGGAGTAAAGCTCACCATCGGCGATCAGCTTGTGGTGGAAGGCCCCAAGGGCAAGCAGACAGTACCGATCCCGCAAGGCATTACGCTGCGGGTGCAAGAAAACACGCTGGAAGTCCAGCGTGACGGAAACGATAAGGCGGCTTTGCATGGGTTGACCCGGGCACTGGCGGCGAACGCCGTGCAAGGGTTGTCGACCGGATTCACCCGGGAGCTTCAGCTATTCGGTGTCGGTTACAAGTGCGAGGTCAAGGGCCGGATCGTCACGTTCAACCTGGGCTATTCGCACCCCATCGAGTTCTATCTTCCCGACGGCGTCGACATGAGAGTGGACAAGCCGGTGAATAACCTGATCCCGTTGATTCTGACAGGGGCTGACCGGCAGCTGTTGGGACAGGTTGCGGCGAAGATGCGGGCCCTGCGTCCGCCCGATCCGTACAAGAACAAGGGCATCCGTTACGCCAAGGAACTATTGCGCAAGAAAGCCGGCAAGACCGGGGCGTCGGGAGGCAAGTAAGACATGGCGCGCGACTCTAAAAATGAAATCCGGATGCGGGTGCATAAGCGCATCCGCAATCGCGTGAAGGGCACGGCGGAGCGGCCCCGGCTGGCGGTCTTCCGCAGTCTGAAGCATATTTACGCGCAGGTGATCGACGACGTGAAGGGCCACACGGTGGCGGCCGCGTCCTCCGCTGAAGAAAAGGGTCCCAACGGCAAAAGCGGCGGGAACGTCGAAGGCGCCAAGGCGATCGGGACGCTGGTTGCGGACCGCGCCAAAGATAAGGGCGTCAAGGCCGTGGTGTTCGACCGCGGGGGCTATCATTATCATGGGCGGGTCAAGGCGCTGGCGGAAGCGGCTCGTGAAGCGGGATTGGAGTTTTAAAGGATAATCATGTCGACAGGAAAACGTATCGAAGCCGGCGGCTTGAACCTGAAAGAGCATGTGGTATCGATCAACCGCGTCACCAAAGTGGTGAAGGGCGGTAAGAACCTCAGCTTTTCGGCATTGGTGGTCGTGGGCGATCCCGGAGCCAAGGTTGTCGGCTTCGGCACAGGCAAGGCCAAGGAAGTTCCCGCGGCAATCAAAAAGGGCATTGAAGCGGCGAAGAAGAATCTGCGCAAAATCAATGTGCTCGCGACGACGATCCAGCATGTTGTACTGGGGGAGTTCGGCAGCGGACGGGTATTGTTGAAGCCGGCGCCGGAAGGCACCGGTGTAATCGCTGGAGGTCCGGTGCGGGAGGTGCTCCAAGCTGTCGGAATCACCAACGTGTTGACGAAATCGCTGGGCTCGCACAATCCTCACAACGTCGTGAAAGCCACCATCGATGCGCTGGAGCAATTGCGCGACAAGGGCGAAGTCGCCATTCTGCGCGGTCTCGCGGTGGAGAAGGTGAGTTAGAGATGCCGGCGACAATAAAAATTAAACTGATTCGAAGCGTCATATGCACGCCCGTGAAGCACAAGCTTATTGTGAAAGCTTTGGGTCTCAAGAAAATGAACCGGATTGTGGAGCGTCCGGATACGCCGGCCTTCCGGGGCATGGTGAAGAAGATTCCGCATTTGCTCGCGATCGTTGAATAAGAGCGTCGAATACGTAAGGGAAACGCGATGAACCTCAGCCAGTTGAGACCGCCCAAGGGGCAGAAACACAAGAAGCAGCGCGTCGGCCAAGGTATGGGCACAGGGCGCGGCAAGTATTCCGGCCGCGGAGCCAAGGGCGCCAAGTCCGTCTCGGGGTATTCGCGGATGCGCGGATTTGAAGGCGGCCAGATGCCGCTGCACCGCCGCTTGCCCAAGCGCGGGTTCACCAATATTTTCCGCAAGGAATACACGATTGTGAACATCGGCGCCTTGGAGGCGCTGGAGGGCGATAGCTTCGGTCCGGAGCAATTATTGGAGCTGGGCGTCATTCACAAGATGAAGGACGGCCTCAAGGTTCTGGGCTCGGGAGAGCTGAAGCGCAAGATCTCGGTCCGGGCACATGTATTCTCGAAGTCCGCAAGTGATAAAATTCAAGCCGCAGGCGGTGCGGTTGAGGTGATCGGAGCTTCCGCGAGCTGAACGGCCGGATCTGCAGGACAGCGACTGAGGGGGAGTTATGAAGTTCTTAGAAGCGGTAGCGAACATTTTCCGTGTGGCGGACCTGCGCAAGCGGCTCATGTTCACGCTGGCGCTGCTGGCGGTGTATCGTTTGGGATCCTTCATTCCGATCCCGGGTATCGACGCCAACCGCTTTGCGAATTTTGTGGATCAGAATCAGGGCGGCTTTTTGGGCTACCTGAATCTTTTCAGCGGCGGCAGCTTCCGCCGGCTGACGATTTTCGCGCTGGGGATCATGCCGTATATCACGGCGTCGATCATTCTTCAATTGTTGACCGTGGTGGTGCCGACGCTCGAAAAACTCCAGAAGGAAGGCGAAATCGGGCGCCGCAAGATCACGCAGTGGACTCGCTATCTTACCGTGATCCTGGCGATGATGCAGAGCTTCGGAATCGCGGTTGGCCTGTCGAGCAGTTCGCAGGGCTTTGTTACCAATCCGGGGTTCGGATTCACATTGTTGGCGATTGTCAGTCTCACGACAGGTACGGCGTTCATCATGTGGCTCGGTGAGCAGATCACGGAGCGCGGCGTGGGCAACGGCATGTCCCTGATCATCTTCACGGGCATTGTCGTCGGGCTGCCTCGCGCGGCTCAGGAAATTGTCACCAGGGTCCAGACCGGAGACTGGAACGCATTCCACTTGATCATCATTCTGTCGATGATGGTGGCCGTGGTCGGCTTTATCGTATTGGTGGAGCGCGGAGAGCGCCGCATCCCTGTGCAGTACGCCAAGCGCGTGATCGGCCGCCGGATGATGGGCGGACAGTCCACTCACCTTCCGCTGAAGGTCAACGCTGGAGGCGTGATTCCGGTGATCTTCGCCAGCTCCCTGCTGGCGTTTCCTCAAACATTGATGCAAGTGGATTTCGTGAAGAATTCGCCGGCGCTTTCGAACATGCTGGATGCGATTCGCGGAGCGCAGCCTCTGTACTATCTGCTCTACACCGCCCTGATCATCTTCTTCTGCTTCTTTTACGTTTCCATTATTTTCAATCCCAATGAAGCGGCCGACAACATGCGCAAGTACGGGGGCTTCATTCCGGGCATTCGCCCCGGCCGCAACACGGCCGAGTACATGGACAAGATTCTGACCAAAATCACGGTGGTGGGCGGCTTGTACCTCGCGATTCTTTCGCTGCTGCCGCAAATCATGATCCAGGGAATTAATCTTCAGCACTTGCCCCTCATCGGCAACTGGATCGATGCGCACGTGTGGCTCTGGCTTTTGCACGGTCTGAATGTGACATTTTATTTCGGCGGCACATCGCTGCTGATCGTGGTGGGAGTGGCAATGGACACGGTGAACCAGGTGGAGGCGCAGTTGATCATGCGCCACTACGAAGGGTTTACTCCGAGGGCAGGCCGGATCCGGGGGCGGCGCAGCAGTATCTGATCGTGAGACGATCCCACGCCGGACGCTTCACTGTCAACCAATGCACAGGCTCTGCCTCATTTTATTCGGGCCCCCCGGTTCCGGTAAGGGCACGCAAGCGAAGTTGCTGCGTCAAACTTTGGGAATCGCGCATATCTCCACCGGGGATATGTTGAGAGAGCGGGTTGCGGCCGGGGATGCTTTGGGCCTCGAAGCCGCGCGGGTAATGCAGGCGGGCGGTCTGGTTCCGGACGATGTGGTCAACCGCATGGTGGAAGACCGGATCGAGCAGCCGGATTGCGAGAAGGGTTTTATTCTGGATGGATTTCCGCGCACGGTGAGTCAGGCGCGGCTGCTTTCGGCGGTTTTGGCGGCCAAGGGGATCAGCCCAGTGGTCGTTCATCTGAAAGTTGATTATAATGTTATTATTGCGAGGCTCTCCGGCCGCCGCCAGTGCCCCACCTGCGGCGCGTTGTACAGTGTGAGCTCGAATGCCCCGACGGTGTCGGAGGTTTGCGATTACGACGGATCGAAAATGGTGGTCCGGGACGACGATCGTCCTGAGGTGGTGGGAGAAAGATTACGCTCCTATGAGCGGCAAACCGAGCCGGTGCTGGATTTCCTAAAAAGCGCGGGCTATGCCTTCTTTGAAGTCGAGGGAGCGGATGCGCCTCCGCAAACGATTGCGCGGCGGATCGCCGAATTGATTCAGGGCGTGCGTGGGAACGCGGCAGGCGAGCGGAAATGATCGTTCGTAAGAATATGGCGGAGCTCGAAAAGATGCGAGCGGCCGGTCTGCTGGTGTGGAAGATTCTGGATACGCTCAAGAACATGGTGAGCGAGGGAATGACGACCTACGAACTCGAAGTGACGGCGGAGAAAATGATGCTGGACGCGGGTGCGCGGCCGGCGTTTAAAGGCTATTCGACAGCCGCCGCCGGAACCAAATTTCCGTTCGTGTTGTGCACTTCGGTGAATGAGGAGATCGTGCACGGGATGCCTTCGCAGCGCCGGGCGCTGAAAGATGGCGACATCGTCTCGATCGATACGGGCGTGCAGTTGAATGGATATTACGGGGATTCGGCGGTGACGGTCGGCATCGGAGAGATTTCCGCGGAGACCAGGCGGCTGCTGGATGTAACGCGGGAATCTTTGGAATTGGCGATCGATAAAGCGCGGCCGGGCAACCGGCTTTTCGATATTTGCGGCACGGTGGAGAGGCATGTGACCTCGAACGGGTTTACGGTAGTGCGGGAGTTCGTGGGACACGGCATCGGAACGCAGATGCATGAGGAACCGCAGATTCCCAACTATGTGGATCGGCGAAGCGAGAACCCTCGCCTGAAAGAAGGCATGGTTCTGGCCATCGAGCCGATGGTGAATGCGGGCAAGCCGGGCAGCCGGGTAAAGGCCGATAAGTGGACCGCGGTGACCGAGGACGGAAAATACTCGGCGCATTTCGAGCACACCGTGGCGGTAACGGCCAATGGGCCGTGGGTGCTGACGAGGCCGTAAAGTAACTGGAGAAACTATGAAGGTAAGAGCGTCGGTGAAGAAGATGTGCGACAAGTGCAAGGTGGTTCATCGCTACGGCGTGGTGCGCGTGATCTGCACGAACCCGAAGCATAAGCAGAGGCAGGGGTAAAGGAGACACGTATGGCTCGTCTGGCAGGCATGGATTTACCGGCGAAGAAGCGGACCGAAATCGGTCTCACTTACATTTATGGAATCGGGCGCACGCGCAGCAAAAGCTTGTGCTATCGCGCGGGCGTCGATCCCAACAAGAAGATCGCCGATCTGACCGAAGACGAAGTGAATCGCATCCGCACGATCCTCGAAGCGGAGGGGTCGGTGGAAGGCGATCTGCGCAAGGAACTATCGCTCAACATTAAACGGTTGATCGAAATGGGCTCCTACCGGGGGCTGCGCCACCGGCGCGGGCTGCCGGTCCGGGGGCAACGTACGCATACCAATGCGCGCACGCGGAAGGGTCCGCGGCGCGGCACTGTGGCCAATAAGAAGAAAGCGTCGGCGAAGACGTAAGGGCGGGATTCTCACATGGCAAAAGCACCGGTCAAAGCCGGAAAAAAGAAGTCCTTCAAGAAGAAGGAAAAGAAAAATGTGCCAACGGGGTTGGTGCACATCCAGGCCTCTTTCAACAACACCATCATCACCATTACGGATACGGTGGGGAACGTGTTGTCGTGGTCCAGCTCCGGCTCGTTGGGGTACCGCGGATCGCGGAAGGGTACCCCGTTCGCAGCGCAGCAGGCTTCGCTGACGGCGGCCAATAAAGCTAAGGAATCGGGATTGCGAAGCGTGGAAGTAAACGTCAGCGGCCCGGGAGCCGGCCGCGAGTCGGCCGTTCGCGCCCTGGCGACGGCGGGTCTCGAAGTGCGGAACATCAAGGATAAGACCCCCATTCCGCACAATGGTTGCAGGCCGCCGAAGAAACGGCGAGTTTGATTTAGTCCAGTACGAAGCAGGACGAAAGGCGCACAGCGCCCGTAAACTGCACCTACTTTGTTTGAGCAGTCATAAGGAGGTTCGATTTGGCTCGATATATAGGCCCAGTGTGCCGGCAATGCCGGCGCGAGGGCATGAAGTTATTTCTGAAAGGCGAACGTTGCCACACCGAGAAGTGCGCCATCGAAAAACGCAACTTCATTCCCGGGCAGCATGGCAAGGATCGCAAACCCAAGATCGTAGGCTACGGGCTGCAATTGCGCGAAAAGCAGAAGGCCCGCCGATACTATCAGTTGCTGGAGGGGCAGTTCCGGAATTTGTTCGAGAAAGCCAGCGCCATGAAGGGCATCACTGGCGACAACATGCTCAACATGCTGGAGCGGCGCCTGGATAACGTGATTTACCGCATGGGGTTCGGCACTTCGCGGGCGCAGTCCCGGCAGCTGGTGCGGCACGGACACATCAACGTGAACGGGCGGCGAGTCAACATCCCGTCTTTTTCAGTTCAGGCCGACGACGTGATCGAAGTTCGCGAGAAGAGCCACCAGAATCCCATGATTCTGCATGCGCGCGACGCCACGGCGCATGCCCCCAGCCCCAACTGGCTGGAAGTGGATCGCGAGAACCTTAAGGGCCGTGTCCTGGGTCAACCCAAACGCTCCGACCTGGTTCAGATCCAGTTGAATGAACAGTTGATCGTCGAATTGTACTCCAAGTAAAGGGGGGTCACGAAATAATGTTTAAAGGATTCCAGAAACCCAAGCGGTTGGTTGCCAATACCGAGACGCTGAATGACCGGTACGGTATGTTCACCGCGCAGCCTTTTGAAAGAGGCTTCGGGTCGACCATCGGGACCGGCCTGCGGCGCGTGCTGCTGAGCTCCATTGAAGGCGCCGCCATCACGGCGGTGCGTATCGAAGGCGTGGCGCACGAATTCAGCCCGATCCCGGGCGTGGTCGAGGACGCCACCGACATCATTCTTAACCTGAAGCAGGTCCCGTTCAAAATGCTGGGCGAGGGTGTGCGGACGGTCCGGCTTCGCGCGGATGCTCCCGGCGAGATCATGAGCGGACAGATCGAGACCGACGCGGATATCGAAGTGCTGGACCGCAATATGCACATCGCCACGGTGGGCGAAAGCGGCAAGCTGTCGATCGAGATGCGCCTGAAGTCAGGGCGCGGCTATGTCGCGGCGGATCGCAATAACGACGAAGACCTGCCGCTGGGATACATTCCCATCGACTCAGTACATTCGCCGGTGCGCAAAGTAAACTTCTCGGTAGAAGCCGCGCGCCTGGGACAGATGACGGATTACGACAAGCTGACCATCGAAGTGTGGACCAACGGAGCGATCTCGCCGGCCGACGCCATCGGCCAGGCGTCCAAGCTGCTGAAGGATCACATGACCATCTTCATCAACTTCGAGGAGCTGCCGGAGACCACCGAGGAGCCGGCCGAGCGCGCACTGAGCCAGATGAACGAAGTGCTCAACCGCAGCGTGGAGGAATTGGAGCTTAGCGTCCGTTCCTACAACTGCCTGAAGAATGCGAATATTCAGACCATCGGCGATCTGGTGCAAAAGACCGAAGCGGAGATGTTGCGCACGAAGAATTTCGGGCGCAAGTCGCTGAACGAGATCAAGGAGATTCTGGGCGGGTTGGGCTTGTCCTTTGGGATGAAGTTCGACGCGCAGGGCCGCTTGGTTTCACCCAGCGGAACTCCGGCTGTCCTCGGCGCCGAGATTCCTGTGGACCTCGCGGATGACGAGGATATTGACGACGACGTAGATTTGGACGACGACGACGAGGGAGAAGAAGCGCCGCTGGCGGAGTAACCGCGGGCGCTTCTAACTCAACATCATGAAACACAACGTATCCGGTTATAAGCTCAAGCGCAATGTGTCCGCGCGCAAGGCGCTTTTCAAAGGGCTGGTGACCAGCATCATTGAGCATGAGCGTGTGGTCACCACTGTCACCAAGGCCAAGGCTGTAAAACCGCTGGTTGATAAAATGATCACGCTGGCCAAGCGCGACACGCTGCATAGCCGCCGTCAAGCCGCGGCATTTTTGGAAACCCCCGACGCTTTGAAGAAATTGTTCGATAAGCTGGGGACGCGCTTCGGGCAGCGCAACGGCGGCTACACACGCGTGGTGCGCCTGGGTTGGCGCAAAGGCGATGGCGCCGAGCAGGCCATGGTGGAGCTGGTGGGCAGCGAGCTGGTGAAGCGCGCCGCCGATCGCGCTAAGCGCCGCGAGGAACGCCTCAAGGCCATGCAGCAGGGTAAGGAAGAAGGCGAAGCTCCCGAGGAGTAGTTCGTGACTACAGACGAGCGGCTGGACAAGCTTACCGGAATTGTTGAGGCCCCGGCCGCGAGTCTGGTCGCACACGATAACCAGATTGAAGCGCTGGTGAAAGTTGCCGAAAGCACCAGCAAAGAGATCAAGGATCTTGTGCACGAGTGGCAGGGGTAGTTCAGAACTCTGCCGAGGCAGTGATTGAGGCTGGGTCAGCATTCCCAGCCTGACCGGCTTTATTTGCTGGCCCACAACAGGTTGACGGTGCAGTTCTTGCCGTCGCGCCGTTGGACACCGTCCAGCGTAACCTCGGCGTTATCGGCGAGGATGCGCTCCATAAGATCGTCCTGATAGCCCGAGTTTGCGGCGAGCGCGATCTCCCGGCGGGATCGCTGGTCGTAAACTACCGTCCCGACGCTGATGTCCTCGCAGCCATCAGTGGGTGCCAGTTTAGCCCAACCAGCGTCAGACTTTTCGAGTCGCACTGAACGAATATCGACGCTTTCCGTTGAGTCCTGACCCGTCCGGATGACTTCCTTCCAAGGGATCGGCGGAGGCTCGTTGCATTCCGGCCAGTACGTCCAGCGGTGCACAAATGGAAAAGTGGTTCCCTCGACCGTGCCAGCGAAGCCCTCCCAGTTGAGGCCAGCAGGCTCATAAAGATCCGTAATCCAATGCCCCGAACAAAAGACTGAATTCCGGTTGTCCCATCCGTTCTCGTCGTAAGCACCTAACGCCAACCGCGCATGGCCATCCTGAAAAACATCGACCACGTGCCTGGGCCCCAGGTCATCATAGAGTGGAGCTTCAAAGGGCACCGGAAGACCTTGTGGGTCCATCAACAACACGCTTATCCTTCCAGAGGGCGCGAGGCGGCCGTTCCAGTAAGGACTTCCGCCGATCATCACATAGTCCTGCGTACTGTTTCCATCCAAATCGCCACGATATACCTCGTCGAAGGCGGGCCATCCAAAATGTGCCGCCCATCTCTTGCCGGATTTCCCCGTTCCCGAAAGAACCACTTCGTCCACTGCGGGCCTGTCGGCGGGACCAACGATCCTCGCCAGCAACCCGTCGAAGCGGGCCTGCTCTCCCGCCTTCAACAGGCCCGAGCGAACCTTCGTCAAAGGGAATGCAGGCAGACTCTTAAGATCGATTCCTGTGGACGTGTCGTTCCAGTTTGCCCACGCGGCGGCAGCGATCGCCAACATCGAAATAGCCGCGGCGGCGAGCCTCATCCTCACGCGTCCAGTCTAACCCCTCCCCCTATGGGCTACAATTCAGGCTAAACTGCATGAGCCAGCCCTCAACCACCGAAGCCACCACGTTCGTCCGAGGCATGGGCCTCTACGACGCCACCATGATCGTCATGGGAGCCATGATCGGCTCCGGGATTTTCATCGTCTCGGCGGACATGGCCCGGCTGCTCAACAGCCCCGGTTGGCTCCTGGCCGCGTGGATGCTCACCGGAGTCCTGACCATCGCGGCCGCACTCTGTTTCGGCGAACTCGCAGCGATGTTTCCGCATGCCGGCGGAGTTTACGTTTTCCTGCGCGAGGCTTACTCGCCGCTGTGGGGTTTCCTCTACGGCTGGACTCTGTTCACTGTGATCCAGACCGGGACCATCGCGGCGGTCGCCGTGGCGTTCGCGCGCTTCCTCTCTTTGCTGTTTCCTCCGGTCGCCGAAAACCGTTATCTGATCGCGCCCATCCATATTTCACAAGGCTACGCGGTGTCGCTCTCCACAGCGCAGCTTACAGCGATCGCGGTGATCGTGCTGCTGACGTGGTCCAACTCGCGCGGGCTGCACTACGGCAAAATCGTGCAAAACATTTTCACCTCGGCGAAGGTGACGGCGCTAGCGGCTTTGGTGCTGGCCGGACTCCTTCTCGGCTGGAACGCTCCCGCGATTGCGGCGAACTTCTCGCGTCCCTTCGCGATCGGAGATTTCGACCCGGCCCTCGGCGTTCCGGCGGCCAGCATTTTCGGGTTGATCGTGGCGCTATGCGTGGCGCAATCCGGATCGTTATTCTCGGCTACCGCGTGGAGCGATGTCACCTTTATCGCGGCCGAGGTTCGCAATCCCCATCGAAACCTGCCGCGAGCCATGGCCATCGGCTGCGGAGCCGTCATCGGACTCTACGTCCTTGCCAACGTCGCCTACCTGGCCGTGCTGCCGCTCCCGGAGATTCAACACGCAGCTTCCGACCGCGTCGCGACGGCCGCGCTCGAAAAGATCATTCCCGGCTATGGACCGGTCTTGATGGCGATCGCCATTATGATCTCGACTTTCGGTTGCACCAACGGCCTGATCCTGGCCGGAGCGAGAGCGTACTACGCGATGGCCAAGGACAAATTGTTTTTCGCTCGCGCGGGGCAACTGAATCGCGCCAGAGTACCCGGATGGTCGCTGGCGGTGCAGGGCGTCTGGGCCTCGGTTCTGGTGCTGCCTCGGACGTTCAATCCCGCGACGGGCCTGTACGGAAACCTGTACAGCAATCTGCTCGATTATGTGGTCTCGGCCGCACTGATCTTCTACATTTTGACCATCGCAGCGGTGTTCCGTCTGCGAATCACACAGCCGGGAAGAGAGCGGCCTTACAGGGTGATCGGCTATCCGATTCTACCGGCGGCGTACATAGTGGTCGCTAGCGTGATTCTGGTGGTGCTCTTCGCGTACCGCCCGGCGACGACGTGGCCCGGCCTCATTATCGTGGTGGCGGGTGCGGCAGTTTATGCCCTCCTCGCCCGCAAAAACGCCGCGCCATCGGCGTCCTAAACTACAACACGATTCGATGACAGGGTCCCAACAGTGATATAGTGTGTTGGCTCGGGATGGCTTCGAAGACCGTTTTTCCACAAATCTGTATCGCGCTCGGCTTCGAGGACGTAGAAGCATTGCTCAGTCATGCTCGCACTGAATACGAAGCAGGGGAGCGCTTCCTCGAATTCCGTTTGGACTATCTGCCGTTCCCCGAGCGCGGCGTCCCCGCGATCCGGAAGTTCCTCACGCGCCACGCCGATTGCACACTGCTGGCAACTTGCCGGCGACGCCAGAATCACGGACGGTTCCATGGCAGCATCGACGAACAACTCCGGATTCTAGAGGCCGCGCGCGATGCCGGCGCACGCGCCGTGGACGTGGAAATAGAGAGCGCGGAAAATTGCTCCGAGCATCTCGCCCGCTTGCGTTCCGGCTGTCAGCTTCTCATTTCCTATCACAACTACGGAGGCACCCCGCCGCGTCTCGATTCGGTTCTGCGCCGGATGACGCGGATTCCCGCGGATGGTTACAAAGTGGTGACCACAGCGCGTAAGCCTTCCGATGGTCACCGCGTACTGGCCTTGGCGCGCGGCAATCCTAAGACGCCCACCATCGTCCTGGCCATGGGAGAAATCGGGTTTGCCACGCGCGTGTTGTCGCCTGCTTTCGGAGGCATGTACACTTACGCCGCGCCGAACACCGCCGAAGGGACGGCGTCGGGTCAAGTCTGCGCGCGCCAGCTTCGCAGCATCTATCGCATCGGCAAATTCTCGAAAGACGCGCACATCTATGGCGTGATCGCCGATCCGGTTCGCCACTCCATCTCGCCGGCAGTGCACAATCGCGCGTTTCAGGCGCGCCGCGCGGACGCGGTGTATCTTCCGTTCCTGGTGCAACCTGGCCGGCTGAAGGATTTCATGCTGCTGGCGGATCGCCTGCCTCTCACCGGCTTCAGCGTCACGATTCCGCACAAGCAGAAAATCCTGCGATATCTGGATCAAGTGGATCCAGCAGCGCGCCGCATCGGCGCCGTGAACACGGTCTGGCGCAAAGCCGGGAAGTGGCGCGGAGCCAATACCGACGCAGCCGGGGTGACCTCTCCTCTCGAGCGCCATGTGCGTATCGCGAAAAGCTCCGTGCTGGTGGTGGGCAACGGAGGCGCTGCCCGCGGAGCGGCCTTCACGCTGGCCGCCGCGGGAGCCAAGCTCTCGATCACAGGGCGAAATCTGGACCGCGTGCGAGCCCTGGCGTCCGTCTGCGGAGCCGAGGCTCTGGCTCGCGATCAGGCCGAGGCGCGCATGTTCGATGTGGTGATTCACGCGACGCCGATCGGCATGACGCCGCGTTCGCAAGAGTGCTTCTTCAAGGATCGTATTCCCGCCAAGCTGGTCTTCGACATGGTGTATACTCCGCGGGAGACTGCGCTCCTGAAGCGCGCCAAAGCGCAGGGAGCCGCGGTTATTCCAGGCCTGGAGATGTTCCTGGAACAGGCCGCGCGCCAGTTCGAAATCTGGACCGGGGAAAGCGCACCTCGGGCGGTGATGGAGAAGGCCGCGCTCGAGACATTGGCGGCTCGCTCATAGGGCACGAGACGCCGGGCCTATAATGGCCTCATGGGTCTTGATCGCCGCAACATCATCGGACTTCTGGCAGCCGGAGCCGTCGTTGCCCAAATCGCGGAAGGTCAGGCAGCCCAGCCAGCGCCTTCGTCTCCGGATGCCGAGTTGCAGGCTGCACGGCAGAGGCTTCAGAGCGACACCCAACGGATCGCCATGGTGAAGCTGCCTCAAGCCACCGAGCCCGCGTGCCATTTTCAAGCCTGACGTCCCCGGAAACGACCATGGCTGATTTTTCCAGCATCTTCTTCAGCTCCATCACCGAGATCAACGCGAAGTTGCGCGCCAAGGATTTCTCCGCCGTGGAACTGACCCGCGCCTTCTGCGATCGAATCGAGCGCATTGCGCCGCAGTACAACGCTCTGGCGCTTTCTCTGCGCAAGCGGGCGCTCAAACAGGCCCACGATGTCGATGACGATCTGAAGCGCGATCGCACTCGCGGTCCTTTGCAAGGCATTCCGTACGGAGCCAAGGATTTGCTGGCGGTTAGGGGCGAGCCCACCACTTGGGGCGCGCAGCCGTTGGCCAAGCAGGTATTCGATGAGGATGCCGCGGTCATTGAGAAGCTCGATAAGACAGGCGCGATTCTTACCAGTAAACTGGCGATGGTGGAACTCGCGGGCGGAGGCGATTACCGCTTCGCAGCCGCGTCGCACACGGGGCCTGGGTTGAATCCGTGGGATCGCACGCGTTGGAGCGGCGGATCGTCCAGCGGCTCGGCCGCCGCGGTGGCTGCGGGACTGGTCACGTTTGCACTGGGTTCGGAAACCTCCGGTTCGATCATCACTCCCGCCGCGTTCTGCGGCGTCACCGGACTCCGGCCGACTTACGGTCTGGTCAGCCGCCGTGGAGCCATGGCGCTTTCCTGGACGCTGGATAAGATCGGCCCGATTTGTCATTCGGTGGAAGACTGCGCGCTGGTGCTGCATGTCATCGCCGGTAAGGACCTGGAGGATCCCAGCTCCGCAGGGCGGGGCTTTCCTTACAATCCCGAATATGCGCGCAAACCGTCCGATCTGACCATTGGCTACGCTCCCGTCGATTTCAATGAATGGGCCGATGCAGCCATACGCCCCGCGCTTCAGGAGGCTCTGCGTGTCGTGAAGGCTTTAGGGTTTCAAACCAAGGAAGTCGAGATTCCGGACTTCCCTCATGGCGCGATCGTGGGAACGATCATCGCGGGCGAGGCCGGTTCCATCTTTGAGGATTTCATTCGCAGCGGCAAGGTGGATCAGCTCGCCGATCAGGCGCAGATCGCCGGGCTGAAAGCGAGTCTGGACTTGCCGGCGGTGGAATATCTCCGCGCCATGCGTGTGCGCACGCTGGTGCAGGAAGCGTTCCGCACGCTTTTCCTGGATGTGGACATGCTGCTGGCGCCCGCGCGTTTGGACGTGGCACCGAGCGCGTCGGAGCCGCTGGATACTCCGCGCACGGGACAAAGGCCGTCGTCGCGCGGATTGAACGGCTTGATCGCCGCGGGCAATCTTGCGGGGCTGCCGGCACTCTCGCTTCCGTGCGGCTTCGCCAACGGTTTGCCGGTAGGGATTTCGTTGGTCGGCCGGCCGTTTTACGAAAGCCAAATCGTCGCCGCCGGAACCGCGTTCCAGAGTCAGACAGACTGGCATCGCCGCAAGCCTCCCATAGCGGAGTAGCCATACCGCTTCCAGCGGTCGCGGCTCAGCTGGGCCTCCGGCTTCGCCCGATTAAAACGATAAGAGACCGCCTTGGGCGAAGGGCAAGCTCCAGCGCCACGACCAGATGGAGCGCTTCGTTCGGTTTCACGAGCAGGCTTGCCTCGGCGGATTTAGTAGCGGCGGACTCTATCGTCTGTGATAGGCTGAGGCAATGCGTAGCGCCTGGACAGCGCGCCGTTCTAACTCGCGTGGCGGCAAGAAGACCCTGCGACTCGCCGGTCACGCGCGGCCTGGTTTCCCGTTCCGGCCCGTGGCGTTAGCCTCTCTGTTTCTGGCCGGCATAGCTGAATCCTACGCTGGGATCTGTTTTAGCAGCCATCCCGACGACGACGTCCGCTATCGGAACGAGGAGACCACCCTCCAGCAGGACTTGATTCAAGCCAACACCGATTACGCCAATGCCAAGCTGCTGTGTAAAGGGAGCTTGAGTTGCATCACCAAAGCCGAGAAGAATTTCGAGAACGCGCAGAACAACATCACCATCGGCCGGAACGACAATAATGCCACGCACCAAAAAGCCCTGATCGACATCCAGGCTGACTGTGACCAAATGCAGCTCCCTTTCAGCAAGGTGGCGGCCGACAACGATGAAGCGCGGCGCCATTTTCGGGCCTTGATCGAAATCAAGAAAAGCACCGTGGATGTCAACACAAAGTACAACAACGCCAAGATCAAGTGCGGCGCCGATCGCGCTTGCGTGGCGATGGCTGGCAAGACCTACGCCGATGACCAGCTGAGATTACAGATCGATACCAATAACGAAAACGCCACGCATACCAAGAATCAGTTAGCCATCGATCGGGCGGTGGGCCGAAAGTAGCTTGCGCGCGGCTACGCGTCCGACTCGTCCTGGCGGCGGCCTACAAATCCGATACAGAATGCGTCCGCGATTCGCTCCAATCGGCTGCTTCCGTCTGAGGAGTCGCGGACTCGGCTCTCAAGATAAGCACGCGCGATCTCGCTGGCGAAACGCCGGCGGTTGTCGTAGCCCGTCAGAGCGGATCGGAGTTGCTCCAATACCTCGGCCTCGCAGATGTCCGCGATCTCACGCCCATGGAAGACGGCGTCGGCGAAAGCTTCGTCGTAATCGAGAGCCTTTATGCAATCGGATTCCAGTTGCCACATGCGATCCTGATCTTCAGGCCGGTAGTCGGTGAGGAAGCGCGCGAGATTGATCCTTGCCGCCCCTGCCGCTTGCCCGAGGCAGACCCAGGCGGTCAGAGCCATTAACGTCAATGCGGCGGTGGACCCGACTCGTATCACAAGGCCCGCCTCGACTTCGATGTTGAATGAAGACCTCAGCGCTGCGATGCCAGACACGTTCAGGAAATGGTCCGGGCTCGCCTGCGGCCTAAGAACCGTGCCTGTGTCCGAAGACCCGATAAACGGGATCAAATCGACCTGAATCACCCAGGCGAGGTTCCCGGCTGCGTTCTCATACAAGTTCCCATCGACGTAGAACAAGCGCCGAGCAACTCCTTGCGCTGGCACAAACTCGCCGGTGGAGATCAGCCCGCGCTGCAACGCATCTAGCTGCTCCGGGCCTTCGACTGCAATCCCGAACTCGATTTCGGTCGTGGCCCTCAGCTCCGAAGGCGGCCGCTGCATGGAAAGATCCGCCGCCAATTCCCCGGCGAGAAAAAATTCACAGCCGAACAATCGCTAACGCAGCCTTATCGGGTCCACTTCCAATCGAAGCTACTTTCCGTGGCCTATCTGACGAAAAGCCGCAGCACGCTGGACCCGGCCACACCGGTCAAAGCCGGGACGAAAGCACGGCCCGCTCCGCTCCGCCGAAGCTCTCCGTGGACCGCGTGACCCCCCAGATAAAGAAAACTTCCGCCGGCCAGGGCCAGCAATGCATACAGAACCCCCATCCCAAGGTATGGAGCAAAGGCGACTTCGAGACCCGCGCCGAGGAGCGTGGCGGCCTCGGCAGCGACGCACCAGCCCAGAGCCGCGAATCTGGTAACCAGCGATGCACGGGCAATTACACCCAGCGCCAGCCCCTCGGGACCCTTGTGCGCGGCAATCGCAAAAACCAATGCCGGACCCAGGGTGGGATGGCTCTGGCCGGCCATCACGGTCCACCCGTCCAGCGCGCTATGCAGCGCCGCCGCAGCCAGCAAAGGCATCGCAAACCCATGTAAACGCGTCTCGCAATGGGTATGATCGTGAGCCGGAGCGCAGGCTGGACACACCGGATAAACGTAGCGGTCGAGCAGCCAGAGAGCCCCCGCTCCCCCGCCCGTCCAAGACACCGCCGCAGGCCATCCCAAAGTCTCTGCGAGTTCCGGCAAAAGCCAAAAGAGCGCGACCCCCATCAGCACTCCGCCGCCGAACGGCACCAGTTTCCGCGAGAATGCGCCTGAGGAAGTCAGATAGGCGCCGGCCGCCGCGCTGCATGCAGCCAAGAAGAAAATCGCGAAAGCGAGCGTCACTGGTTACCAGTATACTTGTGAGACAGTCATAATAAATACAGCTCTCCGCAGCTTACTTTCCCAATGGTGAATCAACCTCATACCAGAAGATCCTTTTATATCAACGCTATCAATGTTTTAGGCTCGTTGATCGCGGCCGCGCTAGCCATTCCGGCGGCTGCGTATCTGCTGATCCGGCCCAAAGGCGCTGACGATAGCGGTTTAACCGAAGTGGCGGATTTGGACCAGGTCAAGATCGGAACGCCGCAGGAAGTCCTCTATGTTCGAAAGCGGGTCGACGGTTGGCGCAAGATCACCGAGAAGGCGTCGACCTGGGTGGTGCGGACGGACGACCACAGCGTCGTCGCCTTCAACCCCGCCTGCACCCACCTGGGTTGCGCCTATCATTGGGACGCGCCCGCGAAACATTTCATTTGTCCCTGTCATGCCTCCGCGTTTTCCATCGACGGCAAGGTGCTGGCGGGGCCGGCGCCGCGGCCTCTCGACCGCTACGTCGCCAAGATAGAGGACGGCAAGATCTTGATCGGGTCCGTGATCGAGCAGGGCTAAAGCATGTTACGCACTACCAAGAAGTGGATCGACGATCGAACCGGCATTTTCACCGCGGTTGAATATTTTTTCGACGAAGAGATTCCAGCGTCGTCGGGGTGGCATCAGGTATTTGGCAGCGTCGCGCTGTTTGCGTTCCTGATTCAGGTAACCACCGGCATCCTGATGGCCTTGAACTACGCGCCAACTCCGGGCGAAGCTTGGGAAAGCCTGCGATACGTGGTGACGCAGGTCACCGCCGGCAGCATCATCCGCGCGCTACATCACTGGGGAGCCAGCGCCATGATCGTCGTCGTAGTCCTGCACATGGCCCAAACGTTTTTGTGGGGCGCGTATAAGAAGCCCCGCGAAGCCACCTGGATGCTCGGCGTCGTACTGTTGCTTTTGACGCTTGCCTTCGGGCTCAGCGGATATCTGCTGGCGTGGGACAACCGGGCGTACTGGGGCACCATGGTGACCACCCGCATCACCGCCGGTGCGCCGGGCGGAGCCATCTTGCTGCGATTACTGGGAACCGATGGAACCTCCATCGGGCGTGTGACCTTCGCGCGATTCTACGCCGCCCATGTTACGCTTCTGCCGCTGGTGGTGGGGTTGCTGATTTTGTGCCACGTGATTCTGGTCCGCAGGCACGGCGTAACGCCTGCCCCTGGCGATGAACACCGCCCCAAGAAGCACTTCTTCCCCGAACAGCTCTTCAAAGACACCTTCGCCGTATTTCTTTGGTGCGTCGGCGTGGGCCTCATGGTGGCCTTCGTCAAAGTTCCTCTGGGACACGTAGCTGACCCCACCGACGCAAGCTTCACTCCGCGCCCGGAGTGGTATTTCTTGTTTCTATTTCAGATGTTGAAGCTGTTCCCGGGTCCGCTGGAGGTTTTCGGCTCCGTGGTGCTCCCGGGGTTGGCTGTGGCGGCATTGATGATGATGCCCTTCATCGATCGCAGCAGGCTGGTGAAGATCCGCCAGCGCACCGGCGCGATCGCACTCGCAACGCTGGCAGGGATCGGCTGGGCCGCCTTGACCGCGACCGCCGTCGCAACCACGCCCAAACAGATTGAGGACGAGAATATCGACGATCCGCAGGCCTGGCAGTTGATCCCAGCCGCTCAACTTGCAGGCGTCGGAGCGTTTCGCGCCGGCCATTGCGCCAGCTGCCACGTACTCGGGCATTCCGCCGCCGGTCCCGATCTCACCAAAGCTGTTTCCACAAAGC
Source organism: Bryobacteraceae bacterium (assembly GCA_036489835.1). Classification (GTDB taxonomy): domain Bacteria; phylum Acidobacteriota; class Terriglobia; order Bryobacterales; family Bryobacteraceae; genus Palsa-187. The sequence goes on along the minus strand of DASXEY010000062.1, from coordinate 50,240 downwards.
CTAGCGACTGGTTGATGGATCACTTCCGCAAACCGACCCCGGATGCGTCGGAGTCGGATCTGCCCACCGCACAATTGCGCGCGTTGGTTCAGTTGGTGACCAAGCGCGACGACAACGGGATCGAGGCCTGGAAGACCGCCCCCGCCGGACCCGTGATGGGAGCCGTTCTTTATCAGGCGAATGAATGCTCCGGCTGCCATATGTTGAACGGGGAAGGCGCCAAGGTCGGTCCCCCTATCAATGGATTAAGAACTCGGCACGACCGCGCTTGGGTTTTGGGGCATTTTAGCGATCCCGACAAGTTTACTCCAGGATCCGGCATGCCGCCGTTCGATAATCTCAGCGATCCGGATCTGGCGACTCTGACGGATTACGTGTTGTCTATCCCGAAGTGATCGTAGCGAAATGGTCATACCCCAGTGCTTCGAGAGGCTGGCCGTTCAGAGTTAACGAGCCGGCGCGGCCACGCACAATCTTCCCGATAAGCGTCGTTCCTGGTATTGTCCGGGGCGGGCCTTTGGCTTTGCCCGAAACGGTGAACAGCAATTCGTAATCGTCGCCGCCATGGAGGGCGCGCTCCAGCGTCGATCCGTGCGCGATCGGCACCCGATCCAGTTCCGCCGCAACTCCCGAGGCCATGCACATGCGGTGCAGATCGAGAGCCAGTCCATCGCTGATGTCGATGCACGCGCTGGCGCAGCCCCGTAGTGCATGCGCAAGGTCGAGCCGGGGACGAATCTTTCGATCCCACGGCTTGCCCAGACCCCCCGTCACCCACAACGAATCGCCCGGCCGCGCGCCATCGCGGCGAAGCGCTTTGCCTTTGGGCGTCGATCCGCACACCATCACGTCGCAATGCACCTTTTCACCGCGAGCCATATCTCCGCCCGCGAGAGCCGTGCCGGTGCGGCGCGCCAACGCAAGCAGACCGCGGAAGAAGGCCAGAATCCAGGCGTCTTTTTCCTTCGTAGAGACTGCCAGCGACACCAGGCAGAATCGAGGTTCGCCGCCCATGGCGGCAATATCGCTTAAACTGCGCGCGAGGGCGCGCTCGCCGATCGCCGCCGCAGGCAGATCGGGCCGAAAATGCACGCCTTCAATGAACTGATCCGTCGTGAATAGGAGTTCTTCGCCCGCCTTCGGCCTGTAAATGGCGCAATCGTCGCCGATACCTAATGCGATCCCTGGACTGCGTCCGGCCATCTTGCGAATTCGCTCGACCAGGTCGAGTTCACTCATGCCGCTCTTATTCATGAAAGACGAGACCAGAGGGCAACTCTTCTCCAAAGATCTTGCCCATGGAGGCCAGATCCTGCTGAGATGCGCCTTCCAGATCGAGATCCGGGAACGCCCGCCGCACCAGATCCAAAGTCGGCGGAGGCAGATCGCGAGTGGTATCGCCCGTGCGCCGAGCAATTGCGCCCGCCGCCTCGGCGGCCTTGGGAATCTTCAGAAGATCCCCGATCCAGCGTGACGCCGTATTCGCCGGCAGCACTTGATTAATGGGTCCGTAGAACAGTTTGCGGGCACCCAGCCGCGCCAGGCACCACAAACCGGTATCGACAAAATCACCTTTGACGACGCGCGCAATCAAATCATCGCCCAACTGCGTGCGAGTCTGCGCGGGAAGCAGTTCCAGGCTCGCCGCGGACCGCCACATCTCCCGCAGCAGGCTGGGATTGACGCGCTGGCGCTTCGCGGCACGCGGCAGCAGAACCGGCGAGAGCCTCTGGAAAACATCCGTCTGTTGATTCTTGTTGAGCCCGCCGGCGACGCGGCCCCAATAAATCCACCATTCGATTTCGTTCTGCACCTGGTTCGAAAACTGCAATCCAGACGCATAGATTCTACGCGCCTGTTCGATGCGAAAATCGTCGCCCGGAAAACCGAAGCCTGGACGAAGGCAGAAACCGCATAGATTCAGCCAGCGAGCTTCATGCGCCGGGCTGTGCTTGCGACCCTCGGCGAGTTCCAACATACGATCCGCCAATTTGCGAATCGCCGAAATCGGCCACGAATTCCGGCCGAGCCCGAGCGCCTGTTCCAGCTTCGCCGGCAACTGCTCCGGCTCAATGTCGCCGTTCAGGAAAGCGCCATCGATCAATCCCAGCGCTCTAACAAGGGCTTCCTCACTGACGACCGCCGCAGGACGCCCAGCCGTTTCGGCGGAAGCCGCTTTGCGCAGCTCGAATTGCAGACGCCAGCGATGGTCGCTGACTTTCGATTCCGTCCAAATTTCCAGCGTGCCGACTTCGGTCAGCTTGGCTCCGAGCTTGACGGGAACCATCCGCTCGCCCGCCTTGCCGAATCGCAGAACGGCGTGCAGCGGAGCGTGCAAATGCAAATCGGGATCGCCGCGCTCGAACTCAACGACATCTCCGGGTTTATCTTCCGTTCGCGTCCGCGAGCTGTACAAGCGGAACGAGACCGGCTTGTTGGCGATAAGCTGCAAAGTGCCGGGATCGAACTCAATCGTCGAACCTTCTTCCGCTCCGCGAGGCACCAGACAGAGCGTTCGTAATTTGCCTTCGTCACCGCCCCCTAGCCCGATGAAATACGCGCGAGGCAATCCACCCCGCACCAATAATCCCGAGCCACTGGAGCGAACATGCGAGTAATACGCCGCGCCCACAGCGACCGCCAGATCCAGATCGCGATTCTCAAAAATGATCGGCCTGTGGCCGTGCCAATGCTCCAGAACATCAGCCACGCGCTGCCGCAGAACCTCGGGAATAAAAAACCCGCCGTTAAACAGAATCGCATCCGGCTTCGCGCCTCCCGCGCTTTTGAGAAATGCCGCCAAATGCCGGGTCACCGCGGGGTCGGAAACATACGGCAGGCCGATCTCGCGATACGGGCTCCTCTCATCCTCCTTGGGTTGATCGTCGAGCTCGCATTCCGGCAGAAATCCGTCCAGCGCCAGTTCCAATACTTCCTCGCGAAGAATCTCGGTCTTGAGCGTCCCGCCCACTAGCGACGACCCTCCGCCCAGGACCGTGATCTCCACGCTCTTCAAATCCGGTTCGGAGAGAAGGCGCTCCTTTGCCGAGGCGCACTGCCGGCGCAGTCCGCTGCGCTGGCGCACGGAAAGCGACTTGCCGAGCTTCTCCTCCACCAGCCACGCCAGCGTCAAATCCAGATTGTCGCCGCCCAGCAGCAGGTGCTTTCCCACCGCTGTGCGCGTGAAATCCACGCGATCGCCCTCGCGCCCCACGCGAATCAGCGTAAAATCGCTGGTGCCGCCGCCCACGTCGCATACCAGCACGATTTGTCCGTCGAACAGACTCTTCTGCGACCGCGCCAGATCGTTGGCGATCCAGGAATAGAACGCTGCCGCCGGCTCTTCGAGCAGCGTCAGCTTCTCAATACCGGCTGCGCGCGCGGCTGCAACCGTCAGTTCGCGAGCTTCCTCGTCAAAGCTCGCAGGAACCGTCAGAACCACATCCTGCTCGCCGATCCCCACGCCGTGGTCCTTCACCCACGCATCCACCATGCACTTGATGATCCGCGTGGAAACCTCCACGGGCGAGAGCACTCGTCCGCCTTCCTGCGCATCCCAGGGAAGGATCTTCGCAGTGCGATCGACCTCCGGATTCGAAAGCCAGCTCTTGGCCGAATGCACGCATTTGGTGGGCACCAGCGCGCCTTGCTCGCGTGCAAACACGCCCAGATATTCCTGATCGCCCAAGTACAGGAACGACGGCAAAGTGCGCCTAGCCTCGATGCGCCCTTGCGCCACATATTGCGGAATTTCCTGGACCCGAATCGCGGGCGTATCGGTTTCCGCGGCTTGTTGCGGGTCGATGTATGCAAGAGCGGAGTTGGTAGTCCCTAGATCGATCCCGATATTCATTCGATCTCGAGCTCGGCTGCCGCCAGCACAACACCCGGCGCCGCTTGCGGCAGATCCACTTTCGCGGCCTTCCATCCCTTATGCCGCAACAGTCCTCCTGGAGCCTTCCCGCTGGCAGGCACGTTGCCGATCAGCTTCACCTGCGCCGGATCGAGCCCCTCGACTTTGGTGAACGTGCCTTCAACCCCGTCGATCACCGGCTCCAGCTTCATATATCTGGCTAACGATTCGCGAGCCTGCGCCTGAACGTCGCGCACCGCGGCGCCGATCTGATCGTCTGGGAAGGCGCTGATGTCCTCCATCAGGAAGTCGACCAGGCGTGCGTCGCGCTGCAAGACCCCCAGGATCTGGACAGCACCATCGGCAGGGCCAGCCACCGGCTTGGGCTTGGCCGCCGGGGCCGGAGCCGGGGTCGATTTCACCGGCATGGCCTTCGCATATCCAAACGCCAAAGCGATATCAGGAGGCAACGTGCCTCCAAAAAGGATGGAGAAGAAACTACGGAACGCGAGAGAGATTCTGTTCAAAACTTGTCCTCGATTGAATTTCCCCGATTGAAATGCGCGGGTGTGCGCGTACTTTTCTATTCTATCCGCGCGGGCTTAGCGAGGTGGGCCATGTTATAGTGAGGCGTTTGCAGCCCCGCCGCGTCGAGGAGCCCGCACCCAACCAAAGGAGAAGCAAGGATGCGTTTACTCACGTCCCTGATCGGTTTACTAGTTTTGGCCGGAACCGCCCGCGCGCAGAAGCCCCCGGTCTCGAAAGTCGACTTCGAAATGATGACCTGGGTGGAGGTCAAAGACGCGATGGCGCATGGGAAGACCACGGCGATCGTCTATAACGGCGGCACCGAACAGCGTGGTCCGCAGAACGTGAATGGCGGACACACCCTGATGGGGCGCGCCACCGGAATTGCCATCGCCGAGAAACTCGGTAATGCGATCGCCGCTCCCACTCTGCCGTTCTCGCCGAATAGCGCCAACGCCAATCTTCCCGGAACCATTGGTTTGACCACGGAACTGTTCAAGGAAATCAATCGCCAGGTTGCCGAGCAGATGATCAAGAACGGCTTCAAAGCTGTGGTGTTGATGGGTGACCACGGCGGCGGCCAAAAGGAGTTGGGTGAACTGGCGAAGGAGCTGGATGCGAAATACGCCCCGCGGGGCATCCGCGTTGTGTTCTGCGACGATGTCTACACAAAAGCCGCGGACGACTTCGGCAAATGGCTGGTCGCGAATGGGTACCCGAACGGCGAACACGCGGAGATCAAGGACACTTCAGAGATGCTGTATTTGGGCGGCGATCTGGGATGGGTCCGCAAGGATCAACTGGCCACCGCGGTGGAAGCGCCACGGCCGGCCGGCGGCGGCCGGGCTCAAAGCAACGGCATCCAAGGGGACGCGCGGCGTTCTTCAGCGGAGTTGGGAAAGAAATTCTTTGACATGAAGGTTGAGTACGCGGTAAACCAGATCCACCGGTTGCTCGCCGCCCCGGCCGCGGCGGGAAAACACTAGCTGTTATCCGCAGCTCTCATCCGCGAGACCCGTGCAGCAACGCCGCCTGACGCAATTTCGATAATTCCCGCCGGGCGATATTGGACCAATGGCTGGCCGGATCCAGCTTCAGATAAACGCCCCAGTGGTGCACGGCTTTCATGGTCTGATTCGACCCCTGATACAGCAGTGCGACATTGTAGTGCGCATCGGCGTAGTGCGGAGCGATGCGCAACGCGGCCAGATAATGCTCCAGCGCTTTCTTCTGCTCACCGCGTTCGTCGTACAAATTGGCCAGGTCGAAATGCGCCAGCGCGTACTCGGGATCGGCCTCCAGCGCTTTCACATAGAACCGTTCCGCCTTCTTCCAATCGCGCGCGTTGAAGTAGATCGTGCCCAAATTCACCAGCGCCCCGGCCGAGCCTGGATCCAGCTCCAGCGATTTCTCGTAGGCCTCGATCACCTGCTCATTGGGTCCGCCGCTTTGCTCCAATTCCAGGCCGCGCTGAAACCAGCGCTCGGCTTCGCGCTTCTTTTCGCGATCGTCCTGGCCGGGATCGCGTACCCGGAATTCCAGCAACCGGTTGAGCTCCACCGGATCGAAGTCCAGCAGCAATTGGCCGGATTCAGCCTCCATTGCCCGGCCTTCCACCTCGACGCGAACTCTTTTGCCGTCGGCGTATAGCCGCAACTGCGTCAACGGATCTTCAATGTGACTCAGCTTTTCGGTCAGCGCGGCCAGGGCTCTGCGAATTTGCGCGGGCGCGACGCGGGCGCGGCGCAAGCGCTCCAGCGAACGCAACGCCACCAGCTCACGAAAGCCGTAGGAATCGCACGCCGAAACCAGCTTCTGCGCTTCCCAACTCTTGAGCTGACGCTCAGAAATGTTCAGGAGCCGGCGCGTCTCCTCCCGGGAATACGCGTGTCTCGGCGCGGGTCCTACCATCGGATGAAATTCTACCAAGTCTGATAGAGCGAGATCCCGGCGACGCCCGCCGCGCCGCTTTCGATACACGCGTCGATGTTCGCGAGAGTGATTCCTCCCAGCGCCAGCACCGGGATTTTCGGAACCGCGGCGACGCAGCGCGAGAGTCCTGCGAGCCCAACCGGAGGCAATTCGGCGGGTTTCGACAAAGGAGCGAATACCGGTCCGAAGACCACGTAATCCGCGCCTTCATCGGCGGCTGCCCGGACTTCTTCGATGGAGTGGCACGAGACTCCGAGAAGAAATCCCCGCGGCGTAATCGCCCGCCATGCGAACGACGCCGGCGAGCCCGAAGGCAAATGCGCTCCCGAGGCTCCAGCAGCCAGCGCCACGTCGACACGGGAATTTACCAGAATCTTCACGCCCCTGGGATTCGGCGCCGCCAGCGCCCGTTGGGTCAGCTCAAAGAGATCCCGCGCGGACAGATCTTTTTCGCGAAGCTGAATCCAATCAGGCCCGGCCAAAAGACGGCGCGTAATCGCCGATTCCAGCGTTCGACCGGCAGGCAAGCTCCTTCGGTCGGTAATCCAACATTGAATCAGGGATTCACCTTGGTAGCCCGGCCATCCGTCTCGCCACGCAACCAAACAAACAGCGGAGCCTTGGGCATCGGCGACGGCCACGGCATCACGATTCGCAGAGTCTGCTTAGATCCTTCGCCCGCCGCCGGCTGCGGAAGTTCCGTCGCAGCCACGCCCGCACTGCTATCCCAGCCGGTCTTCTCGATCGTATCGAGATCGTACCCTTTCAGCTGGCCATAGAAACCGAATGGTCCCTTTTCATTGGTCATTGCGAAGCTTTCGATACGAGGCAGACGCACCACTTTGCCCAGCTTGAACGGGTCCGATTTGCCCAAGTCCTCGGTCTCCATCACAGCGTTCAGAGTGCAGCCCGACTGGCCAGCCGCGCCCGGATCGAACGAAAGGAACCAGCTATCGCCGCCCGCGGATACAAGAGATACAAGTTGCGCATTGGCCTGCTTCTCTCCCACCCGAATCTTCAGCGGCTGCACGGCGAGTCCCGGCTCCGCACACTGAAGCGTCAGCGAGGCGTTGGTTGCACCCGCAGGCTCCACGCGCAACGCATAGCTCATCCATGACCCCGCGGGGATCTCGCCCTCCCGCGCCGCTACCGCCAGATCCGTCGATACTGACGCCTTGGCCTCGCGGATGCGCGGCCGCTCCGCCGCCACCTGCAACACTCCCGGGAATCGAACCAGGCCCGTCATCCCTTCCACTTTGGCTTGCAGCGCGAGCTTGTCTCCGGCCTTGGCATCCGCATGAAGCTTGATGGTGGCGTCGCGCCGGGTACCGTCCTCATTCGCGGCCGCCAGCGCCACATCCGCTTTTTCGCCGGCAATCTGCTCGATCCTGTCGAGCCCCGATCCAGCCAGAGTTACGACCGCCTCACGATCGCCGGTGTTCACGCGCGCGCCGCTGGTATCCAAGCGCGGCGGCGAAGGGAGCAGACGAACCGGCACATCCGTCACCGCGCCATCCACCCGAGCCAGCGCCAAAAGATACGGCCCCGGTCTCAGTCCGTCTGTGTCCACTTCAATCCGAAGCTGCGTAGAAGGCCCGCTCCGGTCGGGAGGCAGATCCGCTGGAAGCTGCCGCGCATTCGTCGCCCGATGCAGCCAGGCACGATCCACAAAAAGAAAATCGGCCCCCGTCAGCTCGATCGGCACCGGCCCGGTCCCGGCGATCAGCTTATCCTGCGTTGGCGGCGTTAGGCGCGCCGTCGTGAAATCGTCCAGGCGATGGAGGCGCAGCGTTCCAGCCACCCTGACGGTGTCCCAGTCCCACTTGCCCTGAATGCGATAGTTTCCCGGCATGCCTGCGAATCTCCGCAGATCCAGATGAATGGCACGCTCATCCGGAGCCGTCCGCACGGCGATATTCATTGGCTTCTCCCCGCTGGTCTCCGGGATCAAAGTCCAGTCGTAGATTCGCGATACCGGCCGCCAGTCCGCCGGGCTATCCAGCTTCAACGGGACGGTCACGCGCATTCCCATCGGGACATCCAGGTCCTTCGCCAGAGGAACTCTCGGCGCGTTGCCCTGCGCCATCCGGTATGCCCACAAATACGCCAGCTTTCGATTTCCCCTCGGCTGCAGCTTGGTGCACATTGTCAAGCCGTCCGGATCGTCCGGAATCGTGTACACGCTGCGGAATTCGGTGTCCGGCAGCAGCCAGGGTTTGACCATGGGCAGAATGCCGCCGCCGGGAACCAGCCCTCCCGCGTTATCGAAAAACGCTTCTTCGCCTTTGCCCATCATGGTGGTGGGACCGACGCGCCGGCCCACGCCTAACGGATCGAAGCCTGAGACCGCTGGATTCAACGCCCGTACCAGCGAGAACAATGCCTGCTCCATGGGAGTATTCGGCCGCGCGGGGGTGTCGTCTTCCTCCGATTCCTGCTCCAGCAAGCGGGCGGTTTCGAGTTGCGTTTCCAAGTCCGCCGTTTCATCGGCGTAGTCGGCTAGCGTAGCCACCAGAGCCGCATCTCGAGTCACCAGGTTGGTCAACCGCTTCTCGTCCAAGCCTTGCGGCGCGAAGACCAGGATGACGATGCTCGCCGCAAAGGGAGCCTGCCATTCCGCCGGAGTCGCTGCCAGCTTGGGTTCCAGCACTGTGACTGGCCCGTCCGGCGATTGCGGGACCATGACCAGCGTCAGTTTTGCGTCTCGTTTGAGATCGGCCGGAAGATCCAGCGGGCGATACGCGATCCGGGCGCCCGATGGCAGGTTGTTCACCTGCCGGAGCGGCAAAGCCGCCGTCGCAGCGCTGCCCGCCGGTTGCACCGTCATCCGGAAACTGCTGACGGAAACGCTGCCGACGCAACCCATGGGTGCCGCGACAGCGCCAAGAGGGCCAAGTAGACAGAGACTGAGAACCCGCCGCATCATAATCAATCATTTTACGCCCGCCCGCCGCGCCGGAAATGAGCACTTAGGCATAGCGCCCGGTGAACTGAACGAGGCCTATCCGCGTTCATCTGTGTTTATCCGTGGCCAAAATCGTTTCCGCAACGGGCGCGCTTGCGCATAGCGCTAGAATGAATACCGAGAACACTAAAAGCGAGAACACTATAAAGATGGACGAGCGCGCGTTTTATCGCGAATCCCAGGCTACCAAGCCCATCACCCTGAACTGTCCTTTCTGCCGGACCGCGGACACCTATGAGCTTCGCTGGGTGGTGCGAAAGAAAATCGACCGCCTGCCCGGCGGCGCAGATGAGCGCGACCGAGCCCGCTTCGCCAAGGCCGCCAGCTACATGGTGCTGCTCGACGACAAAGCTGTTTGCAAGAATATGCGCTGCCGCAAGCGCTTCGACATCTCCGGCGTCAAGACCACCGCGTTTCTGTGAGGTCTGTCTGTGACGCTCGGAGGCGTTGAGGCCGGAGGCGCCAAGTTCGTCTGCGCCATCGGAAGCGGTCCCGACGACCTGGTCCGAGCCACTATTCCCACCACCACGCCGGCCGAGACTCTGGCGCGCGTCATCGAATTCTTTCACGGCCAAGCCCGTTCAATAGCGGCCCTGGGCGTGGCGTCGTTCGGTCCGGTAGATCTCGACCCGCGCTCGCCCACCTTCGGCTTTATCACCTCGACACCCAAGCCCGAATGGAGCAACGTCGATATCTGCGGAGTCTTGCGCCGTGCGCTTGGCGGACCCATCGCCTTCGAGACCGACGTCAACGCAGCCGCCCTAGCCGAAGCGCGCTGGGGCGCGGCTCAGGGGTTGAACAACATCCTCTACATCACCGTAGGAACCGGTATCGGAGGCGGAGCCCTGGTGGACGGCTTGCCCCTCCACGGCTTGGTTCATCCCGAAATGGGCCATATCCTCATCCCCCAAAATCGCGATGAAGATCCCTTCCCCGGAGCCTGCCCCTTTCACGGCAATTGCCTCGAAGGCTTGGCCTCAGGTCACGCCATGGAGCGGCGCTGGGGCGTTAAAGCGCAGTTCCTCGAACCGGATCATCCTGCCTGGCGTTTAGAAGCGCACTACCTGGGACTGGCGCTGGCAAATCTAGTCTGCGTTCTTTCTCCGCGCCGCATCGTGATCGGCGGCGGAGTCATGCACAACCTCGATTTATTCCCCATGATTCGCGAGAATCTGCGCGAAGCCCTGAACGGCTACGTCCAGGCACCCGACGTGGTCCCGCCGCTTTTGGGCGACGATGCGGGTGTCCTCGGAGCGATCGCCCTCGCGGAGCGGCTGATCACGCTCCAGGAGTAATCTCGATCCAGCCTTCCGCCGGAACCCTGGTTACCGGCAAGCCATCCTGCGTCACGGTAACCCGGAATCTTTTCCCGGAACGCGGAGCTTGCATCTCCGTTATCCGCCCCTTGGCGAGCTTTACTGCCTCCGGGCCGTGTTCCGTCTCGATCCCGAACTGCGCCGTCTTTGAACCATCTACACGCACGAACAACCGGCTCTCATCGCAGCCGTAAAAAATCTCACGCACCGGAGGCTCGCCCGAATCCATCGCGCCCGACCGAGGATCGGGCCGGTAGCGTCCCGCACCCATCCATTCGAAGGGCGAAGTCACCTCGCCATCCAGTACCACGCTCAGCGCGTTCGACGGCGGCTCATGAAACGCACCCGGCTGAGACGTCAGAATCGGTTGCGATAAGTTCGCCGGCGGCTCCTCGCCCAGCGCGCGGTAGATATTGGACAGATGGTCGCGATAAAGCTGATCGAATTCAGGCCGGTTGTCGGAGCCATGTTCGGGCCCGTACCACCAGTTCCAGTCGCTGCCCTCGGCGATCATCACTTCCTCGAAAGCCATTTTGCGAGCGTCCTCGCTCACGCCATCCTTCTTGAGATCGTAGAATTCCCGAGCCTCCAAGAGCCGTTCCCAGGACTGGTTATCTTCCTCCGCGCCGATCCACACATCGAAGTTCGCATTGATCCAGGAGCCCGGAAAAATGTGATCCAGTGTCTTTGGCTCGAAGCGCTCCAGCGCCTCGGCAACCGAAACGGCCTCTAATTCCGGATCCTCCGAAATCCGCCGGTACAACTCGCGCAGAAACGGCCGGCCGTCGCCTTCGTACCATTCCCACGCGTTTTCTCCATCCAGAAAAATCGGCACCAGCACATTCCTGCCGCCGGTATTCTCGCGAATCCGCCACAGGAAATGCCCGGCCGCGTCAGAAGGGTTCATGTTCGCATACTGGAACCCGATCAAGTCGCTCAAATAATGATCGCGGAAAAGCATCCCGAGCTCGCGCCCATCGTTGCGCCACGCATAGGCCTGGTACGTTTCATGGCAGCCCGCGTCATGCCCCAGCGTCCGCGCCAGCACGCCGTTGTCGGTAGCCGCCCAGCGGAATCCACAATCCGAGGCCAGCGCCAGCGCCTCATCCGAGACCGAACCCTCCGACGGCCACAGTCCAGCCGGAGCCACTCCCAGCTTGTCTTTCATGTAAGCCCGGCCGCGCCGCAACTGCTCCCGCGCATCGTCGGGATAACGGAATCGCGATGGCAGCTTCACGCCGCGATGTGCGACCTCCGCGATTTCCGAATCGCAAACCAGGGGCAAAATCGGGTGATAGAACGGCGTTGTGGAAATTTCGATCTGCCCCCGCGCGGCGAAATCCCGATACACCGGAAGCACCCTCGCCAGCGCCTCATGCTGTTTCCGAGCCATCAGCGCCTGGTCCGCCAGCGAATAATCCCGGCCCTTCCGCATCAATTCCTGAAGCTCCGCGTCGCGCTTCACCAGATCGTGGTCGAACCAGACCAATTGATTCAGCACCTGCAAATCCCGCAGATCCTGCGTCGAAAAACGTCCCGGAGCGAATCGATCCTGCCGCTCCAACAATTCGCGATACCGCGGATTCCCGTTGATCACGCGCGGCACATTGGCCTGAAAAAAGTACTTGAGCACGAAGGCGCGCTGCGCCTCGTTAAAATGTTCCGCGGGCATCACCGCGCAATCGAAAAATGGATCGGACGCCTTGCCATTGGCGTATTCGTCGATCTGCAACACCATGGACGGAACCAGGTTGAAGGTCTGGTGGATCTCGGGAAACTCCGCCAGAATTTCCACCATGCCCGCGTAATCCTTCAAGGCGTGCAGCCGAGTCCACGGCAGTTTATATTCGCCGGTCCACAAATCCTTGTAGAACGGCTGATGCATGTGCCACAGAAAACAGAGAGTCGTCACGGGCGGGAAAAATAGCTCCTGACTGGAGCGGGCGCATCGGTGCCCTTGATCGCCGCCCACAGAATATCGTTCAATTCATCATCGTCGATGAGGTCGGCGTCCTTGAAATCCATCCGCTCCGAACGCTTCGCCGTAGGAGCTCCAGGCGGATTCCGCGTCGTCAGCGGAATTCGCGGATTCTCGGCCGTATACGGCGCAGGGTTTGCCGTCGTCGCGAATGCCGAAGTCAGCGGACGCGCCGCAGCGTCGAACTGCGTCATCGGCCGCAGACCCAGAATCAGCTCGATCGTGCGCATCACCGAAGACTGGTTGTACATCGCGCTATCCACCACCCCCCTGTGCGTGTATGGCGACACAGCCAGCATCACGGAGCGATGCGAATCCACGTGATCCGGCCCGTTCTGCGCATCGTCTTCCATAGCGAAGATGGCGGTGCTGCTCCAAAAGCGGCTCTTCGATACGGCCTCAACAATCATGCCCAGCGCGTAATCGTTATCCGCGAACAACGCCAGCGGTGTCAGCTTCGCCGCAGTGGTTCCGTTGGTGTGATCGTTTCCCAGCGCCAAGATCATAAGTCGCGGCATTTCCCCGCTTCTCTCAAATTCCTTCAAATCGGTGAGAAAAACCTTGGCGCGCTCCGCGTCCGGATAATCCAGATCGAAGCCGCGATACTTCGTATTCGTAATTCCCTGAAGCGACACTTCCTTTACGTGGTCCACCTGAACGCCGTCGGCCCCGGCCTTCGCCTTGTTCTCGACGAACTCCCCGTAGTTGCGAACGCTCAGCCCCGCGGCGATCGCATTCGACCAGATATAGCCCGCCGGCGGCGTGTTGGCCGCCTCGCCTCCCTCAAAGCCGTAATACGTCGAGCGGTGCCCATATTGGTTCGGCCACATCCGCTGCGTATAGTCCGGCGCAATCCCAGCCATCGCCCAGTTGTGTCCGTCAGCGCTCACGTCTGAGTTCACGTAGAAATTGTCGAACAGCACAAAATCGCGAGCCAGCTTGTAATGATTTGGCGCGGCCGATTCATCGAACAGGGTCAGCGACGGATCCCCGTTGCCCTTGCCGATTTTGCCGAACACCTGATCGTAAGTCCGGTTCTCTTTGATGATGTAAATCACATGTTGGATCTGAGGGATGCCGATGGTCGGGTTCGTGGAGGACGGCTCTGCATCGCGATATGGCGTCAATTCCATCGCGGACTTCGTGTATCCGTCCAGCGCTTCATCCGTAAGTGGATTGATCACCGAAAGCGTTCCCGTCTGCCGGTAAGCTACATATTCTTCGCGCTTCGCTGGAGTGTCGGCAGCGAGCGGCCCTGGATACCGGCCGGGATAACTCGCTAGGCCCCTCCCGTTCAAAATCAGCACCCGTCCATCCGCAAGAACGCGAGTCGCCGTCGGGTACCAGCCTGCCGGAATGAAACCCTCCAACTGGCTCCGCGCCTCCGAAATATCTGCGACAGCCACGACGTTCGCATCCGAGCACGCTACAAATAACTTCTGCTGATCCGGACTAAGCGCCAGACCGCTGGGAGTCATGCCCGCCGGTTGCCGAGGCGTCATCGCCACATTCAGCGTCTCCAAAAGTTTCAGAACATTTGAATCGCTGACGCTCACCACGAATACCTGATTTGTATTGGCTGCCGTCACGAACAAACGATAGCGCCAGGCGCTCTGCTCATCCCCATCGTCATCGGAGATTTTGCGATCGCTCAAAACCATGTCCGTGGTATGCGGACCCAGTCGGATATGCGTGGTCTCTGATCCCGTCCGCGTCTCATAGAGATACACCGATGCGTCCGCCCAGCTCGAAACCAAGTACGACTTTCCGTCGGGAAGAAACAGAATCCGGTACGGTCGCCGGCCCGTTTTATAGCGCCCCGAAACGCGGCCCGACTGTGCATCGAACGCCACCACGGAATCGTGATATAAGTCCGCCGCGAGTATCGTTCGCCCATCCGGCGACACCGCCACGTCACCGACAAACTCCGTCTCGCCCAGCTTCCCTCCCGGCGTCACATCCATCTCGCGAGTAAGTTTTAACTGGCCGTCTGAAGAAAAAGAAAACTCATAGATGCAATACTTCGATCCGCCGCCCACATACACCCGCGACCCATCCGGAGAAAACGTGAGCCCCAGCCATCCGTCCGCCACCGGAACTTTCGCGATCTCCTTCATCCCATCCACAGCCAGGACGCTGATCGTCGGCGGCCGGAACCCGGCGTTCAGCACCAGCAGAAACCTGCCATCGCGCGAAACCGCCGACGACATCGGAAGCGTGTCCAACGGCACTTGCATTCCCACCGGTTGAATCCGCCATCCCGTCGAGAGCAGGAAGCTGCCGTCGGCAAGCTTGCCCACTTGTTCTCGCGCGGAAGGCTGGGAACTCAAAACCGACACGCATGCAATCAACAATGCCAGCCGCCAGTGTTTCATTCCAAACGCCTCATCCTGAATACCTCTGGGCGATCGGCATTCTTCTTCCGATACCAAACGCCTTCGTCGTGACCTTCAATCCCGGAGCCGCCTGCTGACGCTTGTACTCATTCCGGTCCACCTTGTTGACGATGTCCTGCACCAGCGCAATCGGCAGCCGCTCACTCTCGGCGATCTGACGCGGAGTCAGCATCTGCTCCACGTAGCCTTCCAGAATCCGGTCCAGAACCTCGTACTCTGGAAGCGAATCGGAATCGCGCTGATCCGGCCGCAGCTCAGCCGACGGCGGCTTCGTAAACACGCTCTCCGGAATCACGTCCCCTAACCTGCGGTTGGCGATTCGCGACAGCGAATACACCATCGTCTTAGGCACATCGCTGATCACCGCTAACCCGCCGCACATATCGCCGTAAAGGGTGCAGTAACCCACCGCCAGCTCGCTTTTGTTTCCCGTGGTCAGCACCAGAGCTCCGCTCTTGTTCGATAACGCCATCAGCGTCACGCCCCGCAATCGCGATTGCAGATTCTCCTCCGTGACACCCTCGCCAGCCCCTCCGAACAATGGCGTCAGTTCTTGAAGAAAACGGTCATACACGCTGCTAATCGTCACCACTTCAAACCGGATCCCCAGCCTCGCGGCCATCTCCCGAGCGTCCCTCAAACTATGATCGGAGGAATACGGCCCGGGCATCGCAACTCCGGTGACATTTTCTTTGCCCACCGCCTCCACTGCCACCGCCGCGGTCAACGACGAATCGATTCCCCCGCTCAGCCCGATCAGCACTTTCGCGAATCCGCACTTGCGAATGTAATCGCGAGTCCCCGTGACCAGCGCTTCATACACAGCTTCGCATTCGTCGGTAAAATTCTGGTTACGATCTCCCATACCCACGTCCAGATCCGCAATCACCAGATCTTCGCCGAATGATCGAGCCGAGGCCACGATCTCCCCCTCGCCGTTCATCGCAAAACTGGATCCGTCAAACACCAGTTGATCGTTGCCGCCCACCTGATTCACGTAGACCACCGGCTTGCCATACCGCCGCGCCACGGCTCGATAAATACTCCGCCGCACCTCGCGTTTCCCCATATTGAACGGCGAGGCGTTGATGCAGATCAGCACTTCCGCCCCGGCTCCGAACAGCTCCTCCACAGGGTCGCGAGGATACAGGCGCTGCTTCCAGAACCGCCGGTCGTTCCAGGCATCCTCGCAGATCGTCAGCGCGACGCTTTGCCCCGATAGCATGCACAATTCCGCGCGTTCCGCGGGCCGGAAATAGCGAGCTTCATCGAACACATCGTAAGTCGGCAGCAGCATCTTACTCTGCCGGAACACGATCTGGCCACGCTCAATCAAGGCCGCACTATTCAGCGCCCGCTTGCCGGTCTCGGCCTGCGATCGCGCCACAAACCCGCAAATAATGCTGACACCCAGATCCGCCGTCTCCTGGGCCACGCGCTCCAGCTCACTCTCGCTCCGGTCGAGGAAGCTGGGTTTCTCGACTAAATCTCGGGGCGGATAGCCGGTGAGCGCAAGCTCCGGGAAAACCACGACATCCGCGCCGCGGGCCGCCGCTTCCTTCGCCGCGCGCACGATTCGTGCGGTGTTTTCGGGGAAATCGCCGATAGTGGGATTGATCTGCGCCAGGGCAACGCGCATGGATCTCTTCATTCTACCCTGTGCGTGAAACCAGCCCTCGGGCGGGGCAATTGCCTATGAGATCAATCGAGGCCGCACGATCCAAGGAGCAGGTTCCTGCCGTCCGCGAAAGCGACGTCACGCCCGACGGCGCGCATCGAGCCGTCCCTGGCCTGATAGCCATCCACGACAATCTCCAACCCCTCCGGCAGCGAGTTCCGGGTCAAGCCGTTCCGAAGCGCCGCATTCGGAGCACCGCCTTCAACCACCCAATTCACCACTACGCCGCCCTGGCCCGTTACGTCCAGGTGAATTCGCACGTGCGGATTCATCCATTCCAACTCGGTCACCCTTCCACGCAAGGTCATCTGCCTGTTGATGTCGAACTCGTCCGGAAAGGAACTGCACTCGGCCCAGATCCGATTGGCGTGGAATACCCCGTCAGCGCCCAGCTCCCCGTCGGCCAGCGCCTGGGCGCGATCCTTGAAAGTGCGCGGAGGTGGATCGTTCCCGTTGTAGACAACCCCAAGACTTTCGCCCGGATTGTCGCCATGGCCGCCATCACCCGGATTCTCCACCAGCAGGAACACAGTATTCGATCCTTCGCGCTTGATCGAACCTTCCTTGACCCACCCGTTCACCCGCAGGTGCTGCCTCCGGGCTTGTTCGCCCATCCGTTTCACTTCCGCGATGGTCCTGAAATAACTGGCGGACCGCCGGGTTGAGCTGAAACCAAGCCACGCCAGCGTCCCGAGCATCGCGGCAACAGGCAATCCGAATTTGAAGTAGCGATTCACCACTGATCCTGCGCCGGATATTAATATAACTCCCTGAAGTGCCGTTTGCTAAAATGGGATTTCCTCATGCGATTCGGCGTTGTCGTCTTTCCCGGCAGTAATTGCGATCACGATGCGTGGTACGCCGTTTCGCATAATCTCGGCCAGCCCTGCGAACTCATCTGGCACGATTCGTCTTCGCTGGGCAATGCCGATGCCGTGATCCTCCCCGGAGGCTTCTCTTACGGCGACTATCTTCGCTGCGGTGCAATCGCCAAGTTCTCGCCAGTCATGGCCGCGGTCCGCAAATTCGCCGCCGACGGCGGCCTGGTGCTCGGCATCTGCAACGGCTTCCAAATCCTGGTCGAAAGCGGCCTGCTCCCCGGAGCCCTGCTGCGCAATCGCCAACTGAAATTCGTCTGCCGCGACGTCACTCTGCGCGTTGAAACCACCAATTCGCCCTTCACTTCCGCCGCCGCCCAAGGCCAGCTTTTGCGGGTCCCCGTAGCCCACGGCGAAGGCTGTTACTTCGCCGACGACCGCACCCTCGATCAACTCGAAGCCGAAGATCGCGTGGTCGTCCGCTATACCGATAATCCCAACGGCTCGCTCCGCAACATCGCCGGAATCTTGAGTGAGCGCCGCAACGTCATGGGTCTGATGCCGCATCCCGAGCGCGCCTCCGATCCCTTGCTAGGCTCCTCCGACGGCCGAGTGATCTTTGAGTCGATGGTCAACTCGCTGGTCACCGCCGCGGCGTAATCTCGCGCTGCGCGAGTTCTTCCTGATACGCCCTGGTCGCACGCTCGATCCGGTCCCTGAGTCCGGCAAGGATGAATCGCAAATCTACCGCCCGCAATTCGTCATCCGAAAGCTCCTCGAAATGGGCCTTCCACAGGGCTTCTTCCTCCCGGTTGAAAATTTCCTTGTCCAGCACGCTTGTGGCGTTGAAACTCAGCTTGCTGGGGATCATGAGGCGGAGTTCCTCGCGCGGCTGCGGATCCTGCGGAGGCTCGATCTTGATCCTCGATAAATGACACTCGATTCCGGCCGCCTCCAAAGCATCCCGCGCTTCCACGGCGTAGTCTTCGGAATTCGTTCCCGCACGAACAGCGAAGGTTGCCGCGACCGTGGCGTCGCCTAGCCAATCAGGCTCGCCGTCCGTCTCTTCGGTAGACTCGCGGTCCACATCGCCCGGCGCGGCCTCGATCTCCGGATCGTCGCCGCCCTCTTCTTCCTCCCGCTCCAGCCCCCTCGCTGCGATTTCTTCGTCGTAGATCCGGCGAGCCGCGTCCACCAATTCCGTCGCATCGATCGCCAGCAGCCCGTCATCCGAAAGCGACGCATAATGCCGGCGTAAATAATTAAGATCGACCAAGCAAACACCTCATCCGTGGCTTTTATATGCCAGCGTACAATATTACTCAGTGGGCTTCGACGATTACAAGGTCGCGCGAATAGGCCCACGAAGAACCTGCCTCTGTATTTCGGTTGATCCCGGTGGAATACCAGGAAAGGCATCTGCCCCAGCCCGCCGACACGGCTGAGATCGTGCATGCTGAGCGCCCGAACGCCCCCCCCTACTAACGAATCTTTAGACAACTGACGATCAGGAATTTGAGTAGCTTCGCGAACCACACGATGCTTCAACTTCCATGCGCCGCATAGAAATCGGTTACGGTGAGTACGCCGGCTACGCTCTCAGGGAAGTCCCCGACCCATTCCTGGCAGCCCTTCGGGACCGTTTCCCTCTCGACGCCGAAAAGCATGACCCCGGCGATAGCTACATGCTGCTGACCACCATTGCCGTCCATCAAGAGCTCGCAAGACGAGCCCAAGGCGGCGCAATTCACCCGCATATCCCCACCGTCCAGGAGCTCGCGAAAGACATCGTCACCAAGGGCTTCCGTCAAATGAGCTTGACCCACCATCCGGATCGAAAGGGCGAAGTGGAAGCGCAGAAGCGTCTCAATGCCGCGCGCGATCAGTTAACAGAAATGTGCAAGGCCCTGAAGCAGGAGCCCGCCCGCGACTCCCTCGTGATCGACGAGGACGCCGTTCGCGGAGCTGGCCAGATCTTGCGCTCCTCCCGTTAACTCAGGCCGCCGACTCGCCTTTGCTAAACTGGAATTTCCCCATGAAATCTCCGCAGGACCGCCTCGCCGTATGAGCCAGCTCACCGATTCGGAACTCGACAAAGTCCGCTTCATCCTCGGTCGCGAACCCAATGAAACCGAGGTCGGCATTTTCACCGTCATGTGGAGCGAGCATTGCTCCTACAAAAGCTCCCGCCTCCATCTCAAGAAGCTCCCCACCAAAAGCCCCCGAGTCCTCGTCGGCCCCGGCGAAAACGCCGGCATCATCGACATCGGCCTAGGCGCCGACGGCAAAGGCTACGCCATCGCCTTCAAGATCGAATCCCACAACCACCCCAGTTTCATCGAGCCGTTCCAGGGCGCAGCCACCGGCGTCGGCGGCATCCTGCGCGATATCTTCACCATGGGCGCGCGCCCCATCGCCGTGCTCGATTCCATCCGTTTCGGCCCCCTCGACGACCCCGCCTGCGGCGATCGCAATCGTAGAATCCTCGAAGGCGTCGTCGGAGGCATCGCGCATTACGGCAACTGTTTCGGAGTCCCCACCGTCGGCGGCGAATGCGCTTTCGAGACCTGCTACAACGGCAATCCGCTCGTCAACGTCTTCGCCCTAGGCATCTTCCGCCACGATGAAATGTTCTTTGGCCGAGCCACCGGCGTCGGCAATCCCGTCATCTACGTCGGAGCCAAAACCGGCCGCGACGGCATTCACGGCGCATCTATGGCCTCCGCCGTATTCACCGAGGAATCCAAGGAAAAGCGCCCCAACGTCCAGGTCGGCGATCCGTTCATGGAGAAGCTCCTGCTCGAAGCCTGCCTCGAAGCCATGCACACCGGAGCCGTCGTCGGCATCCAGGACATGGGCGCCGCTGGCCTCACATCTTCCTCCTGCGAAATGGGCAGCCGCGCCGGAACCGGAGTCGAAATCGATCTCAGCCTAGTCCCCCAGCGCGAAACCGGCATGACAGCGTATGAAATGATGCTCTCCGAATCGCAGGAGCGCATGCTCATGGTCGCCGACGCCGGCCGCGAGGCCGAAGTCTTCGCCGTGTTTAAGAAGTGGAATCTCGACGCCGTCACCATCGGCCGCGTCACCAACGACGGCATGCTGCGAGTCAAGCATAACGGCGCGGTTGTCGCCGAAATCCCTAATCGCGAGCTGGCCGATGAAGCCCCTCTGTACGATCGGCCGCACAATGTAGCGCCCTTCCGGACCGCTCCCATGGAGCCTCCGGGGATCCCCGTTCCCTGCGACCTCACCGCCGACCTGCTCAAAATCCTAGCCTCCGCCGACGTCTGTTCCAAGCGCTGGATCTGGCAGCAATACGACCATTCCGTGCGCACCAACACGATCGCGGGGCCGGGCGGCGATGCCGCCATCGTGCGCATTAAAGAAACCGGAACCAGCATCGCGATGTCCGTCGACGGCAATAGCCGTTACTGCTCGCTCGACCCGCGCGAAGGCGCGCGCCTCTTGGTCGCCGAGTGCTGCCGCAATCTCTCCACCGTCGGAGCGCTCCCGGTCGCCGCCACCAACAATCTCAACTTCGGCAATCCCGAGCGGCCCGAAATCATGGCCCAAATCGTCGAAGCCATCGAAGGCATCGGCGAGGCGTGCCGCTTCTTCGAAACACCCATCACCGGCGGCAACGTCAGCCTGTATAACGAAACGCTGGGCGAATCCATCTGGCCCACGCCAGTCCTCGGCATCGTCGGCCTGCTGAAAACCGCTCCTCCCGTCACCATTCCCTTCAAGCACGAAGGCCGAACCGTCCTTCTCCTCGGCGGATTCGGCTCAACCGATGCCACCCGCTTCGGCGGCACGCAATACGCCAAAGTTGTTTTAAACCAAATGTGGGGATTGCCGCCCGCATTGAACATGGACTACGAAAAACGCGTCCAGGCAGCCATCCGTGAAATCGTCGAAGCGGGCCTGGCCGAGTCCACCCACGATCTTTCCGATGGAGGCCTAGCCGTCGCGCTGGCCGATTGCTCCAACGGCGGCATCGGAGCGCACGTGACCCTGGAAGGCGACCTCCGTTCCGAATTCGCCCTGTTCCATGAAGGCCCCTCGCGCATCCTTATCTCATCGCTCCAACCCGACGCGGTGAAGGAAATAGCCCGCCGTCACAATGTCGATTGCCCTCGCATAGGCGCTACAATGAAGGAGCGGTTACGAATCGATCACCACTCGGCTACATGGGTGGATGCCCCCATCGATCGGCTCCGCGAGGTTTGGGAGAACGCTCTCGAAGATTTGCTCGCGCCAGCCTATGCCTGACAATAACGCCGAAGAAAAGAACCCCGAAGACCTTCTGATCGACGATTCCGCCGAAGTCCCCTTCGACAAATTACACGAAGAATGCGGAGTCTTCGCCGTCTACGGCCATCCCGAAGCTTCCAACATCACTTATCTAGGTTTATACGCGCTCCAGCATCGCGGCCAGGAAAGCGCCGGCATCGTCTCCAGCGACGGCCGCCAGGTTCACAATTTCCGAGGCATGGGCCGTGTCGCCGACCTCTTCACCCCCGAAGTCCTGGGCAGCCTGCCCGGAGAAATAGCCATCGGCCACACCCGCTACGCCACCGCCGGCGACTCCGTCCTGCTCAACGCCCAGCCGTTCTCCGTGTCGTGTAATAAAGGCCGCATCGCGGTAGCCCACAACGGCAACATCACCAACGCCGCCGAGCTCCGCAAGGATCTGGAACGTGAAGGCGCAATCTTCCAGGCCTCCAGCGATTCCGAAGTCATTCTGCACCTGGTCGCTCATTCGCGCGAGCGCACGCTCGCCGGAGCCCTGCGCGACGCCTTGCTCCAGCTTGAAGGCGCGTTTTCGCTAGTCTTTCTTGCCGAGGATCGAGTCATCGTCGCCCGCGACCCGCACGGCTTCCGCCCTCTCGCCTTCGGACAAATGGAGCTTTCCGGCGGCTACACCTGCTACGTCTTCGCTTCTGAAACCTGCGCCTTCGATCTCATTAACGCCGTCTACCTGGGTGACGTCGAGCCCGGCGAGATGATCATCGTCGGCCCCGAAGGCATGACTCGCGAGCGCTACGCTCCCATCCGCGATCACGCCCATTGCGTCTTTGAACATGTCTATTTTTCGCGGCCCGATTCCATGGTCTTCGGCCGCGCAGTCCAGGAATCGCGCGAAAATCTGGGCCGTCTTCTTGCCCGGGAACACCCTGTCGATGCCGATGTAGTCGTCCCGGTTCCCGATTCCGGCACGGCGGCGGCGATCGGCTACGCCTCTGAAGCCGGCATTCCCTTTCGCCAGGCGCTCATCCGCAACCATTACGTAGGCCGAACGTTCATCGAACCCTCCCAAGCCATCCGCGATTTCGGAGTCAAGCTCAAGCTCAACCCCATCCGCCATCTCCTCGAAGGCAAGCGAGTGATCCTGGTTGACGATTCCATCGTCCGAGGCACCACCTCCCGCAAAATCGTCCGCATGGTCCGCAGCGCCGGAGCCCGCGAAGTTCACGTAAGAATCTCCTGCCCGCCGACAATTTCACCGTGCTTCTACGGAGTCGATACCCCAGTCCCAGCCGAGCTGATCGCCGCCAACAACTCCGTCGAGCAGATCCGCCGCTTCGTCGAAGCCGATTCGGTCGCCTATCTCTCGCTCCGAGGCCTCCGCGAAGCCGTCTCCGACTACAATCACGACTACTGCTACGCCTGCTACACCGGCAACTACCCCACCGAGCTCATCAACATCAACGAGCTAATGGCCGCCAAAGACCGCCGGGGCTAAGCGGCCGACGTCCTCGCCGACCTCTTGGGTAGCTGGGAGAACGAAATGTGCTTGACGAAAACCAGCAAGGCGATTGCTCGATCCCATCTGGCCGGGCGCACCTCGCCCGCTACAACTCGACCGCATCCACAAATCCCATTTACGTCTTGGAAGCTAGCATCGCCACGTGGAGGTAGCTTGCCGAACTCCTACAGTAGCTTTCGGCTCCAAACTGTTGAAGGCGAAGAGGAAGGGAATTTTCTGGGAAAATTAAACCTCACTTGAGTAGGTATCTCATTGATCTATAGCGAGATATGCTATTTTAAGGTTGACAGATAGGCAAGGATGCCATATATTCGGACTGGCAGAGTTACACTTGGGTCACAGATCGATTCGGCGCGGAAACCACTATAGCCAGTTGTACGGGGACTGGTTCAAAGCGAAAGACCTGGGGGCGAAAAGGAGCATCACCATGGACCAGAACCTCCAGAAATTAATAGAACTAGCACGCAAGCACAAGATCACGCCAGAAGAGCACCAAGCCCAAGTGCGAAGTTTCACTTATGGGAACACGCACCTGGAAAACTCTTCAATCACGCGGGAGGATGTAGATACCGCCGTGAAAAACCTTAATAGCCAACCCACTCGGTACGCTCATCAATAACGGCGCTTCCATGTGATCGGGCTGCCAATCTACGCCGACGCCGATGATAAGCGTCGATTGGAGGTTAGGAATGGAGCCGTGCAGTTTCTGGCGGTCCTCGATTACGCCGAGTGTTGGAAACACGAGCATTTGAAGTTGGATACTGCCATCCTATGCGAGCTGCACCGGCTAGCGATCAATCAAATTTATACGTGCGCCGGCTGCTTGCGTGATGGCCCTGTGAGCCTGTCGGACGAAAAGCACCATCCTCCAGAGCACAAAGACGTTCCCAAATTGGTGCGGGACATGTGCGAATACGTCAATTCCAATTGGAGCAAGCCAGCCCTTCACTTGTCGTCTTATCTGATGTGGCGGTTGAACTGGATTCATCCATTTTTTGGCGGCAATGGCAGAACCGCCAGAGCGGTCTCATATCTGATAATGTGCGCTCGATTGGGATTCATCCTGCCAGGCGCGAAAACGATACCAGATCTGATCGTGGAAGACCGCGATCCGTACTACGACGCGCTCCACCATGCAGATCAATCATGGATTACCGGTACGCTGGATGTCAGTCAGATGGAGAGCCTGATGTCGTCGCTTCTGGCTACGCAACTGATCGAGATACATAAGCAAGCGGCTGGGATCCCCGGCTCTTAAAGCTTGGTACGGTAGCGCGAAGCTCATAGAGCGTGGGCTGACTCCAAAAATTAAGCCAAATCCTCCCCAACGCACCTCACATCGCCGTCTTTCAAGCCCGATATGAAAAGCATCGCCGACGACAAGATTAAGGATCCGTCGAAGGCGAAGGATGTTCCGGGCGGTCTCTTCGGAAAGAAGAAACACTAAATCTGCGAACTCTATTCGCCGCGCCCTCCGCTATTTAGCGTTTTCCCTCAACCCCATCCGAACAACTCTCGTGTAATTTTGAATCAAGAGTTCGGTTCCCTCATCGGTTCCGGGCCACGCTAGCGCGGAGGAGTTCTCGAGAGCAACCCGTGCGACCGTCACACGATGGGTCTTGCCGGTGAGGTACATCGGTTCTTTTCCGTCTTGAAGGTGATCAAGCCGGCGTGGGGCCCTTTGAATGTTTTAAACCAAGGCCTTGGTCTTTGAAATTCTAACTAGCCCGCAAAGGGCCGGTCGCGTCCCTCAACTCCGAAAGTGACAGCTCGGTTCCGGGCTGCGACCCAGGCTCCGTTTTGCGGGCTGTTGCTTAGGTCGGCGACCCGATTAACTCAACATTCGCGTCGTCTGCTCGCGAGCCGCGTCCGTCAGCGTTCCCCGATCCTTCATCGTCATCCCGTCGGTCGGAATCGGCTCCCCGATCCGCAGCCGCACACGTCCGCCGCGAATCACATTCGATCCCATGGGGAGAATCTTGTCCGGACCCATCAGCGCCAGGGGAACCATCGGCGCCCGCGCCTTGATCGCGATATACGCGGCGCCGTGCTTGAACTCGCCCAGTGTTCCGTCCGCGCTCCGCCCGCCTTCCGCAAAAAAGAAAACCGAGGTCCCGTCAGCTTCGATCAGCTTGGCCGTCTTGTTCAGCGCCCGCACTGACGCCCTTGCATCGTCAATCGGCACCGGAACGTGACCCGCTGTTTTCAAATGCCACGCGATAGGCAGCCAAGGCCACCACCGGAACAGTTCCTCTTTCGCCAGGAATCGAAACTGCCGGGGGATGCTCGCCAAAACCACAGGCGTGTCGATGAAGCTTAAATGATTCGAGACGAACACATACGGCCCCTTGGCGCACAGCCGCTCCCGCCCTTCCACTTCAACTTTCACGCCCGCGAAAAACAGGATCACTCGCGACCAGAATCGCGCCACCGCGATCTGCAAAGGCGCGGTCCGCGTTCCGAACAGTGAAATCGCAAGGCTCACCAGCCCGAAGAGCAACGTAGAAATAAGAATCAGCGGAAGGACGACTACCAGGCTCCAGAGCTTGGCCATCAACCGGCTACTGAGCCCGCGCCCGCAGAAAATCCATCAGCGCCTTGCGTTCGTCAGCGTCCAGCTTGCCGTCATGATTGCGATCGAACAGCCCGATCGCCAGCGCCAGCCGAGCCCGCGTCTCAGGGGCTATGTCGTCCGGCAGATCGGTCACGTTTTCCGCCTGCGATAAAAATTCATCGATCATCTCCAGCCCTATCTGCCGTTGAAAAATCGGCTGATCCGCCATCGAAGCCAGCTTGACGCTCATGAACGCCACTGCCATTTCATTCGTTGTCTGCTCGCCCCAATGCACCGGTACCGGCGGATTCGACGGATTGCGCAGATTCGCCGAAGAATTATCGTAGGTGTATTCCAACTCCACCCGAGTCCCTTTCGGAAGCTTCACCGGCGTCGAATACCGATACTGCCCCTGCCAGTTGAAATCCCAATCCTTGATCCAGATCATGTGCGTCACCGAGCCATCCGGCAAATGCGCGTCGATCTTCATGTCCTTCGCCAGGTAATGCGCGTGCGGAGTAATGCCCAGCACCTCCACATCCTGCGGAAGCGTCACGCCGGTCTTCACCACGTAGTGCGATTCCCCGGCGGGAATGTTGATTGCCCGCGAATTCATCAGCACCAACCCGCGCCCAATCGTCGGAGCTTCGCCAAACGTCATACCCAGCGACGACTGATCGTCTTCCGGCTTTCCCGACGGATGATAGTGGATCTGCAACACCAGGTCAGTTCCCTTGGCGATCGTCAAATCCATCCCCTTCTGAAACACGCTGGGCGATCCACCCGGAGCCCATCCGCCCACCAATCCCGTTGGTCCAAATCCCGGTCCTCCAAAACATGGATAGCTATTTCCGTTGCGAACCAGCTTACGCGCCGCTCCCGTCGGATCCGTAAAGATGATGGCATGGTGCACGATGCGCCGGTTCTCCGGCCGGAATTCGAAGCTCTTCACGTACACGTCGTGATCCAGGTTCATCGGGACCACGAAGCAGCGATATTGATCCCCTCCATCCGCCGCCAGCGAATACTTTTGCGGCAGCGTGAACACCTGGTCCGGTTTCCCCGCCTGCCATCCTTCCGTAAACACGGGAGGCGCCGGCTTCTCAGACGCATCGCCCTCCGGAGCTCCATTCGCCGCCCAATCCGCGAGCATCGCGATCTGCTCATCCGTCAACCGCCGGGCATTTTGAAAGTCCCCATATCCAGGCTCGGCTTTCCAAGGCGGCATAAACCGGCTATGCGTCACCGTGGCGATCTGCTTCGCGCGCTTAGCCGCATCCTGATACGTCAGCAATGAAAACGGAGCCACCTCGCCCGGCCGATGGCAGGTCGCGCAATTCTTGTAAAGAATCGGAGCGATATCGTGATTAAACGTCGGCGGAGCCGCCACTGCGGCCATCGCCCCTGCGATTCCGATCAACAAGATCTTACTCATCGAAGAAACCATCCCTAATTCACACGCACAATCGAACACCCGATGGGAGTCGTCACAGCTTTCGCCACCGGTTTCCCCGCCAGCGTCGCCTGAATCGCGTCTCGCAGATCGTGCTCCGTGGCATCCGGACGCTGCGTCCCAAATCCCGCGACCTTAT
The DNA here is from genome assembly GCA_036489835.1 of Bryobacteraceae bacterium. GTDB lineage: Bacteria > Acidobacteriota > Terriglobia > Bryobacterales > Bryobacteraceae > Palsa-187. Next base: position 22,857 of record DASXEY010000062.1, on the reverse strand, counting down.
TGTCGATGCGCCCCAGATAAGTCATCCCTCCATGCGGAGCAATCACCGCCGTCTCCGGATTCGTATCCGCATTCGTAAATTTCACCAGAACCTGCGTAGGGTCCAGCAGCACCGGAAACACGTACCCAAAATCCTTCACGTGTTTGCGAACATCCGCGACCGGCACACTGGTGTCCGTCATCACCCCGTAAAACCGCACGCCGCGCGAGCCGTAATCCTTGGCGATGCGGTTCATTTCCGGTACATAGCCATTGCTGATGGGGCAATCCGTGGTGATGAAGAACAGCACCACTTCGGCGCCCTTAAATTCCGCGTCCGTGTGCGTTGCGCCAACCGTATCCACAAGCGAAAACTTCGGCAGGTCTTTGGCGAAGGCGCTGGCAGTAAAAACGATGATCCCAACTAAGAAACGACGGAGTCCCACAACTGACCTCTACATCTAGAATACGCACGCCGCGCCTCTCCGATCAAAAAAAGTGAACCCGTGATCACCACCACATCGTCGCTATCGGCCTCGGCACGAACAATCTCCAGTGCGGCCTCGAGATTCTCCGCGCACCGCCCCCGTCCGGCCAGCTCAACCAGTGCTTCCGGCCGAATCGCCCGCGTGGAATCCGGAGCCGTCAAGATCAGTTCGCCCGCCATCGGGAACAGAATCTCCGCAACCTCCTCGATCGCCTTATCGCGCATGGCTCCAAAAATCATCCAGATCTTTTGCCCCGCATAAAACCGCGTCAAATACCGAGCCAGCGCCCGCGCCCCCGCCGGATTATGCGCGCCGTCCAGAATCACATCCGGGTTGGGCGAAACAAATTCCAGCCTACCCGGCCAACTAGCATCCGCAATCCCTTCCGGAGCCACGCCCAACTCCCGCAGAGCCAGCACCGCCGTGACCGCATTATCAACTTGATGTTCCCCGGCCAATGGACACGTCAACCCATTGAATCGCGACCCTCTTGCGTAGATCTCCAAATCTCGAATCTCAAAATCCTCGGCCCGAGCCACGCGTATTCCCAGCTCCCGAGCCCGAGCTTCCAGCACAGCCTTCGCCTCCTGCCTCTGCCGAGCGAAAACCGCCGGAACCCCCGCCTTCAGAATCCCGGCCTTTTCACCCGCAATCGCCTCAATCGTATGCCCCAAATACGCCTCGTGGTCGAAATCGATGGGCGTGATCACAGTCAAGATAGGCTCGATCACATTGGTCGCATCCAACCGCCCGCCGAGCCCCGTCTCGATCACTGCCGTCTCCACTCCCAGCCCCCGAAACAGCCAGAACGCCATCGCCGTAACCGTCTCAAAATACGTGGGATGGCAGTCCAAATCGAGCTTTCCTGCGGTCTCGTGAACCACCTCAAACGCCCGTTGAAACTGCCCCTGGGTGACCGGAATCCCCTCGATCTGAATCCGCTCCGTCGGTTCCACCAAGTGCGGCGACGTGAACAGCCCCGTGCGGACTCCCGTCGAGCGCAATGCCGCCTCGATCATGGCGCACGTCGACCCTTTGCCATTCGTCCCGGCCACATGCACCGAGCGAAACGACTTCTGCGGATCGCCCAGGGCCGAGAGCACAGTCCGAATCCGTTCCAGGCCCAGTTTGGCCGTCTTGATCTCGTTCCCCAGCGTGTAGAGAAATTGAACCGAATCCGGATAGCTCACAAATCCCTAGGAATCCAGATCGAAGGCGCTTTCCAGAGGGATTTCGATGTCCGGATTCTCAGTCCGCAGCATCGTCACCGCACAACCCTCCGGGTGCTTTTGCGAGAAGCGCAGCGCGGCCTTTTCCTCAGGGTCGATCACCCACACATAGTCGACTCCGATTGATAAATACTCCTGGATTTTAACCAATACCCGCACCATCCGGTCCTCGGGAGAAAGGATTTCGACCACTAGGAACGGTGCGACGTTCGGAATCCCAGTTCCGATGTTGTCGTCGCGCCAGACGGCAATGTCAGCGACCCGAAATCGCCTCGCGCTAATCTGAACGCGAATCCCTGTCACGACGCGTATGCCAAGCGTCTTCCGCAGCTGCCACAGCAAGCGAGCCAGGGTTAGTTGCACGTCGCCATGCGGCAATTCGCCCATATTCCTCTCCACGATCTCGCCGTCGAGGTACTCGCAATCCGAGCCTTCGAAACTGGTTCGCAGGTATTCCTCGACATCCATCAGGATCTTAGTGCTCATACGCGCCTCACTCGCATTATGCCACTTTGGAGGAACTCGCCCGCACAACGGAGCTTGGCTCGGCGCATGCTTGCGGCGTTCCTGATTCTTTGCAGTGCCGAGCCGGCCCTGCGCTGGCTCTATTGCGCCAAACCGGCGCTATAGTCGGAAAAGAAGCCCCGGCAGACTTTTTCAACGCCGGCGGCGTCTTTACCTGCGAGGCTGTATTACGAGTGGAGTAAATCTGTGATCTTCCGGGAAGTTGAGGATCGCGACCTGATCGCCAAAGCGCGGCGGGGAGATGTGGAGGCCTTCAACCTCCTCGTGTCCCGGTGGGAGAAGCGTATCTTCAACTATCTGCTGCGCTTGCTGTCCAACCGCGAAGATGCGCTCGACGTCAGCCAAGAGGTATTTTTGAAGGCCTACCAAAACCTGCCGAAGCTGGACGCCGCGGAGAAATTCGCCGGTTGGCTCTTCCGCATCGCCCACAACGAAGCCTTCTCCTTATTAAGGCGGAAGCGGCCGGAAGCCGAGCTTCCCATGGAACGCCCGGAGCACACTGGCGGCCGATTGCTGCCAATGGAACTGTCCCTCGCCGTCGAAAGCGCCCTCAAGGTGCTTAACGACGATCAGCGCGACGCCGTCCTCCTGAAGGTCTATCAAGGTTTCAAGTTTGACGAGATGGCGGAGATTCTGGGCTGTCCGGTCTCCACCGTCAAGTCCCGTCTGTACACGGCGCTGGATCTGCTCAAGGCCGCCTTGGCCCCCAGCGTTATTCGAGGTGAATCATGACCTGTGAAAACTACGACTGGAAAGCCTACGCTTTTGGCGAGATGAACGCGCCTGAGCGCCGCGAGGCTGAGGCCCACGCCGCCGCCTGCTCCAACTGCCGCGAGGAACTGGCCGGCAACCGCCTGACCCTCGATGCCATGTCGACCCTGCGCGAGGAGGAAATTCCCCGCCGCATCGCCTTCGTCTCCGACCAGATCTTCGAGCCGAGCTGGTACAAGCGCGCCTTCCGCTCCTTCTGGAGCCCCAATTTCGCCGCGGCGTGCGTCATCGCCGGAGCGATTCTGGTGCACGCGTTTGCCCGTCCCGCCGCCGATCCAGCCGTCATCAACGCCCAGATCGACAGTGAGGTCGCCAAGGCCGTGGCCATCGTCCAGGCCAACGACGCCGAACAGATTTACCGGGCCACAACTCTCAATGACAGCCGTTATTCCGAAATGTATATGGAAGCCAAAGGATTGAAGCGCCAATGAAAAAAATGATTGCAGTTCCCTCCCTTCTTGTGGTGACTCTGGCTGTGATCGGCGCCTCCGCCGGCACGGTCGCCGATACTCCTGCGCGCGTCAGCCGCGCGGTCATGCGGTCCGTGGAAGATAACCTGAATGAGCGGCTTTCCAGGCTCTGGGCGGCGGATACGCCGATGGCCCTTACTTCCCACGCCCGCGGATTGTACCTGGACGGCTACGGCGCTGTGTTCACGTTGGAGATGAATATAGCGAACGATGGGGTTGGCCTCATGACCCCCACCCTGACCCCGCAGATGAAGAATCAGGTCAAGCAAAAGAAGATCGATCGCATGCCGCAGCTCCAGAAGACGTTGTCGCTGGCGCTGGTGGACGCCGCAGCGACTCTCGATCCCGTACCTTTGGACGAGCAGGTTGTGATCGAGGTCGATCTGCTCCGCTATAGCTGGGAAGATGGCAGCGGTTATCCGGCTGAGCTGTTAGTCCAATCCAGCCGCCGCAAGCTGCTGGACGTGAAGCGCGCCAACGGCGTGGGCCTCGACGCCGCCGTGCACGTCTCGGAGCGGAATTAGTTTCCTTCACAATATGCTGCTCAACCGCTCCCTCCGGTCACGGCTCAGAATCGGCGCTGCGTACCCACAGCGCCTTACAGAGCCGCGACCAGAGGGAGCGGTCGGCTAACCCAATGCGCCTCGGCGAGATCCTCATTGAGCGTCGGCAACTTACTCAGGAGGACCTCGACCGCGCCCTCGACCTCCAGCGTGAGCGCGGCGACAAAATCGGCAAAATCCTGGTCGATCTCGGCTTCGTCGCCCACCGCGATATCCTGAGCGCTCTCGCCGAACAACTGCAAGTTCCGGTGCTCTCCATCGACGGACCTCCCGCCGTCTCCACTGAGCTTGAAACGCTTTCGCCGCGCTTCCTGCGCCAGTTTCGCTGCTTTCCCGTGGCCCTTCACGATCACACCGTCACGCTGGCGATGGCCGATCCCCTGGATTTCGAAACCCGCTCCACCGTGACCTCCTGCACCAATCTCACGGTGCTGCCCGGCATCGCCCCGGAGCAGGAAATCATCGACGCCATCGACCGCTATTACGGCCAGAGCGCCAAGAACGAAACCGAAGTGGCCATGCAGACCACCGACTCGGAGGATCTGGAGCACCTCCGCGACATGGCCAGCGAGGCTCCGGTCATCCGCCTGGTCAACGCCATGATCGCCCTGGCCGTGGAGAAGCGCGCCAGCGACATTCACGTCGAGCCGTTCGAAAAAGAGTTCCGCATCCGCTACCGCATCGACGGAGTGCTGGTGAATCAGGACCCTCCGCCGCGCGAAATGAAAGCGGCCATCATCAGCCGCGTGAAGCTGATGGCTCGCCTGAATATCGCGGAGCGCCGCCTGCCTCAAGACGGCCGCATCAAAATCAAAACCATTGGCCGTGAAGTTGATCTACGCGTCTCGACTCTGCCGACGCTCTACGGCGAAAGCGTCGTCATGCGTCTGCTCGATCGTTCCGCGGGCGATTTTTACGACCTGGAACGTCTGGGCTTCGACGAGCACATGCTCGCGCGCATGGAATATTACACCTCCCTACCGCACGGAATCTTTCTGGTCACCGGCCCCACCGGCAGCGGGAAGTCCACGACACTTTATTCCGCCCTCAAGCGCATCAACCAGAGCAGCAAGAAGATCATCACCATTGAGGATCCGGTCGAATATCAGATGGACGGCATCAACCAGATCCATGTGAATCCGCAGATTGGACTCACCTTTGCGCAAGGCTTGCGGCACATCGTGCGCCAGGATCCCGACGTCATCATGGTGGGCGAAATCCGCGACCGCGAGACTGCCGATATCGCCATTCGCTCCGCGCTCACCGGACATTTCGTCTACTCTACTTTGCACACCAACGACGCACCCAGCGCCATTTCGCGCTTGACCGACATGGGCGTCGAGAATTACCTGATCACGTCTTCGTTGGTCGCGGTTCTCGCGCAGCGCCTGGTTCGCGTGATCTGTCCGGATTGCAAAATTCCCTCCCATACAGCCATCACGCCAGACGGCGACACCATCCCCACCTGGCGCGGCGCGGGTTGCGAAAAGTGCTTTCAAACCGGATTCCGTGGCCGCCTCGGGATATTCGAAATGATGGAGCTGACCGAAGACATTCGCGCCATCATCATGCGTAATGAGGACGCGTCCAAGCTGACCGCCGCGGCGCGCCGCGATGGCATGCGTAATTTACGGGAGGACGGCTGGCTGAAGGTCCGCCGCGGCATCACCACATCAGAGGAAGTCACCCGCGTGACCCAGGAATTCTAATGCCGTCTCGTCCACGCCTGCGATCCTCAACACCGCGCCGACCCCCCGCGCCGATTCGACCGCAAGCGCCGTGTCGATCGTCCGCAGCGATCCGACCGCTATCGCCGACTCGACCGCTATCGCCGACTCTGAGCCGCGACCAAAGGGAGCGGTTTTCCTCATATTCGGAAGACCGCTCCCTCTGGTCACGGCTCGGAATGTGGCACTTTACTGCTTCGGGCGACCGGGGGACTCTCTAGCCATGGCCTCGGCATATTTCTTCAAAGCCATCGCCTCCGACGGAAAGGTCCGCACCGGCACTCTCACCGCCGATTCCGAGCGCTCCGTCGCCTCCGAGCTGCGCCGCCAAGGCCTCATCCCAGTCCAGGTAAGCTCTAACGCCGCAGCCAAGAAAACCGGATTCAAAATCAGCCTCCCCGCGCTCGACCGAGGCAAACGCCGCGACGTCCTTTTCTTTACAGGCGAAATCTCGACGCTCCTCAACGCCGGAGTCCCTCTCGACCGCGCCCTTTCGATCACAGCCGAGCTCACCGAACGCGCCAGCTTCCGAGCCTTGATGACCGACGTTCTCCGCATCCTCAAAGGCGGAAAATCGCTGGCCGACAGCCTCGCCGCCCATCCCACGCATTTCTCTGAGCTGTATGTGAACATGGTGCGCGCCGGGGAAGCCTCCGGGTCACTCGCCCTGATTTTTGAGCGGCTGGCTGAGTTTGAGCGCACCCGCGATGACCTCCGAGCCTACATCGTCAGCTCCATGATCTATCCAATTCTGCTCAGCCTGGTGGGCATCGCCTCGGTCTTCATCCTGCTGAATTTTGTGGTCCCGCGCTTCGCCGCCATCTTCTCCGATCCGCACATGAAGATTCCTGCGCCCACTTTGCTGATGATGCAGGCCAGCCAGATCGTGCAGGATTGGTGGCTGCCCTTCTTCATCACGATGGCCGTGCTAGCCGTTGCGTTCTACACATACATCAAGACCGCCGCCGGACGCCTGTGGTGGGACTCTCTGCGGCTGCGCCTTCCCTTGCTTGGCGACGCGATCCGCAAGGCCGAAACGTCCCGATTTGCGCGAGCCATGGGGACTCTGGTCTCCTCCAGCGTGCCCCTGGTTTCCTCCATCGGCATCGCGCGAGGCATTCTCAATAACCAGCGGATGGCGGGATCGCTCGAGGCCGTTTCCCAAGGTGTCAAGCGCGGCGAAGGCATCGCCACACCCTTGCAGCGCACCGGAGCTTTCCCCGCCCTGGCCGGGCATTTGCTCGCAGTGGGCGAAGAGACCGGCCGCTTGGACGCCATGTTTTACCGCATGGCCGATATCTACGAAAACGAAACGCGCACGGCCATCCGCCGCTTCACTTCGCTGTTTGAACCAATGATCATTTTGACGATGGGCATCCTCATCGGTAGCCTGATTCTCAGCCTGCTGCTCGCTATCTCGAGCATTAACGACGTAAACATATGAAACCTACACTTCACAAACGAAAACAATCGCAACGCGGCGTCACCCTCATCGAAATGCTGGTGGTGGTCGTGATCATGGGTCTGTTTGTCGGAATCGTCGGAGTCAACCTGTTCCGCCACGCCGACGACGCCAAACGCACGGCCGCGCGATCCCAGATCGATTCCTTCATGACCGCTCTGGGGTCCTACAAGCTCGACACGGGCAACTTCCCGACCACGGATCAAGGTCTGCAAGCGTTGCGCGTCAAACCCGACGGTGTCGATCAGTGGGCCGGGCCGTATCTGCCCAAGGAAGTCCCCATGGACCCGTGGGCTCACCCGTATCTCTACAAGTATCCCGGCGATCATGGCGATGAGCCCGATCTCATCTCGCTGGGCGCCGACGGTCAGGCGGGGGGCGAAGGCAATAGCGCCGACATCCAGAGTTGGTCCAACAGTAAGTAGTGCCGCGCTCCCGTAATCAAATCCGTCTACACTTGTTTCAACGCGGCGTCACTCTGCTGGAGCTGCTCATCGTGATGATCCTCATCGCCGTGATCGCCGCAGTCAGCTACCCCACCGCTTCAGCGGGTCTCGATTCGTTGCGCCTCCGTTCCGCCTCCGATCGCGTGATGGCTCTGCTCAATCTCGCGCTGGACCGGGCCGACCGAGTGCAACAAGTAGTCGAAATCCGTATCTCGCCGCAGGAAAATGCAATCTCGGCGCGTTCCCAGGACCTTTCTCTGAACCGCACGCTGGCGCTTGATCAGCCCATTCGCATCGCCTCCGTCAGCCAGGCCGCGGGCAGCGACGCCGCTCTCACTGGGCAGCGCCGTTTTCTTCTTTATCCCGGAGGAACGCCGCCGCGCATCGTCATCGAGCTCGAAAGCAAGGAAGGGCGCAAGCGCCGGGTGATCGTCGATCCGGTTACCGGCATGCTGCATTCCGAGGTTGAAAATCCATGAGCCGAAAATCCATGAAACGCAAGGCAGCTCAACAAGGCTTCACCCTCCTCGAAGTCCTGGTCGCCGCATTGATCATGGGCATCGCCGTGGCCGGACTGCTCCAGGGTTTGTCGGCTTCGACGCGCAACGCCGCGCGGCTCTCGCAATATGACCGGGCCACTTTGCTGGCGCAGCAGAAGATGGACGAGTTGCTGGTGGCCTCCGAGATTCAACGCGGCCAGCCGCTTCAAGGCACTTTCGATCCGGCCATCGACGGAGGCTCGCCCATCGGCTGGCGGGCCGTGATTCAACCCTTCGAAGTCGCCCCCGGAGCCGGCACAGGCCAATGGGTGGTCGACCGCATCCAACTGCAGATCTGGTGGATGGACGGCGAAACCCGCCACGAATTCTCGCTCGAAGGATACCGCCGCGGTGTTTTGCAGCCGGGAGATCCGATTAATGCGCCGTAAACCGCTCCCTCACGGTCGCGGCTCTGAACGCCTCCCTGGTTCTCCGCCGCCGACTCTGGTTGTAAAATCCCGCGCGTTCCACATGGCCCGCCGCACCCGAGGTTTCACTCTCATCGAAATGATGATCGCGGTCACGCTGGTGGCGGCCATCATCACCGGTTTGCTGATGGCCATGCGCACCGGGCTCTCCGCCTACGAAAAAGTAAATCGCCGGTTGGAAGATAACCGCCGCGCGATGGGTCTCGATCAGACGCTCCACCGTCAATTCGGAGGAATAATCCCAGCGGCGGGCTACTGCGGTCTGGATGGTCCCAAGATCGCGGCCTTCAACGGCGATGCCGCCTCGGTGCGGTTCGTCAGCAGCGCTTCGCTGGCCGAAGGTTCGCGCGGATTGCCCAGAGTGGTCGAATACGTGGCCGCGGCCGATCCCAACGGCGGGACGCGCTTGATGATGAATGAGCGCATCTATGCCGGCCCTTCCAGCGTAGCCCCGCAGTGCGTCAGCGGCATTCTTCCGCCGGTGCAGGTGACTCCTGAATCAGTGGAAATGGCGGGTAAGCTGGCATACTGCCGCTTCGCGTATCGCGTGCCGGTTCCCGACTCGCCCGTCGGAGCGGAATGGCTTCCTACCTGGCAGCGCCCCGACCTTCCGCGAGCCGTGCGGGTGGAGATGATGCCTCTCGATCCCAACCCCTCGCATCTTCCGATGCTGACTTTGAACGTGCCCATTCACATTACGCGCTTAGTGGTGACGGGTGTCTATGCGGACCAATAACGCTGACGGTGGGGCAGGCGATCTTGTCGCCTGCCATCTGGCCTTGCGCAAGAGGCAGGCGGGCGAAACGTTCGCCCACCCCACCGTCGGCGGGGCGCAAGCCCGCCTTGACTCTCGTAGTCCGCGATGGGGAAAAAATCCACGATTCCGTGCCGCGACCGTAAGGGAGCGGTTATCCATCCAATCGTCGAAAGGCTCCGCGCTCCTCGCGGTCCTGTGGCTCGCCGCAGCACTCGCCGCCATCGCCTTCGCGCTCTCCTCCACCGTGCGCTCCGAGACTAGCCGCGCGGCAGGCTCAGCCGACGGCTTGCGAGCCTACTACCTCGCCAGCGGGTCTGTCGAGCGCGGTATTCAGTGGATGCTGTGGGGCTGGACCGGTTACACGCAGGTGAATCCCGACGGCACTCCGCGCTTCTGGCAGCCCAATACTTCGCGCATGCTCATGCACTACCCTAGCGGAGACGCGGTCGTCGAGCTGATTCCGGAAACTGCCAAACTTAACATCAACACAGCCAGTGAAGACGAGCTCTACCGCGTCACCGCCGTCGTCAGCGGCGATCCCGTCCAGGCCCGCTCCATCGCCCAAGCGATTGTGGATTGGCGCTCGCCAACCGCGGGCGGTAGTCCCTTGGATTCGTTCTATTTAGCCATGGGACCGACTTTCCGGCCCCGGCACGCGTCCTTTGAAGAGATTGAAGAATTATTACTGGTACACGGCATGACTCCAGAGCTGTTCTATGGCAATTTCGCGAATGATTCCGAGGGCCGCTTGTATGCCCGCGGCGGACTGCGTGATTGCCTCTCTGTATGGGGCGGGCACGGGCCCTACGATATCAACACCTCCAGCCCGGCGCTGATGGAGGCGATCGGTATTGCCCCGGCCGCCATCGCGCAGATTCTGGCGCGCCGCTACGTTCTCCCCTTCAAGAACATGGGTGAAGTCCAAAGCCTGGGAATCGCCGCTCCGGGGCTGACCGTCGGCGGCAACCTGATGTGGACCCTTCGTGCCACTGCGCGCCTGCGCCTTCCCAACGGAACTCCGTCGGATGTTATTCGAACCTCGGCCGCCACCGTCAAGCTGCTCGACCGCCGGGCGTACTTCCAGATGCCTCTGCATGTGCTGCGCTACTACGATGACGCTTGGAGTGAGCTGGCTGTCGCTCCTCCCGGCCCAGTGACCGGACCTGTTGTTCCTGGCGGAGCCGCTCCCGGCACTCCTGTTGCCGGAGGTATCGTCCAATGAGCGGGCTGAAGAAGTGGATCGCCTTCGGCAGCGGCGTCGGCATTCAGATCACCGGACCGCGCGGCGCCGAATCCCTGCATATTGCCGCGGCTCGCGTGCGGCCTTCCGGCGTTCGCCTGGCAGGTTCCATGACCGTCGAGGATTTTCCGCATCAGCCCGCCGGAGTATGGGGAACCGAGTACGCGGCTTTTTTACGCAAGCTGGGACTGCGCCAGGCCGTGGCCACGGTGATTCTTCCGCGCGCCGCCGTTATCGTGCGCCCTCTCGCGTTGCCCGGGGTTTCGAATAAGGATCTCGACAACGCCGTCCGCTTTCAGATGGACGGCCTGCATCCCTACAACGACGACGATGTGTACTCCACCTGGACGCGTCTTCCCGGCACCTCCACCGTTCTGGTAGCCGTCGCGCGCAAGGATGCTGTCGAGCGCTATGCGGCTCCGTTTGAAGAAGCCGGAATCCGCGTCCGCGGATTCACCTGCTCGGCGGCCGCCGTCTATTCCGCGCTCAGGCTTTTCGGCGCGAAGCCGGCGCCGGAGCTGCTGGCCGTCGACGATTCCGCGGGCGAGCTCGAATTTTACGGCGAGAGTCCCACGCGTCCAGTTTTCTCCGCGAGCTTCGATCCAGCAAACGAGCGCGCCGCAGCACTGGCCGCCTCCGAGCTGCGCATCCGCCCGGATGCCGAGCCCGTCCCTCTCGCTTCGCTCCTCGGACCCCAATTGCTTTCCGAGGCCACAGCTCTCTCCTTCGCCGCGGCTCTCTCCTCAGCCTGCCCGCGCCTGTCGCTCTCTCTAAATCTTTTACCCATTGAGAGGCGTCAAGCCGGCTCGCGTATGCGCTGGGCTCCTTCGGTTGCCTTCGGAGCCCTGGCGCTGCTGCTTGTTGGCGCGCTGGCTGCTTTTCCCAGCTACGAAAACCGCAAGTATCTCCGGTCCTTGCAGGCCGACATCGCCGCCATCAATCCTCAGGCTGAGCGAGCCGCCGCCATCGACAAGCAAGTCGAGACCCTGCGCCGCCGCATCCAGCTCCTGGATGACCTGCGCCGCCATCCCCGCGCGGACATGGATGTGCTGGCCGAGCTCACGCGCATCCTGCCTCCGCCCACCTGGCTCAATTTCATGCAGATCTCGCCCAAACAGGTGATCCTCGGGGGCGAGACCACCGAAGCCGCGCAACTGGTTCCGCTGCTCGATTCCTCGCACCTGTTTGAAGCCTCCGAGTTTCAAGCGGCGCCTGGCCGACTGCCCGGAAGCGAGCAGTTCCGTTCGGGCGGCGAAAGCTTCCGCATCAAGACCCTTCGCGAGGGCGTGAAATGACCATCACCACTCGCGAACGCCGGTCGCTGTCGTTCCTGGGAGTGAGCCTGGCGCTCTCCGGCATCTGGGCTCTGTGGCAAAACAGCGGGACCTCCACAGTGGTGGTTGTTGCCCCCACCGATTCCACCGCGTTAGCCGAAAAGCGGCTGGCCAAGCTGCGCGATACCGCGGCCACCGTTCCGGCCAAGGAAGAAATTCTCAAAAGCGTCGCCGCCGAGCTGGCCAAGCGCGAGGCGGGCTTGATCCCCGGCGAGACCGCCGCGCAGGCGCAGGCCGAGCTGCTGACGATTCTGCACAGGCTCTGCGCCGCCCAGCAGATCGAGATCAAGTCCACCGAGCCGGCGGCCATCGCCCCTCTCGGCGACGCCTACGGAGCCGCCACCGTCGCCATCAATATCGAATGCCGCATGGAGCAGTTGATCAACCTGCTGGCCGACCTGGGTGGGCAGCCTCAGCTTCTCACCACCAGTGAGGTGCAGGTGGCCGCCGCTAATTTCAAAGAGAAGACCGTGAATGTGCGGCTGGCGGTCACCGGTGTCACCGCTCGCAAGCTGGTGCCCGAGAAGTTGATCTCGCAGAAGAAGGGACCAGGATTATGAGGCACGGGCAATTGAGAGGGGCAGGCGATCTTGTCGCCCGCCATTGGACCGGCGCGCGACAAGATTGCCCGCCCCACAAACCCTCAGTGGATCAGGGAGCACGCCTGTGAATAGAAAAGTATTATTGCTGAATTTGGCCCTGCTGGCGCTGATCGGATTGCTGCTCTGGCAGTTGCGCTCCCGCAGGCTGGCGGCTGAGGCGCATGAGCGCGCGGTGCTGTTGAAGGACGGTCATGGCCAGACCCTGCTGGCTCCGCCTGCGCCCGCGCCGGTACCGCCTGTGGCTCCCGCGGAATACATCGACTCCGTGCAGAAGATGCTGTTCGCCAAGGATCGCAACCCCAACGTGATCGTCGACCCGCCGCCTCCCGCTCCGCCGCCGAAGCATGAGGAACCGAAGCCCATGCCGGCTCTGCCGCATTATTACGGCCAGATCCATTTCGGGGGCGATCCGGTGGTCATCCTCAGCTCCGCCACAGCCAACGATCAGAAGAGCTACGCGGTGGGCGATAAAATCGGCGAGTTCAAGGTGGTCGCCTTCGACAAGGACAACATCACCTTCGATTGGGACGGCCAGCAGGTGGAGCGTTCCTTGGCCGATTTGAAACCGAAAGATCCGCAGGCAGGGCAGCCGCAGCAAAGCGTCGCCCCGCCTCCGCAGCCGGCGCAGAACTCCGTGGTAGCGATCGGCGGCGGGCCCTCGGGAAATCCCACCCCGCCGACTGTTGGAAACGACATGGGCGGAGGCCTCCACGCCTGCACGAATCCGGACGATGGCTCTCCCTCGGGAACCGTCGTAGGCAATTACAGGAAAGTGATTAATCAGGGGTTGATGGGGAAGTCGTGCTTCTGGGAGCCAATCAAATAGGACCATGATGAAAATTCGAATTGTATCGCTGATTGTGTCGTTGAGCGTCGTGTGTGCCTCGCTTGCGCAAGCTCCGCCGGCTCAGGCCCCGGCGGCGCAAACCCCTGCCGCCCAGGCTCCCGCGCCAGCGCCCGCTCCGGCGGCGCCCGCGCCACAGGTTTCGGCTGCCGATCTCGCGTTACAAAACGCCGCATTGGGCGAAGTTGTCGACCGCCTAGCGCGCCAGTTGCACATCGTCCTGGTGCCCCCTTCCGCCCCCGGCCTGCAAGGCAGCGTCACGATCAACTCCTACGGGGAAACCAAGAACCTGGACGCGCGCAACCTGCTGGACATGATCCTGCGCATCAATGGGTACGCTTTGCAGCAGGAGGGTGAGGAATACCGGGTTTTCAAGATGGTGGATGCCATGCACCAGCCCATTCCGATCCAGCAGTTGGCGGGCCGCGACATCCCCGAAGACGACCAGATCATGCTCAATCTGGTCTTCCTCAAGTACATCACCGTCGACGAGTTGAGCAAAGTGCTGGACGAGTTCAAAGGGGAGAACGCCAAAATCCTCACTTACGCTCCCGCGAATCTGCTGTTCATTCTGGACAGCCGCCGCAATATCAAGCGCCTCATGGACCTGATTGCGCAATTTGACAGCGACATGTTCACCAGCCAGCGCGTGCGGGTCTACGAACTTGAGCACGCCCGTCCCTCCGATATGGTGAAGGACTTGGAAGGTGTCCTCAAAGCCATCTCCCTGGATAACAAGACGGTTACCGTCCATTTCCTCCCCGTCGATCGAATCAACATGCTGATCGCAGTGGCGCCCAACCCAGGTGTTTTCGAGACGATCGAGCAATGGATCACGAAATTCGACATTCCTGCGACGGTGGCCGCCGGCGCGGTCGACACCTACGTGTATTCTGTGCGTTACGGGCGCAACGACTGCCTGGCACAAGCTCTGAATCAATTGTTTAATCCGGCTGTTGGCATCTATGGGGCTGGATATGCAGGCCCGACGGCGGGGGCCCCGGTCGGCGCATACAATTACGGCTACGGCCAGGGAGGATCGGGAGCATACGCCGGAAGTTACGGTGGAGGCGGAGCCTATGGAAGCACCGGCGGAATGGGCGGCAGCTACGGCGGCAGCACGTATGGGAACACGAATAGTTTCAATCCAACGTTCGGCGGCAGCGGCGGCTGCGGCGGCACCAGCGGCGCGGGTGGGGGCGTCGGAGGCAGCGCCTATGGGGCCTACGGCCAGCCCGCCTTCGGGGGATACGCGGCGCAAACTCCGTTGATGGGTGCAGTGCCCACAACGGCGGCGGGACAACTTGCGGCCGGGGTTGCGGGAGCCGCAGGGACGGCCGCTGGCGGAGCGGCCGCTACTCCGCAGCAGCCGCCCGTGCGTATCGTGGCTCTCTCCTTCGACAACAAGCTCATGATCCAGGCCGATCCGCAGCGCTACCAGAGCATTCTCAAGATGCTGGAACAACTGGACCATCCGCCGCGCCAGATCCTGCTGGACGCCAAAATACTTTCCATCGACCTCACCGATCAATTCGCCAGCGGCGTGGCGGCGTATTTTCAAAACAAGTCGGCCGGACTGCCATCCGGCATCTCGAGCCTCACTCCCTTTGCTTCTCTTTCCGGCGGCGCTGTCACACTCACCGGCGGAATGATGGTGAGCGCCAGCCGCCAATTGCTGGGCTCCCTGACGTTGAATGAGAACATCGGCCACGTCCACATCCTTTCTGAGCCGAGTCTGATCGCCACCGACAGCATCCCCGCCACCATCAACGTCGGAACCCAAGTCCCCGTGCTCACTTCACAAGTGGGCACTCCGCTGCAATTGGGAGGCACCAATGCCTTCACCCAGAATATCTCCGGAGTCAGCACCGGGATCACCTTGAACGTCAATGCCCGGGTAAACCCAAGTGGCGTGGTGACCTTAATAATCGACCAAGAGAACAGTTCCCCGACCAACGGCAGCAGTAGCAGCGGCAGCCAAAACCTCACGCCATCCTTCTCGCAACAAGTTGTCCAGACCCAGATCACCATGCAGGACGGAGACACCATTGCGGTCGGAGGCCTGATCGGAGAGACCACCAACAGTTCGGTCAACGGAATTCCCCTGCTGAGCAGACTTCCCTATATTGGCGCCCTTTTCGGCACCAAATCCTACACGCATGAACGTACGGAACTCATTCTCTTCATGACTCCGCATGTCATTTACGATTCCACGGACTTGCTCGAAGCCAGCGATGAACTGGTCGCCAAGGTCAAAAAGCTTCAGAAGTATATCAAATCCCGGGATTAAGGAACTTACACTCTTTCCCGGTGCCATAAGTTTTCCACAGGCGCAGTCCCGTTCGACCCGCATTCCTCCCGCTTAGCGCCAGGATACCTCCGTTCCCTGTTTTCGCTTGACGTTTCCCGCCGCGCAATGGTGGAATGGACCAAGCTCTCCCATGGAAAACGGGGTGCTCCCCGGAGCGCAACCCTACTTTTTAGCTTGACTTGAGTCCGTGGAGAGTGGTATCAATAATCTGACTGCGTCCAGGGTGTAATAGAAGCAGTTTTTGTAGGGCGGCATTCATTGACCGTGAATCCCGCGAGCACATAGAGCACAAGAGAAGTCAAAAGCAACTAATGAGCTATCGAGCAGAGAGACCGGGAAAACAATCGGCGGCGAAGTCTGCCAGCGGGTGGACCTGGGTCCTGAGTTTGGGATTTGAGAGGATTCAAGCTTGAGAAAGAATCGTTTGAGGCTCAGGTTGACAAGAAGAACTTCCATCAATTCAATAGAAGAAATTCACAAGGAGAAGGAAATGGCAGATTTTCGCAGAATGATTTACGCGTTTGCCCTGGTGGCCCTGCTCGCTGGGTTCACAGCTCCGGCTTTCGCTCAGAACGCTCCGTTCGCATGCGCCACCAACGTGGAAGTTCCACCTGAAGTTCGCGCAGAAGGCTGGACGGAACTCGTCGGTGACATTACCATGAGCTGCACCGGTGGCGTACCCACGCCCGCCGGCCAGGTAGTTCAGCCGGTAAACATCGTCGTCAACATCAGCACCAACCTCACCAGCCGCCTGTTGTCCGGCGGTCTCTGGACCGAAGCGTTGCTGATCATCGACGAGCCGCACTCGGCCACTAACCCCGGTCGTCCGATTTTGAATTGCGGCAATACAGGCGCGCCGGACTCTGGTCCGTCGGGCGCCAACGTGTGCGCCATCGTGGCCACATCCGATCCCAGCCACACGTACGATGGTCAGGTGAATGGCTATGGCGGGACTTGCTCGCCGGCTCTTACTGTGACTGGTGTTACTTGCGCTTCGCAGGGTTCCACATTTGTAACCGGGACTTGCGTAACCGCAGTGCCACCGGCCGTCCAGGTAGGGCCCACGGCGAACGCCTATAGCTGCGGCCGTCCCAACGTGTTCCAGGGCCGCCTGGGCACCGCGGAGAATCCCAACCAGTACAGCGCTGTCAGCTGGCTCGGTGTTCCGATGGATCCTCCCGGCACCACCACTACCCGCACCCTCCGCATCACCAACATCCGCGCGGATGCCCATGACACCGGCGTTGCTGCTCCCGGCAACTTCTTCCTGAGCACGATTCAGGCGCAGATCGCCGTCAACGGCAACACCTCGCTCTCGATCAATAACCAGCAGCAGATCGTGGCGTATGTGGCCGTCGGTCTCATCACCAGCATCAACAAGACCAACTTCAACTTCCTGCAGTGCGTGAACGAAAACGTCAGCTTTGGCGCTGCGATCACGAGCGGAACGTTCAACGCCAGTACTGTGAGTCCCAACTTCACTGGCGGCAGTCAGGCGACTGGATCCAGCCCGGAGTTCACATTCTCCGAAGGCTTTGCCAGTTCATGGAAAACGAAGAACATCGCTATGGTGCTCAGTCCAGGCACTACAGGAGGCAACGGTACAACCGTCGCAGCAGCCAGTTACTGGAGCTACGACGGGACTACAGTTAACTACCCGAAGGACGTGAACCAGAACGTCCCTGGCGCCATCTACAACACGGAAAGCGGATTCATGTATCCGGGCAGCGGCTCCACTTTGGACGGCGGCTCGGTTGCAGATCCTGAGGCTCCCAACAATCCGCCCTTCGGACTTGGCACGGTGGCTGTGACCTCCACGGCGCTCGCTCTGCACAACTCCACTTTGATTGACAACGCGGGTATCGCCAATCAGGGTACTCGTCTGCAGGTTCAGATCTCCAACATCCCGGCCGGCGCAGGCGTGCTGGTCCCGGAGGCGATCTGGCTCACCAACGGCACGGCCAACTTCAGCGGCATCGCGATGCTGGTCAACACCGACAGCGCAGGCGCAGGCGCTTATTCTCCCGTGTACACGGGTTCGGTCGCATCGGCGGCCGCCACCACCTTCACCACGCTGCCCTCGAGCGGCATGGCTGTGTACGAAGTGATCGACGCCGATCCGTTCAGCGTTGAGAACGCCGTAGTCACCGCTGTTGTCACGTATGCCGCCAACCTGAACCTGAACCAGCCGACTCCGGGCACCACTGCTCAGGTCTTCGGTGGCTTCGCTCCGTTCTACAACTCGGCCGGCGCGCACGAGCCGGAACCCCTGACCAATAGCTCCACGCCGACCGCGATCCCGCGTTTCGTGCCTGGCACTGTTCCGGCCAGCCCGAACTTCTTCTCGGTCAACAAGTGCTCCTGCAACCTGCTGTTCCCGTTCGTCTCCTCAGCAGCGGGATACGATACTGGAATCGCAATCGCGAACACCTCGCAGGACAACCTGGGCACCAACGGGAACTCCTCCGCGACACAGCAGTTCGGTGGTGTGACCTTCTGGTACTACGGCCAAGGCAACAATGGTGGAACGGCGCCTCCCGCGCAGTGCACCAACCTTGCCAGCCCGGGTACTTGCCCGACACCGGCTCCGTCCAGCTCCACCACTCTGGTGGGACAGGTTCCGGCCGGCCAGATCCTGACGTACGTGCTCAGCAGCGGCGGCGGCTCGATCGCGAGCGGCGGCAATGGCTTGGATAACCGTGCAAACGGCTTCTCCGGCTACATGATCGCCCAGGCGCAGTTCCAATACTGCCACGCATATGCGTTCATCACGGCTGTCGGCGCGGGCCCGCTCTCGCAGGCGGTTTCTGAAGGCTACCTCGGATTGGTCCTCGACAACACGTCCTGGAACTGCCCGGGTGCATCGGGAACGACTGCCGGCGCTTGCCGCACCAACATCCACGGCGAAAATCTGGTTCACTAGACCAGACCCGGTTATTACACGGCGAGGGGAGGGGCTTCGGCTCCTCCCCTTTCGTGCGTTCAGGGGGTCGTGGTTCCGGAGCTAGCGTCCGCGACGATCCCGAAGTCCAACAAACATCTAGCCGAAGATTTGTTTTCGCTGGCCAAGTGATAAAAGGCTGTGCTAAACTATCCCTTGTCCGCCCGCGTCCATCTTTGTAATCCAAGAGGTATTTCCATGCTGAATCGAACCGTCTCGCTCGCAGTGTGTCTGAGCGTCATTGCGGGCGCGGCCTTGGCGCAAAGCATCAGCCCGGGGACCGGTTACGTTTTTGAATTCGCCAACTCCAGTGGGGCTTCGGGGCAACTCCAGGCCTTCACTTATAACACCACGTCCTTAAATACCCCCGTTTTTAGTACAACCGGCCCGCTTGGCGCGAACCAGGTTATTCCCAAGCCGGATGGCACGAAATTCTATGTAGTGGGTAGCGGCGGGATCGACGACTTCGGCCCTAGTTTTTCAACTCCCGCAGCGTTGAACGGAATCTCGGGCGCTCCCACGCAAGCCATCATCAGTCCGGATGGCCGCTACCTGTTAGTAGCGAGCAATCTCGGCGGCGGAGCTTCCGCCATTTACGTCCTGAACACGACCACCGACACCATCGTCCCCATCAACGGCTCGCAAGATCAGCCCTTCAGCGGCTCGGTCGTCGGAATGGTAGTGAGCCGCGATTCCAGCACCGTGTGGGTTCTTGGCAACGAGGGCGGCAATGCCGTCATTCTCACGATCAGCCTGACGAAGCAACAGGAGATCGGTTCCCCGGTGTTCTTGCGGGATTATATTTCGGGCGACAGCCTGGGCGGCAATCCCCAAGCTCTGACAATGTCTCCGATGGGTCTCCTGTATGTGAGCGCCGGCAACCAGATCCTGGAGTTCAACCCGGCCACGCTCCAGACCGCCGCGCCCAGCTATGTTGAAATCTCGGTGAACGCAACCGTCGGTCCCCTCCGATTCTCGTCGGATGGTTCCATTGCCTACTTCGTCAATACCGACGTATCGACGGGCGGGAGATCGCTCGGGAGCCTTTCGATCCCGGGCCACGCCCTGACCTACTCCGCCTACGTCGCCGGCCAGGCACCGGAGTTGTTCGACAGCATCTACGTCGCCAGCTCCCCGGCGGGCCAGTTCTCGTCGTGGAGACTGCTGGCGCATTCGCCGGGCGATTCGACTTTGTGGGACGTGGCGCCGGATCTCAGCAGCATCACAGTCAGCTCCCTCAACAGCATCCTGACGGCTACCAGCGTCACATCCATGGCCATATCGAATGAGCTTCCTACGGCTCAGTACCTGTATGCTTTGGTCGGCAGCGGGACGCAGGCTAGTCTCTATCGTGTGAATCTGGCAACCAATTTGGTCAGCAGCCAAGCCAGCGCGGCGCTCGCGCCGGGAATATTGCAGTTCGCGATCGTGCCGCCGGCTACGAACCCCACCGGCTTCATTACGTTCAACGCCTCTCAGCTCAATCTCTCGGCCGGGGCGACCGCGAATACGCTCATCGCGCGAGTGCTGGATCCTCTTGGCCGCCCCATGTTCGGAGTGCCTGTCACCTTCACGGACCCCACCGGAACACTCGTTTTCACCAACGTGACCTCGGTGACGAATAAAGACGGCTACGCGCAGGCGACCGCTTCTTTCCCCACTGCCGCGACGCCCGGTAATTATCCGGTCACGTTGACGGCTGGAACCGGCTCCGCGACGGCCACGACCGTATTCTCGCTGGCGATACCCGGCGGCGGCACCGGACCGACGGGTCCGTCGAATGGTCCCAACCTGATGACCATCGTCGGAGGGAACGGGCAATTATTCCCCGCCACTTTCAGCAATGGCAGCACGGTCCCGCTGACGATCCAGGAGGTGACTTCGACCGGCGCACCTGTGGTGAACGACAACGTCACATTTACCGTGAACGCTCCCTTAATCGGAGCTTTCTACGGCGCGTACACTTACAGCGCCACCACCGACACCAATGGGATGGCATACGTCACCTTCCAACCGCAGGGGCTTTTGCAGGACATCCCGTTCGAGGGAACCACGGTTACGGTCTCCGGAACTCAGGGTACCGTCACGTTCAATGAATCGGTCTATCAGTTGAATCCAGACGGTGAGACCGGCGCACCGACAATCGGCATTCTAGTACCCAGCGGACCCACGACAATCACTGCCGGGGAAGGCGCGGTAGTCCCGAACGCGATCAAGGCGGTGGTTTACGCGCAGTCCTTCGGCGTGCCGACTCCCATCCCAAACATCGCCATCAACATCACCAACCCAGACGGCACAGGCAACGCAGGGCCCGGAACCTGCCAGGGAAACCCTCTTACCGATAACACCGGAACCGTGACCTGCAACTTCGTCCCTGTTTGCGCGACGGCGATCAACGCCTCCACCATGCTCCCCTGGGGCCTGGGGCTGCATGGCTTCGTCATCGACTTCGGGAATTATAACGATCAGAGCGGGTACAGCGTGAACATCCTGCAAGGGACCGCGTCCGCCTTGGCCATTCAAACCGGAAACAATCAGACCGGCCGGCCGGGGCAGGCGCTTACATTACCGCTGACCGCGACCGTCACCGATGGGTGCGGGGTCGCGGCGCAGGGAGCCACTGTAACATGGGCCGTCACGCAAGGCTCCGCGAGTCTCGCGCAGACAACCACTGTCTCCAATCAGGGAGGGACCGTCGCGAACCACGTCACGCTGGGCAACTCGCCTGGGACGGTTACGATTACGGCCAGCCTGAATTCTTCGACTCTGGCCACCTTCACTGAGACGGCGCAGGCGGTGGTGGGATCGCTCACCCTGGTTACCGGAAGCGGCCAGAGCGCACTCCTGAACCAAACCTTCGCGACTCCGCTGGTCTTCCAACTTACGGATACAAGCGGCAACCCCGTGCCCAACCTGACGGTGAATTTCGGAATCGGCAGCGGTTCCGCGACACTCAACGCCACTCAGGGGACTACGAATGCCAAGGGTCAAGTCTCCGTCACCGTAACGGCTGGAAATACGGCTGGGGTGGTGACCATCCTGGCGACCTACTCGACGTTTACGGCTTCGGCGATTCTGAACGTAACGGCGCCGGGTCCGTCGATAACGATGAGCAGCTTTGAGAATGCGGCCAGCGGTCAGGCTGGACTCACACCGTGCGGCCTCACCATCGTCACAGGCTCAGGCTTGGCGGCGGGAATCAACGGGGTCGTTCTCGGGAGCACTTTAGGGATCGGTCCACTGCCGTATACGCTGGCGGGTGTGACGATCACCATCGACGGAATCCCCGCTCCGCTCCAAGCTGTATCGAATCAAAACGGGGTCCAACAGGTAAACTTCCAGACGCCGTGCGAAATCCCGACGGGAACGCCTGCCACAGTGATTGTGCAGGTCGGCTCGGTGGTGACGCAGGTTGCCGGCGTAACGGTATATCCCGCGCAGCCCGGCATCTTCACCTATGCCGGTCCGAGTGGGCTCCTCTACGCATATGTGATCGATTCCTCCGGAAACGCTCTCACCCCGAGCAATCCGGCTACTCCCGGCCAAACGTATTATCTGTTCGCGACCGGGATGGGTGCGATCCCTGGAGTGAAAACCAACTCCGAAGGGAACGGAACGCAAACTCTGCCCGTATCGAGCATAATTCTTGGGATCACCGACATCGGCGTGCCAGTCACTTCTGTTCAATACGTCGAAGGCGCTCTCGGCGAATACCTGATCACCTTCACGATTCCTTCGGGCTTCGCAGCGGGTACCAACGTGCCGGTCTCGCTGGGAATCACGATCAACGGACAGACGTTCTTCGCAAACCAGTCGGTGGTTTTGCCCAGCATCAACTGATTCGCAATGTTGCGGGCGGGGAGGCATGCCTCCCCGCCCGCAGCCTGCGCGCACTCGCTTCGCCTCCGGCAGCTAAACCGCTGCCTCCGGTCGCGGCTCGCCCAGCAGCCGGGCCCTGTGCCGCAACAGGTCTTCTAAGTAACAGCCCGCAAAACGGAGCCTGGGTCCCGGCCACGTGCCGAGCTGTTCCTTTCGGGAATTGAGGGCCGCGACCGGCCCTCTGCGGGCTAGCTAGCCCGGGGACCCGTTGAAACGGGTCATTGCAGAAAAGGAACGGGAGCAGTATGATCGCGAGTGCCCACAGACGACGGCAGTTAAGGCCGGCCGAGCAATGGAGCTATCAAGCCCGGTAGCTAGCCTGG
>DASXEY010000043.1:0-30811 GCA_036489835.1 Bryobacteraceae bacterium | reverse complement strand
AGGCTTCTACAGGGGCTTGCAGCACCAATGACGCTTCGGCCTACTTCTGCCACTGACTCTTGCAGGATGCCGCAAGTAAGGCCTGATTGCCAAGTTCCTCCCCGGACGGTACCGGATAAACCGGTTCTCTTGCTTCTAAGGCGCTGTCCATCCGTCGTGAGCTACGACAGGAAGCCGCCGAGGTTCGCAAAGCGTACATTGACAAGCCCGTTGGAAAAGGGAATGTCGCGGCTGTCAAGGTCGAGCTGGAAGGAGGCGTCCAGATAAAGCGTTCCGCGACCTCCAAGGCGGAGCCGATGGACCGGCCGACGCCCAAATCCGCCGGGGGGCACTTCGAGCCCTCCGTGGATCCCGTCTCGGGCCGCGTTATGAACACCGATCCTGAGTACAAGATTCTCGACGCAATCGCCACCGACCTAGGCCCGTATGGAACAGACGTAAGGGGAACTCTGTACCTATACTCGGAAATGGATCTTTGCGAGAGTTGCTTCGGTGTGATGGACCAATTCAAGGCGAAGTTTCCTAACATCGAGGTCCATGTGATCACCGACCATCCATATCCGTACTCGAAATGAAGCGTCATGCCTGAGCTTGGATACTACCCTTATCTTCGTTTCCCAGTCTGGTTCTCCGCACCCTCTGGGTTCAGCCGGGTTATTGAGGATTTATGGAATCGCCATTACCCGGGCCTTTACGAAGACCCGGCCGGACGGCCCCCTTCCAATCTCGATGAAGCTTTCCAAGCACTTCTGGGCTTGCTTTGGACTGAGGGTTCAAATGTTGGTCACCAGCGCTGCCTCTGGGCGGGGTGGGCAGCAGGCAAGGCGTGCCAGGCGACGATTGAGGGCTGGCGAGCGGGCGACCCGCGCCCTCAATTAGTCCAGGCGGCGGTTCAAACATTTCTTGAGTACGGGCGAATTCCTTCAACAGGTTGGCGGGCGACCTTCCCGCAATTGGTCTCGCCGCCACAAGCCTTGCATGAGGCTCTTGATGTCTTTTGGAACCTGGCTCGCATGCTCGATCCGCTGGAGGCTCGCCCGGCATTCATCGAAATCCTCGAGGACTCCATTGAAGGTTACGGCATCGTCCCCGGATCCCAGGGAAAACGCGATATCTTCAACTGGTTTCTTGTCGAAGTCATGCCGGCCGCCTGGTCGCTCCGCTTACCGGATCGTATCTATAGCCTGAAATGGCCTTGGCCGCCGCCGGATGAGCATGCCACTAAGACTTAGCATGTGAATCGGAGCCGCGACATCTGCTTACGCCTGCCAATCCGCACACCGTGCAAGGGGCATGACGGCGTCCCTCGGCTTTTGCCGGGTGTTGGGGTGCGATTTGTCGGGTTTTTTGTCGGGTTTTCGAGCTACCCGACAAGGCTCGACCTTGCACAATCAATAGTTTAGACCCTTTTGGTCGGGTTTCTACGAGAGGGGAGAGCCCTGGAGAAATCGAAAACTGCAATTTCGATGAAAGAACCACCGTCATCAGAGGGGCCACGGTGGGCGGAGCGTCGGCCCTGGCGTCCGGTTTTGGACTCCAAATGGCTCCAAGACGCCACTCCTCGGGACCTCTTGCACCCCAAGCAACAAATATCAATCACAGGAATGCCTAGTCGCTGGCGGGTCTGAAGTCACTAGATCCGCGAGCCTCTCGGTTTCGGATTGGTGTAATGGATCAGGATCACGGTTCCGCCCAGCTTTGTCAGGGCTCGACAGCGATCGAACACCGCGCGCATGTCCACTGCGGAGTTTTCGTCCTCATCTTCCGTGAAAAAGCTGATCAGCGAATCCACAGGATGAGGGCAGATTTCCCGGTTTCCGCTACCTTCCGCTTCACCCCAGTCGGCGATGATGGGGTCGTCGGGCTGGGGAGGATCCTCCTCTTGTTCGCAATCCCAAATGCGAAGGAGGTCGCCCTCTGAGGAGATACCCAACCGACTTAGTCGATCACAGATACGATCACGCGGGTTTCTATCGCGATCGAGGATCAGAACCGTATGGCCTCGGCCGAGGACTTCCCGCGCCCAAGCGCACGCCAAGGTAGTTTTGCCGCTTTCCGAACCTCCGGTCAGGCAAACGATGGTCTTGGTGGGTAGCTCGGGGGTGACCAAATATTCGAGAGGCGCGCGTTTCGCGAAAATGGATTCCAGGTCTTCGACGCGCCGGATCAGCCGGCGATCTTCGCAGGCAATGCGAAGTCCTTCAATCTGAGAGAGGTGGCTGTTTAGTATCTCGCCGGGCGGCGTCGATGCGAGGAGGCATTCGCTCATGACCGCCTGCGCGCTGTAGATTAACTTCCGCAGCGCTGCCTTCTCCTTGACGATCAGAACGTAGCTGTCTAGGTGAGCGATTTCGGGCATCCCCTCGTCGAGGGAGATCAGGTAGGAGAGTCCATCCACCGATTCAAGCTGGCCCTGCTTCGCAAGCTCGTCGGCGACAGTCACCCGGTCGATACGTGTTCCTCGCTTATTCAGATCCTTCATGCGAGCGAAAATGCGCCGGTGCTTCTCCAGGCCGAAGTCGTCAGGGTCCAGTGCGGCCGCCAGAGGATACAAGGCGTCGTTGAGCAACACCGAGCCGAGCACGAAACGTTCGGCGTCCGGATTTGAGGAAGACCTTTCGCCATGGGATCAACTCGTTTACCGATGGGTCGGACTTTGGTCCTGCTCGCAGGGAAATCGGGTCGACTCGCCGGGGGCTTAGAGCCGGTGCTCATAGAACCTCCAACTCTCGGAGCGGTGCATTGGAAATCATGATGTTTGCCGCTGGAAAACGAAAAGCCCGCTTGCGAGGCGGGCTCAAGGTTTTCGCAGATGCGCATCCGAATATTCGTGATGGAAACCCGCAGTGAATACGTTGCTGAGGAAATCGAGAAAGAACCAACCGAAAGCGCCGACCTTGTCCGGGCCCTTGCCGATGGGTATACCGTTGATGTAGTTTTCGTGCTCGTCGCTCAGGTGCTCATCGACCTCATCCATCTCCATCTTGTGCAGTGACTTGCCGCCGCCCTTGTCCCGGTAATGCGGGAACAGCAGCCCAGCGGCGTGCGCATCGGACCGGATAACGGCATCATGCAGCGCCTCAACGTACTTCCAGGGGAGGTGATCGCAAAACTCCCCGAGCATTCCCATTCTTTCGATTTGACGGATGATCGGACCGCGAGCGTCCGGAGCCGCCGCTTCCAGCTTGTCGAATACCTCCCTGGCACTAGCGTCGTCGATAGGCGCCCGCTGCTGCATCGCCTCTGGATAGTGGGGGTCGAGGCCATTTTGACCTAGAAACGACCTTTCCTCCGTATTCGCATCGAAACTGAATAATGCGTGTAACGTCTCCTTATCAAGCTCACCTACGTCCGCGAGGGCGCCCGTTTCCTTAACCTGATCGAGGACGGCAGCGTTCGTCTGTTGGAGGGTCTTTCCAGACTGGCCTCGGACGTTGGAAACGGCTTGCCAGACCCCATCCTCCGAAAGAGCGCGCACCAGGAAGGCGAAGTTGACCGGCCGGCTCTTCCAAGGCTCGACGAGCGCCACGATCTCCTCAGTCTGAGCCGCCGTAAGCAACGGAGAAGTGCCGGGCTTTGCGCCGGAGATCTCCTGGATGTTCCGAACAACTGCAAGAAGTTCGACTGCCGCGCCCGACTCGCGAGCAAGCAGCGCCGTCGGATCCTTTCCAAGCGGCGGAACTGTGTAGCTGCCGAGCACCGGCTGGTCGCGAAACATTTGCGGGCCGATCTTCACGGCTAGCTCCCCTTCGAGCGCTGGAAGGCTGACCAAAAGATCGGCCTTCGCCGCCACCAGTTCGAGGAACTTGCCCTGAATCACGGTCTCCGACTCCTCGGGATGACCGGGGGTCGACACGAGGAAGCGATGGTAATCGTTATCAGGGATGGTTCTCTGGACTTCGCTCTTATCCTGCTCGGCGACTTGAATCGAGCCGACGACGTGACGAGCCCACTCCAAGGCAGCCATCGTGTCGAGTGCGTCTACTGCGCGACGATATGCTGGGAACAGGGTCGAGCGAACCAACCCGACCATGGCGACGCCCCTCTTGCCAGCGGCCACGCCATGATCCAGCTCCGTAGCCTTGGTGCTATCCGGATCCGGGGCAGGCCTAGGAGCCTTCGCTCCCTTCACAGGCGACCGCTGGACTATTGGGAACCGGCCTTCCCTAGCAAGCTTCACCCCGCCAAATGAGCCTTCGACAGCCTCTACGGCGGTGCCAGGGGTTTCCGATGGCACCTGTCCCTGCTCCGACATGAGGTGCAAGCTTTGCGCCAGAGGGAACTCTTCGGCAGCCCGCTCGGCCTCAGTCTCCAGTGCATCGTCGGGAGCACCGATCGTAAGCCCGTGTGACGATTTGGCGGCGATAGCCGGCGCCTTGCCGGAACTTTGCTGGACCACATGCGCGACTTCGTGAGTCAGAAGCCGCTGGCCGTCCATGCTGGCTGGAGAGTACATCCCGGCGGCGAAGTAAATGTCGCGCCCGCTTGTGTACGCGAGTGAGTCGAGACTCTCAGCGGACCTGGCAGCTTCAGAGCCGGCATGGACCCGGACATCGGCAAGATCCGCTCCGAAGTATGACTCCAGCGGTTTGCGGATCGCCCCGTTGAGGGGGTCCCCGTGGCTCGCAGGAATGCCGTCGAATTCCACTGGGCCGGCGGAATCGGCCTTTCGTTGAAAATTTTCCCGGCACCGTTCGCAGACGCCTCCACAGGCGCATTGCCGCTGCAGAACACCGGCGCGCATCACGATTTGCTGGGAAGCGCGGTTACCGTAGAGCCGTTGCGCGCGTTGAAGGACCGGCGTTCTCAGGGTCGCGGTGGATAGGGATCGAGCGGGGGCATCAGCGGCGCCGTGGAAAAGCCGCTCAACCAGGGGGTCAAAGGCAAGAGAGGGGGCAGTTGCGCCGGGTTGCGGTCCGTGGGTTTGGTGGCCCGTCGACGCCGTCTCTTTTTCGAGCGTGTTTGATTCCGAAGTCGAGCTCACTCATCATCTTTCGCAGAAGCGGATTGAAACACTAACTCCGTGCATCGGGACGGCCAAACGCGAACATCGGAAGCCAAGGCAAGGATTCGACTTTTGCCTATGCCGATGCCGCACCTGTAACGGCGCAATGTAACAGAGCTGTCTCGGTGTTACACGCGCAGGACGCTAAGGCGCGCCTTTTGAGGTGCAGAAATCCGCGATAGGCGTTCGGACAGCGATCGAAGTCCCACCCGTTCCGAGGCGACGGTATAGACAGACGGCTCCTTCCCCCTTGGCGAAACTAAATCGGCCCAACTGTTGACGACGAACAAGGTGACGCCGTGTTAGGGTGATTCGTTCGACGATCCCGGCGCGAGCCTTCGATGACCTTCCCTTGCTGGCGCGACAGACCGACTCGCCCAGTGCCATCCGCTACTGACGCACTCCGCCTCCAGTTGTTTTTGTCATCAACCCAGTCTATCTTCGGGCCAGAAAAAGGAGGTTCGACAATGCCCTTACAGTCTTGAATTCTATGGCGGTATCGCCTTCCAACGTCAGGCACACAAAACCGCGCGTGGTTCTTCCTGTCCGAACTTCAACTACATGCACCGGGTGTCCGTCGGCCAATTCCTCAAAGAAGAGATCGTTCCGGATTGTTCCTGGCAGAAAAACTTGATAGCCGTCTGAGATCCATCAGAATTAGATCGAAGCTCTGCGTTTCGAATGGTTCCATTGCCCTACGGTCCGACGGCGGACATTGTGGAGTGACCCTGCTTTTCAACCAAACGAACCGCGAGTTATTGGCGGCGTCGCCACACCGCAGCTACGCTTCCAGGCCGGCCTGGTGGACAGTTGTTTTGCACGACCTGGTGGAGACGGGCCAGGCTACACTTATGCGGCGAAGGGCTGCGTTAAGCGAGCACCCGGCTAACAACTGCCACTAACTGTTCGGGCCGAAACGGTTTGACCATCCAGCAGGTCGCCCCGGCAGCCTTTGCTGCTTCCTTCTTTGCGGAGTGCGATTCCGTGGTGAGCATTAGAATCGGGATGTGTTTACGCGCCGATTTCGTACGGATGTGCCGGATGAGGTCGATCCCGTCCATTCTGGGCATATTGAGATCGGTAATGACCATGTCAACCGGCTCTGCTAATTTTGCGACCGCATCAGCTCCGTCGCTCGCTTCGATGACTTCATACCCGGCGGCGAGAAGGGCGAACGATACTGCCTGACGCATACTTGTTGAATCATCTACGGTAAGAATTCTTTTTGCCACTTATCTGTCTCCACGAACAAAATCGATTCGCAACGATCGCCGATCAAAAAAACTCCACATCTTCTCCACTTTCTGGCTGCAGCGCCTGTGCTTCCAAGGAGGCCCCTGGTGCGGCGACAGCCAAATGCACATCCCGCTCCGCTTGCATCGTATAACGTTCATGGTGCTTTGCTTCCATCGCGAGCGAATCAAAAGTTTCTGCCGCTTGTGGCTGCCCGGCAACTGCTTCCAGCGTCGCGCAACAACGGCTGGCGATTTCGGCGAACAGAGGGCCAATATCAAATTGATGCCGCGCCGCTTGGATCTCGGCGCAAAGCCTGGCTGACAAATCTGCGACCATGGCGTTTGCTTTGACGCCAGAGGAGCGGGCTAATTGAAGCTCGATCACGCGGGTCTTGAGATCCGCAAGGAGTGTCACAGCCGCATTATCGGAGGCAGGAACGTCAATTCCGGTAAACTCATGGAGCGCCGCCCCCATCGATTCAAGAGCAGTTCTTGCCTCGTGGGACCGCTCTTCAGATTGGATTCTTAGTTCTTGAATGGCGCGTGCAATCGCAATGAGAGCTTCGCCTTCGGCGCCGATGTGGTTCGCCGAAATAACAGCGTTGATTGAGATTCGCCCCAGTTGCGACTCGATTGACTGAACTTCATGGACAGCCATGGCAAGGTCCGATCTGACACCTTCCAGTCCCTCGATAATCGCCCGGCTGCGGCCGGCCAGCGCATCCAGCTCCTGAACAGCCCGGGCGATCGCTGCAATCTGGTTCTGCATGCCATCCTGAATTTGCATGCTATCGATGCCCGAAGCTCCCCTCCTGTGGCCATCCTGCAGACCTTGAATGCGCTTACTTGCATCCGCCATCCCGCCAACCCGGACAGCGATTCCTTGAAGATCGCTATCAACTTGTCCCATGGATCGCGCAAAGGCGGCAGCCGCGCTTTGAATATGCGCTTTTTGCAGGCTCGCCAGGCCGGCATTCGATGCGGAAATGGATGCGGCTGACCCCTCGCACGGTATCCCTTCCAACGCTTCGATAACATGTTCCACCTGCTGGCGGGTTATGTCATGAAACTGGATCGAGGTGGCGACTGACCCCAGTTCCTTAGTGACGGCATTCAGTTCAGCGGCAAGATTCGAAGAAATCGCAGCGCTCTCCCGCTGTCTGATCTGGAAGGCATCCACATCGGTGTCTACCGACTGAAGCAGCGCCGGAAGCTCCTCCCGCTGTATGGCCTCGATTCGAGCGAATTCGCGAAGCGTCGAGGCGATTTTGGAATCGAAATCGAGGGCAACTTCGAGGACCGCCTCGGCGCGTGTGCCTATGCTATCGCTGCAGGCGAGTACATCATCGGCGAGATTCTGGAGGTTCTGCTGGGAGGTGGCGAGGTGAGCGACCTCAATCCTTGCGAGAATCGCCGCGATCCGGAACGACGTTGCGATATCGCCGAACGTGGAAAATCCCCGGCGAATGCGCTCCGCGCCGGAGCGAAGAATCAGGATGGCACGGCCGATCTCTTCCGAACGGGCCTGCATTTCCAGAACATAACGGCGCACCGACAGGAGCGAATTGCAGGCATCTTGTGCCTGGTCCCCCGAGACGAGCGCGGTCAGCCCGGCGATCTCTGCATGAAGATGCCGTGATTCCGATAAGAAGACGATCAATTTCCCGCCCACAGCCAGAAAGCCGGCCTCTGTGGCTCCATTCAGCTTCTTCAGATCGGCGATTACTTCGCACACGTCAGCGGCCCACGCAGGCGGACCCGGCTGCGAGGGAAATAAAGCACGGACGGTGTCAAGACCCGGCTGCATTCGCAAAATCCACTTCAGCGGCAAAGCCGTACGACCTCGGATGCGATCCGGCCAAGCGGCAGCACCAGATCCACCCCACCAAGCTTAATAGCCTCGGCCGGCATCCCGAAAACAACACACGAATCTTCGTCCTGTGCCAGGTTCACGGCGCCGGCCTGCTTCATCTCGAGCATCCCCTTCGACCCGTCGTCGCCCATTCCGGTCATGATCACGCCCACGACATTTCTTCCGGCAAAACGGGCCGCGGAGCGGAATAGGACATCCACACTCGGCCGGTGGCGGCTGACAAGCGGGCCGTTGTTGAGTTCTACGTAGTAGCGTGCTCCGCTGCGTTTGATAAGCAGGTGCCGGTTGCCAGGCGCGATAAGCGCCTGGCCGCGAATGACCGAATCGCCGTCGGCTGCCTCCTTAACCGTAGGCCGGCATATTTGGTTCAGTCTTTCCGCGAATCTGGCTGTAAAGTTCTCGGGCATATGCTGCACGATGGCGATGCCGGGACAGTCCGCAGGCATCGCCTCCAGGAACTCCCTCAGCGCCTCGGTGCCTCCCGTGGAGGCGCCCACCACCACCACTTTTTCTGTCGTCTGAATGATCGCGGCGCGAGCCGGCGCTTTGTCCAGGACTGCGTCCGCGGTGAGTTTCGGTGCGACGCGCATGGGCTGGTTGATACGAAGTTTCCGAAGCCGCGCACCAGCCGCGGACTTGATTGTTTCGCAGATGCGTACCCGCGACTCTTCAAAGAACTCGCGGGCGCCCACCCGCGGTTTGGTAATGATCTCGACGGCGCCTCTTTCCAGCGCCTGCAGCGCCAGGTCGGAGCCCGCTGCGGTCAGGGTGGAACAAATCACGGTGGGGATGGGATGCTGACTCATGATGCGGTCGAGGAAAGTCAATCCGTCCATGCGCGGCATTTCAATATCGAGCGTGATCACGTCCGGCGGATTCTGGCTGATGCGCTCAACGGCGATATAGGGATCAGAGGCTACGCCCACGACCTCAATCCCGGGATCCGACTCCAGGATTTGAGTCAACATCTGCCGGACCGAGGCCGAGTCGTCGACAATCAAAACCCGGATTTTTCTCTGCTGGCTCATTTGAGATAGGGTCATTTATGCGCCATGCTTTTGGAAACACGAAGATCCCAGGGATACCAGCGGCAGATCCAGCCCCGACAACGATTCCGAAAGACTGATGAAAAGGTATCCGCCAGGATGGAGATTCCGGCACAATTTGCCGATAACTGCCTGCTGGGTGGGGCGATCGAAATAGATCAGCAGATTTCGGCAGAAAATGACATCGAACATCTCCCGGACGCAGTAGTCGGCATCCATGAAGTTCAACGGATGGAAGCTGACTTTTTGGCGCAGAGCGGCTTTGATGCGCACGGAAGGCGCCCCGTCTTTGCTTTGTAAAACATATTTTCGCCGCAGCCCCGGAGGCACGGGGGCGATCGACTGCCGGGCATAGATGCCCTCCGCGGCTAACTGCAGGACCTTCGTCGAAACATCGGTGCCCAGAATACGAAACTCAAACGGCGGGTGTGCCAAGGCGTATTCGCCGAGAACCATGGCCAGCGTGTATGGTTCTTCGCCTGAGGAGCAGGCTGCCGACCAAATGGCGACGCTTCTATTTCGGGCCGCCTTGCCAGGACCGGTGAGCGCCGGCAGCGCCGTTGCGGTCAGGTACTTGAAATGCTGCGGCTCGCGAAAGAAGTCGGTTTTGTTGGTTGTGACTGCGTCTATGAAGTGGGCTCGTTCGGCCGTACTCCCATTCGAGAAAAGGTATTCACAGTACTCGTCCAAGGATCCGAGCCTCAATTCGCGGACCCGGCGCGCCAGCCGGCTCTGAATCATCGATGCCTTCGACTCCGGCATCTTGATCCCCAGTTCAGCCGTGACAAACTCCGCCAGCCGGCCAAAACTCCCCGGTGAGATCCGTAAATCCGGTTCGACCCCATAGGGGTTGGTGTTCTCACGCACGCCGCACCCTTGAAGCAGCCACAGGAATGTGAGAGCGTTTCAATATATCCATGAGCGATACTGTTTCCCAAGTCTGCGTCATCGGTCACTCCTTGCCGTGCTCAGGGGCCGATTCAGACGAGGACAGCCTGAGTCTGACCGGAGGCGATCTGTCCCACCAATGCCAGCTCCTCCGAGGCGAACACAGCATTCACGTCGAGGATGATGATAAAGTCATCTCCGCGCTGACCCATTCCTTGAATAAATTCGGTGCGCCACCGCATGGCAATGCGCGGCGGAGGGTTAATCGCTTCCGGGTCCAATTCGATAACTTCGTGCACGCTGTCGGCGATGCCCCCCAGCACGGTCGTTTCGCCGTCGATTTGAAGTTCCATCACAATCACGCGGGTACTGACTGTGTCAAGAGTGGCGGGGAGGCCGAATCGAAGGCGCAGGTCCACCACGGGAATGGCTTTGCCGCGAACGTTAACTACCCCTCGCATATAATCCGGCGCCGTGGGCACCCTGGTGATGGTGGACACTTCAAGCACTTCGCGGACCTGCGCAACGTTGAGGGCGAACAACTCGTTTCCGAGCTTGAACGTCATGTATTGACTGATGTCAGTAATCATGTTGTGCTCCGTTCCATGACTTCCTAATCTTCATAGGCGACGAATTCCCGGTCGCGTGAGTCGGCCGAACCGGTATTGGTTCCCAATTCGATTCTCGGGCCCGTGGTTTTCACCGCAAGCTGCATATTGGCAAGATCTTTGCCCGCATGTTTGGAGTTGCCCCCGCTCAGCGCCAGTTTCCTGCGGGAAGGGGAGGATGCCCGTGCTACTCTGGTGACGCCTCCCCGGGGAGCATCTTCCAGTTTGAAGAAGCTGATGGCCGACTGCAGAGCATCGGCTTGACTGGCGAGTTCCTCGGCGGTGGAGGCCATTTCCTCGGAAGCCGAAGCGTTCTGCTGGATCACCTGATCCAGCTGCTGAATGGCTTTGTTGACCTGGGTCGCTCCCGTGCTTTGCTCGCCGGTGGCTGCCGTGATTTCCCGCACCAGATCGGCCGTCTTCCGAATATCCGGGACTAGCTTCGCCAGCAGTTGGCCGGCCGATTCGGCCGTTTTTACGCCGTCGCTGGTAAGGCGGTTGATTTCAGCAGCCGCGGTCTGGCTGCGTTCAGCGAGCTTGCGCACCTCCGAAGCGACCACCGCAAAACCCTTACCGTGTTCGCCGGCGCGAGCGGCCTCGACCGCGGCGTTTAGCGCCAGCAAATCCGTTTTGCGCGCAATCTCCTCAATAATATTGATCTTCTCGGCGACTTCCTTCATGGCCTGAACCGTGCGAGTGACCGCGTCGCCTCCCGACTTCGCGTCCTCCGCGGCCGTCGACGCAATCTTGTCGGTTTGCCGCGCATTATCCGCGCTCTGCTGAATACTGGAGGCCATCTCCTCCATGGCAGAAGTGGTTTGCTGGGCCGCGGCCGCCTGCTCAGAGGAGCCTTGCGAAAGTTGTTCTGCGGTGGAACTCATCTCTTCGCTTCCGGTGGCCACATTTGTGGATGCCGAGGTCACGTCGCGGACCGTGTTGCGCAGGTTCTCCGTCATCCGTTTGAGTGCGATGAGCATCTGGCCGACTTCGTCGCCGGAGCCGGTCTCAACGTTGTGAGTAAGGTCGCCTTCCGCAATGTGATCCAGCATCTCGACGGCTTTCGCCAGCGGACGGGTGATGCTTCGTACCACGAAAAGGGTGATGACCGTGGCCAGGAGGATGGCCACGCCGATTCCAACAATCACGCCCACGCGTGCGCTGGCTACCGAAGCTGCAATCGATGCGCCGCTCTCATCGACGAGGGATTTATTGAAATCCACAATAGCTTGCGTAGCATCGGCGTACTTATTTAACGCGGGCCGCACCCGCTGCAAGGCAATTTCGAGCGAGCGCTTATCCGCCTCGGCGGTCCCAATCTGGCTGGTCTTTACCATTTCGTCCATTGACTCCCAGAATGCCGACCGCGCGGTCTTGAACGTTTCAGTGAGCGCGCGCCCTTTCTCGGTGTGCACCAGCTTTTCGTATTGGGTCACAACCTCTGCGTTAGCCGCTCGCGACCCCTGGAGCTCCGACTCGATCTGCACTTTCTCTTGCTTGTCGGACGTAGTGGCGTGCTGGAGGCCGAGACTGAAGGAGGCCTGTACGTTCTTTGCAATCTCCCCGACCAGAAAGAGCTTGGGGACGTCCTCCGCCGTCGCTTGTGTCGTACTGGCGTCGATGGTTCCCAGCTTCACATAGGCAAACGCGCCCAGCAGCGCGGCAATAACAATGACGCAGCAGAATCCTGCCGAAATGCGTGTTCCAATTTTCCAGTTGTTCATAAGTCCTTTTCTATCGACGCGAGCGAAATCGATTCCAATCAGGCGGCGCTCTGTACCCCGTCTTCGGTAAACACGGCACCTTCCCGGCATCGGCGATCCGCAAGGCGCACCACGCCGGCGACATCGAGAATCAGCGCCACCCGCCCGTCGCCCATCACGGTTGAGCCGGAAACCACTCCGATGTTCCTGAAGAATCGGCCAAGGGCTTGAATAACGGTCTGGTGGGTCCTCATCACCCGGTCTACCACCAGCCCTATGCGATGGTCTTCGTGCCGCACCAGCACAATCTTAGAAATCTCCGGCCCCGCGCCGCCCATTTGAAACAATTCACGCAGGTCGATATAGGGAATCAGCTCGCCGCGTACCGAAACCAGATTGCGGCCGTTGCTGCGCTGCCGGTCCCGTCTGGGCAGTTCGACATTTTCAGTGACGACGGCCATCGGAATGATGTACTGGCTCCCCACGGCTTCTACCAAGAGACCATCGATGATGGCTAAGGTAAGCGGCAAGGTAAGCGAAACACACGCGCCTCGGCCGGGCTCGCTGGTCACGCTGAGGGAACCTCGTAACGCATCAATGTGGCGCTTCACGACATCCATACCGACCCCACGGCCGGAGACGCTGGTAACGTTTTGCGCGGTGGAAAAGCCGGGCAACAAAATCAGATTGAGAACTTCTTTGTCGCTCAGGTTCGCATCGGGGGCGATGATTTGCTTGGCGGCGGCTTTCGCGCGAATGGCCGCCCGGTCCAGCCCGGCGCCATCGTCTTCTATGCTTACAACCACATCCGAACCACGGTGGGATGCGACCAGCCGAATGGTCCCGTGCCTGGGCTTGCCTTTCGCCAGCCGGTCCGCCACGGCCTCGATGCCATGATCGATACTGTTGCGCAGCAGATGCACCAGCGGCTCTCCGAGCGCGTCCAGGATGCTCTTATCGAGTTCGGTTTCTTCACCTTCGGTGACCAGTTCGATCTCCTTGCCCAGTTGCATGGAAAGATCGTGGACCAGGCGGCGGAACCGCGCGAAGATCGTGCCGATCGGCATCATGCGGATCTGCAGAACGTCGTCACGCAGTTCGTCCACCAGCCGCTCGATTTCTTCCACCGGGGCGGCAAGTTCGGGGGCATGGAAACGGGACGCCGCCGTGACCAGGCGGGACTGGTTCATGACCAACTCGCCAACCAGGTTGACCAGGCGATCCAGGCGCGACGCGGGGACGCGTACAGTGGCTTCCCTTGAGAGGGCTTGCGCTCCCGTTGTGCGGGATGCTTCCTCAGCGGCTGGAGGGACCGGAAGAACCGGAGCGATGGCGGCGGGGAACCGCACACGTGTAGTCTCGGCCGGCTCAATCAGAAGTTCACTTCCGTCCTCAACAAACAGAAAGACGTCGCGGATGGCAGCGGAATCAGCCGCCGAGGTCAACTGGATGGTCCACCATAAATAGCAGACGTCGGTCTGCAAGTCAGCCAATTGCGGCAGCCGGTCCGTGTGCCCCTCGATTATGCACTCGCCGAGCTTCTTCAGGTCCCGGAAGAGGAGCACGGGATTACCGCCTCGCGATAGCATACCTGCGTCCGGCTGGAAGCGTATGTTCCACGTCCTTACCAGCGGAACCGCCGGCGCTGCACCGCTGAACGGGACCGCCCCGGCAGCAAGTTGGGCTACCCTCCCTAGCAAGGCAGCCTCGACCGTCAGTTCCACCGGCTCTCCGCCCTGCGCAGCCAGGAGTAATAGCTTGATATGATCGGCGGCGGCCAGAATTACGTTCGTGAGTTCCTCCGAGACCGGAACATCACCCTCCCGGACATGATCGAGCAGAGTTTCGACATGATGCGTGAAAGCCGCCACCTCGTCAAACCCGAACATCGCGCCGGATCCCTTTATCGTGTGAAACGCGCGAAAAATCCGATTGACCTCCTCGCCCCCGGCGTTAGCTGCGGCCAAGGACAGGGCGGTGGCCTCGATTTCGGCCAACGCCTCGTCGGCCTCCTGAAGAAATGTATCGACAGGGTTAGTCTGCAATGGAATTGTCCTGCCTTCGGCTGTCGTTGGGCTCGTCGATCGACAGCCCGAGTGCTGCGGCGATCTCCGCGATGGCCTCCGAGGGCGCGGCCACGCGAAACGCCTTACCCGCCAATGCGGCATTCAGCCGGCCTGCCAGCAATACCTGCAATGCCGCGGCATCGCAGCGGTCCACTTCACTCAAATCCACCATCACCTCCGGTTGGTGGAGAAAACAATCGAGGAGGGCCTCGTGCAGCGACGGAGCCGAGTCAATGTCAAGCATTCCCGAGATTTTTAGCACACCCGTAATGTTGTTGCCGCTCAGCGTCATGTTTATGGGCCAAAGGTACCGTATCGACCGGAACTCACAATCTTTGAGCGATTCTTGGGTGATGGCTACTTGCCGCGCGTCAGAGAGCAATCTTCCTATCGAGCCACTTTCCGGTCCCAGCCTCCCTCCGCCATAACGCGTAGCGGGTCTCAGAAGGCTCACCGCCTAAAGGCGGTGGGCTTAGACTCGGAGATGACGCTAAAAACAGGTCCGACAATACGGGCGTGGCCAATGCTGTGTAACGCTGATTCGGAAGGCAAGGCAGACGGCAGAAGCAAGCCGTCCGCCAAGGTCCGTTCATCACTCGACTGCTCCAGATTGCAAACTGATACAACACCGGCCGGGCATCCCTTCTGTGCGGCTTGAAGGTTGCAACACTGCCCCTTTGTGCGAAGGTCGGACACCAGGGGGCGGCCGGGGGGCGGTCATCCGTTACGAAGCTCCCAGCATCACGTTTGAGGGGCTAGCCGACCTTGCAGTTATTGCCGGGAGTAATAGTCTAGACCTCGCGGTGGTAGATATGACCGGACTGAAGGGCCGGTATCAAGTGAATTTGGATGTCTCCATGGCGGACCTTTACGCGGCGATTTCTGAGGGCCCGAGAGAGCAAGCGACAGTGCAAAACGCGCAGTTGAAGGTCGTGCAAGACGCGCTCAAGAAGCTCGGGCTTCAGTTGGAACCGCGCAAGGCGCCGGTTGGTACCGTCATCATCGATCATCTGGAGAAGACGCCGACGGCGAATTGAGCGCTCCACAGCGGAGCCTTCGTACGCGAGTCACCATTGGCTGCACCTGCAATGGCTCGTCAGGGTCAGCGACGATAATGGCACACAACAGGATCTGTCTCGCCGGATCACATCCACATGCTGGCATCGGTTCCGCCGCAGCTGGCACCAGCCTCGTGGAGTTTATCAAAAGTGGGTCGTCTCGAAAACTGCAGGAGGATTTCCCGGAGATGAGAAAGCGGTCCTAGGCCCAGCACCTGTGGGCATGGGGTTGCTTCCGCGCGAGCGTGGGCGCGGTGGATGAGCAAACCCGGAGCTGGTCGCCTCATCCGCGCCGGCAGGCGCGACCCAAATCTCCCCGGCCGGTTCGTCGCAGTCCACCCCTGGAACATAGATACCGCCCTCTGCAACGCTGTCGACCAAGTGGACGCCCCAACGGTTGTGATCGTCATTTCAGCCGCCGATCCGCAAGAGTTGAAGACCAGCCACCAGGCATGCGAAAGTGAAGCCATGGACGGTAATCGAGCCCTGCGGCGGGCGCATGACCGCCGGATGAAAGCGCGCGCCAAGGTCGTGATGAAGCGCTGGTATGGCCGGCGCCCAGTGTCGACCGATCCCCGCGAAATCGGCCGGAACGCGTCTACTCATTGCCGCCCCTGTGGCTGCTGGATGTGTCAGTACGATGAGCGCGAAGTACCGCCGCCGCGCGAGAGGGCCTTTGACGATCTCGATCCTGGATGACAACCAGCCTCCCAAGTGACAGCCCGCCAAACCCGGCGTCCTTGCCCGGCGATGGGGAAAGCCTTTCCCGAGCGGATTATTTTCATCCGCAACGGAGAAGAGTCAATCACGACGACATGGGCAGACGGACCGCTTCTCAACAGCTCGCGGCGGCGTGGCAGTGTTCGCCCGCCAACTGCCCGATGGGAAGCACCCTCAGGGACCGGCGTGTTTCAATTCCAAGTTTTCGCATCTTGTAGATCAGCGTCGTACGCGGTAATCCAAGCCGATTGGCCGCCCCGTCCTGTCCTCCAATCAGCCAGTTGGTTTGCTCCAATGTTTCCAAGATGTGCTCCCGATCGGCGGCGGCCAGCGTGCGTGACACGCTCTCCGCGCGCCGCGTCAACGTCTCTGCGCGCCGCTTCACCGTCTGCTTCAAGTCCACTGGGAGACGCAGCTTCGGCCCGTCCGTAAAGAGCACCGCGCGCTCGATGCAATTCTGTAGTTCACGAATATTACCCGGCCAATCGTGCGCTCGGAGGGCCGCCATCACTTCATCGGGAATCGAATCGATGGGCCTGTTGAGACTGGCGGCAAACTTCGCCACAAAGAACTCCGTCAAAGGCACGATGTCCTGAACGCGTTCCCGCAGCGGAGGAAGGTACAGTGGGATGACGTTCAACCTGTAGAATAAGTCTGCCCGAAACAGCTTTTTGGCTACGAGTTCGGCGAGATCCTGATTTGTCGCCGCCACCACCCGCACGTTGACCCGGACTGTGTGGGTGCTCCCCAAACGCTCAAACTCCTGCTCTTGCAGGGCGCGTAAGAGCTTGGGCTGAAGTTCCAAAGGCATGTCGCCAATCTCATCCAGAAAGAGCGTGCCACCATCCGCCATCTGAAATCGCCCTTTGGTTTGCGTGCAGGCGCCGGTAAACGCACCTCTTTCGTGGCCGAACAGTTCGCTTTCGAGCAACGAACTCGGAATGGCTGCGCAGTTGAGGGCTACAAACCTGTTCTTGCGGCGCGGGCCAGCCTCATGAATCGCCCGGGCGATCACTTCCTTCCCTGTGCCGGTTTCGCCTTGAATCAAGACGGCGGAGTCCACCCCCGCCACCATTTCTACGTCCTGGAGCAAAGCGCGGAATTTTGAGCTGGAGCCAATCAGATCTGGGGTCATGATGCCTTTCTCCTCGTTCAGTGGATTACTTTCTTCTGTTCTCGATTTTGCAGCGGATCCACTGTGGCATCGCCCCCAGATCGATCTCGATCAGGCCCCTCAATGGGGTGGGCCTGCCGGTACCTATTTAGTGGGACGGCTTCCTACCCCGGGTGCCATCCGCCATGTCGAAGCGCTTCCTGCCAAAAAGGCGAGCGTCGATGGACCACGCGCCCGGGCCAAGCATGGCGACACCAGTGGTGAGCACTGCCAGAAACACATGAGTCCACTGTCCATCGGCATGAAAAGATTGGATCGACAGCGCGATCCAGAGTTCATTCAGCGCGATGATCGCCCCCGCGACAGGCGTCCACAGGCCGACGATCAGGAAGATGGCTCCTGCGACTTCAATGGAGGCTCGTGCGATGGCGAGCGGTTCTCCGGACGCCGCGAAGAAACCAAGAACACCCCAAGAGATGAGTGCGATACCGACTCCAAGCCGCAATAGCAGAAGACCAAAACCAGGCCAACCATTGGGGAAGGTCGAAAACAAACGTTGCATACCATCGTAATGGTAAGAAAATTGCCATACACCGGACACCCCATTAAGCCCCTCTAGCGAGCCCCTCTTTCGAGGGGTTCCGGCATTACTTACAACTCGATGATTCCGCGCTTTAATCCGATGGTGACGGCGTGCGTCCGGTCATTGGCCTCCAGCTTGGCGAGAATATTCTTGACGTGGCCCTTCACCGTCTCTTCGGTGAGCGATAACTGCGCCGCGATCTCTTTGTTCGCATTCCCCCCGGCGATCAGCCGCAAAACGTCGATTTCGCGCGGGGTTAGAGTATCATCCGTGGCGTGCTCGGCGATTTCGGCCGCGATCTCCGGCGGAAGACGCTTCTGCCCGGCGTGGACCGCCCGAATCGTCTCGAGCAACTCCTTGCGCAGCAGCCCCTTCAGTAAAAAGCCCCGTGCGCCGGCCTTGAGAGCGCGAAAAACCTGCACATCCCCGGCGTAGGTGGTCAGCACGATGATGCGCGCTTCGGGGAACTCGCCGCGAATGGCGCTGAGGGCATCGATGCCGCCCATCTCCGGCATCTGCAAGTCCATCAGCGTAACGTCGGGCCGATGCTGACGAAACGCCTCGATGGCTTCCCGTCCGTTGGAAGCTTCGCCAACCAATTCCATATCCGCTTGATTCCCGATCAACGCGGCGATGCCGTCGCGAAGCAGAGCGTGATCGTCCACGGTGAGTACGCGGATCAAACGTCATCCTACTTTCTTGCCAAACAGCCGCAGCCGCGAGCGTCCCGGCAAAGTGCTGCCGGGCAAAGTCCCGCCGTATGCAATCGAGCCTTCCAGGCTCAACGCAATCTCAGTTCCGGTCCCCCCTCCGCTCCAGATGGTCAGTTTCGCGCCGATTTGTTTAGCGCGCTCGCGCATTCCGGGCAAGCCGTAATGGCCGGGGCGGCCCTCCTTCAGGATTTCCGATGCAATGCCCTGCCCGTCATCCCGGATTCGCAACTGGAACAGCCGGTCGGCGTAGATGAGCTCAGTTTCCACATGGTCCGCCTGGGCGTGGCTGAAAGCGTTGCGCAGAGCCTCGCGAGCAATGCGGTACAGCTCATCTCGAATGATCGGATGCAAATCCCGCGACGGACCCTCCACCATTAACCGGAAGGTTGCCGTGCCGGGCGTTGCCAGTTCATTCCCCACCTCCCTCAGCGCGTGCGCCAGATCGTTGGTAGTTGTCGCGGAGGAGCGCAAGTCGTACACCGCGGTGCGGCCCTCCGCGATGGCCGCATCCGCGCGTTCGAGGGTCCTCTCCAGTTCAACCTTCGCCTTGCCCTGCGGAAGCAAATCATCGACGACCTGAAGATGCAGCATCAAGCCTTGAAAGCTCTGCAGCAGCGTGTCATGCAGATCGCGGGCGATGCGTGTGCGCTCCCCCACCCGCTCCTCCAGGCGCACGTTGAATTCGCGGGCGATCTGATGGAGCCGGTACCGGTAAAGCCCCCACAGCAACGCCAGACCAGCGAAGGCGCACAGGGCCTTGAACCAAGTGGTCTGATAATACTTCGGGTCGACCGAGAAATCGAACGATGCGCCGGCCTCGTTCCAGACCCCGCTGTTGTTGCTGGCCATGACGCGGAAGCGGTAATTGCGTGGAGGAAGATCGTTATAGAATTTCTTCCGTTCATTGCCCATGTCAATCCAGTCGGGATCGTGGCCTTCCAGCTTGACGCGATAGCGGTTCTTCTCCGGCGCGACCAGACTGAGAGCGTTATAGTCGATCTCCAGATCGCGAGTCAGCGCCGGCAGAGGCAGGTGCGAAGACATATCGTACGGCTTTCGGTCCGCAATGATTTGTTCGATAGACACGGGCGGCGGGATTTTGTTGAACGCCAGATAACGGGGATCGATGATGTTCAGCTCAGCTCCCGCGACGAACCAAATGCGTCCATCCTTTGCCTTGACCACTCGTGGACTGTAAGCGCTGCCAGGCCCAGCGCTGATCCTGACTCCGTCGGAGTTATCGAATAAGGTGGTCTGGATGCTGTGCTTCGGGTTGCCAACCCAAGCATCCAGATCGGCCCGTGCGATGCGCACCACGCCGCAGGCCGTGTGCAGCCAGACTGAATGATTGTCGTCCTCCAAGGACCAGTGAACGGTATCGCAGGGCAACCCGTTGCTACTAGTGAGGGTTGTGATGTGACCGTCTTTCAACCGGCTCAACCCGCCGCCAGTTGCCGCCCAGACTGCGCCGTCGGCATCGACTCGCAGATCTGCTACCTGGCCCCCTCCGAGCCCGTCGGCCTTGGTATAGGACTGAATCCTCCCGTCCTTGAAGTAGGCCATGCGATCGACAAACCCTAGCCAAACGCCGCCCCGCATGGGATCGGCAATCAAGGACCAGGGGTCTTCGTTGCCTCCAAACCGCGGCCAAGGGATCTCTTCAATGGCATTCCCAGGCGTGAGATGAACAAGGCTCTGATCCTGATTGAACCAGAAGCCGCCCAGATTGTCTTGGGCGATGGCATGTACATATCCGCCGCGCGGAACGCTCGTCGCGGCAAAACG
Source organism: Bryobacteraceae bacterium (assembly GCA_036489835.1). Taxonomy (GTDB): domain Bacteria; phylum Acidobacteriota; class Terriglobia; order Bryobacterales; family Bryobacteraceae; genus Palsa-187. The sequence continues at coordinate 10,417 of DASXEY010000043.1, read as the reverse complement.
GCCATTCTCAAAGTGGACAACGCCGCGCCCCGTAGATACCCAAATTCGGCCATGATCATCTTGAAACAGAGATTCCACAGCGTCATCCGGCAATCCATCCTTCTGGGTGTAGGTCGCCACTTGCCCGTTCGTCCATTTGCTCAAGCCGTTGAACGTTCCGATCCAAATGCTTCCATCCGCTGCCGCCAACACCGACCCCGCGGTACCGGTCGACGAGCCCGGGGTCGCGGAAATGCTAGGGATGGCGAAGTCTCGAAAACGATCGAGCCCTCCGTCGGTCCCAACCCAGATGGTCCCCTCCCGATCCTCATAAATCGCTGTAGCGGCGTTGCCGGAGAGGCCGTCTGATTGCTCGAACCGCTCGGCTCTTCCCTGGTGAACAAACAGAAGCCCGTGGTTTGCCGTTCCGATCCACAGTCCGCCGTTGCCATCGCGGAGGAAGTGTTTTGGATTGAGCCCACGCGTGACGCCCGGAACGGCGTAGGGCTCGGGCCTGCCGTTGACCAGTCGATCAACTTCGCCCTGCACCACGACCAAGAGATCGCCCTGGTCGCCTCGGATCATTGCCTGAGGATTAGCGGACTCCGGCAGGTAACGTTTCGGAGGGCCGGGCCTCCAACGCCAAAGTCCCGTCGCTGTGCCGGCCCACACATAGCCATCGTTTTCAATTAGGGAAGCGACCGCCACTCCTAAGGTGCCGTCCTGGCCGAAACACTGTGCACTCCCTGCCCGGATGGCGCAAAGTAGCCCGGCCGGACGCGCATAGGTTCCGGCCCACACCGTTCCCTCCCGATCTTCGATCAGCGAGAGAACATCTAACCCTGCGAGCGCTGGGTAAGGCGTGAGCTTGCCGTCTTTCCAGCTTGCCACTCCTCCCTGAGTACCGATCCAAAGGGTTCCATCGCGCGAGGTGAGCAGTCTCGTAATCCGCTCGTCTGGAAGTTGTTGATGCAAGGGCGGCTGCCAGGAGGTGCTTCTAATGCCATCGAAACGAAGTAAGCCGAATTCGGTGCCAATCCAGAGATATCCGTCAGGCGTTTGGGCGATGGTGTGGATCCTGCCTTTGAAATAGCCCTCCCGGATGGTCCAGGAGGTGTGGGCGTATTGACTGATGTCGAGGGATGGGTTCAGGGCAGACGCAATGCCGCACCACGCCAGAAGCGTACTCATCATTAGGCTGGTCCGCCCGAGCCTGGTCCGCCCGACCATGCGCACAATTATCTCACCCTATAGTTCGTGGCAGGCTATTTTAAGCGTAGAATGTGCCTATGCTCTAACCGCCGGCTCATGCTTGGCGGTGCGGAATGAGTTGCGGCCCGTGTCGTTCGGCCGACAGCGGAGACGGCCCGCCGTTTTGATACTACGTCGCTGACCGATCACCCGGCATGGAAGTCCTTTTATTTGGAGGCCCGGGCTTCCTCCACCCAAATGGGGCCTTTGAATGCCTAAAGAGACGGTTGCCCTTCAACAGCTGCTTGATTTCGGTGGAGAGAAGATTCATGGTTTGTTCAGATGTCACCTGCTTTATTCACGCGCTGTGCCAGGGGACGTATTCCGGGGTGCCGGCGAGCCATGATTGTTAGGGCGTTCGTTACGGCGGTGCTGGCTGCGGCTCCCTTGCTCGCGCAGAACGCCGAGATCTCCGGCCTGATCAGTGATCCCTCGAAGCTGGCGGTTGCGAACGCGCGGTTGGTAGTGCAAAGCGCAGACAATGGCGCAACACGGAGCGTTGTTTCGAATCAACAAGGCGAGTACAGCGTTCCTGCGTTGCCGCCCGGTCCATACAACATCACCGTAGAAGCCACCGGCTTCAAAACCATGCACCAGACTGGCGTCGTGGTCCAAGTGGACCAACGGGCACGCCTGGATTTCGCCCTGACCGTCGGCAGTAAGACAGAAACGATAACCGTGGAGGGGGGCACGCCTCTACTCAACACCTCCGACGCATCGGTGAGCACGGTTATCGATCATGAGTTCGTCGAGAATCTGCCGTTGAACGGGCGAAGCTTCAGTTCCCTGATCGATCTGACTCCGGGGGTGGCGCTGACGGTGTCCAATTTCTACGAACAGGGCCAGTTCAGTGTGAATGGCCAGAGGCCGGATGCCAATTACTTCACCGTCGATGGAGTGGGCGCGAACCTGGGAACCAGCGCCTCCAATCTGGGCCAGGGCGGCGCTGGCCAGCTTCCGGCAACCAGCGCGTTTGGAGGGGTCAGCAACCTGGTGTCGCTGGATGCGCTGGAAGAGTTCCGCATTCTTACTTCCACCTTTGCGCCGGAATATGGGCGCACGCCCGGCGCTCAAATATCGGTGGTCACCAGGTCCGGCGGCAACACGATCCACGGAACGGCCTTCGAGTACTTCCGCAACGACAAGCTAGACGCCAACGATTGGTTCGCCAACGCCAACGGCCTGGCGAGACCGGAGCTGCGACAGAACGATTTCGGCGGCGTGCTGGGAGGGCCGATCGTCAGGAACAAGCTCTTCTTTTTCGGCTCTTACGAAGGAGTTAAGGTGCGCCAGCCTGAAATCGCCGATACCTACGAGCCGACTCTGGCTTCCCGCCAGAGCGCTCCGGCGGCCGTGCAGCCGCTGCTGAATGCTTTTCCGTTGCCGAACGGCCCCTCGCTCGGCAATGGGACCGCTGGATTTACCGCGGGCTTTTCCAATCCCTCCACGCTGAATTCTTCCGGCATCAGGATCGATTATCTGATCGCGCCGCGCATCGCCATTTTCGGAAGATTCGGCGATGCTCCGTCCGACGTGGCCCAGCGAGGCTCCGGCTCGTTTGATTCGAACTACAGCAATGTTCGGCAGACGACCTATCGGACCCAGACCCTGACCCTTGGAAGCAACCAGGCGCTTACGCCGCAGTGGACCAATGAACTTCGCTTCAATTACAGCCGGAGCCGGGCGCACAGCTTCGCGACTCTCGACGGTTTCGGGGGTGCAACGCCGCCTGCGGACTCGGCATTATTTCCATCGTTCGCTTCTCCGCAAGACGCAAGTTTTGAATTTTTGGGCGACCTGAGTCCCTATGGCCTCCGGTTCCTTACCGGGGATCTGGGAAACAACTTGCAGCAGCAGTTCAATGTCACGGACAGCGTTTCGAGAAGCATCGGGAAGCACCAAATAAAGATCGGGCTCGATTACCGGCGTCTGAACCCGGAGAACGGATTCGCCCCCTATCAGATGCAAGCTCTCTTCCTTTCTTTGGCCAATGTTCTGGCCGGCACCATGCCCGAGGCGGCGGTTGTTGCGAGAAATGCCGATGTGCAGCTGGCGTTTTCCAATTGGAGTCTGTTCGCGCAGGATACGTGGAAGGCCGCGCGCAATTTAACGGTCACATACGGTGTGCGGTGGGAGTATAACTCTGCGCCTTCCTCACCGAATGGGACTCTTCCTTATACCGTGACGGGTGTGGACAATCTGGCAACCATGACGCTGGCTCCAGCCGGTACGCCTTTGTGGAAGGCGCAGAAAGACGATTTTGCGCCGAGGCTCGGGTTGGCCTGGCAGCCGCATTCGAATTGGGTCTTCCGGGCCGGCGCTGGAATCTTTTACGACCTCGGCTATTCCGCCGTGGCGGACGGCGCGAGCGCATTCCCATTCAGTCAGCAAAAGACGATTACCGGTATTTCGTTCCCTCTAACCCCAGCGGAGGAGACTCCGCCGCCTTTCGCGACAACACCCCCTGTTTCCTATCTAGCGGTGATGGATCCCAATCACGTTCTACCCAGAACGTATGAATGGAACGCGGCGGTGGAGAGGACTCTGGGAAAGAGCGATGTCGTCTCTGTCACCTATCTGGGCGCGGCGGGAAGAAAGCTGATGCGGCAGGACATTTACGAAGCGCCAAATCATTCCTTCACCGGCGAATTCGATTTGATGCGAAACGATGCGGATTCAAGTTACAACGCCCTCGAAGCCCAGTTCCGCCATCGCGTAACGCACGGTCTGCAAACGTTGCTCTCCTACACCTGGGCGCACTCGATCGACGATGCTTCTTACGATGCGTACTACCTGAATGTGCCCACAGGCGATTCGGCCTCGGAGCGCGCGTCGTCCGATTACGATGTCCGGCAAACCTTCTCAGGCGCGATTTCGTACAACATACCTGCGCCGGGACGCGGAGTCTGGAAGTTGATATTAGGAAGCTGGTCGACCGATTCGATTATTTACGCCCGCACCGCACCTCCGGTGAATGTCGTAACCGGGCTGAACCCATTTGGTGGATTCCTGTCAGGATCGTCGAGCGTGCAGCGTCCGAATCTGGTTTCCGGAGCGCCGCTCTGGATCGCGAATCCGGACGTGGCCGCTGGAATGGAAATCAACAAAGCTGCATTCACCACACCGGTCGGAGCGGTGCAAGGAGATCTGGGACGCAATGCCCTGCGCGGATTCGACGCCGCGCAGGTGGATTTGACGCTGCGGAGGCAGTTCAAAATCCACGAGCGGCTGGCTCTTCAGGCTCGCGCCGACCTTTTTAACATCTTCAACCACCCCAATTTTGGGCCGCCGATCAACTACCTGAGTTCTCCACAATTCGGGCAATCGACGCAGATGCTGGGAGCATCGCTCGGCACCGGCGGCCAGAATGGCGGTTTAAATCCGTTGTATCAAATAGGCGGACCGCGCTCGGCGCAATTGGCCCTGAGGCTTCTGTTCTAACCACACGGGAGCGCAGCGAAATCCAATCGGTAGCGCTCGTGCTGGGCGAAGGAGGCCCATCACGTGAAGAGGAAACTCATCGCAGCAAATCGGCAGCCGAAGGAAATTCTCTGCCTGCCAGATCTTAAGGATTTCTCCTCGCTCTTCGTTCTTTCGTCCGCCACCGCCGCGAGCCGAGATCAGCTCTGTCATCGAATCGCCTAGCCAGATTTCCTTCTTGTTCGACGCGCCGTGTCGATTAGACGAGACAAGGGAGACGGCGGCGGTTACGATCCAACCCAAGGAGGCGCAACGCTCGGGCATAGCGATTCAAATCAGGCTTACAGGATGAAGACTCCGGCAAATTAGCTCAGCGGGATCCGGGATGTGGAGACTACCGCTACCGACGTCTCGGCTCTGTCGGGTTTCACGCCCGTCACGCGCATAGAAGGATTGCGCTCCGTTGTTCGGAGGAGATCGAATCGGCTGTCAATACTACGTTAGCGGGCTCCGTTCGTCTGCAAGTTTTTTCAGCTACCTATGGCGATCCTGTGCTGCTTCATTCTCAAACATTCGCGTGAAGTGACTCAGATGGTTCGCATCGGCCGTTTCCCGGAACGTCTGTCTGTCCTCAATGCCACATCGCCCGGCAAAGTTCTTCGAGCGTGAATGGGCTTCGGTCCGCCCAGCGTCGCTGTTCTAGTCTCTTTCGCCGGCGGCGCAGCGCTTTGGTATTCATTTCTGCGCTCTGCCGGTAACCATCGTACTGACCGGCTTGATCATCGCCAGAAGTTCGGCATGCGGACACCTCTTCCTTTATATGCAAATTGCCATCCTTCAGATACTGACGACGACAAAATAAAATATTTGGGACTTCAGCCGTCATCCTGGAGCGGAGGCGATATTATCCTCCAATGTTCCACGGGCTCCGAAAAAAGTCAGATGCAAGTTTCTCAAGGTCCTGGTATTTCGTCTGCGCGGAAGGAAGCTGATTCCGAGCTGAAGAAGACGCTGGCGGGGGTCGATCCGGAAGATTTCAGGGGCCAATCAACAACATTTGAGCACTTCATTCATTGGATCAAGCTGTGTCCTCCGCGGAAGCAGACGAACTTGTCCATAAATCTGCAGACTTAAGCACGCTTGAACCTGAGCTGACCAGTCTCCTTGAGCGGATCATCGACGAATACACGCAAGCCGCCGGTGCTCGCAAACTGACCGAAGAAGAGCGCCGTCGAACAGATCTTCCGAGGCTAACTGAAGAAACACTCCACTTGGCGCCCGCCGATGAATGGGACCTCTTCAACCCTGTGCCATTGGCCTGGAACATAAAACAGGCTGTCCGCGAGGAGCTGGAGGTCATCCTCGGGCAGCACGTATCCTACTGGACTAGTGAAACGCCGAGGAGGCGTGCTGGGTCAGCCCGGCCGCGCCCAACGTTGGCACGTTACACGACACCAATGCATTAGAGAAGATCACTGCACCCGCGTCGACTTTGAGCGCACGATTTTCTGACCAGCATAAGGCCGGGTTCGATGAATTGCCTGCGACTGGAGCGGAATTGCAATGGAATAATAGCGGAGCATCCGTTGAGCAAGGCCACTTCCCTGAGGGAACGACGGACCCAACGTACGATCCCATTTGACGCCTCAGGGCCGATGGCGAGAATTCAGAAAAGCGACGTCAGACGTTCACCCGTCTGGCAAGGCGCGCGGTCGCTGCTCTCGGCCTGAAATTCACTAATCCAGTCGAGGCGCTTGATGCGTGGCTAAATCGCCTGCACAGATTCCACTGGGGACTAAAAACCCGCTTCGGAGGAGCCCACTGGCGGGTGAGCAAAGTTTCAGAAGCATCGGCGGAATATTGCGTTGAGCTCGGCACGCGCTTTCATGAAGATGGAGGCGCGGATTCCGAAGGGAAATTCTTAGAGCTTGACCAACGGTTCCGTGAGCTGGAAGATGCAAATGCTGAATTTTTGCGATCCGCCGAAAAAACACCTATCTAAAGAGGGACGATTATCCGTCCAGGAACTGGCTGTATGATCATCCTCATGAAGAGTTGCAGGAGGCAAAGGCTGAGTTGAATTACTGGACGGCTTATATCTGGAAAGGCGAGCTCAATTCGAGTATCGGGAGCGCCTGGACCGAACGGGGCCAGCGTGGGTGGCGCTATCTGAGAGGTTGAAAGACGCCACGATCGGCCTATCTTACGATTTAGCTGTAATCCAGGCGAACTACTTGATTGATCTGAGCCTACGGGGGGACGATGGCTTGCGGGCCTTTCACAACGAAGCAGCGGCGTTGTTGGAAAGGGTGACCGGCGAGTGGGCGGTTGGTTGTGCCCGTCTGACCCTTTCCTCCGACGATGGCTCCCACGTAACGCTCCTGACGGAGGCCTTCTCTCGCGTTGGGGACGCCTTGGGAAACTTCTCCCTGGCCTCCCGGTACCCACACCACGCCCGGTCGCTGAAACAGATTCCGGAGCCACTACCGCCGTCACTGTTCAGTTATCTACTCCTTCTCCGAATACGTCCGCTTCCGCCCTTCGTGGAAGCGCTGGCTGCTTGCCCTCGCATTGGCGAACGCTATTGGTTCTGGATCGGAGTGGGTTCGCAAGAGACGCTCGCAGGAAACTGGCGGCGTACTTTCCGGCGCTTGTGTGAAATCGCCGACATCGAAGGCGGCCATCCACACCGGTTTCGGGACACCCTGGCGAACTACTACTGGAGGGCGTGCCGATGGAGCGCGTCTCCGTCCTGCTAGGGCATTCTTCGGTGAAGATCACAGAACGCCACTACGCACCCTGGGTGCAGGCTCGCCTGCGACACGAAGCGGAGGCACCCACTAACGAACTGAAAACACGCTGGTTAATGTGGTGAGCCGGGCGGGGCTCGAACCCGCGACCACCGCATTAAAAGTGCGATGCTCTACCAACTGAGCTACCGGCCCAACTTACTGACCTAGAAACGCTTGCGATTTCGTCAGTGCGGCGAACTTCAACGCTGTCTCCCGACAGCTGACGCACGCTCACCTACTCATAATAGCGGTCGAGCACGTACCTTGTCTTGTGCCTGCTCAGTAGCGCAACATTGCGATGGCCGCCGCTCCACCCGGCATCGAGCTGCGGGGCAGCTCAAAGGCCCGCCCCCGATCCAGCATCGTTCTGACAGCTGCCAGGTTCAGCAGATCCTCTTTCCCCCAGGTTCGATAACCTTTCCGCTCGAACACGGCGGCGTTCTCGGCGTCCTCCGCGACATACAACTGACGCACCCGGCCATTGAATGCCGCGTTCAGGATCGCATACGGGTCGGTGAGCATGCGATCCGCGGCCAGGTGTTTGGCATCTTCTTTCAGAGCCCCCGCTTGGCGTTGCCTCTCCTCCGCACTCAGCAGCGACCGCGCATACATCAGTATTTCGGCCGTTTGCAGCAGCAGCTTTGAGCTGCCGTGGAGGCTTCCTTGGGCCAAGCAGCGGTAGGTGTTCACCGCCCGATAAGCGGCGACATCTTCGTCCACTCCCGCCAGAAGAAGGGGAATTTCCGGCTCGTGAAGGAGCTTGTGTATCCCCCGGTCCACAATCTTGTAGAAGTCGGCAAGATGAGCATGGGCCGCCTCGCGTCCCGATCCCGTGCCGAAGCGGATTCGACGCCTGCCGCCCTCAGAACCGCTGGAGGCCGATCGATTCTCAAGATCGTGGTCGGGCGGCTCCAGAGCCAGTGCCTCCTCCAAGGTCATCGGCGCCCCGCCTGGCAGTGGCACGGTTTCCAATTGAGCTCCCGCGCATCGAAGGAGGCTGACGGAGTCTTTCGACAGCGCCAGAATGTAAAACATTGCCGGAGCCAGGAATTCGTCAATCAGCCGCCGGACCGCAAAGCATCCGGCCACAGTCAACGAAGGCCTGGCCGGCTGCGTCAGGCGAAATTGGCAGAACACATCTTGAGAACGTAGGATCGCGCAACCCAAGTGCGATCCCGCGGACCCCGCTGACTCGTGGGCGAGCTGCTCCAGGGGCTCCAGCAGATCTCTGCCCAGCGTCCTTGGGACCTTGCGCTCGACGAATTGCTGGGCGATGCCATGGAGACTAGCCTTGAGAAACGCCGCCCCGGATTCAGCTCGCTCCCCAGCGTGATACGGCGGCAGAACCAGCGTCACGCATGGCCCGGGAGAGTCAAGAACGTCATGGATTGTCCCCAACTCAGCAACCTCGAGTGTCGACAGCTTCGCGATGGTCATAGGTTTTCTCCTCCTCATGACCGTGCAACTCGGGTTCCCTTAGCTGCTATGTATTTTCAATCTCCCGGCAGCCTGTAAGCGCGAAAACGCGCAGATCGCCGCTATTTCGCGATAGGCTCCAGCGTACGGCTGGTGATCACGCGGTCGATCAATCCGTACTCCAGCGACTGTTGCGGATCCATAATGTAGTCGCGATCCACATCGCGGGAAACGCGTTCCATGCTCTGACCCGTGGCGGTTGCCAGGATGTCGTTGAGGGTGTCGCGCATACGCAGGATTTCGCGGGCATAAATATCGATGTCGGTGGCTTGGCCGGCCAGCCCACTCATGGACGGCTGGTGAATCAGGATCCGCGAATGCGGCAGGCTGTAGCGTTTGCCCTTGGTGCCGCAAGCCAGCAATACCGCAGCCATGGAAGCCGCCTGACCCACGCAATACGTCACGATATCGGGCTGCACCAGCCGCATGGTATCCAGGATCGCCAAACCGGCCGTGATGGACCCTCCCGGCGAATTAATGTAGATGGAAATATCCTTCTCGGGGTCCTCGGCGGCCAGAAAAAGCAACTGGGCGATCACCAGGTTGGCCACGTTATCGTCAATAGGCGTGCCCAGGAAGATGATATTTTCCTTGAGCAGACGCGAGTATATATCGAAGGCGCGTTCGCCGCGCGAGGTCTGCTCCACCACCATGGGCACAAGAACGGAATTCTGCATGTTCGCTCCTTAAGAAACTACAAATCCTCAAACCAAACTCTTATCGAGCAGGAGTGCTCCGCCGGGACCGGGCAAGCAGGCGGCGCTTCTCCCCCAGCGATTTCGCCAGATCGGCGATAGATGTCCCCTGCAAATATTCTACGATACAGGACCGCACCGGTACCCAGGAATCGTGCATGGAACATAAAGCCCGGTCGTTGCACTCCTCTCCTCCGGCGATGCAGCGCTGGTAGCGGAGTGCGCCGTCCACCGCCTCAACCACCTTTAACAAAGATAGCTCCGCGGGCGAAATGGCCAGACGGAAACCTCCGCGCGGTCCTTTACTAGACTTGAGAAATCCATCGCGAGCCAGGTCCTGCAGAATCTTGGCCAGAAAGTGCATGGGAATCCCGGTCTCGGCCGCGATCTGCTTCACCAAGGCGGATTCTCCCGGCTCCAGGGGCGCCAGAAACACCAAGCCCCGGATGGCGTATTCGGCAGAACGGGAAAAGATCATCGCAAAAAACCAGCTTAGCAGCCCCCGTGGCAGAGACCCGGAAGTCTGAGTGCCTGTCCCACAGGGCTTGCAAAATGTTGCTCCTGCTGGCGGGACAGGCGGTTCCGGCGATGAGTCCGGATGCGCGGGACTTCCGCCCAGGGCTCTCGGCGGGGCCGGGGAGTACGCTGATCGCCAAGGTAGTCCTGTGGCAGCAAAGTGATAATGTCCTCTTTGAGCAAAGTAGAAATGTCCTCTTGACAACCCCAAGCTGGGGGGATGCAAGAAGGACAACTACTGATGACACAAGGTGAGAGAGACCGGCTGATCGCGTTGAAGAAGGTGAA
>DASXEY010000028.1:0-260524 GCA_036489835.1 Bryobacteraceae bacterium | reverse complement strand
ATCTCCTCACACTCTCAAAGGATTCGAATCCTTCTCCTGTCCCGCTCCCTCCGGTTCGACGGAAGCGGCAAGCCCACGTTGAGCGCGGGCGCGGAATCACCAGTACAACGATCTGCTCGGCCGAGCAATGTACTTACGACTCCAAGGTAGCGGAAGGCTTTCGCGGCGCGGGATAGATTATTCGCGAAGTGATTGTGGGGATTGGAGAAATAATTTCCGATCCTGGAGATCTTGCAAACTACATCACTATAGTAGCCTTGCATACGGGTGTAGTTTTACATGAAGCTGCCGAAACTCACCAAGTTGGAAGGTGGCCAAGGGAGGCCCCAAGCTCCGGCAGTTTCGCGAGGGAAGCTGCTGGAAGCCGGTCCGGAAGATCCGGTTCCAGCGCCGACGCCCGAGGGCCAAACGAGATGTCGAGTACCCTTCCCATACTCGGAGTTTATCATCACAGTCTGCTGAAGGGTCGGAATCTTCGCCGAAACTTGGGATGTCGCGCCGGCATCTGTTATCTTAGAAACGCATGCAAAGCAAGTTCGGCATGCCGGTTTTTCTCCTGGTTTTGGGCACCGGCAGTATCCTAGCGCAGCCCAGCGTTTGCGTAACCAGCGCGACTCCACCGATTGTCAGAGCCGAAGGACTCACCGAACGCATTGGTGACATCCTGGTCGCCTGCACCGGAACGCCGGGAAACACTCTCAACGCGAATTTCACCATTGGACTGAATGCCACCGTGACCAACCGCATCTCCAGCGGCACTACGCTTACGGGCATCATCTTTACCATCGACAGCGGCGCCGGGCCACAGCCAGTGCTGACGCAACCCTTCTTAGCCGAGCCAAACGCGATTACTTACGACGGCGTGGCGTTCACCTTTTCCCCGCAAGGGGCGGTGAACTTCCGCATCGCGGGGATTCGCGTCAACGCCAGCCAGATTCCGGCAGGGTCAAACATCCTGGCGTCCATCAGCGTCAACAACGCGGGTCTGGGATTCACGCCCGCCCAGGTTGTCACCGGCACACCGGAGCGAGGATTGTACGTTAGCTACGGCTCATCGGAGGTAAGTACGCCCTATGGCTCGCCACTTCCCGATACGCTCACGTTCAGCGGTCTGATCGCAGAGGGCACGGCACGGGCAAACACGCGCGTGACGGAAGGATTCGGGGACGCCTTCCAGCCGCTCTTCGGCTGGGCAAACTTGAATGCCGATACAGGCGAGCGCATCCTGATCCGATACTCCGGCTTTCCCGACGGCGCCAGCTTGTATATACCCGACGTGGTGGCCGGCTCCGACGCGGTGCAACCCACTTCGGGCGGCTGGTTCGGACTTCCCGTTTCGGGCGGTGTCTATGCGCCTTCGGCAAGCGGGTCGCTGCTGCTGGCGCGCGTTCCTGGCGCGAACTCGAGTGGAGCGGGCGGATCGCCGGTGTACGAGCCGGGCGCGGTCGGCTCAGGCTCCGTGAGCTTCAATAGCGTCTCCGCGGTGCCGGTAATGAACGGCTCGGGCTACGCGGTGTACGAAGTGGTGGACGCAAACCCTTCGGCAATCGAGTCTGCCCAATATCCCACGTTTTTCGGACTGGCTGCGAACGAAAACACGGAGCCCACGACTACTTCCGAGGAGGTGTTCTTCGCTGCGTCCTCGAACGTCGGGGTGGCCACGACTTCCGACCCTATTCCTCGCTTTCTTCCTTTGACGGCGCTGCCGGATTGCGGCATTGCCGGCGGGTGCGATGCCACGCCTCCGAAGCTTTCGAGCGACACCACTTCGCTCCAATTCACGGAGCAAGCCGGCGGCGGATATCAGGTGGCCAACGTCGCGATCACCAATAGCGGCGGGGGCGCGATGCAATGGACGGCTACGGTCAGCTACGGCAGCGGCGCTTCGGGATGGCTGAGCATTACGCCGAGCAAAGGCATCAACAGCGGCACCTTGCAGACGGTAGCGCTGCCCCATACGCTCGCGCCCGGCACGTATACAGCGACGCTGACCGTCAATGCCGGGCTGATTGCCGGAGTCATCCAGATTCCCGCGACGCTGGTGGTGACCGCGCCTCCCGCGCCCACAGTTTCATCGGTGTTGAACGCCGCGAGCCTGCTGGCTGAGCCGGTAGTCCCCGGGTCCATCAGCACGGTGATGGGAACGCTGTTCGGCGGCTCGAACGTTTCGGCGACTTTCAATAACCTACCTGCGACGATCTTGTTCAGCAACGATACGCAGATCAACCTGGTGGTTCCGGCGGGGCTGGCCGGACAAACTTCCGCGCAGTTGGTGGTGACGGTGGATGGCAACGTGAGCTCGCCCACAACCGTTACCGTCGCGCCGTTTGAACCCGGCATCTTCGCGGGCGGGATCGTGAACCAGGATGGGACGGTGAATAGCTCCACCAACGGCGCGGCTCCGGGCAGCATCATCGCACTTTGGGCTACGGGATTGTCGGGAACCGGCACGATCACCGGCAATATCGGCGGCGAGAACATTGCGACGCCGTACTACGCCGGACCTGCGCCGGGGTTGGCCGGAGTGCAGCAGGTGAACCTGATCGTTCCCACGGACCTCGCGCCGATGACCACGCAGGTTTATGTGTGCGGGATCGCGTCCGGTGCGGCGCAGGTTTGCAGCGTCCCTGTGCCCTTGACGGTGAAGTAGCAGCCCGCAGACTTAGAGCATTTCTGGAGCCGCCGCTCGCGGCCACGGGCGGCGGCTGTTCCTTTTGGGAACTGCGAGCCCGCGAGCGGCCACTTTGCGGGCTGGAAGCAGGCTGCCTGAGCCGGGAACAGGGAAACAAGATACCTTAGAAAGCATGCCTGAGTTTGCGATCCGCGCGCGGGGACTGACGCGGAACTTTGGTGCGGTTCGCGCCCTCGACGATCTCAACCTCGAAGTTCCGGCGGGCTGCGTGTTTGGTTTCCTGGGCCCCAATGGAGCGGGCAAAACGACGACCATCCGTTTGCTGCTCGGATTGATTGAACCAAGCAGCGGGAGCGCGGAAGTGCTCGGGTTCGATACGCGAACGCAAGGCGACGAGATTCGGGCGCGGTCAGGGGCGCTGCTGGAGCATTCGGGTTTATATGAACGGCTCAGCGCGGAAGACAACCTGCGGTTCTACGGCCGCGTGGCGCGGATGCCTGCGGCGCAGCTCGATCAGCGGATACAGGAATTGCTGACGCACCTGGGTTTGTGGGAGCGGCGCAAGGAAGCCGTGGTGAAGTGGAGCCGCGGGATGAAGCAGAAGCTGGCCATCGCGCGGCCGCTGCTGCACCGTCCGGGACTGGTGTTTCTCGACGAGCCCACGGCGGGTCTGGATCCGGTGGCGGCTGCGAGTCTTCGCGACGATCTTGCGGGGCTGGCCTCGCGGCAGGGCGCGACGATCTTTCTGACCACGCATAACATGGCGGAAGCGGAGAAGCTGTGCAATCTGGTTGCGGTGATCCGCCAGGGCAAGATGCTGGCGGTGGGTAGTCCAACGGAGCTGCGATCGCGAGGCGGAGGCCAGCGCACCGAAATTTCCGGGCGCGGTTTTTCGGACGAGATGCTGGCCGCACTGAAGCGACAGGGAGACGTCGCACAAGCGTCAGTGGAGGGCGGAAAGCTGATCCTGGTTCTGAAAAATGGAGCGAGTGTCGCGCCGCTGGTTAGCTTCATTGTGCGCGAGGGCGGGGAAGTGCAGGAGGTCCGCAGCGGCCAAGGGAGCCTTGAGGACGTGTTCCTCACGCTGATGGAGGAAGAACACAAATGAACGCCGATTTCATCACGGTTCTTTGGAAAGAGTGGAAGGAGATCGTGCTGGAGCGGTCATCCGGGGGCGGAAGTTATCGTCCGCTGATCCTGATCGGGATCATCGGAATCCTGATCCCCTTCCGCATGTCGCCGGAAAGATACTTCCGGCCGGAACAATTGCTGCTGCCCGTGTTTTTATCGGCGTTTGTAATCACCGCTGTCATTGCCGATTCGTTCGCCGGGGAACGGGAGCGCCACACGCTGGAAACGCTGCTGGCCAGCCGCCTCTCCGACCGTGCGATTCTTTTCGGTAAGATTGCGGCATCGATGGCTTACGGATGGGTGCTCTCGATCTGCTGCATTGTGGCCGGCTCAATTACGGTGAACGTGGTGAACTGGCACGGCGAGTTATTGACCTATCATGACGCCGCAAGCTGGATCATCATCCTGTTGGGACCTCCGCTGCTGGGCGCCGCGATCGCCTCGGTCGGCGTTCTGGTGTCCCTGCATGCAACGACGGTGCGGCAGGCGCAACAGACTCTGGCGGTCGGAATCATGGTGCTGTTCCTGGGTGTTACATTCGGGAGCAACGCGCTGCCGGTGGACTGGAAGGCCTGGTTCGCGCGGATCCTATTCACATGGTCCATGGCTGACCTGGTGTTGGCCGGCGCGGGCGTAATCCTGGTGATCGACCTGGCGTTGTTGCTGGCGGGGATGGCGCGGTTTCAGCGGGCGAAACTGGTTTTAGACTGACCTCTGCGATCGCGCGGGTGTGGTAACTTGTGAGCAGGAATGCGAATTACCACTGCCGTTGCGACTTTTTTGCTCGCTGGCGCCGGGTTGTGGCTGCGGGCGCAGACTCCGGACGCGAAAGAAGCTACGGGCAAAGACGCGCCAGTGCGGGCCGTCGGTCTTCCGGCGAGGGCGACACCGGGGGATTATCAGTACCGGGTCCAGGCGGGCATGCTCACGCTGTGTGGGGAGTTCATGGGACACGGCGTCCCCACCGAGGAAGGCGGCCCGTACTCGACGGAGAATTACGTGGTGGTGGAGGCGGCTCTGTTTGGCGCGCCGGGCGCGAAGATCCAACTCTCCTACAAAGATTTTTCGCTGCGCATCAACGGGAAGAAGCAAGCCGAGCCCAGCCAGCCGTATGTGACGGTTTTTGCCAACCTGAAAGATCCGGAGTGGGAACCGCCGTCTTCGGCATTAGGGGGTACGACCAGCATAAACGGCGCCGGAGGGAGTCAATCAGACGGGCAGAAGGTGGTCCCGAAGATGCCGATCGCACTGCGGCACACGATGGAACAGAGGGTTCTGAAGGCGTCGATATCGGAAGGAGAAAGGGCGCTTCCGCAAGCGGGACTGCTGTTCTTCGAATATCACGGGGATCTCAAGAAAATCAGCTCGATGGAGCTGCTTTACAATGGTCCGGCTGGGAAGGCCGCGCTGACGCTGCATCAGCCGTAACCGCTCGCCCGAAAAACCCCGACGGCAGGCGGGCGACAAGATTGCCCACCCCACAGGCGCCTACATGTTTTTCATCGCTCTTGGCGGGCCGCCGGCCCGGCCCGTGATTTCAAATTTCGCGGTTGCGGCTTCGAAGTGGCGGCGGCTCGCGGACTTTTACAACCGGCGGACGGCAACCACTGTGATATCGTCGGCGGCGGGTGCGCCCTTGGTGTAGTCGGCGACGGCTTTGTGGATGGCCTCGACGATTTCGGCGGCGGGGCGGTCGAGCATCAGCGCCACCAAGGCGGCCAAGCGGTCTTCGCCAAACTCATCGCCGCTGGGGTCGGCAGCTTCGGTGACGCCATCCGTGAAGAGAATCAGAGCGTCTCCGGGCTGCATGGCTGCGTGGAATTCCGAGTAGGCCGCCTTCGGCAGAATGCCCAGAATCATGCCGCCGCCCTGTAAGGTATCGAACCCTCCGGCCTTGCGCACCAGCAAGGGAGGGTTGTGGCCGGCGTTGGCGTAGACCAACTCGCCCGTGGCTGGGTCGGCGACGGTCAGGAAAAACGTGATGAAGCGATTGTCGGGGCAGTTCTGGCAGGTGCTCTTGTTCAGGCGGGTGACTTTCTGTGCCAGGTCATCGCCGTCTTCGAACAGCACATGCACGCGCGCGTGCAGGCTGGACATCATCAGGCTGGCGGGCATGCCTTTACCGGCGACGTCGCCAACCAGCAAGCCGACGCGGCCGTCGGGAAACGGGAGGAAATCGTAATAATCGCCGCCCACGGTGCGGCAGGCGGTGGTTTTGCCAGCGATGTCCAAACCAGCGATAACCGGAGCCTTGCCAGGAAGCAGACTGTTCTGGATCAGCGCGGCCTGCTGCATATCCTTCGCCATGGCGCGCTCGGCTTCTTCCACTTCGTTGAGGCGGACGTGCTCGATGCGGATGGCCGCGACGTTGGCCATGACGGTGAGCAGGTTGAGATCCTCGCGCGAGAATTCGCGGACCAGGTGCGGCTGATCGACGTAGATGAGACCGATGACGCGGTCGTTGGTTTGCAAAGGCACAGCGATCATGCTGCGGACCTTCTGCTCCACGATGCTCATCTGGCCCTTGAGGCTTTGGTCAAGCTGGGCGTCGCGAACCAGCAGCGACTCCTTGTTCTTGATAACACGATCACGGACGGTGGTGGAGATTTTGAAGCCATCACCGCGATTGGCTCGGGGATGCAACTCGCCGCCTTCGAGAGTCATCAGCACGCCGCGTCCGGCCATCACCGCTTCAATGGAAAGATCCATGATGACTTGAAAGAGCTCGGCGAGAGGACGATGCTCAGAAAGCTCGCGGCCGGCGCGGATCAGAGCGCGCATCTGCGGGTTGCCCTGCATGACGGTGGTCTGATTTATAACGGTCTGATTGAGTTCGGCGCCCTGGGGACCGAGGACCGCGTCCAAATTGGCTACGACGGTTGTTGCGGTGGTCGAAAAGCTGTCTTCATTTTCGACAAACACAACGGTCTCATGGTCCAAGCCTTGGACATCCGCGAATTCGATGATCAGATGACCGGCAGTGATGCGGTCGCCGGAGCGGAATGGGGAAGGCCCCTCCAGACGGCGGCCGTTGAGCAGAGTGCCGTTCTTGCTGCCCAGATCCTCGACGCGCCAGTCATTGCCCGCGCGAACCAGCGCCATGTGCTGGCGCGACAGGCCGGCATCGTCGGGATAGCATAATTCGCAAACGCTGGAGCGGCCCAGAGTGATGCGGTCGCGATTGAGGGGAACAGTGATGGTCTTGCCCTCCAGATCGCGGACGACCAGTTCGCGGCCGGAGTTTTGGAGGGTGGGAGCCAAGCAATTAGCTTAGCACCCGGCATTTCGGTGTGGCATCTTTGATATATGCGGGTTCGGTATGGCTGGTTGGTGGCGGGGCAGTGGGCGTTGGCGGCGTATGGGTTCGGCGCCGGATTCAATGTCACGTTGGCGGATCCGACGGCGGTGATTCAGGCGGTCGCAGTGGATGCGGCGGGGAATACGTATGTCACAGGGAGCACGACATCCTCGACGTTTCCTACGACCCCGGGGGTGTTCCAGCCGCGGTACGCTGTTGGCGGGGAATGCGTTATCTACATGGATGAGTTCCCGATTGGTATGTTCTTTGAGGGCGTGCCTTGTCCTGAGGGCTTCGTTATCAAACTCGATCCAACGGGAGCGGTGGTCTGGGCCACGTACCTGGGCGGGACGGCGAGTGGCGTAGACCTGAGTGCGAGCAGCAACGGAGGGGCGGCAATCGCGGTCGATGCTGCCGGCGACGTTTACGTCGCCGGGACCACGGTTGCGAGCAACTTTCCCACGACGGCCGGCTCGGCGTTCCCTTCGTCGAGTAATGGGGGCGGGTTCGTCGTCAAGCTCAATCCGGCGGCTAGCCAACTGGTTTATGGGACTTATTTGCCTTCCTCTGTCCTAGCGATGGCGGTCGATTCGAATGGGAACGCTTACGTGGCTGGCTCGGCTGGTACTGGTTTTCCGACGACCCCTGGCGCGTTTCAAGCCTCACCGACCGCCTCTGGGGGCAGCGGGATCGTCGCCAAGTTGAACTCCGCGGGCTCGGCGCTGGTGTATGCGACTTATGTGGGCGGGTCTCCGAGTGCAATCGCGGTGGACTCCTCCGGGAACACTTATATTGCCGGGCAAAGTAACGGTGGCGGTTTTACGGTGACCCCAGGTGCGTTCCAGTCCGCTTGCGCTTCGCCTAATTCCGGCTGCGCCTTTGTGACGAAACTGAACGCGGCGGGAAGCGGATTGATTTATTCGACTTTCCTGGGTGAAAATGATGCCGGGATCTCGATCAAAGCGGATTCGCTGGGGCGGGCTTACATTTTGGGAAAATGGGCTTGCGGATCTACTTCGTCATCGTGCCCCATCAACTCCTCCGATGTTCCGACGACTCCGGGGGCGTTCGAGCCCGCTGGAACAAACCTGCCGGTGTGGGCTATTCCGCCGACCACCGCCATCAACCAATTCCTGGCGAGCTTGAGTGCGGACGGCTCGTCGCTGGTGTACTCGACCTATTTGACAGGCGCGGGGGCCCTGGACGTGGATGCAGCGGGCGATGCCTATGTGGCCGGCGCGGCGCTACAAGGGTTCCCGGTGACCTCGGGCGCGTTTGATCAATGCTACGACGCGAACTCCTTCGCGGCGGAGTTCAGTCCGGCGGGAGTGCTGGTGGGGGCCACCTACTTCGGTCCGCCGTCAACGACGTACAGCCAGTACAACCAGGCAGAGGCAATCGCACTGGGGCCGAATGGTCTGGTCTCGATTGGAGCCGCCCAGGGAACGGGGAATTTCGTCGCCAATTTGCTGATCAATAATCCGCTGCAATCGGATGGCCCGTGCCTTTCGCCGATTGCGGAGAACGCGGCGAGTTATGTCGGCTACCTTTTTCTCCCGATCTCGCCAGGGGAGTTGATTACTTTGCGAGGCATGGGATTCGGCCCGGAAACCGGCGTCTCCGCGGCTCCGGGAGCGAACGGGCTGCTCCCGACGAAGTTGGCCGGTGTCCAGGTATTTTTCAATGGCGTCGCTGTGCCGTTGACATATGTCCAGTCCCAACAGATCAACCTGCAAGTGCCGTGGGAGCTCGCGCAAGGCATCGCCCAAGTTGCGGTGGTCTACAACGGGACTTCGACAAACGAGGTGAGCCTGGCGGTGGAGTCCTCCGAGGCGGGCCTGTTCTACCTGAACGATGTATCGGGCCAGGGAGCGATTCTGAACGCGGATGGGAGCGCCAATTCAACCAGTAATCCGGCGAAACCGGGCGACGTGATCGCGCTGTTCGGAACCGGAGGCGGTCCCACCAGCACGCCGGGCGTGACGGGAGGGAATTGGCCATTGAATACAAATGCGGTTCTTACCCTTCCAGTGACGGTCGAGTTTGTCGAGCCTGGATATGGGGGCGCCTACGGGACGGTGATTTACGCGGGAGCCGCGCCCGGTTTGCTTTCCGCCTATTTCCAGATCAACGTGCAATTGCCTCGAGTAGGTCTGCCGCCGAATCTACAGCAGATCGTCCGTGTCTACCTCGGCCAACCGGAACCGACCGTCGGCAGCAACGCCTACCAGGTTGTCACGATCGCGGTTCAATAAAGACGTTGTCGATGAGGCGCGTGGATCCAAACCATGCGGCAATGACGATGCGGACGGGAGCCTCGATCCGCTCCACCGGCTGCATGAAAACGGGATCGACGATTTCGAGATACTCGATGCGAATTTCCCATTGGGAGAGTAAGTCCCGCGCCTCTTGCGTAATCGCTGCGGGATCGCGCGAGCCTTGGGCGATGCGGCCGGCAGCCAGTTGCAGAGCCTGGTAGAGCCGGGGGGCGAGGGCTCGCTCAGCGGGAGTCAGGCGCTGGTTGCGCGAGCTCATGGCCAGGCCGTCGGCTTCGCGTACCGTAGCAACGCTGACAATTTCGACGGGGACGTTGAGATCCGCCACCATGCGCCGGATGACTGCGAGTTGCTGGGCGTCCTTCTCCCCGAAGTACGCCCGCTGCGGCTGGACAATCTGAAACAGCTTCATCACCACGGTGGCGACGCCGCGAAAATGGCCGGGGCGGAACTTGCCTTCCAGATCCTCAGTGACGCGGGCGACCTCGACGAAGGTCTGTTGCGGCACAGGATACATCTCCAACTCAGAGGGTGCGAAGACGACGCTGGTACCCAGCGATGCGCATAACGCAGCGTCGGTGTCGAAGGTGCGCGGGTACTTGTCGAAATCGGCGGGATCGTTAAACTGGGACGGATTCACGAAAATGCTGACGACGGTGGAATCGGTTTCGCGCACCGAGGCTTCAATCAGGCGGCCGTGGCCGGCATGCAGCGCGCCCATGGTGGGGACAAAGCCGATCACGTGATTGGGCTGGGCCGAAAGCTTCTGGCGCAGCTCCCGGATGGAGCGGGCGATCTGCATCCTTTATGACACGGCTCGTTCTTTGGCGCTGAGCGCCGGCTCGGCAGACCGGGTGGACTTCACTTCTGCGGAATAGCTTTTTGCGGCGGCTACGATTTCCTGCCCGAGCTGAGCATAGCGTTTGGCGAAACTCGGAGCGGAGTCGCCGGTGATTCCGAGGGCGTCGTAGCAGACCAGAACCTGGCCGTCGCAATAGGGGCCCGCGCCGATGCCGATGGTGGGAATGCTCAGCTCCGCGGTGACAGTCCGGGCCAGATCCTCGGGGATGGATTCGAGGACGATCGCAAAAGCGCCTGCATGCTCCAGCAGCTTGGCGTCTTCGAGAAGCAGGCGCGCGCCCTCCTTGGATTTGGCTTGTTGACGGAAGCCGCCCACCTGATTCACCGATTGCGGAGTCAACCCCAGATGGCCCATGACCGGTATGCCCATTTCCACCAGACGCTCCACGGTTTCGGCGACGGGACGGCCGCCTTCGATTTTAACGGCGTTCGCGCCGCCCTCCTGAATCAGGCGGCCGGCGTTGCGAATGGTTTCGGGATCGGTGACGCGATAGCTGAGGAATGGCATGTCGGCGACGATCAGCGCGCGGCTGGCTCCGCGGCTGACTGCTTTGGTGTGATGCACCATGTCGTCAAGCGTTACAGGAATCGTGTTGCTGTAACCGAGCAGCACCATGCCGAGCGAATCGCCCACCAGCAGGACGTCGATGCCGGCCTGCTCCAGCAGGCGCGCCATCAGGGCGTCGTAGGCGGTGAGCATGGCGATCTTTTCGCCGCGCTGTTTCATCTCCTTCAAGTGAAACGGCCACACTTTTTTGACTGCGCTCATGATGATGTGCCTTCTTCGAAGAGTGACTCAATTCGTCCGCGATCGATTGCTGGTGTTTTCCGACGGGCTACCTCTATTGTGTGCAGGCCGGCCAGGCGATACAACTGTCTCACGGATTCCGGCGCGTTGTCGAGCGCGTGCAGATGCGCGGCGATGGTCCGTTCATCGCCGCGTTCGATCGGGCCGGTCAACGCCTGGACCGGTCCTGCGCGGAGGGAATTGGCGGCGCTGGCGCGAACCAGCGGGCCCAGCGCTTCTAAGGCCGGCTCCGGCGCGACGCCCGCGAGGCCCATTAAGATGACGGCGGCATCGACCATCGCCACGATGTAGTTGCTGGCCATGACGGCGGCGGCGTGATAGAGGGGACGGTTCTCGGGAGCTATGGCTAGCGCGTGGCCATTGAGAAGCTGGACGATTTCGAGAGCCCAACCGGCGGCTTTGTCAATGTGTGTGATTCCGCCTCCGCCGGAGCCTGTGATTCCGCCTCCGCCGGAGCCTGTGATTCCGAACGACGAGCCCGGTAGGTCGGCGATCCCTTGCGTGGGGGTGGTGATGGTTTGAAGAGGATGCATGGTCGCGCAGGCTGTGCCTTGGGCTGCTAGCGGTGCCAGGGCTTCGGGACCTCGGGAGCCGCAGGTGTGGATCGCTATCTTAACGGGCTGCGCAGATTCGGCTAACGTCGCGACGACTGAGGGCAGCGCATCGTCGGGGACGCAGATCAGAATGCGGCCGGCTTGGCTCGGCAGTTCGGCGTAGGTCACTGGAAGCACGTCTTTACAGATGAATGCCGCGGCGTTGCCGGTTCGCTCAGGATTGCGTCCGGCGATGGCGGCAATGGGCTGACCGCGATCCTGGAGCAGGCGTCCCAGGGCCTGGCCTAGCCGGCCTGCTCCGGCAATGCCGATGCTGTCCATATTGAAGCAAGTCTCTTGATGCAACTCTAGCATTGCGCGTCAATCGCCGGCAGGAACCCCTCCCTGTAGTCGCGGCTCGGAAGGGCTGACGGAACGTCAGGAATGCGCCGATTGCAGAGCCTCAAGATTCCCCAGCATTGCCCCACCTGCCGGGAGACCAGCTTGACGAGGCTATTGGCAATACTGGACAATAATTCTTTCGGTTACCACCGCCAATCTAAACCAGAGAGAGAAGCCTTGTTGGGAACTCACCGATTTCTCGTCCGTTTATCGATAATCGCGGCGGCGTCGAGCAGCATGGCGCTGGCGGTCACTCCGGTCAAAAAGAAGACATCAGGGAAACAGGCGGTTAGCAGGATCGTGCTGCGGCATACGGCTCTTGCCATCGCGGCCACTCCCGCGAAAACTCCTGCGAAAGCGCCCGCGAAAGCTCCGGCAAAGGCGCCAGCGAAACCGGCTGGCCACTGGCGCGCCCCGAACTACGCCGATTCGACGTTGGGAGACATCGCCACCGGCGAAAATCCGATCGCCCGGCAAGCGGCTGTGGCGGCGCTGGGGAAGCTGAACGGCGCCATCGTGGTTTCCGATCCGGCGACCGGCCGTATTCTTTCGATGGTGAATCAGAAGTTGGCGCTGAAGAGCGGATTCCAGCCGTGTTCCACGATAAAAGTCCCGGTGGCTCTGGCTGCGCTGAGCGAAGCGGTGGTGGATCGCAACACGCAGATCCGCCTTTACGGCAAAACCAGCATCAATATGACAGAGGCGCTGGCGAAGTCCAGCAACCAATATTTCGCGAGCTTAGGTGAAAAGCTCGGGTTTGAGCGGGTGAGCTACTACGCGCGCTTGTTCGGACTGGGCGAGAAGGCGGGCTTGGACATTTCGGCTGGTGTCAATGCGGACGCCGAGCAGCCCGGCATCCTGCCGGCGGCGACTCCCAAGAGCGGCATGGGCATGATGACCAGCTTTGGCGACGGCATTACGCTGACGCCGCTGGAGTTCGCGGGACTGGTGGGCGCAGTGGCCAACGGCGGCACGCTCTACTATCTTCAATACCCCAAGACCCAGCAGGAGGCGGAAACGCTGGAACCCAAGATCAAGCGGCATCTGGAGATCGCGGATTTGATCCCGGAGATCAAGCCGGGCATGCAGGGCGCGGTGGAGTACGGAACGGCGCGGCGCATCGGCCCCGACCCCAATGAATCGATTTTCGGCAAGACGGGAACCTGCACGGACACTCGGACGCCCACGCATCTGGGGTGGTTCGGTTCGTTTGCGGAGAACAACGGGCAGAAGGTAGTGGTGGTGGTGCTGCTGACCGGCGGCAGCGCGGTAAGCGGTCCGGCGGCGGCAGGAGTGGCGGGCCAAGTCTATAAGAACCTGGAAGCCGCGAGCTTTTTCGCGCAGGCGCAACCGGCGGCTGGGACGAGTTTCCAGGCGTCGAATGGACAGGCGATTGAATCCAGAAGCGCTTTTCAGAAATTAATGCTATCCATCGCGCTCAAGCCGTGATATCATGTGACCCATGCGTACTCTCGTACCCCTGTTCATTGCGACTACTGTAACTCTCGCTAGCTTTGCCCTCCTCGCGGCGCCGGCCCCTCAGGGTGGCGGCGGCAAAGCTGCCCCGAAGAATCTGAAGGTCCTGACGCCGGAAACCTACCGCGCGCAGATGCCTCTCTACGTGACTGACTTGGGCCTTGCCGACAAGGGCGGATGCAATTTCTGCCATGACTCGGCTGCAGGCAAAGACAGCGACGCCAACCCCAAGAAGTTGACGGCTCGCATGATGATCACGATGGTGAAGCAGATCAACAGCAACTTCCCCGACGGCAAGGAGCACGTGACGTGCTACACCTGTCATCGTGGCAGCCCGGAGCCGCTGACCGCGCCACAGTAAAGCCTTCGTACCGGCCATCTGGCCGAAAGCTGTCTTGAATGGCATTCGACGGGCTACGTGTCCTTTCGCTCGAGAGCCGCAGATCGGCTGAGATCGAGCGATTGATCCGGAGCCAAGGCGGGTTGCCGTTTGTCGCACCCTCCATGCGGGAAGTTCCGCTGGAGGATAATCCCTACGCGTTTGAATTCGCCGCCCGGTTATTTCAGCCGGGCGGCGATTTCGATATGGTGATCTTCCTTACCGGCGTCGGCGCTCGCCTGCTGAACCAGATTCTTGAAACGCGCTATCCCCCAGGTAATTTTATTGACGCCTTGCGGCATGTCGCCATCGTGGTGCGCGGATCGAAGCCCGCAGCCGTGATGCGCGAGTGGGGCGTGCCGGTTGCCGTCTCAGTACCCGAGCCGAATACCTGGCGCGAAGTTTTGGCCGCGACCGAGAACCGCCCGGAGCGAAAAATCGCGGTGCAGGAGTACGGACGTGCCAGCACGGAACTGCTGGATGGTTTGCGCGCGCGGGGAGCGGAGGTCACTGCTGTTCCCGTATATCAGTGGGACTTGCCGGTGGACGTGGGACCTTTGCGCGAGGCTGTTCGCGGAATCTGCGAGGCCAAGTTCGACGTCCTGCTGCTGACGACGTCGGTACAGTTGGCGCATCTGCTCCAGGTGGCTACCGAGTTGGGGCTCGATCGAGAGGTACGGAGCGGCTTGGGGCGGATGGTCGTCGCGTCGGTGGGTCCTACTACCAGCGAGACTCTGCGGGAGCACGGCATCGAGCCGGATTTCGAACCGTCGCACCCTAAGATGGGTTTCCTGGTGAACGAGACGGCGGCTCGGGCTCAGGCAATCCTCCAGGCGAAGCCTCTACAATCGAAGCAGTGAAGGACGACTTCTTTCGTCTCATGGGCCGGTACATGCCCATCGTCGGGCTTGTGCCTGGCAGCATCCTCGCGGGTTACGTCATCGGGTATGGACTCGACTATCTTTTCTCGACGACTATGCTGCGCTATGTCTTTGCGGGACTCGGCATTGTTGCGGGAATTGTGCAACTGATGCGGATTCTGGACCGCGATGTGTGACGGTCGGGGGCATCCGGAACCGCAGGCGAAACCGCCTGCCCCACAGACTGGACATGGATTTTAACGAACGGGCGCTGCGGCGGATCCGGCTGCTCACCATCGCGGTGGGGTTTGCCGGAACGATCGGTTTTCTGGTGAAACTGGGGCCGCGTCCTGCCGCAGGATTCCTGATCGGCGCGACTCTCTCGGCGGCAAATTTTGAAGGGCTGTCGATGCTGGTCCACGCCATCGGGGGAGCCAACAGACCCGCGACTGCGACGGCGCTTCTGGTTGCGCTGCGCTATGTGCTGATCGGCTGCGCGCTCTATGTTATAGTAAGGGTTCTTGGATTCACGCCCTTAGCGGTAGTGGCCGGTCTTCTGGCTGCTTTTGGAGCCGTGATCCTTGAGATTCTATACGAGTTCGTCTTTCAGCGAACCTAAGAAAAAATGGAAGAAAACTGGCTTACTGCGCTCTTTAACAATTATCTGGCGGGCCCCGCCAATGCCATCTTAGGCTTGGTTGGAATGAAGGCGGCCGACCCCGCCCACCCCTGGGAAACCTGGCTGGTGATGGAAATTCTGGTGGTCGCTCTCCTGGTGGCACTGGGCCTCCTGGTGCGGTCGAACCTTTCCGTGGATCGGCCCGGAAGGCTGCAACATATTTTTGAGAGCCTGATGGAGTTCCTGGAAACTCAGGCGCACGATGTCGGCATTCATCACCCCCGGAAGTATGTCAACTTCTTCGGGACGCTGTTCATTTTTATCCTGTGTATGAACCTGATCGGAATCATACCGGGGTTTGAATCGCCTACCGGCAGCTACTATGTGCCGGTCGCCCTGGCCATCTGCACCTGGGTCTACTATCACGTGATGGGAGTCCGCGAACTGGGCCCGTTGAAGTATCTGGCGCACTTCGGCGGAGCAATTCTGTGGATGGCTCCGGTGATGTTCATCATCGAGATTATCGGTCACGTCGCACGACTGCTGTCACTCACGGTTCGTCTTTACGCGAATATGTTCGCGGGCGAGCAGGTCACCAACGTCTTCATCAAACTTACTTACGTGGGGCTGCCCGTGATCTTCATGGGGCTGCACGTCTTTGTTGCGTTTCTGCAAGCTTACATTTTTACTCTGCTCACGATGATTTACGTGAGCATGGGGACTTCGCAAGAACATTAATACCGGCATTATCGCGCCCAGTGTGAGCCGCCGTTCCCCCCGGTTCGGATTGGAACCACCTCCTGGGCGCAACTTTAATACGAAAGGGAAATACGAATGCAAAAGAAAACGATGTTGTTCTTATTGGTCGTGCTGTTCCTGGCGGCCATCCCAATGTTCGGCCAGACGCCGGGCGCGACCTCAGGCATGGGTCCGGGCGAAGTGAAGTTCCTCGGCGGAATGATCGGCCTGGGAATCGCTGGAGGCCTTTGCGGAATCGGCCAGGGTAAGGCAGTCGCCGGCGCCGCGGAAGCGATGGCTCGCAACCCTGGGGCTTCCGGCAATATCCGGTTCGCTCTGCTGCTGGGTCTGGTGTTTATCGAAACCCTGACTATTTACGCACTGTTTATCGTTTTGAAGGGTTAGTGAGAATGGGGGCGGCGCCCGCCGTCCCCATTTTTCTATCATGAAACTTCACGGCATCTTCCCTCCTATCGCCACGCCGTTCGATCATAAGGGCGATCTCTACCGCGCGAAAGTCCAACACAACGTTGAGAAGTGGAACAAGACTCCGCTGGCGGGATACGCAGTGTGCGGATCGACCGGCGAGAGCGTGTATCTGACCACCGCCGAAAAGATCGAGATGTGGGAGTGGGTTGCGCAACATGCCGACTCGTCGAAATTGCTGATTGCCGGCACAGGCGTGGAGAGCGTTCGCGAAACCGTGGCGCTGACCAATCAGGCAGCGGACATGGGTTACAAGGTCGCGATGGTGCGCACGCCGTTCTATTACAAGAACCTGGTGAACCGCTGCGACGCTCAGGTTCTCTACTTCCGCGCCGTCGCCGATCATGCGCGTATCCCGGTGATGATTTACAACTGGCCGCAGGCGACGGGAGTCGACATCATGCCGGAGGCGGTCGCCATGCTTTCGGAGCATCCCAACATCATCGCGATCAAGGAAAGCTCCGGCAGTCTTGAAAAGGTCATGCAGATGATCCGCGAGACGCGCGACGGATTTCAGGTGCTCACCGGAAGCGCGCCAACGCTCGCGCCTAGTTTGGCCGTGGGATGCGTGGGCGCGGTGCTGGCGTTCGCGAACGCGGCTCCCTACGCGACGATCAGCATCTACGAAGCGCACCGGACTCGCGAAGCTGCGGCTGCCATGGATTGGCAGAATCGCAT
Organism: Bryobacteraceae bacterium; assembly: GCA_036489835.1. GTDB lineage: Bacteria > Acidobacteriota > Terriglobia > Bryobacterales > Bryobacteraceae > Palsa-187. The sequence goes on along the minus strand of DASXEY010000028.1, from coordinate 243,347 downwards.
CGCCAAAGCCGCGCAACTGGTCACGGTGAAGTACGGAGTGCCGGGGCTGAAGTACGCGATGGATCTGAACGGCTATTACGGCGGCCCTCCGCGGCTCCCGCTGACGGTGTTGAAACCGGAGCAGCAGCGCGAAATTGAACAGGGCTTCGACGGGCTCAAGGGATAACGCTCTCTTCGAGGTGAAATCAGCATGGGCAATCTCCGCTACACGAACCTGGCGTCGGAGAGCGCCAAAGAAGACGCTTTGGCACAGCTTGCACTCGATGTGCGGTGGTCCTGGAATCATTCGACGGATGAGTTGTGGCGGCGCCTGAATGCGGATCTGTGGGATCAGACTCACAATCCCTGGATCGTGTTGCAGACCGTCTCACGGGATCGCCTGGAAAGCGTCTCCTCCGATCCGGAGTTCCAAAGCATACTGAACGAGGTGACACAGGCTCAGCAGAATGAGGGGGAACAGATCACTTGGTTCCAGCAGAGCCAAGCGAACTCAGCTCTCAAGAGCGTTGCTTATTTCAGCATGGAATACATGCTGAGCGAATCTCTGCCGATTTACTCGGGCGGGCTCGGGAATGTCGCGGGCGATCAGCTCAAGGCAGCGCACGACCTGGGAGTGCCGGTGATCGGCGTGGGCTTGCTGTATCAACAAGGCTATTTTCGCCAGCAGATTGACGAGAACGGGAACCAGATCGCTCTGTATCCTTTCAACGATCCAGGGCAATTGCCGATCACGCCTTTACGCGACAGGAACGGAGACTGGTTGAGAGTTACGCTGCGAATGCCGGACTACTCGCTGTGGCTGCGGACTTGGGAAGTGAAGGTGGGCCGGCGGAAACTGTACCTTTTGGACACCAACGATCCGGCCAATCTTCCGGAGCATCGCGGCATCGCGAGCGAATTGTATGGAGGCGGCCCGGACCTGCGCTTGCGCCAGGAGCTGGTGCTGGGGATCGGAGGATGGCGGCTGCTGCGCGCACTGGGAATTCAGCCGGAGGTGTGTCATCTGAATGAAGGGCACGCCGCCTTCGCGGTGCTGGAGCGCGCGCGTAGTTACATGGACGACACGGGTCAGCCGTTCGAAGTGGCTCTGGCCGTGACCAGGGCAGGGAACCTGTTCACCACGCATACTCCTGTCGAAGCCGGCTTCGACCGCTTCTCTGAAGACATGATGCGGCCGTTCTTCTCCTGGTACGCCAGGGAGAGAATCCAGATCCCGTTTCAAGATTTGATGGCTCTGGGAAGGCGCAATCCGTCGGACCCGAACGAGCCGTTCAATATGGCGCACCTGGCGATTCGGGGGAGCGGCGCCGTCAACGGCGTGAGCAAACTCCACGGAGAAGTGAGCCGCGAGCTTTTCGAACCCTTGTTTCCGCGCTGGCCGGCTGAAGAGGTACCGGTCCGGTACGTGACCAATGGCGTGCACATGCCCACCTGGGACTCGGTGGAGGCTGACCGCTTGTGGACCGACAAGCTCGGCAAGAAGCCTTGGCGGGGCGATCTGGGAACGATGGAAGAAACCATCCGGCAGGCGGACGATGCCGCACTCTGGTGCCTGCGGAAAGGTGGGCGTAAGGCGCTGGTGGAATTCATCCGCAGACGTGGCGCCCGGCAGGTGGCGGGCCGGGGCGAATCGGCGCAGAAGATTGAGGCGGCGGGGCGGATCTTCGATCCGGAGACGCTCACCCTGGGGTTTGCGCGGCGTTTTGCGGCTTATAAACGGCCCACTTTGTTGCTGCACGATCCGGATCGGCTAACGCGAATCCTGACGAACGCGCAGCGTCCCGTGCAACTGGTGCTGGCAGGCAAAGCGCATCCCGCCGATGAAACCGGCAAGGCCATGATTCGCGCATGGGCCGACTTCATCCGCCGCGCCGGTCCGCAATCGCATGTGGTGTTTCTCAGCGATTACGACATGCTGATGACGGAGCAGTTAGTTGCCGGCGTGGATGTTTGGATCAACACCCCTCGACGGCCTTGGGAAGCAAGTGGAACCAGCGGAATGAAGGTTCTGGTGAACGGCGGATTGAATCTTTCTGAACTGGATGGCTGGTGGGCCGAGGCGTATGCTCCGGAGCTCGGCTGGGCTCTCGGCGACGGGAAAGAACATGGCGACGATCCGGCGTGGGATGCGTCCGAGGCGGAGGCTCTGTACGAGATCATCGAAAACCAAATCGCACATGAGTTCTATTCGCGAGACGACGATGGGATCCCCAGGCGATGGGTGGCGCGAATGCGCGAGAGCATGGCTCGTTTAACGCCGCAGTTTTCGGCGCATCGGACGGTCCGCGAATATACCGAAAGGCACTACGTGCCAGCCGCGGAAGGCTACGCGCGACGCGCCGCCGACGGTGGAAAGCTCGGCTCAGGCGTGGTCAATTGGCAGGCTGATCTCGCGAAGCACTGGCGCGACGTGCGATTCGGTTCGGTCAAGGCGGAGCGGCAGGGGACCGATCTCGTGTTTGAAGCGGTGGTGTATCACGGGGCATTGGATCCCAACTCGTTTGCGGTGGAGTCATTCGCCAATGGGGTCCCGGAACCCTTACGGGTGCCGATGACCCGGGGAGCCGCGGTGGACGGGAACGGCTATCTCTATTCGGGGCGAACGCCTGCAGCGCGGAGCGCGGACGACTTCACGCTGCGCGTGATTCCTTATCATCCCAATACAGCGGTTCCGCTCGAAGCCTGCCAGATTCTGTGGCAGAAGTGATCATATAAAACCCTTCCACTTGTAATACGCAAGACCGGCATATTCATACGTGGCATGAAAGGTGACGTCGAAGGCTTGCTTCCAAAACAATTGGAGGTGCGTCGGCCGCCTGAATTCCGGAACGGCCAGGTATGACGTTTGAACTCCGAGTTTTTGGAAGACCAGCCTGACGCGCGGGACATCCATCTGCGAAGTAACCACCAGTGCCGACTTCCACTGGCGCTGCGCCATGATCGCCGCTACCTCGACAGCCGAACGATACGTGCGCTCCGATCGTCCCTCGACGATAATTGCCTCCTTGGGAACCCCGGCGCGGTCGAGCCAGGTGGCCTGCAACTCCGCCTGATGCCAGCCTTCGCTCGTCTGGCTTCCGGAACTGATGATCCATGGCGCGTAATGTTCCTTGTAGAGTTTCAACGCTCCCAGGGTGCGTTGGGTGGCGTCTGGGCTAAGCCAGTCAGAATCGACTTCACCGCTCGACAGCAGCACGATGACATCGCTCTTTTGCGGCCTGAAGCGGACGCGGAGCGGGGCGCTGTATATGTCCGCCAGGGAACTGGTGGTCAAGAGAAGATACAAGACGAGGAGAGCCCCGAGAGTCCATTTAAGGCCACGGCGTTGCATACCCGGTATTATAAAGGCGGATCTTTGCAAGCGCCTGATTCCCATGACTTTGGATTCAGGTCGGAAATTTGGGACTGGCCGGCCGCTGGGCCCCTCTCACGCTGCTTCCAGGCATCGGTAAAGACTGGCATCGAACTTGCCCATGATGGAAAAGATGAGTTCGTCAGCGGAAGGCCGTGAAGCGGGAGTCGCGATCGGATCTGCGCCAATGGTCATTCGTGAATTCAGCCACGCCGATAAGGCCGCCTGGGATCGCTTCGTCCTCGATCACCCTCACGGCAGCCCGTTTCATTTGGTCGCCTGGAAGGAGAGTATCGAATCCACTTTCGGGTATCAGCCAAGGTACCTGATCGCGATGGCCGGAGATCAAGTGCGCGGCGTTCTGCCGCTGTTTCTGGTCGCAAGCATGTTGACCGGAAGGCGGCTGATCTCTTCGCCGTTCGCGGTGTACGGGGGCATTTTGGCCGATTCCGATGAAGTCCGCGCGGCGCTGCTGAACGAAGCCAAGGCGCTGGGCGAGAAGTTGAACGTTCGCGATCTGGAACTCAGGAACGCCTACGAAAACCAATGCAGCGGCTTGCCGCGAATCTCGCGGTACCTCACATTTACCCAGCAGATCGGCCCCGACGAAGAGGCCGTCCTTGAGTCGATCCCGCGTAAGACACGCGCCGCTGTGCGCAAGTCCCTGAAGGCCGGTTTGGCTTCCCGGCGTGAGTTCTCAGACATCACAGCATTCGAGGATCTGTATTCGGCGAACATTCACCGGCTGGGAACACCTTGCTTTCCGAGGCGTCACTTCACGACGCTGCTGGAGAAGTTTCGCGGCATGGTGGATATTCGCGAGATCACTTCGGGGACGAAGGTTGTGGCCGCAGTGCTGACGTTCTATTTTCGAGATCAGGTCCTGCCCTACTATGGCGCGTCCGCCCCGGAGTTCAATGCGCTGGCTCCGAACAATTTCATGTACTACGATCTGATGCGATGGGGCGGCCAAAACAATTACGCCGTCTTTGATTTCGGCCGCAGCAAGAGGGTCAAGGGCTCCTACGATTTCAAATCGCACTGGGGAATGATGGAACGTGAATTGCCTTACGAAGTTCACTTGTTCAAGGGCACGAAGTTGCCGGATTACTCGCCGGTGAACCCTCTGTTCCGGCTGCCCATTGAGTGCTGGAAGCGTCTTCCTTTAGGATTCGCCAGAGCGGTGGGGCCGCGGCTGATCCGGTATGTGCCGTGAAGTGCTTGCGTGATGCAGGCGGATAGCTCAATGGTTAGAGCGCCTCTATTAAACACAGAGGAGGTTGCAGCGTTCAACTCCTGCTCCGCCTACCAAACCCCCGTGGATATACTGTTTTTGTCACATTGCGTCCCGAACCCGCCGGATAAGGGGGAAAAGATCCGGGCCGCTCACGAATTGAACGCGTTGGCGAAAAAGCATCGGGTCCACCTGGCGTGTTTCGCCCGCAGCGAAGAAGAAGTCCGGCATGCGCGGGAGCTCAAGGACAGATGCGCTTCCGTGTTCGTCGAGCAACTCTCTTCCTGGCGCGCGCTGGCTGCCGCGGCTTTGCGATTCGGCGCTGGCGGATGCTTAAATACCTCGTTTTATCGCAGTTCTGCGATGGATCGGCACATCGAATCGCTCAATGAATCCTTGGGACCCCGTCTGGCGGCGACTCTTGTCTACTCGTCGGCCGTGGTTCAATTCGCGCCGAAAAATGTCCCTCTTTGGATCGACATGGTGGATGTCGATTCCGAAAAGTGGCTGGAGTACGGGCAGACGCGCTGGCCTGGCGCGGTGTACAAAGTGGAAGGACAGCGGCTGCGGGGAATGGAAGCCAGCTACGCGGCACGCGCTCAGTGCACGTTCCTGACGACACCGCGTGAGCAGAGGATCTTGCAGGAGATCGCACCCAGAGCCCGGGTGGAATCCTTAATGAACGGAGTTGATTTCGAGGCTTTTGATCCTGCTTTGTGCGCCGCGAGTGCAGACCTGAAAAAACGGGAATATGTCGTTTTCGTTGGGTCCATGGATTACTTTCCGAACGTCGACGCCTGTTGCTGGTTCGCTGAATCAGTCTTGCCCGATCTGCGAAAACGCCGCCCCGGGCTCGAATTCTTCATCGTCGGGCGGACCCCAAGCAGTGCGGTGCGACGGCTCGCAAGCCGTCCTGGAATTGTGGTTACGGGAGGCGTCCCGGATGTACGGCCCTATCTCGCCGGTGCGCGCTCAATGGTCGCGCCGCTGCGGATCGCCCGAGGGGTGCAGAATAAGGTGCTGGAGGCGCTGGCCATGGGCAAGCGGGTTCAAGCTTCGCCTGCGGTTGCGAGCACCTTTGGCGAAGATCTTCCGGTAGGGATCACCGTCTGCCCGAGCGTTGCAGACTACGTTCGGGAAATCGGCAACGTGGCTGAATCTCCGGTCTCCTGGGATGCTGAGATCCGCAACCAGGCAAGGACACGTTTCACCTGGGAACACAACCTTCTGCCGCTGGTTGAGGCGCTGGATCATGTAGCCCCCAGGTCGACGGTCGCGGGATGACGATTCTCTATCATCACCGAACGAGAGCGACCGACGCACAAAAAGTGCACATTCTGGAGATGATCGAGGCTTTTCGAGCATTAGGGCACCAAGTCACGATCGCATCGCTGGTGGAAACCGAAAACCAGTCAAGCGAGCCAGACCGCGATACCAAAGAGTCGGGCTTGAAAAAGCTCTTGCGCCGAATTCCGTTCTCTTCCGAACTCGTTCAACTCGGCTACAACCTGTTTGCCATCCCATGGTTGCTATCAAAAATTCGCAGCAGCCATGCGGAGTTCGTTTACGAACGGTATTCGTTGTTCAATTTCTCCGGTGTGGCAGCGGCCGCGATTTTGGGACGGCCGATTATCCTGGAAGTGAATTCGCCGCTTGCGCTGGAAATGAGCCGGGAGCGCGAAATCCGGGCGCGAGGCCTCGCCGCGTGGATGGAGCGGGTCATTTGCAACGCCGCTACGAAGGTGGTTGTGGTCTCGGGACCTCTGCGCCGGATCATGATCGAAAACGGCGTTCACGAATCGAAACTGTGCCTGATGCCGAACGGAGTGAACTTGCGGCGTTTCGTCGTCAACTCAGACGGCAAGCTGCGCGAATCGCTAAGGATTGGCGATCGGGTGGTGATCGGATTCGTGGGCTGGTTCAAGCGTTGGCACGGTTTGGAATTGCTGCTTGAGGCATTCCAGCAATCTGGCCTGGGGCGGGGCAAGGCTGCGTTGTTGCTGGTGGGCGACGGTCCTGCGATGGGTGAGTTGAAGGACTACACGTCGAAGGCTGGTCTTCAGACTTCGGTGATTTTCACCGGACCCGTTTCGCACGAGGCGATTCCGGCTTATCTGGACATCGTCGACATCGCGGTGCAGCCCGCTGCGAATGAATATTGCTGCCCCATGAAGATTCTCGAATACATGGGACTGGGAAAGGCGATCGTCGCACCGCGGCAGGAGAACATCGAAGAACTATTGGATGATGGCCGCGACGCCAAGCTCTTTTCGCCCGGCGACGTTGGAAGCTTTGCGAGCGCCCTAGCCGCTCTTGCGACGGACCCCGAGTTGCGATCGAGCATCGGGCAGTCCGCGCTTCGGACAATTCATGAGCGCGAACTTCTGTGGGAATCGAATGCCCGGCGCGTGCTGGAATTAGTTCATCCAGAGCGAAGCGTCCTGGTGATGAGCGATCGAAGATCGCTTCCCTAACGGCCGGATTTGATGCGGGCCACTCCTCCGCTTTTACTCCATATCATGCCCGGCTTCGGCCCCGGAGGCGCGCAGTCGCGCATCATCGCCTTGGTGAACGGGCTGGGCCGCGGCTTCCGGCACATCATCGTCGCATTGAATGAAAATCTCGGCGCGGCGGATCGACTTGACCGTTCGGCGGATGTACAATGCGTCCCGCAGCGAGTCAGCGCAAATCCCTTGCGAGCACTAGGAGAGTTGATCGCCTTAATCAAGAATCAGCGTCCGGATCTGGTCCTGACCTACAACTGGGGTTCGATCGAAGCCGTGATTGCGGCCAGGTTGAGCCGTATCTGTCCCGTTATTCATACCGAAGACGGCTTCGGTCCGGACGAAGCTACTCAGCAAAAGACTCGCAGGGTAATCGCACGCCGCCTGATTCTGCGATGCGCCTATCGCGTCATTGCGCCATCGAAGAGGCTGTATACCATCATGCTGAACGAGTGGCGCTTGCCCGCGGGAGTTGCGACTTATATCCCTAACGGTGTCGATACGAAGTTCTTCTTACCTGACGAGAGAAGACAGGGCTCCGCTAATGAGGTGGTAATTGGGACCGCGGGTCAGCTTCGTCCGGAGAAGAGACAGGACGATCTGATTGCCTTGTGCGCTCAGCTACAACGCTCGATTCCGGTGCGGCTCAGAATCGCGGGGGAGGGTCCGGAACGGAAGGCGCTTGAGGAGTGTGCGCGCCTCAGCCAACTAGGCAGCCGGGTAGAATTCCTGGGACAGGTCAGAGATCTCAGGGACTTCTATCACAGCCTGGATCTATTCGCCCTGACGTCGAGCACGGAGCAGATGCCGATCTCAGTGCTGGAAGCCATGGCTTCCGGCCTCAGCGTGATCAGTACCGATGTGGGCGACGTGAAACAGATGGTCAGCGCGGAGAACGCGCAGTTCATCGTTCCCAAAGGGCGGGCGCTCGAAGACGCTTTGCGCATCCTGGCGCAGGATGTATTTCAGCGCGAGGCGATTGGAGCCAGTAACCGCAAGCGCTGCGTGGAAGCTTTCAGCCTGGATACGATGATCGAAACGTACAGGAATATGTATCGACAGGCAATTCAGGTTAAAAAATAAACTCAGCGGAGGGGAACCAGCGACCCGGATCTTTGTCGCCATTCCAGGAATCTTCCAATTCCAGTTGCGAAGGGAGTCTGGGGACAATAGCCAAGCAAACGTTTGGTCTTGCTGATATCGGCGCAGGTGATTGGCACATCGCCTGGCTGATCCGGAAGCCACCGAAGGTTGGCGGTCTTGCCCAGAGCTTCTTCCAAAGTTCGGATCACCGTCAATAAGTTCACTGGAGTCGAGTTCCCCAGGTTCATGATCTCGTAAGAGCACTTGTAGCGTGCGGCAGCTAACACGCCGTCCACGATGTCGTCGATGAACGTGTAGTCCCGGCTGCTGCTGCCGTCGCCGTACACCGGAATCGGCAGTCCCTGATCGATCATCTCCGCAAACTTTCGAATCGCGAGATCGGGCCGTTGGCGAGGCCCGTACACGGTAAAAAACCGCAGACACACAATCCGGATTCCGTAGAGATGGGAATAGGTGTAACAGATATTCTCGCCCGCGAGTTTGGTGGCCGCGTAAGGTGAGATGGGCTTGTTGACTTGATCCGCCTCGCTGAAAGGCGCTCGATTCGATGCGCCGTAAACGGAACTCGACGATGCGAATACGATGTCTTTCACGCCCGTTCGCTGGCACGCATCCAGCAGAACCATAGTCCCGCGCACGTTCACGCTTTCATATAAGAGCGGCTGCTCCAGGCTAGGACGAATGCCGGCGCGGGCAGCCAGGTGGATCACCAGATCCGGCTGCGCCTTTTCGAAGACAAAGGTCATCGCCGCTTCATCGCGAATATCTTTGCAGAAAAACTCCACCGGACCGATGGAGCGGATGCTCTGAAGATTCTCTTCCTTCAAAGCGGGAGAGTAGAAATCGTTCAGCTCGTCAATGATCGAGACCCGATGGCCCTCGCGAATAAGACCCTCGCAAACGTGAGAGCCTATAAACCCAGCGCCGCCGGTCACCAATACATTCATCTAATTAGTTGTCCTACGTTCTCCTGTTGCAGCGCAACCGGCCACGTCTTGAAATTCAGCGAGCACATCCGCGGCGACGCGCTCCCAGGATCGGGAATGCGCCCACGCCGCGATGCGATCGCGATCCCAACCCTTCATCAGTGCAAGCTGCAACGCCCTCGCGAGGGGCTCGTCGTCGGATTGCAGTACAACGAATCCGTAGTCGGTGGAGGGAATGAGATCGCACACGGCTCCGACGTCGGTGGCCACCACCGGAGTTCCGCACGCCATCGCTTCATGGACCACGTTGGGCCAGCCTTCGCGGGAGCTGGCCAGGCAAAACACATCGGCGGCAGACATCAGGCGCGCGAGTTCTTCAGGTGAAACTTCACCCAGCAGCAAGGCATTCGTTTGAAGGTCCGCGTCCGCGATCTGCTTCCTGATTTCGTCTTCGTAGTTGCCTTCGCGTCCAACGCCGCCGGCAATCAGGAGACGGACGTCCAGACCGGACTTCCTCAGTGCAGCCACTGCCCGCACAACGCGATGGTGCCCCTTACGCTCGATCAGCGTGCCGGCGCATAGAATCATCTTCGCCCCGGCGAGGGCGTATTTCTCTCGAGTCGCCGCGCGGTCGACCGGACGAAAAATCTGCGAGTCGACGCCGTTCGGGATGACTTTGATCCGCTGGCGATCCACTCCCAGAGAAAGTGCGAACTCCTCCAGCTTGTGGGAAAGCACGATAACTCTGCTGGCTTTGCGAAGCGACCATCCCATAAGCCGTCTTCGGAGTGCATACTGGGCGTGCATGGTCTCATTGCCGCGCAAGGTCACGGTAAAGGGCACGCCAAAGCGGTTGGCAAGCATGCAGGCTGCGATTCCATCCGGAAAAGCAAAGTGCGAATCGATGATCTGAAATTTGAAATCTTTCTCGATTTGCCGGACCAAAGGTAGCAGCCGCAAATATAATAGGCCTGCGTTTAGCGCGTAGCCTCCAGGCGGATACAACCAGCCCGGATGCACCACCTCGATCTCGCGATCCCATCTTTCGAGCGGCACGTTGGACCGGGTTTTGCCCGAGTTGGCATAATCGAACTGCGCTACCGGAGCAATCACTTTCACTTGGGCCAACTCCGCCATCCTCTGCAGGCGGGCGCGGACAAACAGACCCAGGCCCTTATCTCGAGGATTGGGATAGACACAGCTCAGGCTGAGAATTCTCAGCGGATTCGGCATGCGTTCCTTGGCGTGCGCCGGCGGGAGTTCGCCCACCGGCAACTTATCCGGCAGAGTCGCGTTCACGATTTGGACTTCTCCGCGCAAGATTCAAACGCAGGCAGTTTCAGATTGACTTGGCGGCCGAGCAAGTCGCAAGCCTGGCTGAACGCAAGGAGAATCCAGCCAGGGCAATAAGGCCTCGCTTCTTTGAGCACGCGAAACTCGGAAGCAAGCGGCGGCAATTCCCGAAGCAGGCGCGGCCGGCCGGCACACCGCATCCGCTTCGTCTCCGCGGCGCCTAAACCAAAGGGCGTGTCGGCGGGGTCCTCTCCCGGTACATCCCGCACCACGGCTCGCCAGATTACTGACTCCTGCTGATTGATAAAGCGGTCGCCATTGAGTGGGTTCTTATATTCAAACAAGTATTCGAGGCCACGGGCAATGGCAGGCAGGTAATCTTTGGTTTGGAGGGTGCGGCTTGCAGCCAGCAATGCCATCGGACCCATCGCATCCTGGTGCACGGAGTAGACCGGATAGTCCAGGAAAACCGTGCCGCTCCGGGCATCGAAAATCCACCACCACTCGCCTGCCGGGCCTTGCAGTTCGCACGTCTTGCTGGCCGCGTTCCGAAGCATCTCTGTGACTCGCGCATCCTTGTAGGCTTCAACCCACTGCGCCAGCGCCAGAATCGGATATACCTGCGATGCGAAGCTGCCAAGCAGGCTATTCATTCGATCGCGAGTCCACGGGAAGCCCGTCCGACTGCCGTATAAGGCGAAGAGATCGGTGTCCGCGTGAAAAGAGACCAGCAGGAAATCCAGGACTTTGGGCGCAAGGGCGCGCGCAGCCAGCGTCTTACTTCCGGCCAAGCCCATGAGAACCCAGGCGGCCTCCATGGTGCCGGCGTATTTCCGCTCCGTCTCCCAGTGCTTATTCAGCGCGTTCAGAATCTTCTCTCCGCTTGCTCCATCGCGATAACTGTCAAGCCACAGCAGGAGTCCCAATTCCGGATGTTGTAATCGATCCTCTGACAACAACCGCAAGATCCGGTCGATTGTGGAGGCCCAAGGTTGCGACTCCAACACTTCACTGCCGAACGCTGCGCAAACTCCAATCAGCGCCATCAGGCTGTATCGGACCGATACCCCTTCCTGCACCATAAAACCGTGCTCATCAGCCTTGATCTTTTGGCAGAATAGCCCGGACTGCGGGCCGTCCTCGATGATCATTTGCGGCAGCATTCGAAGCGCGATCTCCGCCGCCGTGCTGAGCCGCGCGGCAATCTTGGCTTCTACGGTCGCAGTCTCCTGGTTTACAAGCATCGGGTCACGGCCATAATCGGCTCACCAGTCTGCGGCGCACCATTTCCAAAAAGGGCCACGGATTCTCCGGCGCGAAAATCGCGTAGCTCCTTGGACCTCGGATGGAACGCCACCATCCCCACCAGGACAACTCACCCCGGCTGACGTATTGGGCTGCCGAAGCACGATCCTCGCCCATGTGGATCCACTTCACTCGACGTGAAAACAGGTTCGTGCCGCCGCCGTTGGCGCCCGTGTCCAAATAGGCCATTAAGGGAAGGTTGCAGCCGTTGGCCACGGCAACCCCTTCTTGATAGTCAGCGCGGCAGGCAGTGGGTTCAATCATGTACAGCTTGCCGTCCTCGTTGGACCTCTTAAACTCCATTGAGCAGATTCCCCGCATCCCGATGGATCGGAAGAATCGCGTCGTTTCTTCAAGGGCTTCTTGATCCTCGATCGGTTCCGCAGAGGACGTCCCGCCGATCTGGGGGCGCCATTGCCGGATCTTGCGCCCAACAAAAGACGATTTCAGAGAACCGGTTGTGTCGTAATACTGCATGCAAAAGACCACGTTTGAATCGGGACCTGGCACCCATTCCTGAATGACAAAATCCTGTGAACTCAGTCCTGGGATCTTCGAAATGTGATTGACCGTTTCCCGCAAATTGTCAAAACTGTCGATTCGATATGCCTTCGCCAATCCCTGCGCGTATATCTTTGTGCGGCCCTTCAAGATGCACGGAAAGCGAATTTCGGTTTGCGGAGGAAGGTCATTCCAGGTTTCTAAGAAGTACATCCGGGACATCAAGTGTCCCATCTTGACAGCCGCGCCGTAGAACAATCGCTTATCCAATAAGAGATTGACCGTGGCGTGGTCCGGCAAGCGATGAATCACGTTTGCCGGCAACTCAGACCTGCGCTCACTGACGGTGCGAACCGCATCTTCCACCGCCGAGACGAATATGTATTGCCGCTGCGGATTGGCGATGCGCCGGATCGAGCGCATCAGCTCATCGCCTCGCAGGCAATCCGCTTGGTGTAATTCGACTCCCCGGGCGGACCAGAAGATACTGTTGCGGTCGTCATCGATGGCGGTTACATGAATGCCCTCCCGGCGGAGGCTGCGGTAAACATTCCAGCCATTTACCGAGAAACCGATGATGAGCGCGCTCGCTTCGCCGCCGTAGCCCTTCAATTCTGCAGGAACCCTGCGCTTTTCATTAAAGTTTCTGAGACGCGGTCGATCGCGTCGTCCCGCAGGTCAATTTGCGTAGGCAGTTCAATAATCGACTGGTAAAGCGATTCGGTACAGGGAAGGGGCTGGCTTGTGGATCCGGCAAACTGAGTTAGGCGATGCGCCGGGTAGTAGGAAAGCTGTGTCTGAATCCCTTGCTCGCGAATGTATTTCACAATCCTGGACTCATAACGTTGATCGTCGGCGCGCCGTAAGATTGCTTGGGGAAATTGGACAAACAACCGTCCCACAAACTGCCCGGCGCTATGTTGAGGTAACTTTAGCGAAGGATACGCTTCCAGATTTCTCGCATAGCGACTGATGATCTCAATCTTCCGCTGCATGCGGGCCTTCCAATTTGGAATCTGTTGTCTCACCAGCCGCGCGTCGATTCCTGAGATGGGGCGCACTTGGTCCTGGGTGCGGGTTGAAAACCTTCCCAGCGGCTCACCCGTCAGCCTTTCGATAGCGTATCCCGTGGATCGCCAGATTTTTTGAATCACGAAAGGGACCTTGGCCAGAGAAAGCCGCCATTCCTCCAGGCGAGTCCAGCCCTGGGTTGGTTTGATTCCCCCGGCATCAGCCGACCGCGTGACAAGCGCTCCCCCGGATCCGGCCACAACGGTTTTGCCCTCCTGAAAACTGAATACAACGTGATCCCCCGTTGTGCCCGCCAGCGCGCCCATTTCGTCTGGCAGCAAAAACGCCGCAGCGCAGTCTTCAATAAGAGAGAGCCCGCGTGTTTTGCAAAATTCCGCGGCTCCGCCGATTCCGCCCACCTTTCCGTAGAGGTACGGGTAGACCGCCGCGACAGTGTCGCCCAAGCAAGCTTCCCGCATAGATCCCTCGCATGGAATCATATCTGGACGAACGTCGTAGAATACCGGCCGCATGCCGTTGAGCGCGATCTTCTCCGGCACTGCACGGCAGACAAGAGAGGGAACCAGCACGCTCGCGGGCCCGGGTTTGGTTCGCGAGGCGGCTATGCTCCCAAGGGCAACGTCAAGTGCGCTCCGGCCGCTGTTAAAGAGGATGGCATGTCCACCGAAGGTGTTTTCCAGATATTGCCGCAACCAAGCCTGTTCATCCTCGAACCGCGATCCTCCCGCCAGCACCCCCCCCAGCACTTCACCGTATTCGGCCAGGCTCCAAGAGGCGCCGCGGATAGGAATGTCAAACCCGATCGCGAGCATCACCGCATAATCGATCCAAAGGCGTATTTCTGGCGGCTCTAGGCACGTTGGTTCCCCATCATCAGCCGCAGAAACACCCGCTTCAAGGGGACGCCGAATATGGCGCGGATATCGGTGATCTCATCGGGGTAGGCAAATCCACTGATCCACAGGACCAGCGGATAGCACGCCACGCCGAGGAGAGCCAAGCTTAGCGCCATCCAGGGATTAGCCGGCCGTATGAAGGAGAATGTTGCTCCGATGACTGCCGCAACCAGCACCTCAAGAATCATCCGGCGATACTCAAATGCGAAGCGCCTCAGTTTCTGGGCCTGCCATAAACCAATCACGAACATAGTTCCGAAACCAAGCAGCGTGCTGGCAACAGCGCCCCACAGCTTGAACGTGGGAATGAGAATCGCGTAGCCCGCAAGACAGGCAACCGCGCCCGCCGTGGTTGCTTGAAACTCTTTGCCAGTGGTGCCTTCCAATAAAAACACGCATCGGAAGTGAGCTCCAATGGTGCGGATCAGGTAGGCGGCGGCGATCCACGGAACATATTGAGCGGCGGCCTGGAATGCGGGAGGCACCGTCACGCGTAAAGCTGGATCTATGAACAGCGTCAGCAGCAGGGTCACAAACGTCAGCCCAAGCGTCAGATAGGTGGCCACACGCACATAGATGGTTTCTCCGTTCGGCTCCTGCACGATCGTAAACATTTGGGAACGCCAGTAAACATCAAATGGGGTTTGAATGTAGGTAATCAGCATGCCGAACTTGTACGCCAGCGAATAAATGCCGAGGTCCGAAAGCGGGCAATAGCGTGCCAGGAAGAACCGGTCCCCATAATTGATCACAAACATTCCCAGCGCGCTCCCACCGAGCGGCGCGGAATACCGCAGGAACTGCTTCAGCAATCCGCGGTCAAACCGGGCTGGAATCGACATCCCGGCCAGAGCCGTGGTGCCTAGGTACACCGCCAGAATCGCGGTGACAATGAGTGAGCTCCACAACATCGCATACATTCCCAAGCCCAGGCTCAGCAGCAGCACATTGCACACGATCCCCAGACCCAGACGAGCCAGTGACGCCGCGACATAAGCGGAAGATCGATTCAGCGCCCGCAGGTAGCAAAATCCCGCTTCGACCGGAACTGAAAAGGCGAACGTCGTAAACACCAGACGGAAACCCGGCGTGTATCGCTCCGTCTGGAACACCAGGCGGCTGAGAAGGGAAGCCCCGCTCCATCCGATAATCCCGCCTGCGACGCCCATCAGCGCCGCGCCCAGCAGAACCGTACAAATCGCCTTCTCCTTCGCTTCCGCAGTGGAGGCGCCGGCGTAGTAATAGAACAGGGCATCGCCGATCCGCATGCCCACCAGCGCGATGAAGATGAACGTCGTCAACTCCAGCAGTTCAAGGACGCCATAGTCGGCTGGTGTAAGAAATCGCGTGTAAACGGGCAGCAGAAGAAAACTGGCCATCCTGCTGCCCATAAGGGCGATCGAGTACGTGCCCGTTCCCTTCAGGATCTGTTTGTAAATCGATTCGGTCGACAAAGCTTCCTTATGTCAGCACGGCCATTGGCTGCCTATGATGTTCGAGCACCTGGGCAATACGCACAGCGGCCTTGCCGTCCCACAATTCGGGGGTCTTGTGATCCGTTGAGAAAGGCCTGTCCAATTCTTCCCACACCGCGGAAAGAATTCGACCAGGATCCGCGCCAACCAGACGGTTCGTCCCCGACTGAATAGTGACGGGCCGTTCCGTGTTCTCTCGCGCAGTTAAGCAAGGAACGCCCAGGATGGTAGTTTCCTCCTGAATGCCTCCCGAATCGGTCAGCATCAGCCGCGCCTGACTCATAAGATGGAGAAAGTCCAGGTATCCAAGCGGAGGCGTCAGGATCAGCCCAGTGGTATCGAGCCCGGCGGATTGAATTCGCCCCACCGTTCGCGGGTGAACTGGAAACACTACCGGTACACGCCCGGCGATCCGACCCAGCATCTCGACGAATCCACGCAAACTACCGGGATCGTCTACGTTCGAAGGCCTGTGCAACGTGGTAACGGCGAACCCTCGCGGTTCCAATCCCAATTGTTCCAGAATCCTGGAGCGCGACGCTTTCTCCCGAAATCGCATCAGTGTATCGATCATCACGTTACCGACAAAGTGAATCCGGCTCTCCGGGATTCCTTCCGCAAGCAGGTTGTGGACGCCGCTGGGCTCGCTGACAAAGAGAGAATCGGATAAAGCATCGGTGACAATCCGGTTGATCTCCTCAGGCATGCCGCGGTCGAAGCTGCGCAGCCCCGCTTCCACATGAATGATGGGGATCCCCATCTTGGAGGCCACCAGCGCCGTTGCCAGCGTGGAGTTCACATCCCCCACCACCAGTACTTCCTCCGGGCGTTGGCTCGAGAGAATCGGCTCCAGCCGCCTCATCATCTCGGCAGTTTGTTCTGTCTGCGTCCCTGGGCCGACGTTAAGATTCACGTCCGGCTCCGGCAACTCCAGTTCCTCGAAGAACGCTTCCGACATTTCCGGCGAGTAATGTTGCCCGGTGTGCACCAGTTGCACTTCGAAGCTTCCCTGCCGCCGCAAGGCATCGATGATCGACGCCATTTTGACGAAGTTGGGGCGCGTACCGACTACGCAGGTGATAGGAATCTTGGTCGACACGATTGAACTCCGATACTCAGCGGGGCAAGCGGCGTCAGGCCTGCGCAGGCGCTACGCCGGCTGGAGTGAGCCATTGGCGTGGCGTCTCCTCCCGCCTTGCCTCAGCCCGCTTCTCCGCTAACTCCGCTCTTACAAACGTTTTCGTGAGCACGATAAAAGCAATGATGTGATAGGGCAGGTCGAAGTACGCCATGCCCAGGAACGCGCCCCCCACGGCATATGTGATAAGACTGACCTGGCAAATCGATGCAAGATCGGACGCCCATGCCAAATCGGGGTGACCCCTCGTCGCTCTTTTAATCCATCCGCCGCTAAAATATGCTGAGAGCCCGAGTGACAGGAAAATAATCAGCCCAACATACCCATGTTCACCCAGCACTTTGAAATAGATGCTGTGGGCATCGCGAACGCTGGTGTTGGCCGCGGCATATTCCGCGCGCAAATCGGTTGAGGCTTTATCAAACGCCTCAAACCCCCCGCCAGTGAGCGGACGATCGTTTGCCAGCTTTATCGCAAATTGCCATTGCTCGAACCGGCCTCGCACGGAACCGTCCTTGTCATAGGTTTCGATTGTTTTCATTCGGTCGAACCATTCCTTGGGCATGACGCTCGCAATGCCAATCCCTATGACCACGCCCAATACGGCGAAAACAAATTTGCTCTTACTCTTCAGCACCAGGAGAAATGTCGTTGTGGCGAGAGCGAGAAGCCCCCCGCGGGAGAAGGTTCCCACGATTGCCGCCGCGGTAAGGCCCATTCCGCCGCCCATCGCCAGGCGTACGAGCCGGTGAGGAGTGGTAATTTGCAGATATCGCAGCAACGGGATCGACGTCGACAATGCCAGAGCCAGCGCGTTATTGTCCGCGATGAAAGATGCTCTTGGTCCTATGACGTGGCCTCCCCCCCCGGTAACAATCGTAAACAGACCACCCTTGAAGCCATAAAAATCCAAAGACAGAACAATAACCCATATAAGCCAGCGCAACTGAAGGGGATCCCGGATTAGCATCAACGTCATGAAGATACTGATCTGAATGCTCAGGACGCGCAGCCACATCTCGACTGAATGCTGATTCGTTGCAAATAACGTGGTGAAGCTGGTCCAAAATGAAAAGAGAGCTAATAGGATCGTCTCTGAGGTCCATGGGATGTTCATTCGCTGCCCGTACATAAGCGCCGACAACATCGTCAATCCCGCTGCCATCTTGTAGAATGGAATTCCGAATTCCGCGAAGCTATAACAGAGCCGCTGCGGATTCATATAGCTCAGCCATGCCAAAACCAGGATGCCCACCCATGGCCGCTTAAGCATGGCTGGTATGAGACATATAAAAAAGACCGTTAATAAGACGTCTCGCAACTTAGGTCCTCCGCTCGATCCCAGCGCGATCCTTGGCGCGTACCAACGATCCGGCTAAGTTAGCCAACGTCTGTGTTTGCGCCACTGCGTTGAAGCTTGTCTGAAACCACTCGCTGGCTGCGACCGGCCGTGTTGGCAGCGACAGGAAGGCCGCTACCTTTCGATCGACTTCGCCGGGAGCGTCAGACTGGTAGATACATTGATACGGAATTCCCGCTTCGGCAAGCAGGCGGCTGGTTGAGGAATCCTGAACTGTGAAAGCCAAAATCGGCCGCCCGATACGGATGTACTCAAATAGTTTTCCAGGAACTTGTGAGCCGGTACCGAGTTCGTTAAGATCCAGCAGCAGAAGATAGTCGGCCTCCGACATCTCCCGCCGCGCTTCCTGCAAAGGGACGGCGCGGTTCACGTATTCTACCCAACCTGCCGACACCAGCGACGCCAGGTCTGAACGCTCCCGCCATGCGTCGCCGCCCCCTGAGTCTCCGATGAGGCGGACGCGAAGAGATCGAGGGTCGAAAGACCCGCTCGAAATCATTCTTTTGAGCGATTCCAAAAGCATTCCAGGATGACGTCCACCGTACAGAGTGCCCGCATGCAGAAGCAAACGGTGGGTCCGGCTAGGGATGGGCAGCGGGCCGATGTCCTCCTCAGGATCAAAGCCGTTCCAAATCAAATGGACCTTGTGAGCCAACCGCGGATATCGCGATCGGATCATTTCCGTGGACCGGTCTGTGTTGGTGACGATGAGGTCGGCATGCCGCACGATCACTCGCTCAAGAAATGCATCGTAACTATTCGCCCAACGGCGGGTTCGGAAAGGATTGCCCAATAAGGGGTCTCGAAAGTCGGCGATCCAAGGAATATCGAATTCGCGCTTAATCATTGCGGCAGCCATGTGTGCGCCTACCGGTGGCGACGTCGAAAAAACTACGGAGGGCGGATTTTCCTTCGCGACCAGCCGAGCCGTGGCGACCGCGTACGGCGCCCACGGGAGTTGATCGCTATACGGGAGAATCGTTCGTTCCGCGAGTCGAATGCAGATTGCCGCAGCCTCGGTCAAGCCGGCGCCTTCTCCAGCCGGACACGTCCGGTGCACTTCGCTCGATGACTGTCCAACCTCCGTCAGATCGCGGCTGATAACCTGCGGCCGATAACCCAGCCTTCGCAGGTACTTCGCAAAACGAAAGGGCCGTTGCGCGCCAGATGCGTTCTGGGGTGGATAATAATACGCGACCATCAGCAGACCCGGCGCGTCTTCGGATGGGGCGGGAGCCCTTTCCAGAAGTGGGGTGTCCACCAACTCCCTTTGCTTTTCAGAACTGATCGTCAAGTTTAACTTTATTGCTTCCTGGGCACAATCGCCCACATTGGATTATCGTTCTGAAGATTCTGGTTAGGCAGATTTGCCTTGATCCAGTTCCAGGCGTCGTCGCCCGATAACCCCCCGCCTGTGCGGAAGCCCGGAACATAGCTCAATGCCGCGTAGGCGATATGGGGGTAGCCGAATTGTGGATCTCCCGAACGCGATTTAAACAGCGCCTTGGGATCGTACTTTGGTAAATAGGCGCCCGACCAGGCAGCCCAACTTGTGATCCAAGGCCCCTCCTTGGATTGAACCATCGGATAGGCGTAGTCGCCGATATGATAAGGATTTGAGTCCGGATCCAGTATGACGCTGATGGTCCAGCGCGCTTCGTATGCCAGCAGCGCGCTGCTGGCAAAGCCCTGTTCGCGAATGTGACCAATTACCATCTGCATCAGGTTCTGCTCGAACATCGAATCCACCGGCACCGTTCCGGCTTTTGCGGGATCGAATATTCCGTTGAATTTGGTCGGGGCACTCGGGTCGCCCTGATCGGCGAATCCCAACGGATTCGGCGCCCCTGCGCCCGTACGTGTGGAAACCACCTGGCGGCCCCAACACCATTTATCAGCGCTGGTTTTGTAGTTATACCCTGGACACGAAGCATCGGCCGGCGGAAAGGATCCATCCGTGATATTCCACGTGCCTTCCCAAATCTGGAGATTGTTATTGAGCTTCTCGGTATAGTAAGCCTGCTCCGGCGTCTTGTCCGGAGCCATGAACGCTGCATCGGCCAGATTCCGCAAAGCCCATGCGACGCCGCGGGTTTGAATGGTGCTCGAAAAGAAGCCCCAGTCCTGGTGGCGGCAATAATGCGTATTGTTGCAGGGGTTCAGGAAATGCAAATTATTGGACGACCAGAAATACAATTCTTCCAGGTAGTACCAGTCGCCCGTAATCAGGTAAGGAACATAAGCGAAGGATGCCTGATGTGCTTGATCGACCCTGAAGCCGCCGGAGCTGGCCGGCCCTACCCGAACCACCAAGGTCGGAGCTTCAAGTCCTCCCGCGGCAGGGTGTGCGTCAATCGAAAAAGGCCTTCCGAATGCCGTTGCGGTGTGGGCTCTGTCGAAGAAGGTGGTCTTGTCAGTGTCCCTCTGATGGATCGGCACTCTGCCACTTGCAAGCGCGTCTTGAATGAAGACCGGGTACAACGAAGGCGCGAACGTATACAGATACCTCAGGAACCAGCGCTCCACCAAAGCCAGTTCGCCGCGGCCTCCGGTTGCATTAAAAGTCTTCGCATAGGAACCGCAGTAGGAGGCATTCGTGACACAGAACTGTGGTTCTTCGCGGCTGGTGTGATTGGCAAATTCGTTCAGCTCGCTTGCAACCCCGGAAGAAGACACAACCTTTTTCGTATCGTAATTGGCAAGCGCGCCTGAACTTATAAAATAAGGGAAGTTATAGTCGATGTTGACGCCTGGTTTCAACTCATCGGTCCATCCGGCCGGCTTGTTCCCGCTCCAGAAAACCTTACGCCACCGCGATCCGGCTATATAGTTGAATGCAGGCTTTGTAAAGACGGTCGAATCGCCCGCCGTCAATGTAAGAGAGTAATTCTGATCCTGCCATTTGGTCATCCATACATTCTCCACGATGTATTCGACCTTTACGCCCAGACCCGTATTGGGATAGAACGTAAGTACGAAGATGGGATGCAGGGATTTATTTGCGTCCGTTCCAAAATCATAAGCCAGGGCGGGGGATCGATCCTCTACGATCACCTGCGTGACGATCGGTCCCTTCATCCAGTACCGGACTTGGTCGGAGTTGATATCGGGACTGACTCCTAAGCTCTTCAGCATTTCTCGGGCGGACGCGGAGCCCGCGCTTGTCTGGATCCCCGCGGCCCAGGAACCGGCGCTGTAACTCAACATGCCCTTCTGATCCAGGAAGCCTGTGTTATTGGGTGTCTTCTGCGAGGTGAAATCAACTACGATCCGGCCGCCCGATGGCACCGTAGCCGCAAACGAAACCATTGCATGCTTCAAAGAGCCATCCGGCCAGGTATTTTTCACATCCACTTGAGTGGGCAATGTCGTTGACCCATTGACTCTTGCCTGCGGATACTGGCCTGACGGAAATTCTCCGCGAACGAAAACACGGGAAATACTAAAAGGGCGGTTGTTCTGACCTTTCCCGCTGATATCGCGGATAGTGACGGAATTCGGCGCAGCGATGGCGTGGACTCCCGCGATCATCAATAAGGCGGCGAGACTATGGCGCATTTTGGGAGCCCGGAGTGGCCGATGGGGCATCTTCTCCGTCCTTTGTTTGACCTAGGGTGCCTTCCACGCTCGCACCCACCAGCGGAAGATCCATTCGGATCCGCTGCCCGCCATTTCGATTCACGGGCCCAAGATTCTCGTAGATCTCAAGCTGCCGGTCGACGTGAAACTGATTGGAGCTAACGGGAATTGTCGCCACCAGACGAAACTGAGGGCCGTGCAGGACCCGCTGCAACTGTTGCATGTTCTTTAAATCGTCCCAAAAATTTGGCTGATCGACGATGTATGTCACGCCGTAGCGGTTCAGCATTTCGCTGGTTTGCTCTTCCGTCACCGGAAGTTCCACATATCCCCTCTCGCGGCGCTCGGCAACCCGGATGAGAAGTTTATCGGCGCGCAGAACGGATAAGTCTGGACGCTTTCCGCCGGCACGGAGGTCGAAAATAAAAGGGCCGTCCCGATAACCGGAAAAAAGGACTACGCTATTGCGCGGAGCGTGCGCCGACACATAGCTGACGGCCGCGCCGTATCCCGTCACGTAAGGGGCGGGCTCTTTCAAAAGGGTATAGCCCAGTGCCGCGGAGGCAAATGTTAAGGCGCACAGCGCGGCTGCCGTTGCCGGCAAAACTCGTTCAAATAGCCGCACCGTGAAAAAGGCCAGCGGAAATAAAATGAAGACCGTGTACCGCTGATATTTCAGCGCGATAAGCGAAAAGAACAGATACCCAACGATGAACCATCCCAGCACAAACATAGTTTCGTCGGTGAGCCAGTTCCGCAGCGTCCCACTCTTGGCGTGCGCCAGGAGGCTCTCCCGGCCTGCAAACACGACTGCAAGCAACGAAAGGGCGGCCAGAATCGCTGTAGGCCAGCCCAGTTGGCTTGGAAAGCGGCTCGCATAGTACAACCAGTTCTGAATCGAAGTCAGCGGATAGGGCGCCCAGGATCCGCCTGAAACAGACACGGCGTTGAATCTTCCGAACTGGTAGGTCAGCACCATGAGAGGCGCAAGCAATAACGCAAACAATCCTGCGCCGAACCACACCTGCCGCTCTTTAAGGATGCTGAATCCTTTTCTGGACCACAACATCCACGCATAGACGGGCGCCATGAATGCGATGGTCTGTTTGGTGTAAAGTCCCAAGCTGAAGACCGTAACGAAGGCGTAGAGAAATAGCGGGCGTCCGGTGTCTTTATACCGGAATAATAGATAAGCCGCCCATACCAGGAACGTGTACGCTGGAATCTCCAGCATCACTTGGCGGCCCCAGAATGCAACCTCAGGAGCTCCGATAAAAAGCAGAGTCGCTGCCAGGGCCGGTATCGGCCGCATCCAGCGCCGGCTCAGGAGGTAGCACCCTATTGCCAAGGCCAGATAGAAGCAAGCCACGGTAAGAAGTGCGGTAAAGGTGGACACTCCGAAGACGCCGAAGAATACGGATTCCACAACGGGGAACATGGGCGGATAGAACAATATGCTTAATGCCGGATAATGTAAGTAATAATTGATAGCGAATTGCCGAAGATGAAATAGGATTGACGGATGCCGCAACAAGTCCCTGTAAAACGCGCCGTCGAGGGAGTGGCGGCTGGCGTCGCTCCACCACATGTCCTGGCGGTAAGGGACCGTGAGGAAGAGCAGCAGCACCGCCGCGGCCAGGGCCAGCAGAGGCCAGACAGGGCGCCAGAGGCTGCCGCTTTCGTAAGGGTCGCGAAGTTCCACCTTCGCGCTTCCAGTGGTTTCGTTAGTCGGTTTTTCGACCATTCATCCCACTCCGTGCGAATGCGTATTCATTTCCGCCCGTGCGCGTCCGGATCACAACGACACCCGCTCCGAACATGCGGGCTCGGCCTGCCTCGCACCCAAACTCCAGCCCTGCTGCGCCTCAGCCGATGCGCCGCCCCGATGCCGCGCATTCCAAGCCCCCAACATCAGCAGGTTCCACAGCTTCCGGTCATGGTTATGTATCCCGGATTGGTGCTCATTCCATATCCGCTTTACTTCCGAAGGCGACACGAACTCTTCCATCGCTTCGCTGCGCACCAGCGACTGAAACCGCGGTTTTAGCGAGGTTCGAAACCATTCCGCCAGCGGCACGGAGAAGCCCATCTTCTTGCGCCCGATCACCTGCTGCGACACGTACGGAGACATAGCTTGCTTAAAGATGTATTTACCGGTCCCGCGATGAACCTTCAAAGACGGCGGTAAGCGGAAGGAAAGCTCCGCCATTCTGTAATCCAGCCACGGCGATCTGGCTTCTAACGAATAAGCCATCGTGGCCCGGTCCGCCTTCACCAGGATGTCGCCCGGCAGATAGGTCTGAAGATCCACCCATTGCATCTGTTCAAGCGGCGAACCGTGTCGAACCTGCTGGAACAAGCCTCGGAATTTCTCCCGCGCGCTGTAACCCGTCAAACCGGTGCGCATCCCGGTCGATAACACGTCATTCAGTCCCGTGTCGCGAAATGTGGACATGGAAGTGAAATACGAATCACTGAGGTCGGTTGTCAGATTCGTCAGTAACGTCTTCGCTCGGAACATCTGCGGAAGGTAATCGAACTTCGGGTACAATTGCGCTCCGGCCTTGATCGCCGATTTCCTGAACCAGGCCGGAAACCTGTTTCGCAGACGTTCTTCTAATATTCCGAATGCGTAGCGTCTGTAGCCGCCGAATAATTCATCCGCTCCGTCCCCGCTAAGCGCCACCGTGACATGCTTTCGCGCCATGCGGGCTACATACAGCATGGGGATCGCCGAGGAGTCCCCAAAAGGCTCGTCGAAATGATTCACCAGAACATCGAAGACATCCTCGATCGCTGGGGAAACAATCTGCTCATGGTGGTCCGTATGATAACGCTTGGCCGCGATCCGGGCATATTCAAGTTCGTCGAATCGCTTATCTTCGAACCCGATCGAAAATGTTTTCACCTGGTCGGTTGATTGAGTTGCCATCAACCCCGCCACTGCCCCGGAATCCACTCCGCCGCTCAGGAATGCACCCAAGGGCACGTCGCTGATCATGCGCCGCTTTACCGCGTCCTGCGCAAGAGCCCGAATTTCTTCGAGAGCAGCTTCAGGCTTCTCCGCCTCATCGTGGCCGATTTCTGCCTGCCAGTACCGCCACGTCCGCACGCCCTCCCGCGACGCCATGAGTCCGTGGCCCGGCGGCAGCTTGAATGTGTTCGCGTAAATGGTGTCGGGATCCGGCACATAGGAGAGGCTAAGAAAGTCGGCCACAGCCCGCGGATTGATGCGATCGCTGAACCCGGGCACCACCGTTAGCGCCTTCAATTCGGAAGCAAAACAGAGGCGCATGCCGCGCACTGACGAAGAATAATATAGCGGCTTCTTTCCCAGCCGGTCGCGCGCGAGGAAGAGTGTTTCCCTCGGCGCGTCCCACAGCGCGAAAGCGAACATCCCATTCAGATACTCCGGAACGCGCTCACCCACTTCCTCGTACAGGTGAACCAGCACTTCAGTGTCGCTTTGGGTCGTGAACTTATGTCCCTTGCTCTGTAATTCGCTGCGCAGTTCGCGGTAGTTGTAAATCTCGCCGTTGAAAACCACCTGGATACTGCCGTCTTCATTGCCCAGGGGCTGATCTCCGGTGCTGAGATCGATGATACTCAGCCGCCGGTGGCCCAGCGCGATGGGACCTTCCCGGAATTGACCGAACGCGTCGGGTCCGCGATGCGCCAAACGCTGGCACATGTTCTCCAGCAGTAAGGGGGAAAAAGCGGTCTTCTCGGCGGACAGATAGCCCGCGATGCCACACATGATGGGTTTTAGATCCGAACCCCGGGAACCGGTTTCACTTCGGCTCTTCCACGCCCTCGCGGGCGGGCAGGTCTACCGCTTCCGGTTTGCTTTCCACTGTCTGGAACAGCCAGTCCGCGTCGCTATGCAGCAGCGCTGCGATGCGCGTCCGCATCTCCTGGTTGGGCTGGCGGAATCCGTTCACGATCCTGCTGAGAATGGTCTCGTCGATGTCCAGCATCTTCGCCAGTTTGTTTTGCCGGATCCCGCTGGTCCAGAGCTGCATTTTGAGATTCGGATACATAGACAATCGGAGCAAGCTCCGCCCCTTCACTCACAGCTTAATCTGCAAGTGATTGATAATAAATATACTAGCCTTCCGGCTACTTCTTCTCCGTGCCAGCCTTGCCGTTGCGCTTCACGGTCGACTCGTACGTGTAACCGTAGCCGTAGCCGTAGCCGGTATTCCGGCTCAAAAACCAATCTGCTTCACAGTTCAGCATGACGCCGAGCAGCTTTTCTTTCGGGACCGTTTCCAAAGCCTTGAAGCACGCGGCCCGCTTCGTATGATCCGGGCGCACCACCAGAACCGTTCCGTCGGAAGCCAACTGAATGAGATCGAAATCGGCGACAGGAGCAACCGGAGGCGAATCCACGATGACGTATTGATAGCGGCTCCGCATCACCTGACAAAGAGCCCGCCATCGAGGCGAATCCAAAAGTTCGCTGGGATTCATGTGCTGGGAATCTCCGCTCACCAGAATGTGGAGGTTCGGAAACTGTTCCGCTTGGACGACGGCGTCCTCAAAGCTGCACTGTCCCATGATCACTTCAGCCAAGCCTGGCGTTTGCGGCAATCCAAGATCCCGGTGCGTCGTCGACCGGCGAAAGTCCGCATCCAACAGCAGTACCTTCGCTTCGCTCTTCAATGAGAGGGCGCCAGCCAGATTCACGGCTGTGACGCTCTTCCCGTCTCCGGGGCTCGCGCTGGAAATGACAATCACCTTGGGATTCATTGGGTGATGGGCCAGCTTGGTGCGTGCAATGCGGTACTGCTCGGCCGCAAGCTCGTTCGGATCCTCAAAAGGCAACAATGGTCTGGATGCCGGAATCGCCAGCTTCATTTTGCGAATAGCGGTGGCAGGCTCGAACTGCGGTACCGCATGCGGTAGGGGGATCGGCGCCGGAGTAGGTGCGGGCGCGGGAGCAGGTGCGGGCGCGAGAGCAGGAACTGGAGCGGGAGCCGGGGCTGGAGCGGGAGCCGGGGCTGGCACGGGAGCGGGCGCTAGAGCAGGAGCAGGCGCTGCGGCCCGGGCGGGCATAGCGGCGAGATTCACAATTACCGGTTCCGGGGTCTCAACAGCGGGCACCGGCTGGGCGCGCGGCGGCGGGTTGGCCGGTAACTGATCGTCTCCGATCAACTCGGGCAGCAAGTCTGATATTTCGTTTCGGGCACTCTGGAGTGCGTCAAATATCCTGCTCATGTGCTCCTATTGGGCCCGCCTCGTGATTCTAAGCCACCGGGATCGCCGGATTGGGGGAATGGGGGGTAATGCCTCCGGCACTCGAACCGGAAGCGGCGCCGGCATCGGGGTTTTCGCAGCCTCGAATTCGGCCTTGTAATCCTTTGCCAGAGGTTTGTTGGTTCCATTCATCGGGGTGGAGTGCTTCACCTCATGCTCGATCAGGGACAAATCCCTGCAGGCTTCGGCAACATGGCGGGACTCCACCGCGGAAGCGGTCTCGGCAAACACCAGCATTAACGCGTTGTCGCAGATGGCGTTCACCAATCTCGGAATTCCGCGGGACCAGCTCACGATGTCGGCGTAAGCGGCACGGGAAAAAGGCGGCGGCGTCGGAGCCGACTTCGACCACCGCAGGGCGATGTACTCCTCGACCTCCTTAGGCCTCAAGAAATCGATCGTCAGGCGCACTGAAATTCGCTGGCTAAGCTGCCTGAGGTCGGGTTGGCTCAACACATCGATGAGCTCGGGCTGCCCCGCCAGGACCACTTGCAGAAGCTTTTGCCCGGGCAACTCCAGGTTGCTGAGCAGCCGGATTTCCTCCAGCACAGAGGGCTTCAGCCTGTGGGCTTCATCCACCACCACGACGGCGATTTTTCCGGCAGCGTGGGTTTGCAGCAGGAATTCGTGAAATTTGTGGAATAGCTGCGCCTTATTCGTCGGAATATCCACAAACCCGAAATCCATTAACATGAGTTCGAGGAACTCGGCCTCATTGACGCTGGGGTTGAAGACCAAGCTTGAGGCCACCCGGCTGGCCGGAAGAGTTTTCAGCGTCCGTGCCAGTAAGCTGGTTTTGCCCGTGCCGGCTTCACCCGTCAGCGCGACGAAACCCTTGCGCTCCAGGACCGCATACGCAAGGCCCACCAGAGCCTCTCGATGACTGGGAGTCATATAGATCAGGCTGGGATCCGCAGTCATGCTAAACGGGTTTTTGGATAGGCCGAAGTATCGTTCGTACATGAATGGCAATCAGCGGACCAGGTACACTCTTGCCGCTGCCAGTAGACCCAATAGAGGCAGCAGGACACTCGATACAACGGCGATGCGGCGAGTTCGGCTCCAACGGCTCCAAATCGGCAGTCCCATGGGCCCCCTGGACGGTGAGATCTGGGGCACCCTCGCCAGCACCAAAACCTCATCCGGAAGCTCCCAAGCCCCCAGGAGGCGACCCTGGTGAAATTCTTTTCCTAGGGCAAAAGCACATCCCAACGCCAGCCCGATCACCGATCCCATTAAGTTATATACCGCGCTCGCCGGGTTGACCGGCTTACCGGGGCGCGCTCCATCCGTCATCGTGAACCGTTCCGACTTCTGACGGAACTCCATATCCGAGGAAACCTTGGCGGTCGAGGCCTTTGCCAACAGCGCCTGGTACTCTCCTTCGATATTGCCGTGGTCGCGCAGGATCTTCGCAATCTCCTGCTCCCGAACCGGGACATTCGTGAGCCGCGCTTGCGCCTCTTCAACGGCTTGGGCAAGTTTATCCTGATTGGCCGTGCGAGTGGTAATTTCCATGTCGAGCGCGTCGATCTGTTCCTGGATGGTCCGCACCCGTTCTCGGGCTGCCACGACTTCGGGCCGCTCGACCGGCTTGCCCGGAGGAGGCTGCGCAGGAGGATTGGCGACGGCAACCTTCGGCGCTTCCGGAGCGGGAGCCGGCGTGACGGGCGGTGCCGCCTTTGCCGCCTGTTCCGCCCTTGCTTCCTCGTCTTTCGCCGCGGCGATGGCAAGTTTCAGATGTTTTACGTCGGGGTGCTGTTCCCCCTCGCCGCGCTCCCGCAAGGCAGCGAGCTGCCCTTCGAGAACCTCAGACTCCTTGGGGACCGCTTTTTGCTTGAGGCCGGGCGCATCAGGCCTGACGACGGTCACAGGCGCCGTTTCCGGGCGATCCAAAAGGGATTGCAGCGCTGAGTTTGCCACCTCGAGGCTGTTCTGGATCGTCATCTTGGCCTGCTCGGCTCTCGCAATTGCGTCCCGGTTGGTGCTTTGCTCTGTCTGCAAGCGGCTCACCGTCCCCGCAATCACGCCAATCTGCTCCGGTAACTCACCGTTATTCTTCAACTTATAAGCAGCAATCGCGGCCTCTGAATCGTCCAGCCGCTTTTTGGCGTCGTCGAGCAGCGTGCCCAGAAACTCGGTTGTCTCCTGGACCTGGCTCGTGCGAGTGCGGAAGTTCTCTTCGATGAACAGGTTCCCCACGCGATTTGCGACCTGGGTCACAACCGCGGGATCATCGCCGGTATAGGAGACCAGGAACGCTCCGGGCTGGTTGCCGGTCCAGCCTTTTTCGAGCTTGACGCTGATCGCCGCCCGCATGATCTGGAGGATTTCCTCTGGAATCTTGGTTTTCCGCTCCTTTTTATAGAGCCCGAAATCATCGATCACCTTCTGGAGCTGCGCTGCGCTGAGGATCTGAGCCTCGATGGTTGCTAAGCGGTCTTGGATGTTGGTTACAACCACCGACTGCACCATCTTCTCGGGAATTTCCTGAGGGGTAACCAAAATCTCGACTTCCGCGCTGTACTGCACCGGAAGAGTGTAAACAACTGCTGCAGTGATACTTGCGGCTATTACCCAGATCACCAGGATAGCTACCTTGTGGAGCCACAGCATCCGGATCAGGGACAGAGGCGAGAACTGGGCTGCCGAAGCAGGGAGTTTGATAATGGGCGCAGAAGCCATATTTCAATCGGGTGCCAACATCTTGTTGCAGTGGCTTGGCTGCATTCCGGAGACCAAACCGATAAGTGCTTGAGGTACCGGACGGTTGCAGCCAAAAAGACCCCTCCAATCTAGTACGCCGGGACCGGCTGTGGGAATTAGTGCAAATCGTTAGCAAGCCGTCTGGCAGGGGCTTACGACCCTCCACGATGAGGAGTAGTGCGCCTTCCAGATGTCAAATCGGGCGATCCGGAAAGCCTTGCAAGTGGTACGAAAGTCAGCTTCGGGCTAGTGATCCCGGCTCACCGCCGAGACTGCTGGAAGACACGATTTTTCCTTCTGTACCCGGAATCGGGTTCCAGGGGTATTTTTGGGGATTGGCGGGCTCAAGATCACCCCGTAACATATTGATTGTAAACAAGAAAATGTTTGGCTTCTGAAGTGCTAATCAGGGAACCACAGTTAGCGTTAAAAAAAATATAGGAGGACTGATGATGAAGAAAAACTTTTTCACAATCTTTAGCGTATTGGGCGCGCTTGCAATTTCGCCCATAGCCCATGCCACGTTACTGGCTCCGAATCTGGCTCCAGGCGGTGATTTCGTTGGCTCGCCACCAACGTCTACTGCGCCAGGCAGCGCCACCAAATTGGCAAGCGACACGGTCGCGTTTTCGACGGTCTTCGGCTCAGCACTCAGCGGGACACTGTACCAGGCGGTATACGAGGAAGCCACCACGAACACCCTTGACTTTTACTACCAGGTTACAATCACCTCGACTTCCAATGGGGCGAGCCTGACGCAGCTTAGCATAAGCGACTTCTCTTATTGGCCCATCGCTGTCGGGACTGCCAACACATTCAACCTCGTATCCGGCAAGACTGCCAAGGGATCGATTGCTCCAAGCAACGGCGGATCCCCCTCCGTCGAGCGCAGTTCCGGACCAAGCGGCGGCAGTATCGACTTCTTTTACACGGGGTTGACGAAGAACTTGACCACCTACACGCTCTTTGTGAGTACGCCGGAAACCGGCCCGCTGTGGAATGCCAAAGGCAACGCGATCGTTGACACCACCGATTTGAGCCACACCCTTGGCATAGGCGGGATAACTGGAATCTACACCCCGGATGCCGATCCTGTGCCGGAACCCGTATCGATCATCTTGGGCGGATCCGTGCTGTCCTTGTCGGCGTTCTGGCTTCGCCGCCGGCGCCGCAATGCGGCCAAAGCGTAGCTCTCCTCCATCGTCCGTTCTCCAAATTTGAAGCCATCTTGCTCCCGGGCCCGCTTTTAAGCGGTCCCGGGTTTTCGTCTTTATTGAGGGCATCGTGCAGCAAAACCGAGCCTGGGTCGCGGCGACTAGCAAAGGGCCGCGACCGGCCCTTTGCGGGCTCCTTAATACAGGCCGCAAAACGGGGCCTGGGTCGCGGCGATGAGCTTAGAGCATTTCCACAATTGCTGTAGACCGTCGAAACCGCTTCCTTCGGTCGCGGCTCTGTCCAGCGGCGTGTGGGACGAGGGGCAGATTCAGAGCCGCGACCAAAGGAAGCGGTCTACGGAATTCCGGAAACTGCCCTAGCTGTTCCTTTCGGGAATTCAGGACTGCGACCGGCCCTTTGCGGGCTCCTCAATACAGGCCGCAAAACGGAGCCTGGGTCCGCGGCGACGAGCTTCGCTGTTCCTTTCGGGAATTGAGGGCCGCGACCGGCCCTTTGAGGGCTCCTCAGTACCAGGCCGCTAATCGGAGCCTGGGTCGCGGCGACGAGCTTAGCTGTTCCTTTCGGGAATTCAGGGCCGCGACCGGCCTTTTGCAGGCTCCTCAATACCAGGCCCCAAAACCGAGCCTGGGTCCGCAGCGACGAGCTTAGCTGTTCCTTTCGGGAATTGAGGGCCGCGACCGGCCCTTTGCGGGCTCCGGAGTCCTGGCACTCCGGCGATTTGTTCCATGACCGGCGTGCTGAGCCCCCAGAGCAAGTACTGAGAACCGGAAATAAGTCAAGCTCGGCCGCGATTACTGGGTGATCCCGATCGCTTGGCGCGCCAACTGCGCCTCCATCAGATTCGGGGCTAGCTTGAGGGCGTTGCGGAGGACCTTCTCGCCCTGATCGCGCTTGCCGGTCTTAACGTACGCCAAACCAAGGTGGTACTGAATCGCCGGATCCGAGCTCTTCTTCACTGCGGCCTCCAGGTGATTCACCGCCTCCCCGTAAATCGCTCTCCGATAGAGGACCCAGCCGAGGGTGTCCTCGACCTCGGGTTGGCCGGCACCCAACTCTTTGGCTTTCTGGGCATACGCCAAAGCCTGATCGGATTGGTTCGTATTTGCCAGAAGATACGCCAAGTTATTCAGGGCAAATAGATTAGTTTGGTCAATCGCCAGAACCTTCCGATATTGTTCAATGGCTTCCGGAATGTGATTCGTGGCCGCCTCAATCGCGGCCTCCTCAATCCGGAGGCCGCTGTCCTGGTCCTTATAAAGGATGAGGGCGTTCATGGCGGTGCGGGCCTGGTCCAGCTTTCCGTCGGAGACGTCCATCAAAGCGAGGGCGAAGTCCGCTTCGTGAAACCCTGGGTCGGCGGACTTAGCCGCGAGGAAAAGTTCCCGGGCTTGGTCCCGCTTGCCGTTCTGAAGCAGCCAACCGCCGACATAGTACTTGATCTCCGGCGATCTGGAATTCTGCGCAATCTGCTGAAGCCGCTTCGCGAGTTCAGCACTCTGGTTTTGAGCGTTGTAGAGCGCCACCAAGGCTTCTACACCATGGGGGTCAGCCGGAGCGGCACTGATGCCCTCTTCGATGGATGCGCGGGCTCCCGCGAAATCGCGATCCGCAATTTTGACGAAACCATCCTGCATTAGAAGTTCAGGCGTCCGCGCCGCCGCCAGCCCAACCTTGACGTTGTAGCGCAGTTCGTCGAAATCCTTGAGGTCCTTCAGAGCCCAATTTCGAGCTATCAGAACTGCTAGCGCACTCTTCTGGCCAGCCGGGGTTTCGTTCAATGTTTTTAGCGCTGATTCGGGGGAGATGCCCCTCAGTCGTTCGGCAAGCTCCAGCCGTGCCTGCAGGAGTCCGGGTTCCAACCGAAGTGTCTCCGCCAGCCCTTGCCGATAGGCCAAATCCGCCCCGCGGGCCTGGCTGAGCTTCGCAAATACATAATGCACCTGGGCGGACTCGGGACGAAGCCCCAGCACCATGTTGAGATCGGCTTCTGCCTGGGCATATTTTCCAGTAGCGACGTACAACTCCCCCCGTTGCAGTACGGCTTCTAAATCCTTAGGGTTCTTTTTCAGAACGGCGTTCAGGGTTCTTTCCACCTGATCCATCTGCTTCGTCACCCAATAAGCCGCGATCAGCTTGGAACGCAGATCGGGAACCTTAGGATTGTCCTTCACCAATTTTTCAAATTCAGCGATGGCCCCAGTCTGGTCGCCTTCCTTCAGCAGATAGATTGCGTGGAGCGGTTTGAGTGACGGATCCTGGAAAGTCGAGAGCTGCCGAAAGATCTGCTCCGCTTCCCCTTTTCTCCCCGTGCGATATTCAAGCACCGCAAGTTCATACAGGGCCGACCCGCTTTTCTTGTCCAGGTCGACGGCTTGGCGGAACAGATCCTCGGCCTCTTTATCCCTCTGGGTGGACACGTAGAAGGCCCCAAGGGCGATATGGGCGTCGACGGATTTCGGGGACGCTGCAATGGCTTTCTTCAATACTTCTTCCGCGCCATCGAAATCTTGTTTCGCGATCTTGATTTTCGCGAGGATGACATAAGAAGACAGCTCTTGTGGAAACTTCTCGAGCGCCTCATCCAGGTACTTCTGAGAATCATCCGCTTTCCCAAGCTTAAATTCCGTCAGCGCCATGGTATTCAGAGCATTCACGGAGGACGCGGTGTTCAGCACGGTCTGCAGGCGCTTCACAGCGTCGTTCAGCACATCCGGATCGTTGCTTAACGTCAGCAATTCCGCCAAGCGAAGCTGGGCGGCCGCGTGCTTGGGATTGATAAGCGCGGCCTTGTGAAAACTGCTGATGGCCAGAGGCAGATTACCAACCGCGAGGTAACCCATTCCCAGCCAGTAGTCCGGCTCCGGGTCTCCGTTCGCGAGGGCTTCGGCGTTTTTCCACTCGATCACGGCGCGGGAGTAATCGCCCTGGTCGTAGAGCCTCCGTCCCGACTCCATAAAGCGAGCCTTCTTCGCGCCCGCGGATTGAGAGCATGCCGCGCAGACGGTCAAAAGGACCAGGAGCAACAGCGCGAATGGCCCGAATCCGCGAAATCGATTTTCCATCAAATCCCCTTCATCGGCCGCCCTTGCCAGAAAGGACCGTCCGGACGCTCTGAACTATGATCATTATATCGAATATTGCGGACATATTCTGCAGATAGAACAGATCGTATTCAAGTTTGCGATAAGCCGCCTCGACGCTTCCCCCATAATCGTATTGGACCTGGGCCCAGCCTGTAATTCCGGGACGGACGGTGTGGCGCTCATCGTAATAGAGAATCTCTTTTCTGAGTTGCTCTACGAATTCCGGCCGCTCCGGCCGGGGTCCGACAAAACTCATGTCGCCTCGAAGGACGTTGATGAACTGGGGAAATTCGTCCAGCCGGTATTTACGAAGAAATCGGCCGACGCGGGTCACGCGTTGATCGCCGGCGCTGGCCCAGCGGGCGCCGTCTCCTTCCGCGTTGTTGGTCATGGAGCGGAACTTCAGGATGTTAAAGCAGCGCTTCCCCAAGCCGACCCGGCGCTGCTGGTAGAACACCGGCCAGCCCGAGTCCAGCACGATCACAACGGCCGTGAGGGCCATGATCGGGGCGGTGAGAATCAGGCCGAGAGTCGCGCACACAATGTCGAGAAAGCGCTTCACCGCCAGCATGATGGTGGAACGCCGGAAGCCGCGGGAAAACACGAACCAGATGGGCTGAACCGTGTCCAGCATGACCCGGCCGCTAAGAGCGGTCATGGCGGTCTGGGCGTCTTCCACCACGATGCCCTCCATGCGCAGCCTCACCAGTTCGTGAACGGGTAGAACCTGGCGGCGCTCATCCAGAGCGACGATGATTTTGTCCACGCCTTCGTTCCGGACGGCGGAGGTCAAGTCTTTCATTTCGCCCAAAAGCTTGTATCCGGCCAGGGACGCCGGGTGTTCGGGATCGCGGCCGGCCTGAAGGAAGCCCACGATGCACAGGTTGAGATCCGCGCGCGAAGTGAATTGGCACGCCAGCGCACCTGCCAGATCCCCGCTTCCTAAGATCAAAACATTTTGCTTGAGCGCGGTGTTGGACCAGCTGCTATCGAGAGCCGCACGGCAGGCGGCGATCAAGGGACCCGCCAGTAACACGGCGATCAGCAGAATCCCTCGGCCCAGCATCAGATCGGGGACCGCGAAATAGAGGAGGCCCAGCAGGACGCACGCTTGTCCCTCAGACTGGCCTAAACCGATGAGCTCCTCCTGGCGCCGGCGAAAAGTATGAAAGTCGTACAGATTGTTGTAGTAACAACACATCTGAATGGTAATGACCACCACCAGCGCCTTTACGGCAAAGAACGGCACCAGCACCATGGATTGGAATTGTGAGGGATGCCCCCAAAATCGCAAACTGGCGGCGCCGATCAGGGATAACGTCACGATCACGGATTCCAGCGCGACGAGGAGCACGCTCTTGAGAGCGACGTACTGGTTGAAAAGCCGGATCATGAATGTGAAGAATCGGTCGTTCTAAAATGCACTGCGAGACCACCTTTAAGGAAGAGCTGTCGGGGACGCCAAAATCGTCGAATCCATGTCGGGATGCCCCAGATACGGGTGCCAACTGAGGCTCAGGCTCGCGGTTTCCGTTCGAGCATGGGAGTTGAACCCGGCGGCCACCGCCCCACCCGACGAGTAGACCCCGTAGCCAAGCGAAATGCCGAAAGAGAAGCGACTTCCCAGCTTGCGCCGGGCGCCGGCATTCGCGGAGTAGCCGTTGCCCCCGAGGATGCCCCCTTCGAGCCGGGTCTCGCTTCCTCCCGCATTGAATGCCCAATCGGTTCCCTCCGGACGTAATCCCCAGCCAACGGAAGCCACGATTGTGGCGTTCGCTCCGAGTCCGTAACTGTCTGAAGCGCTTCGGCTGGCTGACGCCACGAAGCTCTGGTGGAGAATCTTGTATCCGACTCTGCCCGAAGCTGTCCATTCCGTCTGTTGAAGCCCAATCGCATTGAGTCCCTGCCCGTGCGGCAACAGGTATCCGGCGCCTAGCGAAAAGCGCCCGAAAAAATGATCCGTGAAGTGTCTGCTGAAACCCGCCTGAATCGACGCGGACGGAGCAGATCCGAATTCTGACTGCGAGCGAGAGAAGCTGGAGTTCAAATTGAAAGACGTCCGGGGGGAGAGTGTGTAACCCATCCCAAAGCCGCCCGAATAATTGTCGCTTTCCGGGATCAAATTGGCAGTCGAACCACCGCTAAGGTGTTGTTGCCGGCTGCCCCCCGCGTTCACCGTAAACTTTAACCGCGTTGAAACCGAATAGCCCGCGGACAACCTGAGGGAAATGTTGAGAAGGCGGTCGCCGTAAAGCACGTAATCCTGTGGCGCCAGTGTCGAGCCCTCGATTGTATCGCCCAGGAGGGCATTCTGGAATTCCTCAGGAGTGCCCGGCAACTCAGCGAGATCCTGTTGCCCGTTCGGCGTGAGCAGCAGCTGACTGAAGGTTCCCATCGACCCGGATACGTTCGCCGTCGTTGTCCACTTCGAACCGATCTTCCGGCTCATGCTCAGACTGACCCTTTGACCCGGAATCGTTCCTGAGCTTCCAGGGAATGACTGCGAATAATAGTAGGAGCCGGAATACCTCACGACTAAGTGCAGGTTCGAGGATTTGCGGCTGCGCCATCCAACTGAAGTCGATGCTCCCGAAAAGAGAGTGTTAATGCTGCCTGTAGTGATGAGGCCGGTGCTCTGGTCGAAGATAGGCTCTCGCCCGTTGCTGAAACTGGAGATGGCGGACAAACTATAAATTCCGAAGCCCGCGCGCTGAACCTCATCCTCGATGGTCGAGTAAAGCGATTGAGATTGCGCCTGAAGCTGGCTGCTTCCCGAAAGGCCGGCCAACAAAATCCCCAGCACCCCCAGCCTCCAGCGTTGTTCCAGGCACCTTTGCTCTCGATCCTTCATGTCCCTCCGAGAACGACTGACTCAGTCTTCCTTCGCGATTCCTCGACTTAGGCAATTGGCGTGCCACGCCAGCGCGTAGCAACACGCGTGGCTAACTGCCATGAAACCAAAGGCTAGGACACTTTTTAGAAATCAGTGCTAAACTTTGTCCCGAGGGCCGCTGGACGAGCCGGGAACGCAACCAAAGGAAAGAATCTGTGCCAAATGGCTACACGTTTGCAAACCAGTGAACCTCTCATGGATCTTTCAGGTGAGGCGGGCCGTCCGCCTGAGCTCCGCTGGCGCAGCCTTGCGGTGCTGGAAGTCGCTGCCATTGCGACGCTGATTTTGCTGATCTATGCGCGCACTCTTCTCGGATTATTCGAGGATTGGTGGAACGATCCCAGCTTTTCACAAGGCTTACTGATCCCTCCCTTCGCACTGTATTTCGCATGGCTCGACCGCAAGCAGATATTCGATTTACCGCCTACCCCGACCATGCGCGGACTGTGGGCGGTGGTGGGCGGTTGTCTGGTTTATCTGATTGGGAAACTGGGGGCCGAGTTTTTCCTGCAGCGAATTTCCCTGATGATTGTCCTCACGGGGCTGATTTGGACGTGGTGGGGAAAAGCGCGGCTTACGCGTTTGGCATTCCCGCTTATTCTGATGGCCACAATGATCCCCTTGCCAGCCCTGATTTACAACGCCGCCACCGCGCCCTTGCAGTTATTCGCCTCGGATGTTGCTACTAAGGTCGCTCAATTCTTCAACGTGAGCGTCTTTCGTGATGGAAACATCATTGAACTCGCGCACATCTCTTTAGGCGTGGATGAAGCATGCAGCGGGTTGAATTCGTTTTCCGCCTTGCTGATGGCGGGCGTATTGCTTGGGCAGTTCCTGTGCGAGCGGCTGCCGGCGCGGATCCTGCTGGTGTTGCTCAGCGCTCCTTTGTCGATCGCCGTGAATGTAATGCGAATCTCCGGAACTGCAATTCTCGCGGATTATAACGAACAGTTCGCGCTGGGCTTTTATCACACATTTGCGGGCTGGCTGGTATTCGTGGTCGGCTTTTTCGCGTTCGTCGGCATAGCGAAGGCCGCGCATACCGTGCTGGAGACATGATGGCTCATCCTGAACGCAGGACCTGCGCTTCCGCATCCACGAACTTCCGCTCCGCCGCGGCGGTGGTTGCAATTCTAGGGATGACGCTGGCCGCATCGGCGCTGTCGGAACGGCCGCGTCCAGAGGCTCTGGATGAACCGCTGGCGACGATCCCTTCGTCGCTTGCCGGTTGGAATTCGATCCGCGATGAGCCCCTCGCCTCCAGCACCCTTACGCGGCTGGTCCTTACCGACTACATCTCCCGCGTCTACGCGAAAGATGAAAACCAACTGGGGTTGTTCATCGCGTATTATGCGGAACAGCGCAGCGGCGAGAGCATGCATTCCCCCAAGCACTGCCTGCCCGGCAGCGGCTGGGAGATCTGGCAATACGGCTCGGTTGAGGTTCCGGTGAACGGCGGCACCGCAGTGGTCAATAAGTATTCGATCCACAAGGGCACTCTCAGGAACGTGGTGCTGTATTGGTATCAGTCCGGCCCGCGGGTCATCGCCAGCGAGTACTACGGAAAGCTGCTGCTGATGCGCGACGCCATGTTCGACGGACGGACGGATGGTGCGATCGTGCGCATCATTCTGCCGGACGTCCCAGGCGCAGTGCAGGAAGGCGTGAATTTCGCGGCCCGATTGATTCCCGAGGTTCAACGCTGCTACGGCCTGCCAAGCGGTGAAGGTGACGGAGTCGGAAAAAAACCGAGGAGTTAAGAATCTGCCGCGGCCGCGTTAGGCTCGGTCCCCTCGATTCCGCATCAGAGGCGCGCTGAATCGTTATGGTACCTTCTCCCTCAAAGGGCTAGAAACTTGCTTCCAACGGGACAGCCGATGACCACTGCGATGCCGCGCACAACCGGAAATTTTGAGATTGGCTCGAAGAGTCCGCCGCAATGGTTCGCTTTGCGGGTGCGATCGAATTTTGAGCAGCCGGTAAGCGACCAGCTCAGCGCGAAAGGCGTCGAGCGGTTTTTGCCGACGTACCGCTCCCGCAGAATCTGGTCGGATCGCATCCGGGAGCTCCGATTGCCGCTTTTTCCTGGCTACATCTTCTGCCACATTCCGGCGGAAGAACGCTCGCTGGTGCTGGCGACCACCGGCGTTGTCAGCATGCTTGGCGTCCAGGGACAGCCGCTTCCGATCGACGACGCGGAGATCGAGGCCGTCCGGAAAATGGTGGAATCTCAGTCTCTGGTTGAGCCTTGGCCGTTTCTTCGGATCGGGCAGCGCGTCAAGGTTTGCCGGGGGCCTATGACGGGCGTCGAAGGAATCCTGCTGAGGGTCAAAGATTCCTGCCGGCTGGTTGTTTCGGTAACGCTGCTGGGGCGATCGGTGGCGGCCGAGATTGACTCGGCATATGTCTCGCCGGCTTGAACAGTGGGGGCTGGGCTCCTGAGGAACAGCTAGCAAAACGGAGCTTGGGGCACCACCATGAGCGGGGCAGTTCCTTTCGGGAATTGGGGCGGCGGCCGGCCCTTTGCGGGGTTAGTAGGTAGATTTAGAAACCCGAGGCCTGTGACTTCCGCCCAAGCCTTAGGTGATCTTCCTAATGATTCGGAATGTACTCTAAGCGCTTATCCCAAAAGAATCTGTGGCTTAGCGTTTCTCCAGCTTCGGCTGCAAAATTGCATTCGCGTCCGCCGTCTTCTGAATTGTAACTAAGTATTGCTGGAGTTCTAAGGAGGGAGAATTAAAAGTGAAAAGTCTGGGAGTAGTTTTACTCCTCGTTGGAACCGTGGCCACCCTGTGCGCCACTCCGGCAGCTCCGGAGATCGACGCAGGCTCAGCCGTCAGTGCGCTGGCTTTGCTTTCGGGCAGCCTGTTGATGCTCAAAAGCCGCCGCAAGCGGTAGCTTAGCCGCAAAATGGAGCTGGGATCGCGGCCACCAGCGGAGTTGTACTTTCGGAATTGCTCTGTTTGTCATCTTAAGTCTAAGGGAGGATGGGACATGAGGGTAGTGGGAATGATGTTGCTGCTCGCCGGTGCTGTGGTTACCGCAAGCGCACACCCGACCGCGCCGGAGATAGACGCAGGCTCAGCGGTGAGTGCGCTGGCTTTGCTTTCGGGCAGCCTGTTGATGCTCAAGAGCCGCCGTAACCGCTAATTAGCGGCCACGACTGCTCCGTTTTGAGGGCTGTACTTGGGTGTGTCTGTGTTTCAACTTAAAACTAAGGAGGAATCGAATATGAGAATCATTGGGATGCTGTTGCTAGTTGTGGGTGCGGCGGTTACCGCAAGCGCACAACACCCGTCAGCACCGGAAATCGATGCCAATGCAGCGTCCAGCGCATTGGCGCTGCTTTCCGGCAGTCTGCTGATCCTCAAAAGCCGCCGTAAGAAGTAGAATTCGATTTTAAAGCCTTTAGCGGACGCCCGCCCGGTTGGGTTGGGCGTCCGTTTTCCTTTTGCGTGACAAGTTCCTCCCATTCCGGTTCATCGGCCCTTCTTCCGAGGACAGGTCTTCCCCGTAAACCATTTTCGATGGGGCTCGCGGCCCGGCTTGTCTCCCTGGTTAGCCTTTTCGCGCTCGAGTTGATCGTCATCTCCACTTGGCTCGACACGGCTGCCCTCGATGGAAAGGGGGGCCTCACGGGCGCCGTGGGCGACCTGGGTCCTTACGTCCTCCAATCGCTGGTGGTGTTTGCGACGGTGCTTCTGGCGTTAGGCTATTCGAAGGCCAAGCCCACACTGGTGCGGGTGAGTGAGAGCATTGCGGATGTGCGGCCAGAATGGGGTTTGCTGGCGGTTCATTGCGCGGCAATGGGAGCTTTCGCTTTCCTCTCTTCGCTTCTCTTTGCTCCCAGCTCTGCGGCAGGATCGCCTGTCGCCGGCGGGAACTCACTGGCTGGGGCCTGGCTGGCGGCAGGAATCTGCGGAATTGCCGCGGGCGCATTTTTCTTTATTCCTCTGAAGACTTGCCGCGAGCTACTGCGGAGCGCCGGTTCCGCCTGGGTATACGCATTGGCTGCGGCGGCGATTTCGCCCGTTTTGGTAGTCGCCAGCAAGCGATTATGGAAGCCCGCGACCGCGCTGACCTTTGAGCTGGTGAAATTTCTTCTGGGCCACTTCGTCAGCGGCGTTATTGCCGAGCCCGCGGCCAGAACCATTGGCACGGAAAAGTTCTCGGTCGAGATCGCCTCCAGCTGCTCAGGCCTGGAGGGCGTCGGCCTCATGCTGATCTTCAGCGTGCTGTGGCTGTGGTTCTTTCGCGGCGATTACAAGTTTCCGCAGGCGCTGCTGCTTGTGCCCGTAGGCGCTTGCGTGATCTTTCTGCTGAACGCCGTGCGCATCGCGGCACTCATCCTGATCGGCGATGCCGGAGCTACCGCAGTCGCCCTGGGCGGGTTTCATTCGCAGGCCGGTTGGATCGCATTCAACGGTGTCGCCCTGGGGCTCGCGTCCATCGCGCACCGAATGCCTTGGCTTTCAGCGGAAGCCCGTTCGGTTGGACGTTCGATGGAACCCGCTGCGGCGGCAGACCGGGCTGGAAGTTTACCGGATGCGTACCTGGTGCCCTTCCTGGCGATTCTCGCGGCGACAATGATCTCCCGTGCCACTTCGGGAAACTTTGAATGGATGTATCCATTGCGATTCGCCGCGGCCGCCGGTGCGCTCTTCTCTTTCCGGCGCGCCTACGCTGGCATCGACTGGAAGTTCGGTTGGGCGGCTCCGGCGGTGGGCAGTCTGGTTTTCATTCTCTGGATTGGGCTCGATCGAATCTCCGGCACTCATGCGGACAACGCGATGCCGATGGCTCTGGCAGCGTCCCCCGCCGCACTCAGGATCCTCTGGCTTGTTTTTCGAACGCTGGCCGCCGTAATCACTGTTCCCGTTGCCGAGGAACTGGCGTTTCGCGGCTTCCTGTTGCGCCGTCTGATTTCGGCGGATTTCGAATCCGTCAGTTTCCAACGCTGGACGCTCCTGTCCGTATTAGGCTCCTCGCTCGCCTTCGGACTTCTGCACGGCGATCGCTGGATTGCCGGGACCATTGCGGGGTTTCTTTACGCGGCCGCCCAGAAGTGGCGCGGAAGGATCGTTGACGCAATGGTGGCGCATGGCGTCACCAATGGACTTATCGCCATCTGGGTGCTTTGGGGCGGGAATTGGGCGTTGTGGTAAGCGGCTTCGCGGGCACCCTCTGTCGGGTATAGTGGCTGTCCGGCTCCTCGCCCACATTGGGGTTCTATACGGCGACGCTCGTTCCTGTCGCCGAAGCTCGCCCTCTGACTTCTGCACAGCAACTGTTAGCCAGCACTGGTTTTCCTTACGCGGCTGCCCAGAAGTGGCGCGGAAGGATTCGGGACGCATTCGCGGCGCATGGCGTCCCCAAGCGGCTTCTCAGTCGGGCATCTCTTCGATACCGGGCAGTGATCGCTGTTCCCGTATCCGAGGAACTGGCGTTTCGCGGCTTTCTATTGCGCAGGCTCCTCGCTTCGCATTGGGAGTTTCTGCACGGCGACGCTCGTTCCTGTTGCCGAAGCTCGCCATCAGACTTCTGCACAGCTGGTTTTCTTTAGGCGGCTGCCCAGAAGTGGCGCGGAAGGATTCGGGACGCATTCGTGGCGCATGGCGTCCCCAAGCGGCTTCTCAGTCGGGCATCTCTTCGATACCGGCAGTGATCGCTGTTCCCGTATCCGAGGAACTGGCCTTTCGCGGCTTTCTATTGCGTAGGCTCGTCGCTTCGCATTGGGAGTTTCTGCACGGCGACGCTGTTGCCGGGAGCATCGCGGGTTTGCTTTACGCGGTGCTCAGAAGTGTGCGGAAGAATCGGGACGCAGTCGTGGGGCAGGCGTCCGCAAACGGCTTCCCGGGCTCGCTTTAGTCGGGCATCACGGCCATCTTGTCTTCGATGCCGAGTTTCTTCATCTTGTAAAGCAGCGCCTTGTAATCGATCTTCAGCAGCGCCGCCGCCCGCTTCCGATTCCATTGCGTGGAAGTGAGCACGGCAAGGATGGCTTCCGTTTCGGCCTGGTGCTTGGCGCGAGTCACCTGCTCGAATATCGGAGCGCTGATCTCGACGGCTTCCGGACTTCCGACATTTAATACAGGCACGCGGTTCAGGTTCTTGCGCGCGGTCCGTGAGCTCAGGTCGGCTGCGATCAGGTCCTGATCTCCCAGCACGGCGAACTTGCGCACAACGTTTTCGAGTTCACGAACATTCCCCGGCCAGTCATGCAGCAACATCGCTTGCTGCAGCGCCGGAGCGATTTCGAACCCGTCGGCTTTCTCGGGAGCGTGCCGCTCCAGCAGGATTTTCATCAGTGGAAGGATGTCTTCCTTGCGCTCCCGCAGCGGGGGCACATTCAGAGTCACGACGTTCAGCCGATAGAATAGATCCTGACGGAATTTCCCGGCCACGATCATTTTTTCCAGGTCGTTGTGGGTTGCGGCGATCACGCGCACGTCCACCTGCACCGTCTCTTTTCCACCCAGCCGTTGGAACTCATGATCCTGCAGCACCTGGAGCAATTTGGCCTGGAGCTTGAAATCCATGTCGCCGATTTCATCCAGCAGAAGCGTGCCGCCGTCGGCGATCTCGAACATACCAGGCTTGCGCTGGAACGCGCCGGTAAAGGCCCCGCGTTCGTACCCGAACA
The DNA here is from genome assembly GCA_036489835.1 of Bryobacteraceae bacterium. Classification (GTDB taxonomy): domain Bacteria; phylum Acidobacteriota; class Terriglobia; order Bryobacterales; family Bryobacteraceae; genus Palsa-187. The sequence goes on along the minus strand of DASXEY010000028.1, from coordinate 199,888 downwards.
ACTCGCTTTCCACGAGTTCGGAAGGCAGGGCTGCGCAATTGAGCTTCAGGAAGGGCTTATGCGAGCGCTTGGAAAGCGCGTGCAGATAGCGTGCGAGAACCTCTTTGCCGGCGCCCGTTTCCCCTTGGATCAACGCCGGAGTCTCCGAAGGTCCAATCGCGGCCGCAAGCTTATGCAGCTCGCGCATGCTGGCGCTCCACTCCCCGAAAGGATTCCGCGCCGCCGCTCCACGGCTGCGCTCGCGGGGAGCCGGCTTCTCCAGCGGCGGCGAATTGTGGGCCAGCGCTTTTTCCATCACGGCCCGCAACTCTTCGGGTCCCAGCGGCTTCCCTAGAAAATCGGTGGCGCCGGCCTTCATTGCCTCCACCACGTTTTCCGGGCCGGAGGCTCCGGAAAGCATGATCACCGGCAGCTTCTGATCGGTTCTCCTGATCTCCCGCAGCGTTTCCATGCCGCCTTTTCGATCCATGAAAAGGTCCAGCAAAACGGCCGAGACTTGGCCCACGGATTGAAGACGGTCCAAAACCGCATCTCCGTCCTCCGCCAACTCCACTCCATAACCCTGGTATCGCAGAGTTACTTCAAGGAACCGGCGTACCTCTGAGTCATCATCCCCGACAACGATGGTTCTCTCGGTCTTATCTGTTCGCATTTGGAAGTCTGCACCTCTCATCCGATTTTTCTCGTGCTTCCGTTTCTCGGCGCGGCATTGCTTTGAATTTGGTGTTCCAGAGGAAGCACGAATGACAACACGGGCCCTCCTGCATGGTTCTCCGCCCAAATCCGGCCTCGATGCTCTTCGATAATCGTCTTGCAAATCGCCAGTCCGAGACCGCTCCCCGCGCCATTCGAACCTTCCCCGTAGGAGGTGTATTCGTCGAAGATGCAGCCCAGATACTCGGGGGCGATCGACGGCCCGGTATTACAAACATCCACCCGGAAGGCGTTCGGCGCGGCGACCCTCTCGACCCGGCGCTCCTCGACCGACAACCCCCGGACACTGGTCGAACGGCGATCCCAGAAATGCGGGCCGCCTCGAACTTCGATATGTCCGCCCTGGGGCGTAAATTTGCAGGCGTTTTCAAGCAGGTTTACGAAAACCCGCTCCAGCTGTCCTGGGTCGAAGAACAGACTCCCGGAAGGGGGCTGCGTCAGATTCGCGGTGACTTGAATCTGCTTCTCGCCGATCATAGGCTGGAGTTCGTGGATCGCCTGCTGAATGCAGTCGTGCAGGCGGCCCTCCTTCAGGCTTAGCGGGCGGCCGCCGGGCGAGTTCGAGGTCAGGTGCAGCATCGCCGAACTCATCCTGGAGAGTCTCTTCAAACTGTTCAGCGTCCGGCTCAGCACCTCCCGCTGAATATCGGTAAGGGGCCCCAAGGCTTCCGCCAGCAACAGTTCGCAATAGCCGTTCATGGCTGTAAGCGGCGCTCGAAAGTCGTGCGTTACATGCGCCAGGAAGCTGCTGCGATCAAGCTCATACTCTTGCAGGCGTATGTTGGCCTCTACCAGGGAGGATATGATCTTGTTGTGCGGGTCAGCTGGTTGTTTCCCGCTCGCCGCAGACTCGTCGGCGGCGGGCGCGAGCCAGCTCGCCAGGGCAACCTTGGTGACTGGTTTTAGTACGAGTTTCAGGCCCTGGAAATCGGCCCCATTGGCGCCGGCCAGATAGTTTCGCTCCACCAGCAGAATGTGCCGATGGGGGTCGCGGGTCGCCAGACGTAGTGCCAGATCCAGCTCCGGCCTATAGTCCCAGATGTAGAAGTCCGCTTTGGGAAGCGGGCCTCGGGGTTCCGAAAGGACCAATAGTGGGCGCGAATCAGCGTTCCGATCCGCCAGGATCGAATGGCACAGGTCTGACAGCCTGTGGTCGTTCGACATCAGTGCAACGGTAACAGTCACACTCCTCCTAATTCCTGCTTAATGCAGTGTTTACAAGCTTATTCCGAGTACCTAAGACTAACCGGAAAATGGGGATTTTGTCAAGGACTTTTGGAAGCCGATAGTACTAGGTAGTACGCTTATTTTGTGAGAGATGCAAAAGTTTCGTACTTAGAAAGGGGTTTGGGAACCCACTAGACAAAGTAGGGGAAATAGGGATGAAGCTTGGGTGGTTTGCCGCTGGGACTAAGGTTGAGACCTTTGGGTGTATGCAAACGTTTCAATTTTTTTTTGCTCTTATGGGACCTGGAAGGTAGTGGTTCCCACGGAATTGGTCAAAGCGACAGATTGCAGAACCACAGCCGTGGGATCTCCCTGTACCGCAAACGTTTGCGAATAAAGGAATTGGCCGCCAAAGCCGGGTGCTTGGCTGCCCGTGTACCAGGTGGTAAACAGCGCGGTGAGCGGAACCGTGAACTGGGCGGTCTGGAGCTTGTTGTTGCCGGACGCCGTGAAGGTGAAGACTGCCTGCGTCACTTGCTCGTTGGTCGCAAAGCCTGTGACTTGAATGATGACGTTTTGGCCCGATACTGTAGTGGTTGCGGCGGTCACCACAGGGGCGGCAGCCGCAATTGTGACGGTCTGCACGGGCGTGGGAGACGGGGTTATATTCACGCCGAAGGCTTGGGCCTGAGCCGTAAGAGTGATCGTCCCGGCCACCGTCCCGGTGCTGAACGCCTCGGAAGCTACGGAGAATACAGCAGTTGTCTGGCCGGCTGGAATAGTGAAGCTTGCCGTCGTCCCGCCGCTTGAGAATTGAATGGTCTGGTCCTGCGCGCCCGTTGTTGCCGGCATAAACGCAAGCGAGACTGTTCCAGTGATCGGTCCGGCGGAATAGGCTTGGGGAATGGTGATTTGCACCGGAACCTGGCTCGCAGGCGTGCCCGAGGAAGAAATACTGCTGAAACTGATGGCTGGAGCCGGCGGAAGCGCCATCGTAAGCTGATAGCCGGCCACGGATGTTATCCTGTTCGTATCTATAACAGTAACAGTCACTTGAAAGGTGCCTGCCAGAGTAGATGTGCCGCTGATGGCTCCGGTGGCGGCGTTAATGGTCAAGCCGGATGGAAGCCCCGCTGCCGACCATGTATACGGCGTAGTTCCACCAACCGCCGCGACGGTAGCCGAATAGGACGCTCCCGCTGTTCCGGAGGGCAGGGAAGTTGTAGTGATCTGTAAAGCAGCCGCGTTCACGGTAAGTTGAAACGTCCGGGAGGCGGTGTTCATGGCGGAATCCGTTACCTGAATCACAGGCGAGTAACTCCCGGCAGTAGTGGGAGTTCCGGAGAGCACGCCAGCATTGGGATCCAGGGTCAACCCCTGGACCGCTCCGCTAGCCACGGTCCAGGTGTAGGGCGAGAGTCCTCCGGTCGCCGTGAACTGTTGCGAATAGCTGATTCCGACGGCTGCGGAGGGCAAGGTAACGCTTGTGGAAATTACCAGCGGAGGGGTCGTGACCGTGAGCGAGAAAGGCTGGGATGAGCTGTTCTTCGCCGCATCCGTCACTTGAACGGTAAAGCTCAAGGTCCCCGGAGCCGTTGGCGTCCCCTGGAGAATTCCGGTAGTTGCGTTCAGGGTGAGAGGGGCAATCGAGCCCGCAGTAACTGACCATGTATAAGGTTGTTGGCCCCCCGACGCTTGGAATTGCTGCGAGTAGGGGGAGCCGACGGTGGCGTTAAAAAGCGGCGAAACAGTGGTGATCGCCAACGCGCCCGCCGTCACGGTGATGGAAAACGTACCTGTGGCGGAGGCGCCGGTTGAATCCGTGACCTGAATTCCAAACGAGAAGCTACCCGTCTGCGTCGCAGTTCCCGAAATAACTCCTCCAGTGCTGATTTGCAGTCCGGGAGGGAACGTCCCGGTTCCCGACCATGTATACGGCGGGGCGCCGCCAGTGGCGGCCAAAGTCACGGAGTAAGGCGTGCCGGTAACCGCGTTCGGAAGCGTCGCTGGACTGGTAATCGAGATGGCGGCGGAGGCGACGCCGATTCCCAACACGAATCCCAAGAGAAGACCGGCCGTGCGCGCGAGTCCAGAGTTTTGATGACGGTCCATGCTAGTTTTGCTGCCCCTGAGGTTGATTCGCCGTCGGCAGCGGAGGAACAAACAAAGCCCGGCTTGAGGCCGCGTCGAACAGATACATAGGTTGATCCGACGGATCGTTTAACCGAAAGAGACCGCCGGTGGTGAGCCTTTCGAATCGAACCGGATTGCAGCCGCACCCTGTGGAGGAAACGACTCCAGCGGCAAGGTCCACGGCCACGATCGTGGCGTTGCCGGAGTTGGCGATCAGTGCGCTGGTCCCGCTGGGTGCGAACGTTACCGCGGCAGGCGTCGAGATGCCATCGCCAGCTCCCGCGATCTGCTTCAGTATGGGGCCGGTAGGGCTTTGCTTAATGAGCCATACCCGATTTCCAGGACCAGCGCCCAGAATGTCGGAACTTGACGGACGGAAAGCGAGAGCAGTAGTCCGGCCGATGGCCAGCGGCGCGCGCGTGCCATCCAACCCCAGCAGAAGCGCTTGGGTTTCATCGAAGGCCGCGACTACGAAATTGCCGTCGTCACTGACTGCCAAGGCCTGGGGACGACGATTCAGACGTTGGCCGGTGGGGAGATCGGTCACGACGAAGGCCGCGGTACTCAAGCCCGTGACAACCTCGATACGCCCGTCCTGCATTTGCAAGGCTGCGGCGCTGGCTTGAGGACTTAAATATACGGCGGCGACTTCGCCGGCCACAGGAATCTGTGCGGCTGGAGTGGATTGATTGGGACGAATCAACCAAGCTGCGCGCGAGGCGCTATCGATAGCCAAGGCATATCCCCTAGGCCCGTCTATCACGGCGTCTCGAATGGCGAAGCCGGAATCCAGAGAATCGCCGAGCACAGAAGCTCCCGCGATGCCGAGAATCGGGCGAAGCGCATGAACGCTGGGATCGAGCGCGTAGCCAAGCGTTGGCCCGCCGATCGATGTTTCGGTTTGGCCCGAGGACACACTGCATAACGCCAGGGATCCGATGATGACGAGACTCTTGATGCTCATTCGACTCTTTCCGTGGATGCAGCTCACTAGTGAGGCGCGCCTACCGAGGATGTACCCAAGGTCAGAATGATCGTGGACGGGGAACCTCCTCCCGATTCCGATTCGCTGCCGCTTGGGGAGCTGGACTTCCGCGTCGCAAGCACCGCGCCGGCCGCGCCGCCGGCCACCAGCGCCAGGATCAAAACGATTTTCCCGGTCTTGCCGTGATGCGCATTCGGAACACCATTCGGCGCCACGATGAATTCGGTGATGACGGTGTTGGCGGTTTGCCCACGGTAGGTGACATTTACAAGGATCTGCATCTGACCGGTCACGTCGTTGGCTTTCAATCCGCGCACCCCCGCGTCCGCGACTCCCTTGTCGTTTGAGAGTACGGTGAGGGTCTTGGCGCCGCCTTCGAATTCTCCGCTGGGCCCGCTGGTGGGTAACGTGAATACGACAGCGGCGTTGCTCACCGGCATATTGTTCTGATCTTCTACCCGAACCGAGGGCGATGTCGCAACACGTTCGCCGGCTCGATTGGCCTCACCCTCGCCTTGAAGTACGACAAGGCTGAGGTGCGTGGGTGGAGGCGCATCCTGCGCGAGGAGGCTATTCCACGCCAACAGACAACAGATCAATGGGGGAAGTGCTTGTTGTGTGCGGATCATTCGATGACAATTTCGGTTTTTGGGTTGTACAAGAACGTGTAAGCAATTTGTTCTCCGATGTTTCTGCGCGATAAATCTCGACCAGGTGGTTCACCGATGCCCCTGGTACCATAACTCCTCTTTCCCGGTTTTTAATTCGGAATCGGAAACGCGGACGGGGAGCGAAACTTTCGGACTAAGTCCAACTCAGTTTCCGGCCATAATGCAGAGCGGGCAGAATAGTCCCGTATTGTGTTCTCGACACTTTCGCCAAGAATCTTGTGGTCCCGAACGTGCATGCCGCCTATATCCGTGCGAGCCCTTTATCCAATGATTCGTGGTTCTCTCTCTCTGCTGCTTGCTTGTGGTCTCTTGACCACGGGCTGGGCGCAGACTCCCGCGGCGCCCAGCGGCAAGGCAAACGAGGTCGCGCAAGATCTGGACACATATGTCCGGGAAGCCCGGAAGCTTAAGTTAACCGACGACCTCATTCGGCAGAACGCGATCAAGGCCGGGTTCAAGCCAAGTCAAGTGGATCAAGCGCTGAAGACTCCGGAAGCGCCCAAACCCGCGACGCCGGGTAAGCCGGACCGGCCCAACCGTGGTGTTCCGGACGAGTACATCATCGGCGAGGCCGATGTTTTACAGATAGCGGTTTACATGGCGCCGGACGCCTCGGTTGCCTCCGTTGTCGTTCGGGCCGACGGAAAGATTACGCTTCCTTTCATCCGCGACATCGTGGTTGCCGGACTCACTCCCGCGCAGGCGGAGGCGTTGATCACGACCGATTTGAAGCCGTTTTATACGGAGCCGGACGTCACTGTCGTCGTACGCGAAGTGCATAGCAAAAGGATCTATCTGGTTGGGGCTGTCCGGAGACCGGGCATGGTGGAGCTGAGATATCCAATGACCGTGCTCCAGGCGATTACAGAGGCGGGCGGTCCAACCGACTTCGCAAAAAAGAAGAAGATATACATCCTGCACACTGAAAATGGGAAGCAGTTCAAGTTCGACTTCAACTACGATGAGGTGACTCTCGGTAAGAATCCGGAGCAAAATCGATGGTTGACGGCCGGCGATTATATCTTTATCCCGTAACGCCTACAAATGCGTCGTATTTCCTTTTTTCTTGGTATCGTAATCTTTGGGGCGCAAGCGGGAGCGCAAGTCTCCCCCACCGCCTACCGTGTTCTTGGCCAACTCACCCTAACCGGCAGGGGATTGAATCTGGTGCAGGGGGTCGAATTGTATTCTCCCTCGGCTATGATTCTCGACGCGCGCGGCGGGCAGACCCACATCTACATCTCGGACGTGGGGAATTCGCGGATCCTGGGCTGGGCAGATACGGCCGCCTATCAGATTGGCGACCCTCCCGGAGTCGTTCTGGGTCAACCGGGTCCGAACTACGTGAATGTGTTGGGGACCGGGAACTCCGGCCTGAACACTCCCTTCGGCCTTGCGGTCGATCCGGCCACTGGGAATCTGTATGTCGCGGATTCGGGCGACAACCGGATTCTCCGATTTCCATCCCCTTTTGCCAACCCGGGAAATTACACCCCGGACGCGGTGTTGGGGCAGGCCAGTTTTTCGAGTTTTGCCGCGGGTGTTTCCAGCAGCGCTCTGAACAAGCCCGAGGCGGTGGCGTTCGATTCGGCGGGCAATCTTTGGGTCGCCGACACCGGCAACAATCGGGTCGTGCGCTTTCCCGCCGCGGTCTTGGATGGCAGAAGCGCCCCGCAGGCGGATACTGTGATCGGACAAAAGATTTTCACTACGAATACCGCGAATTTAGGCGGGAGCATTTCCGCCGCGGGGCTCAATCTTCCGAACGGGCTCGCGTTCGATTCGCAGAACGATCTTTACGTTTCCGACTATAACAATGGACGAGTTTTGAAATTTACGACGCTTGCGACCAATGCCGCGGCGACTGGTCTGTACGGGCAGGCCAGCTTCACGGCACGCGTGATCGTGCCTGCTTCCAGTTCCAGCATGGCGGGTCCAGCCGGTCTGGCGGTGAGCGCCTCCGGCACCCTATATGTATCGGTTCCCAGCGAGAACCGCGTCCTGGTGTTCAGCGCCAGCAGCACGGCCAGCACGGTCTACGGCCAGTCCAGCTTCACTACCTCAACCGCGAATCTTTCCACCGCCCCATTCGCTTCCGCCAACGGCTTAGCCGCCCCGAACGATGTCAAGGTGGATGCGAACGGGAACGTCTACATCGTGGATTCCGGCAATAATCGCGTTTTGTTTTACTCCGGCAACTCACGCACGGCCACGAATGTATGGGGGCAATCGAATTTTACCGGGAATGAAGCGAATAACCTGAAGGCGAACAGTATAGCTGCGCCATACAATATAGTGATCGACTACTCTCAGCCTTCCTTTCCCCTGTATGTCTCGGACACGGCCAACAACCGGGTGTTGGTATGGAAGAATTCGGTGAAATTCCACAGTGGGGACCCCGCGGATCTGGTAATCGGACAGCCGAATTTGTTCAGCGGTTTTCCGAACGTGGATACCGGCGGCGCGACTCCGACTTCCACCTCGCTCTTTGGACCGGAGGGGCTCGCGGTGGATTCTTCGGGGAATCTGTACGTGGCGGACTCCGGAAACAATCGTGTCCTGCGTTATCCCCAACCGCTCAGCCAGAGCGGGCGAATTACGCCGGATATCGTGCTGGGACAGCCAACTTTCACCTCGTCGGCGACGGGAGTGGTGAGCGCATCCACCTTGCAGTCGCCTTCCGGCCTGGCGATCGCCCCCGGCGGCAAATTATTCGTTGCGGACTCTGGAAATAATCGCGTCTTGGAGTTTCCGCCGAAGCTGGTTTCAGGGACCTCGGCATTACAGGTTTTCGGGCAGCCCAATTTCAATTCCGGCACCCTCAGCTCGTCGATTTCGCCGCAGACGCTGAATGCGCCCGCGGGCGTTTTCGTCGATCCGTCCTCCAACCTCTACGTTGCGGATACCGGCGACAACCGCGTTCTGGTGTTTTCCAACACGCAGAGTGCGCAGGGCAACGGAGCTCCGGCGTCCTTGGTCTATGGCCAGTCGCTGTTCAGCTCCGGTGGGGCGGGCAGCGGCGCCGCAAGCTTGCGCAGTCCCGCCGGCGTCGCCGTGGACACCGCCGGCAATATTTACGTCGCGGACAACGGAAACAATCGCGTGGTGATTTATCCCACTTTTGTGTTTTCGAAGGCGGCTGGAACCGCTGCGACCGCCGTCATCGGCCAACCTAGCCTATCCGCAAGCGCGCCCGACTTCGACTCGACCACAGGGCTTGCCACCGCTGATTCCCTGTTCGCCCCGGTGGGCGTTTTCCTGGACAGAATGAACACCCTGTATGTCGGCGATACGGGCAACGATCGCGTGGCGCAGTTTCTGGGAGCCGCCGCTGTCGTCAATGACGCCCACTTTCTGGCCACGGTTCCGGTGGCGCCCGGGAGTGCGGCGGCCCTCTTCACAGATCCCATCACTTCCCAAACCCAGGTGGGAACCATCCCTCTGCCAAAGACGCTGGCAGGCTTTCAAGTCCTGATCAACGATACGCTTGTTGCGCCCTTGTATGCGGTCACTCCGGCACAAACGAATTTTCAGGTTCCTTCCGCAACGCCGCTGGGAACCAATCGCATTGCGATAGAGTCGGCGGCTACCGGCGAACTGATCGCGGGAACCACCTTCTCGGTGGGCTCGGTCGAGCCTGGGTTGTTCAGTCTGGCATCCAGCGGCGCCGGGCCTGGCGCGATCTTCAATCAGGACGGGAGTATCAATGGGGCCTCCAACGCCGCTCCCAGAGGTACGGTGGTTTCGCTGTTTGGAACCGGTCAGGGGCCGATAAGCCCAACCGTCCCGGATGGCCAGCCCGCGCCTTCGGGCCCGTTGGCGTACACGGTTACCATTCCAGCCACGACTGCGTCCGCCTGCGACAGCTCCCCTCAGGGGATTTGCGTGGCGTTTGGGAATAGCGTTTTGGGAACAATTACATTTTCGGGCATGGCGCCCGGTTGGGTGGGACTCTGGCAGATCAACGTTCAGATTCCTTCCAACGCACCCACGGGAAAAGCAGTCTCCGTCGAGGTGGTGATCGGCGCTAATCCGAGCAACGTCGTAACCATGGCGATACAGTAGCACGCAATGCGGCAGAACAGATAGGCGAACTCATGCGCTCCGCGAGCGACCAAATTATCTTGGTTGTCGAGCACGAGCTCGAAGTGCGCTCATTTCTGGAGATGGCACTGCGTTCCGACGGTTTCGGAGTGGAGACCGCGGAGGACGGTGAAGAGGGATTGAATTGCCTGCAAGCCGGCTTGCCCATTGCCGCCGTGTTGCTGGAAGTAGCGCTGCCCAAGCGGGACGGGCTGCAGGTGCTGCGCGAGATTCGCGGGTCGGAGCGGAACTTGCCGGTCATCATGATCTCAGGCTCCCCGTCTTCCAGCCTGATCGTCGAGGCCATGCGCGCGGGCGCAACCGATTTCCTTGGCAAACCCGTTTCGAGCGAAGCTCTCCAGCGGGTGTTGGCGAATGTGTTTGGACCGCCAACCGCGCCGGCTCCGCCGAAACGCAATCCTTCCCCCTCAGCGGCGGATGTGTTTTTTGGAACCAGCCCCGCCATGAAATCGCTACAGAATACGGTTCCCCTGGTGGGTTGGTCGGAAGCGCCGGTGTTGATCCAGGGTGAAACCGGCGTCGGCAAAGAAGTGCTGGCGCGTCATCTGCACTCCCTGTCTCATCGCGCCAACAAGCCTTTCTTAAAGCTGAATTGCGCGGCACTGCCGTCCGAGCTGGTGGAGAGCGAGTTGTTCGGCTACGAGCGCGGCGCTTTCACCGGCGCGTTTCAACGCAAGTTGGGCATGTTCGAGATCGCCGATGGCGGTACGCTTCTTCTCGATGAAATCGGCGACATGGATTTCAAACTCCAGGCCAAGCTGCTGCAAGTTCTCCAGGACCACGAGTTCCAGCGGTTGGGCGGCAAGGAGACCGTGCGCGTGGATGTGCGCGTGATCGCGGCCACGCATAACGATCTGGAGAGATCGATCGTAGCCGGGAAATTCCGCCAGGATCTGTATTACCGGTTGAACGTGGTCACGCTTAGCGTGCCTCCGCTGCGAGAGCTTCGGGATGACATTCTCCCGTTGACCGAATTTCTGCTGAGGAAGCACGCCGGCGATCACTCCAGCCCTCCGCAAATCACTTTCCAGCTAAAGCAAGCGCTGCTGCTGCACGACTGGCCGGGAAATGTCCGCGAGCTTGAGAACGTCGTCCGGAAGTTTATCGTGCTGAGGAATCCGGACCTGGTTGCGCGGGATCTGATGCGATGCGCGAACCGGGAGACGTTCATGGGGGCCTCCGCGGATCCTTCTACCGTTGTGCCCGCCCCGGCGCCTCCGCCGATCCTGGAACAGGTCGACCGGGCGAAACTTCAGGCCGAAGCGGAAGCGATTTTGGCGGCGTTGCAAACCACCCATTGGAATCGGAAAAAGGCCGCCTCGCTTTTGAAGATCGATTATAAAGCGCTGCTGTACAAAATGAAGAAGCTCGGGATTCAGGGGGATTCGCCGGCGGCAGATAACGCCAGGGGCATCGACGGCAGCCCCGAGGCGCCTCAGGGATTTCGCAGCGTGTAGCGGCACGTAACTTCCAGAAAGATTTCGCTGCAGGCTCTAGCGTTTTTTCGTGAAGCTCATATGCACCGCATGAATGCTGGCCAAGGGCAGCCCGGCCATGCCGGGATGACCGCCGGTCAATCCCCGCAGCATCGCACCCAAGCGCGTGCGCGACTCCAGCCATGCAGGACTCACATCTACTTTCTTCGCGACCTTTCGCGCCGCCAGCACGTACGGCGAAACGTCGGTCGCAAGATCCATCAGGAACCTCTGGACCCCGCTTTGCTCTCGTCTCTTGTCCCAAGGCTTGCGCCCCAGGCCGTGAATCATGGGCGGCAATCCGCGGGAGAGATCGAGTAATCGATCCGTAGGACGGTATGCCGAAGATCCCGCGCATTGCGCGATGTGCCGGCCGCGCCGAACGTAGTCGAAAGGCAAATGACCGAACTCGCCTTCGAGGAGGGCAATCAACAACCACCCGTCATGCAAGAGGTGCCGCGGCCGCCGCTCATACGGGAGCGCCTGCGCGTCACGATAACGCGAGTCGCGAGTCATCTGGAGCCAGCGTTCCAGCATCGGCCGGTGAGCTTGCGTCGCGCGAATCAGGCAATTGTTGAACAGCCGCACCGGGCGGACGGAAGTCATATCCCAATGCTGGCTGACCTTGAGGAACTCGGTTGGCACCCATTCCTCCGCGAAGATCAGGGAATCGGGCGGGAACTCGCGAACGATCGTGGAGATCGGACGCGTGACGATGATGTCGTCGTCGAGCCACAGCACCTCCGGAATTCCTTCGTCCAACTGCTGGAGCATCAGCCACGGTTTCACATCCCAGCCGGTGACGCCCTTTGGCCGCTCGGTGGAAAGGATCACTTCGGGCCTGCGCTTGGCCCAGGCGCGAACCGCCGCCGGCGCGTCGGGAACCCTCAGATGGAGCGAGACGCCTGAATCCGCGGCGCACAAGGACTCGCCCATCAGAATCAGGCTGTCCATTGCCTCCGCGCGATCTTCGTATGCGCAGACGCGAAGGAGCGGCTGGCCCACTCTCAATCCTCCACTACGTGAGTCTCGAATTCTTTCCGATGCTCGGCCCACCGCGCCCGGTCGAACTTGCCTTCGGGCGAGAAGCACCCGACGGCAGCATAGGACATCGCCAGGGTGTGGTGCGTATTGTCATGCGCGAACAGCCCTTGACGGCCCAGCGTGAGAACGCCATCGATTCCAGCCAGCCAATCATCCATTTTGGAAAAGTTTTCTTCGTAGTCGCGGCTGTAGACGGGATAGGCATGGCGCAGCCGGCGCGTAACCACTCTCGCGACCTTCGCCGGCGCCGGAAGGCCCGCGCGCACGATCCACTCGCAGAGCCGCCGGCCCAGTTCCTCGTCGCTCATGTCCCACTCCGGCTGGCCGGGATCGGAGGGAAGCTCCGCGCAAAGAACAGTGCGGCCTTTGGGCTCGGTGGAACTGCTGAAGAGCTTCGGCTCCGACATTCGCGAGATTGGAATCGACTCCTCCGGAAAATAGTAGGCGTCGAAGTTGCTGAAGCGATCCTGTTCCAGCACCAGATAAATGAGGATCATTCCACGGAAGGCAATGTTCGAAGCAGCTTTCAGCACTTCAGGCGGCGCTTCGGGACGCATTCCGCGCACAAGAATGCTGATCGGGATGGTGGACCAGACGGCTCCAGTTGGAATCTCGAATTCCTCGCCGCCAAGCTGATAGCGCACCGCTTTGATCCCGTTGCCGTCGCGCTCAATCGACTGGAAGCGGGCGCCGAATTTGAAATCCGCGCCAGCGGATTGGGCGGCCCCATGCAGACATTCAGAGATCTGGCCATAGCCGCGGCGCGGATAATAGAATCGTCCGGCGCCTTCCGGTTTCAATCCGGGGATCTGTTTCGAGACCTTGCGCAGAATCTTCCCGATCGAACTGCCGGAGACTCGTCGCTTTGCGGTAGTCGCGGCCAGTTCCTGAGGATTCACTCCCCAAAGCTTCCTTGCGTAGGGAAAATAAAACTCCTGGCAGATGGTGCGGCCGAGGCCGCGCTCCAGCACTGTCGCAAAGTTTTCGGGCCCGCTGGGTGCGGGTTTCGGCAGAGCCTTGCGAGCTGTATCGCCGAGAACCCGCATCGCAAACGCTTTCGGAAGTCCGAAAAGCAGATCCACCGGCTTCAACGGGAAATGGATCCAGCGCCCCTGCAAACGGATTCTGCCGTGGCGGGTTTGATACAGAAGATCCGTGCCCAGCAGATTGCGCAGGTCCTGCATGATTTCCGGCGGGACCACCGGGTGCAGGCGATGGCTGCCGAAATCGCAGTGGACGCCTTCCAGCTCAAAGCTGCCTGCGTTGCCTCCGACGGCATTATTTTGCTCCAGCACCGTGACGGTGGCGAGTCCCTTTTTGACGAGCTGGTAAGCCGCGCCGACGCCGGATGGGCCAGCGCCGAGAACGACGACGTGGGGCAAAGTGGAGCGGCGGGGCAGGGACTTCGAGGATGGGGATTGCGTTGGAATCATTTAGATGTGAGTCACTCTTGCGGAATACTTGTAAGCGTCTTGGCTTGGCCGGAGGTGACGCGGCCGAGGACGAACGCAATACCTCCTGCGATCAGATTGCCGAAGGTGGTGATGGCTTCGAAAACTAGACCGGCGGCAGCAGTGAGCGCGGTTGCCGCTCCGAAAGGAGCCAGCAAGCCGACTAATGCGACCTCGCGAACTCCGATCCCTCCCTGAGTCACCGGGAGCAACGCCGAAAGTTTCGCCAGCGGCCAGGCGAAGAGCCAAACCCCGAATGCGATATGCAATCCGGAGGCTTCTCCCAGCCAGTAGTTAATCACCACTTGGCAGCCTTGCAGGATCATTCCCATGCACAGGCAAAGCAGCAGACGGCCGGGCCGGTTATACATGGATCGGCCGGCGCTCCGCAGCTTCACCATCATGCGCCGGACTTTATACGGAAACTTCCGCACCGGTGTCGCGAACAGGATCGCGAGACCCACCAAGCCGGCGGCGGCGAGCGCTCCTCCGAAGGCCCAGAATACTTTGCGGCTCTGCGGGTCGAGCGACCTCGGGAGGAGGAGAGTGCCCAGCCCGGCAACCGCGCCCAGTCCGATGACGTCTTCGGTCCGGTCGATCAGGCTGCCCAATAGGATCGCTGCCTTGGCGGGCGAGACCGCGAACGCCATTCCCGCGCGCACGACATCGCCGCCGACAAGGGAGGGGAGAAAAACATTGCCAAAAAGTCCTCCGTAGTAGCATCGGGCCGCCTGTGCGAAGGTCAGCTCCGCGCCCGCCGCGTTGATCAACAAGCGCCACTTCGCCACGCCCACAAGATGCAATGCCAGGTAGCCCACCAGCAACCCCAAGCTGAGCGATGGCGGGATGCGCTTGATCGCGGTCCAGACCTCGTTGAAGGGAACGAAGGTGAGCAGCAGCACCAGGACCAGCGCGCTGACTCCGATTCGAAACGCCGGTGCACGCCAGAACTTAGGTTTGGCTGGGGTGGTGTCTGTAGCAACCGGGGTCATGAGCTTGTCGTGCCCTCGGATTTCAGGCGGGCCTCCCCTTGATTACGATCCGCGTGATTGCGCTCCTCGTTGTTCGCGATCTCCATCTTTCGAACCCGGTACGACACTTCTTCCAGGAGTTTGCGGTTGCAACTCAATAGATCCGCCAGAAGCCCGATTAACATTACCTGGAAGCCCACGATGATCAGGATCGCCGCCAGAATCAGCGACTGAACGTGGCCGACCCGCTGCCCATCCAGGTACAGATAAATAAACCGAATGCCGGGAATCATCCCCAGCACGATCATGCCGAGTCCCATCGCCAGGAACACTCTCAGGGCCTGATACATGGTGTACACGCGCAGGATTGTCGCCGACGATTTCCGGATGTATTGAGGAATGCTCCGCATCAAGCGGGACGGACGGGTTTGCGGATTGATGCTGATGGGAACCGATTCCACCGGCGCGCGCCGCGCCCCCGCCTGGATCAGGGTCTCGAGCGTATACGAATAACCGCTCATCACCGAGGTACGCAGTGCGGCGTCGCGGGTGAAAGCTCGAAATCCACTGGTGGCATCCGGGGTGTCCAGACCGGACGCGTGAGCGATCACCCAACTGCCCAGCACCTGAAGTTTTCTCTTCAAAGGGGAGAAGCTTTGAAGATCCTTCACCTGGCGATCGCCCACGACAATTTCAGCCCGGCCGGCAAGCAGCGGTTCAACTAGCCGGGGAATATCCTTCGCCTCATACTGATTGTCGGCATCCGTATTGACGATGATGTCCGCGCCTTGCCGGAGACACGCCTCCAGTCCTGCGGAGAATGCCGCCGCCAATCCCATATTCCTGGGAAAGCGGACGATGTGGTTCACGCCGGCGGCTCGCGCCACGTCGCTGGTTCCGTCCACGCTGCCGTCGTCAATGATCAGGACTTCGATCAGATCGATCCCCGGAATGTACCGCGGCAAAGCCGCGAGAGCCTCGGGAAGCGTCGCTGCTTCGTTGTAACACGGGATCTGCACGATCAGTTTTCTCATCGTTACCAGGGCTTAGACTTGGCGACAAAAATATCGCCGTCGCCCACGGTCCCAGGGAAGACCTTCACGACCGCAAAATCCGACAGGATCATTCGTGCAATCGGGGGCGACCAATCCTGAAGATACCTGGGAAAGGTGTAGACTGCCCAGACTGGCCGCCCTCTATCGCAGATTGCTTGCAATTGCTCGACCGAATCAACGCCCTCCCACGGTTTGGCGTAATAACCGAGGATCGGGTCGGTGGATGCACCCGCAGTCACCACCGGTTCTCCGGCCGCGCGTTGCGCGTCCACGAAGCGGATCGCAGATTCGAAATCCTGTTTCGGATATTTATAATTGCGCGCCAGGGAGAAGGCGGACACAGCCAGCAGAATCGCTACCAGGCCCGCCGATAGAGCCGGTGCGAGTCGAGCATTGTTCCCACTCCAGCGTTCTAGGACCCATTGCGGAATTACCATCAAACCCCGCACCAGAATGATCACCGCGAAGCCGATCAGGGAAAAGAAAAATCGCGGATACATCGTTCCCCGCACCGCGACGGCGCCCACTGTCAGGACTCCGGGAAGCGCCAGCAGCGCGAAAACCACCCGGTCTTGTTTGAAATAGCTCCACGCCCCGCACGCCACCACCAACCCTGCCACCACGATGACTCCGTTAGCTCCCAATCCGATAGCCAGGCCCCGAATTGTCTCCCACAGAGCCCAACTCGGGGTGGACACCGCCTTCATGGGAGACGGTCCCTTCGAAAAGAACTTCTGAACCTGGAGGACGATGGGTGCGTACAACAACAGCGTCAATCCGCCGGCCGCGAGAAATGCCTTGAGTGGAAGCTTCCAGCGTTCCAGGCTTCGCCCATTACGCCAGTCCGTCCAGGCTTCACTCGCACAGATCAGCACATCGCTCGCGATCAGGAACATCATCGCCAAGTGTGTATAGACCCCTAGTGCAGAGGCGATGGCATAAAGGGCATACGGGCCCCCGCGTCCGGTTCGCAGTCCCTGCAGCAGAAATAGCGTCGCCAGGATAGTGAAGAATGCCAGCGCCGAGTAGCCTCGGGCGTTCTGCGAAAACCAGACATGATGATAAGAGACAGCCAGAAAAGCCGCGCAGATGAGCGCTTGAGTGCGGCTGGCAATCGAGACCGCCAGGAAATACAGGGCAGGAATGGACGCGACGCCAAAAACCACCGCCGGCAAGCGGAGGCTCCACGCATGTTCTCCAAATGCAAGGATACTCAGTCGAGCCAGAACAGAGTACAGAGGGTGCTGGGTGTCCCCCGGAAACACGGTGATGATCTCGGCAAGCGGGTGCCGGACTGTCACCGTCAGAAAAATAATCTCGTCCAACCAGAGGCCCCGATTAAGATCGATCACCCGCAGAGCTAAAGCGAGGACGGTCAAGAAACCAAGCCATACCCAGGGAACCGGCGTCCGGACCGGGACAAGGGACTCACTGGCCCTGGTGCTGTGAGCTGTGGTCATGGTTCTGCCTACCGCTATTGCAGGGGGTTCCCTGCAACCATCCGCACCCGTTCATGGTACAACGGCGGGAAGCTCATACTACGCTAACTGACAGGCGCTGCTTCCAACTGACCGCGATTTCCTCAAAGATCGCCGGCAGCGTCTTCACGATTCCCCAATTCGGATAGTGCGTCTGCATTTTTCGCAGGTCGCTGTAATAGCAGATGTGATCGCCCACGCGATTCTCATCCACATAGCGCCAGTTCATCTTTCTGCCGGTGACATCCTGAGCCATCCGAAATGCTTCCAGAATCGAGCAGGAGTTGGACTTCCCGCCTCCCAGGTTATAGACCTCAGCAATGCGCGGGGATTTCCAGAACTCGTACATGAAGGCGGCCACATCTTCCGAATGGATGTTGTCGCGCACCTGCTTGCCTTTGTATCCGAAGACTTTATATTCGCGCCCTTCCACATTGCACTTGAGCAGATAGCTTAGAAATCCGTGCAGTTCCACGCCAGCGTGATTCGGACCGGTGAGGCATCCGCCGCGCAGGCAGCACGTGGGCATGCCGAAATAGCGTCCATACTCCTGCACCATGACGTCGGCCGCGACCTTGGATGCGCCAAAGATGGAATGCTTGCTTTGGTCGATCGAAAAGTCCTCGGCGATGCCTTGTTCGAAGGCGGGGTCCGCGTAATCCCAGCGTGTTTCGAGTTCCTCGAGGGGCAGAGTGTTAGGCCGGTCCCCGTACACCTTGTTGGTGGACATGTGGATAAAGGGCGACTCTGGACAGGAGCGCCGCGCCGCCTCTAACAGGTGCAGTGTTCCCAGTCCGTTCACCTCGAAATCCAGAAACGGGATGGCGGCGGCGCGATCGTGCGAGGGCTGGGCCGCCGTGTGAATAATCAAGTCCGGTCTCAGCTCTTCCATGAGGCCCAGCACCGCTTCGCGATCGCGGATGTCGATGGCCCTGTGGCGATAGTCCGGGATTTCCGATTGCAACTGGCCGAGCACCCAGCTGGTGTCGCCCTCGGGTCCAAAAAAAACAGCTCGATGGTTGCTATCGATCCCGGTAATCCGGAATCCCTTCCGGGCGAACGATCGTGTCACCTCTGAGCCGATCAGGCCGCATGAGCCAGTCACCAGAACCGTGCGTCCTCTACTCATTCGTGCTTCCTTTCGTATTGCAGACGACTATGCAAATCGATGGCCGCATCCCGGGGCTCGGCTGCTGCGGAGGCCGGGAAATAGAATGGGTGGAAGCTACGATCCTGTGAGCGCTGACCATGCCGCTTGTTGCTTCCGCAGCCGGGCATACATGTTCTCAAAAATCATCCGGTGGCCAAGGACGTTCGGATGGATATCCGATTTGGGCACCACCTGGTAGTCGTCGAGATTCTTGACGGACCGGAAGGTATCCCGAAGGTCCACCGTCGGGACACCCAAGCCGTCTATGGACTTATGGAGCTCATCGAAATCCGACGAAATCAGTTCGGGATCGACGGGCGGCGGGACCATCACGATAACCATCTTGGCGCCCTCGGCGGCTGCGTGATCGCGAATTTGTTCCAAGGCCCACGTAATCACAGATTGGGTGTAGGGAGCGAGCTTCAAACGAATGACAGGAAGATGGTCGGAGGGCTTGACCCCGGCCTTCGCGACGATTTCACGGAGGAATGGGTACTTGAGATCGGTTCCACTGATTACCAACCTTCCAATATGCGTCCGCCATCCTGCCCTTCCCAGAAGTTCCAGGTGCGTTACCGCGACCAAGTAGACGTCCGGATGGAATTTCGGAGCCTTCTCCAGCGCAACGTCCATCGTCTGCAAAAGACTGTAGCCGTTGACGGCAAAATTCAAAATCTGGAATTGTTGAACGGATGGCGTCAGGTCATCTTTATTGAGCTGTTTCTCCAGAAGCGCGTCGTAATCCAGGCCATACGGCCCCAGGGCAACCGAATCCCCCAGCAGCGCGATCCGGCGGGTGTGCGGCGGCTTATCGTAGCCGTATTCCGGATTCTGCATGCCGTAGCTATTGGTGATCCGCATGCCGGCCGGATAAGGGCGTTTTACGAAAGGCTTTAGTTCGTAGCGGAGGAAATCGTCGCGGAAGTTGACGTCGTCCCGCTCGTCGGGCAACCCGATCGGGCCCGCATCCTTCCGGAGTGCTTCGTAGTAGCCGGCAGCCAGGGCGTCAAAATCCTCGGCATTCAACTGGTCGTTGTGCAACTCTTCCGGAACCCTGACCAGGCGTCGAACGGCTTCCGAGTTCGCTTCCAGACGGCGGAAGTCCGAGGATTTCTCCATAAATCCCGGAAGCTGGTCCACGCCGAGGATACCGAAAAGGATTGCAACCGACGCCGCTATGTTCTGCTTGAACGGGTCCATCACGATTTCCCGGTTTCCGTCAGATGTTGCCGCTTTTCAGGAAGTAGAACCATTCGGTCAAGGTTTCAGCGCTCCACATGGACCAAAGCACGGAGATGAATGTGAAGGTGGCGGCAATCCACAGGCCGTTTTCCAGGGTGGCCTTCCATCCGGTCTTCGGAGGACGCTTGGGCCGCTTGGCGGCTATCCAGACATTCGCCATGACCAGCACCCCTAGAATCGCCCAGAAGACGCAATCGTTCACGGTCATCCGGAATTTTCCCTGCAGCCAGAAAAACTGGTACGAATGGAAGAACCAGGTTGTCACGAAGACCGCCGCTGTGGCCACCAGCTTTGCGCGAAAGTCGCCCTTCCGCCGTAATTTGAAGTACAGCGGAAAGTAGAAGACCTTGACCATGAAATCTTTCCAATAGATATTAATCCGGCGCCAGAAATCTTCAATGCTATTGGAAAGCAAATAACGCCGGTTGGTTTCCGGCAAATCGTATCCGAAAAGGTGCAGGATTCCGACAGTAATATGGAACTGGCCGGAGACTCGTAGATACAGGAGATAACACAGGGCGATCTTCACCGGCACCGCCAGTCCAACCGGCACTTTCGGCGGAGAAAACGCGCCCTGCAGCTGATACAGCAGCCGGTACAGGAGCAGGTGCGTAGTGCCGCGAACAATCCACCATACGCCCTGGCTGGCGACCGCATTGATGTCCCGTTTCAAATAGCTGTTCTTGAAGGTCTGAAAATCAATGACCGGGAACAGCATGAAGTAGTAATTCGGCAGAAGAAAGAAGTAACCCAGAAAGTCCTTCAGCTTCGCCGGCCCGCGCGTGTGTTTCACGTCGTACAGGTAGACGATGGTCCGGAACATGAAGATGGCGCCGAATACGGGCCAAAACTCCCCGGGAAAATGCAAGGCTCCTGTGGCTCTGCCGTACGCAAATAAGCACAGTATTCCCAGAAGGACGATGACCTTCCACAAAAACTTAAAACCGCTGCGAACAATTGCGAAAAGCGTCAGGCCCACTGCGATCAAAAGACCTGCAACCGCCGGACCCAGGAGGATAAAGGCGCCGGCCACGGAAAGCGCGGTCACGAACGTTTGTTTGTACCGGAGGGGCAGCCAGTAGGCGACGGCAAATCCGCCAAAGGCGAGGCAAGCCATGGAAAAAAACAATGGCTCTTCGAGGCGAAAATATTTGAAGATGAAAAGTAGCAAAGCCAGCGGGACCGCCAGCATGGCGAAGCTGATTGCTGGCGTCCTCAAACGCTCAACCTGACGGTCAGGCGCCAGCGCCGCCGGGACTGTCAGGGCTGGATTTGCACTCATTTACCGAGACCCGCGCTTGCTGAGCTAGCCCCGCCAAATAGCAGTTGGTGAAGCGAACTTGAGATCCAGCATGGACTGCATTAAGTGATATTCTAAGCTTGTACGCAATACCTTGTAAAGTAGATCGGCGCTCCGGAAGCTCGGTTACAGAGCGGCTTCCATTGAGGCTTCTCGCAATTCGCTAAGCCCTGTGCACGATCGGTTCCTTTCTTAAACCGGCCATATCTCCAGCCGTCGCGCTGGCCCGGAACACGGCCGCCAATCAAACAAAACCGGTGGAGGACGATGAGCTTCACACATGAAGACTTCGGGAGACAGGTGCATGGCAGCGGTCCGTCAGACCGGGCCTTCGGACTGGTTTTCGCCGCCGCACTCTTGGTCTTCGGTCTGTCTCCCCTGCGCCACGAGAACCCGATTAGAATCTGGTGCTTGGCTTCAGGTGTAGCCGTTTTTCTGGCCACGGTGGCGCGCCCTTCGCTGTTCCATGGGTTGAATCTGGTCTGGACCAAAATCGGCCGGTTCCTGGGAAGAATCGTGAACCCGATTGTTACCGCCCTCTTGTTCTTTCTGGTCTTCACCCCCGGCGCGATCCTTCTGCGCTGGCTGGGGCGCGACTTACTTGATCTCGCTTTAGATCCAGGCGCAAAGACCTATTGGATTCAGCGCGCTGCGCCAGAGGCCTCCCCTGGGATGAAGAATCAATTCTAAAGGAAAAAAATGTCATTTCTTGCAGAATTTTGGAGTTTCCTGCGCGCGCGAAAAAAGTTCTGGCTGGTGCCGCTGCTGCTGATGACAGTGCTTTTCGGCGTGCTGCTGATCATGGCCGAAAGCACCGCCTTGGCGCCCTTTATCTACACGCTGTTCTAGATGTGGATCCTGGGGATCTCCGCGTTCTATCACGATAGTGCCGCGGCGCTCATCCGCGATGGCGAGATCATCGCCGCCGCCCAGGAAGAACGGTTCACGCGCAAGAAACACGATCCGAGCTTTCCGATCCATGCCGTCCGGTATTGTCTGGAGCACGCGGGACTGAAGTCCGAGGCGCTGGATCAAGTCGTCTTTTACGAAAAACCCTTCCTCAAGTTCGAACGCCTAATCGAAAGCTACCTGGCATTCGCTCCGCGAGGCCTTCGATCTTTCCAATTGGCCCTCCCGCTCTGGATTCGCGAGAAGCTGTTCCAAAAGGACCTTCTCTCCCGGGAACTGAAATCGATCTCGCCGGATTGCGATTGGGCCGCCGGCCTCCTCTTCGCCGAGCATCACCAGAGCCACGCCGCCAGCGCGTTTTTCCCGTCGCCCTTTGAGGACGCGCTTGTTCTAACGATGGATGGCGTCGGAGAATGGACCACCACCTCGGCTGCGCTCGGCAGCGGCAACCGCCTGAACATCATTCGTGAGATTTGCTATCCGCATTCGCTCGGATTGTTGTATTCGGCGTTCACGTATTACACCGGCTTTAAGGTCAACTCCGGCGAGTACAAGCTGATGGGACTCGCGCCTTATGGCGAGCCGAAATACGCGCAGCGCATTCTCGATCATTTGATTGATCTCAAATCCGATGGATCGTTCCGCTTGAATCTCGACTATTTCGACTATTGCACCGGCCTGACGATGACCAACGGGAAGTTTGCGGACCTCTTCGGAGGACCTCCGCGCCAAGCGGAGGAGCGTCTCACGCAGCACCACATGGATCTGGCGGCTTCGATCCAAGTTGTACTCGAAGAAGTGGTCCTGAGGATGACTTGTTCGCTGGCCACGGAAACCGGCGCGACCAATCTTTGTATCGCCGGAGGCGTCGGCCTCAACTGCGTCGCCAACGGAAAAATCCTACGGGCCGGGAGATTTAAGGGGTTATGGATTCAGCCAGCCGCCGGGGACGCGGGAGGCGCGCTGGGCGCAGCGCTCGCTGGATATCACATCCACAAGGAGCAGCCTCGACGCCTGAATGGCTGTATCGATGGAATGCACGGGGCCTATCTGGGCCCGTCTTTTTCGAACGACGAGGTGGAACGCCGCCTGACCGAGGCGTGCGCCAGGTTCACGACCTACGATGATGCCGATCTGCTCCGCCATTCCGTCGACGCGCTGGTGGATGGCAAAGCAGTGGGCTGGTTTCAAGGCCGGATGGAATTCGGACCCAGGGCGCTGGGCAATCGATCCATCCTGGGCGATGCGCGATCCCGCACCATGCAATCGCTGCTCAACCTGAAAGTCAAATATCGCGAGTCTTTCCGTCCCTTCGCGCCTTCTGTGCTCCGCGAAGACTTGCAGGATTGGTTCGAAATGGATGTCGACAGTCCATATATGCTGCTGGTGGCAGATGTGCACCGGCAGCGGCGCATCGCCATGACGGAGGCTCAGCAGAAGCTCTTCGGCATCGACAAGCTCAATATTCCCCGCAGCGAGATTCCAGCCGTCACACACGTCGATTATTCGGCGCGAATCCAAACCGTTCACGCAGAAACCAACCCGCGCTATCACGCGCTGATTTCCGCGTTCAAGGCCAAGACCGGCTGCCCCGTCATCGTCAATACCAGCTTCAACATCCGCGGCGAACCGATCGTTTGCACTCCCGAAGACGCTTTCCGCTGCTTCATGGGCACCGAGATGGAGGTTCTGGTAATAGGCAATTGCTTGTTGAGGAAAGAAGACCAGGACCAGGTTCTTCTGCGCGACGACCGTCGCAGCTTCGACCTTGACTGATTCGACCTGGACTGAAGTGCCCGGGCTGAAATGCGAAGATGTAGTTGATATGAAGAAGCTGAACGATGGCGAAATCTCGTCCGCCCTGGAGCACCTCCCAAACTGGAGCCTGAAGAGCGGCAAGCTTCACCGCGAATATAAATTCCCCGATTTCGCCCACGCCTTCGGCTTCATGGCGACCGCCGCGCCGTCGATCGAAAAAATGGACCATCATCCCGAATGGGCCAATGTCTACAACCGCGTCACCGTGGATTTGACGACCCACGACGCCCAAGGCGTCACGCAGAAGGATGTCGACCTCGCGGCGTTGCTGGAGGGCATCGCCAAGAAGCTGCTATGAAGCTGCTGATATTCCTAAGCGTCGCCTCGCTCGCACTGGCGCAACAGACCTTCTCAGGCTCCGCCGCCCTCGACGCCCAAATGCAGCAGGCGATCGATAGTGGCCTGATCCCCGGCGGCGTCGTGCTGATCGGCCATGCTGGCAAGATCGTCCACTTCAAAGCCTACGGGCAGAGGGCGCTGGTCCCCGCGCGCGAGGCCATGACCGCCGACACCATTTTCGATCTCGCATCGCTGACCAAAGTGGTCGCCACCACGCCAGCCATCATGAAGCTCTTCGAACAGGGGAAGATTCACCTCAACGATCTGGTGACCGTTTATCTTCCCGAATTCCAAGGCGGCAAAAGCGATATCACGGTTCGCGATCTATTGACACACTTCTCCGGCCTGCGTCCCGACCTGGATCTGGTACCGGCCTGGACCGGCTACGAAACCGGCATCCACAAAGCACTGATCGACAAGCCCACCTATCCTCCCGGCGAGCGCTTCCTCTATAGCGATATCAATTTCGAACTGCTGGGCGAAATCGTACGGCGCCTCAGCGGCCAGACGCTCGACAAGTTCGTTCGCGAGCAGGTCTACGCGCCCCTGGGCATGCGCGACACCGGATATCTGCCGGCCGAATCGCTGCGCCCGCGCATCGCGCCCACCGAAGTTGACGCCGCCACCGGGAAGCCCTGGCGAGGCATCGTGCATGATCCAACCTCGCGCTACATGGGCGGCGTCGCGGGTCACGCGGGAGTCTTTTCCACCGCTTCAGACCTGGCCCGTTATTGCGAAATGCTGCTGGGCATGGGTGAACGCGAAGGCGTCCGCATCTTCGCTCCCGCGACTGTCGAAAAGTTCACCGAAGCCGCCACGCCTCCGGATCAGCCGGTGTTGCGGAGTCCCGGCTGGGATATCGATTCATCGTATTCCTCGGCTCGCGGCGAACTGTTTCCCATCGGCTCCTACGGTCATCTCGGTTTCACCGGCACCTCCATTTGGATCGACCCTGCCAGCAAGACCTACGTGATCCTGCTGACCAATTACATTCATCCCAAGAGCGGCAAGAACCTCTCGCCTTTGCGCCGCAGCATCTCAACCATCGCGGCCGCGGCGCTGGGTGTCGGCTCGGCGGGAGTCAACGAAACTGGCTACAACGAGACGCTTGAAGCCAGCGGTGCCCGGCGCATGATCGCTCCCAATCATCGAGTGCTCACCGGACTCGATGTTCTTGAAGATCAGAAATTCGCCCCGCTTCAAGGCAAGCATGTCGGACTCATTACCAATCAAACCGGTCTGGATCGCTCCGGAAGAAGAAATGTCGACGCGATGCGCGCTGCGGGCGTGAACGTGGTCGCGCTATACGCGCCGGAGCACGGCCTCACTGGCAAGGAAGACCGTCCCGATATCGGGAATGGCGAAGATTCCGCAACGGGTCTACCGGTCTTCAGTCTTTACGACAACGGCAAGTACCGCATCACTCCGGAGATGCTGCGCGGCGTCGATACTTTGGTATTCGATATTCAGGACGCCGGAGCGCGCTTCTACACCTATAGCTGCACCATGCTCTACGCGCTGGACCAGTCCGCGAAGTCGAGCCTCCCGTTTTATGTGCTCGACCGCCCCAATCCCGTCACCGGCGTCCACGTCGAAGGGCCGCTGCTCGATCCCGCCCTCGAAAGCTTTGTTGGCTGCTACGCGCTGCCCATCCGCCACGGCCTCACTTTGGGCGAGCTCGCCACCATGGCCAATGTGGAAAAGAAGCTCGGCGCGGATTTGCACGTGATCAAGATGAAGGATTGGAATCGCGGCGATTGGTTCGATTCTACGGACCTCATCTGGACCAACCCTTCGCCCAACTTGCGCGGCGTGAACGCGGCGACGCTTTACCCCGGCGTCGCGATGCTGGAATCCGCGCCGAATCTTTCGGTAGGGCGGGGAACTGACGTCCCCTTCGAGCAGATCGGCGCGGACTGGATTCACGGCGCGGAGCTCGCGCAGGCTTTGAACGCCCGCTCGCTTCCAGGTGTGCGAGTCTACGCCACGCGCTTCCAGCCGACGGATTCAGTTTTCAAAGGTAAGACCATCGAGGGCGTCCGCTTCGTCATCGTGAACCGGGAAACATTCAGCGCGGTTCGCCTGGGACTGGAGCTGGCATTCGCACTCCAGCGCTTATATCCAGGCAAGCTCGATCTCGAAGCCTGCCGGCTGTCCATCGGCAATCGCAAGGTGCTCGACGCAATGAAGGCCGGGACCGACCCAGGCACGATCGAGGCCCACATCGCCGATGATCTTACTGCCTTCGCCGCGCGGCGTAAACCCTTTCTGTTGTACTAAGAGCGCTAGACCATCTCCAACTTGTCCGGTCGTTCCACAAATCCCGCTGCCACGGGGTTCCACTCAACGTAAGAGACAACCCTGTCGAACGCCTCCGCATTTCGGATCCAACGATCATAGGACTCGTCCTGCCAGAATGCCAGTCCGATCCGCCCCAACAGTCGATTTGAGCGCCTGGCGGAGGTCCATTTAATCCAACGCATGATTTCAGAAAACTCGGATTCTGGAGTGATTAAGATGTGGACGTGATTCGGCATCACCGTCCCAGCGTGGAGGCGATATTTCCCAATCTTTTCTCCGTGAGGCAGCGCGTTTGCAACTACCTTTGCTACCGCAGGCTGAGTCAACCAATGGGGGCCGAAACTGCAACGGTCCAATTCAGATCCGCCTCTACCCAACTTCCAGGTGGAAGTGGGGCAGGCGATCTTGTCGCCTGCCGGTTCGTGCGAAGCAACGAACCAGCGAGTCGCCAAGGCACGAAGATCGGAGTCTTTTCGGGAATCCAATGAGGGAGCCGGTAGGTCATCCGCTTGAGGCCAGTGGCAGGCGACAAGGTCGCCTGCCCCAAACTGGCACCATCAGTTTAGTGGTGGCAGCGGCAGACTCTCTCTAGCTAAGTCAGTCGTTTCATAAGTTCACTAACGTATCAGAAGATACCGCTCCCAATGGTCACGGCTCGGTGAGAAGCGTCTTCCAAGCCGCGATCCGCTGGAGCGGTCTCGCGGAATACGAGATGGTATTTGCGAAATGGTGTACTAAGCTAGATCCCCAGCAGAATTGCCCGCGACTCCATTCCCGTGAGCCGCGTGAGCGCGTGAGCATACCAGCGAAGCTGTCGCTGATACGACATCCGGCGCTCAGCCCCCTCCGCATCGGTCTTGAAATCAACCACGACCCAAGCGCCGTCTTCGACAAACGCAAGATCGACCACCCCGTCCAGCATCCTTCCATCGTCCAGGCGCAGCGTCAGAGGATATTCGCGATGGCATCGCGACGATGACCTCGCTCGGGCGAAAACGGAATGCGCCAGCGCGCGCTCCACCGCCGTCGCCGCCGCGTCCGCCTCCTCCGCCGGAGCTCCCAGCAAGCGAGCATTCATCTCGGACGCCTTCCGCACGGATTCGCGCGAAGCATCCAAAGGAACATCCCGCAGCACCGCGTGCACCAGCGCGCCGAAGCGCTTGCCCGAAACCGCCCGAGGCTTTGCCATCACCGCAACAAATTCCACGGGCACCGTAACGCCCGGAGGGTCGTCCACAGCTTGGCTCGCCAGGAACACCTCGACTTCCGGCATGGCCCCTTCGCGCAAAATTCGCTCACGATTCTCGCGCCACGCCTGGTAGGCCGCCAGACTAATTCCGCCGTCTTCTTCAAGCGTTTGCTTCAGCACCTGGCTCTGCCAAATCGTCTGATTTTGCTCCTCGCCCAATGTCAGCTTCGAAGGATCCCACCAAACCACTTCATGCGAGCCTGCCTCAGGTTGAATCAACCCCGGCCGCACCGAGCCTTCCTCTTGCCGGTCGTACTCCAGCGGACGCGACAGCACGCTCGCCGCGCCGAATTCCGGACACCCCGGCGCAGGCTGCGCCTTGCGCCAATTCGCGCGCGTCGGATAAATCGCTTTGTGCAACGGACTCAACCACCCGTCTGTAGGAAACGGCTCATCGCCCACCGCCGGCACCACCAGCAGATCGCGAGCCCGCGTCGCTGCCACATACGCCACGCGAACGCCTTCGGCCCGTTCCCTGCGAGCCTCTTCAAACGCGTGTTCCCGCAATTCCCAAGGAGCGCAGCCCAGCAATTCCGTAGCGCAGAGTTTGCGGTCGCCATCCACGAACTGCTCCGGCTCACGCCGCGACAACCCGGTCATCAGGTCGGCCAGAATCACCACCTTGAACTCGAGCCCTTTGGCGCTATGCACGGTCATCAGTCGAATGCCGTCGGAATCCTCTTCCAGCACCGGCGCCTCGGCTGCTTCCTCTTTGTCCGCCTGCGCGGCGAGCTCCTCCACAAACCCTCGGAACGAAATCCCGCCCGACATTTCAAACGTTCGCGCCAGATCCGCAACCCGCGCGACGTTCGCCAGAATCTGCTGGCCTCCCGGACGCAGCAGGAATCCGGCGTGCGCCCGAGTCGCCTCCAGCAGTTCATTCACCGTGGCCGCAAAGGGCCGATAGTTTCGCCCTCGATGCAGCTTCGCGAGCAATTCCAAAGCCTCGTCAATCTCCGGGTACTTCGACGGCTCTTTGTGCAGCGGATACAGCCGGCCGTGAGCCGTCCGATACAGCAGCAGAGCCTCGTCAGAAATCGCAAACAGCGACCCCTTCAGTGTCGCGAAGACATTTAGCTCATCGTCGGGCCACTCAATCGCCGTCAAAGCCGCCCGCAGTGTTTCCACTTCTTCCCGTCGATGAAACGATTTCGAGCCAGCCAAAAGATGCGGCACTCCGCGAGCCTCCAGCGCCCGCACCACCTCGCGAGTAAGATCGACCTTCCCGTAGTTCCGCTTCCGGAACAGCACCGCGATGTCACGCTCGCGATAGCCCCATTTGCATTGGTCGCTGGTCATCCAGGCGATGAAGGCCGCGATTGCCTCGGGCAATGACTGCGCCAGAGCCTCCTTCGCCAGCCGGGTCTTGTAAGGCTTCGGAACCGGCAGCACAATTACGCTAGGCTGACCCGGAATCTCCGCGCGGTCGCGCTCCAGAGCGGCCCATCCGGCGTGCCCAGCCTCAACGTCGCCGTTCATTTCCGTTTCAAACGCGGCATTCACAAAGTGTTGAATGTTTGGAACAGAACGATAACTCTTTGTGAGGCTTACAAACCCGACGCCGCGCGTCTCCAGGTGCTCCTTAACGCGCTGGTACGAAACCAAGTCAGCCCGCCGGAACTTGTAAATCGACTGCTTAGGATCGCCCACCAGAAATAGTTTTCCGCCGGGGTCGTTTTCCGCCAAAAGCAGCAGGATGTCGACCTGCAACGGGTCGGTATCCTGAAACTCGTCGACAAAAAGATGCGTAAAGTGATTTTGTAAATACCGCCGCACATCCTCGTGATCCCGAAGTAGATCGCGAACGCGGCACAGCAGATCGACAAAATCCAGTTTGCCCTGCCGCCGCTTCCGCTCCTCGTATTCTTCTAGTAATCCCTGCATCTCTGAACGCAGCAGCGCCGCCAGATCCGCATCCGCCCGCATTCGAAATTCATCGATCCACCGGATCAGTTCGTCGCGCTGCGCCACCAGATCCTCGCGAGCCACGCCGCCGCCGTATTCGCCCGATCCCTTTTTGCGCGATCCCTTCAAATCCCGCCCCAGCTTCAGCAGCCGACCTTCCAACGCATCGTAATCCCGAGAGCCAGTTTGTCCAATGAGCCTTTCTGCCTGCTCGATCCAAATCGACAACGCCCGAGCCGGTTCCAGCCCGCGAAACAAATCGTCCGTTACCCGGCGAGGCCGCGAACTCAACGCCGCCAAGTCCCGAGTCATCCGCGCCAGTGTATCGATTTCCGCCGGACGATCAAACGGATCGCGACGCCAAGGGGCAGGGTAGTCGCGCCACTCCACCAGTTTCCATCCCGCCCTCTGCAATTGATCGAGTGTGCTCGAATCCTCCCACCCATCCCGCCATGACAATCGTGCGAAAGCCCTCCGCAAGCCCGGCGAATCTTCGTCCAAACGCTTTTCCAGCCACGCCCGAAACGCCCTCCGATACAGCCGGCCGGACTCCTGTTCAGTCAGTTCCTCGAACCCCGGATCGACGCCCGCCTCAACCGGCCGCTGCCGCAGAATCTGCCCGCAAAAACTATGGATGGTCCCGATGGAAGCTTCCTCCAGCCGTTCCAGCGCGTCTTCCAACGCCGCCCGCCGCGACCCCTCGGCGAGTTGTCTCTGCTCATCCAACTCCTGGCGCAGCCGCAGTTTCATCTCGCCCGCAGCCTTATTTGTGAACGTAACGGCGGCGATTCGCTCGATGGATGCGCGCCCCGTCGCCAGCACCTCCACCAATCTCTTCACAAGCACGGTGGTTTTCCCCGTGCCCGCCGATGCCTCGACGATCAGGCTTTCGTCCAGCGCTTCAAGAATGTGCGCTCTTGCATCGGCATCGGAGAATGCTCGCGCAGGTCTCACAGGAATCCTCGTATCTCATGCAACCCGTCCAAGCGCTCGTCCTGGCGATTCTTATAACGCGACGCACGATGCTCCTCATAAGGACCGCACACCGCGCGATAATCGCAAAAACCGCACGCGTCTTTCTCCGGAACCGGCGGCAGAAAACCCGACGCAACCGCATCGTCGATGTTATACAGCAGCCGTTCAAGAAATCGCCGCCCGCTGGCGTTCACATTGATGCCGATCTGCTTGTACCCACCCCGCTGCGTGGCATAAAACAATCGTCCCGATTCCACGTTCGCGCCAAAAAGCCGCTCGGCAGCCAGCGAATATAACAAAGGCTGCAGCACCCGCCCGCCTCCCGTATACGCAGGAATCTTCTCCGGAGGTTTTCCAGTCTTGTGATCGGTCACCCGCAGCGCCCCGCTCCGCGTATGCTTCTCCACCAGGTCGATCGACCCGCGCAACCGCACTCCTTCGGCCAACACCGCTTCTTCTCGAGTGCTCGCCGCATCGTGTCCCGCCCGGGGTTCCAACCCGAAGCTGTATTCGAAATAGGACGGCTGCCATTCTCCGTCATTCTGCGCGACCTGTTGCAGCCATCCGCGCAGATCCGTGCGCAAATCTTCGATGCCCGTCTTCCATACGCGAGGAACCGCCGGCGCCAGGTCATCCTCATACTTCGCCGCGATTCGATCCAGCGTGCGATCCGCGGCGTGAATCGCGATCGCGAGCCGTTCTCCGTCCAAGGGCAGCAAACCTTCCGCCTTCAACTCGCTCAGCAACTCAAACTGCACTTCATGAAACAGCGCCCCGCGAGTTAAAGGATCCAGCTCTTCGAGTGGCGCAGCATCCTCGCGAGGCCGCAGCCGATGAATCCCGTTCAACGCGAACTTATATGGACACGTCGCGAACTGCTCCAGTGCCGACGCCGACCACGCCCGCGCAGTCAGCCGTTGCGAAGCCAGGGCCGCCAGCGCCTCCGCATTCTGCGTAATCAATCCGTCCACTGAACTCCACGGAAGCCTCCATCGCGAATATCGCGACCGCAGGCTCCGCGCCAGATGCCCGTTGCTCTCCACCAGATAGCGAGCCTTTTTCACGCGGCCCGCCTCCGGCAGCAGCGCGACAAGATCGTATTCCGCATCGTCAATCGCTTGCGACGCCTCGCGCGGAGCCGGCCAATTCAATCTCGCCGATGCCGCCGCCCGCGTCTCGTCCGCGAACTCCTTCAACTTCGGTAGAGCCCCTTGCAACGCACGCGGCAATTCCAACGCATAGAACGACGGCACGCGGGCTCGGGCCTCCGCGGCGTCCATGCGTGGATACGACGCGATGAAGCGTTCGCTCGCCGCGGCCACGGCCATCCGCAGTTTTTGCCGTTCTTCATGATTGCGATCCACACGGAGCGGCAGGTCGCGGCTCAATTCCTTCCGAACATCGTCGAGCAGCAGCGGATCTTCCAACGCACGCCGCGGGAACAGCCCTTCCGCCAAACCCGGAAGAAAAACCACCCGAAATTCGCACCCGCGCGCCTCCTCGATTGAGCCAACAAATACCCGACCCCAGCGCCTCTCCGTCGGGTCCGGCCGCAGGAAGCGCAGGCGCTCGCTCAACACATGCGCCACTTCTTCCACCGTCACCGGTCCCACCGCGCCCATCGGCTCAAACTCGGCCAGCACCGCCAGCACGC
Source organism: Bryobacteraceae bacterium (assembly GCA_036489835.1). Classification (GTDB taxonomy): domain Bacteria; phylum Acidobacteriota; class Terriglobia; order Bryobacterales; family Bryobacteraceae; genus Palsa-187. The sequence goes on along the minus strand of DASXEY010000028.1, from coordinate 167,798 downwards.
CGTCCGGACTCCGCAAAGCCTGCCGAGCGAGACCCGCCAACGAATCCAGCCAGTCTTTCCAACGCGCTCCCTCCGGGAGCCCGTCCAGAGCCTCGATCAACGGCAGCGCGAACCCAGCCAGATTCCGCAGACGCTCCAATTGCCGGCTCATGTGGTTCCGCTGCGCTTCATCTTCATCGGCCAGCGATTCCAGCCGCAATTCGAATTCGCGCTCCAGCCCGCGTAGCCGCCGAACCCAACGGTCATGCCCGCCGATCACCGCCGCATCCACAAGCAATCGCTCCCAACCGCCAGGAGCATTCACCACCCGTTCCGGCCCAGGCGGCTCGGCCGGGGCCGATTCCGCCCCGGAACCCGTCAGAACCTCGTCGGCAGTAGCGACCCATTCCGCTGGCCGAGCCTCGACCGGAACTTGCCCTAACGACAAATACTCCGCAAAGCTCGATGCCGAGCAGTCCTCCGCAGCGCAATGCAGCAGCGCCAGAAACGCCCGCCCGGCCGGATCCGGACGAGCCGTGCCACGGCTGAAGTACGCCGGAATCCCGGCCCGCCGCAGAGCGTCTTCCATCACCGGTTGATAGCGCTCCGGGCTTCGCAGAAGAATCGCCATCTGATCGAACGTCGTCGCTTTCGATCCCGCCAGCGCCAGAATCCGCCGGGCGATCTCCGCCGTTTCCAACCCCTCTCCAGGAGCCGAAAACATTTCGAACCCTTCCTGCGTAGCCGAAGCCGGCGGGTTCTCGGAAAACACGAAGCGGCGCAAATGTTCGATAGGATTCGAAGGAGCGCCGGTGTCCAGATCTTCGAAGTCTCCAAAAATCTCCCCGAACCCGTCCGCCGCCGGGCCGCTCTTAAGCACCGCCGCAAGCACCGCGGGAGCCCCCGCCGCAAGCCGCGAAAACAAAATCCGATGCGCCCGAGTATCCAGAGGAGCGTCCAGCAGCAGCAAAGGCAATCCCATCCCCGCCGCCGGATCGCCTGCGAGTTCGAAAATCATCGCCAGATCCGCCAGCGAGCTCGCCGAAAGCTCCTGCTGATAGCGAGTCAGCAACAACGCCAGATCCGCCCCTGCTGGCCCTCGCGAGTCCAAGTCATCAGATGCAGTTGCGGCCAGTCGCAGTTCCGAAAGGGTGCGCGCCAGAGCGGCCGCAAATCCCGGCAGCCCGGCAACCGGATCGAAATATTTGAGAGCACCGTCCCGCCGTGCCTCGTGCGCGACTCTTGCCGAGAGCGCCTCCAGACCAAGCGATCCTAGCGGAGCCAGACCCCGTTCGGCAATGGCGGGCCTTGCCAGGAAGGCTGCCAATTGCGGCAAGGTATAGCGCCGGACACCGGCGGCTCCATCCGCGCCGGCTGTCAGGGCTGCCCCTGCCAAACGGCCAGGAACAATCGCCAAAATCTCAGGAAATTGTTTTAGATAGGAGCGAGCCGCACCCAGAAGCCGGCCGTTGGAGGCGGATCTCACCAATCGGCGGTGGACCATGTACTACCAGTCTACTGTCCGGTATGAATACTTTGGCGGGAAAAAAGACGCAGGTTAAAAAAAATTCGGGAGAGCGTAACCATCGGGGCCCCCCCGTCGTTTATACAGATAACTAATCCCCGTTACGACAGCGGGCGCTCTCACCCCTTTTCACCCAATAAGAAGCGCCCGCTATCCCCTTCAAAAATTCCGGCCCCGTAAAAAACCTGTAAATCAGTGTATCACCGCCGGCGGTTCTAATCCAGCACTCCATCGAACAGCGCCGAAGTCAGGTACCGCTCGCCCGTATCCGGCAAAATGACGACGAACGTCTTGCCCTTCATCGCAGGTTCGCTCGCGACCCGAACCGCCGCCGCCACCGCCGCCCCACACGAGATCCCGGATAAAATCCCTTCCTCGCGAGCCAGCCGCCGGGCCATGTCGATCGCCTCTTCATCCGTCGTCGTTACCACGCGATCCACCATCTTTAGATCCAAGGTGTCTGGAATAAACCCCGCGCCAATCCCCTGAATGCCATGCGGACCCGGCCGGAGCGTTTCTCCAGCCAGGGTCTGCGTGATCACCGGGCTCCCCGACGGCTCGACCGCGATTGAAATCAGCGGCTTCTTCTTTTCCAGCTTGAAGTAGCGCGAGATTCCGGTGATCGTCCCGCCGGTGCCCACTCCCGACACCAGCACATCCACATTGCCATGCGTGTCGTCCCAGATTTCCGGTCCAGTGGTTGTGAAATGAATCTGCGGATTGGCTTGATTCCGAAACTGTTGCAGCAGCACGTAGCGATCCGGCTCCGCCGTAACCATCTCCTCGGCGCGCACAATCGAAGCCTTCATGCCCTCCGCGCCATCCGTCAGGATCAATTTTGCGCCTAGGGCGCGCAGCACTTTTCTGCGTTCGATCGACATCGTTTCCGGCATCAGCAGCGTCACTTTATAGCCGCGCGCCGCGCCTACAAACGCCAAAGCGATCCCGGTATTTCCGCTGGTCGGCTCAATCAGTTCCTTGCCGTGCGTCAGAACGCCGCGCTTTTCCGCGTCCCAAATCATCGATGCGCCGATGCGGCACTTCACGGAATACGCCGGATTACGCCCTTCGATCTTGGCCAGCATCGTCACCGGCAAACCGCCCGTCACGCGATTCAACCGCACCAGCGGAGTGCGGCCAATACTAAATGAATTGTCCGAATAGACCGGCATCAGATATCCCAATTCGGCACATACTTCGCCTGCGAGTCCTTCCATCGGCGCGCCATCTCCGCCAAAGTGGTCTGGTCCAGAATCGCGGAAACGGCCGCATCCACACGCTTCCACAAATCCGCGAAGCTGTCGTGCGCGCCGCGCTTGGACATTTTCGATTCCTCCACGAACCGCAGCACTTGCCCCACCGTGATCTCGTCCGCCGGCCGAGCCAGCCTGTAGCCGCCCTCCGCTCCGCGCCGCGATTCCGCGAACCCGCCCTGCTTCAGGCTCGCCAGAATCAACTCCAGAAATTTCTGCGGGATTTTTTGACGGCGTGCGATGTCCGCGATCTTAACGGGCTCACCCGGCGGCTGCATCGCGAGATCGAAAAGAGCCAGAAGAGCGTATTCGCTCTTCACTGAGATATTCATTGAGTCTTCTGATTTTAACCCGCGGAGGGCCCCGAGGAAGCGTCCGTGCAAGAATAAACGCACCGTCCACTCACAAAAGTTTCCAGCACGCGCAAACGCTTATCTTCGATCGTGAATCGCACCAGATCTGCGCGGTCGCCCACTTCCAGGCCTCGATCCCGTCCGGAGATCCGCCCCACGCGAGCTGGATTCCGCGTGGCCATGTCCACGGCCTCGCCCAGGGAAACTCCCGCCATCCTCATCACATTGCCGATGGCGTGATCCATGCGCAGGCTCGATCCCGCCAGCCGTTCGCCTCCGCGCATCGTCACTCGCCCATCCGGCCGCAGTTCGATCTCGACTTCGCCCAGCCGGTAGGCGCCAGGTTCGCACATCGCCGGCGCGACGGCATCGGTCACCAGAACGCTGCGTCCAATTCCCTTCGCCCTCACCGCCACGCGCAGAAACGAATCCGGCAGATGCATCCCATCCACAATGAAGCTGGCCGACAGCCGGTCCTCGGCGAGCTGTTCCCATAGATAGTTGGGATGCCGGGGCAGGGTCGCGTGGGCCCCGTTGCCAAGATGCGTTGAAAGGGTCGCACCCGCCCGAATCGCGTCCTGAACCTGCGCCTGGGTGGCCTTCGTGTGCCCGATGCTGGCCACCACTCCTTTACTAGTGATGTGCTCGATGTAGCGCGTGGCCTCCGGCCATTCCGGAGAAAGCGTCACCAGCCGGACGCCTCCGTTCGTGGCCTCCTGCCATCGCCGAAACTCATTCAGATCGGGAGCCCTCACCCATCGCGCCGGATGCGCGCCTCGCGGACCATCCTCCGGCGAAATGTGCGGGCCTTCCACGTGAAACCCTTCGATCGATGCCCCTTCCGCCAGAGCCTCCTTCGCCTTTGCCAGATTCCGCAAAGCCCCCAGCATCTCCTCCGGAGCACCTGTGATCACCGTCGGAAGCAGCCTGCTCACACCGGTGGAATACAGTCCTCGGATCGATCTGCCGATCTCTTCGACAGCCGTTTTAGCCGAATTGTAATCCACGCCGGCGCAGCCGTTAACCTGCAAATCGATGAATCCAGGGGTGATATACACCGGCTCCCGCGATTTTGCCGGTCCCGCCGTGACGCTCAAAATCGCCCGGTCGAACTCTAAGTCGATGGTTCTACCCGAAAAGACATCGCGGCCTTTACATTTCATGTCGTGTTTGATTTATGCACAGCATACCCACAATCGAGCCTTCCTAAGTGCCCGGAAGCAAGCCACAAGGATCTGTTGAAAACCCCTGGATCGAGCTTTGCCGAAGTCCTGGTCCCTGATACAACTGATAACAGATTTCCGCGAAGAGCCGGACTGGTGTGTCAGTCTCGGGGGAGGTGGCCGCCGGTTCGGTTCTAGCGGGAACTATTTTACCAGCCGATGATTTCGTCCGGGCCCCGCGGATCGAAACCGATGAGCTGCGCCACTGGCAGCCAGCCAATTCCGGCTCCGCCGATCCCACTGGAACGGGATCGCTGGGGTTTACGCGTTGCAGCTTTCTTCAAGGAAAGCGGGGCCCATTTCTCTAAGACGTTGGAAACGTCATCCGAAAAACCACGCCAGGCCCACGGGTTTGCTCAGACGTAGCGCGCAATTGCTTGCAGAGGATGCTCACGATATTCAATCCGCGGGAAGTTCCATGCCGGGCTTGGTCAAATCCCACTCCGTCGTCGATCAAGGCGAGACTGACGCGCTTTTGGTCGTGACCGCCTTCGAGGCGAATCGAACCGCGCCGCCCGTCCGGAAACGCGTACTTGATCGCGTTCGTAATCAATTCACCCAAAATCAAACCGGCCGGAATCGCCTGGTCCACACTCAAGGTGACGCCGCCCATCTTCACCGACAAAGCGATCCGGTCACGGTCCACCCCATAGGACATTAGTAGATTCTCCGCCAGCCGCTCGCAATATTCCGCGAAATCCACGTGCCGCAAGTCGGTGGCGTCGTAAAGCTGCGCATGAATCAACGCCATGGATTCGATCCGGTGCTGGCTGGTCCTTAACGCTTCCGCGAGCTGATTGTCCCCGAAAGATTCGGCCTGCATCCGCAGCAGGCTGGCGATCACCTGCAGATTGTTATTCACCCTGTGGTGAACTTCCTGCAGCAGGACGCTCTTTTCGCCGTTGGACTTGCTCAGCTCCGCCACCTTCAGCTCCAGCTGCGCATTCGCGGCCTGCAGTTCCTGGTTCACGGACTGAAGCTCCGTATCGGAAACGAACAGCTTCCGCTTCAGAATGCTGCTGTGCCGCTGCCCCAGAACCGCCTGGCCCAGCGCGAGCAGCAAGCTCCCGTACATCCCCAGGTTGGTGCGGTTCATCGGAACTTGCCGGGCCGCCGCGTCCCGCAACATCTGCTCGGAGAGCCCGAACTCCTTGGCCGCCCACTTCACACCGGCGGGCTCCGGATCTCGATCGAAGACCTGTCCCGCGAGCAGCGTTCCGTAGTGCCGGTCGCCCAAAACCAGCGGGACGGCGACGTGCGCCAATCCGGCAGGGTCATGAACCAGCACTACTGATCCGGTTCGATGAGCGTCAGCCGCTGCCGTGCAGCCTGCACCCTCCGCTTCATTGGAATGCAGACAAAAGATGCACCGGGCGGCCGTATCGGATTTCGGATCGCGAGCCAGGCTCCAGATCGGCTGAGGATTATGACAAGCGCCCAAAAGCCGCCCCTTGTCATCCGTCATCGCCACCGCCACCTGCATAGCCTGGGAATACAGCTCCAGAACTTGCGTCCAGCCTTCAGGGTCGAGAAGCTCGCGCTGCCTTTCCAAGTGAGAGGGTGCGCGGAACCAGCGAAGAATCTCCTCGAGGGGGGACAATTCGCTTCGCTGGTCGGACAAGCCGCTGCCTCCCGAAGGAAGCGGCGGCTTGCACCGGTGAAGTAACCCGCTACTTCAGGAGGGCCCCAATTGTCTCGGTAGGCTCGTCGCCCCCGCTCTGCGCCCGGAGTGCCTCCCCCAGGTCGTGAAGCTGAAGGATGGTGAACTGCTCCACCGGAGTTGCCATCAGCGTAGTCAGATACGCGGCGGTGTGATTCGCTGCTGGTTTCGTTACGGTCTTGCTTCCGGTGACTGCGGCTGCCATCTCAGCTCTCCTCGCCTTCTTGGGCTTCGCCCACTCCGCTGCTCTGCTGGATTTCTTCCGGAGTCGGCTCCGGTTGCTCGCCGACGTCGCTTGTTCCTTTCAGGAGCTCGTCGCGGTTCTTTTCGCCCTGGTCTTCCAGACCTTTTAGTGCGGCATCCACCGTGTCGGCAGCTTCGTGATGCTGGCGCGCGAACTCCCCGGAATGCCGGCGGGGGTCGTTCACCCGGTCTCGGGTTCCGTGTTCGCCTTCGAGCCGTTTGTCCAAAGGTTTCTCGGTTCTATCGTGTTCGGCCATGATTTGGCCCTCCTGTGCCTAGAACTTAGCCCGGGAGTCGTGAGAGGAGGCCCGCCAAGAAAAGCTAAACCGCTAGGAACAAGAAGGATCTTCCACGGACATGAACGGGAACCGCGCACAGGAAAAGGCACCCGATTGCAAGGGCGAGCCAACTGCTGATAACACATATTATGTTAAATATTGTGGTAGTGGGTCAGTTTCGATTTTTCCACAGTAAAGTTTGGCAGTCGGCGTGTTTTGGAGGTGAGTCCTGAGCATCCCTGTAGTTGCTCCATCCCAGCCGAGTTTTAGGCCACCACTAAAATATTGGAGGTATCCTTGTGTGAACTACAAGGAGGAATCTCTGGTGACTATCGGAATCGGTGCTTTGTGTACGACGGATTATGGGATCTTAAATCCTTCTCTGATTAGGCCGGATGCAATGATTCTGATGGCGGACACGCTCGGCTCGACAGATACAGACTCCACGGAATCGCTCCACAAGCTTTTTGTGGGGCACGATCTGTTCGCCGTGTCCGCCGATAATGTCCAAGTCGCTGCTGAGGTCTTTACAGCCACCGATGAACGCCTTGCAGCGTTAAATGAGCCGCGTACGCACGGATCGATTTGGAGAACGCTTTCAGAGGTAGCCACGGGCGTTCGTGCTGAACGTTTTAGGGCTGAGGTGATTGCCACAAAATATAATTACATGCTTCCGAATCCATTGATGCTGCCACCTCCTGAGCACGCCCGGATGATGGAGGAGTTCCGTGAATATCCACTTGGATGCCAGATGGTTGTTGGAGCTTTCGACCAAAACGGGATGGCGTTGCTTTACTTCATAGGCAACTTTGAAAACAAGTTCGGGATTGTTCACGGGATTCAGTTCCCTGGATTTATGAGTATAGGGGCGGGATACCATAACGCTACGATGTGGCTCAACTATCGTAGTCAACGATTGGGGATGAACATTAAACAATCGGCGCTCCACGTCTATGAATCTATGCGCTTCGCTTCAAGTGCGCCGTCCGTAAATGAGCATATTGACGCGTTAGTAGCCACAAAGGGATGGCATCAGGAATTTTCAACGCGCAAGGACGCTGCGCTTGGAAGTCCAATATCGCTGCGGGAATTGAGGGGTTTGGCTAAGAAATTTGGGCCACGCGCCACGCGATCCCTGGCAACTAAGGCAGGAGTCCCACTAAATCCTCAATCGCCCAAAGACGGCTCGTGACATTAGCGGCCATCGCCGGGGTGACGCGCAAGGTCTGGTGGATGCGAACGAAATTGTAGTGCATGTAGAAAATTGCCAGCGTGGCAATGTGATTCTCTGCCTTCTTTGAGAAGGCATTCGTGAGCCGGGTAAAGCGCCGCATGCCCATTCTCATCGTGAGGTTCTGGCGTTCCACGAAGCTGGTGTTGGCGAGTTTCATATTGGGCTTGCCGATCTTGGCTTTCTTGTCACAGCCGGTGCAAGTGGCCGGGCTATAGCGGTTCTCTGTCTCGAACGCCTTAGAACTTCCACCGTAAAGCTTATGGACAATGGCGTAATCGATATCGTTGCCGAAAGCCGTTTTGATCGCGCCGAGGTACAGCCGGTTGCCGTCCGTGCTCAATTGGACGCGGTTAGCGAGACGGCTGGCCAAGTCCTCGATGAACAGCTTGGCCGTGAGGAAATCGCGCTTGCCGACCCACCAGGAGCATACCAGCTTGGTATCGGCATCCATGCCGACCCACGTCCAGCAGTCGCCAGCGTGCGGATTGCGCTCCAAAAGCTTCTCGGTGACGTTCGCTTGCTTGGCCGCAACAAAAGCCCAGATCTCATCACATTGAATCCTTTCGCAAGAAAGGTTTACGAGGTGTTTGTTCATGTAATCCGAGCAAGCATCGCCAAGCTCAACCACGAGCTTCAGGATCGTGTTCTTGGAGGCCCCAGTCATGCGCGAAATCGAGCGTACGCTGCAACCTTCAATAATCCCCGTAACTATCTGAGCACGCTTGGCAGTATCGAGCTTGTTCATAGTCTAAGTATACCTTAGCGCTAAGAAAAGAGTCAAGTAGAAAATGACGATAACAAGGTCCTCCGGCGGAATCTTAATAGTCCCGGATAATCCGGCTGAGGGGGATGCTATCGATTTACTTCTTGCCAGTGTAAGGTTCGAGACCTTCCAGCAGAATTTTAAGCGGATCGTGAGTGAGGGACTCCGGGAGCGAATAGGCGAGGCTTCCTGGAAAGATCTGAATCAGGAACAGCGTTCCACCGTTATTCCAGAAGGGGCGGAGGTTGTTCCAGGTGCCCACATTCGTCACATGGGTTCGTAATATCCACTTTCCGCTGCCGCATGGTAGTGCGCCAAGGCTTTTTGCGAGGGCCGAGAACTCTGCTAGGCGGATGTTGCTGTCGGAATCATAGCTGAGAAAATATGCGCCGTCGCTCACGGTTTCTTGTCCCATCGTGCCTTAGCACCCTTCGCCGCTATCTGTGAGCGCTTCTTTGGTGCAAGGGCAGCAGCGCGAGCCATTCCGCCCTTCCGGCCCAGCGCGACGGCTGCTGGATCTTTGGCGGCTGGAGGCTCCGTCTTGGGTAATTCACCGATGGATTCGAGGAAAACTTGGTGGGCTAATTGGATCGGATCGCGCGGGCGTTTGGTTGCCATGGATACAGTATATGCCTAGGCTCGGACATGCCGTCAAGGCTTTGATACTAAAGGCAATTTCAAACTGACCCACTACCAATATTGTGGTAGTGGGTCAGTTTGGGGGCGGCCCCAAAAATTGCTCATGGCTAGGTTTTGGCAATCGGCATGTTCAACCATTCAACTCGGAACAATTTGAACGCGTCGGACTAGCGCCTCCGCTGCGTCATTCAGGCTTGTCGGATGTGTGGGCATCTTCCCTTGAGCAATTGCTTGATTTAGTCTGCGGTTCGCTTCCTCTAGTGGTTCAAGAATCGAGCGCAGTGTCTTTTCTTCTTCGTTTGTGAGCATGGTTTGTTTGGTGAGTCCCTCGATATGTAAATTGCCACTTGGTAATCTGATGCAGCACTAGTTCGGTGGGCCAAATTCCAGCTAATCTGGTTCGAGTGTTCGATTCCATCCTCTTCGACTTCGACGGCGTTCTCGCCGACACCGAGCCGGTCCATTTCGCCTGCTGGCGCGAGGTTCTCATTCCATTCGGCATCGACCTCACCTGGCCCTTTTATCAACGCGAATGCATCGGCGTCTCCGACCGGGCCATGCTCGAACGCCTCGGCGCCGCCCGCCATCCGCCTATTTCCGCGGATGAGATTTGGCCATCTTATCCATTGAAGCAGAAGAACTTCCAGGCCAAGCTTGCCGGAGCTCAGCCATTCGCGCCAAGCACCATAAATCTAATCCACGACCTGCACAATTCCTATAAGTTAGCAGTGGTTTCCTCAAGCCATCGCTCCGAAGTCGAACCGCCCTTGGATCGCGCCGGAATCCGCCAGTGTTTTCAAGCGCTTGTATGTGGAATGGAAGTCCCGAACTTGAAGCCTGCTCCCGACCCCTATCTCCGTGCCGCCGAGTTATTAGCAGCCCGCGCCCCGCTGGTGATTGAAGATTCCGACGCGGGCGTTGCCGCTGGACTCGCCGCCGGATTCCAGGTTCTGAAGCTCGCCCATCCGGACGCCCTGGCGTCACAGCTGCGGGAAATATTAAAAAAATAGGCCCGGCGAAAGCTTACGCCTCACCGGGCCACACGAGGGAAGAAGATAAAAACTCGTTTAGCGATGGCCGCCGTGCCCGCCGCCTCCTCCATGGCTGGGAGCGCCGCCTCCGTGGCTCGGGGCGCTCATTCCACCACCCCGCGCCGGAGCGGGTGCGCTGTGCTGGGCGGGCGCCGGAGCCTGATACGGAGTTGCGCTCCGCTGCTGCACGATCTGCGGATTCATCCGCAGCGGCTGCTGCTGCGCCGGAGCCCTGCCCTGTGGCGAAGTCGCATACGAACCCTGCTGCGCTCCGCCGCGATAGTTCGATTGAGCTCCGTTTGCTCCAGGAGTCCCGCGCGCTGTCGATGCGGAAGTCCCGCCCGCATTGTATCCATTCATCGTCCGCCATGCCGGAGCCGTTCCCGCTCCGCTGCGGGCAGCGGTATTCGCACCGGCCGGCCGGGTCGCAAACCGCGTGTTGGAGTTGGTCTGCGGCATCCCGCGAGTATTCACTGCACCGTCCGCCACACGTCTGCTGGCCGACGTCGCCTGGATTCCCGGAAGCGCTCCGCGAATCGCGCTGGCCCGGGCCAGATCCGCGTTGGTGGGACGCACCATCGTCGACGCTCTCACTGCTCCGCGGCCGAAATTGGCTGCACTCACGCTGCTGATTGCCCCAGCCACCCGCGCATTGCGAAACGTATTCGCCACACCCAGATTTACTCCGACCCCCGCCCGGGCTCCAGCCACGGCTCCCGCCCCGTACCAGGGATGGAACGCTTCAAACGGACCAAGCGGCACCCAGCCCACATGTCCAAACCCGAATCCGATGCCGACGCCAAATCCAGGGACACCCCATCCAAAGAATCCGACCAGGGCCGGCCGCCAATAATGCGGTCCGGCAAAGACGCCTGGATACCAAGCCCAACCGCCCCACGGACCCATGTACCAGCTTCCGTAGTGATAAGGAGCCCAGCCCCACGGATCTGCGCTGACCCAGGTCCAGCCGTAATAATCCTCATCGACCCAGTTGCCGTTCTGATAGGGAGCCCAGCCCGGCGGCTCATTCGGCACCCACACCTGCCCGTAGTTTGGATCATTCTGCCATTGCCCGTAAGGGTCCAGCGACTCGCCGCCAGCCACATCCGGCGGAAGATTGCGAGCGCTGGTGCTCTGCTGCATCACCCGGTCGCGATCGATGTTGAACTTGTCGAAGTCGTCCAGCGGGATCGCCGAGACAATCTGGAACTCCGGATCGTCCGCCGACCCGCGAGCCTGCATGGTTTGACCCTGCGCCAGATTCTCCGATCCGCGAGGCCCCCAAATCTCGGCCTGCCCAGCGCGCACTGTAATTTCCGTAATTCCGTCCGGCCGCACCGAAATGCGGTATGTGCCTGCGTGCGTGGGGTGAATCGAAACTGTCGGAGTGCTGATTTCCACCTGCGCGTCGTTATCGCGCAGCACCCGGAACGTGGTCGTTCCCGCCGCGATCTGCACCTGGTAGTGTTTGTATTCCAACTGGCTCAACCGCACTTCCGTCGAGTTCCCCAGCCGGATCATGTTCAAGAAATCGAATTGGATTTCTGCGAATCCCTGGTCGCCTGTTTCCACGCGATCCGTCGTCACTAACGGAACGTTCACAGCCACCGGCGAAAGCTCGCCCATGTCGCCATGCCGCATCGAAACATTGCCTTGCACAAAACTTAACCGAGCCACGCCGTGGTCGGGAGCGTCACCGGCATTCGGATCTTGCGCCCAGGCCGGCGACATTGCCGTGGCCAGGATTACCGCTAGAGCCGTCCATTTCATACCATCGCCTCTCGGGAACATGAATGGCAATTCAGAAGCCAAAGAGTAACTTCTTGATTCTATGTATCTTGCCCTAATCCAAGGAACGGAATCAAGTGGCCGAAAACCACCACCTTGGTTCTATCGAACCGGTGACGGCTTGAGTTCGTGCTGTATCATGGCACTTTGCAACTGAAGCGTCATCAATTGCTGGGCCCCACGATCCTGCTTGCAATCGTGATCCTATTCTATTGGAAGCTGGTGCTGACGCGCCAATACACCTGGCTTGAGACGCCGGACATGGCCAACCTGATTCTGCCCTGGTTTCAGTTCCAGGCCGGCGAATGGCACCACCACCGCTTTCCTTTGTGGGATCCGAACAGTTGGTTTGGCCAGCCTCTTTTCGGACAGGCTCAGCCCGGGTCGGCCTATCCGCTGAATTGGCTGTTGTTTCTTTCGCCGCTCAAAAACGGCTGGCTCCGGGAATCCGCGCTGAACTGGTATTACGTGCTGATGCGGGCTCTGGCGGCGCTGACCGCCTACGCCTTTGCCCGCGATCTCGGCCGCAGCCGCATCGCGTCGATTCTGGCGGGATGCGTTTACGCTCTGGGCGGCTATGTGGCTTTCACGCCCGCTCCGCAAATGGTGAATGGAGCGGTTTGGACTCCGCTGGTCTTCTTATATCTCTTCCGGGCGGAACGTGGCGAGCGCCCGTGGGCCAGTGCCCTGCTCTCCGGATTCTTCCTGGGTTTCGGATGGCTGGCAGGCCATCACCAAATGAATCTATTTGTTTCGATTGCGGCAGCCGGAATGTGGGTTTGGTTGTGCGTCCGCGATCACAAAATCAATTGGCAGATGGCTAAGCTGGCTATGGGATCGTTGCTGATGGCCGCGCTCGCTAGCGGCTTCCAGACCCTTCCGACCTTCGAATACGGCCGGCTGGCGGTGCGCTGGAGCGGCTCTCCGGAGCCGCTTCATTTCAACGAAACTGTCCCTTATTCGATACATGAAGAGTATGCACTCAAGCCCATGGGATTACTTGGGATCTTTATTCCAGGAATCGCCCAAGGTTCGATGCCGGGTTCGAACCCTTACGTTGGGGTTGTAGCCTTCACGCTGGCTCTGCTAGGCACGATTCTGGCTTGGAGAGAGCGGCAAGTCCGCTGGCTGGCGGCGCTGAGCCTGGGAGGCATCCTATTTTCCTTGGGGCCGAACAGCCTCCTCCACGGAGTTCTCTACGCACTCGTCCCTTTGGTTGAGAAGGCTCGCGTGCCGGGAGCCGGAACCGTGGTTTTCGCCCTGGGAATCGCGCCGCTGGTCGCTTTTGGAATCGATGCGCTTCCGCACCCGTCGAGTGTCCTTTGGTCGCGGCGGGCTGGATCGACTTTGGCTCTCCTCGCCGGATTGCTAGCGTCATTGTGCCTGGTCCTCTCTATAACCAAAACCCTCGGGGACGAACGCATCATGATCACCGCTCTCGCGGCAGCGCTCGGCGCCGGCATCTTCGCGGCATTGAGAAGCGGAGCCATCTCGGCCAGCGCGGGTTCTATCGCCGTCATCTGCCTGGTTTTATTCGAGCTGGCCAACGTCAACGGCTACCAGTTTCCCAACCGCGCTGACCCTGCCGCCAATCGTTTTCTGCCCCCGTTGAGCCAGCATAGCGACCTGGCCGATTACATTCGCATTCACGATCCAGTTGCCGCCCGCGTGGCCTATGACGACACGCTGATTCCTTATAACATCGGGGATTGGTACGGGATCGAAGCCGTCAACGCTTATACTGCCGGAGTGCTCTCGAACATCTGGGCCATGGATGTCTTCTCAAACCGCAGCCGCGACTTTTTCGGCGTCAAGTACTACCTTGGAAAAACTCCGCAGAGCGCGGATCTGAAGGAGGTTTTCACCGGAAAGGGCGGGCTGAAAGTGTTCGAGAACCCGGCGGCTTATCCCCGCGTCTGGAGCGTTCACCAAAGCCTGCTAAATCGTAAACTGGACGATCCGGCAATTGATCCCCGCCGCACCGTCTTGCTCACCGAACCCGCGCCCGATCTCGGCCAATGCGGACCGGAGGCCGACGACATCCAGATGCCCGAACACCTGCCCAGCTATGTGCGCATCGATGCGCACATGGGATGCCGCGGCATGGTAATCCTCACCGACCCGTACTTTCCCGGTTGGCGAGCCTACGTGGATGGTAAGCGCACGCCAATCCTTGATGCCTACGGTGGTGTTCGCGGAGTGGTGATCGAAGCCGGCGACCACTTGGTCGAAATGCGCTACCGTCCCTGGAGTGTGCTGCTGGGCGGACTGATGACCTTCGCGGCGGCGTGTGTCGCGCTCGCCAGTTTTAAAGGAGCCCGGAACCTGGATCGCCGGCCCGATACTCCCTTAGAATCCTCTTCGAAAGGCCGTCTCGGAGGGACCAGTTAGCTTATTTGTCTCCGTTTTGAGGCAAAGCCAACTGGGAGAAGAGAGTTCAGCGGGCGGAGGAGCTGCCCTGAACCATGCGGCTCCGCATGACGAGTCCCGCGGCAAGCCCAATCATCACGAGGATCACGGAACCCGGCTCCGGCGCCGAAGCAGACAGGAGCGTGAGGGAATCCGGCCCGAAGGCGACACCGCCCGTGTTCGCCGAAGTGACCGATTGCTCCGCGTAATACGCGCTGAGCACTGAATTCCACGACAGATTCACGAATCCATATCCATCCGGATCCGCCGCTGTGAGCGCGAATGATACGCCGCTGCCATCGAGGTAAGGGGGGGTTGTGAAAAATTCATCGTCGGGAACACCGATGGAGCCCCCTCCGGTGGGCAGAATAGACGAGATCGTCAACCCGTCGAATGTGCCCGTGATGTTGCTGATGAGCCCGGACGTCTCCGTTATCGCCAGGCTTCCGGAATCCACCCCGGTCAGTCCGAAGCTGTACGTAACCGCCCCAGCATGGGCCGCAGGCGCCAACATGGCCGCGGCTAAGAACAGGAACGGGCAGAGCAATCGCGTTTTTAGCAAAGTAAGTCTCCTCCGAGATGAGACCTAACAGTAGCAGAGGCTGCGCCACATAGCAAACATTTGTAGCGACTTGCGTGCGCGTTTTGCCTCTGGGCCCGTTGTTCCATGCCCCGCTGAATTTTCGCGTTGAGGACTTGATGGTGGCCACTCATCGCGCTCGTAGAGCGCCTCTGCTGCGATTTGTTGCAATCCGGCTCGCAATTTAGGAAGGATCACTCTGGCCACGGACTTTTATGCCGAGTTCTTTCGCTAATCGATCCACTACATCTTTGGAACTGTAGTCCGGGTCACGAGCGGCAAACAGAGGCGAAGGCATAAAAACCGCTAGCTGCTCCAACGGCGGAATCCAGCGCTTAAGTTCATCCGTTGGCACGCCTTGGAATTCTTTCCAGGCGATCTCCGCGCCGTCTTCAATGTCCCCGATGATGGAGTCCAGCTGGGAGATTCCCCTGAACTTGAACTCCACAACCTGGCCTGCGGGATTGTGGTAAGTTGACTCGCCCTGGCGACCCCAATATGTCGCTCTTTGATGAGCTTCCTCAGCGGTGCCCGCGCGGACGAGAATCAGATTTCGATGGACAACATTGTGGGTTGCTCCCCAGACCGTGATCTCCATCACCAGTTCCGCGAGGAACCACTCAGTGCCCTCCGGAATATGCCCCACGGCGTTTACTTCGCGGCGGGCGCCGCGATCTGGGTCAGTACCGCTTCCGCGTCGGCCTCGGTGAACTCCTGCGTCTTGTTCGAATGGTTCATCGAGCAAAACTTAGGTCCGCACATCGAGCAAAACGCGGCGTCCTTGAAGCCTTCCTCCGGCAGCGTCTCGTCATGATACGCCCGAGCCGTTTCCGGATCCAGCGCCAATTCGAACTGGCGATTCCAATCGAAGGCGAAGCGTGCGCGCGACAGTTCATCGTCGCGATCCCGGGCTCCCGGCCGGTGCCGGGCAATATCGGCCGCATGCGCCGCGATCTTATAGGCGATCAGTCCCTGCTTGACGTCTTCGCGATTGGGCAACCCCAGATGTTCCTTGGGCGTCACATAGCACAGCATGGAGGCGCCGTGCCATCCGATCATGGCCGCTCCAATGGCCGATGTAATGTGATCGTAACCCGGAGCGAAATCCGTCACCAGAGGACCCAGCGTGTAGAAAGGCGCCTCGTGGCAAATGACCTTTTCTTTTTCAACCTGCATCTGGATCTGGTCCATCGGAATGTGCCCGGGACCTTCGATCATCACCTGCACGTCGTGCTTCCACGCGATCTTGGTCAGCTCACCCAAAGTTTCAAGTTCGGCAAACTGGGCGCGGTCGCTGGCATCGGCAAGCGAGCCTGGACGCAAACCGTCTCCCAGCGAAAAGCTTACGTCATGCTTCTGAAAGATCTTACAGATGTCTTCAAAATGCTCGTAGAGAAGATTCTGCCGATGATTCTTGACCATCCATTCCGCTAAGATTGCCCCGCCCCGGCTGACGATGCCGGTCACGCGACGGGTTGTATACGGAATGTATTGCACCAGTACTCCGGCGTGAATGGTCATGTAATCGACGCCCTGCTCGGCCTGCTCCTCGATTACTTCGAGCATGACATTGATATTCAAATCCTCAATGCGGCGCACGCGAGCGATCGCCTCATAGATCGGAACGGTGCCGATCGGAACCGGAGAGGCGTCAATGATGGCTTTGCGGATGCGCGGAATGTCGCCGCCGGTGGACAGATCCATCACCGTGTCGCCGCCGTATTTGATGGAATAGCGCAACTTTTCGAGCTCCTCGTCGATGTTCGACGTGGTGGCGGAATTCCCGATGTTGGCGTTGATCTTACACGTGGAAGCCACGCCGATGCACATGGGCTCCAGGTTGGCGTGATGGATGTTGGCCGGGATGATCATCCGTCCGCGCGCTACTTCGTCGCGGATGGTCTCGGCGGAGAGGCGCTCGCGCTTGGCGACGTATTCCATCTCCTCGGTAATACGCCCTTGGCGGGCATAGTGCATCTGCGTTCGGATTCGGTCGCCGGAGCGCCGCGCTACCCATTGGTCCCGCATGTCAGCACCATTATACCCGTTTATACTGGACCTGAGCGCTGATTCACTTGATAGAAAGTTTTGATTGGACCAGCGCGGTTCAGCGTCTTACGCTCGTTGTATGGTGGCTACAGAAGCTATGAGTTTGACTGGACCTGACGACATTTCGGTACTGCACAGAGTAAGCCGGATTGTGAGCTCGGAGTTGTCGTTGGACGAAATGCTCGGAGAGATCGTGGGATTGGCGGCGCGTGTTGCTGGTTGCGATGCGTGCCTGGTGTATCTGGTGGAGACAGATACAGGGGAATTCGTATTGCGCGCGTCGCTTGTACCGCACGCAGCCGACTTGGGCACACTACGGATGAAGATCGGCGAGGGCGTGACGGGCTGGGTGGCGGAACACCAGTCGCCCGTGGCCTTGGCTTCCCGCGCCGCGCACGATTCGCGCTTCAAGATGTTCCCCGCCCTGGTGGAAGACACCTACGAGGCGTTTCTTTCGGTGCCGCTGGTCAATAAAGGCAGAGCCATCGGCGTCATCAACGTGCATCATCGCGACCGGCATGAGCACTCGGTTGAGGAAATCAGCACCATTCAGTTCATCGGCGAGCAGATGGGCAACGCCATCGCCAAGAGTCTCCTGGAGGAGGAGAACACGCGGCTGTCGGCTGAAACCGAGGAGATGAAGCGGCAACTGGAGACGCGCAAGGCAGTCGAGCGCGCCAAAGGCATCCTGCAGCGCCGCCACAGTCTTACCGAGGAAGAAGCCTACCTGCGCATGCGCAATGAGAGCCGCCGCCTGCGCCGTCCCATGAAGGAACTGGCCGACGCGATTATTCTCGCAGAGGAACTGGCGCGCAAGGACTCTTCGTCTCCAGACTAGGCCTGCTCTTTTTTGAAATGCGCACGCGCGTCGCGATCAGCGGCGCGGGTGTCTTCCGTTGCACAAGGGGTTCTTTGTGCAACGTGGTGGTACGGGCTAACGACTGTGGTCGTCGGCGAAGAATTTCCTCAGCCACTCAGGGATGGCGTGAGTTCCGCAGAACTGCATCGATGCGCCAATGTACCCCAAGGCTATCGCGATAACCAGCGCGATCCAGTTGATCCGCATCTCACCCATGATGTTATCGCATCTAAGCCCTACACCAAAACCCGGCGCAGCGTGTCGAAAAGGGTCGTTTGTGCAACGCTTCCCGAGTCTCTAGCAGGTCAATCAAGGCACGAAGACGACGAGCGCGAGTTCTATCAAAAACTACGCGGCCTCCGGAGAAGCGTTCGCTTCACCAGGCACGTATACCGGAACCAGTAGCAGAAAAGAAAAATTGAGCTGACGGAAATAATGACAGTGACAACGAGTTTAATCATGACTGTCCTCTGCTTCCTGCCCCGAGTATAACCTCGAATGCGCCTCGTAACGATCAGCCGCAAGGGTACTAAGTCGCTTATTATCGGGTTTCGGGTGTGTTCCTTACATCTCCGGATCCTTCGGCCGTCTTTGCCACTGGGCCGCTCCCGCGCCGTTTCGCAATGGGTCCTTGTGAATCACGACGCGGCGCGCGTCCCGTCCCGTCCCCTGCCCGGCCAATTCTGCTAATCTCGCAGACATGATTCGCGCGGCAAGACTCGTGTTTTGTCTCTTACCCATTGCTTCTTTCAGCGGCGGCCTCGAAGCGCAATCATGCGGCACATTCGCCGTAGCCTCGGTCAAACTGGATACCAGCGGCGCCGCCGCTCGTTATCCGGCGGAGCTGGCTTCGGGAGGCAGGCGCTTTACCGCCACAAATCAGTTTATGGTCGAGCTCATCATGTCCGCCTACGATGTTTCGCCGCTGCAGATCTCGGGCATCCCGAGCGCTTTTTCGGGGGAAAGATACGACATCGAGGCGACGTGCGAACAGCCCATGGCGAAGGAACAGCTCCCGAACTTGCTTCAGGCGCTGCTTGCGGAGCGCTTCCACTTATCTGTTCATCGCGAACTAAAAGAGCAGCCTGTTTATGCCTTGATTCTGGGAAAAGGAGCTCCCAAACTCCACGGACCTTCGCAGGAAGGCGGAAAGCCAAGCCTGAGACAGAGCGACTATAGCTTTACGTTCACGAATGCGGCAATGTCGGATTTGGTCGGCGTGTTGTCCCAGGTGACCGGCCGCAAAGTTCTGGACAGAACCGGACTCCACGGCCAATACGATTTCACGCTGAGCTACACTCCAGACCGCGGCGGCGCCGGCCGCGATGGATTGAACGTGTCGCCAGCAGCCGATAGTTTTCCTGAGTCGGTCTTTACCGCTCTCCGGGAGCAGCTCGGTCTGAACCTCGAATCCCAAAAGAGCCAAGTCGAGTTCATTGTTATCGACCGCCTCGATCGGCTGATTCCGAATTAACCAACGAAATCATCAATCAAACTTACCTCTTAGGGAAGCTTCAGAAACCTCATGTAGAAAGCCAGGGCCACCAGGACAAATCCTACATTCACCATCAGCCGCTCCCAGAAGCGGTCCCGGAAGAACAGAAAATCGACTCCCACGATGACCGCTATCATCACCACGACGTAAAGCGCCGAAGCCAGGTGTCTGCTCATTTCAGCAGGAGCCCCCTGCTTCGATGTTAACGAATTAACAGCGTGGCGGCTGCCTCTTGCGCGACAACAAAATGATTCTCAGCCGACGCGGCGAATGGGAATCACTTCTGCGCGGCGTGGCGCGTGCGGCGCAGCCAGCCATCCGGACAACCGGCTCAGTTCCTCATGATTGTCCACGGCGGCGCACACGGGAAGGCCGGTGCGATCCTCAGCCTCCGCGCCGCTGATCCCGCCAGAGACCCGATGCAACAGCACCGCGGACCGTTCTTCCAGATCCATCGAGCGCAGCCAAGCAGCCCTATACCGAGCCAACTCGACGGAGGAACTGTCGGAGGTGGTCACCAGGAAAATCGAGTCGGCATGGCGCAGTACTTCCAGTGCCGACGATTCCTTGGCCTCGGAGAGATCGGCGCACGTAACCTGATAGCGCCCGCGAGCATGATCCAGCAACCGGCGAATGTTGCGAGGGTGCGCTTCCCGAGCCTCCAGAGTGTCGAACACATCGTCGCTGCTTCTTAGGAATGCTCCCCAGGTGCGGCCGTCCAAGCGCTGCGGCGCCTGAGGCCGGTCCCAAAGCGGGAAGCCATGCGTGCAAAAATCGGCCAGCAACACGGAGAGTCCGTCGCTCTCCGAAAGCTCGTGGCTCAGTTGTCGTGCAACCTTGTCCGCGTTGGATCCGCCGTGCGCTGGCACAATAGCGTACACCTGGCCGGACGAGTCCGGCCGGGCAAAAGGAACCTGCGATTTTCGCATCGTCACGTCCATTCGCATCTTCATGTGCATGCGAAGGTCCAGCGCCTGAACGTCCGCTAACTGTTGAATAGACGTGGAAGGAGTGGTGGCTTTTCATTTCGCGACAGCGCCTTCGCGACACTTTGTCCCATCGCAAACGGGACAACTTGACGATAGGCCATGCATGCGAAAGGTACTGTTCAATTCACGTACATTCACGTGAATTCATGGCCAATTCAGTTACCGGCGTGGAGCCGCCAACTCCGCTTTCATCGCAGTCGCGTTCTTGTACGCCTGCGCCTGCATCGGGCCGGGAATCGCGGCGGATTGCTCGCTGTATTTCTGGCCTTCCTGGATCTTGGTCCTGTCGCTGGTCACTTTGCCGATTTGATAATCCGCCAAGCCCAGATAGAAATAGGTAATGCCCAGCGTCCTTTGATCCTTGCTCACATACGGCACGGCCAACTTCAAATTGCGGTCGCAATCGATCCAACCGGATTTCGTGCAGGCTGCCGTACCGGCAATGTAATATCCATTGCCCAGCTTCGCGGATTTCTGCTTCTCCCAATCCGCATCGGTAACGCCATCGGGCTTTTTTTCGCCCTTCATCACCGTGATCAAGCGCGTGGCGTAGCCGCTGGCGCGCTCAGGGTTGCTGCTGCTATAGCCCAGCGCCAGCACCTCCAGCGCCTCTTCATTATTCCCGTTGGCGGTGAGAAGTTTTTGAGCCGCGGCCAGTTGCTTCTCGGGCGTCTTCGCCAGCCCCGCCAGGTACGTCGAGGAGCACAAGGTCAGATATTGGCTCTTGGGATTGAGCACCAGCAGAGCATCCACTAACTCCTCCATCTTGTCGGGTTCGGCGGCCGTGGCGATGGCGGTCGTCGCCAGAGAGTACTCCGCGAACAGATCCACCTGCTTGGCGAATTCCACACGCTGCTTCCAATCCGCGACCGCCGCAGCATCGGCAGGCTGAGGCGCCGTGGCTTCCACCCGAGCCAGCTTGGAACACTCCACCGCCAGCTTCTTCACCGCATCGGGGTCCTTCTTAGTTTGGGCGTCCTTTAACGCCGCATAGCGGTCATCGAGATCGTTGGCGCACAACACACCGCCCAACGCAAACGCAAGAGCCCATAGTTTGATAGAGCCGAATTTCATAAAGCCTCCCCGGAACATGTGATTATATCAGCGCGATCAAGCCGCTACCAGGGCTCCCCAATGAAACCCGGCTCCGAAGGCTGCGAAAACCACCGGCCCCGGCTTCTCACGCAGCGGCGCAGGGCCGGAGCGGCCCTCCTCAGGACCCGAATCGGCGGGCCGCCCCGCCGCGACAGGCTCTGTTGCGCCGCTTGCGGAGAACCGCGCAGGGTCGGAGCGGCCCTCCTCAAAACCGGAATCGGCGGGCCGCCCGGCCGCGACAGACTCCGTTGCGCCGCTTGCGGAGAACCGCGCAAGGCCGGAGCGGCCCTCCTCAGGACCGGAATCGGCGGGCCGTCCGGCCGCGACAGGCTCCGTTGCGCCGCTTGCGGAGAACCGCGCAAGGCCGGAGCGGCCCTCCTCAGGACCGGAATCGGCGGGCCGTCTCGCCGCGACAGGCTCCGTTGCGCCCCTTGTGGAGATCGACTCGCACTCCGCTGCGGCGATCAATAAAGACGCCGAGGAGGTGTTGCCATACCGCGCGATATTCGAAAACACGCGTTCGGTTGGGACAGCCAGAGCCTTCGCCACTCGCACCAGCAGATTCTGGTTGGCTTGATGCACCAGGAACGTCGACACATCGGCGGGAGCGATGGATTCATGCTCGAGAACTTCGCGGATGGCCGACGGGATCTTGCGTGCCGCGTGCAAAATCACGCTGCCGCCGTTCATTTTCAGGGCCGATTTCCAATCGAAGGAGAGTTCCTGGCGAAGCTCGCCGCTGGTGTGGAGCACGCTGTGCAAAATGCGCCGCGGGCCTTCGCGATTGCTGATGAGAACAGCCCCAGCGCCGTCCCCAAACAAGATCGCCGTGTTCTGGTCGAGCGGATACGCCTGAATCACCGCCGACATCTTTTCCGCCCCGACGACAAGAATATCGCCCAGCGAATCGGCCAGCCGGGATGCCAGCGCCATGCCGAACAGGCTGCCTGCGCTGGCCATGGGCAGATCCAGCACCGGAGCGTTTTCGAGTCCCAGCCGCGCGGCAACTTCGGCCGCCGGCCCCGGGAAGCCGGGCGGCGCACTGCCGGAAGCAACAATCACCATCCCCAGCTTCGACCGGTCCGCCCCAGCCCGAGTGAGGCAATCCTCAGCCGCGGCGAAAGCCAGATCGGCAACGGTTGTCTCCTCCCCAGCCCAGCGGCGTTCACGAATCCCGGAAACGCTTTCGATCCATTCAGGCGTGCACTTCAAACGGTCAGCCAACTCAGCGTTTGAAACCACGCGCGGAGGCAGGTGCGCTCCGAAGGCATGGAGATAAGCGCTCATGCGCCGTGATCGGTGATGTACGTTTCCATGCGCGCGATGGAATCGAACTTGCGCGGCGTCAGGTCCTTGTCCGGAATCTTGATTTTGAACTCTTCCTCAATCGCGCCCACCACATCGGTGAGCGCGAAGGAGTCCAGTACACCGCCCTCAAACAGCGATTCTTCAGGATCTTGCGGGATCGGTTTCTCGGCGATCTTTTGAACCAAAGCCCTCAGGCGTTTTTGAATATCGTCAGCCATGCTCTTAACATCCTGACATACCCTCAGCGCCGATAGCGCCCTGCCAGTCTGTAATATCGAATTCGCAGCAAATCCAGGAAAAACTGCGGCCCCACCATCACCCCTACCTTGGTGCCTTCCACATTATTCCAGCGGACTCCCACTTCTGTCGCCGGAATGCCCAGAACTCGGGCGATGAAAAGGTCTTCCACGTCGAAGCTGAAGCCGTCCAGCTGCTGCCGGGTGAAGATCAGCCGCACGGCGTCGCGCGCATAGAGCTTGAAGCCGCACTGCGTGTCGGCGAAAGGCAGCCCTGTGACCACGCGCATCACGCGGTTCAGAACGATCCCGATGATCTCACGCAAGCGGCCCTGATGAACGCCGATCAGCGACCGGTCCAGCGCCCTGGAGCCAATGGCCACCCGAGCTCCACGTTCCTGCGCGGCGCGCAGTAGTTTGTCCACTTCCTCAATCGGCGCGGATTGGTCGGCGTCCGAAAAAAGCACCCACTCGCAGCGGGCTTCCAGCATGCCATGGCGAATCGAATATCCCTTGCCGCGATTGCCCGGATTCCGCAGCAGGTGGACGCGCGAGTCTTCGCGGGCGACGGCCTCCACCAACGCAACCGTGCCATCGCGCGAGCCGTCGTCCACGACGATAATCTCGGCGTCCGGATAAGCGCGGGCGTCCAGGTACGCACGCACAGCAGCAAGCGTCGGAGGGAGCCTTCGCTCCTCGTTGTACGCTGGAATAACGATGGATAAACTCGGCAGGTCAGCCAAAGACTTTCATTATAGCGACACTTTTCTTGGGAGCCCTCAAAGGGCCGGTCGCGGCCCTCAATTCCCGCAAGGAACAGCTCCAACCCAGGCTCCGTCACTGAGAAGCCGGCACAGAGCCGGGGCGGCCATCCAAACGGGAAAGAAGCGTGTCAACATTCGCCGCCCCAGGCTCCGTTGTGCCGGCGAGTTCCTCAAAAGCCCGGCGAGCGCAGGAGTCCAGCGATGATCCCCTTCGGCGACCTGAGGGCCCAATATCACAGCATCAAGGCCGAAATCGACGCAGCCATCGCCGCTACGCTCGAATCCAGCCAGTTCATTCTCGGCAAGGAAGTCGCCGCATTTGAAGAGGAATTCGCCGCGTTTCAATCCACCCGTCACTGCATTGGAACAAACTCCGGGACCAGCGCCCTGCACCTGGCATTGTTGGCCGCGGGGGTGGGCGCAGGCGATGAAGTCATCACCACTCCGTTCACCTTCGTCGCCACGGCGGCGGCGATTCTATATGCCGGCGCGCGCCCTGTCTTTGTCGACATTGAGCCGGAGACCTACAATCTGGACCCCGCGCAAATCGCTGCTGCGATCACGCCTCGCACCAAGGCCATCATGCCGGTGCACCTCTTCGGCCATCCAGCGGACCTGGACCCAATCATGGAGACCGCGCGACGGCACGGACTGGTGGTCATCGAGGACTCCGCCCAGGCGCATGCGGCCGAGTATAAGGGTCGGCGCGTGGGCAGCATCGGCGATATCGCGTGCTTCAGCTTTTACCCCGGCAAGAATCTGGGAGCGTTCGGCGAAGCCGGCTGCGTGGTTAGCAATAATCCGGAGTTGGCGCGCACCGTCCGCCTGCTTCGAAACTGGGGCGAAGAGTCCCGCTACCATCACATTCTGCGCGGCTACAACTATCGCATGGAGGGTTTGCAAGGGGCGATCCTGCGAGTCAAGCTAAAGCATCTGGAAGCCTGGACTGAAGCGCGCAGAAGCCGTGCGGGACTGTACGCGCAAGCGCTCAAAGGCGCCGGCATCAAACCTCCGCGTGAACTGCCTTGGGCCCGCCATGTCTATCATGTCCATGCCATCGAGAGCGAAGATCGCTGGGATATCCAGAAGGATCTGGCCGCCCAAGGAATCCAGACCGCGATCCATTATCCCGAGCCGATCCATATGATGGCTCCCTATCGCGACCCCGCGTTCCCGCCCGGCAGCCTCCCGCAAGCCGAGCGCGTCGCGAGCGGCATTCTCTCTCTGCCGATCTATCCTGAGCTGCCCGAATCATCCGTGGAGGAGATCGCGGCCGCTGTGCGGACATCATTAGCGGCTCGCGTGTAAACTAGATTTCCAGCCGATTCCTCAACTTGGCGTTTTCTCCCGCCCGGACTTTCGCCACTCGCCAATTATTGTGTAAGCAAGAGATCGGTTCCCTCATCGGTTCCGGTTCACGCGAGCGCGGAAAGTCCTCGAGGCTCCCCGCGCCACCGTCACACGATGAGTCGTGCCGTTGAGGTTCAGCGGTCGCTTCCCGGTTGAGCGATATCACCGGGCAAGAGGCGTCTCTTCGATCTTTCTCATGCGCGGGCGAACGGCAATCCTCTACAGGACCCGTCCGCCCGCGGACATCGTTTTCAGGGTTCTTCAGGGCCCGACGCGAATTGTCCAGATGGTCACCGTGCTCAGATTGTCATCCGTGGCGGCAAAATGGATCACATCCTGGAGCGCGATGCTGGCAACCCCAAACGCACTGCCCGGCGCGCCGGCGTCCATCTCGTATTGCGCCAGCAGGAATCCCTGCTGCGTAAACTCCACCAATTCGTTCTGCGTGCCTCCGGCGAACACTGCGTCGCCGTTGGCGGCAATCAGGTTCCCGTTCGGCGTCAGCGCCAATCCCAGCGGGCCGTGCAGCACCGTTTGATTCCCGAACACCACAAACCCCTGACCGCCGCTAGCGCTCCTTTGACCGGCATCGGGAATTCCGAATATCTTGTTATCGCCGGTGGATGCCACGTACAGCGTATTGTTGCTGGAATTGTACGCCAAGCCGGTGGGCCCGACGACCACCGCGGCCGCGTTCGGCGCGGTAGCATAGCCGGAACCGATCTGAGTCTTGCTGACCACCGTCACGCTGGCGGCGCCGACGGACAGGTTCAACCGGGTCACGGTGCCGCTCAAAACGTTGCTGACGAACACCTGCGCCGTGGCGCCTTGATCGTAGACAGTCAGATCCCACGGGCTATCCAGCAGCTTCGCATCGTTAATGGTTGTCACAAGATTTCCATTACGATCGAAGACCTGGAGCGATCCCTGCCCCGGCGTCGCAACACCGCCCGGATACGTCACCGGAAGGTTTCCCACGATCACGAAGCCGCGCGAAAGCACTCCCAACGCTGTATCCAGCCCGATCAGCGTCGATGTGGCGAAGACGGTTTGCTGGCCCGTCGGAGTAATATTGACGATCGTGGTTCCGGTGCCCTGAAGGTTGCTATTGCTGTTGAAATTCGATACCAGGACGTCTCCCGTCGCAGTGCTGCCGCCCGCGGGGAATCCGTTCGGAACGACCACGACGCCGTAGGGATTTACATCGCCGCTCGGGGGAATTGTCGAAGCGGTGATGCTCTGGAGAGAGTTCAGCACGGAGTTGTTCTGGAGCGCCAGGTTTTGCGCAAACGCCGCAGATCCCAGCGAAAGCAGCAGGACCAGAGAGAGCAAATAAGTTTTGTGTCTCATACCCCGTGGGACACGTCTTCGAAAGCCTACATTACGGCCTAAATGTAAACAAATTGTAAAATCTGACGTGCGTGCTATTCTGACAAGTTCGTTACATTATGGACATTGTCACCGGCCACATCGGTTGGATTGAGGTCGTCTGCGGACCCATGTTTTCGGGCAAGAGCGAGGAGCTGATTCGCAGGCTGCGCCGCGCCAAGATCGCCCGCAAACGGGTGCAGGTTTTTAAGCCCGTTCTTGACGACCGTTATTCCTCCGATGAAATCGTCTCCCACGGAGACCAGCGCATGAAGTCGACAGTGGTCTCGAACGCCAAGGAGATTCTCGATCAGATGGATTGGCGAACGCAGGTCATCGGCGTCGACGAGTCTAATTTCTTCGGCCCGGAGCTCGCGGATGTCGCCACCCAGTTGGCGGACACCGGCAAGCAGGTGATCGTGGCCGGTCTCGACACGGATTATCTGGGCCGTCCCTTCTCTCCCATGCCGGAGCTGCTGTGCCTGGCTGAATCGATCACCAAGATGCTGGCCATCTGCATGCGCTGCGGCAATCCCGCCAAGCATACCCAGAGGCTCGTCGAATCGCAGGACCTGATCGTGGTGGGCGCCACCGGCATGTATGAAGCGCGCTGCCGCCGCTGTTTCGAGCCGGGCATCCCCAAGCAGGAGGTGCTGGAATTCGCTCGCCCTCAGTCCCCCCCTGGGCGCGATGTGTCATAGACTAAAATCATGCGGGGCGGAGTTCTCCTCATCGCGATCCTGAGCGTGGGTCTTCAGGCTGGGACGCCAGCGCCCGCGAAGCCAGCCGAGAAAACCGCAACTTCCGCGGCGCCGACATTTCACAAAGACGTCGAGCCGATTCTCCAGAAACGCTGTCAGAGCTGTCATCGTGACGGAGAAGCCGCCCCGATGTCGCTGCTGACTTACGAACAAACGCGCCCCTGGGCCAAAGCCATTCGCGCGGCTGTATTCAACGGGAAAATGCCCCCGTGGCAAGCCGATCCGCACTACGGCAAGTTCAGTAACGATCTTTCGCTGGCTCCGGCCGAAAAAGAAAAACTCCTTGCATGGGTCGACGGGGGCGCGAAAGAAGGCGACCCGGCGGACGCTCCTAAGCCAATCGCTTTTCCGGAGGGATGGCGCATTCCCAAACCGGACATGGTTTTTGAAATGCCGGAGGAGTTTGAAGTTCCCGCCAAGGGCGTCATCGACTATCAATACATCCAGGTTCCAACGCACTTCACTGAAGACAAATGGGTGGAGATGGCGGAAGTGCGGCCCGCCGATCGAACGGTGGTTCATCATGCCATCGTGGTGATCGACACCGGCACGGGAACCAACAACCAGGAATATCTGGCCGGCTACGCACCTGGAAGTTCGCCGCAGATCTGGAAGCCCGGGCAGGCGCGCCTGATCAAGGCTGGCGCCACGCTCGTGTTCCAGATGCATTACACCACCACCGGCAAGGCCTCGCGAGATCGCACTCGTCTGGGACTGATTTTCGCGAAGAAGGCTCCGACGGAGCGCATCGTCGCTATGCAGGTGATGGATCCAAGCTTGACCATCCCTCCCGGCAACGGCAACTTCCGCGTGGACGCTTCGCTGGTGATTCCGAAAGCCTCCCGGCTGGCTGGCATGCGGGCGCACATGCACCTGCGTGGAAAGTCATTCCAGTTCCGCGCGGTCTATCCCAACGGCGAAACCGAAATCCTGCTGGACATTCCCAAGTACGATTTCAACTGGCAGCCTTATTACTATCTGGAAACGCCCAAGGTTCTTCCCGCGGGCACCCGAATCGAGTGCACTGCGTACTTCGACAACTCAGCCAACAACCCGTTCAATCCGGATCCCAGCGCTGTGATCCGCTGGGGACCGCAGACCTGGGATGAAATGATGATCGGCTGGCTCGACATCGCCGTTCCGGTGACGCCGGAGCATTCCCTGCGCGGTTCGGTCAAGGATTCCGTCCAGCGGTAACCAATAGCCGGGTTCTGCTATCCTAAGCCCTTATACCTGCCGTCTATGAGTTTATTCGCGGTCAAGTCACTGGACCTCATTCTTGCCGATTCTGAGCACGCTTCTCTGAAGCGCTCGCTCTCAGCGTCGCAATTGGTGGCGCTGGGAATCGGCGCGATCATCGGCGCGGGATTGTTTTCCCTCACCGGGCTCGCCGCGGCGCAGAACGCCGGACCTGCCGTGGTGCTCAGCTTTGCGCTGGCGGCGGTCGGATGCGCGTTCGCGGGGCTGTGCTACAGCGAGTTCGCGACCATGATCCCTATCGCCGGAAGCGCGTACACATATTCGTACGCGACCATGGGCGAGCTGATGGCGTGGGTGATCGGCTGGGACCTGGTGCTGGAGTACGCGGTGGGAGCCTCCACCGTGGCGGTGAGCTGGTCCGGCTACGTGGTCAGTTTCCTGAAGGATTTCGGCATCGATTTTCCCGCCCAGTTCGCGGCGTCTCCCTGGGAGCCGGTGACCTTGCCCGGCACCACTACAGTCATTCAGGGCATCATCAATCTGCCCGCGCTGTTCATCGTGGTGCTGGTGTCAGCCGTGCTGATCATCGGGATCCAGGAATCGGCGCAGGTCAATAGCATCATCGTAGTGTTGAAGGTCTCGGTGGCGATCCTGTTCATCATCCTGGGATGGTCCTACATCAATCAGGGCAACTACACGCCGTTCGTTCCCGCCAATACGGGCGAGTTCGGCCACTTCGGTTGGAGCGGCGTCTTACGTGGCGCAGGAAAAGTATTCTTCGCCTTTATCGGATTCGATGCTGTCTCCACAGCGGCGCAGGAAGCCAAGAAACCGCAGCGCGACATGCCCATCGGCATCGTCGGCTCGCTGGCCGTCTGCACGGTTCTGTACATTGTGTTCTCCCACGTGTTGACCGGGATTGTGAGCTATAAGGATTTGAATGTGGCCGCGCCGGTTGCGGTCGCGATTGACCATACTTCCTACACCTGGCTGCGGCCTGCGGTGAAGTTCGCGATCATCCTCGGGTTCACGTCCGTAATTCTGGTGATGCTGCTGGGCCAGAGCCGGGTGTTCTTCTCCATGTCCCGCGACCGGCTGCTGCCCAAGGTGTTCAGCGACATCCATCCGCGCTTCCGCACACCCTGGCGCTCAAATGTATTGTTCATGGCGTTTACCGGATTGTTCGCCGCCTTCGCGCCGTTGTCGGCGCTGGGAGACATGACCAGCATCGGGACCCTGTTCGCGTTTGTCCTGGTGTGCATCGGCATCATGGTGATGCGGCGCACGCACCCGGAGCGCCATCGTCCTTTCCGGACTCCCTTTGTGCCGCTGGTGCCGCTTCTAGGCATCGCGTTCAACCTCTTCCTGATGTACGGCTTGGGATTGAGCAACTGGATCCGGTTGTTCGGCTGGATGGCGATCGGGCTGGTGATTTATTTCAGCTATAGCCGCAAGCACAGCGTCACGCGCTCGATGTAGGCCGCTCGCGGACCTATACTGGAATCGTGCCAGATTCTGAGGCCGATAAGAACAAGCCGCAGCCGGATCCAGCTCGCAAGCCTATGCCCGCGCCGAAGCCAGAACCGCCTGTGCGTCCTACGCCGGGCCCGCGAAAGATTGGGGAAGCTCCAGACACGCTGCGGCGGCGAGAAGAGTGGTTCCGCAAGCGTTCAAGTTAGCCCGCAAAGGGCCGGCGTGGCCGTCAATTTCCGCGCCCACGATCCAGGCTCAGTTTTTGCGGGCTGTTCCTTCAGCTTAGGAGACGAGCGGTCTCTTCTCAGCCGGCTCGTGCCGGGTGCCTGGTAAACGAACTCGCTGAGACAGGCTTCTAGGTCGCACGAAAGGGCCGGTCGCGGGCCTCAAATTCGGGGAAGGAACAACTCCGCGCGTGGCCGCGACCAGGCTGCGTTTTGCGGGTTACTTAGGGGATTGCCAACCGCCATATACTCCGTCCGTACGTAGCCACGGTGAGCGTTTTATCCTTTTCCTGGTAAACCAGGTCGACGAACATTGTGTTCGGTAAATTGCCTGAAATATTCGACCATGTGGCGCCTGCGTCATCGGACTGGAACACGGCCGCGTCGCTGGCGACAAACACCCTGTTCGGCTCCGCGATGCTGCACGCGATGGCGTTGTGGGGCGCGTCCGGTAGACTTCCGCCGTCGGAATCTTTCCACGTGGCCCCCGCATCGTCCGAGCGGAAAACATGCGAATGGCCGGTGCCCCCGACGGTCAGGAAAACCGTCTGCGCATTCGTTGGACTGGTCTCAATCCGGGTGACGATCGATCCCGGCAGAACCGCGCTGGCAAGATTCCCGGACCAGTTCGAGCCGCCATTCGTGCTGCGAAAGAATCCGCCCTTTTCGGTCCCCACATAAACATATTTCGAATTGGCCCGGGCGACTTCAATGGCGCTCACGGGTGTGTTGTCCAGCACCGGCGAGACAGCCTTCCAACTCCCTCCGTCATTGCTGGTCCTCCAGACGCGGGTAGATGCGGTGTACACCGTTTTCGAGTCGTTAGGGTCCATCAGGATATAAACCATCCAGACGCTATTATGTTCGGCAGTGGGCATCTTGGGAGTGACCTCTGTCGATTGGCCCGCTTTCCACCGGAAGATGTGGAAATTGTAATACGACCCGTAGAAATGGTTGACATCCTGCGGATCGAAGACCATCCACCCGCCGTCGCCTCCCAGCACATCGGTAAAGTCCCCGGGTTTCCCATCCAAGGTCATGATGGTTCCATTGTCCTGAGCGCCGCCTCCGAACACCTGCCCGTTGCTTTGCGCGACATCGATATCGTAAAACATCGTGGCGGCAATACCGTTGCTCCGATTTGCCCAGTTCGAGCCGCCGTCTTCACTCATATCCATGCCGCCGTCGTTGGCGTCGTAAAGGCGGCCCGGCTTGGACGCGGGCATGACCAAAGCGTGATGATCGGCGTGAGCATACTGCGGCTTGCCGCGATCCGCATCCCATTGCGTGGCGCGGGTCCAGGTTTGGCCGCCGTCGGTGGTCATGTGCAGATCCACCCCTCCGCAGAGCACGTGGTTGGGATCGGTGGGATGGACGACGATGCAGTTGCCGTAGGTCATCTGTCCTTCCTTCGCAAACTCCGTTCCGCCGATAGAGGTCCACGCGGCGCCGCGATTGACGCTCTTGAAAACTCCCAGCACGCCTTCGGTCGAATTCGCCGCAATCGCATAGATTGTATCCGGGGCTGATGGGGCGATGGCCAGACTGATCCGGCCCGTCGTGGACGGGTCTGGAAGCCCAGTTGTCAGTTGTTGCCAGTTCGCGCCGCCGTCGTCCGTTCGCCAGATTCCGTTATGCGCGCCATTTTCGTCAAAGGCTGCGAAGATGACGCCTTGCGCGGTGGGATGAAACACCACGGCATGGCACCAATAGTTGCCGGTGGAGACGAAGTTCTCGCGGGTCCACGTGCTGCCTCCATCGCGCGAAGTAAACATTGCGGCGGCATCGCCCGTATCGTGGGTGACTCCGCCCAGAAGGATGTGCGTGGAGTCGAACGGATCGATCGCGATGGTTCCGATTCGGCGCGGGAGACCGGTGGTCTGGGAAGGCGCCAGCAATGTCCAGGTTTGCCCGCCGTCCAGGGTGCGGTACAAGCCGATTCCCGCGTAAGAATCCGCCGAACCGTTGGCTTCTCCCGTGCCGCAAAAAACCGTGTCCGGATTTTTCGGATCGATTGCCAGAGACCCGATATTCAGGATGGGCTCACTGTACCATTGCGACGCCCAGGTAACGCCCGCGTCATCGCTGCGCCACACACCGCCCCCCGCCGAACCGATATAGAGCGTATCGGGATTCTGAGGGTGAACCGCGATCGAGGTGCAGCGTCCTCCAATATTCGACGGCCCGACGAACTCCCACTGGGCTGCTCCCGGAACGGCCGCGGCCTGGACTTGGCTTCGCTGCGCGATCAGACTTTCGACGTCCGCCTCCCGCAGCGGATAGGAGGCGCGAGCCTGAAACCAGGCGGCGCGGACCTTGTGGGTCGTGTATCTTGGCGCCGGCGCGCCTCGGGACTTTCTTTTGCGCGGACCCGGCTGGATCTTCACCAGTTGTTTACGGGCAGAGGTTCGCGAT
This sequence comes from Bryobacteraceae bacterium, assembly GCA_036489835.1. Lineage (GTDB taxonomy): Bacteria > Acidobacteriota > Terriglobia > Bryobacterales > Bryobacteraceae > Palsa-187. The sequence continues at coordinate 135,254 of DASXEY010000028.1, read as the reverse complement.
GCGGGAGCTTTCTTTTTCGCCATAGGATCTGCACCAATCTATATTGCACATGCAGCGATGTCAATATGGTTAGATTTTATAAAAGATGCGCCGGCGTCGCCCGCAGTTTAAACGCCCGGCGCGAACGCAGCCTTAAATTTACTTCTTCAAGCGAGCCGAAGAATCCCGCGAATGACGAGCGTAAATGCTCCGGCCGCCGTAGCGACTGGCGAAAATCACGATGCCGGAACTGGTCGGTGGAGGCGATTGCGGCCGCGCCCATGGGACGATATTCGTGAGTTCCCTGAGCCCACGCTAAGCCGCCCGCCCGGTCAATCCACAGTGCGAATCCCATCGAAACCTGGTCTACCCTGGCCTATTCGAACGGGCTGCTTGCTTCGTAGCGCAAGAGCCTCGGGACGCCATCCATCATCACGTAAGCGATGTTCTCATCGAGGCGCCCACTCGAACACACCATGCTGTATTTGAGCTGAACCGTTGTGCCGGATGTCGTCGAGTTAGCGGTGGGCGCCCCTTGATTCGCAGACTGAGAGCACGCGCCCATTTGGTCGTGAATTTTGCGGAGGTATTCTGCGAAGGCGGGAAATGTTACAGCACTGTGGAATCCCGGCGAAGCAGTCCTATAAATTTCCTTGTATTCTCCCGCGCTGAGCTGTCGATGAAATATTGCCGCCTGCTCCTGCGCCGGTTTTATCGCCCTCCATGCATTTGCGATGAGGACCGTGCAGGTCCCAAGGGTGAGGATCGGCGAAAGCACAAAAAGCCAAAAGCGCCAGGAACGCCTGGCAGGCTTCGCCTCCGCCGCTCCAGGAAGGGTTTCCATGTTTAACTTTATCGCCGCATTCAGTTCGCCTGCAGCCTTGCCAGATCCTCCACCGCGAAATTTCCTCCGCACAACACCAGCACCACGTGGCGTTCCGGCGTGAACCTGTCGCGCAGGCGGTCGGCGGCGGCCAGCGTGCATGACGCGGCGGGCTCCGCCAGAACCTTCAACCTTTCAAGAAGAAACAGCAAAGCCGAAACCGCTTCGCTATCCGGGACGACGGTGACGCTCTCCAGATAGTGCTGCGCGAGCGCCAGCGTTCGCTCCGACGGCGCAGGCGCGCCGAGAGTCCGCGCGATCGACGTGATGGCTTCGAGCGTTTCCACCTTGCCCGCAGCCAGCGACTTCGACATACAATCGGCGCCTTCGGTCTCGACGCCCCAAATGCGCACCGAGGATTTAAGCGACTTCACCGCGGTAGCGACGCCGCCCGCGAACCCTCCGCCGCCAATGCTGATGATGACGTCGGTCACCTGCGGCACGTCCTCCAAAATTTCGAGCCCGACGGTTCCCTGCCCCGCCATTACCAGCGGATCGTCAAAAGGGTGGATGTAGGTCCAGCCTTGATGCTCAAACTCGGCGACTTCGGAAAACGCCGCGGCGGCGCTGGCGGCGAACTTGATCTCGGCTCCATAGCCGCGCGTGGCGTCGACGTAGTTGCGCGGCGTCGATTCCGGCATCAGCACCAGCGCGCGCAGACCCAGCGCGCGCGCAACGTAGGCGACGGCCTGCGCGTGATTCCCGCCGCTGACGGCTACGATGCCGCGCTCGCGCTCCTCGGGCATGAGGCTGAGCGCTTTGTTGAACGCGCCGCGGACTTTGAAAGAGCCGGTTTTCTGGAACATCTCCAGCTTGACGTAGACGTTGGTTTTCAGACGCTCGCTAAGGGTCCCGGTGGGGCTCAAAGGAGTACGGCGCACACACGGCGCGATCCTCTGCCGGGCGCTCTGGATATCCTTCAGGGAAAGTGACATTCGAATTTCTTACAGTGTACTGCGCTAGCCAGGTCCGAAGGATTAGAGTGGTCACACGATGCGCGACGTTCTGCCTCGCCTTATCGCCAGCTTTCTGATTCTGCTCCGCGTGCCTTGCGGCTGACATTGGCGAAGACACCACCCATCTGCTCGAGCACCTGGGGCGATTTCGCGGCTATGAGTTCTATGAGATGGATGCGGGCGAATACAAAGCAATCCAAGATGAGTATCTGGCCTGGATCGATTCCCGGCTGAGATCGGGTAGCAGAGTGGCGGAGATGAACGAGAACTTAAGGCGGCGGGGCTGCTCTCGATTGACGCGGAATTCTTTGATGGCCGTACAGGAGTCGTGCGGGATTCTTAGGCGAAGTAGAGAGTGAGCCGGTTCATTCCACAAAGGATTTAATGGCAATTAAGTTTGGAATCCATACCGGCAGCGGCTACAACTTCGACGAGACTGTCGTTCTCTACGCTCGCGACTCCTTGCAACGGGTGGCGCGCATAAATGCCCAACCTTCGTACGAGCACGGCTACGACCTGAGAGATCTGGACGCCGGAAAAGACGATCAAGCGGGCGCCAGAATCATCGCTTCCGGATGGGTAGCCTCGAATTGCACCAGCAACTGGAATGGAAACACTTCCGAGTCGATCTGGCTCAAGCAGCGTCTGTCGAGAGTATTCTTACTAAGGACGTCTCCGCCTTTGGCGGCGAGCAGGTGGAAGTAACTGTCGCTGGCGACACGGTCACCTTTACCTACGTGACCGATATGCGCCACTCCGATTCAAATACATAGTCTGCGGTCTCCCGTTATCTTGTTCAGGACAACCAATTAATCCGGGAGGCTCCGCTGGCGGATTCGTTCGGAGGCTTTATCGAAGAGTGGCTGGAACTGGATGATCGCGAGGCCGGGCGTTGGAGCACGCCCGAAGCCGCTGCCCGCCATCATGACCTTGCAGTGAGCTACAAGAAGGATAATTTCATATGGGAGCACGCCGCTGATTGCGCAGCTTTCTCTCATCAGCGGGTCTTCCCTTCGGTGCCGCGAGCGTGATATCAAAACGGATTTGTTAAGCATCATGGTTGAACCAGGAAACGCTGAGCCGGGCAAAAAGCCCGATTAGGTGTGTTATCCGTGGAAGCATGAAAACCAACCACGCCAGCGTCCATTACGCCGGCAACGATTTCTTTATCGCGGTTTCGCCCAGCGGCCACGCGGTCCCCGTCGATACGAATTCGGAACGCTCCGCCGCATCGGGTCCGCTGGAGCTATTGCTGCTGTCGCTGGGAGCCTGCACTGGCGCCGACGTCGTCTCCATCCTCCGCAAGAAGCGCGAGCAGGTGACCGATTACCGCGTCGAGATTCGCGGGGAGCGGCGCGAGGAGCATCCGCGCAGTTTCCGCCGCCTGGAGCTGCGCCACATCGTGCGCGGCCACGGCGTTTCGGAGGCATCAGTGGCTCGGGCTGTGCAGCTCTCGACCGAGAAGTATTGCAGCGTCGCGGCGACGCTGCGGCCCACCGCCGAGATCGTCTCCACATGGGAAATTCAGGAGGAGCCAGCGGTCGTTTCTGAGAAGGCGCCTGATAAGGTCCCGGAGAAAGCTAAGATACCTCTATGAAGAAATTCCTGGTTCTTCCTCTACCGCTGTTGCTTGCGACGCTTTTTCTTGCAGGCTGCAGCCGCGAAGCCCCCGCGCCCACCGTCGATGACGCAGCGAAATTTCTCAATGACGCGGAAACGAAACTGCTGGCTCTGGACGTCGAGGATCAGCAGGCCGACTGGATTCACGAGAATTTCATCACTGACGACACCGAGGCGATTTCAGCGAAGGACGACCAACGCGCTATTGACGAGAGCGTTCTTCTGGCCAAGGAAGCCACGCGGTTCGACAAGGTGACCCTGCCGGAGGATATGGCGCGCAAGATGAAGCTGCTGAAAATCGGGCTGGTTCTGGCGACCCCCTCCGATGCCAAGCTGAGCGAAGAGGTCACGCGGTTGGCCTCAAAACTCGATGGCGCGTACGGCAAGGGGGAATACTGTCCGGAGCGCCTCAAGACCAGCCCGAAGAAATGCCTGGACGTGGAAGACATCACCAAGATCATGGCCACCAGTAATAAGCCGGATGAATTGCTGGACGCGTGGCGCGGATGGCGCTCCATTTCGCCTCCGATGCGTCAGGACTTCCAGCGCTTTGTCGAGTTATCCAATAAAGGCGCCAGCGAACTTGGCTTCAAAGACACGGGCGCCATGTGGCGGTCGAAGTACGATATGGCTCCGGACGATTTTTCGAAAGAATTGGACCGGCTTTGGGACCAGGTGCGCCCCTTGTATCTTTCTTTGCACTCCTACGTGCGCTGGAAGCTGCACGAGAAATACGGAGACGCCGTTCCGGCCACAGGCCCGATACCTGCGCACCTTCTGGGCAACATCTGGGCCCAGGATTGGACCAACATCTATAAACTGATCGCGCCAGCTTCCGCTGATCCAGGTTACGATCTGACCCAGATTCTGAAGAGCCGCAAGACCACGCCAGTCGACATGGTGAAGGACGGCGAACATTTTTTCACTTCGCTCGGTTTCGCGCCGCTGCCGCCCACGTTCTGGCAGCGCAGCCTGTTCACCAAGCCTCAGGACCGCGACGTGGTCTGCCATCCTAGCGCCTGGGATATCGACTACGTGGAGGATGTTCGCATCAAGGTGTGCATCGACGAAACAGCCGAGTATTTCGTCACCCTCCACCATGAGCTGGGCCATAACTTCTACCAGCGGGCTTATGACAAACAGCCGTTCCTGTTCCGCGATAGCGCCAACGACGGGTTTCATGAAGCCATCGGCGACACCATCGCGCTTTCCGTCACGCCCGAATATCTGGTGAAGATCGGACTGCTTCCGAAGGCTCCGGATGCGTCCAAGGATATTGGACTGCTGCTGAACAAGGCGCTCGAAAAGATCGCGTTTTTGCCTTTCGGCCTGATGATCGATCAATGGCGCTGGAAGGTATTTTCGGGCGAGATTACGCCCGACAAGTACAATCAAGCCTGGTGGGATTTACGCCTTAAATATCAGGGCGTCGCCCCTCCCGTGCCTCGGTCGGAAGGCGACTTCGATCCAGGAGCGAAGTATCATGTCGCGGCCAACGTTCCGTACATGCGCTATTTCCTGGCCGATATTTTGCAGTTCCAGTTTCATCGCGCGCTGGCGAAAGAAGCGGGATGCCCCGCGCCGGGAAGCGATACGCCTCTGCATCGCTGTTCGATTTACGACAGCAAAGCGGCGGGCGAAAAGCTGAACGCGATGCTCCAAATGGGCGCGAGCAAGCCTTGGCAGGATGCTTTGAATACCATCGCGGGCACAAAGGAGATGGATGCAACGGCGATTCTGGATTACTTCGCGCCGCTCAAGGCGTGGCTGGATGAGCAGAATAAGGGCAAGCCGGTGGGCTGGTAAACCTCAAGTTGTACCAACAATGATGGTACAATTCGGGCATGGAAGAAATTGCGGCCTCTAAGTTCAAGATTACTTGTTTATCGGTAATTGAGCGGGTTCGCAAGACGCGCAAGCCGATCCGGGTGACCCGGTATGGGAAGCCGGTGGCTGAGATCGTGCCGCTGCCTGCCGAGAAGCCGAAGTCTAAGTCGAAGTATCCCAAGAGGAAGCTCGGCTCCATGGCAGGGACAATCCTTTACATGGGGGATGTTATTTCCCCTGTTTGGGACCTCGAAGACTACGACGCGCTGCGCTAAGGGAATCCAACGCGCGGATGCAGCTTCTTTTGGACACGCACATCTGGCTGTGGAGCCAGGATGAAACAAAGCGGCTCACCCGCAGAGTGCTTCGGGCTGTCGAGGATTCGCGGAACGAAGTATGGATTTCGCCGGTGAGCATTTGGGAGATTCTGGGACTCTACCACAAGGGGCGATTGAAGTTGCAGGGAGGAGCCGCTTCGTGGATCTCAAAGGCGCTCTTAGAGCAACCTTGCCGCGAAGCGCCGTTTACTCATGACGTCGCCTTGGCTACCGAGACTTTTGCATTGCCCCACAATGATCCGATGGACACCTTTCTTGTAGCCAGCGCGAAAGTATACGGCCTCACGCTGGTCACGGGCGATACGAAATTGATTGCCGCCAAAGCCTGCGCGGTTCTCGCAAACCGTTAGCCCTGCCGTGCCACAATGATGCACGTGCCACAATGTTAGAGATAAGGATTGGATGACCGGTTCACACGTACGCCAGAAGTTTCTCGATTATTTCGCCGAGCGGGGGCACCGCGTGGTGCGCAGCTCCTCGCTTGTGCCCGCCAACGACCCGACGCTCCTGTTCACCAATGCTGGCATGAACCAGTTCAAGGAGATTTTCCTGGGTCAGGAGAAGCGCGACTACTCGCGCGCAGCCAGCTCACAGAAGTGCGTCCGGGCCGGAGGCAAGCATAACGATCTCGATAACGTCGGCTATACTCGCCGGCACCATACGTTTTTCGAAATGCTGGGGAATTTTTCCTTCGGCGATTATTTCAAGGCCGACGCCATCGCCTTTGCCTGGGAGCTGATTACAAAAGAGTACGGCCTGTCCAAGGACAAGCTCTACATTACGGTTTTCCGTGAGGACGACGAAGCCGAGGAGCTGTGGCAGAAGGTTGCGGGCGTGCCGAAGGAGCGCATCTTCCGCCTCGACGAAAAAGACAATTTCTGGCAGATGGGCGAGACCGGACCGTGCGGGCCATGCTCGGAAATTCATTACGATTTCGGGCCGGAGGCCGGTGAGGGAAGCTTTCCCGACAATCCAGGCGAGCGGTTCGTCGAAATCTGGAACCTGGTGTTCATGCAGTTCGACAAGGATTCCAAGGGGCAAATGCATCCTCTTCCGAAGCCTTCGATCGATACCGGCATGGGGCTGGAGCGCATCGCGGCTGTGATGCAGGGCGTGATGTCGAACTATGACACTGACCTGCTGCGACCGATTATCGACAAGGCCGGCGAACTGTTTCGCAAAGTTTACGGCGAAGACGAACGCACCGACACGGCGCTGAAGATCAACGCCGATCACGCGCGAGCCACTGCGTTTTTGATCAACGACGGAGTCCTGCCTTCAAACGAGGGCCGCGGCTACGTATTGCGCAAGATCATGCGGCGGGCCATGCGCAATGCTCGCATGGTGGGGGTCGCCGATCCGTATTTGTATCAATTGACCGGATTCGTCGCGGAATCGATGCGCGACGCTTATCCGGAGATGATGGAAAGCATCCCGCGCGTGGCCCGCGTAGTTAAAGACGAAGAGCATCGCTACGCGACCACGTTCCTGGTCGCGGAGAAATTCTTCCGGGATGAGGCTGCGTCGGCCGCCGGCGGATTGCTGCCCGGTGCAGCCTCGTTCAAGCTGTACGATACTTACGGCCTCGCTCTCGACGAGCAGGAAGATATGGCTCGCGAAACGGGCCTGACCATCGATCGCGAAGGCTTTGCGGTGGAGATGGAAAAGCAGCGGACCCGCGCTCGTGCAAGCTGGAAGGGCGCGGAGAAGGGTCAGGTTGCGGCTGGATACATGCACGCTGGCGGTCCAACCAAATTTGTCGGCCGGGAGACGCTGGAGGATCTCGCCACGGTTGAAGGATTTCTGGAGCGCGGCGGCGCGGTGGGCAAGAGCCAGGCGATTGCGGGCGAGACACTTGAACTCGTCCTCAATCAGACACCCTTTTACGCCGAAGCTGGGGGCCAGGTCGGAGACATAGGAGGAATCTATTCGGTGGCTGGGGAGAAGCTCGCCGAGGTTCTCCGCACTTTCAGCCCGGTGCCCCAAAAAATCGTCCATTCGGTGAAGGTTTTGCTGCCTTTTGAAGAACGCAATACGGTGATCGCGCGCGTGGATGCGCATGCCCGGCACGCCACTATGCGCAATCATACCGGGACTCACCTGCTGCACGCGGCTTTGCGCAACGTCCTGGGTACGCATGTGAAGCAGGCGGGTAGCGTGGTTGAGCCCTCGCGCCTGCGTTTCGATTTCACGCATTACACGGCGATGGACGCCGAGGAAACGGCCGAAGTGGAGCGGCTGATGAATGAGGAAATTCTCCTCAACCGCAAGGTCCACACCGATGTCATGGATCTGGATCGTGCTCTCGAAACCGGCGCCATGGCGTTGTTCGGCGAAAAGTACGGCGACAAAGTGCGGGTCGTATCGATCGATACGTTCAGCAAGGAACTCTGCGGAGGCACGCACGTCTCCCGCACCGGCGATATCGGCATCTGCAAAATTATTTATGAAGGTTCGATCTCGGCGGGCGTGCGCCGCATCGAGGCCATTACGGGCGAGGGCGCGCTGCGCAGGTTCCAGGAGAACCAGGCGCAACTGGCTCGCATCGCGGGCATCGATGTCGAGAAGCTGCTTAGCCGCGAAAAGGCCCTCGAGCATGAGCTTCAACAGCTCAAAACCAAAGTTGCGCAAGCGCGTGCGGGCCAGCTTGAAGACCAGGTGCGCGAGTTTAAAGGCGTTAAGATTCTGGCGGCGCAGGTGGAGGGATTCGACCGCGCTCAGCTTCGAACACTCGTCGATTCCCTACGCAATAAGTTGAAAACGGCTGTGATTGTCCTAGCCACGGGCGAGGATTCCACGGTCTCAATCATCGCTGGCGTCACCAAGGATCTGACGGCCAAGGTACATGCGGGCAAGCTGGCAGGAGCCGTCGCCCAAGCGGTTGGCGGCAAGGGCGGAGGCCGGCCGGACATGGCCGAGGCAGGCGGCAAGGATCCATCTGCGCTGCCGGCGGCGCTGGCGCAAGTTTACACAAGCGTCGAGGGGATGCTGTAACGAATGGAATCGTTCGACGCCGTGATTGTCGGCGCTGGGCCCACTGGCCTTGCGTGCGGCATTGAACTGAAGCGCCGCGGCGTGAGGGCAGTTCTGCTCGATAAGGGCTGTGTGGTGAATTCGCTGTATCAATATCCTACGAATATGGTGTTTTTCACCACGCCGGAGCTGCTCGAAATCGGCGATATTCCGATGACCTCGCTGAACGAAAAACCGCTGCGGCCGGAAGCGCTCAAATACTATCGCCGCGTGGCCGAGTATTACAAGCTCGACATTCGCCAATATCAGCGCGTGGAGCGCGTGGCGGGCGAAGATGGCGCGTTTATCACTCACAGCACGGACGCGCAGGGTTGTCCATATCAGTACGCCTCGAAGAAGGCGATTCTCGCCACTGGCTATTACGACGTTCCCAACCTCTTGAACGTGCCGGGCGAGGAATTGCCGAAGGTGATCCATTACTACAAAGAGGCGCACCCTTACTACAATCAGGACGTGCTGGTGATCGGCGCGAAGAATTCCGCGTGCATCGCGGCGCTGGAGCTGTGGTGGACCGGCGCGCGCGTCACGATGGTGATCCGCGGCGGCGAGATTCACCGGCAAGTGAAGTATTGGATCAAGCCCAATATCGAAAATCGCATCAAGAACGGCGAGATCCCGGCGCACTTCCATTCGCGCGCGGTGGAGATCGGGGAACGGTCCGTGCGGATTGCGACGCCTGAAGGCGAGCGCGAGTTAAAGAACGATTTCGTTTTCGCAATGACCGGCTACCAGCCGGATACCGAATTCCTGGGCGCACATGGAATCCAGTTCGATCCGAAGACCAAGCGTCCCAATACCAATCCCGCGACGCTTGAAAGCGATCGCAAGGGAATGTTCCTGGCGGGGGTTCTGGTGGCGGGGATGCACACCAACGAGATCTTCATTGAGAACGGCCGCTTTCACGGGAAGATTATCGCGGAAGCGATCGCGAAGCAGCTTAGCGAAGCGTAGAGAAGACCGCTGCCTCTGGTCGCGGCTCAGAATTGGAGCTCTGTGTTCAGCGGCTGGGCGCGTCTCGCGGCAACTGCCGCAATCCAATTCGTGCTTTCGCGCGAACTGGGCGGCGTTTTCGGAACCACTCTACTTCGTGGCGGCTACTGTCGCGGGAGCCTTCTGCTTGAGGGCTGCTCCGCTCTTGGACGGCCCACCGACGTTCTCCGCCAGTAGCTTCTCCACAAGCGCGCGAAGGTGCGCCTCATCCTGCAAAGGCTGCTTGGAGTTGATGTCGGTGACGCTCTGCTCGCGGATCTGGCCCTTGCGGTCGATCACCGCGATCTGCGGCAACCCGAAGCGATCCATCACGGAAATACCCATGAACGGAAGCACGAAGCTTTCCGGAAGCGGGCCGACCGGGAATCCCTTGGCGTACTGAGCCCCGTAATCCTTGGCCATTTCCGGCGTCGCTTCATTCACGGCAACGCCGATGGCCTGGAAGCCCTTCGGTCCGTACTCGGCCTGGAGCTTGGTCAGCAACTGCGAGAACGCCTGGCAATGCGGGCAGGTGGTCAGCAGGAACTGCACCACCACAACCTTGCCCTTATAGTTCGACAGGACGATGTGCTTGCCGGTGGCCGAATCGACCAGGTCCATTGCCGGCGCGGGGCGCGGCACCGGTCCTGCGGCAAAAGCGGCGGCCCCCAAGGCGACGAGTACAGTACTCAAAACGAGCGATCGCATGTTTTTCTTCCTCAAACTCTAGGATACCGGCTTCTTCGCGGCAGGGGCGGGGGTGGCCTTTGCGCCCGTCGCTGGACCGGGCTTCATGGCTCCGCCTTCGGCCAGCAGCTTCTCGATCGAAGCGCGCAGGTGCGCCTCATTCTGAAGCGGCGCGGGCGCCGACGGGTTCGCTTCGGTTTGCTCGCGAATCTGGCCCTTGCGATCGATCAGAGCAATCTGCGGGACCACCAGGCGATCCATGATTGAGAAGCCCAGAAAGCTCAAAACCGTGTCGCGAACCACCGGGCCGACCGGAAATTCGACTTTGTACTGTTTGATGTATTGGGCCACCATGTTGTTGTCAGCCTCGTTGAAGGCTGCGCCCAGGCACTGGAATCCCTTGGGTCCGTATTCGCCCTGAAGTTTGGTCAGCAACTCCGAATAGGCCTGGCAGTGCGGGCAGGTGGTGAACAGGAATTGAACCACCACAACCTTGCCTTTGTAGCTGGTCAGCAGGTCATGTTTTCCATTCGGTTCGGTGATCTCCAGCTCTTTGGCCGGACGGGGCACCACCGGCGGCGCGGCGAAGGCGCTAACTCCGAGGGTAGCCAAAACAGCAAAGGTTGTGAGCGATCGCATGGTTTTAGTCTATCGCATCTTTTCAGGGATTTGGAGTTATGAAGTATGTGCTTACGGGGACGCTGGTAAAGCTCCCCTGGGCCGCTGTCGTCCGGCAGAACGAAATTCACTTGGAGGATTCCGGCGATGAATCCAGGCGCCGCACCCGCATAGAGCCTGATTCAGCTGGCCATCCTGGCTCGCCGGATTCGTCTGCGCGGCTCCGGCAAGATAGATCGCCATCGGCGACCGCCCAGGGGCGCCGGATTCGATGCGGAGTCGAGGGTGCCGTCCGGATTCGAACCCGAGAATCTCCACGGCCGCCTCCGGCACATTAACCCGAACCGGGTTGGACTGAGTCCGATTGTATTGAATTAGGATCGTCGCAGTTCCCTGCAAACTGCGTTGATGTTTCCCCGCAAGTCGAGGGCGATTGCCATCGGGTTGGTGACCCCGGTGCCGGTGAAGGTGCTTTCGAAGAATAGACCTCCAGCGGCGATCCGCTAGGAACCAAAGGAGCGAAAAGCAGCAAAGTGACGAACGCCTGGAGCACGCTTTTATCAGGGATTCGGGGCAACGGCAGCGATGGCCACTTCGAAGCTGTTCGAACTGCCCGGCACCTGCACGGTGAAGCCCGGCGATCCTGCCGGGACCGCGATGTTCACTTGCAGGATGCCCGCGACTAATCCCGGGGCCGCGCCAGCGTAAGAAACCTGAGCATTGGCCCCGCCGTATTGTAGTTGAACGGGGATTCCCGGCTGCGCGAGCGGAGCTTGATTCAACTGTCCGTCCTGGCTGGGAGGATTGGTCTGCCCAGCCCCGGCAAGGTACACCGCAATCGTCGATCCGGCAGGCGCGCGATTCGATCCGGAGTTGAGCGTGCCGTCAGGATTCAGAACCGCCAGAACCTCCACGGCTGTCTGGACCACCGGCATCCGCACGCCATTCGCCTGGACGCCATTGTATTGAACCTGGATCGTGGTTTCGCCCTGGGCCGCGATCTCGAACGGCGCGACGCAATCGATTTCGGTCGCGCTGACGGAAAGCAGCGGCGCGGGAACGCCGCCGAAGGTGACTTGGACTCCAGCGACGCTGCTCGATACAAAACCCGCGCTGACGATGCCCGCCGTCTCCGCAGCAGGTCCGATGCCCTTTCCGATCAGACGCACCACCTCGCCTGGAGCAACTGCCAACGGTAGAGGCCCCTCGATGTTTACAGTGCCCATCGAAAGCACCTGATCGAGGGAAATCGGCGGCGGGGCAGGATCGATTTGGGCGACGAACGCCTGCGTGGCGGTGATGGGTCCTGCTCCGGTGATGTAGGCCAAGCCCCTGGAATCGAGCGTTAGGCCAGAGATGGCGTCGAAGTATGACGAAAAAAGCGTTTCCGTGAAGTCGCGACTGAACTTCGCAAGGAAGCCAAGGCCGCCGATCTGGACCGGGCCGACCGTGGTAAACGTGGGAACAGGCGCACCCCCGCCCACCGAGCCTCCGATCCATGGAGAGCCGGATGGGTCAACCGCAACCGTTGGGTTGCCCGAACACGCTCCATCGACATATGTAAACCCTGAGACGGAGCTCGCGCTCAGAGCGACCTTCGCCACGAATGGCGCGCCCGTGTATGTCAGCGAGGGAGGGCCGAGACCGAATTCGAGGCACTGGCCGCCGGAGTTAGTCGGAGAGGCTCCAAAGGCAGCGGGGTTGGAACCGTTCGAGGTGCCCGAAAGATAAATGTCGCCGGAACTATCGAAGGCGATTCCAGTCACCAAGTCAGATCCGTTTCCACCGAGATAGGAAGCGTAGGCAAGGCTGCCGCCGGGCGTGAATTGCGCGAAATAGCCGTCCAGGCCCCCGTCGGCATAGTGCGCCTGGAGCGCACCAGAGGTAACCGGGAAATCTGGTGATGAAGTATATCCAGTGACCCACGCGTTGCCGCTCGGATCCAGCGCTACCGCCAACCCAAACGTGGAGCAGCTTCCGCCCAGGAGCGTCGAATACACCAGCGACTTACCATCTGGAGCGATCTTGGTTACGAACGCGTCTCCCGCGGTGGGAACGTTGACGTACGTGAGTTCTTGTACGCATCCGGAGACGGGAGCGCTCTGGAACGCGTTCGGAGTTACCGGGAAACTGGTCCCTTGGGTCTGGCCTGTGATGATGGCATTCCCTCCGCTATCCACGGCGATCCCGAACGCTTCCGCGTAAGAGAGCTTCGGTCCAGCGCCGCCGAGCAGGGTCGAGTAAACCATCTGAGTGCCGGCGGGATTCAGTTTGGTCACGAAAGCGTTATAGGGAGCGGCCAAAGTCGACTGGATCGCGCCTGAGGTAACGGGAAAATCCGTCGACGAAGTGTATCCGGTCACGTATGCGCTGCCCGCGCTGTCCACGGCGATGCCCGTTAGTGCCGTGTAGCCGTTGCCTCCAAAGTTGATCGAGTAGAGTAACTGGGTCCCGTCCGGGCTCCATTTGTTAACAAAGACGGATACCACGACTTCGGCCTGATTCGTAGTCATTCCACCCACGTAAATGTTTCCTTCCGAATCGAGAGCGACGGCCACTCCAGTGGCAAGCGGCTGCACAGTGAAGGAATTTTCAAAGATCACATTCCCGCCGGCAAGCCAACCGGCGCATAGGACCCCGAGCAGAAATGGACTGGGAAAACGCATGGATATCCTCCGAGGCGCCGCGCGGGAAACGCTGAAGTTATTGTATCTCTTGCGAAACTACGGCAGACCTTCCAGAGATTGCACCGCATTGCCCATCCGGCGCACTTGAAACTTTCCGTCGTCGCCAGTTCCCGAAACTTCGGTTGCGGATTGCCCGGTGACGGCCATCCGCTTCCACTTGGCTTTCAGCACTTGCCGGTAGAGAGCCAGAAACGTTTCGGCGGCTTCGGGTGAATCCCAATCGACAACGAACGTCAGCACGGGATGCTTGTCGCGCTTGTTCTCATACAAGCGATAGGCGCCGCCGCGAAAGTGCGTGGCCTCCGCCGCGCCGGCGCGTTCCTCCGTGTATTGGCGCAGCAAGGCGGAGACATCGAATTCCCCGAGCGTGCCTTCGGCCAAAGTGCGAAACTGATGCGCCGCGGGTTTTCCGAGAGCTCCGTCCAGGTTGGGAGCGTCGGTCATATCCGGCTTCAACTTTGCGAAGTAGTCGTCCGGATGCAGGATCTGCTGGGTGCTGACGGGAGGATGATCGAACACCTCATCGAAGGCGGCTCGGCCCAGCTTGCGAAAAACCGCGTCCTGAAAAACAATGCCGCGATTGTAGGGAAACACCAGCGATTCGCGGATGTACAAAGGCGCGCTCGAATACACGGGGCCGTCGGCGCCGGCGGAATTGGCCAGCTCATCCAGACGATTCTCTGGAATCTCCCCTTTGCCGTTGCGGCTCCAGAACAGATAGGCCCAGCTCAGCCAGGTGGCTTGGCCTTCCATGACGGCCTGCCTTGCGGTGGAGGCGTCGTCGTCGGGGCTGCCTTCCCTCATGTATTTGCCGAGGTTGTGATGCTGATCGGCCAGGGCATGCGCGAGCTCATGCACCAGGGCCAGGTGCGCTTCCTCGTCATCCTTGGTGCTATCCAGAATAAACAGCCGCTTCTTGTTGTAGTCGTAGAAGGCCGCAGCCTGTTCGCTGAGCAGATCCACGGTTTCATCCACCAGCTTGAAGTCGGGAGGCACCAGGCCGAACATTTTCAGCGTCAGCTCCTCCGCGCGCACTTCCTTGGGGCTGTCGTCCTTCATGTGTTCCTGCATCTGGCGCTTGAAATCGGATTGGCGCAGGATTTCGGCGGGGACTTTGCGTTCAACCTTCCAGCCGGTGATTTGGGAAAGGCCGTCCAGGATGGGACCGACCTGCTCGAAGAGCTTGCTTTGGGGCTGCGCTACCGCGGCCGAAGCCGACAACACCAGCAGGATCAAACGACGCAGCATGAAAACGTCTAGCGTAGCACGCGCTACAATGGAGGAACTCATGGCCGACGAAAATCTTTACAAAGCCGAATATCAGGGCAGCGGTACTTTTATCATCAGCAAGCCCAAGCGCAAAGCCGCTAAGCGACGCCAGACGCGGTTGAAGAGCCCAAAGCGCGGGGCGCGGAAATCGTAAAAGTTCAAGTAAACCTGGGAAGCCAGCCTGGCTGAATGGCAGATCGCTCTTCTTTCCGATGAGCGGGTGGGCCTGTGGGGCGGGACTCGGGCGGAATTATTTATCGGGGTGAGGTTGCGGGACCATTCTGGCTTCGCCTTGTTTACAACCCGAGGCTAAGCCGCCAGACGACTCCAGAGCTGGCGCGTTCCTAGGTACCGCGTTCATTCCGTTGGCGAAGAAATCTTTGCTCGCGCGGTGATGGCCGCTTCTTGTGGTCGGGGCTCGGCCCGAGGCGGGCCTACGACGAACGCTGACTCAGAGCCCCGAAGGAAGCGGTTCCTGGCGCCTGTCGACGGCCTACAACCCCATCTTTTCGAGCTTGCGGTACAGAGTCTTGCGCTCGATGCCCAGGATCTTGGCGGCTCGGCTCTTATTCCCGTTAGTCGCTGCCAGGACGCGGCGAATCTGCTCGGCTTCGGTATCCGCCAAAGTCTCGCTGGAGCTTTCGCGGGAATCCATCTGCTCGATGGCGTAGCGCACCGCGGCGCTGTCGATGCGGCCGCCCGGTGCGAGAATCGCCAGCCGCTCCATCATATGCTGGAGCTGGCGGATGTTGCCGGGCCAGCTATAATCCTCGAGCGTTTTCAATCCCGAATGGATCAGGCGCGTGTCGAGCTTATACCGCTCGTTGTAGCGCTTCAGAAAATAATCCACCAGCAGCGGAATGTCGCTGGGGCGCTCACACAAAGGCGGCACCACCAGGCGAACCACGTTGAGGCGATACCACAGATCCTCGCGGAACTTGCCTTCGTCCACCTGCTTCTGCACATCGCGATTGGTGGCCGCGATCACGCGCACGTCCACCTTGCGGGCCCGCGCCGAACCCAGCGGACGCACTTCACGCTCCTGCAAAAAGCGGAGCAATTTCAATTGAAATCCCAGGTCGATGTCGCCGATTTCGTCGAGAAATACAGTGCCTCCGGCCGCGGCTTCGAACACGCCCATGCGGTCGCGATCGGCTCCGGTGTATGCGCCCTTGAGGGTGCCGAACAGCTCACTTTCAAGCAGAGACGGTGCGATGGCTCCGCAATCGACGGGTACGAAGGGTTGGGAAGCCCGCCTGCTGCTGCGGTGAATCATGCGGGCGATCAGCTCTTTACCGGTGCCGGTTTCGCCTTCAATCAGGACTGTCGCGTCGGTGGGCGCCACCTTTGAAATGGTCTTGTAAATCTCAATGATGCGCGGCGAGCTGCCGATCATCTCGGTCTCCGGCAGGTCGTCGACGGCGGCGACTTCATCGCCCTCGTCCCCAGCCAGCGACTTCTCGGCGCGCTTGATCGTGTCGATCATGTGCGCCATCTCGAATGGCTTAGCGAGATATTCGAATGCCCCGCCCTCGGTCGCGGCCATGACGGTTTCCATGCTGCCGCGGCCGGTCATCAGGATGACGGCGCACTCCGGATTTTGCCGCCGGGCGGTGCGCAGAACGTCAATTCCCGTTCTTTCATCCAAATAAATATCGGAAATGACGATGGGGTAAGACTGGTGTTCCAGCCGGTCGATGGCCTCATGCGTGGAGGAAACCGCTTCGACCGTGTAGCCTTCTAATTCCAGGCACAGGACCATCGTGGTCCGTACCGACTGATCATCCTCGACGATCAACAGTTTTTGCATTTTGCGGAGTCGATGCGTGCACTTTCATTACTATGGTAAAGCATGAGCCGCGTCCCGGCTCACTGGAGACGTCAATGCGGCCGCCATGGCGCGAAACAATCTGTTCTACGATCGAGAGCCCGATTCCGGTGCCGACTTCCCCGGACGCTTCCGCGCCCTTGGTTCGATAAAACTTCTTAAAGATGTTCTGGACCTCTTTCGAGTCCATCCCGATCCCCTGGTCCTTTACCGCGAGACGCAGCTCATTGCCGGTGCGTTCCGAAAAAACGCGAATCTGCGTTCCCGGCCGAGAATATTTCACAGCATTCGTCAACAAATTGTAGAGCGCATATTCCATTAATTCGCGATCGCCCACCAGAACGCCATCCACAGGACCTTCGAGCGCCAATCCAATTTGCTTGCGTTCGGCCAGCGGCGTTACTCGTTCGATGCAGGCGTCAACCATATCGGCGGCTTCGAAAGCCGCCCGCTTCAGCTCTATCTGACCTTCAGCAAGACGTTCCACATCGAGAAAGGTTTGAATAATACGCGCAAGGCGCTTGGACTCGGAATTGATCATGCCACTCAACTGATTGCGCTTCTCTTCCGGCAGATTGTAGCGGCTCATGATCTCGCTGGAGCCCTGGATTGAGGTTAGCGGCGTGCGCATCTCATGCGCCGCCCAGTGGATCGCCTGCTGATACCGGGACCGCTCCGATTCGGTGCGGTCCAATTGCCGGCGCACGAAAAAGTGCTGATAGACGGCCGCGCCGATGGAACAGACCCATGCCGTCGCCACCGGTGCGGCGAACGGAAATACAATGTTGTGCTGGAAGAGCCACAGCGGCAGCATGGGTGCCAGCCCGACCAAAGCCACGCCCGCCGCATAGGCCGGCCAGCCCGACAACAGTCCGAAGATCAACCCTGCGGCCGCCGCCAGCCCCAACGACACCAAAAGCACGGAGTACTCTCGCGCAGGGGTCAGGTAATCGCCGTGGATCAGCGTCTCAAAGGCTTGGGCATTGGCCACGACGCCCACGACGTTTTCTCCATACGGATTCACCAGCCGGTCGCGGGTGGCGGATTGAGCCGTTTCTCCCAGAAAGACAGCCTTACCTCGGATATCTGCCCGGTGCTGAGCGATATCCTGCACGGGAATCACCGGAATTGCATTGGCTTTCTCGCTGGGGAGATAGCGAATCAGAAACGGACGGCCTTCCGCGCCCTTCGGTACCGGGATCGTGAGAGCGCCTACCTGCACGTCTTCCGACGCGGTGGAAGTCACGATGGGCTGGCCCAGCGCCACGCTCACGGCGACCAGCGATAAGGCCCAGCGATGCTGATGAGCTGCGATCCTTTCGAGCGGAATCTGGCGCGTGACACCGTCCAGACGGTCCGTGGGCAATTCGACCAGCCCCAAATGGCGCGGGTCGGGAGGAGCGAAGCGTGGCAGAGGATCTTCCCACTCAGGTTGCCCATGGTTTTCCACGACCTCCGACGGCAGAATCAGGTTGGGCGTGTTGCGCAGGGCGGCTTCGAGTCGCGCGTCCTCGGCGATTGCTTCCGGGGAGCGGCCCGCGTCATGCAGGATCACGTCGATCGCGACCAGCTTCGGCTGCGCCATAGCGAGCTGGTCGAGGGCTTCGGAAAGAATCGCCCGCCGTGCCGTGGGGCCGCCGAATTCCTCGAAGGTCTTCTCGTCGATGCCGGCGACCACGGATTGCGGCTGCCAATCCGGTTGATGCCGGGAGCTCATCCAGTCATAGGCGTCGTTATTGATCCTCTGCGCAACTGTTGAGAGTGCGAACGCCAGGCAGAAGCACAGCGCGACTACCGCAACGTAGAGCCAGGTTCCCTTGCGCGAGTTACTTGGCTCCCTGGATCTCATTTCCCGAGCCGCTTCTCAATTTCGCCGGGCTCCCGCGGCAGAGCGCCGCTGAGGAGCTTGGCGCCGCTCTCGGTCACAAGAACGGTGTCTTCAATCCGGATGCCGATGTTCTCTTCGGGAATGTAGACGCCCGGCTCGATGGTGATGACCATGCCGGCCTGAAGCGGCCAGTTGGAATCGCCGGGATCGTGCACGTCGAGCCCGACATAGTGGCCCAGCCCATGGGTGAAATACTTACCCAGCGAATCGCCGTGGAGATCCTTGCCGTGGGAATCGATGTAATCGTGCGCGATCTGCTGCAGGGAGTTCTTGCCTCCGCGCATGAACGCCCCGGGTTTTACCGCGGCAATGGCGGCCTTCTGCGCGCCCAACACGACATCATAAATCTCGCGCTGGCGCGGACTGAATTTCCCGCCAGCGGGGACTGTGCGCGTGACGTCGGTGGCGTAATCGGAGCACTCCGCGCCAACATCCATCAACACCAGCTCGCCCGAATCCACGCGGCGATGATTGGCCATGTAATGCAGAATGACGCTATTCGGTCCGCTTCCGACAATCGGCGCGTAGGCACTGCGCTCGCATCCACGCTGGAAGTAAACATTGGTCATGGTGGCGGCGATTTCGTATTCGAATAAACCGGGCTTCATCGCTTTCCACGCCGCCAGGTGAGCCGCAACCGTGGCGTCGGTGGATTCGGTAATCAGCTCGATTTCGGCAGGCGATTTCACGACGCGGAGCCTTGCGATCTCCGTCGCGGCATTGCGTTCGTCGTGCAGCGGCGCCAGGGCCTGAAGCTTTTTCGCGTCCGCGTCGCCCGGAAGGATGTAGATGTTGTGCGCGGCCTCCAGCATCTTCTGAAAGGTGGACTCAATCGCCGAACGCGGCAAGACCTTCATGAATCCGGTCTTTTCGACGGCGTCTTTATCTTCCGCGGCGGTCTTGTGTCCGGTGAAGATTTCTTCCTGGGCGTTGCGTGGCGGCAGAAACAGGATCTCCTCGTCGCGCGAGAGCAGCATCACTGCGCCCGGCTCGCGCCAACCGGAGAGATACAGAAAATTGGCTTCCTGGAAGAAGGCTGTGTGCAGATCCTCAGGCTCCTCAGCTCCGAACAGCACCATTACTCCGTCGAGCGACCTGCGCAATTGCACGCGGCGGTTCTTGTAGTCGGAAGGCGTAATTCCGCCGCCGAAAAGGGGCAGAATTATCACCAGGAAAGCCAGCGCTCGCCGCATAACCCCAAGTATACCGTCGCGTTACGCGGGAGTGCGGCGACTGCCCGGCACCTGGGTAGCGACGCTTCGGGGGTTTAGCCGCGGCTTTGCGTCCTCAGTGATGGGTTAATGACCAGAGCCGCGCTCTTGACAGTTTCTATAATTCTGCTATTGTCGAAATATGGCACCCGCCAAAGCCAAGACGAGCGCTGAGCAGATCGCCAAATTCGCCGACATGTTTACCGCGATGGGGACGGAGCCGCGGCTGCGGATTATGCAGCTTCTGCTCTCGGCCCACCCCGAAGGGCTGGTGGTCGGTGAGATCCAGAGCGAGCTGGGTATACCGAATTCAACCCTTTCCCATCATCTCGAAAAGCTCAAGCACGAGGAGCTTGTGAAGGTGCGCCGCGAGAGCACGTTTCTCTGGTACACGGCCAACACCGACGCGCTGCAGGATCTGCTCGGCTTCCTCTACGCGGAGTGCTGCACGCGCAATAAGGCTGTCGAGCCCAAGGCCTTTATCACTTTATGCAAATAAAAGATGTCGTGAAAGAAAAATACGGTCAAGCCGCATTGCGAGCCGCGACGGGCGGAAGCTCCTGCTGCGGCGCGAGCGCGACTCTGGATGGCTGTAGCGTCGATCCAATTACTTCGAATCTCTACGACGCCGGCCAAACCGGACAAATCCCCGAGGAGGCCGTTCTTGCGTCGCTCGGCTGCGGCAATCCGACCGCGCTCGCCAAGCTCAATGCCGGCGAAATTGTTCTCGATCTTGGCTCCGGCGGCGGTATCGACGTGCTGCTCTCCGCACGGCGTGTCGGGCCCACGGGCAAGGCGTACGGCCTGGACATGACCGATGAAATGCTGGCCCTGGCTCGCCAGAATCAACGCAAGGCCAGGATTGAGAACGTCGAGTTTCTCAAGGGGGAGATCGAAACCATTCCGCTGCCCGACAACTCCGTCGACGTAATCATTTCTAATTGCGTGATCAATCTGTCGGGCGACAAGGACCAGGTTTTGCGGGAGGCCTTCCGCGTTTTGAAGCCAGGCGGGCGCTTCGCCGTCTCCGACGTAGTTGTCCGGGGCAGCGTGCCGGAACAGGTGCGCCGGAGTATGGAAATGTGGGTTGGGTGCATTGCCGGGGCGCTCAATGACGACGAATACATCGGCAAGCTGGTGAAGGCCGGATTCGTCAGCGTTGGCATCGAGCCCACCCGCGTTTATAGCATCGAGGACGCCCGCCAGTTCCTCACGGGCGAAAGCATCGATGTGGAGGCGATGGCGCCTCAAGTGGAAAACAAATTCATGAGCGCTTTTATCCGCGCGGTGAAGCCGGGTCCTGCGGTGAAACCTGATCACGAGGAGTGCTGTGGTCCGTCGTGCTGTAGCTGAGGCCCTGGGAACGGCCTTCCTGCTGGCGGCAGTTATCGGGTCCGGGATCATGGGGGAACGGCTGGCTGGCGGGAATGTCGCCATCGCGCTGCTTGCCAATACGCTGGCGACCGGAGCGATGCTGGTTGCTCTGATATTTACGTTCGGACCGATTTCGGGCGCGCATTTCAATCCGGCTGTCACACTGGCCGACGCCTCACAAGGCGGCTTATCGTGGCGCGATGTGCCGGTGTACATTACCGCCCAGATCACGGGTGCGTTCGCGGGGGTCGCGGCAGCTCACTTGATGTTCGGCGAGCCTTTGTTCTTTGCCTCGCGCCACGCCCGCATGGGAAGCGCGCAGATCTTTAGCGAGTTCCTTGCGACGTTTGGTCTTCTTTCGGTTATCTGCGGCTGCGCGCGTCTCGGCGCTTTCGCCGCGCCGCTGGCGGTGGGCGCCTACATCACCGGGGCTTACTGGTTCACATCCTCGACTTCATTCGCCAATCCGGCCGTGACAATGGCTCGCGCCGCATCCGATACGTTCGCGGGGATTCGTCCGGCGGACGTGCTGGGGTTCGTCCTGGCGCAGCTCGGCGGGGCGATGGTGGCGACGCTGCTTTTCCGCTGGCTCGCGCCCGCACCTCCGAGGGACGCCTCCGATGACGTTGGCGCACACCCTGAGAACGAAACTGTCCATGCCGGCTAACCATGCCGGCTAACCATGCCGGCTAAGAAAAAGGTGCTGATTCTGTGCACCGGAAATTCCGCCCGGAGCCAGATGGCCGAAGGTCTCTTGCGGCACGACGCGGGAGACCGCTTCGAGGTGTTCAGCGCCGGCGCCAAGCCGAGCCACGTGCGGCCCGAGGCCATGGCCGTGATGCGCGAGGTGGGTATCGATATTTCCGGGCACCGCTCCAAGAGCGTTGACGAGTTCGCCGATCACCATTTCGATTACGTTTTGACCGTTTGTGACAGCGCGAAAGAGGCCTGTCCGGTTTTTCCCGGAAAGGCGGTCAACCTTCACCACAATTTTGAAGATCCCGCCGCTCTAGGGGGCTCCGAAGAGGAGCGGCTCGCGTTGTTCCGGCGAGTCCGCGATGAAATCCGGCAGTATCTGAAGACCTCCCCGTCTCTTGTATGATCGTAGATGCTTGAATGAAGCACTCTCGATAAGAGTTGAGGTGATTCCATGTTTTCCTGGCGCGTGAGAGGCGGGTGCGCCCTGTCAGCGGTCATTATCTTCGTGGGTTTGTGCGAATCGTCGTCCGCCCAACAAGCGCTGCCAAGGACGCCGGACGGCAAGCCGAACTTCCAGGGAATCTGGCAGGCGCGCAGCGGCGCAGCGAACGATCTCGCGGGAAAAGGAATCGTCGAAGGCGGTGCGATTCCGTATCAGCCTGCGGCCGCCGCGGCGAAGTTAAAAAATTTCACCAACCGCAAGACGGCCGATCCGTTGTCGAAATGTTACATGCCCGGCGTTCCCCGGATCATGTACATGGATTATCCGTTTCAAATCTTCCAAACCCCGGAGCACGTCGCGATTACATTCCAGTGGTCGCAAGTGTACCGGCTGATCTATCTCAACGGAAAGCCGGCGCTCCACGATGTCGTCGATTCGTGGATGGGGGATTCGCGTGCCCACTGGGAGGGCGACACGCTGGTCGTCGAGGTGACGGGCCAAAACGATAAAACGTGGTTCGACATGGCCGGGGATTTTCATAGCGACGCGCTGAGCCTGACGGAGCGCTATAGGATGCTCGACGCCGATACGATTCAGTACGAAGCCACCATCACCGATCCGAAGACGTTCACGAAAGCCTGGAAGATCAGCGTGCCCCTGGTGCGGCAGAAGAATATGGCTCGGCTGATGGAATATCAGTGCCAGGCGGAAGCGGAGGAAGCCAGCGGCGACTTCGAACGCGATCCTCGCACCTGGTACCCGAAACCAGGGTCGCCTCCATCTCCATTAGGTCCGCCCGCCGCGATGCCTCCGCCCGGCAATCTGCCAGCCGTTAAGACAGGAACAAATCTTCGCCGTGCCGCGGACGGAAAACCGGAGCTGACCGGCTATTATGAATCGAATGCCGGGGGCGCCAACTACGGTTTGGAGAAGCACGGGCGAGACGCCTTCACGCCTGCCACGCGAGGCGTGGTCATCGATCCTGCGGATGGTTCCCTTCCCTACCAGACATGGTCGCGAGCGGAGCGGATCAATCGTGAGGAGCCTTACCGCGGCTACGACGACCCCACGGCGCATTGCTTCGTCGCAGGCGTTCCAAGATCGATGTATGTGCCTTCACCGATGCAGATTCTTCAGCCTCCGGGATATATAGTGATGCTGTTTGAGCGCATGTCCTGGCGGATCGTTCCCCTGGATGGACGCGCCCACATCGCCGACAACATCCGCCTCTGGCAAGGCGATTCGGTGGGGCATTGGGAAGGCGACGTCCTGGTGATCGACACCACCAATATGAACGGCAAGACCTGGTTGAACGAAGTCGGAGACGTGGTGAGCCACGCCGAACACGTCGTGGAGCGATTCATTCCAACCGATACCGGCAAGATCACTTACCGGGCCACAGTCACTGATCCGATTGTGTACTCGCGGCCGTGGACCATCGAGATTCCTTTAAGCCAGAAACCCGAGGAACTGCTCGAAGTGGCGTGCCATGAGGACAACGGCGATCTGCAAAATCTGAAGAATGTCAGAGACGAATATCGGGCTCAGCAGAAGAAGGGGAAATAGCGCAAATGCGAATTAGAAACATAGGTTCCGTCGTCGCCGTAGCCGCGCTGATGGCGGGAAGCGTTCTTGCACATCACTCGTTCACCGCGGAGTTCGATCAGAACAAACCAGTCAAGCTGACGGGCAAGGTCACGGATTTTAAATTTTCCAACCCGCATTCCTGGATCTACCTCGACGTCGTGACGAACGGGAAAACGGTCAATTGGGCTCTGGAGACCGGAGCCGCGAACGCGTTGATCCGGAGAGGATGGAAGAGAACCGACCTTCCTCCGGGGACGGTGCTGCTGGTCGACGGTTGGCAGGCTCGCAACGGCACGGCTACGGCGAACGTATCGACGGTGACGTTCACCGATGGAAAGCGGCTGTTCGCGGGTTCCTCGAATGAGGCCGCGCCGACGAAGTAGTTTGGCGGCCTATTTGTAAAACTGAGGAACGAAGTTCTGGTCGCTGATTGGCGGCCGGGTGTACTTTCTGCGATCGAAAGGCGGCAGCTTTATGGGCGCGGGCGTCAGGTCCTCATAGGGGACAATACTGAGAAGGTGGCGGATGACGTTTAGCCGCGCTGCCTTCTTATCGTCGGAATTCACCACGTACCAAGGGGCCTGCTTGATGTCGGTGTGGGCGAACATCTCATCTTTGGCTCGCGAATACTCTACCCATCTGCTGCGCGATTCCAGGTCCATCGGACTCAGCTTCCAACGTTTGGTGGGGTCCTTCAGGCGATCCTGGAAGCGATGCTCTTGTTCCTCATCACTTACGGAAAACCAGTACTTCACCAGAATGGCCCCGGAGCGCACCAGCATGCGCTCAAACTCAGGGCAACTGCGGAGGAATTCCAGATATTCCGTTTCGGTGCAGAAGCCCATCACCCGCTCCACTCCGGCGCGGTTGTACCAGCTTCGATCGAAAAGGACGATCTCCCCGGCGGCAGGCAGGTGCGCGGCATAGCGCTGAAAGTACCACTGAGTCTTCTCGCGCTCAGTGGGCGCCGGGAGCGCCACAACCCGGCAGATGCGAGGGTTTAGCGGATCGGTGATCCGTTTGATGGTCCCGCCTTTTCCGGCGCCGTCGCGGCCTTCGAAGATCACCACCACCTGAAGTGCCTGGTGGCGGATCCACTCCTGGAATTTGACCAGCTCAACCGGGAGCCTCCGCAATTCCTTTTCGTAGTCGCAGTCCGCTCCCAGCCGGAGACACTTCGTGACCGCTCGATCCTTTAACGGTTGCTGACCAGAAACCGCATCGCCGAGAGCGTAAACATCATTTTTCCCCACGCAGATTCCGCTTTTAACTCCGCTTCCCATATCGACAAGATGAGAGTGAAAAGGAGATTCTTTATGGAATTCATTTTGAGGAGACGGAAATCGCCCGATTCCGAAACGAATCGCCTTTCGCCAGTTCTCGAACGATGGCTGCATCCGCACCGAATTCGTTCTGCTGAGCTATTCTGGACCGAAGGACCGTAAACCCATGCCACAAAATCAGGCTCCTAAAAGGGCAGCCAGCCTGGAAGCGCTGGCTGGGGCACGTTTCAAGCGCGAGTTCACGGAAGCCGAGAAGAATCTTCTGGCGAGTGCACCTCTGGGGAAGCTGGCGGACTGCGGCGTTCCGAATCGCGACGACAAAGACCCCAGCAACGACCCGGGGAAGGCGGCGGGCTGGGACCCAAAGCGCAATATCGCCGCTGACCTCGTTCGCTGGCTTTGCATTGACAAATCAGCCAGTGCAAAGGTCGATCCCATGGGAGTATGGATCCAAGGCGCCAAGATCACGGGCGGCTTGGACCTCAGCTTTGCAGTTCTGACCTTTCCCCTTCAGCTCTGGGACTGCGCCTTAACAGAGGAAGCTACGTTGTATCAGATGCAGGGTCCCCGGCTCGCGCTCGACGGTTGTTGGACCAAGGCAATACGCGCGGATGCCTCGGTTATTCGGGGTAATGTTGATCTCCGCGACGGTTTTCACGCCGATGGCGGGGTGTGGCTGCAGACCGCGCAAATCGCCGGCCAGATCGATTGCGATGGCGGCGTGTTCATCAATTCCGGGGGCGAGGCGCTCAACCTGGAAGGGGTCGACGTGAAAGGAAGCATTTACCTGCGCGATGGCTTCCATGCCGATGGCATGGTGAGGCTGCTGGGCGCGCGAGTCGACGGAAGCGTAGAGTGCGGAGGCGGCACGATCAAGAATGGCCACGGCAATGCAATCTCCGCCGACGGGGCCCACGTCACAGGAAGCGTTTTTCTCCGCAATGGCTTTCGCGCCGACGGCGCGGTCCGGCTTCTTGGCGCACAGATTGGCGGAGAGCTGGACTGCAGTCGCGGCACGCTCAGTAACCCCGGTGGCGAGGCGCTCGCCGCCGACCGCGTCGATGTCAAGGGAGGCGTTTTCCTCGGCGATGACTTTCGCGCCGATGGCGCGGTCCGGCTTCTGCGCGCGCAGATTGGCGGAGATCTCGACTGCAATCGCGGCACCCTCAGCAACCAAGGCGGCGAGGCGATCAACGCCGACCGCGCCGATATCAGAGGAAGCGTTTTTCTCAGCAAGCAGTTTCACGCCAATGGCGAGGTACGGCTGATGGGCACTCAGATCGGAGGAGATCTCGACTGCGTTGGCGGCGCGTTCCACAAGCCGGGCGGCGACGCGCTCAGCGCCGATGGTGTCAAGGTCAAGGGAGTTTTTCTCCGCGATGGCTTTCACGCCGATGGCGCGGTGCGTCTGCTGGGAGCACAAATCGACGCAGATCTCGACTGCGGCGGCGGGATATTCAACCATCCGGACGGCGACGCGCTGAACGCCGACGGCGTCGACGCTAAGGGCGGCGTTTATCTTCGCTCTGGCTTCCGCGCCGACGGGAAGGTGAACCTGCTGGATGCCCAGGTGGGTAGTCTCCTGGACTGCAGCGGCGGGATATTCAATCACCCCGGCGGCGACGCCCTTATTGCGGCGCGAGCCAATATCAAGGGCGGTGCTTTCCTCAACGTCGATTCCCAAGATCGTCACTTTCAGGCCGACGGAGTTGTGTCGCTGAGCGGCGCGCAAGTGGGCGGAGATTTGGATTGCTCCGGCGGCGTCTTCAACAACCCTGCGGGCGACGCCCTCGACGTAGATCGAACCGACATCAAAGGCCACGCCTATCTCAAGAAAGGTTTTCACGCCAATGGCCGAGTGCGGGTGCTGGATGCGCGGATCGCCGGAATTCTGGACTGCAGAGGGGCAACCTTCAATAATCCTGGCGATTACGCTCTCGTTGCAGATCGCGCTGAAATCAAAGGAGACGTCCGCTTCGACGTCGACCCTCAAGCCGGTCCCTTTCACGCGGATGGCTCTGTGGCCATGAGGGCCACAGAGGTCGATGGAGATCTGGTCTGCTCCGGTGGCACAATGAGCAAACCTGGCGGCGACTCGCTCGCTGCGGACGGAGCCCGCTTCAACGGACGTGTTTTTTTAGACGATGGCTTTACAGCGGACGGCAGGATCGGGCTGTCGGGTACCCAAATCGGCCGCGAACTGATCCTCACCGGGGGCATTCTGAACACTGCGAATCTGGACCTTACCAACGCCTCGGCGGGCAGCATTCAGGACGATTGGAATGGCACCGATATGCGGAACTGTTGGCCTGCCGCCGGCAACCTCTATCTGGACGGCTTTGTCTACAAGCAAATCGCGGTGGGCTCATCGAGAAATCCCGAGGTCCGCTTGGAGTGGCTTAAGCTCCAACCAGAAAAACCCTTTGCCGCGCAGCCCTATCTGCACTTAGCCGAGGTGCTTCGGGCGGCTGGCGACGATAGCGGGGCAGCGCGCGTATTGGTGGCGATGGAGGACCGCAGCCGGGCTGCAGCCGACCATTCCAGCCGGCTGAGTGCGGCGGAGGACCGGGTCGGGAGCTTGATTTTAAAGGGAACGATCGGATACGGCAACCGTCCTTTATTGGCTTTTCCCTGGATCTTAGGACTGACCGGCCTTGGCTGGATACTTTATCGTCGAAGTTATCTGACCGGCGGCATGGTTCCCACGGAGAGAGAGGCGCGCAAGGACTTCGAGCAGGATGGGCGGTCCCCGGCCCACTACCCGGCCTTCTCTCCACTGGTCTACTCGGTTGAGAATTCGCTGCCGTTGGTGAAGCTCGGCCAGGCCGACAAGTGGCAGCCCGATCCTGTTCTGAAACCGGCGCACCATCGAAACTGGGTTGCGAGCGCCATTCGGTCTAAGGCTTGGCGCCGGCTAAAGTGGCTGGAACGGTCGCTCATCTTCGCCGGACTCGTCGGTCCCTCAAAACATGAGCGACCGTCGCGGTTCAGCCGCTTTGGCGCATCGCCACGGTTCCTGCGCTGGTTCCTGTGGGCTCAGATTCTGCTCGGCTGGCTGTTGGCGACGCTTTTTCTTGCTGGCGTTACCGGCGTGGTCCGGAAGGACTAACGCCGGAAGCGCCGTCCGATTGGGGAACCGGCTGGTGATGGCGAGTCAGCCAGAGATCGATCAAGAGCAGCCCCGCGCCGATGGTGATCATGCTGTCGGCAACGTTGAAGGATGGGAATTCGTACGATCCGAAGTAGAATTGCAGGAAATCGGTGA
The DNA here is from genome assembly GCA_036489835.1 of Bryobacteraceae bacterium. Classification (GTDB taxonomy): domain Bacteria; phylum Acidobacteriota; class Terriglobia; order Bryobacterales; family Bryobacteraceae; genus Palsa-187. The sequence continues at coordinate 106,811 of DASXEY010000028.1, read as the reverse complement.
CGGTGCCGCGAAACAGGCGGTCCCACAGGTTGCCCAGCGCGCCTCCGAACACCAGCGACAAAGCCACCCGCATCAGCGGAGTGTTGGGCAGCATATTGACCCGCCCCGGACGCCACAGCATCACCGCGATCACCGCCATCACACTTAGCGAAACGGCCACCAGCAGCGCTGCGCTCCAGGGGGTTGGGGAATCGGCGAGGAACCCGAACGCCGCGCCCGGATTTTCCCAATGCACAATGTTGAAGAAACCGGGGATGACCGGCTTGACGTCGGAAGGCGAGAATGCGTGCTGAATATACAGCTTGGTTACGCGATCCAGCGCCACCACCGCGGCGATGATCGCTGTCTCACTGAATAAGCGGCTCACCCTAACCCCTCAGTACAGGCGCGCAATGCTCGCAGACCGTGGGGAAGTCCGCGTCGCTGCCGACACCCTCGGTATATTTCCAGCAGCGCTCGCACTTTTCGCCGGTGGCAGGTTCGACGATTATGGAATCCGCTGAGTCGAGCACGACCTGCGACACGATGAACAGCCCCGGCAGATCGTCCTGGTAGCGTTTCAAGAGATCCGTCGCCGGAATACGCACCCGAGCTTCAAGAGACGTCCCGATCTGTTTCGCTTGCCGAGCGTGTTCCAGCGCCTTCAGCACCGGCTCGCGTAGCGCGACCAGCGCATCCCAATCGGCAAGCTTCGCGGCATCCAGGCCCGAAGACGCCTCTTCGGGCTCCGGCAGCAGAGCGAGATGGACACTCTCAGGAGCGCCGGCGGGTTTGGCCGTGAAGCTCCAAGCCTCTTCCGCCGTGAACGCCAGCAGCGGAGCCATCAACCGGACCAGCGCATAATGAATTCGGTACAGAGCCGTCTGGCCGCTACGCCGGGCGATACTTTTGGTCCCGGCCGTATACAGACGGTCTTTGAGAACATCGAAATACAGCGAGCTTAAATCCGTGGTCGCGAAATCGTAGATGGCTCTGTAGACTTTATGAAACTCCAGATCGTCGTAAGACGCCCGGCAACGGCGGATCAGCGACTCCATTCGCGATAGAATCCAGCGGTCGATGTCGAGCATCTGCTCCACCGGCACGGAGTCGCGCGAGGGATCGAAATCGAACAGGTTTCCAAGTGTGTAGCGCAGGGTATTGCGCAGTTTGCGATACGCTTCGATTAGCCGTTCCAGAATCGTGTCCGACAGACGCACGTCTTCGGTGAAATCGATGGAAGCGGTCCACAGACGCAACAGATCCGCTCCGTACTTATTGGTGATCTTTTCGACTGCTTCCGATCCCCGCGATTTCGAGAGTGCGTGGCCCTCGCCGTCGAGCGTCCAGCCGTTGGTTGCGGTCGCGCGATACGGCGCGGCATCCTTCAACGCCACGGCGACAAGCAGCGACGAATGGAACCAGCCCCGATATTGATCGCCGCCTTCAAGGTACATATCCGCGGGCCAAGTGAGATGGTTCGCCTCGGTCAGGACGGCCAGATGGCTTACGCCCGAATCGAACCAGACGTCGAGAATGTCGTTTTCCTTGCGGAACACGACGCCTCCGCATTTTGAGCACACCACCCCGGGTCCAATAAGCTCCTCGGCGGTCATCGAATACCACGCGTCGGCTGTGTGTTTGCGGAAGAGCTCCACGACTCGGTCCAACACCTTGCGATTGGTCAGCGTTTCATTGCAATCCAGGCAATAGAAGACGGTGATGGGCACACCCCAGGCACGCTGCCTGGAGATGCACCAATCCGGCCGAGCCGCGACCATATTGGAGATCCGCTCTTGCCCCCATTCCGGTTTCCATTTCACGGTCTTGATGGCTTCCAGGGTGCGCTGGCGAAGATCGTTGCGATCCATGCCGATGAACCACTGCTCGGTGGCGCGGAAGATGGTGGGGCGATGGCAGCGCCAGCAATGCGGGTAGCTATGCTCGATCTTGCGATGAGCCGCCAGCGCTCCGGCGTTCTTGAGAATCTCCATCACGATCGGATTGGCGTCCCACACGGTTACGCCGATCAATTCCTCAGGAAGCGCGCCGGGTTCGCCGTCGACATGATAGAAGCGACCAGCGGCATCCACCGGGCAGTAAGTCGGGATGCCGTTAGCCTGGCTGATCACGAAGTCTTCCTGGCCGTGGCCGGGAGCGGTGTGGACCGCGCCAGTTCCCTGCTCCAGCGTCACGTGGTCGCCCAGAATGCCCAGCGAATCGCGCTCGATAAAAGGATGGCGGAAGATGGTGTGGTTCAGGCTTTCGCCCGGAAATTCGGCTATTTCGATTGGAGCTTCCCAGCCGCATGCCTCGGCCGTCGCGGCGACCAAATCTTTCGCCACGATGTAGATATCGCCCTCGACATCCACGGCGGCGTACATGAAGTTAGGGTGGAATGAGATCGCGAGATTCGCCGGAATGGTCCAGGGGGTGGTGGTCCAGATGAGCCCGAACACGCGCCGGCCGGTGAGCACGGGATGAATCGCCGCGGGGTCGGAGGTGAGCGCGAAACGCACCCAAATGGACGGACTGGAATGGGTCTCGTACTCGATCTCAGCCTCTGCTAGAGCCGTGCGGTCGCGGATGCACCAGTTCACAGGCTTCAGGCCTTTATAGACGTAGCCCTTTTCGAGAAAATCGACGAACGCGCCCGCGATCACCGATTCGTACTCGGCGCTCATCGTCAGATACGGGTCCTGCCAGCGGCCCATGATCCCCAGGCGGATAAAATCCTTGCGCTGAAGGCTGACGTATTTTTCGGCGTACTTGCGGCAGGCCGCGCGGACCTCCACCTGCGACATCGCGGCTTTCTTCGCGCCGAGTTCGTTGTCGACCTGGAATTCGATCGGCAGCCCGTGGCAATCCCAGCCGGGGATGTAGGGCGAGTCGTAGCCCTCCATGGTTTTCAGACGGACAATGAAATCCTTCAGCAGCTTATTCAGCGCGTGGCCCAGATGGATATTGCCATTGGCGTAGGGCGGACCGTCGTGCAAGATATAGGTCGGGCGGCCTTTGCGAGCCTCGCGAATGCGTTCGTACAGACCCGTGGCATCCCACTGGGCCAGCAATTTCGGTTCGAGCTGCCCCAGATTGGCTTTCATCGAAAACCCGGTCTGGGGGAGGTTGATGGTCTTCTTCAGATCTACTTTGGCGGACTCCATGCGATTCTTCATGGTACCTGATCCGTCCAGTATGCCTTTGTACATATTGGTTCAAAAGGTTGGGCAGTTATACTCGTGGCGGATGTTTCTTGGTCAGTCGATCGGGGTCCTGATGAGTTGCGCGCTGTTATGCGCCCAACCTAAGGTGACGATCGCACCCAGCCCCGATCCGAAGGTTGTGATTATTCCCATCGACCAATCCGGTTCGGCTGAGGCGGAGGCGATGTTCTCGGGGCAGTTTGCGAGCCTCGCGTCGACCTCCTTCTTTATCTCGAATCAAACCGGTCAGCCCATCTGGGCCATTTACGTCCGCTGCATCGCCAAGAATTCGGCAGGCTGGTCGCCTACCGCATTTGTGATGCTCGACTCTTTTGCGCATCCGAACGCGAGGCCGGTTTTGCAGCCAGGATCTCGCATCTTGATCATTGCGCCGGGCAAAAGCATTCCCGAGAACTCCCTGGTTCATGTGTCCGGGACGCCTCTTGCCACCATCCTCGCGCAGGGGGCTTTGGGTTGGTTCAAGAACCTATCATCCATAACCGTAGACATCAGCATCGACTCCATCATTTTCGGCAATGGCGAAGTCGAGGGCCCAGATACCGAAAACTTCATTGAGGAGCTGCCCAACCGCAAGCTGGCCGCCGACTCCGTGTTAGCGGCGATCAACGCCGGAGACTCGGCGCAGCTCTCCGCGATGGCTGCGCAAACCGTCAAGACGGACGACGGTCACTTTTCGCAATATCAGCGACTCTTCGCCAACAACTATGTTCAGTCCGCCGCCTCCGCTCGCGATGGTTTTGTCAAAATCCTCCAATGGTTACAGCCCGTTCCCCTTTTATTTCGCGCGCCGTCTGCGCCAGCGAATTAGGCCAAAACAAGCAAGTCCCATAGAATCAATATCTTGGATCTTGAATCCGAAGGGCATACTTTCTTATTGACAGGGGATTAAACTCAGATTAAGATTCTCTTTGCCTGTTTCGACGTAGAATGCGGGCGCACCGGAGATAGCTCGCTGAGGGATTCCACGATGAGGACCGTAGCTCCGCATGAATTTTCAAGTCGGTGAGAAAGTAGTTTACCCCAACCACGGGGTCGCGACGATCGAGAACATCAGTAGCAGGGCCTTTGCCGGTCAATTCGAGCGCTATTACCTGCTGCGCTTAACCTATAACAGTCTAACCGTGCTGGTGCCGTTTTCACACGCGGACGAACTGCGCCTGCGCAAGCTGACGCGCAATGGAGAAGTGGCTCGCGTCATGAGCTTCCTTTCCGAAGGCCGCTGTCGCCGCTATCAGGACTGGAAAGACCGCTTTAAGGAAAACTCGGAGCGGATGCGCGACGGCAGCTTGCTCGCCGTTGCCGAAGTGCTGAAAACGTTGCTGATCCTGCAATCGCAGAAGCCATTGTCCTTCCGCGAGAAGAAGATGCTGGATCGCGCGCGCCACATGGTCATCACGGAGCTTTCCACCTCCCGCGGTTTGCCGGAAGCGGAAGCCGCCCAGATCCTGGATCAGGCGCTGGCGAAAGCTCGATTGCACTTGCCTGAGCCGCTGTAGCCAAATTGCCGGGCGAAAGTCCCCTTGGAACACGAGGCGAACCAACCCTCGCTAAGTGTGGGAAACTAGAAGCGTGTAGGAACCCGGAAGGCCGGGAGGGTGTCCAACAATTATGCGCTACTGGGGTTATCTTCTTGCAAAGCTGGCCGTAGCAGGAGCGATTTTACTGGTGCTGCGGAAGGCCATCGATCTGATGTTTCATCCAGCCAGGCTGGCTCTGGACCTGGGTTTCACCTTCGCGATGCTGCTGTTTACCCTGCTCGCCTGCGGCGTTTTGTGGCTGATTGTATGGGATCAGCGCTACCGCTGCCGCACCTGCCTCCGGCGCTTGCGCATGCCCATTGCCACCGGATCCTGGACCCACATGCTGTTTATCGGGACCCCGCACACCGAATACATCTGCCCTTACGGCCACGGCACCCTCAAAGTAGCGGAGCTGCAATTCACCGGGCGGGAGAATCCCGATTGGCAGCCGCACAACGACGACATCTGGAAGGAACTCAGCCCCGATTTGTCACGGGGAGCGAGATCGCTGTATTCGCTCGCGGACACGAAGAAGTGAGATCGCTTGGCCGTTAAACTCGAAAGAACCCTATTCACGCGCTTTCTCCTGACGCGCTTCGGTAAAGCTGTGCTCCTCACGGGCGCGCTGCTTCTGGCCCTGGGCCTCGGAACCTTCACGTACTTTTACGTCAAGTACGCGCGCATCACCGACGAAAAACTGAGAACCGGTCCGTTCACCAACATGAGCGTGCTGTACGCGGCTCCGCGGCCGGTGATGCTGGATCAACCGGCGCGTGCCGACGAGATCGCGGAATATCTGCGCCGCTGCCAGTATTCGGAATCGAACAGCAGCCGCGCGGGGTGGTACAAGATCCGGCCCGATGGGATCGAAGTCAATCCCGGCCCCGATGCCTACGATCAAGAAGGCGCGGTGATCAAGATCGCTGGCGGCCGCGTCACCCAGATCATTTCCCTGGCCGACCACACCGACCGCACCGAGTACATGCTGGAGCCGGAGCTCCTCACCAATTTGTTCGACCGCAAGCGTGAGAAGCGCCGCATCGTGCATTACGATGACATCCCGAAAATAGTGGTGGACGCGGTGCTCTCGGCCGAAGATAAGCACTTCTTCCAACATCCCGGGGTCGATCCTATCGGGCTGATTCGCGCCGTGTTCATCGATCTCAAAGACCGGCGTCTGGCGCAGGGCAGCTCCACCATCACCATGCAGCTTGCGCGCACAATGCTGCTTTCGACGGAGCGGAGTTGGAGCCGCAAGGCCGCGGAGCTCTTTATCACCCTGCACCTGGAGCAGAAGCTCACCAAGAAGCAGATCTTCGAGTATTACGCCAATTCGATCTACCTAGGAAATCAGGGCAGCTTCAGCATCAACGGATTCGGCGAAGCTTCCCAGGTTTACTTCGGCAAGGACTTGAGCCAGGTGACGCTGCCCGAAGCGGCCATGCTCGCGGGACGCATTCAATCCGAGCAGTGGGACCCTTTCCTGCACCCCGACAAAGCCAAAACGCGCCGTAATCTTGTGCTGAAGAACATGCGCGACAACGGCAAGATCACGGATCGCGAGTACGCGGAGGCCGAGGCTTCGCCGCTGAAGGTGACGCGCGGCACCACGCAATCGACCGAGGCGCCGTACTTCGTCGATATGGTGAAGGAACATCTGTTGGATCAGTTCCAGGATCGCGATTTCCAGAATGATTCCTACCGCGTGTACACCACGCTGGACATGGGTCTTCAGCATGACGCCGAAGAAGCCGTCAGGACGGGAATCGTCGAGACGGACAAGCAGTGGGAGCGCCGGGACAAGCATTACGGCACCGACGAATTTCCCCGCGCGCAAGTCGCCATGGTCGTGCTGGACACGGAAACCGGAGAGGTAAAGGCGATGGTGGGCGGACGCGACTACGGCGTCAGCCAGTTCAACCACGCCAGCACTCCCCCTGGACGCCAGCCCGGCTCATCCTTCAAACCGTTCGTCTATACCGCGGCGCTGGAGACGGCCCTCAACCCCAACGGCGGTCCCGTGCTGACGCCCGCATCTACAGTGATCGACGAACCCACCACCTTCTGGTTCGAACAACAGCCGCCGTGGACGCCCGCCGATTTCGAGGATAAGTATGAGAATCGCGCGGTAACGCTGCGCGAAGCGCTGGCGCATTCGATGAACGTTCCTGCGGTCAAGGTCGCCGAGATGGTTGGGTACGACAAGGTCTCGCAAGTGGCCAAGCGGGTGGGATTGAACGGCGGAATCAAGCCTACGCCTTCGATCGCGCTGGGCGCTTACGAAGTCACACCGCTCGAGATTGCCCGCGCCTATACCGTGTTCCCCAACGGCGGCCAGTTGGTCGACACCAGCTTTATCCGCGCCATTCGAGATCGCCAGAGCAACACAATCTTCCAATCGCAGCCGAAGAGAACCCAGGTGATCGACGCACGCGTGGCGTACCTGGTCGAGAACATGATGGAAGAGGTGATCCACACGGGCACGGGCGCCTCGGTAGCTGCGCGCGGATTCGATCTAGCCGCCTGCCATGGGCAGATCTATTTGTGCGTCGCGGGGAAGACCGGCACCTCGCGTGACGGCTGGTTTGCGGGTTTTACGTCCAGGCTGATTTGCATCGTGTGGATCGGCTTCGACGATAATCGCGATTTCAAGCTGGAAGGCGCGAAGAGCGCTCTGCCGATCTGGGTGGAATTCATGAGGCGTGCGCACGCCCACCGCGAATACCGCAACGTGCAGCCCTTTGAGGCTCCGGACGGCATTGTCACGGTGGATATCGACTCCGATACGGGCGAGCTGGCGACGCCGCGCTGCCCGCACGTTCGGAGCGAAGTTTTCATTGCCGGAACCCAGCCGGTGCAGGTTTGCCATCTTCACGGCGATGGGAAAACGCAAGTGGCGGGGTGGGAGCCGGTGCAATCGCCGGAGACCGAATCCGCCAGCGTCCGGCCGGTGGCAACCTCGCGCGTTGCCGATCCGGGCGGCTCTCATGTGATCCACATTACGCCTCAACTTGTGCCTACGCCCGAACCGCAGAAGAAGAGTATCTGGAAGAAAATCGGCGATATTTTTAAGTGACCGCTCCTGCTTTTGTAGAGCTGCTTTCAGAGGCGCGACCGGAGGAATCGGCTCCAGCCCAACCGTGCCGATACCGGTGGTACAGTTAGAAAAGTCGAGGACGCTGGTTATGTTTTATCCTTCCCTGCTTCTCGTGATTGGTTGGGCGTTTCAGGCCCCCGTGCCGCAACAGCTTCAGCCCGTGACCCCGGAAATGCGCTGCGACATCATGATGGCTCGCAAGCTGTACCGCGACGCAGTCGATTGCTACAAAGCCGGCGCGGATACGTCCGCGGTCATGGCCAACAAGGCCGGCATCGCCTATCATGAGCTGGCGGATTTTGGAAATGCACGCAAGTACTATGAGCGGTCCATCAAGCTGAGCCCCAAATATCCTGAGGCGATTAACAATCTGGGCGCGGTGTATTACGCCCAGAAGTCGTACCGTAAAGCAGTCTCGGAGTATCGCAAGGCGCTGGCGCTGCGTCCGGATTTCGCGCCTTTCCTGGCCAACCTCGGTACCGCCTATTTCGCGCGGAAGAAATACGCACTGGCCTCCGCGGCATATGTCCAGGCACTTGCCAGCGACCCGGACGTTTTCGAGCATCGCAGTACGCAGGGCAGTTCCGTGCAGGACCAGACGGTAGAGGAGCGCGCCAAATATCACTACTACGTCGCCAAGACCTACGCGCAAGCGGGCTTGAACGATCGGGCGATTCAATATATTCGCAAGGCCCTCGAAGAAGGCTTCAAGGACCGGCAGAAATTCCTCAAAGATCCGGAGTTCATGACCCTGCGGGAAGATCCTGAATTCAAGCAATTGATGGCTGCGGAGCAGAAGGTTCTCTGAATCCGCGGCTGATTCTTGCAGCGGCCCTCACGCTCTTGGCCGCGTCGTGTTCCAAGCCGCCCGCGCCAGCGGTAACACGGGAAGCCTTCCTTCCATTCGATAATCTCACCGGCGACGCATCGCTCGATTGGATCGCGCAGGCCGCGCCCCGGATCCTGGAGCGCGATCTGACGGGTCTGCCGAAAACGCTGCCGCTGGCTGCCGCCGCCATTCGCGACGCGTACCTGCAGGGCGCCACTCGCTTGGTCCACGGCTATTACGAAATGCGCTCCGGCAAGCTGCATTTCGAGATCGACGTGGAGGACGCCGCGGGGCACCGGATGGTCCAGACCGTCGCCGAGGATGGCGATTTTTCGGAGGCGATGAATCGTGCGGCGAGGATTCTTTCGCCCGACGCCCAGGAGCTTCCCACGCCAGCGGCGGCCGTGGACGCCTGGGGTCAAGGCCAGTATGAACGCGCGGTGATGCTGGATCCGGATTTCGGAGTGGCGTGGCTGGCTTGGGTCGAACAGATTGCGGCATCCTCCAACCCGGATCGCGTGAATGAAGCGACGGAGACGGCAGAACGGGCTCTGGCGCGGCCCGGTTTGCGCGGCCCCATCGACCGGGCTCGCCTGGAATTGGCGGCCGCCACGCTTCGCCAGGACGACTCGGCCAGGATCGCGGCAATGCGCAAGCTGGTGCAGTTGATTCCGTCCGATCCCTCGCTGCTGGGTACGCTGGCGGAGATTGAGATGGCCGCCCGCCATTTCTCCGACGCGGCTCGCGACTTCCAGGCGTTTACCCGGGCCGAGCCCGGCAACGTGGCCGCGAAGAATACGCTGGGATATGCGCAGGCGTTCGCCGGCGATCTCGACGGCGCGCGAAAATCCTTCGAGGCCTATGGACAGCAGCCCGGGCAAGCCATAAACGCGCTGGATTCGGCGGGCGAGGCGCTTTTTGTGAATGGGAAGTTCGACCAGGCTGAGCGTGCTTTCCTGGAGGCATATCAAAAAGATCCGGCCTTCATGCAGGCCACGGACCTATGGAAAGCCGCGCATGCTCGCTGGCTGGGTGGCGACCTTGCGGGCGCGGACCGGTTAATGGATCAATATTTGCAGGCTCGCGCGAAGGCGCGCGATCCTCTATTGTCATGGCGCCGCGCCAACTGGCTGTATGAGACGGGCCGGCAGGAGCAAGCGGTGCAAGTGCTGAAGACGGATCTGGTGGGGACGGATGTGACGCAGCCTCCGCAGGGAGCCACGGCGCTGATCGAGCGGCAGCTGCAGGTGTGGAACAACCTCGCGTCCCTGCCTTCGGATCTGGCCACGTTGGAGAAGGACTACCGGCGCTCCAATCCATCGAGCGACGGCCTCGTGCGCGTGTTGTACGCCGAGGCTCTGGTACGGGCGGGCAGGAAAGACGACGCGCGAAGCCTGTTGAAGCTATGGCCTGTGCCGGAACAAAACGAGTCGCCTGTTCAGTCGCTCGTGTATCCGAAGTTTATTGAGCTGCGGAAAGAACTCCAGCCGTAATCATTCGCTCATGCCGCACATTGAGAAGCACGCACCAGGGTCGTTCTGTTGGATTGAGCTGGGCACAACCGATCAAAAAGCAGCCAAGGAATTCTACTGCGCCCTGCTGGGTTGGCAAGCTCAAGAGATCGCCGTTGGACCGGGCGTCGACCACATCAGATTTGTGCTCGATGGCCGCTCCGTTGCAGGGTGTGGCGCGATTCCGCCGGATCAGGCCATGCCTCCCAATTGGAGTTTGTATGTCGCCGTGGAAGATGCCGGAGAAACTGCGGCACGCGCGGAGGCTCTGGGCGGGACCGTCCTTTGTCCCGCCGCCGATGTGGCTACTTTTGGAAGGATGGCGGGAATTCTGGATCCCACCGGCGCGTTCTTTTCGATTTGGCAGGCCAAGGACCGCATCGGGATGGGCATCACCGGGGAAAATGGGGCATTCTGCTGGGCCGACCTGAACACCACTGATCGGCGGCGCGCCAAGGCCTTCTATGCGGCTCTCTTCGGCTGGCAATTGGCGCCCGGGAAAGACAAGACGGACGATTCCTACCTGCACATCAAGACCGGCGATGCCTACATCGGCGGCATTCCTCCAGATGAGCATCGCGACAGGAATGCGCCTCCGCATTGGCTGATCTATTTTCTCGTTGCCGATTGCGATGCATCCACCGCCAAGGCAGTCGATCTGGGGGGGCGCGTCTACGCTCCGCCCGCCAGCGTCGAACCGAACCTGCGCTTTTCCGTTCTCGCCGACCCGCAACGAGCCGTGTTCGCTCTGTTCGCCGGGCGCGTGTAAAGAGAGAGATGTCCGACCCATACTGCGACGTCAGTCTCCCGGTGCCGCTCGATCAGCCGTTCACATACCTTCTTCCGGAGACATTACGGCATCGCGTCAAAACCGGCTGCCGGGTGCTGGTGCCGTTCGGCAAGCGGACGGTGGCGGGGGTGGTCCTGCGCACCCACTCCGAGCCGCCTTCGACGCAGCCGCGCGAGGCCCTGCGGCTGCTGGATGAAGAGCCGGTGCTCGACGCCAGCCTGCTGAAGCTGGGGCGCTGGATCTCCGAGTACTATTGCGCGCCCTTGGGCGAGACTCTGCGGGCGATGACTCCGCTTGCCGCCGACATCCGGCACGGCAAGTTGTATTCGCTCACGTCTTCGGGCCACGACGCCGCTCGCCAGTTCCGTTTCGACGACAGCACTCCCGATCCGGCGGGCGAGCTGCTGCGGCTGCTTGACGTTCGTCCGTTAACCGGAGCACATCTGGCTCGCAAGGTTCCGAAAGCGGCTTCGATTTTGCGGGCGCTGGAAAAGAAGGGGCTGGTGGAGGCGGAGGATCGCACCGGGGCTCGCCGTCATCGGGTGAAGGTGGAGACGCCGTCTGCGGCGGCTATTGAACCTGCCCCTGAGTGGGTTCCGCGCGAATCGCGCACTCTCAATGCGCATCAGGCCGTCGCCTTCGCTTCCATCCACTCGGCTTTGGAAGCCGGGCGGTTCGCGGCGTTTCTGCTCGAAGGCATCACCGGCTCCGGCAAGACCGAAGTGTATCTCAGCGCTATCGAGGCGACGCTTGCGCGGGGCAAGAGCGCGTTGCTGCTGGTGCCCGAGATCGGCCTGACTCCCGCGGTCGCCGACCAGTTCCATCGCCGTTTCGGGGAGCGGGCCGCGATTCTGCATTCCGCCTTCCAAGACACCGAACGCGCCGAGCAATGGCGGCGCATTCGTTCCGGCGGCGCTGGGGTGGTGGTCGCCACGCGCTCCGGAGTGTTCGCGCCCCTCCCGGACCTGGGGCTGATCGTCGTCGATGAGGAGCACGACCAAAGCTACAAGCAGCAGGAAGCTCCCCGCTACAGCGGCCGCGACGTGGCCGTGGTGCGCGCCCGCAATGAGGGGGCAGTGGTGGTCCTGGGATCGGCCACTCCGAGCCTGGAAACGCGCTACAACGCTGACAAGGGCAAGTATACGCGCCTGGAGCTACCCGAACGCATCGAGCGCCGTCCCCTGCCGCAGGTGGAGCTCATCGACATGCGCCAGGAGTTCCTGGAGACGCGCAAGCAGGGGACGTTTTCACGAACCTTGATCGACGCGGTCACCGCTCGCCTGGCCGCGGGGGAGCAGACCATGCTGCTGCTCAACCGCCGCGGCTTTTCGAGCTTCGTGGTCTGCCGCGCCTGCGGCCAGCGCGTCGAATGCGTGAATTGCTCCGTGACGCTGACCTTTCATCGCCGCGACCGGCGCATGCTGTGCCACTACTGCAATTATTCGACGCGCATTCCCAACCGCTGCCCCAAGTGCGATAGCGAACACGTTCAATTTGTGGGGGTGGGATCGGAAAAAGTGGAGGACGAGATCCACTCGGCGTTTCCGCGCGCGCGTGTGGCGCGCCTGGATCGCGACACCGTCCGCGGCAAGAACGATTATGAGCGTATCCTCGCCGGCTTCCGCGGCGGAGCTTTCGACATTCTGGTGGGTACGCAGATGATCGCCAAGGGTCACGATATTCCCAACGTGACGCTGGTGGGAATCGTCAATGCCGATGTCGGCCTGGGCCTTCCCGATTTTCGCGCGGCGGAGCGGACGTTTCAACTTCTGACCCAGGCGGCCGGACGCGCCGGACGCGGCGATATCCCAGGCATCGTCTTGATCCAGACCATTAACCCGGAGCATTACGCGATCCGCTGCGCCGCCGCGCAGAACTACGAAATGTTCTACGCTAAGGAAATCGAATTCCGGCGCCTGATGTGGTATCCGCCCTTCGGCGCGTTGGCCAACCTGGTGGTCCGGGCGGGGCGCGAGGAGGAGGCGCTCACCCGCAGCGGAGCTCTCGGCCGGCTGCTTCAACCGGCTCCCGAGGGCGTCAAGGTTTTGGGTCCAGCGCCCGCCGCCGTGGCGCGCCTCAAGAACGAATATCGTTTTCAAATGTTGCTCAAGACCTCCAGCCGCGCGCGTTTGAGCGAGATTCTCGCGGAGGTGCGGCGCTTTGCCGCAGCCGAACGCTGGCCCGCCGCGTCGCTGTTGATCGACGTCGATCCTATGACTCTGCTTTGATATGACACCGCTCCCTGTGGTCGCGGCTCAGACTCGACGGTGTAAGACTCCTTGCAGAGCCGCGACCAAAGGGAGCGGTTTCGTCGAGGCGCAAGTACTCTAAACATGCGCGGCGGATTCCAGATCGTCGAGGACAATCTCCGCGTGGCCATGCGGTTCTTCGGCGAGGCCACAGGCGGCGGAGAAATCCGCGTCACCGACGGAGTCGAAATTGTTTACTCCGGCCTGGACTACGGAGTCTTCAACATGGCGCTGCTGGCGCGCCCCGTCTCGAATGAACGCGACCTGGCCGCCATGCTGGCGACCGCCGGGCGCTTCTACCATGAGCGCAAATCGCGCTGGTCATTCTGGCTGTGCGAGGATCTGTTGGACCCGGCCGCGCGCCGCCACAGCCGCGAAATCTTCAACGATGCCGGGATGCGGGCAATTTCCCACGCTCCTGGAATGCTGGCGCAGGCGCTGCCGGCCCCCTCGCGTCCGCTTCCAGAGATAGAGTGCCGCGCGGTCACCGATCCCGATTCGCGTGCCGCGTTTGGAGGCCTCACCGTAAGCTGCTTCGAGATTCCCTTAGCCGTGGCGCGCGCGGTTTATGAGCCGGAATCGGCGTGGCAGGGCGCGTATCGAGGCTATGTGGGAATGGTGAACGGCACCGCCGTCTCCATCGTTGCGCTGGTGCGGGCAGGGGGAGCTTTGGGCGTCTATTCGCTGGGAACAGTCCCGGCGTATCGCCATCGGGGATATGGGGAAGCGTTGCTGCGCGCGGCTATCGCCAGGGAAAAGACTGACAAGACGGAACCCCTGGTGCTGGAATCGACCGATGCAGGGTACCGGCTCTATCGCCGGATCGGTTTCCGAGACGTCACCAACTTCACGGTCTACCTGACAAGGTGAGACGTTTCCCGACAACTCCGCCCGTGGCCGCGACCCAGGCTCCGTTTTGCGGGGTGTTACCTGGGAGGCGCTAGCTGGCGTCGAAGCCGGAAATGATCTTCGAGAAGATCGAGCTGATGGCCGGCATGATCGCCGGCGGCAGGAAACCTGCAACCACTACCGCGATGGACGCCGCTAGCAGGGCATATTCGATCATGTCCTGGCCACGAGTATCCAGCCACACACGACCCAATAGCACATGCTTATCCAGCCACGATCGCCGATCGAATTTGAATCGCCGTACCGTATATAACAGTTTCGCCATGGGAGCACCTCTCACTGTGCACCCCCATCTTGACGCGAGTACCACCCGGCGCACAAGCCTTTTGTTACCTTAGAGGTATAAGTTGAAACCTTCTACTCGCTAGAGCTAAAGCGACGTACTTAGCCGTCTATGGGGTATTCCCCCTGAGAGTGACGGCGCTAAACCTTGTAGGGCGTCCGTTCGTGCTCAAAAGTCTCTTCGGCGACTCGCGAACGGAGCCTGCGGCTGCCCGGCCATTCCAGGCGCATATCGCGGCAGACCTCATCCAGCATCTCCACGGTGCAGTCCTTGCGCTCCATGGCGAAGGCGGTCAGCAGCAGGTTGTCGCAAATGGCGTTGATGACGCGCGGAATCCCCTGGGAGCGGACCTGAATCTCGGCCATGAGTTCCTCGGAAAAGACGGCTTGATCCGGCATGCCGGCCTTTTCGAGGCGCGATTCAATATATTCAACGGCTTCGCGCAAGGTAAACGGCTGCAGATTGCAACGGAGCACGATGCGCTGCTTCAGTTGGCGCAGATTGGGCGCATCCAGCTTGCGATCCAGCTCAGGCTGTCCGGAAAGAATGATCTGCAGCAGTTTCCCGTTGCGATTCTCCAGATTACCCAGCAGCCGGATTTCTTCCAGAACTTCCCATTCCAGGTTGTGGGCTTCGTCCACCAGCAGCACCACGGTCCGGCCGTCCTGCGCCTGCTCCACCAGCAGTTGATTCAGGGCGAACAGCACCTCCGTCTTCGACGTGCGCTGGCACGGCAGGTTCAGATCGTAGGCGATCATCTCGAAAAACTGGTCGGGATTGATGCGCGAGTTAAACAGAAACGCGAATTCGATGTACTGCGACTCCAGGTAATCGCGCAGGCATTCGAGCATGGTGGTTTTGCCCGTGCCCACCTCGCCCGAAAGGACGATAAATCCTTTGCGTGCTTGCACGCCGTAAACCAGATTCGCTAATGCCTCCTCATGCTGCTCACTTCTATAGAAGAACGAAGGATCAGGACTGAGGCTGAATGGACTCTCCGAAAATCCGAAAAAGGCGTTATACATAGCGGGGTTGGTACCCTCTCCGATATCTTCGATGGTACCATGCATCCGCTTGAGCGCCAATGGTTTTGTGGCTGTACCTGTACTTACACCTCAACTTATTCGTGGGCAATGACTTCCCGGATTAGCGGGGGAGGGCCTCCGGCAAGCCCTTTATTCGCAGCGCAGGGCTGCCATTGGATCTATGCGTACGGCTCGCCGGGCAGGAATGTAGCACGCCAGCAGCGTCAGGGCGAATAGGAGAATCCCGGCGGAGCAAAACGTAAACAAGTCGGTGGGGCTGACCCCGAACAGCAGGCTCGCCATGAGGCGCGTCAACGCCGCAGCCCCCGCCAGACCGAGCGCTACGCCCACCGCCGCGAGCTTTCCACCTTCGCCGAGCACGTCGAGCAAAATATCTCGCGTCTGTGCGCCCAAAGCCAGCCGCACTCCGATCTCATTGGTACGCTGGCTGACGAAGTAGGAAACCACTCCATAGATCCCGATCAGAGACAGAATCAGCGCCGCCGAGGCGAAGGCACCCAGGACAAAGAGCGAGAAACGGCGCTTGGCGAGCGACGCCGCGATGGAGTCCGTCATGAGTTCCTCATGGTGCACCGCGCGGTCGCTATCGAATGCTGCCAGCTCCTTGCGAATTGCGGTCATCAGCGCGGCTGGGTCGTTATTCGATCGGACGATCCCGGCTACTGCGCTTGCGGCCAGGGGTAGAATACTGTCGGGAAGCTGCATGTAGGAGAAATAGAACTCGGGGCCCTCGTTGGCGGATGCGGCGGAGTCCAGCCCGGATTGCTTCACATGCCCGGCGATCCCGATAATCTCCGCGGGGTGATCAAACAATTGAGCCTGGATATGTTTCCCCAGGGGATCTTGCCCCGGAAACACCTTCCGTGCCAGATCTTCGTCGACGATGACCACCAGAGGATGGTCCAACGTATCCTGCCGCGTAAAGCTTCGGCCGCGCAGCAGCGGAATCCCCAGGGCCGCGAAATGAGCCGGGCCAACCGCGTAAAAATGCGCGACCTGCATTTCACGTCCCTTCAGATTCTTCGGATCGTTCTCTGAGAAGAACCCGATTCCCGTGTCGCCGCGGAAGGGAAGGCCACCGACTTCGAGGCTCGCCGCGGTGACACCAGGAAGCGCGGAAAGCCTGTCGTTGATCTCCCGGAAAGACGCACGGATCGCGTCGGGATTGGCCGCGTGCGGGCCGGAGACTCCGGTATAGAAAGTCAGAACGCCCTTGGGGTTGAAGCCTGGGCTGACGTTCCACAACTTCTGAAGACTTCGCAGCATCAAACCCGCGCCCACCAGCAGCACCAGCGTCAATGCGATTTCGGCGACGATCAACGCGTGCTGGATGTGGTAGCGGCCTTGAATTGTCCCGCGCCCGCCCTGTTTTAACGCTTGGTGCAGGTTCACTCCGGCGGCTTTGATGGCCGGGACGAAACCGAACAGTAGACCCGTCAGCACGGAGACTGCAAAGGAAAAGAGGAGAACGCGCGGGTTGATCTCGACATGCGAGACGGCCGGCAACGCGGATGGCAGCACGCCCAGAAGGGCATCCGTGGTCCAGGCGGCGATCAATAGCCCGGCCGCGCCGGCGCCAATCGAGAGTGCGGCACTTTCGGTGAGAATCTGGCGCATAAGGCGGCCGCGGCCCGCCCCCAGCGCCATGCGGATGGCGAATTCCTGCGAACGGCTTACCGACCGCGCCAGCGCCAGATTGGCGATGTTGGTACAGGCGATCAGCAGCACGAATCCGACCGCAGCGCCCAGCGCCAGCAGAGCCGGCTGCAGATCGCCGACAACATTATGCTGGAAGGAAACCACCTTCGCATCCGTGGCTGCGTCGTCATCCGGATAAGCTTTGGCCAGGTTGGACATGACGGTGCTCATCTCCGCTTGCGCCTGCGCCAAGGTGACGCCCGGCTTCAGCCTGCCCAACCCGAGCGTGCCATAGCCCACCCCACGTCTATAAAAAAGCGGATCGCCCTGTTGGCCCAGCGGAACGAAAACATCGTTCTGGAAAGAATGATCGTCCCGATCCAGGCGGACACTCGACGGAACGACACCGATGATCGAGTATTCATCTCCATTCAGCGTCAGGCTTTGGCCGATAATCTTTGGGTCAGCGGCGAAGCGGCGTCTCCAAAAATCCTCGCCCAACAGCGCCACCGGTTGAGCGCCGCGTTTGTCTTCGTCATCCGTAAATGTTCGTCCCAGAAGCGGCTGCACTCGCAGGACGGAAAAGAAATTCGAAGAAACCCGCTTGGCTATCAACTGCTCAGGCTGGCCTTTGATAGTAAGCGTCAACAGATCGTTCAGCCAGCCCGCGATCCCTTCGAAGGTCTGGCTCTGCCGCTGCCAATCGAGAAGGTTAGGATAGGAAACGGAGCCCTCTTCGCCCCTGGAGTTTTTCTGGTCCAAAGCTACCAGCCGGTCCGGCTCAGCAAAAGGAATGGGATGCAGCAACACGCCATCGATGACGCTGTAAATCGCCGTGTTTGCGCCGATGCCTAACGCGAGCGTCAGCACCGCGGCAAACGTGAATCCTGGGCTTGCCGCCAAAGTCCGCAGTGCAAAGCGCAAGTCCTGGAGAAGCTGCATACCTCAACGGTATTGCATCCGGCGTGCCAGTCGAACAGCACGATTTCTCAACGCTATTGAAGAGCTCTGATGTCCGCTTCCGGGAAGGCCGTGTTCGATCATGATAGCCTGAGGGGGGCTGATCGATGACTTGTTCTCGAAGGCGTCCCCTTCGTGCTGTCTCGCGGTTTCGTGGGGTCTCGGGCGCCGTGCGAATTGCGATCTTGGCTTTGCAAGCAGCCGCCATTGCCCAGACCCCCGCATTCACCCAATACCCGCTGCCGAGCGGTAGCTTTGCCGACGGGATTATTTCCGGGCCGGGGAGCGCAATGTGGTTCACCGACCTTGCGAACGGCAAGGTTGGTTCGATCAAAACCGAAGGCACCAGCTCCGCCGTTATCACGGTCATTACCGAGTACACTGTCGCGCCGCCCTTTGGGGGCACCGACTTCGTCGGAGACGAGGCGTTTATAACGGTTGGGCCGGACGGCGCCCTTTGGTTCACCGAAGGCAACCAGGTCGGGCGCGTAACCGCTGCCGGAGCATCGACGCTCTACCCTTTGCCGGGCGCCTTCGACCAGCCGGTGGGGATTGCCGCCGGACCGGACGGCGCGCTTTGGTTTGCAGAAACGGGCGGTAACAGGATTGGGCGAATCACAACCTCCGGCGCTCTGCTGGAGTATCCAGTCCCGACGTTTGCGAGTGCTCCGCAAAATATCGCAGTCGGTCCGGATCACGCCCTTTGGTTCACCGAGTGGGGCGGCAACCGGATCGGTCGGATTACGACAGCCGGAGTCGTGGCGGAGTACCCGATCCCAACCCCTAACGCGAATGCGTTCGGGATTGTTTCGGGACCGGATGGGGCACTGTGGTTTGCGGAATTCGACGGCTATAAGATCGGGCGAATTTCAACCGACGGTGCGATTTCGGAATATGCGATCCCGTCGGCTGGACATCCCCAACTGATAACCGCCGGCTCCGACGGCGCGCTGTGGTTTACCGAATATGAAGGCAGGCTCGGACGAATAACTCCCGGCGGCGCCATCTCCGAGTACGACGTACCGGGGCAAGGGAGCGCCTCGCTTTTTGACATCACGACGGGCCCAGACGGCGCGCTCTGGTTTACCGAAGGAACGCACAACTACAGTGCCCAGGGGAGTGCCATCGGACGCGCCGCGTTGACGCCGTTGCCGGTGGTCTCCTCCGTTTCCAATAGCGCGACCGGCATTAGTGCCAAGTCCATCGCGGCGGGCGAGCTGATCACCATTGAAGGCGCGAATCTGGGACCGGCGTCGCCCGCCTCCGGGAGGTCGTTCACGGTGAACGCGCAAGGCGGCGTCAGCTCCACTTTAGCGGGCGTACAGGTGCTCTTCGGCAACACTACCGGCACGCCGATTTTCGTTTCCCCCGGCCAGATTAATGTAGTCGTGCCCTGGGAGATCGCCGGGCAGACTTCAACCAGCCTCGTTGTCACTTACAACGGATCTCAATCGACGGCTGTCACACTTTCGGTGGTGAGCGTCGCGCCGGCCATTTATACACTCGACTCGACCGGATCGGGCCAAGCGGCTGCGCTGAATCTAACCGGCTCGAGCGCTGGGGCATTCAATGGCCCGGCGGCAGGCGTGATCGTTGGAGGCTCCGTTGTTCCCACCTCGCCGGCGAGCCAGGGGGCGTTTCTTGCCTTATTTCTCACCGGCGGAGGCCAAACAAACCCGGCCAGCGCCACCGGCTCAGTGAATCCACCGGGTCCGCTTCCCTTGATGAACTGGACGGCCGGATCAAGCGTCGTTACCGCAACGATCGGCGGCCAGCCCGCGGTTGTTCAATATGCCGGGGCCGCTCCCGGATTCGTCGCAGGTGTGGTTCAAGTGAATCTGCAAGTGCCGGCGGGGGTCTCAGGGAATGGTCTGCCTGTGGCGATCGCCATCGACGGCGTCCAGACCCAGACTGCCGCAACGATAGCGGTACAGCCCTCCGCGAGCAATGAACAATTACGAGAATTTGACGCCGGCGATCACCAATAATGGCAGCGCCTGATTCCAGCTATCTGGAATTTCGTCGAAGGGAAGGCGGAAGGATTTCGTCTCGCCGGGTTTGAGGCCGCCCATGCGCTCACTGACGATGGGCACGCGAGGCCGGTACACCATCTGCCCGTAGGTGTCGTAGAACACGCAGTAGATCTCGATAACGTCGATGGCGCGGTCGCCGGTGTTGCCGATTTTGCCCTCAATCTCCACCAGCGTCTGGTTCGCGAAACTTCCCGTCGCCTGAATTTTGATATCGCTCAAGGCGAGGTTCTTTACATATGCCTTGCCTTCGGGAGAAAGAGGCAGCCCTGCGGCGGGATGGCTCGGGAAATATTGAAGATATGCGAACACCCCCAGACCCACCGCGGCAAATGCGGCCGCGACATAAACGGGTATCCCGATAGCGGGGCGTTTGGGGCCTGCGGCAAGGCTTTCAAGAGCCACTGATGGTCATCTCCTGAATCATGATTGTAGGCGATGCGACGGAGCCGCGAAACTCCAGGTTCGACGCTGTCTGGGTCAGGTCCATCAGCATCTGTTTCAGGTTGCCGGCAATGGTGATCTCCGAAACAGCATACGTCAGTTCGCCGTTTTCAATCCACACGCCCGCCGCGCCGCTGGA
The DNA here is from genome assembly GCA_036489835.1 of Bryobacteraceae bacterium. GTDB lineage: Bacteria > Acidobacteriota > Terriglobia > Bryobacterales > Bryobacteraceae > Palsa-187. The sequence continues at coordinate 86,163 of DASXEY010000028.1, read as the reverse complement.
ATAATCGCCGGTGACGTTATTGGCCGTGGCTCCGATCAGTTCCGTGACATAGAGTCCCTGGCGAACCTGCGCGATCATGGCTTCTTCTGTAATGACGCCGGCTTCGATATAGAAGTTCCCCGCCCCGATGCCCGCATTTCCGCTGAGCCCCCGGGATGCGTTGCCGGTGGTCTTCAGCCCCAGCTTGCGCGCGAAATAAGTATTCAGCAGATAGCTCTTCAGCACCCCCTTCTCGATGACAACGGTGCGTCGCGTTGTGACGCCCTCATCATCAAAAGGCGTCGATCCGAACAGCCCCGGCATGGTGGAATCGTCGATGACCGTGAGCGCTTCGGACGCGACCTTTTCGCCCAGCTTACCGGTGAGAAACGACGAGTGCTTATAGATGGCGCCGCCGTTCACAGCGTCGGAGATATCGCCCAGCAGCGAACGCGCGGTGCGAGGTTCAAAGATCACCGGCGCCTTTTGCGTCGTCGCTTTGCGCGCATCCAGACGGCGCAGAGTGCGTGCCGCGGCGCGGCGGCCCACTTCCTCCGCGCTCTCGATTCCGGAGGCCCTTCGCGAAGCCGTGTGCCAGTAGTCGCGCTCCATGTGGCCGTTGCTTTTCGCCACCGGCACTACGCTGAGACCGCAACTCGTGGTTCTATATGAGCCGGTGAAGCCGCGCGAATTTGCGAACGCCCGCGCGCCCAGATACGAATCGAAGGACGCCCCTTCGGAATTTGAAATGCGAGGGTCGGCGGATAAAGCGGTCTCTTCCGCGATGCGTGCCTGCGCAATCTTCCAGTCCGTATCCATGCCTTCGATGGTTTCGTCGTACAGCTTTAGATCCGTGACGATCGCCCCTAGATCGGCCGCATCGGGCAATCCGGCATACGGATCTTCAGTTGTGACCTGGGCCAGGTCCAGCGCGGAGCGCACCATCTCCTCAATGCCCTTCTCGGTTAGATCGGAGGTTCGCGAAGAGCCTGTATTCCGGCCCACCAGCACTCGAATCCCCGCTCCACGCGAGCCGGCCTGCTTCAGGCTCTCGACTTCACGCATGCGCACTCCGGCGGAAAATTCTTCGCCCTCGGCCAGCGTGCATTCGGCGTCCGTTGCGCCGAGTTCCAACGCCCGAGCTACTGCGCGCGAGGCAATCTGCTCCAGTTCGTTCACGCCGCGGTGCCTCCCACGGTCATGCGGTCGATCTTCACCGTCGGAATGCCCACGCCCACGGGAATGTTCTGGCCTTCCTTCACGCACATTCCGATGCCTTCATCCAGCTTGAGATCGTTGCCCACCATGCTCACGTACTTGAGCGCCTCCGGGCCGTTGCCGATCAAGGACGCTCCGCGCAGGGGGCGAGTCAGCTTCCCGTCTTCGATCAGATAGCTCTCCGTGGCCGAGAATACGAAGTTGCCGCTGGTGATGTCGACCGAACCTCCACCGAACGCCGAACAATACACGCCTCGGGAAACGCTGCGCACGATGTCTCCGGGATCGCTGTCGCCCGCCAGCATGAACGTATTGGTCATGCGCGGCATGGGGATGCTCTGATAACTTTCGCGGCGGCCGCTGCCAGTGGAAGCGGATTTCATCAGGCGCGCGGCAAGCTGGTCTTGCAAATAGCCGCGCAGAATTCCGTTTTCGATCAAAACATTTCTCTGTGTGGGCGTTCCTTCGTCGTCGACATTCAGCGATCCTCGCCGGCTGCCGATGGAGCCGTCGTCGATCACCGTGCACAAAGGACTCGCCACCTGCTCGCCGATGCGTCCACTGAAGGCCGAGACGCCTTTGCGGTTAAAATCGGCTTCGAGCCCATGGCCCACGGCTTCATGCAGCAGAATCCCTGGCCATCCCGGTCCCAGCACTACCGTCATCTCTCCCGCCGGCGATTCGACGGCGTCTAATTGAACGATGGCTTGGCGCGCGGCATCGCGCGCGAAATACTCCGGAGACTTGTCGCCGAGGAAGAAATCGAGCGCGACTCTTCCGCCTCCCCCGGCGTGGCCGTGTTGCGGAACCCCGCCCTCCTCCCGGGCCAACACCATCACGTTCAGCCGAGCCATGGGTTGGCGGTCGAAGCTGAGCCGGCCGTCACTGGTGGCGACCAAGACCTCACGAACGCTGTCGGCGTAGCCGGCCTGCACCTGGAAAACCCGTTTGTCGTAGGCTCGCGCGGCGAGATCGGCCCGCTTGATCAGATCGACGCGTTCGAGGAGTCCCGTTTCGTGCGGGCTCTGGAGCATGGGATAGAGATTATGTTTGTGCGCTTCCTCGAAGCCGGTCTTGACGATGCTGGCGGGACCTTTGGCGATGCGCGCCGCGACTCGTGCGGCCTTGCGGATCTTGTCCGGACTCAGATCGTCGCTGTAAGCATAGCCTGTACGCTCTCCGACGACGACGCGAACGCCGACGCCTAGCTCGACACCCTGGGATGCGCTCTTGACGATGCCCTCGTCGATGCCGATGGAACTGGTGGCGAGGTACTCGAAATACAGGTCGGCATATTCGCCTCCGGCGGAAAGAGCTTCACTCAGGTAGGACTCAAGATCGCGCTCCGTAATGCCGAACCGCGATGCAAAAAAGGACTGCGAAAACCCCATGATTCGAGCGTAGCATGGGGGCGAAGCGGGACTACATCAGGCAGGTTCGCTAAGTTTCCGGCAGTGTGTGCAGAAAGATCCGGGGACGGCACTCGTCCCGGAATCTGATCCCACTTGTGCTCGAATGGCTCGACGTCCTTTATGGCCAGCGCCGTGTTCCGGCGCTTGCTGCCGTCAGCCGGTTGAACGTTCCAAAACTTTCGGATGCCAAACTGCCATGTTGTTCCGTTGATCGCCTTCACATGAACAGCCACGTGTCCGCCGGATTGACCCACGCACCCGCGAACGGTGTCGCGAGGAGACCACGGCGCAGTTCCGCCGCTACGCGAAATCCACCCACCGCTCCGGATAACTTAGGATTGCGTCCTGGCGCCAAGTCCTAACTGTTTACGCGGCCGACGGCTTTCCCTATTCGAGGTTTCATTGCTTCGCCGCGATGATTCGTAGACGCCGGTAATCCAATGTCCATGCTTGGCCGTCGAAGCGTTCGGGACGAAGGCGCTCGGCCGCAGCAGCCCGCAATTCCGGCGTCAGCGCGGAGCGGAACGTCTTGAGCCAGTCGTCCATGGCTTTGGCGCCTTCGATCTGAATCGGCCGGTCGAAAAGCGTGGCGAAACGCACCTCCAGCCCGTGGCTTTCGAGCACGGCGGAATATTCGGAGATGCTTGGATAAAACCAGTCGGTCTGTTTCTTGCCGGTTACTTCTTCAAGAGCGCGGACTACGGACGCGACGTTGCCTCGCCCGCCGAATTCGCACACGAAACGGCCTCCCGGCTTGAGCGCGCGTTCGATGCAGCGCGCCACTCCGGAGGCGTCCGTGACCCAGTGCAGCACTGCATTCGAAAATACGGCGTCGACGGGCGATTCGAGGTTGAATGAAGCGGCATCGCCAGGGCGGAAGTCGAGAAAGGGAAAATTACCCCGCGCTTGCGCGATCATCGCCTCAGAGCGATCGATGCCGATCACCTCCGCGCCGCTTTCGGCGATGCGCGCGGTGAGTTGGCCGGGGCCGCAGCCGAGGTCGAGAATCCGCTCACCTGCCTGCGGAGCAAGCAAGCCAATCAAGCTTTCCGCCGCCTCCCAAACGAAGCTGTAGCGGTTTTGATATTCGTTGGCGTTCCATTGATTCGACACGGCGTTCCCTCTCACGGATCCCTGGCACACCGAAATCCGACATCCGGAGCGGAATAGCTTTCCGGGATCGGCCGAGGTGGTTTTAACTCGCCGGCGACCATGGTCAACGCCTCCGCTTTTTGCGTAGCCGGGTCCTCCACCAGTTCCCAAACATTGCCGATCATCCGGTACGCAGGATTCCGGGCGTGCGCCGCGCGTTCCCATTCGGAAGCAGTAGGCAGGCGTTCGCCTTTATAACTCGCATATTGGCGCGCCTGGGCGACAGTCACGTTGACCGCGGAGAGACCGGGCTGAAGCGACGCATCCGCGCAATGAATCACCGCGCAAAACTCTGCGTTGGTGACTTCAGTCGTATCGATGTAGAAGGGTTTCGCGGCCCCCTCGGCCGGGATCTCAATCATGCGGGAAACGATTTTGCCGCCGGGCAAGTGAGGCGAAGGCTCGATTGGGATATCCGGAGCCTTGCGCATCGAAAACCACGCGACGATCGCGATCGCCGTCGTCACCAGCACCAGCGCGTACACCACAATCGAGAGCCGCACGATCGAAGGGGCCGCCGATTCCCGCATCTGGATCACGAAATAGGGGCGGCCTTCGTGATCGCCGAAATCCGGCACGCCTGCTTCGCGCCCCTCTTTCAGGAACCGCGCCCTAGCCTGCGCATCGGAAGAAGCCTCGCTGCTCAGAATTCTCACGATCACCGCACGATCCAGTTCGGTGTCGCGGGCGCGGTACATCTCCGACGTGTCTCCTCCCAGGAACTCGATCAGTTCGTACTTGCCGATCCGCGAAGGAAGTTGCATCAAATGAGGTGCGCGAGCGCCAAAATGGCGTAGACGATTCCGGCGAGCAGAATCACCGCGCCTCCGGCCAGCAACATCAAACCGTGCGGGCTGCGAAGCCTGGCGGGTAGCCGTTCGAGAACACCTGGGACTGTGGCGGGCGCCGGTTTCGGAGGGCAGATGGAGGCGGCCGGCGCCGACACGGACGTGGGCCGCACGGGCCGCATGGAGTCCAGCATCACCGTCAGTTCATCGCACACCGGCCCCAGGTTTTGCGGTCTCTGCGCCAGTTGCTTGGCGGTGCAGCGCGCGATCAAATCGCACAACGAATGCGGCGCGCCCAACCGCGCCAGGGGCTCCAGGTTCAGCGGTTCGTACAGGATCTGCTGGAAAATCTTTTCCACGGAGTCGCCGGTGACGGGCTTGGTTCCGGCGATCAATTCGAACAGCAGAATGCCGAAGCCGTAGACGTCAGCTTGTGGCGTGAGCGCCTTGCCCAGCACCTGTTCCGGCGCCATGTAATAAGGCGTTCCCAGAGTGAATCCCGCGCGGGTCAACTGCACGCCCTCGCTTTTGGCGATGCCGAAGTCCATCAGTTTGATCTTGCCGGCCGCATCGACATTAATGTTTTCGGGCTTGATGTCGCGGTGAATGATCTTGCGGGCGTGAATATAATCCAGCGCCCGCGCCACCTGTAGCGCGATTTTCAGGCGGTGCTGAAAATTCCCCAGGCGCCCCAGCCTGATCGCTTCCCGAAGGCTCTGGCCTTCGAGAAATTCCATCACCAGGAAGGGCCTGCCCTCTTCCTCGCCAAAATCATAAATGCTGATAATGTTTTCGTGATTGACGCTGGAGGCTAATCGCGCTTCCAGCAGAAACCGCGACTTGGCTTCGGCGTCAGCCGAGCCCGCCACGGTCAGGATCTTCAGCGCGACCCTGCGGCCCAGCACGCTATCCTTCGCGCGGTAGACATGCGACATGCCGCCGCCGAGAAACTGCTCCAGCTCGTATTTTCCGACGCGCGACGGGTGCTCCATCAGCGCGCGACCGGCGGAACCCACAGTTTCAGTGTAGACAAAAACCGCTTGGCCACGGGCACCAGGCCGGTTGCAATCGACATGCGGAAGGACACGGCCGCCAAACGCGCCAGCAGCTTCAGCGAAGTGATTACGCCGATTTTGCGGTCGACTTCGTAGTTGGTCTTGAGATCCTGATAAGCGGTTTCGGCCTGAGCGCCGAACCTTTCTCGCAGAACGTCGAGATGCGCTTCGCGGAGCAAGCGTGCGCCATCCGGCGACCCTGGTGGCAGCACGGCGGAGATGATTCGTTCGGCCCCGTCCAGCCGTCCCCACAGCACGTCGTTTTCGCGCCATTCGCGCTTCAGGAACGCTCCGAAGTGAAACAGAACCGTTCCGGCGAGCTTGCGGCGCGGCTCCGCCGGAGAGGTTTCATCGACGATGCTCTTCGCATCCAGCGGACTGATCCTGAAGATCTCGACCGGCTCGGTCTCGCCAACGTCGGTCTCGTAGAAGATGGGAAACGTCACCTGATCGTAGTCCTCATAGCGATCGAAGAAAGCCTTCAAAGGGTGTCCCGCGAGGCAGTGCTCGATCCGCTCCGCGGCAGGAATCATGACCTCCTCAAAGGCGCGCCGGACAAGAGCCGTGGCGGAGTCGATCTGCATCGAAGCGAAATCGATCTTTTGCATGCGGCAGTCCAGATGACTGAGGTCCTGCGAGAGCCGGTTCAACTCGCTGCGTAGCTCCGGCGCACCACCCGCCTCATCCAACTTTGCAAGTAGGAACCGCAATCTCCGTTGCCTATACGCGAGATCGAAGTGCAGCAGAAACGAGTTTTCCTCTTGCTCCGAATAGGTTTGCTTGCGCCATTCTTCTATACTGGTGACGTTTCCAATCATGCTTCCAAGTTCATCCGTGACTGCCCGCACTTTGAGGCGATGATAGCTCGCGTAGCTCGGCCCGCGAGCATGGATTTCGTCAGCAAGCGTGCGACTCGCATATTCCGGACCTGTGAGCCGAGGAACCTCCGAGTTGCCCGCGCGCTGCCAGGTCTCGACATCCTGCGCAACCAGGTTGGTGATCTCACGCACCCGGCCAATCAACCGGTTGCGCTCCAGCGCATCACGCAGATCCTGGCGGATCGTCTCGTACTGATGCAAAGTGATCAACGCCTCGATCGAATTCCGGATCGCTCCCGGCGCCGGCGCGGTGGAATTGCCGCACGCTTGCTCCGGCGAGGGCTCGATGTACATCAGCAATCGGCGCACCGGCAGATCGCTCGCGCGGCGCGGAATTTCGCGAAGGGCGTAGCTGAACGGCTTGTTGTTCAGATAGCCTCCATCGCCGAAGGCTCGCCGGGAATAATCTGCGTTGGCGGCGACGTAGGCTGGGAAGAATCTCTTGGCGTCCGGAGCTTCGTTCGAATCCACCAGACGCATCGGTTCGAAAGCAGCTGGAAAGGAAGAAGTTGCGCGGCTTGCGAAGGCCAGGAACGGATTCATGGCTCGCGAAAAATCGTTTTTGCCCTCGGTATTGAATTCCATATGAAAAACATTCTTGTGGTTCTTTTCCACCACCGACGTGTCGGCAAGCTGCATCGGCAATTCCAGGCCTTGAATATCCGTCGCGGTGATGAAGACGTCCATTTCAGATTGCAGCGGGCCGGAACCGCTGCTTCGATCCATGTCCTCAAACGCATCGAACAGCATCGAGTACATTTCACGGCCGCTTAAGAGACTGCGCGGAAACCGGTCCTTGTTCCACAACCGGCTCAGCGAGGCTTCATCCAACCACAATCGATTCAAGCGATCGAGCGATTGGCCGTTCGCGAGAGCCTTCCCCAAAAAAATAGCGTTGATTCCTCCGGCCGAGCTTCCAGAGGCAATGTCGACCACGAAGCGTGATTGGGTGATCGCGGCAAGCTCTTTATAAACGCCATTGCCGCGAACTAAATTCAGGAATTCCTGCGTCACCCCGTTCATGTAAACCGCCAGAGAGACGCCCCCGTAAAGGACCAATGCGAAACGAACTTCTTCTTCCATATTCGTGCGCATTGTTGCGCGCGAATATAGAAAGGCTTGGGCGGAAAAAGTGCGATCTCGCTGGATCGTCGATAGTTGCGATTTGAGGCGAACGCGTTATCGCTTGTATCCGATTTTGCGTAGGAACCCGTGACGCCACTCGGCGTCAGGCGGCCCTTCCACTCCTTTGGGCGAAACGCCGTCGATCACGCCGAGAACCCCGCGGCCCTGTTCGGTCTCCGCGACAATCACCTCCACGGGATTGGCTGTGGCGCAAAAGACGGTGCAGAGCTCGGGAATTTCGCGGATGCGCCCGAGGATGTTAATCGGAAAGCCGTTTCGCAGCGCAATGACGAACAAATGCCCCGCGCCAACAGCTTTCGCGTTGCGCGTTGCGTTGGCTTTCAGATCGTCATCGTTGCCGTCCACGCGCGTCAGGCACGCTCCGGAGGCTTCGTTGAAGGCGATGCCGAACTTCATTTGCGGAACCGTGTTGACGATGGCCTCGTACAAATCCTCCACGGTCTTGATGAAATGGCTATGTCCCAGGATGATGTTGCCGTCCGAAGGGATTTCGAGTCGAATCGCCTTGAGTTCCATGACTTCCCACTATAATCGAGCTTGGTCCTGGAGCACATTCGAAAGCTGCCGCACGGGCGCGCGACGCTGAAACAACTGCTGCGCGAGCTGTCGCGGCAAGGCGTAACGAAGACCGACGTCGAAGCCGAGCTGGACCGGTTGACGGCCAGCGGCGCGATTGTTGAAACACGATCAGGCCAATATGTCGCCACCGGCGCGAGCCGCGAATTCGCAGCTGGTCGCCTCAGCGTGCATCGCGACGGCTTCGCCTTCATCACCCCGGATGTGCCGATTCCCGGCTTGAAAGGCGACATTTACATTCCCAAGGAAGGCGCTGGGCGGGCCATGCACGGCGACCGGGTGGTGGCTCGCATCGGCCGCATTGAGCCGGATGGCCGCGCGCATGGGGAGATCCTGCGTGTACTCAAGCGCGCCCATCCTTCCGTTGTCGGCGAGTTCCGCATTCGTCGTAACGGCAACTTTGTGGTTCCGCACGACGATCGTATCCGGCAGTGGATCGAGATTCCGGACGGCATGGGACTCAATGAAACGACCCTGGCTGCCTCTGGTGAAACCGTGCATCGCGTGGGCGCGCGTGCCGTTGATGTGAAATCCGTCGAGGATCTGGACGGCATGATCGTCACAGCCGCGATCGTGGATTTCGGAACTGGAGACGAGCGCCCGGTGGGGCGCGTCATTGAAATCCTGGGGCATCCCGACGATTTCGGAATCGATGTCGAGATCCTGATTCGCGCCCACCACATTCCGCATCAATTCCCGGAGGATGTTCTGGAACAGGCGCGGTTGCTCCCAGGCGCAATCCCGGAACAGGAGATCGCACGACGCCGCGATTTCCGCGACCTGGATATTGTCACGATCGACGGCGAGACGGCTCGGGACTTTGACGATGCGGTTTGGGTGGAGCGGCTGCCCGAAGGACGCTTCGCATTGCAGGTTCACATCGCCGATGTCAGCCACTACGTTCGGCCGGGATCACCCATCGATCGCGAGGCGCTGCTCCGCGGCACCAGTGTCTATTTTCCGGATCGCGCGGTCCCCATGCTTCCGGTGGAGCTTTCGACGGACCAGTGCTCGCTTCGCCCGCATGAAGACCGGCTGGTGCTGTCGGCTCTGCTCGAAATCGACTCGACGGGCGACGTGGTGGCGCAAGAGTTCTGCCGAGGCGTCATTCGCAGCGCGGAGCGAATGACCTACACGGCGGTGCACAAGGTTCTGGAAGGGGACGCCGAACTGCGCGAACGCTATACGAAACTCACGGACCGATTTGAGCTGATGCAGGAGCTGGCGCTGATCCTGAATCGCAAGCGCCAGCGCCGCGGCTCCATCGACTTCGATCTGCCGGAGCCTCTGCTCCAATTCGACGAATTCGGCGAGATGACGGGTGTTACGCGGGCTCCTCGCAACATTGCACATCGGCTGATCGAGGAGTTCATGCTGGCCGCGAATGAAGCCGTGGCATCGCATCTGGAAACCGCAGGCGTGCCTTTGATCTTCCGTATTCACGAACGGCCCGATCCAAGGCGCGTGATGGAATTCGAGGAGATTGCCGCACATTTCGGATACGCGCTTAGCGCGGGCGCTGCGCCGGTGAAACGATTTAGCGATAGGCGATCGCGCGACAAACAGCCGGGACCGATCGTGGTGCCGGAGGACAATCCCAACCTGACCTCGCGCAGTTATCAGAAGCTGGTTAAGAAAATCGAAGGCAAGCCTGAGGAGCGCATCTTGAGCTATTTGATGCTGCGCTCATTGAAACAGGCCCGCTATAGCGACCACAACGTGGGGCATTTCGCGCTGGCCGCGCCAAGCTATACACATTTCACGTCGCCCATTCGGCGATATCCGGATTTGATCGTGCACCGAGTGCTGGCGGCGTACCTGGATCATACAACCTATGTCCCCGATTTGGCGGGCATTGCGGCAATGTGCTCCGACACCGAACGCCGCGCCGCCGAAGCCGAACGCCAACTGGTGGAGTGGAAGAAGGTCAAGTTCATGATCGACCGGGTGGGCGACGAGTTCCCTGCCCTGATCATTTCGACCACCAAATTCGGATTCTTCGTGGAACTGGAGGAGATGTTCATCGAAGGCCTGGTGCCGATGGAGACGCTTCCTGGCGACCGCTACGCGTACAACGAGAACTCGCGCAAGATCATTGGCGACCGCAGCCGCAGGCAATTTTCCATCGGCGAGCATGTGAAGGTCCGCCTGGACCGCGTGGACGGGGTAGAGAAGAAGCTGCAATTTTCGGTCGTGGATCCGGCTCGTTCGCGCAAGCGACGTTGAGTTGCAACCGCTGCCTGTGGTCGCGGCTCAGTGAGTAGCCTTTTCAGAGCCGTGACCGTAGGGAGCGGTTTCTCCTGCTATGGGATGCACACCTGCGAGGAGAACCGGGCTTCGAGTTCGGAGGCCGCCTTCGCCACAGCCACAACCCCGTTCGAAATGCCCAACTGTTGCGCAAACGGCAGCAGGAAGCGGCCGAACTTTTGCAGTCCGGCGACGTCCTCCGAGGCGATTTCCGTTTCCATATTCTGCTTCATTGTGGGCGATAGCAGTTCAATTCGGCCGACAAAAGCGCGGGTGACTTCAGACGGCGCGGGTTGAATATTCAAGGGCAGCACCGCGTCCACTTGCGCACGCGGCAGGATGTAGATGACGCGCATGCCTTCCTCAAACCAGGAATCGTTCCAGGTATCGAGCATCGCTTGCGCTTCCTTCACATAAAGCCCCGACGCAACCAGCGCCTTCAGCGTGGCGTCGCGGGCGCTCGCTACCTCGTTGCCGAGCTTCGGAAGATCCATGAGGGCGGTCCCCGTGACGTTCATGGCCGTTCGTAATCCCAGACTTCCTCCACGATTTTCAAACACCATTACGAACGGAATCGGCTCCTTGCCTATGTTGCGGATCTCGATCTTGCCATCGGCGGTCAGCTTTGGCTCCAGAGGGATCGGGAAAGTTCCCACGCCCCTGTAAAACAGCATCTTTTCACGATCGCCATTTCTCTCTAGAGGCGTGGCTTCGGTATTGCGAGCGGCGTAGTAACGGCTCTCCCCCGTGCCGGTTGGAAACACCGGAGTCTCGCCGGGAGTGAGGTGAATCAAATCCCACGAAATGTCATTGCCAATGGCGTGGCCAGCGTTCGGATACCATTCCGTGATGAAGCCTCCGGGAAACTTCACATCCACTGACAGTGTTTGGGGACGCGTGGAATAGAAGTAAAGCACAGGCGTCTCCATCCGCACTATCCTTCCAGAGATCAGGCCCTTCGTCAGACCCGCGCGAACCACGAAGCAAGGCAGATCGGCGGGGCCGTAATACGCGGCCCACGGGACAGGCATTCCGGTCGGCCCGGCAACAGAGGTGAAGGTTCCCCATTCGTGGGCAACCAGATTCGCCGGCAGAGTACCGAGTTCGGCCGCGAACAGAGGGGCGGCAAAGGCGAAGGCGAGAATGCGATTCAGGTGGGTCATCGTTTCCGATCCTTTCGAGCTCTTAGACGATGTGGATCGCCGATTTCTTCCCGGAAGTTGCCAGACGTTTCTAGTCTATGGGGTTCGTCCCGAACACCGAAAGCTCCGGCGTAAAACCGCGGTCGTTCATCTCGAGCACCGCCTTGACCATGTGCGCGATATCTTCCGGCCGGAGCTTGCTGGGATTGTCCTTCTGATTGAAGCCCGCAGCCGCGCCGAAATTTGTGATGACTTCGCTGGGATTAACCAGGAACACACGGATGTTGTGCTTGCGCAACTCCGCGCGCCAGCATTCGGTCATTCCGCGCAGCGCGAATTTGCTGGCGTAATACGCTGTGCCGCCAGGGGCACCCCGCAGCGATGCAGTCGAAGAAATATTCACCACGTTGCCGCGTTTGCGGTCGATGAAGATTTTGGCGGCGGCGCGGGTCATCAGCATCACTCCGGTGACGTTGGTGGCGAAGGTCTCTTCGAAACCTTGCAGGTCCATGTCGATCAGCGGCTTGAAGACGCCTCTGCCGGCGTTGTTGACCAGAATGTCCAAGTCGCCAAATTTGGCGAGGATTTCCGCGTAGGTTCGTTCGACATCGGCTTCCTTGCTGACGTCGGCCTGGATGGGATGCGCGCCCAGAGAGTATGCGGCCTCCATCAAGCGCTTCTCGCCACGGCCGGTGATTGCGACTTTCGCGCCGCTATCTATGAGCGATTTCGCAATGCCGTATCCGATGCCGCTGCTGCCTCCGGTGACCAATGCGACTGCGTTTTTCAGATTCATTGAACCCTCCTGAAGTGGAAGGATTCAGTCTAGCGCATCATCACCAGAGTGGGCCGAGGAGGTGGCGGCGCGATGACCACCAAACCCGCTTGTCCCGTTTCGGTTTCGCCGAAATAGATGGTCGCGTTCGGGAGAGCTTCATGAGCGACGCGGACCGCCGCCCTCATCGAATCATCCGTGAGAACATCGTACATGTGGATCGGAAGCTGCGCGATCAACTGTTCCCGAGCCGCATCCGTGAGGTTGCTGATATCAACTTCCGCGAGTGTGCTCCCAACCAGCGGATCCTGGCCTGCGGCAATCGGCTGCATTTCCTGTATGTTTCGTCTCCAGGAGTCAATCGTCTCCTGTAGCTTAGCTTTATCCTCGGTTGACGCCACCGCCTGTTGCGCGATGGCGCCCTCAATTCTGTCCTTCAAGTTCCGGATGGTGTTCGCTGCGCCCGCCTGTGTCGGCACAGCGCGGAGAAACGATCTACTGGCAGGAGCAGGCGGGATTGCGGGAATGTCCACCCATCGGCTGGTGGAGGCGTCCTCCGGCGGAAAATGCATGCTTAGGGCCGTCAGCAGCGCGGAGCGCCGCTGGCTTTGCGGCCCGCTGATAACGCGCGCATCGCTGGCCAGGCCGTTCTGGTCGATGGTTACCTCGACGGTAACCGGCCCGCCAAGAGCGGGTGCGGAGGCCGGTGCGTTTACGACCGCCGGCGGCTGAAGGACCTGAGCTATTTGGGCGGGCGCGCGGGTGGGTGGCTTTTGCGGTGGTACCACGAAGGCTGGCGCCGATGGAGGAGCGGGCGGATTCGGATTCTTCAGCGGAGCCTGCGCCTTCACCGGATTCATATCCGTGGAAAGGCATGTGGCCGCCAGCAGGATCGCGACGATCCCGGGCAGCCGAGAAGGGCCGTTTTCCCGCGGAACAGCGCCCAGCAATCTCTGGATGCGATACATCAACGGGCCGTCCTTGGCGCCCAACGCAAAACCGGGCGACAGCACTCGCATGCGTTCCAGGGTAGTCAACGCGCGCGCGTAGCCGACGGCGTCGCCGCAGCAGCGCACGGCGATATCGTCGCAGCACAGTTCCCGTTCCTGCCGGATGCGAGTGGAGATCCACCACACAGCCGGGTGATAGAAGAAGAGCGTCTCGATCAGCATCTGAACGATGTTCACCAGATAGTCGTAGCGGCGAATGTGCGCCAGTTCATGCGCCAGCACGGCTTCCAGTTGCTCGGAAGTCAGGCCGAGCAAGGTGGCTCCCGGAATTAAGACAACAGGTTTCAGCCAGCCGATTACGCACGGACAACCGTCAGCGAATGAAGACATAAGAACACGTACCGGCGTGGTAATGCCGAGGCGTTCCGATACCTTCCCGACCATAGCGAGCACGGCCTGCTCCGCAAGATCGCCGCTTTGCTTCATCGTCGAAACTTTCCTGTAACCCCAGAGCAGGCGCATCGATAGCAATGCGACTCCGCACGTCCAGGCTGGCAGAAGCCAGGACTGTGCCAGAGCCAGCCAATTCGTCGGCGAGGAAATTGGGGTGGTGAATGCCGCAATGGCGAAGACCGTTCCCGCGCTGGGGAAACTCATCGGGAAATCCGCGGGCCGCTGGTAGACCAGACACATGGTTACAATCGGGGCCAGCGCAAGGATGCCTAACGCCGCGCAGCTAATGACGTAGCGCGTTTGCGCCGAGCGGTTGCGCAGGGCCGCAAGCGTCATCCACAACAGAAATGCCACTACGGCGCCCTGCCACAGCAGATGAAGCAGAGCCGAATTCAGAGCCAGCGCGAGCGGGGTCATTGGGATCCTCCTTTTGCGTCTTCCTCAAAGCGGTCCAGTAATGTTTCGATTGCTTCCAGTTGCTCCGGCGTCGACTTCTTGGTCGCCAGAGCCTGCATCACCAGTGTCCTGACCGAGCCTCCAAAAGCCCGCTGCAACAGATCGCGTAGTAATTGCTTTTGCGTTTGCTCCTGCGAATAGCGCGGGCGATAGATTTGCGGACGCACGGTTTCGTCGCGCTCAACCAAGCCCTTTTCGGTCATGATCTGGATGGTCTTCAGGACCGTGGTATAGCCGGTGGGTTTGATCTCGTTCAAGATGCGATGAATCTCCCGCACGGAGCAGGATCCGGCTTGCCACAGGGCGCGCAAAATTCCCAGTTCGGCCTCGGTGGGACGAGGCGGTTTAGTTGGCATCCGGTTTCTCCATATGATCGATGATCAGCATCTGAATGGGACTCAGTTATCCGTTGGCACGCGGTCCACGTGGTCGATCACGATCACGGGCATAGGTTCTTTGCGTGCTTGCAGCCTGAGCCCCAGTTTCTCCAGGGCATCAAAGATTGTTATGCCGGCCGGACCGGAATCGAGTCCATGCGGCGTCCATTCGAGGCGAAAATCGTAGGCCCCCGCGATACCGGTCAAATCCACCGCCGGTTGGTCGACGTCGAAGGGCTCCAATCGCGGCAACCAGCTTGCCAGATCAGCCATAGAAATCCTTGTGCACGTGGCGTGCGTGTGGCCGTCCCCTGCGACAAAACTTCTTTTGCAGTCGGAATCGCCCGGCTCCGACGTTGCCTGGAGCTTCAGCTCTTTTTTCCCCACCAGAAGCGCGTACACCGGCATCGGCTTCTGCTCGCGATGAACTGCCAAGTGGAACCGCTCCGCGAGCAGCGACTGGAGCATGAGTCTCTCGCTAGCAAGGGGGGTGCCAGGAGGGGCCTTCGCCACCAGTTCGAAGCGGTCCGTATCCAGCCAGTTCGGCCCTCCGGAAAGGTATTCCTCCTGAATTGCCTGCAGTCGGGAAGTCTCGGCTATCTCTCCGTATGCCTGGGTGATCAGGTCTCGCATCGTTACCGACCTCATGGTCACCTTCCCGTTGGCGGCAAATACCGGCTCACCCGGCTGAATGCGCTGCCCGGCAACCTGAGAATAGTTAGTGAGAACGCCGTTGATGCCTATGGTGCCGCGGACTCCCTGCTCACCGGGATCAGGCTTATAAATCCGAACCTCGGCGACCTCAAATACCGGTCCCGTCACCTGAG
Organism: Bryobacteraceae bacterium; assembly: GCA_036489835.1. Classification (GTDB taxonomy): domain Bacteria; phylum Acidobacteriota; class Terriglobia; order Bryobacterales; family Bryobacteraceae; genus Palsa-187. Next base: position 70,732 of record DASXEY010000028.1, on the reverse strand, counting down.
CCCAGGCGCCCGCTGCCGTCAGCGCCAGCATCGCCATGGTAGCGATAGCTCGAAGCGGGTCTCTGCATACTCTCATGACCGCATTATGACGAAGTCTTTCGTCATTGTCAACGGAAACTTTCGTCACCTGGCTGGCGTAGGCAAGAGCCCTGCCCCTGTGGTAGCCTGAATCTGATTTGGCAACGTACCCAGAAAATTTTCGATACACCAAAGAGCACCAGTGGGTCCGAGTGGATGGCGGCGTGGGGACGGTGGGAATCACGGACCACGCCCAGACGGAGCTTGGTGACGTGGTTTACGTCGACCTCCCCAAGCCCGGTACGATTCTGGAGCAAGGCCGAACCATGGGATCGGTGGAATCCGTCAAAGCCGTCAGCGACATCTTCGCTCCGGTTTCGGGCGAGGTGATCGAAGTCAACGAAGCTCTTGCCGCGCATCCCGAAAAGTTGAACGAAGACCCGCACGGCGTGGCTTGGATGGTTAAGATTCGGATGTCAGCACCGGCTGAAATCGACCAACTGTTTTCCGCCGCCGATTACGAGAAATACGCCGGGGCCGAGTCGAAAAGTTAAGCGTCTTCTTAAGACGACGCGGGCGGCTTAGCTTTTTTCAGCACTTTATCGAGCACGCGAATGGCTCGGTCTACGTCCGCTTCCGTCAGGATATACGGCGGCAGGAAGCGCAGCACCACGTTGTGCGTGCAGTTGATCAGGAGGCCCGCCTCCATTGCATCCAGCACAATCTGCTTGCCCGAAAAATCCAGTTCCACACCGATCATCAGGCCACAGCCGCGCACTTCCTTGATGAAGGAATGCTTCTGCGCCAGTTCGGTGAGGCGCATGCGGAAGTAGCTCCCGGTTTGTGTGATGGCGGGCAACAGCGTGTCCAGAATGTCGAAGAATTCCAGGGCGACGCGGCACGCCAGCGGTCCGCCTCCGAAGGTGGTCCCGTGCATTCCCGCGGGGAGATTGGCGGAAGCGCTTTCCGTGGCCGCGACGAAACCAAGCGGCAGGCCGCACGCCACGGGCTTGGCCGCGACGATCACATCGGGCATCACCACGGGGTCGTGGAGTTGATAGGAGAAATACGTTCCGGTGCGGCCGACTCCGCACTGGGTTTCGTCGAACACAAGCAGCGCGTTGTGACGATCGGCCAGCTCGCGGGCTTTGCGAACGTAGTCTGGATTGAGCGGATGAATGCCACCCTCGCCCTGCACCAGCTCCAGCACAATGCCGGCGGTGCGTTCGTTAACGGTTTCCTCAAGCGCGGCAATATCGTTCCGTTTGGTGAAGCGCGCGCCTGGCAGCATCGGCTCAAAATCGCGGCGGTAATTTTCCTGCCCGGTGATGGAAAGAGCGCCGAAGGTGCGGCCGTGAAAGGAATCCAGCAGCGCGACGGTCTCGAACTTCTCCGGGTTGATCTTGCGGCCATGCGCGCGGATGATCTTCAACGCGCCTTCGATGGCCTCGGCTCCGGAGTTGCAGAAGAAGACGCGATCGAGGCTACTGGCTTTGGCGATGCGCTCTGCCAGCGGCCCTTGATATTCGTGATAGTAGAGGTTGGAGCAATGAATCATGCGGGCGGCTTGCTCCCGAATCACTTTCATGAGGCGAGGATGCGCGTGCCCCAAGGCGTTCACTCCGATTCCTGCCAGTAAATCCAGATAGCGCTTGCCGGAAGTGTCGTAGAGATAGCAGCCCTTGCCGCGATCCAGCACCAGCGGATACCGCGCGTAGTTCTGAAACAGGTATTGCTTTTCGAGGTCGACGACAGAGGGAGGCGCCACAGGCGCGATGACGGCGGAGTCCATTTCTTCATGATATCCAGCTTCGACAACTCGGAAGCCTTCCGGTTTGAGAAACTGGTAGGCGCATGCAATATACACGAATGGGCGACACGGGTTTGATTGTCTCGCGGCTGGCGTTCGGCGCGATGACATTTGGCAGCAGCGAGGGAGTTTTCGCCGCGGTGGCGAAGGTGGGAAACGCGCTGGCGGACGAGCTAGTGAATAAGGCTATCGACGCGGGGATCAATTTCTTCAACTCGGCTGACGTTTATACAGGAGGCCAGTCCGAGCAGATGCTGGGTAAGGCGCTCGGCGCCAAGCGGCGCGACGTCGTGATCGCTACCAAGACCGGTTTTCGTGCCGGACCTGCGCTGATCAATCAAGGATTGTCGCGGCATCACATTCTGGAAGCAGCCGACGGCAGCCTGCGCCGTCTGGGCACCGACTACATCGACGTCTACCTGGTGCATCGCTTCGACCCGCACACCCCCGTTGAGGAGACAGTGGAGGCTCTGGACAGCCTGGTGCAGCAGGGCAAAGTCCGCTACGTGGGCTTCTCGAATTGGCCCGCGTGGCTGGCGGCGACTGCGGTCGGAATCCAAAACAAGAACGGATTCGCGCGTTTCCGCGCCGCGGAGATGTATTACTCTCTGGTGGGGCGCGATCTGGAGCATGACGTCGTCCCTTTTGTCGAGCAGGCCGGCATCGGGGTGCTGGTGTGGAGTCCTCTCGCGGGAGGATTCCTGACGGGGAAATACACGCGCGAGAATCCGAAAGGCGACGGCGGACGTCTGACCGGCTTCGATATGCTGCCCTACGATCGCGAAAAGGGCCATCAAGTGGTGGACCGCTTGCGCGCCATCGCGAAGGCTCATCAGGCCACGCCTGCACAGGTGGCTCTGGCATGGCTGTTGAGCAAGCGAGCCGTCACTTCGATACTAATCGGCGCCAATAAAATGGCCCAACTTGAGGACAATCTGGGGGCGGTGGACGTGCACCTCAGCGCAGCGGAATTGAGCGAGCTGAACGAAATGACCGCGCCCGCGCCGCTTTATCCGAACTGGTTCAGCACCAGGGTGGCGGATGTGCCGGTGCGGGACGCATTGAAAAGCTCATCGCCGGGCTCCTAAGGAACAGCCCGCAAAACGGAGCCTGGGTCGCGGTAGTGAAGAATGCATCCGGGACGCCGGGCCCACGACACAGCACTGGAAGTTTGCAAGCCTCGCGGGACAGTCTCGTGCGTGCGAAGCGTTAACGCTTCACTGCAATTACTGCGGTCAAACGGGAGTTCGGCGACGGATTTGGATCCGACTTGGTTCCGGACGGAGGGTCGATTGCGCCTCCGATGCCAGTCTGCCCGAGGGCTCCAGTCTGCCCGAGGGCTCCGATGCTCGATGCATCGGCTGCTGCTGCCTGAGCCGCGAAGGTCACGGTAGCCAAGACGGCATCGTCAGGCAGCGCAATCTCATTCACCAACCCGGGCTGAACTGGCCGACCTGAGAAAAGCTGCGTGGACGCGGTGGCGCTGTTGACGCTGACCGTCAGGAAGCCGGGCGCCGCTGGCGTGATTCGCAAAACGCCTTCAGGGCTAACGCTGTAATCGAAAGCGAATCGCGCGGGGGCCATTGCGGCTGGCGTCCGGAGCATTGCCCGATTCGCTGCTCCGCCGCGTCCCCCGCCGCGCCCGCCGCCGCCCCCTCCCGCGGCCAGCGGCAGCGGACCGGTACCGGAAACCGTACCGTTTACAACCAACGCATCACTTGCCGGCTGGGTAGCAGGCGGGGGCGGAGCGGCGGCAGTGGGTGCGGGTGCTGGAATAGCCGGCGCGGCTTTGGGGACAATCACGGGGGCGACAATCGCAGGCGGGACAGTCGCGGGAGGGATCGCCACAGGAGGAACAATCGCAGGAGGAGCCGCCGGCGGGATACTCGCTGGCGGAGCGACCATTCGCGGAGGCATCGGCGCCGGCGGAGCGCTCACGCGCGCCAGCTCCTGCGGCGGCTGCGTCCGGAACAACACGATTCCAGCGATGATCGCAACCGCGAACGCGCCCGCCGCAGCCCACACCCAAGCTCTTGTCCACCAATATTTCTGCCGCGGAGCGAGTGCCGCCAGCAAACGCGTCTTGACGCCGGGCTCGTCAAGCATTTCCTTGAGCGCCTGCTCGCGCGCCAATTCGTCGAAGAGTTCCTGGTCGTCGAGGGCTGCTTCGAACAGCGCTTTACGCTCGTCCGCGCTCAGCGATCCGGTGGCATAAGCGCCGATCAAGCCGCGAATTTCATCGCGAGTCATTTATTTGCCCGCAAGCTTGGCTTGCTCCCAGCTTGGTTCCCACTGCCATACCAACTGCCGCCCAGCCTCTCCAGAAGCTGCTTGCGGCAGCGGAAATCCCAAGTATAAAGGGTGTTCAACGTTGACACTTTGAATTGGTCCCGGATCTCCGGGAAAGTATAGCCCTCCAGTTTTAAACGAAACAACTCGCGGCAGCGTTCGCCCAATAGCGCCAGCGCCGATTCCAACCGGGCAGCGCGTTCGTCGCGCGAAGCTTGCTCAAATGGATCGGCCTCGCGGTCAGCCAGGGGCAGGTCATCGAGCGGAGTTTGGCGATCCTCACCGCGGCGATGGATTTTCCTGCGCGCCGCCCAAATCTTCAAGCGCGCGATCTCGAGAGACAGCGGAAGCAGATCCTCGATCGTTTCGAGCTCGGAATACTTTTCGTGCAACACCATCAGGACCTCCTGCGCCAGATCCTGAGCCTGGTCCCCGATCGGACTCCCCTGTAATTGGGATGCCGCGTAGCGCACAATCCTTTCGCGCAACCGCGTCAAAATTTCGCTTCTGTCCATTGCCGTTTTCGGTCTGCCGCGCGCGTGGCCCCATTATCGCGTGAAAGCTCAGGTTTGCAAGGAGTTGCCCCGCTCTGCCAGAATAAGGCCCATGCAGGTTCGGGTCGTAGCTTTCGTGCTGGCGGGCGGTAAAGGGACGCGCCTCTATCCCCTGACAAAAGAGCGGGCTAAACCGGCGGTGCCTTTTGGCGGCCGTTATCGCATCGTCGATTTCGTGCTCAGCAACCTGATCAACTCGGGGTTGTACTCGATCTACGTCCTGATCCAGTTCAAGAGCCAGAGCCTTCTGCAACACCTTCGCGACGGCTGGGAGGTGACCGGCCTGTTGAAGGAGCACTTCATCATCCCCGTGCCGGCGCAGATGCGTTCGCCCGGCGAGGATTGGTATCGCGGCACCGCCGACGCCATTTACCAGAACATCAACCTGATTGAACAGGCCGATCCGCATTACGTGGTGATCTTTGGCGCGGACCACATCTACCGCATGAACATCCGCGAGATGCTGGAATTCCACATGCACAAGCGCTCCCAGGCGACCATCGCGGCCATCCCGGTTCCCAGGGACCAAGCCAGCGAATTCGGAGTGATTGAGGCCTCCGCAGACGGCTCTGTGGTCGGCTTTCACGAGAAGCGCGCCGACGCTCCCACCATGCCGGAAGATACGGAGCGCGTTTACGCCTCCATGGGGAACTACGTTTTTTCCACCAACCTGCTGCTGCGGGAGCTTTACGCCGACGCGCAAAATCCGAACAGCACGCACGATTTCGGACGCGATATTCTGCCTTCGCTGGTGGGCCGCGCGCCCATGTTCGCCTACGATTTCCAGACCAACCGGATTCCCGGCGATCCTCCGTTCCAGGAGCCCTATTGGCGCGACGTTGGGACCATCGATGCGTATTACGATGCCAGCATGGACCTGCGGGCGGTGACCCCGGCGCTGAATCTGTACAATCGCCAGTGGCCTTTACGCACCGCCGGTTATTCCGACCCACCCGCCAAATTCATTTTTGATCAGCAGGGCCGCCGCGGCCAGTCCGTCGACTCCATCGTTTCCGGGGGCGCGATTCTCTCGGGAGGGATTGCCAAGGGAACAATTCTGGGCCGCCATGTGCGCGTGCATTCCGGCGCCCAGGTGGAGGATTCGGTGCTCTTCGACAATTGCGATATCGGCCGCCGCGCACGTGTGCGCAGGGCGATTCTCGACAAAAATGTGCGTATCCCCGAAGGCGCTGAAATCGGCTACGATCTGGAGCGTGATCGCGAGAAATACTTTGTCACCGATAGCGGCATCGTGGTGATCGAGGGGACGCGGTCGTCGGTGGACGTCGCGACGCTGCTGGTTTAATTTAACCGACGGCCGAGTCAGGACCGGGGCCAGGACTCAGCGGTAAGCTTCTTTCCGGTCCAGCTCTCAAGATCTCCAGGTAGTCACCCTTGTCGCGAAAGAAAATGCGGCGATCTTGCGCGCGGAGGCGTAACAGCGGCGGCTCAATCCCTTGCAGCTGCCGGGCATTGCCCTCTCCGCTCCGGGCATATCGAGCTAACGTCCTCAGAACTTGCAACGCTGTCTGTTGTTGGACCGCGAACATCCGCCTTGGCCTGATCGGTCCAGACGAGACGCTTAGCCACTTCCGTGCGGAGTTTCTTCGGCGATTGGGGTCGCTGCCATGCTCTCCCAGTCAGCCATAGTCAAGCCGAGCTCCGCGAGCACCTCTTCATGTGGAATCGGCTCGTTGCGCTTGAGCCATTCATCGGCCTCGCCAACGGCTCGGCGCTCCGCATCGGTGAACGGTTCATCGTCGAAGGGGATGCCGTTCGCAGCGTGCCCTTGCGGGTCCAGCATAACTTCCCGCAAACCGCGAACGGCTGCAACCTGACTGGGTGCAAGCCGCTCGATAAGTTCGTGAACCTGTTGCTTTTCGTGCGCCGTGTCCGTTGGCATGAGGGGATTTGCCTCAGTTTCATTCTACCCGCAGTTAGAACGCAGACACGAAACCTTAGGTGGTGCCTGAATTGCATCTTGAACGGGGAGTGCTACTCTAAGCGCCACTCGATTTCATCGAGCGTCGGAAGTGGTCGCGTTTGGCGTGCGCCGCCGCGTTCCATATCCTTCCTCTTTTGTGCCAGCGTTTTTCGCTCTCCCCCATGCCCGATCTTCGGCGAGGATGCTCTGGCAGGTGAGGCACACGGAGCGTGAACTCTTCGGGTCCTCATCCGCGAGAATGTCCTTACAGCGATTACATTTGGTCATAGTCTGAATTTACTCGATCTTGAAGGAAGCTCCGTCCTTAATACCGTATTCCCTGCGGATCGACGATGCGAAATCGGCTTTCATCTCCGCTAAATTCGAGCGCAGCCTGACATGCCTCTTCGATCGGTTGATACTCTCCGTGCACTTTGGGGCTTACTCCGAGAGTGGGCATTTCAAGGGAGATGCCCACGGGTGTTCCTCGTCTAATGCTAGTCAATCTGAAGGCCATGATTCCCAAATTCTATCGCAGAAGATTCCATGAAAAACAATCGATCCAGTCAACCCACTTGGAAACAGTTGCTCGCATCAACAGTAAGGCCGGTTTGGCTGGAAAGCAATCGTTTGCTGTTTTTTCGTCAACGTACAATTCAGGCACTACCAATCCTTACTGCGCTGATTCTGCTTAGATGCATTTTGCGGGGACGCAGGCACTGGTGTCCCGAGCGACCGGATGACCGCAACCCACCGGGGTGCGGCCTCCTCGCTCACGGATTCAGCCCGAACTCGCGAAGAATCTCTTCGTGCGGAATCCCATTGCCGCGAGCAAGCGAGGAACGGGAGCGACTCAACGCCGCGGCGGTCCCGGGGGTGATCTCTTCCCCTTCCAGCGGCGCCAAAGCCAAGGACCGCCCTAACGGCTCGACCAATACCTCAAGCAAGCTCCGCGCCGCGTTCAGTTTCGCGGGGGGCAGCAGGTCCAGCAGCGCATGCGCTTGCCGACGTTCTTGGCTAAGATTCGATTCCAACTCAGCTTCCCGGCAGCTAAACGACCGGTTCCATGCCGAACCGGCGAAGCAGCAGGAACTCGGAAAGATTGTCGGTAGTCAGCAGACCGGTCAATTTGTTTCCGTCCATCACCAGCGCGCAGCGGCCGGCTTGCGCCATCAGAGGCAGCACTTCCGACAGATCCGCCCCGGGCTCCAGTTGCAGGAATTCGCGATCCATAACACCCGCGACATATGCGTCCGGACCCTCCGCGGCTAGCGCCTTCAGCAGGAGATTCCGGCCCAGCAGTCCGACCACTTGATCCCCGTGCATCACCGGGAAATCCTGTTGGGAAGTGGAAAGCAGCAGATTGGCCGCGTCGCGAACGGTATTGCCGTGCCCCAGAGTGTGGAACTCCGTAATCATGGCGGCTCGCACGGGAATGCCGTGGGTGAGCGTCCGTCCCAGCGCCGCCGCGCCCTCCTGGGCTGCGCCCAGGTAGATGAAGAATGCGAAGAATACCAACAGGAAATCCTGCGCGACCAAGCCATACAAACCCATGCTGATCGCCAGCATTCGGCCCATCCATGCCGCGATCCGGGTGGCTTCCTCCTCTGGCCGGATATACCCCAGCAGAGCTCTTAGAGCGCGCCCTCCGTCCATCGGGAATGCGGGCAGCAGATTAAACAGCGCCAGCAGCAGATTGCCCCCTGCCAGCAGCGGCAGCGCGCCGAGGTCGGTGGGATGCAGAAGATCGGAAAGCCCCTTCGGCATCGTTTGATGGGAAGAATACAGGTAACCCATCAACCCCGCCGCAATGATCAGATTCATGATCGGCCCCGCCAGGGAGATCCATAGTTCCTCAGTGGGCCTCAGGATTCGATCCATACGCGATAATCCACCGATCGGGAACATCACGATCTCGGTAGTGCGAACTCCGAACCGAGATGCTACAAACGCATGCGCCATCTCATGCAGGAGCACGCTGGCGAACAACCCCAGCAGAAACAGCGCATAGTTGGCTCCGGATTGATGGCTTCCAAAAACGGTGACCAGAAGGAATATCAGCAGGATTAGAAACGTGAAGTGCAGCCGGACGGGCACTCCCAACATCTGAAAGCCTCTCACGGTTCCCGATGTCCGGCGATCGCTCAACGCAGTTACCCCATCCACAGTTTAACGATAACAAAACACTAAGAGTTTCGGCCTAGGAGAGATTGCGTAGGAGATCTCGGAAAAAGTGCTTAATTCAAAGCCAGAGTTCCTACAGCGGCCAGTGCCTGGGCACGGAACTCTGGTTCTTCTGGCTGGGAAGAGGTCCGCTGCCCTGCCCTACGCTCGGCCTTGACGGGGAGTTGGAAAAGTCCAAGTCCGTCTCGTTAAAAGACACGTCCCGGTCCAGCACCATTTCAATGGTGGTCCCCTTGGCCAGCACCGCGTCCGGTCCGCGGGTCAGCAGCACGGTCATCAACCCAGCCGCGGCGCCCGCCGCAGCTCCGAGACCCGCTCCCATTCCTGTGGCGCCCGCGACGCTTCCCGCCAATGCGCCCACGCTCGCTCCCGCGACTGCCCCTTCTAATACGGTGCGCGTATCGCCCGACTTATTGCCCTCGCTCTTGATCGAGCCTTCCTTGCGATCCAGTTCCTCGCTGGCTCGCCCATCCAGGCCGGAGACGCGGGCTCGAAAATCGCGCGTGACCCCGTTGGGCAGCGTCAGCGAGTCGAAACGCAGGTAGAACTCGCCGCGCCCCTTGACCTTTCCTGGCCTCTGCACCTTGGTAATCGTGCCCAACACGTAGCTGCCGGGAGGAATCACGATGCGTCCGTTGACCAGGATCGGAAACACCGTTTCCAGATACACTTGATCGCCGGGGACGGCATTCTTGGTGCTGACGCTGTTGATCATGCTCAACGGAATGCGCGTGTTGGTCTCTACCTGAAACGTCTTCACGTCAGGCTTGGGGTCCGGCGGCGCGGTGGTTTCGGGGGCCTGCTGAGCGGCAAGCGTAAGAGCGCCGGCCAGCATGAAAGGAAGTGCGCGCGTCAGCATAGGAATCGCCTCCGTCTTATCAATCAGTGTAGCCTAGAACGCGAGCGTCTCGTTCTTTAATTCTGCATCAACTTCGCAAGCTCCTCGATGTCGACACTGCCGTATTGAATGAAATTGCGCTGTGCTTGCGCCGTGGGCTGCCATTGCGGATCGTGCATCACATAGAGGTTATAGGCAGAGTATCCAGGCGCGATTGCCGTGGGACACTCCAACTGGATGGTCGCGCCGTCAAGCGTGAATGTCGCTACGCCGCCGCGAATTTCCCCGGCTTGCGAAAAGCCCAGCGCCGGGTGCGGCGCCAGCGAAAGAACATAGCGGCCCCGGTTCGGCAGAGAGAACCAAACCAGCGCTCCCGTGGATGCTGTTGCACTCTTGGGCGGAGTCTCTGGAGTTCCGTTCACACTGATGCGAAACTGAGCGATTCGCATCTCCGCATCCGCCGTGGAAAACTCCCGAGCGGGTCCGGCGACAGTAGGCGCGGGGCGCGCGGGAACCGCGGCTGCCGGAGCAATCGCCGAGCGCACCAGCCCGGCTCTGACCTGGAGCTGAGGTTGTGCCGCTTGCGCGATGGCATCGGTCAGCATGGAGTCGATCCGGACATTGTCGATAAGCCTTTGCCGGGTATCGGGCGCAACCCAAACGTCGATCGCGATCACATCGCCGGCGTGGACAATCTGCGGCGCTGGATATTCGGCGGGCTCGAGCTTCTTCCATTCGCCCGGATTTTCCGCCCGAGGCTTGCCTGGACCAAGCGAAGGAAGTTCCACCGCGCCCATGCCGAGTTCCAGGAACGACGCCCGGAACGTATCGGGCTGCGGCTGGGGTTGCAGCAGCAGGTCATACCCGACAAAGACATTGTGCGCATCGTCGTAAAAATACCGGTGGGCGAGGTAATAGGAGTTCACGATCTTCGTGTCAAAACCGAACGAAAAGTTTTGAACCCAGGGCCCCGGCGTCAGCGGCTGAACCCGCGCCTTGAAGTCGACGCCCTGAGCCGCGCCAGCCCCGATGCCCTTGAGCGTGATTCCGGATTGGGCCCACGCAGCCGCCCCGAAACTGACGGCGATAGCGATACGAAGTCCAAGCATATCTTGTCCTTTAGCCCTACCCGGGCAGCCTGGGGAAGCTAAACTATCCCATAAGTATAGCTGCGTCACCGGCGGCCGGCGACAGCGCCGGGCCCGTTGCATGAGAATGGTTCAACCCCACCAGTATATGCCAGTATATGCTGGAAACGGCCAGGCAAAAAGGCAGCTACTGGACCGGAAGAAATCGCTGGGGCGGGCTCAGATTGCTCGCAACATTATTCGCAAAGCCAATCCTGATTTCGGGATTTTTAGGGCAGTTCGCAGGCAACTGAAGATTGATCTGAAATAACCCTGCAAAACCCGGTGCGTCGCCCGCGTACTGGATCAATTGCGGATCGACGGCGACGCCGTTCAGAAGAACTTGAAACTCCGCCAAGTCCGCAAGCGGGGAGGCCATCTCCGGAAGAAACCCACAGATCGCTTCGGGCGCCGTCTCACCCAGCCCGGTCGCGTAAAGGACCACCACTTCGCCCGGCGCGGCCGGCGAATCCGCAGTCACCACGGGTCCATTTCCATGGGTAGCGATTACGGTGGACGCGTCGGATTGAAAGAGTGCCGGAGCCGCCGCGGCCAGGGTGATTTGCACTGCGGGCCCGTACAGACTGCGGTTTTCGAGTTCAATGGTCACCGGCCCTGGCGCGAGCAGAGAAGGAACCAGCACATTCACCTGCCCCGGAGAGACGTAATACATGTATGCCGAGATGCCTCCCACCAGCACCGTTACCTCCGTGCCGGTCAACGCCCACGGAAGCTGACCGGCATTGATATCGCCCGGTCCGATCGCTCTGGTCACATAGGAGAGATTGGTCCCGTAGATGGTCACGAAAGAGTTCGGCGCATAAGACCCGGCCATGTTCGACGCGGAGTTGGCGATGCTCGCCGAGGTATAGCACGGCGCCCCGATGGTTTGTGGATCCGTGAGACAGTTGGAATCGGCCAGAAGAGGCCTAATGGCCAGAAACGCCAGCAGGAAAACAATCACCATCTATCCTAGCGTGCGTCTAATCCTAAAATGTTCTCAAAACCGGGAATGGCCCTTTTGAGTCAATTGGATACAGAACCATGTAGAAAATTCTTCCACAAGCCATATATTTTTAGCTCGTAACGAAGCTAAGACCTTTGGTATCAGTAAAAAGCGGCGACCAAAGGGTTGGGCTTCGACGTGCTTATAATGGTTGCGGCGTAGTGTTTGTTCGGGGGCATGCGGGAACTTAAGCAACAACTCGTGGGCGCTTTGCTGGTGATTCTCACCGTGGCGGCGGTGATCGCTGCGGCGGTGAACTTTGAGCAGCAGAGCAAGTTCCACCTGCCCGACGATGGCGTCACCTGGCTGGATCATCCCGCAGGGGAACGGCAGCAGGTGGTGGCTGCGTTTGTGCCTCCCGACAGTCCCGGCGAAAAAGCGGGCATTCACAAAGACGACGTTCTGGTCTCGATCAACGGGGTCCCCGTCGAAAATAGCGAACAGGCCACCGCCATTCTGGCGCGACTGGGGGCTTGGCGCAAAGCCGATTACCAGATTCTGCATGGGGGCATTGAGGTCCCGGCCAACGTCGTCATCGGCGAGGCGGAGCACGACCCCAGGCTGTTTTATCAGTACGCGCTGGGCCTGGTGTATCTGGCCATCGGTCTGTTCGTCTATTTCCGCCGCGGCAACGCCCAGCGCGCGCAGCATTTCTTCCTGTTGTGTCTGGCGTCATTTGTTTTGTTTACTTTCCACTACACCGGGAAGCTCAACCCGTTCGACAAAATCATTTATTACGGCAACGTTCTGGGCGGGATCCTCGCACCCACTCTGTTCCTGCATTTCTGCTGCATTTTTCCGGAGCGGCAGCGGTGGGCCCGATGGCGGCCGACGATTGCCCTCTTGTACGTCCCGGGCTTGGCTCTGGCCCTGCTTTATGTGGGCGTGGCTCTGGGATGGATGCGCACCAGCGAGCCGCTTCTCGAGGTCCGCTGGCTGCTGGACCGGATCTGGATGGCGTTCCTGTGCGCAATGTATCTTGGCGGCGGAGCGGTGCTGGCGCTGCAAATGCGCCACGCCGACGATCCGATCGTCCGCCGGCAGTTAACCTGGTTGCGCAACGGAGCCGTCCTGGGAGTGCTGCCCTTCGCCGTATTCTATGCAATTCCTTACGCCTTGGGAGTGCAGCCCGGCCGCGGCATGAGCCTGGCGGTGATTACGCTGGCGCTGATCCCGGTCACCTGGGCTTATGCGATTCTGCGTTACCGCCTGATGGACGTCGACATCATCTTCCAGGAAGGCTACGTCTACACGCTGGCGACGCTGGCCGTGCTGGGTATTTTTTCCAGCCTGATCTTTACTCTGAATTCCGCCGGCGACCTTTCCGCTTCGGCCATGGTGGCCATGATCCTGATCGCAGCGTTCGTATTCCAGCCCATCCGCCGCTGGATTCAGGAACAGCTCGACCGGTACTATTTCTACAAAGATCGCTACGATTACCGCCGTACTTTGATCGAATTTGCACGGGAGTTGGGCGCGACCACCGATCTTGACTCGATGCTGGAAAGCATCACCGACCGCCTCACCCGCACCTTGGGAGTGCGGCACGTGGCCGTGTTCGTCTGGGACGAGTCTGAATCTTCGTTCCAACTGGCCATCGCCGCCAACCGCCGCGGTCCGCAGTCCGAAAACGTTCCGTACGGCCTGGATTTGAGCTTCCTGAGCCGCAATCCCGCCAAGCCGTACCTGTTCTTCGAACGGACTCGCGCCATGCTCGACGTGGTCTCGCACGATTGGCCTACCGGCGTGCGACGCTCCATTGCAGAGCTGGAGTTGACTTACTATCTTCCCTGCACCGCGCGCGGGCGCACCATCGCCTATCTCGGCGTCAGCCGCACCGAATCCGGCGATTTTCTATCAAGCGAAGACGTGGAACTGCTGGTCACTCTTTCCGGCTATGTAGGCATCGCCGTCGATAACGCCATGCTGTACCAGTCGCTGGCGCGCAAGGCCGACGAGTATGAGCGGCTCAAAGAGTATTCTGAAAACATTGTCGAATCCATCAATGTCGGCATCCTGGCGGCCGACCTGGAAGACCGCGTGGAGAGCTGGAACTCGCGCCTGGAAAGGCTGACCGGCATTTCGCGCTCCCGCGCCGTAGGCAGGCCCCTCCGCGAGTTGTTGCCCTCCAGCCTGTGCGAACAGCTTGAAATCCGCGCCGGTGAATCCGGCGTCCACAGCCTTTACAAGTACCCGATGAAGGAGCGCGAAGCCACGCTCAACATTGCCATCGCGCCGTTGTTTTCGCGCGACGGAGCACGTATCGGCCGCCTGATTATTTTCGACGACATCACCGACCGCGAGGAATTAGAGCGGCGCCTGGTGCAGGCCGATAAGCTCAGCTCCATCGGGCTGCTGGCCGCCGGTGTCGCGCACGAGGTCAATACACCATTAGCTGTCATCTCGACGTATGCGCAGATGCTGGCCAAGCAGATCTCCGGCGACGCGCAGAAGGCTCCTTTGCTCGAAAAAATCGCGCGACAGACTTTCCGCGCCAGCGAGATCGTCAATTCACTGCTGAACTTCTCCAGAACCTCGCCCACTGAGTTGGCGCCGCTGGATCTCAGCAAGATCGTTCGTGAGACACTGACGCTGGTGGAGCACCAGTTGACCGCTTCGGGAATTCAAACCGAGCTTACGCTTGAGGATTCGCTGCCGCGCATTCGCGGCAACTCCGGCAAGCTTCAGCAGGTGCTGCTGAATCTGTTCCTGAACGCCCGGGACGCCATGGAGTCTGGCGGCCGTTTGACCGTCGCCACAGCCAGCCGGGACGGGTTAGTGCGGCTTTCTGTAAAGGACTCGGGAACCGGTATCGCACCCGAAAATCTGGCCCGCGTCTTCGACCCGTTCTTCACCACTAAGGGCGCCCGCAAAGGCACCGGCCTGGGACTTTCCGTCAGCTATGGCATTGTGCGCGAACATGGCGGCGATATTGAAGTCGAAAGTGAACCCGGCCAGGGCGCGCGCTTCCTGCTTTCTTTCCCCGAGATGGCCCTGGCGGCCACGCCTTCTGTCGCGATCGCGCCAATCCCTTCGACTTTACAACCAATCGTCGCGCCCCCGCCCTCGGGAAGAATCGAACCTCAAGCCGCTCCGCCGTCGGTTTTGGCCGCAGCGTCCGTTTCAACGCCCTCTTCTGTTCCAATCGTTCAGATCGCGCAGTCTGACAGAAGCATCCAATAGATGGCCGGAACCCTCGTGAATCTACCGCCCGATGTCCTCGCCGCTGAAAGCACTCGCGGCCGTATTCTGGTTATCGACGACGAACCCGATATCCGCGAGAGCCTGGAAGCATTGCTTTCGCTCGAAGGCTATCAGGTTGGCTTGGCCGCGAACGCCGCTGAGGGTCTGAAGCGGATGGAAACCGGCCTCTACGACCTGGTTCTGCTGGACCTGATGATGCCGGATAAGAGCGGCATGCAGGTGCTCGAAGAAATCCGTACTCGCGACCGGGACACGCCCATTTTCATGATCACGGCCTACGGCTCGATCGAGGTGGCTATCGAAGCCCTCAAGCGCGGCGCCAGCGACTATTTTTCCAAGCCGTGGGACAACCAGAAGCTGCTGATCGAGATCGACCGCATGATCGCCTCGCGCCGGCTGGAGCGCGAGAATACCGAACTGAAGCGAGCTCTGCGCCAACGCTATAGTTTCCCCAATATCGTCGGCAAGAGCGAGCGCATGCTCAAGATCCTGGATCTGGTGGGCCAAGTCGCGCCCAGCCGCGCAACCATTCTGATCACCGGCGAGACGGGTACCGGCAAGGAACTGATCGCCAACGCCATTCACGCGTATTCGGCGCGAGCCAGCTATCCGTTCGTCCCGGTCCACTCCGGTTCGGTTCCGCCCGACTTGCTTGAATCCGCGCTCTTCGGTCACGTGAAAGGAGCCTTCACGGGCGCGATGTCCTCGCGCAGGGGATATTTCGAGACCGCGCATCGGGGCACGATTTTCTTCGACGAGATCGGCACCATTTCGCTCGAAACCCAGACCAAGCTTCTGCGCGTGATTCAGGAGCGCGAGTTCATGCCGCTGGGCTCGGCCGAGACCATTAAGGTCGACGTGCGCATCGTCGCCGCCACGAACGCTGATTTGAAGAAGTTCGTCGAAGAGGGCAAGTTCCGCGAGGACCTGTACTACCGGCTCAACGTGATCAACCTTGCGCTGCCCCCTCTGCGCGAGCGCAAAGAGGACATTCCCGCGCTGGTGGATCACTTCTTCACCAAGTACTGCCGCGAAAACGAAAAGTTTCTGGACGAGCATTCCAGATCCCGCCTGAGCTTTGAGCCGGACGCGATGCAGATCCTGATGGATCACTCCTGGCCCGGCAACGTGCGCGAGCTTGAAAATGTAGTCGAGCGCGCCGTGGTGCTGGCCCCTTCAACCTCCGTCCCGGCTTTCGTTTTGCCGGAGCATCTGCTCGAATCCCGAGGCCTGCGCATCCGCCGCGACGAGAGCGGTTCCCTCGCCGCCGACGCATCGCTGTTCGAGATCGTGGCCGACTTCGAGCGCCACGTAATTCTCGAAAAGCTTGAGACCTGCGACTGGAGCCAAACCGCCACGGCGGAGGCGCTCCACGTGCCGCTTTCCACGCTGAACCAAAAAATCAAGCGGTTGAACATCGAGATTCGTAAGCGCGGCAGTTGACCGCGAGAACATGATGCGGCTGCTTTCGGTTGCGCTCTTGCGAGAGAGGGTGACGGATTGGTTGACATATCCATTTGTTATCCCCGCAATTCGCACTCTGGAGAAGCTGGAGTTTCGCTCCAGGATCTGCTTCTTCGTGGGCGAAAACGGCTCTGGAAAATCCACCCTCCTCGAAGCTATCGCGACGCAATACGGCTTTGGGTTGGAGGGCGGAGGACGCAATTTCCATCGCCAGACCACAGAGAGTTTGCAAAGTGTCGCGCCGCTTTCAAAGGCGCTTCGAGTGGCCTTCACCAAGCGAACCGGTAAGGGTTTTTATCTCAGAGCGGAGAGCTTCTTCAACGTCGCGAGCGAAGTTGACCAGATGGCGAGGGACGATCCGGCATCCGATGCTCTTGCTCCTTACGGGGGCATCAGTCTGCATCAGCAATCCCACGGTGAGTCCTTTCTCGCGCTGCTTGAGAACCGGTTCTTTCGAAAGGGCTTTTATGTTCTCGATGAGCCCGAGGCCGCGCTGTCTCCACAGCGGCAAATCACCATGCTCGGCGTTCTCCGCGATTTACTTGAGGACAACGAAGAGATCCAGTTCCTGATTGCCACCCACTCCCCGATCCTGCTGGCTTACCCCGGCGCGCAAATTTTTTCGTTTGACGATGGCGTGATTCGCGAAATCACGTATCGCGAAACCAATTCCTACCAAGTGATGGCTCGCTTCCTCGCCAGGCCGGAAGTTTACATCCGCGAGATCTTCGAGCAGGGCTCTTCAGGCCCGGATGAGGATGCATGAACCCCTTCCTTTTGATCTCGGGTTTGCCTGGCAGCGGGAAGACATCAGTAGCACAGCAGCTTGCCCCCATGCTCACTCTGCCCGTGATCGACAAGGACGACATTCTTGAGCGGTTGTTCGAATCGAGGGGAACAGGAGATGCAGCTTGGCGGCGAGCCCTGAGCCGGGAGGCCGACGAGATGCTGAAAGCAGAGGCGAAAGCGTCTTCGTCAGGCGCCATTCTAGTGTCCTTCTGGCGGCAAATCGGAATGCCTGCGGGCTCGGGGACTCCAAGCGATTGGCTGATGGATCTCTCGGATCGAATCGTCCATGTTCATTGCGCCTGCGATCCCGAAACGGCCGCCGGGCGATTCTTTGAAAGACGGCGCCATCCCGGACACCTTGATGGCTTACGCTCATACGCCGAGATCCTGGCCAGTATTCGAGCGCTTTCAAATCTTGAACCGCTCCAGATCGGGCGTAGAATAATCGTCGATACCTCACAACCACTCCAACTGGATGAGATCGTTCGGGACATTCGCCCTACCTTGGGTGGCTGCGCGGTGGGCCTTGGTTCATCGTCGCACCACTCCCCTGCATAATGGTGTTATGAAAACTTAGCCGGGTCGTGCGAAAAAGCGTGAGCTTACCGGCGAATGTCGCGGCGCAGGTTCAGGCGCAGGTTGAGCGCTAACCGGATGGTCTGGGAGCTTATCGAGAACGGCCTGGAGGCAGTTCTTCGACCTTGCCAAGCCCTTCCGGAACGCCTCCGACCCGGACGAAGTTAAGCGCCTGGGCGAGCAGATGGGGCCAGATGGTGTTCGGGGGCTGATGCCTTAAATCGAAACGTGGGGGGATCTACCCTCTGCCGTCCGCATCGCCCTCAAAAGCGCCGTCCAATCTATGTCAGTGTGCGAATCTATGTATTGAGCCAGATCGTACGGAGACTTGGCGGCCCAAGCTGCGGACCCGAATAGCAGCGCCAAAATCGCCCGGTTCATCTGGTTTGATTCTCCGCCAGCCAATCGCCCGAGACAATGCGACGTTCCTCGGTCACCGGACCAATAAACTCGTAGACCCAGCAGGGCACTCGCTCGCCGTTCTCCAGCACCGCCGAAGTCAGCACGCGCTGGTACTCCTCTGAGCCTTCGTACTCATCAAGAGCGGCCAGCGTTTCCTGCTCGCGCACCTGAAATACGTCGCCCACAACCCACTCGTCCGACGCGTCCCGAAGGGTCAGTCCCGGGTACCATTCCACCCGATACAGCCTTCCCGCAACCCGCGCGGAGCCGAGAAAGGTCGCCGAACGATCCAAGAGCTCTGCATGCCGATTGGCACATCCGCGGCGCAGCGTGCCGTATACAAACAGGGCCATGCTTGACATAAGACTAACCCTAATCGTATCATGGGCTTTGCGGGGCAAACAGCCCGTGAAACGGGGGGAGGCGGTTTTGATTAAGCTCGACATCATCAACGAAGTCGTCAACAAGACGGGCATCACGAAGACTAAAGCCGAGATGGCCGTGGAGACCGTTTTCGAAAGTATGAAGCGGGCCCTAAGCCGTAGTGAGCGTATTGAGTTGCGCGGTTTCGGCATCTTCAACGTCCGTCCGCGCAAAACCGGCATCGGCCGCAACCCGCGCACCGGGGCGGAAGTGGCCATCCCGCCTGGCAAGGCGGTTCGATTCAAGCCCGGCAAGGAGTTGCAGACGCTTCAGTAAAAGCGCAGGTGCGCCGCGCTCGGTTTTGCGCGCGTTCCTAAAAGAGCACCTTAGTGTCAACCAACGGCTATCCTTTTACGCCGGCTGCGCTGCGGGAACGCGGGCTCTGGGAGGTCGATGAGCGCGACCGTCCCAGGGATCGCTATTGGCTGCACGCTCTACTCCTGCTCGCCACACTTCTTACGACCACCGTAGTCGGCGCGGGCCTGGCCCAAAGCTTCAACGCCAATCGCCCCTACGACTTCGGATTCGATGGATACGTTCAGATGTGGCACGATCCGGCGTATCTCCTTGCCGGGCTGCCCTTCTCGCTCACCCTGCTCTCGATTCTCCTGGCCCACGAGTTCGGCCATTACCTGACCGCCCGCTACTATCATGTGGATGCGTCGCTGCCGTTTTTTCTGCCTGCGCCCACGCTGATCGGAACCATGGGAGCCTTCATCCGCATCCGTTCGGCGATCCTCTCCAAGCGCATTTTGTTCGATATCGGCATCGCCGGACCCTTGGCGGGCTTCGCGCTCCTGATCTGGCCCCTGGCCGTGGGAGTTTCGATGTCCAGGGTTGGACCGGGAATCGGCGTGCGCGGCGATCTGATCTTCGGGACGCCCTTGATCCTGCGTTTGTATGAAATGGTCCAATTCCCCGGAGTCCCCGCGGCCAACATCTACCTGCATCCCGTGGCTCGGGCGGCATGGGTGGGATTATTGGCAACCGCGCTGAACCTTCTGCCGATCGGGCAGCTTGACGGCGGCCACATCCTTTATGCCTTTCTGGGGGAGCGCACCAGGCTGCTTTCGCGCATCTTTGTGGCTCTGCTTGTACCGCTGGGGCTTTTCTTCGCCTACAGCTGGCTGGTGTGGGCGGTGATCCTGTTCTTCTTCGGCCTGCGCCATCCCAGCATTGTCGATCCCGCTCCTCTCGGCCGCACCCGGTACTGGCTTGGCGTGGCGGCATTGGTGATGTTCCTGCTTTCGTTCACAGCGGCACCCATTCGCGGCTCGTAAAGACCGGATCGTGAAGATTTCGGCCACGATCATCACATTGAATGAGGAGCGCAACCTTCCGCGCGCCATCGAAAGTCTGCGTTGCGCCGACGAGATTGTGGTGGTCGATAGCGGATCGACTGACCGCACTGTGGAGCTTGCGGAGAAGCTTGGCGCTCGCGTTGTCGAAAGCCCTTGGCCCGGCTACGCCAACCAGAAAAACCACGCCGCGGAACATGCGTCTTACGACTGGATTCTGTCGCTGGATGCCGACGAGTCGCTCAGCGAGGCGCTCGAAGCCGAAATCTGGCGGCTTAAGAAATCCGGCCCGCAATACGACGCCTACACTATGCCTCGGATGGCGCAGTATCTGGGCCGCTGGATCCGCCATTCCGGCTGGTATCCCGACCGCAAGGTGCGCCTCTACGACCGCCGCAAGGCAACCTGGGTGGGAGCGTTCGTGCATGAATCGGTGAAGGTGCGCGGCAAAATCGGACATCTCGAATCCAACCTGCTGCACTTCACGTGCAGTTCGCTGTCAGAGCACCTTCGCACGCTGGATCGCTATACAACTCTGGCCGCGCAACAAATGCTCGCCTCCGGCGAAAAGCCCACCTGGACGCGTCTTATCTTTACGCCCCCGTGGACGTTTTTTCAGACGTATTTTCTGAAGCTCGGTTTTCTGGACGGCGTGGAAGGGCTGGCGATCGCCAATATGGCGGCGTTTTATAACTTCGTCAAGTTCGCGAAAGCGCGCTTCATGAGCGACGGAATCCTCAGCACGACGGTGCGGGGACCGCATGTCTGACGCGGTCTTCCTTCGAACGACGGCCTTCCTCGCCGGACTGCTTATCGGGAGCTTTCTGAATGTCTGCATTTACCGCATGCCGCGCGATATTTCCGTGGTGCGGCCGCGATCGCATTGCCCCTACTGCCAGCGCACCGTCGCCTGGTACGACAACATACCGGTACTCAGTTACCTGCTGCTGCGGGCGCGCTGCCGGCACTGTTTGGCATCGATCCCGGTGCGCTACGTTTTGGTCGAGCTCTCTACCGGTCTCGCGTTCCTGCTCAGCGTCTATACATTGGGCCCCACTCTGCTCGCGGCCAAGTATGCCGTCTTCTCGGCGATCATCATCTCCCTGATCGTCACCGATTTTATGGACCGCATCCTTCCCGATGAGTTTACGCTGGGCGGAGTGCTGATCGGCCTTGCGTTTGCGCCCTTCCTAAACACGGAGCCTGGGATTCCGGGGCTGATCTTCGGGAAAGCGGTAAGCGCGCCGTGGATCAGGCTGGCGGATGCCGCCTTCGCAGCCGCCTTCGCGAGCGGAATGATTTGGTTTATTGGATGGGTATATCAAAAGGTGCGGCATCGCGAGGGCATGGGCCTCGGCGACGTGAAAATGCTGGCCATGATCGGAGCCTTCCTCGGCCTTCGCGGCGCGCTTGCGGCGGTGATCTTCGGTTCGCTGATAGGCGCGGTAATCGGGCTCGGCTACATCCTCATTCGCAAAAAAGATCTGCTCTATGAGCTGCCTTTCGGCAGCTTCCTCGGCTTCTCCGCTCTCGGCGTCGCTATCTGGGGCGAAGCGATTGTGGCGTGGTACGGACGCCTGGGACAATAATTCCTCGCGGCGATGGGTGTTTATAGAGCGCAAAGGGTGCGGCGCGCACCCGCAGGGGATCACAAACTGTTTTGCGCAGCCCTCCGTTTTGCGCGAATTCCGCCCCAAGAGAATTGTGAGCTTTGACCGCATCAATTATCCAAAAGACCATCTTGCGGCGAAAGGCCTCTTCCCCTAAACTGGGGCATGACTTCAAAAGCCGGCCTGGCGGTAATGGCGCTCGCGATGGGTGGACTTTTGCCCTCAGCTCGTGCGGGAACAATCGATGCAATCTATGCTTTCGGCGACAGCCTCTCCGACGTAGGCAATGCTTTCATTGCCACCAGCGGCGCGGAACCGGGCGCGCCTTATGTGAACGGTCAGTTCAGCAATGGAGCAGTCTGGGTGCAGGATCTGGCTGCAGGCCTTGGCCTGGCGCCTCTGACTCCGAGCCTCGCGGGCGGGACCGATTATGCATTCGGAGCAGGGGAAACCGGGCCCACGTCATACAACACGTCGAATCCTGCTTCCGACTTGACCGGTCCCACAGGTCAGGTTGCCCAATTCCTGGCGGTCGACCCGACCGCCAATCCCGACGGCCTCTATACGATCTGGATCGGCGCTAATGATCTCAGCGACATCCTTGCGGGAGCCAGTCCCTCGGCGTACGCAGCGGATATCGCAACCTCCGTGGCGAATGTCGACAGCGCCATCACCGCGCTGGCGGGCGCCGGCGCGAAGAACTTTCTCATCGTGACCGTGCCCGATCTCGGCGTGACTCCTGGGGCGACATCCCTGGGTCCGGTGGTAGCGGGCGCTCTTTCGGCTCTCTCGGCGGGCTTCGATACCACGCTAGTCGACGGCGGGGGGCCAATTCCATCGTTGGCCGCGCTGGCGGGCCTGGAGGGATTGAACCTGTCCGTTCTCGACACCTACTCCCTGGTCGACTCGATTGTGGCGAGTCCGGCAAGCTACGGTTTCACAAACGCGACCAGCCCGTGCCTGACGGGCGAGGTCAACTACTCCGGCGGGACACCCTGCTCCCCCAGCGTGGCGGTGCAGGATCAGTATCTGTTCTGGGATGAAATTCACCCGACGGCGGCGGGCCACGCAGTCGTCGCCGATGCCGCCCTTGACGTGCTTGCTCCTGAGCCCGGTTCGGTTCTGCTCACCGCCGGCGGATTACTGGGCCTGGGTCTGGCCCTGCGGAAACGCCGGGCGTAGTTTCCCCCTTTACGCTTCGAATTACTTACGATCCCAGAAGACGTCGCAGGCAGCTACTTCATCTTTCTCCGTGTAGGGGCCGGGAAGCCCTAGCGCCGTAACCCGATCCCCGTTATTGCAAATCGAAATCGTCGCGAAGTCCCCCGCCGCCACTTCCGCGTCCAGCTTCGCCGTGGACAGCACGTGCATCTTCTCCGCGACGTCGTCCGGAAGTTGAAGTTTGTGCGAATCCATATACTCCATGCCTGAAGGCGGCATTCGCTTGGTCAGAAAATAGACGTGTTCATCCGCATATAGCGTGGCGCCAGGCGCCGTGACTTGCTCAACCTTGGCGGCATTGGCGATCAGATCCTTCCAACTGTATTCGTTCAATGCGTCGACGCTGTACTTGACGAATGCCGCCGACAGCACCATCGCCAATGCCAAAGGATAGCGCCACGGAAGCAGCAGGCTGCCGATCTGCGCCGCGATGGCGTACAGACCCACCGCTGAGAGCATCGCCAGAAACGGCATCACAAACATGTAGTACCGGCCGAATGTCGGCCTCGGGATGCATAAGTACGCGCTCTCCGCCGCGATCAGCCACACACACAG
This sequence comes from Bryobacteraceae bacterium, assembly GCA_036489835.1. Classification (GTDB taxonomy): domain Bacteria; phylum Acidobacteriota; class Terriglobia; order Bryobacterales; family Bryobacteraceae; genus Palsa-187. The sequence goes on along the minus strand of DASXEY010000028.1, from coordinate 47,440 downwards.
GTAGAACTCCCGGGTGGTGCGCGGCTGCCAGTTGCTGCGCCCTACGATGTACGTCAAACCGAGGCTAGCGAGGCCGATCAGCAGCACCGCTTCGTAATTGTTCATCCACGCCGTGGCCACGTCTACGTTCTGTTTTCCAGCTCCGGGCCAGTCGACCGCGCGGTAGAGGGCGTGATATTGAAAGACTCCAAAGAGCACCTGGCGAGGGCCTTGCACGAACAGCCACGCCAGCGGTAGAAATGGGATCGCCGCGCCTGCCACGAACGCCAGGCATTTCTTCATGCGATTCGCGCCGCCATGAACAAAGGTCCACACCAGCAGCACCGGAGCAAAGGGAGCCGTCAACAGCGAGCACGCCGCCGCGGCGCCGCCGCAAAATCCCGCACCCGCGCAAGCGGTCGCATATCCGCGAGCCGAGCCCCGTTCCTCGGCGAGTACCGTCAACCGAAATGCTGCCACCGTCAGCAGCAGGCACATCGCGTAAGGCTGTCCGATGGTCCCGTACCACAGGATGGTGGAGTTCAATCCCACCAGCACCATGGCGCACAACGCACCGGCCAGCCGCCAGGAGCGGTCTTCGATACGAGTCAACACGAATTGGGCCGTCAGCAGAGCCATGCCCGTCACCGCCAGAGACGAAACTGCGTGGACCATCCGCCAGCTTTCGCCAAACACGCGCATCAATGCTGCGTTCCAGTACGCGTATAACGGCGCTTGCGGATGCAGGAAATCCAGATACGGGCGCTTGCCTCTCAGAATCAATTGCGCGGCCAACAGATGAAAGCCTTCGTCCCACGCGAACGCCAGGGTCTGCGAATATACGATGATGCCTGCGGCCAACAATCCGGCGGCGCACCATAGCGTCAGGATCTCTCGCCGTTCAACGCGCATTCCAACCAGCCGGACCCAACAGCACCTTCAAGACTCCCTTCATCGCTGCGTGAGCGAACGCCTCCGGCGCGCGATCGAGCGGAAATCGTTCCGAGATCATTTGGTCCACGCGCACCTTGCCGGACGATAGCAGTTTGATCGCCGGCTCAAAACGTCCGCAGCGCGACCCGACAAGAGTGATCTCGTTCACAATCGCCGGAGCCGTATCCAGCTTCACCAATCCATGCACCGTGGACTTCATCACCACCGTGCCTCGCGGCTCGCACATCGCAATCGCCGCCCGCAAACCTTCCGCCGATCCCGACGCATCCACCACCATCGGGTACTCGCCGGCAGGCAGCTTTTTTCCGATCGCCTCTGCCGTGATCCCAGGCCCTTCCACCAATTTCATCTTGTCCTTATGCCGTCCCCATAAATGCACCTGAGCGCGGTGCGCCGCCAGCACCTGCGCGATCAACAGCCCAAGTTTCCCGTCGCCCAGCACTGCGACCCGAGTTTCCGCCCTCACGCGCACCTGATCCAGAAGCTCGCACGCAGCAGCCACCGGCTCGATAAAAACAGCCTGTTCATTCGAGATCGCCGCTGGAACCGGATGCAAATTCTCCAGCGGAAGCGTCAGGAACTCCCGAAACGCCCCCGGATGCTTTACGATCCCCAAGACTGTTCGATGCGGGCAATGCCGGCCAAGTTCCCGAGCGCACCATTGGCACGCGCCGCACGCCAGGTTGATCTCGCCCGCGACTCTCTCTCCGATCCAGGCCCGGTCTTCAGCTTCGGTCACCTCGCCGACAAACTCATGCCCGGGGGTTCCGGAGAAACCGTAGTAGCCGCGCTGAAGTTCGAGATCGGTGGAACAGATTCCCGCGCAAAGAAGCCGGATCCGCGCAAATCCATGAGGCACGCGAGGCAGAGGCCGTCGCTGGACCTCCACGCGTCCCGACTCCAGATGAACCGCAAGCATCGTCTAATGTTTTAAGGTAGCGCAACGGCGCCCGCGTCCGCGAAGGGCGCAGCGCCCCGCAAGGTCTCGCCCGGCTCCGGGCAAGGCGATGATTTCGCGAAACCTTACGTCATCTCGGATTATCGGCGGAACACGTGGCCTTCTCGCCGCCGAGACCCCCTATAATTTCAAGGAAGGAGACGCAACTCATGCGACGAGCGGGGTTTCTTGTTGGCCTGATCGGCTTTTTCCTTTTCGCAGTACCCAACCTTACCCGAGGCCAATCTTCTCCAAAGCTCGAATTCGATGTCGCAACCGTGAGAACGGCTTGAAACTTGAAAAGTCGAAGGTTTCGCTCGAAGTGATAGTGATCGATCATATCGAAAAGACCCCCGCACAGAATTAACCATCTTATAGACGATAAAGTATGAAAGCGTCTAATAAAACTGCCCGCTTGCGCCCCGGCTCTTAAACCGCTGCCTGCCGTCCTGTCACATGTTCCGGCCCACAAGCGAGCGTCGTCACTTGGTGCACTTCCAAATCAGCCGCTACAATAAACATCATGACGACCGCCACGCCTGCAGCCGCTGCCGAGCTTCTTTGCTTCAACCCTGCCTGCCGGGCGCGCTTCGCTATCACTGACGTCCTCTACAATTGCCCCCAATGCGGGGGCTTGATTGAAGCCAGCTACGCCGCTCCCGAAGCCGATGCGGCCGCGCTCAAGCGCACTTTCCGCGAGCGTCGCCTAAGCAACGCGCCTCTCGATCAAAGTGGCGTCTGGCGCTATCGCGAGATGTTTCCGTTCCTCGTTGATTACAACCGCGTAGTCAGTCTGCGCGAGGGCAATACGCCTTTGCTGGACGCGCCCATCGCGGCCGAGTTCGGCGGCCTCAAGCGTATCGCCTTCAAGCATCAGGGCTTCAACCCCACTGGCTCCTTCAAAGACAACGGCATGACCTGCGGAGTCGCCCAGGCTTTGCGCCTGGGCATGAGCCGCGTCGCGTGCGTATCCACCGGCAACACGTCCGCGTCCATGGCGGCCTATGCAGCTGCGGCGGGCCTGGAAGCGCTCATCTTTCTGCCGCACGGCAACATCTCCTTCGGCAAGCTGGCGCAGGCTCTCGAATACGGCGCGAAAACGCTGGAGGTCGAGGCTAACTTCGATCAGATTCTCGCGCTGATCCGCGTGCTTGCCGATCGGGTCGGAATCTACCTGCTGAATTCCATGAATCCCTTCCGCGTGGAAGGCCAGAAGAGCATCATGTTCGAGATGCTCGACCAGCGCGACTGGCATGTGCCGGATTGGGTGGTGCTTCCAGGCGGGAATCTCGGCAATGTATCCGCGTTCGGCAAGGGGCTGCGCGAAGCTAAGGATGCCGGGCTCATTCACCGCCTGCCTCGCTTGGCTGTGATTCAAGCCGAAGGGTCGGCCCCTTTTTACGAATTTATCCGCGGTGGCGCCGAGGAGTTTCATCCGGTGGCCAGACCGGAAACGCTCGCCACTGCCATCCGCATCGGCGACCCCGTCTCCTGGCCGAAGGCTCTGCATGAGATCCGATCCAGCAACGGCGTGGTCGAAAAGGTGAGCGAACAGGAGATCGCTGACGCCAAGGCCATCATCGGCCGGTGCGGGATCGGCTGCGAGCCCGCTTCGGCCGCGTCGCTCGCCGGAATTCGTAAGCTGACTGAGGCGGGAGTGATCGATCGCGATGCCGACGTCGTCGGCGTTCTCACCGGCAATGTCCTCAAGGACCCGGATTATATTTACAAGTACCACACGGGAAAGCTCGAAGCTCCTGGTGGAGTAAAGATCCGCTCCACTTATGGCAATCAATCCATCGTCGTTCCCAACGATCCGGACCAGATCGCGGCGCTGCTTCAATAATGGCGCTTCAATAATCATGCCCATACAAAGTTCCGTTACCGTCAGCATGGCGTACCGCAATGCCCCGGAGGCGATCGAGTGGCTTTGCCGGGTGTTCGGATTCTCGAAGCATGCGGTGTATCCCGGCCCGAACAATACGATTCTGCATTCCGAACTGACCCTCGGCGGCGGGATGATCATGATCGGCTCCGTGATAGACGGCCCTTACAGTCCCTACAGCAAGCAACCCGATGAGATCGGCGGAGCCGAGACCCGCAGCGTCAATCTGATCGTCGACGATGCCGATGCGGTGTACGCAAGCGTCACAGCCGCCGGCGCGAAGATTCTTTTCGATATCGAAGACAAACATTATGGAGGCCGCGGTTTCACCTGCCGCGATCTTGAAGGCCACATCTGGAACATCGGCACCTACGATCCCTGGCAGCCCAAATAGGAACCTTCCCCTGAAAACCCCGTGGGGCACGCGATTTTGTCGCCTGCGGTCTGGCCGGCCGCGAGTGGCAGGCGGACAGATCGCACACCCACCGCCGCCCACACGTTTCCCATCGCTATTGGTGGGCCGCAAGCCCATGTCGACTCCCTCTGGTCCCGGCTCTGAATCGGCACGCGCGGATCGCTACTTTGCGCGATAATCTCCGCGGCTGAAGTACTTCTCCAACCAACAGTAGAGCGCAACAAAGAGATAGCGGCTGCCCATCTCCGTGATCTTGAGTTTAGATTCTCCGCTACGCCGATTACGCCATGTGATGGGCATCACCGTCCAGGAATATCCGCGCACGATGGTCTTCAGCGGCAGCTCCACCGTCAGGTTGAAGTGCGGCGAGAGGAACGGACGGCAGCCTTCGATGACAGTGCGCCGGTAGGCTTTGAAGGCGTTGGTGAAGTCGTTCAGCGGCACGCCGAATAGCACGCGCAGGAACAGGTTCGCCATGCGATTCAGCAGCAGTTTGTGGCGAGGATAATCGATCACGCCTCCGCCGCGAACAAAGCGCGAGCCGAAGACGGCATCCCACCCCTCTCCCAGGATCTGCCAATAACGCACCACATCGCGGCAGTCGTCGGATTCATCCGCCATCATCACCACCACGGCGTCCCCGCTCACTTGACCGAATCCATAGGTGATGGCTCGCCCGAACCCGTGCTCGCCCAGATTTTGGATCGGACGGCACTCCGGGATCCGCGTCTGGATCTCCTGGAGCACGCTCCAGGTGGAATCCGTGCTTCCATCGTCGACCACCACGATTTCGTGTGGGACCTGATGCAGGCGTAATTCCAGGTGCAGATGCTCGACGGTGGCCGCGATGCAGCCCTCCTCATTCCGGGCAGGAATGACCACGGAGAGCAATTGAAGCGCTTCCCGAGGAACGGGTGGTGGAGATTTCACGCGCCGCTTATTTCCAGCCATTCCGGATGCTCGTGCGCATGTTTTGCGATGTCTTCAAGAATCGTTGGGAGCGGCATTTCAATCTGCCAGCCGAAATCCCGGGAGGCTTCGGTGTTGTCCATCACCACCCAGGGGATGTCGTACTTGCGGGGGGCCGGATCGACCGAGAGAGCATGATGCCCGAAGCTCTTGTCGCACCACGCGGTAAGCTGCGCCAGCGACATTGCATTGGCGCTGCCGCCTCCGGCAGTATAAATCCGCTGTCCATCAGGCCGGGACGTACGCATTTGCGCGATCAGGAGAGCCGCCAAGTCGCCAGGGTGAAATGCATCCCGCGTCTGGCAGCCGGTGCCGTTGAATCCTATGTAACGAAGCGCCCGCCGCCGCAAATGGGCGTTCACCCAATACGCGAAAATACCCTGCTCCGGAGTGCCGAACTGTCCCGCGCCCGCCAGCACCCCGCAGCGGGTGATCCACACTGGAAAATTGAAAGCCGCGCCGTACTCCAGCGCCATGATCTCCGAGGCCAGCTTGGTCGCGCCGTAAAGGGAAATTGGCGCTGCCGTCGAAAAGCCGACTCCGATGCCGTCGGTCGTCAAGCCGCACGGCAGCGCCGCGGCCGGGTCGATGGCAAAGGCGCCGTGATCCACCCGCAAAGGAACCGCCGCTAGAGCCGCTATCGAATACACGCGGCTGCTGCTCAGCAGCAGCAGTCCAGCCTTGTGCTCCCTGCAATATTCGAGGACGTTGCCGAACGCGGCCAGATTATGCTCAAAGAGGCGGCGGCTGCTCCCCGCGCCGGAAAGTCCGGCCAGAACGCTGGGATTGGCGGCGGCATCAATCACCCAATCGCACGCGGGCAGCCTGTCGATATCGCTGGCCGAGCGCAAGTCACGATGAACGAAGTCGACGCCAAGCCGCGCAATCCGCGTCCGATTCGTTTCCGCTCCGGGACGCATCAGGTTGTCGATGCCTATCACCTGGACGCCTGCCACGCGCTCGATCAGGCATTCGGCCAGTGCGCTTCCCACGAAGCCGCATACCCCGGTAATGAGGATCTTCATAGACCGCTGGTACTCATCGAGGCTTTTCGGCCACTCTTTCGAAGTTTACCGCATCCCCTTCAGGGCAAGAAATTCTGACATACCCCTTTTTGCATTCTGCATCGGAGCCCAGGCCGGCGGTGCTGTGTCCTCCTAATGTTTTTGACTCATAGAATCTAGGTGTTACAGGGGTTTTCGGGGCTTGGACAAAGTTGGTCCAAGGCGTGCTCAGGAAGGACTATTATTCCGGAGCAATAGGACTATCTATGCACCCGAATCTACGGCATCTGGCAGTTCTGCTACCCGCTTGTGTATTCCTCATGCTTGTGGGCGTCATCGTTCTTCGGGCCGCCGCGCATTCCTGGCGCATGCCAGAATGCTGGAGTTGCGGAGCCGTCAAGGTGCGCCGTTCGGAGAGTTACTCGATCACGGACGCTGCGCTCAAATTCCTGTTCCTGATCCCGTACCGTTGTCGCGGTTGCCGGGTGCGCTTCTATGGGATCCGAGCCTGGGCCTGGAGGGCCTTGCCGGATGAGTACCCTTACTGAATTGAGCCGGGAGGAGAAAACGAAATGCGTATCTGGCGGAGCCTGATCTTACTCGTCGTCTTTTCGGCGGCCATCCTCAGCGCGCGCTCTCCCGTTGTGCCCAACGCCGATGCCAACAACGCTGCTGCAGAACAAGGTTTGGACCAAAGCCCGCCCGACGATCCCGGCGCCTCGGAAGCGCAACCCACTACGGTTCTTCTAGTCGCGTCGGGCTTGATTTGTTTCGGCATGACCAGGAAGTTCCGGGTCAACCGCTGAGTCCGGCTTTGCCGAGCCTACTTCGCTGGAGGCAGGCCGAAATCGACGTTGCGCTCTTTGTTCAGCTGCGTGGAGAAATCCCGATCCACCAGATCCAGGGAAACCTGGTTGCGCACTCCCTGTTGGCTGATGTAATTCAGAACGTCGCCTTCCACCCAATATGCGATCGCCGGATAGATGGCGCGATCCTTCATTGCGATCAGGAAATACACAGGCGACGCGCTGCCTGCGGCGCTTTGAATCTGGGGGGCTTGCTGCGGATCTGCGCCATCCTGTGGAGGCGTTTGGGGGACGGGAACATTGGTGTAGTCGCGGAGAACCGGATTGGCCGTCTCCGGCGTGTAATTCGGATTGACGATCACCGAAGGAGAGTCTGGGCTCGGCTGATATCCTTGCGCCGGCGGATAACCCTGCGGCGGATACCCCTGCGGCGGATCGTATCCGTAATCGCCCGGAACCGGAGCGGTCGCGTAGCCGCCGCCGTAGTAATAAGGATTGGCATAGTAGCCGCCAACATAAACCGGATACGGCACAGGTATGGGTCGCACGACGGGCCTCGCAACCGGACGCGCCGCCGGAGCTGGCGCGCGCACAGGCCCTCGCGCCGCGCCCTTTTGCGCGAACACGGCTGGAGTGACAACCGCTAAGGCCACGATCAGGAGCTTCATCGCCGGACCCTCCACTAGAACTGGTATAGCATTAAATACACCACCACGCCGGTCACGCTGACATACAGCCAGATGGGCAAAGTCCACCGCGCGATTTTGCGGTGCCGGTCGAACCATCCCTTCAACCCCCGGCGCAAAGTAATGATCGCCAGCACCGGAACGGTCACCGCGAGCGCGGTGTGCGTATAAAGGATGGTCAGATACACCGTGCGAATCACGCCAGTGTGGCGATAATACATGATGCCGGCCAGCGCGTGATACGTCAGATACGAAATCAGAAATACCGTGGAGACTGAAAACGCCGTGATCATCAAGCGCTTGTGAGCCTGGATCCGCCGCTTGCGGATCATCACGTAGGCACTCACCAGCAACACTGCCGCCGTCGCGTTCAGTACCGCGTTCAGAGCCGGAAGATCCTGAACGCTCAAGCGCGTTCCTTAACCAGAAGCTTCGCGTCCGCAATGACGCGCTTAATGGCGTCCGGCTCCTCGGTGAGGTAATACCCGCGCACTTGCTCCTTGCGGTCCACCAAGACAAAGCGAGTGGAATGATCCAGGCTCCCATCGATGTCGCCCAGCTTGAATACATCGCGATCCAGGCGCCGTATCGTATCCACGTCGCCAGTCAGGAAGAACCACACGCCGGGCCGCGCCGCATAGCGGCTGGAGTAGATCTTCAGCGTCTCCGGAGAATCGCGCGCCGGATCGATGGTCAGGGAAACCATCTTGACGCCGTTGGGCGCCAGCGCGGTCTGCACCTGCCGCATCTGCGAGCTCATGCGCGGGCAGGGACCGGGACAGTTCGTAAACATGAAGTCGGCTACCCAGACGTGTCCGTCCAATTCCGGGGAACTGTCGAATTTCGCCCCGGTTTGATCCGTCAGAACGAATTCCGGAACCGAGCCGAAGCTTGGCAGATTCGCGTGTGACGCGCATCCGGTGAGTGCGGCTGCAAGCGCTGCGAGACTAATACCGCGTACCGTCAATGACCAGCAAACCATAAAGCAAAGGGAGATAAACCACGCTTGCCAGCAGCACTTGGCGCGCCCGCAAGGTGGAATGTTCAGAGGCCGCGCGGAATCCCGCGACCAACACAATCGCCCCCAGAGCCAGCGCTCCGTACAGATATACGTTGCCGGCCATGGCGAAAAACTTCGGAGCCAGGCTCATCGGAACCAGGGCCAGGGAGAACCACACAATGCGCCGGCCGGTGGAATCGCCGTCGGGTTCGACCACGGGAAGCATGCGGATTCCGGCACGAGCGTAATCCTCGCGGTACATCCACGCGATCGCGTAAAAGTGCGGGAACTGCCACAGGAACAGGATGGCGTAAAGAATGCCCGCTTCAAAATTCAGGCGTCCGCTGGCGGCCGCGTAGCCGATCAGCGGCGGCATCGCCCCAGGAATCGCGCCGATGGTGGTTGAAATCGGAGACACCCGCTTGAGCGGCGTGTAAACGAATAAATAGCTGGCCAGCGTAAACAGGCCCAGGAGCCCGGTGAGGAGATTCACTTCCAGGCACAGCTCCGTGAACCCCGCAACGGAAAGCGCCACGCCGAACCACAGCCCCTCGCGAGCGGTTAAGCGTCCGCTCGGAATCGGACGAGCCTTCGTCCGCCGCATCAACGCGTCGCCTTCGTTCTCGTACCACTGATTCAGCGCGGCAGTTCCGCTTGCGATCAGCCCGGTGCCGATCAGCATGTGCAGCAGCGCGGCCCAGTTCCAGGCCGGAGCCAGATGCGCTCCGCACATGAACCCGATGGCCGAGCTCATCAGGATGAAGAGGGTGATGCGAGGCTTGGTCAGTTCGGCGAAATATCCGGCCCGCTTCATGCTGTCACCGCCTGTCCCTGGTGCGCATGTTCGTGCACGTTACGCAGGATCTGAATCGCCAGCACGACGCTCGATGCCAGGGTCAGCGCACCCGTAGCCACGTGAGCGACGGTTACGATCACCATCGCCAAAGGATTTTTCGCGGCGTCCAGTCTGGTGTAATACGCTCCGACGCCCAACATCACCTGCGCCAGCGTAACCACCATGAGCGTGATCGCCGCCGGCCGCAATGCGCGATGCTCCGGAAACTGGTGCAACACGAACGCGCACACAATAAGGATGGCTGCGGCAACCACCATGGCGCCCAGAATATGCGGCAGCACGGTCATGGCGCCGTGGCGGAACGCCGCGCCCAGCGCGATCTGCGCCAGCACCAGCGCGGGAATCACCACTGCCAGCGAACGCAGCGACGGCTTGCCGTAATCCTCCACTATTTCCGCTCCAGCCCGCCAGCTTTGTGAAGTGAAAATCGCGATCGCCACCGTGGTCGAAAAGAAGAGCTGCGCCAGGCAGGCATGCGAAACGCTCACTGGCGGCGGCAGCAGAAGACGCACCGTCAAGCCTCCCAGCAGCCCTTGCACGATTACCGCGCCTAAAGCGACCCATCCCAACTTGCGCATCCACGCGCGTTGCTCCGCGCGCGATAGCCAGATCGCCAGACCGATGGTCAGCATGCCCACGAAGGTCGCCACCAAGCGATGGCCATGCTCAAAAAGCACGCCGCCGGTCATCTGCGGCATCACCTGTCCATAAGAGAGCGGCCAGTCCGGGACCGATAGGCCAGCCTGCTTGCTGGTCACCGATGCTCCGGCGACGACCAGGAAAAGAGTGCAAACCGCCAACGCAACCGAATAACGGTGCAGCCAGCGCTGGGATGGGGGAACGTCTGGGGGATTCACGTACGCTTTCATTGTAACGCTTCTTGCGAGGGTAGAATTCGGCCTATAGCCAGCCCCTTTACTAAGAGAGTGCCGCCGCATCTAAATTGGTTGAAGCAAGTTGTTCTGTCGATTGCGTTTGCAACGATCGAGACCAATTCCATGGTGGTTCTGTCGAATCGTGTCGATCCGCGGACGCCGTTAGCACAAAACCTCGAATCCACGCTTCTCGCCAAAAAGATCTCCAGGATGCGATTTTTCACCAAGATAGTGCCGGTTCAGAAGGTAGACCTGCGCAACCGTACTGAGCAACGGAATGACCCAACTTCGCCCCAGTATCGAGAGCCCCTCGCGCCGAAGCAGGACCTGGAGAGATTTGGGCTCAGCTCCGACGATAGGGAGTAGGGGTTTCCGAGTGGAGGACGACGCCTGACACGGAGGTACTCTAACGACAGCGGAGTTGATAATCTACAGATTACGCTCCTTATGCCTTCACAAGAACGTTCGATACGCTTCCTTCTTCTTTTTGCGGCCGCACTGGTTCTAACAGCTCTCGCCCAGGCCGCAGATCCACCCGATGCCCTGACCCTCACCGACGGCGAAAAGCTGAGTGGAAAAGTGGTGAAGGCCACCGGCGCAGCGGTCACGTTTCACAGCGACTCGGCCGGCGATGTCATCATCCCGTGGGCCAAGATCAAAGAATTGACTTCCTCGCGCCGCTTCGCCGTGATCCCCAAGGGCGTCATATTTAAGCGCAAGGAGAGCGATTCCAAAATTCCACGCGGAGTACTCGGTTTCACGGACGGCAAGATCCAAATCACGCCAACCGGTGGCGCCGCACAGACTTTTGCTCCCGCGGACACGGGCTTTGTCCTCGATGAAGAGTCCTACCAGAAGGCCCTTCACACGCCCGGCTTTGGCGAAGATTGGAAGGGCGCTCTCACCGGGGGAGTGTCCCTGATCGAGGCCACGCAGAAAAGCGACACCTTCACCGGCGCCGTTCACTTGACCCGGGCCATCCCGACCGAGGATTGGCTGGCCGCCCGCAGCCGGACGCTCGTAAATTTCACGGCTTCCTACGGCAAAGTGGATCAACCCAATACTCCTGAAGTGAAGACCGACCTGGTTCACTTCGACGCCGAGCAGGACGAGTATTTTTCCCCCCGCCTGTACGCGCTGGCGCAAGCGGCCTTCGACCACAACTTTTCTCAAGGTTTGTCGTTACAGCAGACCTATAGCGGCGGCGTGGGCCGCGAGGTGCTGAAGTCGGACAAGCAAACGCTGGATCTGAAGGCTACGATGAGCTTTATTTCCCAACGCTTCAACGGTGAAGCCAACAAAAGCCTGGTCGGCTCCGTGTTTAATGAGACCTATCATCGCAATCTTCCGGCAGGAATCAAGTTCGACGAGCACATTACGCTGGTCCCCGCCTGGAACAATACCAATGCGTATTCCGCCAATGCCGGTGCGGGAATCACCATGGCGTTGTATAAACGCGTGAGCCTGAACGTCAGCGCGCTGGACACTTTTTTGAACGACCCCCCACCGAGCTTCAAGAAGAACTCGTTCCAATTCACGACAGGTGTCACGTATTCTTTGCCGTAGGCCTCCCGCGTGGGTGCCGACGAATTGAGGGGCCAGATCCGCGATGCATTTCCAGCCGAAACGTTTGGTGGTGCGATTACCGAATGCGATTGCGAAGAGTGCTTAGATATTCGGGCAGGACTTCGAAACAAGCGCTGGGATGAGATTCCCGCGGCGTTTCTCGATTTCACGTGCAGCCCAACGCTTCTAGAGGCGGAGGCCTACCGGGCGTTTCTCCCGGCGTACATGCTTCGAGCGCTGGATAACCTGAGTGAGGACAGCGTCGTCACCGAGTTCACGGTTTACAGCTTGTGCCCACATGAGAATCACTATAAAGGGCCTTGGCTGCAGGAGCGGGTTCGATTGATGAATCCCTACCAGATTGAGGCGATTCGGGCGTTCCTTCTCTTTGCGCAGGAGCACTCAGAAGAGGGGGATTGGTTCAGGCCCATGGTCGCCCGGGCGCTGGAGGAGGTCTGGCGCTAACCCGAAACTTTAGTATCAGAATAATACTTCGAAATCGCCACGATAGCGCCGGTGATAATTGCCGAAGAAAGTTCCATACTCCGGGTCGGCGATATTGTCGTGGACCGCGAGCGCATTAAAGTGATTACTGATGTTGGAGGTTGTTAGCGATATGCGAACGGTATACTTCGCGTTGATCTTAATGTTCTTGGCGATGCGGGCGTCGGCCGAGAAGAAATCGGGAAATCGTGTGGAGTTACGATACGGAACACCCACATAGTTCTGCGTTGCGTCGACGGCGGCATAGGGGAAGCCGGTGCGGAACTCGACAATCGGCATTACCTCAAGATCCCAAACGTGGGCCCGTAATTTGCCCCATACCAGGAACCTGTTCGGATCATCGGATGGCAGGGTGGAATAGATATCCGGCCGAACAAGCTCGGTGGGGAAGTTTCCTAGAAACGAGTCGAAGGTATTCAGGTTGCCTTCGGACTTGCTGCGAGTATAGGTGACGTTCAACTGCTGCCCGCCCTTCCACGTGAATTTCCCGGTAACCTCCAACTGGCGATACCGGGATTTCCCATCGCCGTTCAGCACGATTTCATTGGTAGTCCCGTTCACTTCCGGATCCAGCACTACCAAGCCCACCGCGGGATTGTCCGTGTAAACCGCACGCATTCGAAGGTGCGATGAAAAGCTGTGCTCCAGCTGTAAGTTCAAGGTCGCGCCGCGCGGTGAGAAGGCTCCCGCGACCTGTTCGCCATGGACCAGAAAGGTCCTGGGCCCGTCGATGCTGCCGATGACATTGATATAGGGCGCCGGATCGCCGATCACGCTGCCGTCCGGGGCATAGTACGTGATGGTCCGCAGCGGATAGCGCCCAAACGTATAGATATCGAGCGGAAGATGATCGTAAAACGTCCCATAACCGGCGCGCAGAACCGTGCGCTGATCGGCGAAAGGGCTCCAGGCGACGCCCCCGCGAGGAGCGATGCGCAGACTATCGGCCAACCGCTGATGCTCCACTCTTGCACCGTAGTCGATGGAGAGCCGCTGCGATAACGACCAATGATCCTGCGCATAGGCCGTGACTTCAAGATCGGTTCGGTTGAACGGATTCTGATTCTCGAAGCTGATCTGCTGTTCCAGTACTCCCGCGGCGTTTTCGATGTCGATGGGCCGGTAAGTGAAATGGCCTTGATCTCCGAGACTGGTGAGCGAGGTCCCCATTTTGAGCAAGTGCGTTCCGGCTAGATGGAACGGCGCGAGCGACCATGTTTCCAGCCACTCCGTGCGGCTGGCGGCGCGCACCTGAGTGCCGAAGAAATTGCCTTGATTCCCCTGCGGCAACATGATCATGTCCGCGTTGCCCTGAGCTCCCACAGTCACATCGAAACGCTGAAGGGAGACGCTGCTATCCACCAGGCCGTTCAGAATTCCGAAGCGGTCGAGCAGCGTGCCGGAGTAGTTCTTTTGAGCGTAGCTGGGGGTCACCGGCTGCGGATTGAAGTAGTCAGGATTGACGAAGTTGGTGTGCTGCGGGCTGAAATGGAACGTCGCCGTGACGATCTGCTTGTCCGAAAGGATGTAGTCAAGCTGCGAAAACGAATTTACCGCCTCCTGCTTGGATACGTTGTACGGAAACCCCAGGGTGCGATTGGGAACCTTGTCGAGCAGATATTGGAGGGAACTGATGAAATACAGCCGATTGCGAATCAGCGGACCGCCGAGCACGAAGCGCGGAGTCTCATTGCGAACGCCCACCATGTGATCGCTGCGGATGCGGAAGTCGGGAAAAGGGTCGTTGAGCCCGACGTGCCACTTCTCGCCGCCTCGGCGGGTTTCGACCGCGACAACGCTCTGGGTAAAGCGGCCATATTGCGCGAGAAACGGCGTGTTCAGAACGTTGACGGTTTCGATGGCGTCGACGGGAATGCTCTGCCCGAATTTGCCGGTGGCAGGGTCCGTGATATCGCTCTGGTTGACGACCATGGCGCTGCGTTCCTGGCCCGCGCCTTCAATTTTCATCTGCCCGTCAGGGGTCCGCACGATGCCGGGCTCGAGCGGGAGGATGTCATTGACCGAGGCTGGATTGGTCGGCAGAGTCTGCACATCGATCGGATGAATCTCGTTATTTTGCGCGGCGCTCTGTTCAACCGGCGCTTGAGTCTCGGTGACGTCTACCGTGGTGGCTTGCATCTTCGGGGTCAGCACCAAGCTGATTTCCAGGTTCACGGCGCTGGCGATCTGGACAGCCTTTTCAGTGGACTCGAAGCCTGGCTTCGATGCGGTGACGGTCCAGGAGCCGCACGGAATCCCAGCGAAGGCGGCGAATCCCTCCGTGCTGGTGTCGCGGACGGCGAGAGATTGGTCGCTCGAAGCCACGCGCACCCCGGCTTCTAGAACCGGGGCCTCCTGGGAGTCAAGCACGAAGACGCGCAGCTCGCCAGGGACGCAGGTCTGGGCCGAAAGGCGCACGGCGGGCAGGAGGACCAGAAGAGCCGCGAAGTGCAGAACCGATCGGAGAGGAGGGAACATCCGGGGTATTCGTTGATGTTAGCAGCAGGGGGGAAGCGCATGCGATGAAGAGCCTGGGCTTGAGCTACCTATCTCCTCCGGGCTGGCCGTGCTAACATCAATGCTCGAATCTCAACCGGAGGGTATCGCACATGTGGGCTGATTTTAAGAAGTTCATCGCCAGGGGAAACGTCCTGGATCTGGCGGTTGCCGTAATCATCGGCGGGGCCTTCGGCGCAATCGTAACTTCGCTGGTGAACGATGTGGTTATGCCGCCTATCGGCCAGGTTCTGGGGAAGGTCGATTTTAAGGAGCTGTTCCTTCCGCTGAACGGGCAGACTTATGCCACGTTAGCCGCAGCCAAAGCCGCGGCCGCTCCTGTGATCGCGTACGGCCAGTTTCTGAATACGGTGATCAATTTCCTGATTGTTGCGTTCGTGATTTTCATTGCGGTGCGGATGGTTGCCAAGCTGCAGCGTAAGCCGGAACCAGCACCCGCCGTGCCCACCACAAAGGACTGCCCCTTCTGCTGCACCGCCATTCCGATCCCCGCGAAGCGCTGCCCGAATTGCACGTCGCAATTGGTTGCATGAGCGCCAGTATAGGTAGCTGAGCCGCGGCGCGTCAGCGAGCCGCCGTAGAAGAACTCCGGCAGACGGTATTTGCCTGACGTGAATGTGGAATCACTGGACCGTAAGAATAGTCGGCGCCGAAGACTGCCCGTTCACCGTGATGACCAGTGAAAGATTGCCGCTCAGGTTCGCCGGAAGGCAGAAATCGGCTTGTACCAGCGCCGTATACCCAGGAGCGTACCCGAGGAAGTTGTATTGACAGGACGGCACTGGGACGCCGTTGAGCGTGATCTGATACGGGTAATTCACTACCGCCAGAGGCGCGGAACTCGGCGCGGCAGCGCCAGTCCCCACGGGCGGACTGGAAACTCCGATGCCGGAGAGATAGACGACCTCCACGTCGCCGGGATGAGCGGGACTCGTCGCCGAGTTAATGGAATACCCTTCACTCGCGTTCTGCGCCACAGCCTGGGTGGTCCCGTTCTGCGCGAGCACGTCAGGCTCGGCGGCGACTACTGGGAAATTGATCTGAGCCGCGAGCGAGCCGTTCACCGTGATGATGGCCGTGGCCATTCCAAGCGCGGTCTCATACGGAATCTGCCCGTTGATTTGCGTGGGACTAACGTAATAAAGGGGCGCGGCGACTCCGTTGATGGTCACCGAAACAGCTCCCGGTCCCGTCGAGTTTGGAGGCGCGGAACGAGGCCATGCGCCCGTCGTCAGGAACGAATAGCCCGTGGGCGCCAGTTGACTGCCGTACAAACTGAAGATCGCGCCGGGCGCGAGCGTGCCCGCCTGATTCGGCCCCCGCAGCGCTTGCGGCTTCGGAGTGGGGGTGCTCTGAGGCGACAGGATACGCACGCGGTTGTTACCGGTGTCGGCCACGTAGACGTTGCCGCTTGCATCGACGGTTATGCCCAGGGGGTTCATAAATGAGGCGAAATCCGCCGTCGAGCCGTCGCCGGTAAAGCCGGGCAGTCCAGATCCTGCGATGGTGTGGATGTTCCCGTCCGGCGTGATGGCGCGAATCCGATTGTTGCCCGAATCGGCGATATACATCACACCCTGCGAATCGAATGCAATGCCCGCCGGTGCATTCAAGGCCGCTTGCGCCGCCGGACCGCCGTCGCCGCCAAATCCCGCCAAGCCGGTGCCCGCGAAGACCGACACCGCGCCTGCCGGGGTAACCTCGAAGATCTGATTCAGACCCATATCGCTGACATAGAAATTCCCCGACGAGTCCTCAATCATGCTGTACGGATTGGAGAAACCCGCGGAAATCGCGGTTGTCAGCTTGGAGTTTTGAAAGTTCAGGATACCGCCGGGCGCAGTGAGGTACATGAATTTAACGGGATCGAGCACCAGGCTGTGCGAGCCCGTTGGTTGGCCAAACAGCGTCATGTCCAGAGGATTGCTGAGACTTACGCTGCCTCCCACATACATGAGCTCGCGCACCCTCTCCGGGAGGAACTCGGTAAAATACGCGTTTCCAGAGGTGTCAAATGTGATGGCGTCCGGATCGGCAATTGAGGCGTTTAGCGGATCCGTGGTGGCGCCGCTGGACGCGTTGGTGCCGTTGCCGGCAAGCGCGGTCACTGTCGCTCCGCCGGGCGTTCCCACCGGCAATTCCCAAATCCGGCTGCCTGCCGAGATCAACACGTTGCCCATCGGATCAATCGCCAGGGCCTTGGCATCGCCGATGGCCGTGCTGGTAGGAGCTCCGGAGGTGACAGAGCCAGCGGGGCTCCCGTTGCCGGCGACCGTGGAGATCAGGTATCCGGGCCCCAGAGCTCCCAGCGGTTTTACGGTCAGTTGCACGGGCACCGAGACGGTTTTGTTGAGAGTCTGCGGCGCCGTAATGGTGATTGTGGAAGTATAAGTTCCCGGAAGCAGCCCGGCACTCGAAACTGTAATCGAGTTGGCCAGAGGGGTCACTCCGGAGGTTGCCCCGAGCGTGATCCAGCTTTCGCCGGAAGTGCTGAGGGTCACCGGGGTCTGCCACGTAGCGCTCTCCACCGTCTGCACGTTGAAGGAAACCTCATAAGGCGCACCCTGCTCCACGGTCACATTAAACATGGGGGTGGGCTTGCCGATCGTCGGCGTGATCGTTGCGGAGATGGGAACCCAAGTATTCCCTGTATCGGTGGATCGCACGAGCGTCACGGGAGTCGTCGAGGGGTAGATGGTCTCCACGCCGTAGGCAGTGTTTCGCAAAAGCGGATCGACCGCTGTCATGGTGTAGTACTCGAGGCCGCTCGATCCCAGGGAGGTCCAGCTCTGGCCGGAATCGATGCTTCGGAAAAAGCCGTCCGCGGGATTCGTCAGGGCGTAGGTGGGGCCATTGTTGGCCGAGAGCATTTGAGAAAAGGGACCCAGGCCCACGACGCTTTGATCCATGAACGTTCCACTATTGACGCCGTCGAGGCTCGCCAACGCGAAGGTGCCGGCTGACGGGATGTTTAAGGTTAGGTAAAGGTCGATCGGATCGTAAAACGGCACGGCGACGCCGGTGATCGTGGTTCCCGGGGTAACGCCAGCGGGCTCGACCTGCGAGATAGGTGACCATCCGCTCTCGCCTTCGTCAAAACTGGAGTAGACAATGAGCGTAGCGGGATCGATATAGTACATGCGCGTCCGCAGCGATTCCGCGATCACGAAGGTTCCATTCGCCCCGGGCAGATTGCTGATCAGGAGCCAGGTGGTGGCGTTGTCGGTGGACTTATACAGGCTGCTGCCGATCTTCAAGTAGAGGTACGTGGCCGTGTCCGAGAACAACTTAAAGTAGTCCACGCCAGCGCCGCTGTTGGGCAGGCCGGCGGCCGCTTGCGCCCAGGTAACTCCTCCATCGGTGCTCTTCCAGAGCAGCCCTGCGGCGGCCGTCGTGGCCAGGTACGCGGTGTTCGGATTCAGAGGATCGATGGCGAACCCGTTTACGGGCGGCTGTGGCAGACCTGCTTGCGTGATGTACAAAGGCGTCCAGGTTATTCCCAGATTGGCGCTGCGCACAAGCGCGTTTCCGTAGACTCCGAACAAGATAGTACTGGGCGAGCCAGGAGTTGCAATCACCTTGGGCACAAAGGACTGCTGCTGAGCCCAAATCGACTGGGTGAAAAACGAGGTGAAGACGACCAAACAAGCCGCCGGGAAGAACGTACTAGAGCATCTCATAGTAGGTATCGTGTTTAGGCCGGGTGGTTACTCACCCGGGAGCTTATCTATACAACGATACTCGTTCTTGAGACGCCGTGGGATCGCGCGGATCCTCTATCGAATTTCCACCCGGGATACCGCGCCGTCGCTCAACCGCACCACGCCGAAGGTGGTGTTCCTGGTCATGTACGTGTAAATCTCCAAAAGGTGGCCGTCGTCGAACATGGTGATCTTCGAAGCCGGGGCTCCGAGTTTCAGGACATCTTCGCGACCTGTCCCGAGCGCGAGACTCTTCAGATCTTCGGCACTGGCTTCCCTGGGCGGCGGAGGGAGCGGCGGGAGGACGGGAACTACCTCGGCTACGGGCTCGGGCGCCGGCGGCGGGGGTTTTACCGCCGCGGCATGCTGCACTGCTGGAGGAGGGGGATCCGGAACCGAGTCCACAACTGGTCTGCGGCTGGCCGTGGTCGCAGTGGTTGGCTTGGCTGACGGTTTAGCCGGGGCCGTGGCTGAGGCGTTTGCAATTGCCGGCTTGGGACCTGCCGCCTTAGGAGACGGCGGAGCCGCGACCCCGAGGTCTGGAGCAGCGGACGACGCCGGCACAGTGCTGGTGGTCTTCGCGCCGGTGGTGGTGGCGGGCTCCTGGTGGGTCGCGCTCTCCTTAGCCGGGGCCGGCTTCTTCGCAGCCGCTTTCGTCTGCTCGTCCACTTTCCCGAAAATCGCGGTGAAGCCGTCGCTGACTTTTTTGCCGGCCGCGCCAGCCGCAGTTCCGCCTGCCGCTGCCGCGCCGACCTCCGTGATGGTCTGGGCCCAGGCTGCGCCGGCCACTGCGAACGCCAATACAAGGTAACGCATGCAACACTCCCGACTGGAGCGTAACAGAAGCGGCTGCGGCGCCAAAGCAGCCGAGGTCCTCAATTTGACGGGAAAATTACCCTAGTTATAATGGAATCGGGTATGAGTGAATCTGGAAACGACTTGGCTTCGAGGCACTGCGTGCCTTGCCGGGGAGGCACGCCGCCGCTTAAGGACGAGGATCTCGCTAAGATCTCCGCGGAGTTGCCGGATTGGAGCGTCGTGGACCAGCATCACATCGAGAAGACCTTCAAGTTCCCCAATTTCAAAAGTGCGCTGGCGTTCGTCAACCGCATTGGCGAGATCGCGGAGCAGCAGGGCCATCACCCCGACATCTGCTTTGGCTGGGGCACCGTGAAGGTGACCAATTTCACGCACAAGATTAAGGGTCTCACGGAGAGCGATTTCATTCTGGGGGCGAAGATCGATCAGCTTTACTTTCCCGGACGTGAATGAACTTGAAGAAGCAACTCTTCGCCATTCGACGTGAGCTTTTGCAAATTTATTAGCTGGGCTTGCTTCAGGCCGAGCTCTCAGATAGTTGATGCACTGCGCTATGTGCTGATTGGAGAAGCAATCCACGCACTTCAGCTCCCGGTCAGCCGATCCTCGTTCTACGAGATCCGCGACGTACTCACCAACGCACTGGCCCTTTATACGAGACAGCAATACAGTGTGCGACCTTGAGGCTATCCCTGGACACCTTAGCTCCGCTAATAAGGCGCGTTCGTAAACCTTCTCCAAGAACCCCGCACCGGGCACATCAGAAAACTCATAAGCAGCGCCCACAAGGCTCTCAATCAAAAGATCCTTAGATTCACGTGCATTCACGTTCATTCACGGCCAAACCCTTGTGCCCCAACCTGCGTCAAAATCTCAGGTAGAATAAATCGTGCAACCGGAAGCCGCGCTCCAGCTCGCCACCAGCCAGCTCAAGAAAGTTCGTGACGAGATCGGGAAAATCATCGTCGGTCAGCAGGATGTTGTGGACGGGGTCCTCATCTGTCTGCTGGCCGGCGGCCACGTGCTGCTGGAAGGCGTTCCCGGCCTGGGCAAAACCACGCTCCTGCGGACCCTGGCTCGCGTGTTGCAGCTGAAATATTCGCGTATCCAATTCACCCCCGATCTGATGCCTGCCGACATCGTCGGAAGCATGATTATCGACACCGAAGACGGCTCCAAGGCGCTGCGTTTCCAGCCTGGCCCGATTTTCTCGAACCTCGTTCTGGCCGACGAAATCAATCGCGCGACGCCCAAGACACAGAGCGCTCTGCTCGAAGCCATGCAGGAGCACACTGTCACCAGCGGCACCTCGACGCACTTGCTGGAGCCTCCGTTTCTGGTCATGGCAACGCAAAATCCTATCGAGATGGAAGGCACTTACCCGCTTCCCGAGGCCCAGCTCGACCGCTTCCTGATGAAGATTCTGGTGCAGTATCCTTCACGCAGCGAACTGGGAGCCATCGTCGACCGCACCATTCAACGCGACGAAACCGTGGTGGGTCCCGTGCTCAACCGGGAGGAGATCCTCGGTCTTCGCGACATCTGCCATCAAGTTCTGGTTGCCCCGCACGTGCAGGATCACGCCATCGACCTTGTAATGGCCACGCAACCGGACGCAGCCGTGGGCCACGAATTGGCGGCAAAGTTTATCCGCTACGGGAGCTCACCCCGCGGAGCGCAGGCTCTGGTGGAATGCGGCCGCGTGCGTGCGCTGATGAAAGGACGCTTGCACCTTTCTGTCGAGGACGTCGACACTGTGGCGGCCGCGGTTTTGCGGCATCGCGTCATTCTGAATTTCGACGCTCACGCCGACGGCCAGACTCCTGAGACGATCCTGAGCAAAATCATTCCGAGCGTGGCTTCTAAAGCCGGGGCTGGGACGGCGGGCGCGGCGGTCCGGTAAGGGCGTAGTCAAAAGTGGTTGAGCCGTTAATCGACAGGCCGATGCTCGAGAAGCTGGAGCGGCTAACCATCCAGTGGCAAAAATCGCACCCTGGCCTTGTGGGCGGCCATAACACTTCGCGCTTCGCCGGCGCCGGCCAGGAATTCCTCGATCATCGAAACTTCACCCACGGCGACGATCTGCGCGCGGTCAACTGGCGCGCCTATCTCCGCCTGGAAAAGCTGTTCCTGAAGATGTTCCAATTGGAGCCGCGTATTCCGGTGCGAATCCTTTTGGACATCAGCCAATCCATGAGCACAGGCGCCAACGCAAAATTTGATTACGCCCGCAAACTAGCCGCCGCGCTGTGTTATGTCGGTTTGGTGCGCCTAGACGCCATCTGCCTGCAGCCTTTCTCGACCAAGCTGCACGATTCCTTCACCGCTTCCGGAGGCCGTCATCGCTTTCAGCCTGCCGTGAATTTCCTCTCGGCGCTGAAGCCCGGCGGGCAAACCGGTTTTCTCGCCTCGGCCAAGGCTTTCATGGCCCGCTATCCGCAGCCGGGTTTGGTGCTGGTCATTTCGGATTTCCTGGACGACGAAGATTGCGAAAAGCCGCTCCAGTTCCTCGCCGACTTCGGCCATGAGTTAATGCTGATGCACGTGTGGGCCGAGGAGGACCGCGAGCCGCCGTGGGACGGCGAATTGGAACTCGAAGACGCGGAAACCGGCGAGCACCTGGAGTTGGCGTTCGATGGCGAAGCCCGCGCCCGCTATACCGCCGAGTTCGACGCCTACGCCCGCGAGCTGGAGCGAGTCGCGTTGCGCAACAGCGGCCGGTACGTGGGACTTTCGACATCGGTTCCCTTGGAGCAGGCCGTGTTCGGTTCATTGGTTCGGACTGGGGCGTTGCAGTGATGCAGGAACCGCTTCCTCCGGTCGCGGCTCAGAATGGGCCCTATCTGTCTACGACTGCTTACAGAGCAGTGACCAGAGGGAGCGGTTAGTTCATGTCGTTTCTCAATCTTGGTCTCGGCGAATTGCTCGGCTTGGCAGCCGCCATCTCGGCTGGCGTGGTGGCGCTTTATCTTCTCGACCGCTCCAAACGAAAACAGGTCGTCTCTACTCTGCGCTTCTGGGCCGGCGCAGGTGTACGAACGCAACTGAAACATCGCCGACGCATTCAACAGCCCTGGAGCCTGCTGCTCGAAATTCTGAGTCTACTTCTGCTCCTGCTCGCAATCGCCGGTCCAAGGCTGGGAATCATCGGCGGCTCCGGGCGCGATCACGTCTTGATTCTCGATACTTCGGCTTGGATGGGATCGGCCGGGACCCGCGCACGAGGGAGCACTCTAATGGATGAAGCTCGCGACTCCGCGCGCGCGTATCTGCACTCACTGCCCCGGCGCGACCGTGTGATGCTGGTGCGCGCGGATGCGCTGGCGACCCCTGCCACTGCGTTCGAATCTGACTTCAGCGTGGTGGAAGAAGCCATCCGCACTTCGCGTCCCGGTTCTTCCGCGCTGAATCTGGAGCAGGCTCTCGAATTCGCGAAGCAAGCGCAAAAGCTGCAATCCGAACGTGCCGGAGAAATCGTCTACGTGGGCGCGGGCAGAGTACCGGAGACGCAGGCAGATTTGACGAATCTGCCTTCCAATCTGCGAGTGCTATTGACGAGCCCACCGCAGGTGAACGTCGGGCTACGCAAGATCGGTCTGCGCCGCTCGCCTACCGCTCCGGACACGTGGGACATTTTCGTAGCCGTGCATAACTACGCAACCAAACCCTACGCCGTCGATCTGGAACTGCAATTCGGAAAATCTCCGGTGGGCGAGCAGCGGCTCCAACTCGCTCCCGGCGCGGAGCAGCAGGCGACGTTTTCCTATAAAACCAACGTTGGTGGTTACCTGGAGGCCCGGCTCAATGTCAAGGACGCTTTCCCGCAGGACGACCGCGCGTTGATCGAGCTCCCCGCCCAGGCCTCGCTACACATCATAGTTTATTCAAAGGAGCCGCAACTGTTGCGCCCCTTGTTCGCGTCTAATCCTCAGGTGGACACCGCGTTTGAAGATCCCTCAAAGTACGATCCAGCCGTGAAGGCGGACGTGGTCGTGTTGGACCGCTTCGCTCCCCCTGCGATGCCGCATGCCAATTCCATCTACATTGAGCCTCCCGCTGCAGATTCGCCCGTCCCCGTAAGCGATACCAAGGCAGGGGTGCGATTGGACAAATGGAATCCCGAATCGGCCTTGGGCGCGGGATTGCATACCCAGGATGTAATCCTTGAATCCACCGAAGTGTTCGCTCCCGCGAAAGGCGATGAGGTTGTCGCGGAATCCTCGG
The DNA here is from genome assembly GCA_036489835.1 of Bryobacteraceae bacterium. Taxonomy (GTDB): domain Bacteria; phylum Acidobacteriota; class Terriglobia; order Bryobacterales; family Bryobacteraceae; genus Palsa-187. The sequence goes on along the minus strand of DASXEY010000028.1, from coordinate 23,743 downwards.
CCGGCCCGGTTGTCGTGGCGCGGGAAAAGGCGGGCGTAAAGCTCGCCGTGCTGGGCTTCCATCCTGGCAGGACATCGATGCGGTATCAGTTGGCCACGCCTCTGCTCGCCGCTAATATTCTGAAATGGATGGCGCCGGAGAGCTTCCGCAGCCGCGAAGTGCAGGCGGGCACGGTAGGCACAGTCAGCATTCCAGTTGGCAAGGATGCCGATCCCTCTTCCTTTAGGGTGTTGGACGAACAACAGCGCCCGCTTCCATTTACGGTCAAGGATGGCGATCTTCAGTTCTTCTCGGGCGCACCCGGCGCGGTCAGCGTCCTCACCGGCGACCGGGAAACGGTCTACTCACTGACGCTTCCCGATGTCGCGGAAGCCGCGTGGCAGCCCCCGGCCAATGTCCGGCGCGGAATTCCGAAGCTCACGGAGCTGGAGGCGCCGCCGCAGGATTTGTGGCCTTGGCTGGCGGTGTTGGGAGGGCTGGGATTGCTGGTTGACTGGCTGCTTTTCGGCCGCAGCCGCCTCTTCCGGCTGAGCCCGGGACGCACCGCTCCGGTGTCCTCGCGGGTTCGCCAAAGGAAGGCGTCATGATTTTCGACCGCAGTTGGGTGCTGTATATCGCATGGCTTCCCTTGGCCTGGGCAGCCTGGGAATGGAGCCGAACCCGCCGGCGCTTGGCGTTGGCTCTCAAGGCGATTTCCCTTTTCGCGATCCTGCTCGCCCTGGCCGAGCCTCGCCTCAAAGTGAACGAAACCCGCGTCGCCGTCGCGGTTCTGGTGGATACTTCCGACAGCGTATCGACAGCCGATCTGGAACGCGCCTCCAAGCTTGCGCAATCCATGCAGTCCGCACAAGGCCGCCACTGGATGCGCATCGTCCCGTTCGCGCGCGGAACCCGCACTCTGGAATCGAACGAGGACCAGGGCTCCTCCTGGAAACTGCGCCAGACCGCCGGTGAAGCCGGCCGAGCCACCGATATGGAATCGGGAGTGCGGGAGGCCATCGCTTCCCTGCCCTCCGGCTTGGTGCCGAGAGTGGTTTTGATTTCCGACGGCAAGGAGAACAAAGGCAGCATTGCACGCGCGGCGTGGCAGGCGCAGCAGCTCGGAATTCCCATCGACACATACGCACTGGCCGGCCGTCCGAAACCCACGCTGCGCCTGGATTCTATCAGCCTGCCGTCCGTCGCTTTCACCGGCGAGCAGTTTCCCATTGATCTCTCGGTTTCGGCTCCACAAGCGGGGCCGGCCCAGATTGAGCTTTCCGCCGAAGGTCATTCGCTAGGCAAGACCAACGTCGAGCTTCAGGCCGGCGACAATCCCGTGCGCATGCACACCAGCCTGAACACGCCTGGAGCGCTGGACCTGTCGATCGCGATCCGTTCTGAAGCCAGCGCGTCGTCCTCTCCAGCGAGCGAAGTGCGTTTCGAACAGGCCGTCACCGTTCGACGCCCCAAGATCCTGTACATTTCCACGGACGATCCTGCGCAGGATTCTCATCTTCCGCAGACGCTTCAAGCCGCGCAGTTCGACGTCGACCGCACCAGCGAGTTGCCGCATTCCTCGCTCAGCGAGCACCAAATTGTCGTCTTCAACGACTGGGATCTGGAGTCCATGCCGCCTGCGTTCAAGGACGAGGTCGAGAACTACGTCAAGCAGGGCGGCGGACTTTTGGTGATCGCCGGCGAGCACAGCATTTACCAGGAGGGAAAAACCAAGGAAGACGCGCTGGACCGCAGCCTTCCCGCCAAACTCGCGCCACCGCGCTCGCCTGAGGGCACGGCGGTGATCATCATCATCGACAAGTCTTCTTCCATGGAAGGCAAGAAGATCGAGCTTGCGCGCCTTGCCGCCTCCGGAGTAGTAGAAAATCTTCGGCCCATCGACACCGTAGGCGTGCTGATGTTCGACAACAGTTTCGAATGGGCCGTGACTCCGCGCCATGCCGAAGACCGCGCCATGATCAAGCGGCTGATCGCGGGCATCCGTCCGGACGGTGGCACTCAGATCGCGCCCGCCTTGACCGAGGCGTACACGCGCGTTCTGCCCATGCTGGCGACTTACAAACACATCGTGCTGCTAACCGATGGAATCTCCGAAGAGGGCGACAGCGCGGACCTGGCCCGTTCTGCGAACACCAAGAAGATCACGATTTCGACGGTTGGCCTGGGCCAGGACGTGAACCGCAATTATCTTGAAAAAATCGCTACACTGGCGGGCGGCAAATCCTATTTCCTCACCGATCCGCAAGGCCTGGAGCAGATCCTCCTGCATGACGTGATGGAGCACACCGGCTCCACTGCCGTCGAAAAGCCGCTCCAGGTGGAAGTAACGAAACAGGTGGAGATTCTGGATGGGGTGGGCATGGACAAAGCTCCGCCTCTCAAGGGTTACGTGCGTTTTGAGCCGAAGCCGTCGGCCGAGATGATTCTGCGCATCGACCAGAAGGAGCCGCTGCTGGAACGCTGGCAATACGGCCTGGGGCGCGCCGCCGTGTTCACCTCCGACGCCAAGGCCCGGTGGGCCGCCGACTGGGTGAACTGGAGCGGCTACGACAAGTTCTGGACCAATCTCACGCGCGATCTTCTGCCACGGTCGCAGGGTAGCGAAGCCACACTCGAATTCGACAGCGCCGACGACGATTTAGTCGCCACTTACCGGCTGGGACGCGAAGTTGAGGAACCCAAATCCGCGCCCGAGATTTTTGTCTTCGGACCGGACGGTTTTCGCAAGCCGATGGACGTCAAGAAAATCGCAGCCGGAACCTTCGGTGGACGCCTGGCCATCGGATCCCGCCAGGGCCTCTTCCGCGCGCGCCCCGTTGAGGAATCCCGAGCCTTCCCCGAGATTGGCATGTACCGCCCTGAAGCTGAACTCGACGATTACGGGTCGAACGACGCTCTGCTCAAGCAGGTGGCGCAATACACCGGCGGGCGCTTCCAACCCGATCCCCGCGACGTGTTCGAGCCCGGCCGCCGCTCCATCGAGACGACGCTGCAATTGTGGCCCGGTCTGCTGGCGCTGGCCCTGGCATTGAGCCTCGCCGAGTTGGTCATGCGCAAGTGGAAGGGTGTCATGGGCGTCGCGTAAGCGCTAAATTCGCATTGGGCGCGGCCGAGGATTCAGCCGACAACAAAACCCCCAGTTCCTCCGCGGGCCAACTTGTCCTAACATAATTCAGAGTGGCTGAAGCGACCATTCCCGTTCCCCTTTGGTTGTTATGGGCACGGGCGCTGTGCGGGGCGCTTTCAACTGCAGCTTTTGTCATCCACTACAACCTCCGGGTTCGCGACCGGAGAAAGGTCAAAAGGGCGATCGTCACCTTCTATGTGGCTGTGGCTCGCGCCAATCGGCTGGCGAGGCTCAGCGCCGCCGCAGCGGCGGTCGAGGCAGGAATGCGGGCGATTTATGGACGCCGCATCCGGAGGCTTGCCGCCATCAGCTTCTCAATTTCGATACTGTACTTTATCGGCGCATTCCTCATCTCCGGAGGGTTGAGCTTTGACTGGAAGAGTGCCAGAGCCCTGAAAACCAGGCTCGAAATGTTGGCCGATCCCACCCTGCATAGCATGCCGCCGGCGGAACTTAGCCGGGCTACAGAGCATGAGTGCAGTGAGTTCGGCTGTTCTTACAACAATGACGATCCCGCCGCCGTGGCGACGCGAGAGCGCATCTCCAGGTTTGAAGAGGCGTATCGCGGCTTGGTCGCGAAGCAGCCTGCGCGGACGGAGCTGACCATGCTGACACTGTGGGAGGGAACTTACGTCAGCCGTGGCGACCCAGTTCCCGCCGTCTCCTTGTTTTGTTTCAATGTCTTGCTCGACCTCTCGGGGGTGCTCTTGGTGATGAGAGTCGCGGGGCAGCTCTCGAAGAGGCTCCCGCTGCTTCACATGATTCCTGTTGCGCTGCTTGCCGTCGCCGGGAGCCTCTTCCTTGCGAGCCTGAGCGTGTACTCATACGGACTGGTAGACCGCGGCGATATATGGGGTGCGGCCGCGGTGCTGGGAGTGCCGCTCGGGGCTATGATCGTGCTATTGTTCATCTCGCTTTCGGTCTGGATGGTGGTCGAGAAAGTTCGCGGAGATGAAGATGCTTCTTGGGTGGTAGCTTTGGTCTGCCTCGGCGGTTCCTTCTTGGTGGGCTGGCCGTTATTAACTGGGGCCTGGAGCCACCTCTCCCCGCCGCACCCTCCCCCGATTCAGTTGGGCGAGCGCGCCACCTGGTTCTTCTACCTGATCGCTGCCGGGACCGTGCTTCCCACCTTGATCGGTACCGCATTTGTTGTGGGGGTCGTGCTTTTCGGCGCATCAGCGCGTGCCTTGCTTTTCCCGACCCTAATCTACGTGCGCACAGTTCTCCGCGTGCCTGCGCCCTTGCTGGTCACCCTAACCGCAGCTCCAGCAGTGGTTTTTCAGACGCTAGTTTCTACATGGCCCGATATACACAAGATGCTCCGACTCACCTAGCGAGGGTTGACCACGGCCGAGGTGTATCGAGGACCGGCCATGGGGGCGGTCCGCTGATGTCAACCCCGCCCCGACCGCAAACTCAGAATCAACCCCATCACCAGCGCTTCGATCTGCTGCACCACGGACCGGTACACGTTGATCGGCTGTCCAATGGGATCGCGCACCGGCCAGGTCAGGACTCGGGCAGCGGGCAAGTTGATCGGCTGCCCGCTCATGTTCACGATCAAGTCGAAAGGCTCTCGACCGACAACCTCCAGGCCCTTGGGAAAATGCCCGTCAATATTGATGTTCCACTCCGCGAGCACTTGCTTGGTCATCGGCGCGATGTCGACGGCGGGCATCAGGCCCGCGCTTTGCGCCACCATAATGTCAGCGCCGTAGGCTCGCGCGAAGCCTTCGGCCATTTGGCTGCGGCAGGAATTGCCGATGCACAGGAACAGCACCCGCTTCTTTGCGGGGACAGAGGACTCCTTTTGCGTCGCCTCGTGCGCCCGCTGCGCAGTTTGTTCCCCAGTCCGCGGTTTGATCACCCCGTGGCCGCCCATGCGTGGACGATTACCCCGGAACCCGGTCTTTACGTCGTCTGGCGGTACCATTCCAGGGTTCGTCTCAATCCTTCCTCGATGGAAAAACGCGGCGCGTGGCCAAGTTCCGCCGTCGCCATTTCCGTGTCCGCCATCGAATCGCGAACGTCGCCCGCCCTTGGAGGACCGTACTTCGGCGCAATCTGCACGCCCTCGATCTTCTGCAGCAAATCCCAGATAAAGTTCAACGAGAACCGCCCGCCGTTGCCGGCGTTGTACATTTTACCCGCAATGTCGGCCCCGCTACAGGAAGGTTGTGAAGCCTTGTAGCACAACTCCGCTACGTCCTCGACATAGGTAAAGTCGCGGGTCTGCTCACCGTCCCCGAAGATTGTAGGAGGGGTCCGGGCAAGCAGATGTTTCATAAACAGGCTCAGTACCCCGGAATAAGCGCTGGTGGGATCCTGCCGAGGCCCGTATACATTGAAGAATCGCAGTGCCACTGTCTCGATCCCGAAGCAGGAATGAAAAACCGACGCGTAATACTCGCCCATCAGCTTCTGCGCCGCGTATGGCGATTTCGGCTGCGGCGTCATGGATTCCACCTTCGGCAGCGTCGGCGTATCGCCATAAGCTGAGGAGGAAGCCGCATACACGATCCGCCGCACCCCTCCCTGGGCCGCCGCGTGGAACACGTTGAAAGTCCCGTCGATGTTCACTTTGTGCGAAGGCGCCGGCTCATCAATCGAGCGCGGCACCGACGGAATCGCCGCCAGGTGAAACACCGTGTCTGCGCCTTGGATCAGCCGCGTCATTGCGTCCGCATCGCAGATATCGGCGTACTGAAACTCGATCGACCCGCGAACTTCCTCCAGGTTCTGTTCATGCCCCGTCAGCAAATTATCGATCACCGTCACCGAGCCGTGCGGCAGCAGCGTGCGCACCAGCGTGGAGCCAATGAATCCAGCCCCCCCCGTTACCACTAACCTTTTCGTCATTATTTCCCAGTGTAGCGAGCCACGACCACCAGCGACAGTCCGCGCCACGGCAGAATCGGGTCGATCCTGCGCAGCAGCCACACGGATTTGTCCCACAACTTGAGCGCCGGCCTGCTGATCCGAGGCCTGTGCAGCACCCTTGAGGAGAACCACCACCCCACCGCGCCGATCTTGTTGACCTGATGTTCTTGCTCTATGCGCAATCCAAGTTTCCCGAGCATGCCTTCGATATCCGCGGTATCGAAACGCCGCTTCGTTCCCATGCCTTTGTCGAGCGTCCCGTACAATCCCCGGCCTTGCGGCACCAGCGCCACCAACGATCCTCCGGGTTTCAGGCAGGACGCCATCGAAGCCAGCACTGCCTGTGGATCCTCCACCGTTTCCAGCAGGTTCACGCACAGCACCGTCTCGAATTGGCCCTTCCAAGGTTCAAAGTCCGCAGGCGATTCCGGATCCAGTTGGCACACCGTCACGCTGGGCGTGCGCAGAAAGCGATTCCGCAAAGCATGCAGATACAGAGGGTCTTTTTCGCCCGCCACGTAGCGCAGCTTCCTGCCCATCAGCCGGCCCGTCATGTTCCCCAAGCCCGCGCCGATCTCAAGCACAGTGTCGCCCAGGTGCGGCCGTAGCACCCGCGTCAGCCAGCTTAGATATTGTGGAGTGCCTGTCAGGTTATTCAAGAAACCGCGCCCATACGTGGGCACGTAGAGATCGTCGATCAGCCAAAAATACAGGATCACCCCCACGGCCTTCACGCCGTCCTTCCAGCCAATCTTCTTCCCCTCTTCGTAAGTGCGCCCGTGATAACTGATGGGCACCTCGTAGACCCGCAGCTTGCGCTTGGACACCTTCATGGTGATCTCAGGCTCAAATCCAAAGCGGTCAGAGCGGATGGGAATGCTCTTCAGCAGATCCGTGCGGAAAACTTTGTAACACGTCTCCATGTCCGTGACGTTCAGATTGCAGAACATGTTGGAGAAAAGCGTCAAGCCCTTGTTGATCATGGAGTGCCAGAAGGGCAGCACCCGCGTCCGCTCGCCCGCCAGATAGCGCGATCCGAACACTGCATCGGCGTGCCCGTCCAGCAAGGGCCGCAGCAACTTGGTGTACTCCGAAGGATCGTATTCCATGTCGGCGTCCTGCACCAGGCAAAAATCGCCTTGGGCGCGTCCGATGGCCGTGCGCACGGCCGCGCCCTTGCCTTGATTCATCGCGTGGCGATGCAGCTTGATCCGCGGCTCGGCGGCGGCCAGGCGCTGAAGAATATCCCACGTGCCGTCGGTGGAACAATCGTCGACGATCACCAACTCGCGCTCCATACTTTCGGGCAGCGGCGAAGCCAGCACTAACGCCAGACTCTGCTCCGCCACCGTGCGTTCGTTGTACACCGGAATCAATATAGACAGGAGCATGCGAATCCCTCAGTATAATTGGGTTTGGGTCTTCAACCGCACGTTCTCCTAAATACTGAGCTTCCGGAATACCAGCTTCTTGCCCGAGGCAAGGTTCGCGACGTCTATGAATCCGGCGACAGCTTGTTGATTGTGGCCACGGACCGCATCTCCGCCTTCGACTTCATCCTGGCCACAGGCATCCCCGATAAGGGCCGCGTTCTGACGCAAATGACCCTGTTCTGGCTGGATTTCCTCAGCGGAGTGGCGCCCAATCATTTCCTCAGCGCCGACACTTCGATGCTTCCTCCGGAATTCGCCGGCCGATCCATGTGGGTTCGCCGCGCCGACATGTTTCAAGTGGAATGCGTGGCGCGCGGCTATCTCGCCGGCTCCGGCTGGAAGGATTATCAGCGCACCGGAGCCGTCTGCGGAATCCCTTTACCGCCCGGCCTGCGTGAATCCGAAGCCCTGCCCCAGCCGTTGTTTACGCCCGCCACGAAAGCCCAAAGCGGCCACGACGAGAACATTTCTTTCGATGAAGCGGCTGCAATCGTCGGTACTTCCACCGCGATCAAGCTTCGCGATCTGACCTTGGATCTGTATTCCAAGGCGGCCGCATACGCGCGCACCCGCGGCATCATCATCGCCGACACCAAGTTCGAATTCGGCGTCGTTGACGGCGAAATCATTCTCGCCGATGAGGTGCTGACCCCGGATTCCTCGCGATTCTGGCCCGCGGATCAATATCGGCCCGGGCGTTCGCAGCCCTCCTACGACAAGCAATACGTGCGCGATTACCTCGAAGCCATCCACTGGAATAAACAGCCTCCCGCGCCGAGCCTTCCTGAAGATGTCGCTCGCCGTACCACCGAGAAGTATAAGGAAGCCTATCGTGCCCTCACCGGCCGTGACTTGGAGCCGTCCGCGTGAGTCTGCTCGACATTCTTCTTGGGCTGATCATCATCTCTTCCGTCATGGCCGGATTCGTCGCGGGATTCGCGCGCGTGGGCATAGGCTTCTGCGCCACGCTAGTAGGAATCGTGTTCGGATTTTGGTATTACCAAACGCCCGCAGCGTGGATTCACAAGTATCTCAGCTCTGAAACAGTCTCCAACGTCTTTGGTTTCCTGGTGGTCTTGTGGGCGGTTTTGCTTGTGGGCGCGATGGTAGCCAAGGTTGTCGCCATGGTCTTCAAGTGGACCGGGCTCTCCTGGCTCAACCGCCTGCTGGGAGCCGTCTTCGGCTTCGCCCGCGGAGCGCTGATCGGCGTAGCGTTCGTCGCCGTTCTGCTGGCCTTCGCACCCAAGCCTGTTCCGAACTGGATGGTGGATTCCAAGCTTCTGCCGTACGCCATCGATGCGTCAAACATTTGCGCCTCCATCGCCCCCGCTGCCTTGAAGGACGCATTCCTCGAAGGCATGCTCGAAATTCGTAAGGATTGGGAAGACCAATTGAAAAAGGCCAAGCGCAAGAAAGAAGATCGCGATTTCGATCCCGCCGACAAGAAGGAAGTCATATGAGCCGCACAGGGCCGGAGCGACTCCAGGCTGACTTACTAATCTTCGACCTGGACGGCACGCTCATCGATTCCAAGCGCGACCTCGCCGATTCCGTCAATGCCACGCGAGCGTGGCTCCACCTCCCCTCACTCCATAACGAATTGGTTTATTCCTACGTCGGCGACGGAGCGCCCACCCTTATCCGCCGAGCCTTACCCGGTGCAAGCGAAGACGAACTGGCCCGCGCCCTCCAATACTTTCTCGAGTACTACCGCGAGCACATGCTCGACGCCACCACGCTCTATCCCGGCGTCCGCGAAGCTCTCGACCGCTTTCAGGGTGCAGCCGTTCCCATGGCCGTGCTTACCAACAAGCCGGTCCGCTTCAGCATCCAACTCGTGGATCGTCTGGGCCTCGCGACGCACTTCTTCCGGGTATACGGAGGCAACAGTTTCGAGGAAAAGAAGCCGCATCCACGCGGAATTGAAATGCTGCTGACCGAATCCGCCGCCGAGCGCGACCGAACCATCATGGTCGGGGACAGCGCCGTCGACGTCCGCACCGCCCGCAACGCCCGAGTTCGAGCCTGCGGCGTGAGTTGGGGCTTTCAGCCAGAAACCTTCGCCGACGCCCCGCCCGACTTCGTCATCGACGACATGTCCACGCTGGTGGAAAGGGTCCTCGGGTGACGATTCGAGCTCCACGCCAAGTTGAACGCGGATGGGACCGGTCAGCCGCCCGCATGTGCTCCTGCGACAACAATCCAAGCTTGGATTTGAGCCGCTTCCTGCTTACAGTGGCGATCTGGCCCGGCCATTGCCTTGCGAGCTGCGCCGTTGACGTAGATGCGCGCTACGTTGTCGGGAGGACCTGAACGCGCTTGAGATTGCAGTTGGACGCGTCATTCCTGACAACGACGGCAGGACGAGCCTTTTGGATTTCTCTCCATGAGGGACGAGTCGGCAATCAGGTATTCGGACCACTCCAGCGCCTCCTCTTCCCGAGCACCGTCAGCGGCCGTCTCTCTGTATGATTTCTCGATGTCCTCAGGAAGAACGTGGGGTCCGGCAAGCTGTTCGATGAACTCGCTGACACGGCGCCGGCCAACTCTCCGATAAAAGCCCTCGTAGACTGGCTCGCTGACTGTGATCGTAAGTTTTCGACTCCTGCCTCTAAGCCACTTGGGCGCGCATCCGAATATCTACAATTCGCGACGTAATAATCGGCCCCTGATAATCGGGATGCCGGAACTCCATGTGCATCCCCCGCCCCAGGTACGCCGCCTTCAGCATCGAGCCTCCCCAGTTCGACCCGGTAATGCGCACCAGCACCGGCGTCGGGCAAAACTCCGGATGCCCACAAATCAACGCGGAACCTTCGCCCCGCACCACCAGCGTATAGCCCCGATTCTGGGTGACCACTTCGATCTCGGCATCGTCAGGCAGATCCCGCAAATAAACGCCGCCTTCGATTTCGCTGCGGATAATGTTGCCGTTCACGCGATCGCTGAGATTCTGGTGCGGCTGAAACATCCTGATCGTATTTTAACCCCGCGTACAATGAAAAGGTATCGCACATGGGAGCCGCTTACATTCGTCTTGAATTGATCGAGGCCCGCACCCGTCCGTGACGCACCCAGCCGTCCGCGATCTGTTCCACACCCTCAGCCGTCATGAGGCTTTTCAGGAGGTCCTCGCGAAGCTGGTTCGCCGCGAACCCGGCGCCCTTTCTCTCTCCGGACTGACCCCCGCCGCCAAGGCGCTCTATCTGGTCCTGACCTGGCAAGCCACCGAACGCCCCCTACTGGTTCTGGCCGACGGCAACCAACGCGCAGAGCTCCTAACGGAACTGACCGAAACATTTTTTGATCTTCTTGTCGCCCGCCCCGAAGCCGGCCGCCCGCAGCTTCTCCCCGCCTGGGATGTACTGCCCGCGCAGAAGCTCTCGCCGCACACCGAGATCGCCGAGCAGCGAGCCATCGGCCTGTGGCGCATCGCCAACGCGCACGCACCTATCACCGTGGTCCCGGTCGCCTCAGCGCTGCTTCGCATTCACGACGCGGCTTACTACCGCCGCCTCGCCCTCGATCTGCGCGTGGGAGAAGAATTGCCCCTCGACGCCATCGCCACCCATCTCGAATCCATCGGCTACTCCCGCCGCGATCCCGTGGAAATGGTCGGCGAATATTCCATTCGCGGCGGCATCCTGGATGTCTACGGAGCCGAAAACGCCCGCCCCCTCCGGGTCGAATTCTTCGGCGACGAGATCGAATCCATCCGCCGCTTCGAAGTGGAGACCCAGCGCTCCGTAATGAAAATCTCCGAGGCCCGGATCCTGCCTCTTGTCGAACAGCCCCGCTCCCGCCAACTCCTGCACGCGATCGGCGAGAAGCTCGATTACGAAGGTGTTGCCAGCCCCGGCGATATTTTTCCCGGCTGGGAATTCGCCGCCGCTCTGGCCGAGCCTCGCGAGCAATCCCTCTTCGATCTCGCCCCCAATTCCTTAATCGTTCTTGACGAGCCCGAGCAGCTCCGCGCCGCATCAGAGCGCCTCTGGAAGCGTCTTGACCAACAGCCGTCCCCGCTCTCCGCTGCCAATTTCTTTGCGTGGGAACAACTCGAAGCCGCTGCAGTCAGGCCTTTAATCAATGGGTCCTCGCCCCTCGAACTCCGCGAGCTCGATCTCGACCCCACCCATCCCCACCTGGCCACTCGCCCGTCGCTGGCCTTCCACGGCAACATGCAGGTCGCCGTCGCCGAAGCCCGCACCATGGTCGAGCAAGGTTATCGAGTCGCCTTCTTCGCGCCCACGCTCGGAGACCTGGAGCGTCTCGCCGATATCCTGCGCGAATATTCCGTGCCCTTCCAACTCGGCCTCGCGCCCAACGAAGCGGCTTCTCCCTATTTGGCCGATCGAGCCTATCTCGCCGGCCCCGTCGCCAGCACCTATCTGATCAAAGGCCTGGTGCGTCGAGGCGTCGTATTTCCCGAGTCTGCCGTCGCCTTCATCGGCTCGGAAGATTTGTTCGATGCCTCTGATTTAGTAGCCGCGCCCGGAGGCTCCAAGCGCCAAATCGCCGCCTTTGCCAACGACCTCGCCGATCTCAAACCTGGCGACTACGTAGTCCATGCCACGCACGGCGTCGCCCGCTTTGTCGGCCTTCGCGAAATCGCGCAGGGAGAACAAAAAGGCGATTTCATGCTGCTCGAATACGCAGCCGAGGCCAAGCTCTACGTGCCCCTCACGCGCATGGACCTGATCGAGAAGTATCGCGGCGGAGGCGAAGGCGCCCCTCCTCTCGATCGCCTAGGCGGCGCCACCTGGACCGCCCGCAAATCCCGCGTCAAAGCCAAAATGCGCGACATGGCCGACGAGCTTCTCAAGCTCTACGCCGAGCGCCGCATGGCCGACGGCTTCGCCTTCTCGCCCGATTCCAACTGGCAGCGCGAGTTCGAAGACTCCTTCGAATTCACCGAAACCAAGGATCAAATCAGCGCCACCAAGGAAATTAAGCGGGACCTGGAATCGCCGCATCCCATGGACCGCCTGCTCTGCGGCGACGTCGGCTTCGGCAAAACCGAGGTGGCTATGCGCGCCGCGTTCAAGGCATTGGGCGATGGCAAACAAGTGGCCGTGCTCGCGCCCACCACCGTGCTCGCGCTCCAGCACTTTGAAACTTTCAAGCGCCGCTTCGCACCCTTTCCTGTGCGAGTCGCCATGTTCTCCCGCCTCATTCCCAGCAAGGAATTGAAAACCTCAGTGGAAGAACTCGCGTCCGGCAAAATCGACTTGGCCATCGGCACCCATCGCCTTTTCTCAAAAGACGTCGAGTTCCACGATCTGGGCCTCCTCATCGTAGATGAAGAGCAGCGCTTCGGCGTAGCTCACAAAGAGCGCCTCAAGCAAATGCGCAAGAACGTCCACGTTCTTTCCATGAGCGCCACGCCCATTCCGCGAACTCTGCATATGTCGCTGCTGGGCATCCGCGACATGAGTGTTATCGAGACGCCGCCCAAGGATCGCCTGGCTATCCACACCGTGGTTGCTCACATCGATAAGGAGCTGATTCGCGCTTCTGTCGAGCAGGAACTCTCCCGAGGCGGCCAAGTCTACTTCATCCACAATCGTGTCGATTCCATCTTCAGCCGCGCCGCCTGGCTTCAGGAACTGGTGCCCGCCGCCAAGATCGGCGTTGGTCACGGACAGATGGACGTGAAGGAATTGGAGCGCACCCTGCTCGCCTTCATGCACCACGAATACGATGTCCTGGTCTGCACCACCATCGCCGAAAACGGCCTCGACATTCCGCTCGCCAACACCATCGTCATCGAGGACGCCCAGCGTTACGGCCTCTCGGAGCTGTATCAACTCCGCGGCCGTGTGGGCCGGTCGAATCGCAGGGCATACGCCTATTTGCTGGTCCCCATGGACACCGAGCTCAGCGAAATCGCACGCAAGCGTCTCGCCGCCCTGCGCGAATTTTCCGACCTGGGCGCCGGCTTCAAAATCGCCGCCCTCGATCTAGAACTCCGCGGAGCCGGCAACCTTCTGGGAGGCGAACAGCACGGCCACATCGCCTCCGTGGGCTTCGACACCTACCTGCGTCTGCTCGAAGAAACGGTGCAGGATTTGAAGGGTGAGGAGCGCCCCTTGGAGGTCCACTCAGCTCTGAATCTAGGCTTGGATATTCGCATTCCGCCCGAATATATCGCCGACGAACAGCAGCGTCTCCAAGCCTATAAACGCATCGCCGGAATCAACGAAGCCGCGGAATCGGAACGCGTCCGAGGCGGCCTCGCCGACCGTTACGGCCCCCCGCCCGAAGCCGTCGAGACTCTGGTGCATTTCGCGCTGCTTAAAACCCAAGCCCAGCACCTGGGAGTCGAAGCCATCGACCGCCGCGGCGGAGCGCTCACGATCAAATTCCACCCCGCCTCAAAAATCGCACCGGAGCGCCTGATGTCCCTGGTCTCCGCCGTCCCAGGAGCCCAATTCACCCCCGCCGGAGTCCTCCGCCTGCCCCTCCCCCCACACTCCGAAAAACCCACCGCCGTCCTCGACTTCGTAAAGGAAGCCCTCCACGGCCTGGCTCCAGTTGCGAGTTGAAACCCCCGTTGAAACCCATGGTACGCGCGCTTCGCATTCTATTCGGAACCGCCCTGATCGCATACCTCGGCCTCTGCGCCACGTTATTCTTCTTTCAGCGATCGCTGATCTATTTTCCGCAACCCAACTCAGGCAGCGGAGGAGCAACGACGATCACATTGCCGGCAGGAACGGAAAGAGTCCTCGTATCCACTCGACCGAAAGACGGCCCACTCGCCCTTATTTATTTCGGAGGGAACGCGGAGGATGTCTCCTTCGCAATGCCCAGTTTCTCAGGTGCGTTTCCCAGCCATGCCATTTACTTGATGCACTACAGGGGTTATGGCGGAAGTTCCGGAAGCCCCTCCGAGAAGGCGCTCTTCGCGGACGCCCTGACTCTCTTCGACAAAGTCCATGACGAGCATCCCAAGATCGAAATCATTGGGCGTAGCCTGGGTAGCGGAATTGCCGTATATGTAGCGAGCCGACGGCCCGTCGCGAGGCTCGTTCTCGTCACGCCATATGACAGCCTCGAGGAACTTGCAGAACTCCAATATCCCTACATACCGGTAAAATGGCTGCTAATCGACAAGTTTGAGTCCTCGAAGTTCGCGCCACAGGTGACCGCGCCGACCCTGATTATCGCCGCGCAGCACGACGAAATCATTCCGCGCGAGAGTACTGAGCTACTCGTCTCCCGCTTTAGCCGAGCCCGCGTGTCCTATAGGGTGGTCGCCGAAGCCGGCCACAACACCATATCCGGCAGCCCCGAATATATGGCGCTTCTGAAGGACCCGCCGTGATCCGCGGCGGGCCAGCATGGCGGAGCAAGCTCTTTCAACCTGAGGTTTCCGCCTTACGCTGCACAAGCCGCTAAATTCTTCCGCTGTAAGCCGCGCGTCTCGAATCAATCGTTCCCGTGGCGAGTTCCTTATGGTCGGGCCTCGAAGATCGCGGTGCGGCGGATGGCGCTGGCAGCGTGGCTGGCAAGCAACCCGAGGAAGCAATCGAGATCGTGGACGATTCCTGCCTGATTCCCCGACGGCCGATGTGAGGCGCTAATTTCCTACTTCACCCGGTGGAGCACGATCGGCGCCTGCGGCCCGCGGCCGCCACCGCCGCCTCGCCCGCCGCCACCACCGGCCCCTCCGGGCGCTCCGCCTGTGCCTTTGGCTGCTCCAGCGCCGCCTCGCCCAGGGATAGCTCGGCTCATTAGTGTGAGCGTGTCGTCATCGGTCATTTCAAGGGTCCAGGTGACTCCGCGGGGCTGCGTAACCCACGTGACGGTTTTGTCTGTGATCATGCCGCTTTCAATGTTCAGCACCGGAGGATTTCCAATCTCCGTCACGGTCCCGCTTATCTTGCCGGATGCATCCACCTGAAGATCCAGGATGATTGCCTGCCCACCGCCTCCACCGCGTCCGCCCTTCGCGCCGCCTTCGGGGGCTGCAGGAGCATTCTTTTGCGCCTCAAGCGCCGCTGGAACATTATCGGTCTGCCACTTCCCGGCTAGCTTGGACTGTCCATAAATACTGGCGGATGCGGTCAGCAGGCTCGCGGCGATCAGTAGAACCCTGGATCTCATTGGTGTGCTCCCTGTTTGAGAATTGTCGTTCAGAAATACCTGAATTGCAAGTCTGGGAGGAATTTAAACGACTGCGTGCTGCGCCGCCAACTCCGGACGGTTCTTCCAGAGTTGGATATAGGGTTTCAGATCTTCCATCATCTGCGCGAACTGCTTGGGGTCGAGCGATTGGGCGCCGTCGCTCATGGCCTTTTCGGGATGCGGATGCATTTCCACGATGATTCCGTCGGAGCCGATGGCGACCGCCGCGCGGGCCAGCGCGGGAACCAGGCTGCGCTTGCCGGTGGCATGGCTGGGATCGAGGATTACGGGGAGGTGTGTAAGCTCATTCAAAACCGCGACGGCGGCAATGTCGCAGGTGTTGCGAGTGGCGGTTTCGAAGGTGCGGATGCCGCGCTCGCACAGGATGACGTTGGGATTGCCGTGGGCGACGACGTACTCGGCGGACATCAGGAGTTCCTTGATGGTCGAGCTCATGCCGCGCTTCAACAATACGGGCCTGCCGCATTGGCCCAGAGTCTTTAAGAGCGAGAAGTTCTGCATGTTGCGAGCGCCGATCTGGAGGATGTCGGCATACTCGGCGACCATGGTGACATCGCGGTCGCTCATGACTTCGGTGATGATTCCCAGGCCGGTGGCGCGGCGGGCTTTGTCGAGCAGCTTCAGTCCTTCGAGTTCGAGGCCCTGGAAATCGTAGGGCGATGTTCGGGGCTTGAAAGCGCCTCCGCGGAGGAACTTCGCGCCGGATCTGGCTACGATTTCGGCCGACTCCAGAATCTGCTTTTCGTTTTCGACGGAGCAGGGGCCGGCCATGACGGTGAACTCGTCGCCGCCGATGATGGCTCCGGCGGCCTTGATCTCGGTCTTGGCCTGGCGGAACTCGCGGCTGACGAATTTATAAGGAGCCGAAATGCGCACGGCCTTTTCGACCTGCGGCATGGCTTCGAGGGAGTCCAGGATGGCGCTGACATCGCCAGTTCCGACGGCTCCGATAACGACGCGCTGTTCACCTTCGATGGAGTGCACCTTGTAGCCGAACTCTTCGATGCGCGCCTTGACTTGGGCGATTTCTTCTTTCGTGGAATGTAGTTTCATGGAGATGATCATCGTGGCTCCTGCTTCCCTTTCCTGATTTACTGGCCCACTGCGCAGGCCACTAAAAAGCAAAAGACCCACTCTGCCTGAGTGGGCCGGTTTTTCTTAACTTCCTTACTTCAACCAAACGCCACTCGTTCGCGATTTAGCGGGTAAAGTACCCGCGCCAAAATCGAAACGAGCTAAACGAGCAGCGCATAGAAACTGGTATGGAGCGGCGTGTCCACTCCATCCTCAGTAAAGTGTAGCACAATGAGGGTGTGATGCGAACCCTCCGGCTTGCGCCGGTTCTGGCGGTCATGCTCCTTTCTGCCGCGGCTGTCCAGGCGCAGCCTCCTTTACTGATCGATTCTCACAACGATGTTCCTTATTACACAGTGCAGGGGCGGGACATCGCTTCTGCTTCAGGCTCGCCGCATACCAGCGTGGCCAGCCTCAAGGCCGGGGGGGTCGGAGGGTTGTTTTTCTCGATCTGGGTGGCCAAGGAGTTCGTGCAGGGAAATCGATCCGCCAACCGGGCGCTTCAGTTGATCAATTCGGTTCGGCATGATGTGGTCGAGAAGCATCCCGCCGATTTCATGCTCGCTACCAGTGTCAAAGATATCGAGGAGGCTCATCGGCAAGGGAAGATTGCCGCGCTGATGGGGATAGAGGGCGGGCATGCTATTGAGGACAGCGTGCGGCTTCTTGATGATTTTTACGACCTGGGCGTCCGTTATATGACGCTGACGCATACCAATACCAACAATTGGGCCGATTCCTCCGGCGATATCACGCGGACGGATGTGAAGCATCATGACGGACTGACTCCGTTCGGCAAGGATGTGGTGCGGGAGATGAACCGGCTGGGCATGCTGGTGGATATTTCGCACGTCTCCGATAAGACCTTCTGGGACGCGCTGGAGGTCAGCAAAGCTCCGATTTTTGCGTCGCATTCCGATGCCCGGGCTCTGGCGAATGCGCCTCGGAACATGACCGACGAGATGATTGTGGCACTGGCGAAGAAGGGCGGCATCATCGACATCAACTTTAACTG
This sequence comes from Bryobacteraceae bacterium, assembly GCA_036489835.1. GTDB lineage: Bacteria > Acidobacteriota > Terriglobia > Bryobacterales > Bryobacteraceae > Palsa-187. Next base: position 6,063 of record DASXEY010000028.1, on the reverse strand, counting down.
TGGGTTCCTATCGCAAAGATACCGCGATGAGTTGGCTACCAAGTCCTCTGAGGTCGCCGCGCGATTAAAGCAGGAAACTGCGGGGAAGAATCTGGGGGAGCTTGAAACTGATCAACTCGAAGGGAAAATCATCGCGGAACTGGGCATCAAGCCAGCGACCCTCGCCGACGTGGTCGAGCACATCGACCATGTCCGGAAGATTGCGGGGATCGACGCGATCGGAATCGGCACCGATTTCAATGGGGTCGAGTGCGTTCCTCAAGGTTTGGAGGATGTTTCGAAGTTCCCGAACCTGACTCGCGCGCTTCAGGAGAAGGGTTATAAAGAGGACGATATCCGTAAGATATATAGTGGGAATCTGCTTCGCGTGATGCGCGCGGCAGAAGTGGCGGCCGGCAAATGAAGCCTACAGGGCCTGTGGCGCCTTTGCTTGCCGCGGCGATTATAGTTTCGCTGGCCGGGTGCGCGGCCGCGCCGCCTCCCGGACCGAGGATCGATCCGGCGCTGGCTGGGCTAATTCCGCAGGATACGGTCATCATGGCCGGTCTTCGCCTGGAGGCCCTAAAGAGAGCTCCGGTGTACCAGAAGTTCCTGACGCACCGCAGCGTGCCACAGATTGACGCTTTTGGAAAGCGGACGGGCATCGACGCCCAGAAGGATTTATGGGAGCTGCTGTATGTCTCTAATGGGAAGTCGGGAGCGCTGCTGGGCCACGGAATGTTTTCGGATGAAGGTGAACCAAAACTTCAGCGACGTGGCGATAACAGATTTGGATATAAAGGGTTTAATCTTGTCGGCAATGAAGAACAGGCAATCCTGCTAATCAATCAGACGGTGCTGGCGATTGGCGACACAAATGAGTTGCGGGCGATGGTGGATGCGCATGAGAAATCGGCTGGACCGCCGGCAGCGATGGCGGCGCTGTTGGCGCGAATGCCGGCGGCTGTGCAGGTTTGGGCTGCGTACGACGGGGGTGGGATGCGGCTGCCTTTGGACGCAGGAGGGAACCTGGGCAATGTCAATAAGATAGCCAGCTTGATTCAAACCGGGACTTTGTATCTGGATTTTTCGACGGGGCTGGAAGGGGTCGCGGAAGGGACATCGGCGAATGAACACGATGCCGAGCAACTGGAGAGCGGATTGAAGGCGCTGATCCAATTCGGCCAGCTTTCGGCTTCCGCGAAGCAGCCCCAGCTTGTATCGGCGTTGAGCGGGCTGCGTCCTTTGCGCGAGAAGCTTGAAGTGAAGCTGCAGATTTCCGAGCCGGAGGAGTCGGTGGATAGTTTGCTCGATTTGCTGCTGGGGAAGGCGGCGAAGTAGATATAATTGCATTGAAGATGACCCTCGCAGCTCAACTCGAGAAGCACCTTCCGGCTACACTCACCGCACCGGGTTTGAGCGAAGCCGACTTCCTGGCTTTGGCAGAGGAGTTCCCCGACTGTTTTCTGGAGTACACCCCGGAGGGAACCGTCCTCATCACGCCGCCCACAGATCCTGAAACCAGCGCGCGGATTGCGGAAGTTACCTTTCAGTTGAAGCAGTGGGCCAAGGCCGAAGGGCGCGGCATCGTCTTGGGACCCGATGGAGGCTTTTTCTTCCCGGATGGCTCCCGCCGATCACCCGACGCAGCTTGGTTCAACGCCGCGCGTTGGCGGAAATCGCAGAGGCCCGGCACCAGATTTCCTACCTTCGCGCCCGAGTTTCTCATCGAAGTAAGATCTCCCGAGCAGCGCTCCAGGCCGCTTCGAGAAAAGATGGAAGAATACATTGCCAACGGCGTGCAACTCGGATGGTTGATCGATCCGATCGCGCGAACGGTGGAGATCTACCGTCCGGGGCACGAGCCTGAGGTTCTGGATAATCCTGCGACCCTTGCCGGCGAAGGCCCGGTTGCGGGCTTCGTGCTGGATCTGAACGGAATCCTCTAATTACTTTTTGCCACTAATTACTTTTTTGCCACGGGAATCGCATCGCCCAGGTTCATGGAGCCGCCGCCTTCGCTTACATAGTTACGATTCCACGATGGAATCTCAACCACAACGTCGCCTTTGACGACCGCCTGGCAGCCCAGGCGCGAGTGCAGGGTCAGGCCCGGAGCCTGATCCAGGCGGTCGAGTTCGTCTTCATCCGCTTCAGAAAGATTGCCGTCGCCGCTCTTTACGATCACGTGGCAGGTGGTGCAGGCGCAACTGCCCCCGCAAGCGTGTTCGAGCTGGATTCCGAAGTTGATGGCGACGTCCAGAATAGACTCGGGCTTGCCGTGCTCGTCGTAGGGCAGCTTGCCGGATTCGAACTCGACCGTCTTGTCGAGATTGGTGAACGTTACCTTGGGCACCCTTTCATTCTAGCGGCATCGGCTATTCTGGTTGTTCATGTTCCATGTTTTGGAAAAGCGAATCGCCGCCGCGATCGCATCGAGAATCCAAGCGTTGTATGGGATCGCGACTCCGGTGCAGACCGAACAGCCCAAGCAATCCTCGTTCGGGGAGATTGCGTTGCCCGCCGCGTTTCAACTTGCCCGCGAATTGAAGAAGGCTCCGCGAGCGATCGCGCAGGAATTATTGGCGGAAGGCGCGGCGATCGAGGGAGTGGCCGCCATCGAGATCGCCGGCAATGGGTACCTGAACATACGCCTCGACCGGGGCTACTATGGCAAGGGGCTGCTTACCGCTGGCGCCGATGACGAACCGGTCGAGGCCGAGAAAATCGCCGGTAAAATCATCGTCGAGCACACCAATATCAATCCCAACAAGGCCGCGCACATCGGGCACCTGCGTAACGCGATTCTGGGCGATACGTTCGTGCGCATGCTGCGCTCGACCGGCCGAACCGTGGAAGTGCAGAACTATATCGACAACACCGGCGTGCAGGTGGCCGATGTGGTGGTGGGTTTTTTGCATCCCGAGGTTTTCCCGCAGGCGATTGCGAAAACGGAGCCGTTCGATTACCTATGTTGGGATCTCTACGCGGCTGTTTCGGCCTATTACGACGAGCACAAAGAGGCGCTGGAGTGGCGTCGAGACGCCCTGCATGCGATCGAGTCGGGACATGGGCCGGTGGCGCAGAAAGCGCAGGAGGTGTCGGACCGGATCGTGCATGCGCATCTGGCCACCATGTGGCGATTGAATGTGACCTACGACGTGCTGCCTCGCGAAAGCGAGATACTGCACCTGAAGTTTTGGGCGACGGCGTTCGAACTGCTGCGGCAGCGCAAGGCGATTTATTTTGAGACCGAAGGCAAGAATAAAGGCTGCTGGGTTATGCCAGGGTCGGCGTTTCGAACCGCTTCGAGTGAAGTTCCCGAAGGCGAGGAAGACAGCAAAGTGATTGTGCGCTCGAACGGCACGGTCACGTATGTCGGAAAGGACATTGCGTATCAGATATGGAAGTTCGGGCTGCTCGGCAAGGACTTTCATTACATGAAGTGGCACACGTATCCGAACGGGCACGTCGCCTGGACTTCGACAACTGAGCCTCAGGATGATTTGCAGCACTTCGGACGCGGTGTCAAGGTCTACAACGTTATCGATTCCAGGCAGTCCTATTTGCAGGATGTCGTTGTCGCCGGATTGCGCGCTTTGGGCTTCGAGAGGCAGGCGGAGGCGAGCATTCATTTTTCTTACGAGATGGTGGCTCTGTCACCGCGCACCTGCGTGGAGCTGGGAATTCCGCTGTCGGACGAAGACAGGAAGCGGCCGTATATAGAGGTATCGGGACGCAAGGGGCTGGGCGTCAAGGCCGATGACTTGATCGATAAATTGATCGAGAAGGCTCTGGAAGAGGTGACCTCGCGGCATGCCGATGAGCCTGAAGATGCCCGGCGCGAGGCGGCCACAAGGATCGCAATTGGGGCGTTGCGATACTTCATGCTGAAGTTCACACGCAATTCGGTGATCGCGTTCGATCTGAGCGAGGCCCTCAGCTTCGAGGGCGAGACCGGGCCTTATGTCCAATACGCGGCGGTGCGGGCTCGGAATATCCTTCGCAAACTCGGGGAGCGCGGCGAAAGCCTCCCGGATTTTCGGGCGGAGCTGACGCGCGAGGCCATGGCCCGGCAGCTTCAAACGGAAGACTGCTGGCAGCTTCTGCTGTCGGCTTCAAAGGCGGGCTCTGCGGTGGAGCGCGCGGTGGCGAGCGGTGAGCCGGCGCACGTGGCTCGGTATGCGTTCCAACTGGCGCAATCGTTCAGCAATTTCTATCATGAGTATCCGGTGCTGACCGAGACGGATCGGGAGAAGAAGACGTTCCTGCTGTGGATGACGGATTATTTCCGGGGGCAGTTGGAACGGACGCTGGATGTGCTGGGTATTCAGGTGCCGGAATATATGTAAAGAGCGACGTGTAGACCGCCCAATTTCCAACGGCACAGGTGGTTATCCCATGCCGAATCGCGACTGGTTATCAGGCGATGCGTGTTATACTCGCTTGTGTTTCGCGCCGAAATGGAGATTCGAATGGGAAAATTGCTCTTGGTCGGATTCGCTCTTACGGTATTCTGTTTAGCTGCTACGGCAGGCCCCTGCCTGACTGTGACAGCCAACGACATTGCTGCCGACGATGGTTGTACACTTTCCTCCCCCAGCGGCAACTATTTCATCGCAACCTTCAGCGACTTTACGTTTACCCTCGGTACGGTGACTGCCCCCGGGGGGTTTTCGGCGATTGATAATATTATTTCACTTTCATTCGGGTTCTTCGGCCTCTATCCTGGTTTTGAGGTGACTGATACCGGAGATAGTCTTTGGGGCATTTCGAGTGGAGAGTGGAGTTTTACCCTTGGATACAGTTTCACTTCCTACCCGAGCATCACCAATTTCGCGGCACTCGAAGGAGGTGCCTCGGCTTCAGGAACCGGTGGTTCCAGCATCACAGAAACAGTCAGTGGTATTGGTTCGACTGCTACCACCTCCCAACCAGATCCTCCGTGGGTCGCCCCCCCGTGTCCCCCCTGTTACCTTGGAGGTACGGTCACGGACGTGGTTTCGAATAATGCAGGTTCAGGCAGCTCAAATCTGATGTCGGTCTCCAATATCTTCGAAACGCCTGAGCCGAGTACTCCGATGCTGGTCGCGTTAGGATTGCTTGCCCTGGGGCTGATAGGATATCGGCGACGGTCCAGAAGCTCGAAATCCGAAATCTAGGCGAGGAGCATCCTAGCGGGCAAGCCTGGGAATGGTGTACAGAGACGGTGATCACGGCAGTGCCGCGCGCCAAGTCGATCCATCAGTTTGGGAGGTAGGATCTAAATGACCAAGTACACCGTTTTCATAGAGGCAACCGCGACGGGCTACAGCGCACACGTGCCCGACCTTCCGGGCTGCGCCGCCGCTGGCGCGTCCCTCGAAGAGACGCGCCAACTCATCCGGGAGGCGGTCGGATTCCACATCGAAGCCTTGCGGATGAATGGCGATGTCGTTCCTGAGCCCACCGCATACATCGAAGAGATCGAGGTGTCGGCATAGGGATTGAAAAGGCATTTGGGCATCCTCAATCCCGGGACACCCGTCGACTGTTATATACTGTTGAGTTGGCCCCACGGACAGGTGGGTGAGTGGTTAAAGCCAACAGACTGTAAATCTGTCACTCCTTGCGAGTTACGAAGGTTCGAATCCTTCCCTGTCCACCAGATCGTTTGTTTAAGCCGTTGTAGCTCAGCTGGTAGAGCGCGTCCTTGGTAAGGACGAGGTCACCGGTTCAATCCCGGTCAACGGCTCCACTTTTTTTGTTACGTAGGAAAAAGGAACCATGGCGAAGGAAAAATTTGATCGCAGCAAACCGCACGTAAACGTGGGGACGATCGGGCACATCGATCACGGCAAGACCACGCTGACTGCGGCGATCACCAAGACGCTGTCCAAGCACAATCCGAAGAATAAGTTCCGGAGTTTCGATTCGATCGATAACGCTCCGGAAGAGAAGGCTCGCGGAATCACGATCGCGGTGGCGCACGTGGAGTATGAGACGGCCAATCGCCACTATGCTCACGTCGATTGCCCCGGTCACGCTGACTACATCAAGAACATGATCACGGGCGCGGCGCAGATGGACGGTGCGATTCTCGTC
>DASXEY010000005.1:0-6624 GCA_036489835.1 Bryobacteraceae bacterium | reverse complement strand
CGTTATTTCGCTACCGCCATCGCATCGCGCAGCAGGCCGATGTGGATCATGCTCTGGCCATACTGGAACGTGATCAGGAAGATGCACCGGAGCTATATAAGCAGGCCGCGCGCTGAGCAACACGGTCTGTGGGCTTCGATTCGAATGGGACTCTTAACGCGAAACTGGCTGGACGGCGCAATGCCCGTCCAGCCAGTTATTGTGATGCACGATTTGCCAAGATGGCTAAAACATAGAGAGACTACGGATACCGGGCATAGTATCGATTCATTCGCATGTCGGCAGGTGAAGCTAAGATTTCTAGTTAGACGTCAGAGGCCACTACTTGGAGTCTCGCACCCATGTGACGCGCCGGACATCAGGAAACTATGGCGCTTTGTGCACGATCGATGATCTCGTCGGCAATGGCGAGGCTCGCGGTCGCCGCGGGGCTTGGAGCATTGAGCACATGTAGTGCAGCGGGTTGCCTAACGAAGTAGAAGTCCTGCACCAGTTCGCCCACTGGCGACAAGGCCTGCGCGCGGACCCCTGCGCCACCGGTCACCAGATCTTCAACACGCAACTCTGGCACTAACCGCTGCAGGGAGTGGCAGAAGAGCTGTTTGCTAAATGAGCGACGAAATTCCTCCCAGCACATGGCAGGATAGCGAAGCAGAAACCGCCAGAAGCCACGATAGGTCAAGGTTTCGACCATGTCGCGCAATGAAACGTCACCGTGGCGATATCCTTCGCGCGCAAATGCGAGCACCGCATTCGGGCCTGCTTCCACGCCGCCGCGAATCAAACGGGTGAAGTGAACGCCCAAGAAGGGAAATTTAGGGTCCGGCACCGGGTAAATAAGGTGACGCACCAGGTGCTGACGTTCAGGCCTCAGTTTGTAGTATTCGCCACGAAACGGCACGATCTTTGTCGGATCACGCGCACCCGACTTTCGGCTTATGCGATCGGAATGCAGGCCGGCGCAGTTGATGATGAAATCGGCTTCGCAGCCGCCGCTAGCGGTCTGGATGCTCCATGCGCCTGCGTGATGCAGCTTCGTAACCTCGGAAGAGAAGCGCATTTCACCTCCCTGCTGCTGTATTTCCTGGACGAGCGCCTCGGCGACAGCAGAGTAATCGACAATGCCCTCCTGCGGGACGCGCAGTGCCGCCAGAGCAACAGCATGGGGTTCTACCTCCCTGATTTGCTCCGGGCCAAGCCACTCGAGATCTTCTAACCCATTCGCACGGCCGCGTTGTAACAGCTCCTGGAGGCGAGGCAGTTCATGGTCCTCGGTCGCGACCACAATCTTCCCGCAAAGATCGAATGGGATGTTCTTCTCCGAGCAGAACTCGACCATTCGGCGAATTCCCTGGACTGCCAGCCGCGCCTTCGCCGAACCGGGCTTGTAGTAGAGCCCACAGTGCAGCACGCCGCTGTTGTGCCCGGTCTGGTGTCGACCAGGGCCGCTTTCCTTCTCCAATAGAAGAAGGTGGATAGACGGGAATCGGTGAAGAAGCCGATACGCAGTTGCCAAGCCAACAATTCCGCCGCCGATGACAGCGATCGTCTTATTAGTGCTCAAAGAAATGCCCGCCGTATTCTCGGCCCTCGATGTCTGGTGCGCCTTGCAAAGGGATATCGCCAAAAACTCTCTGGCCTGAGTGGATCGGCGGGATCAGCTTTGGCTGCTTTCTACCCATTTCAGCAACGCGTGCCACCGGCGCCTGCCGAGATTGAGCAGCGCATCCCCCGTCCCCAGCGGCAGACGACGTGCCAGACTAGTCCCGGACCGTCCGACTTGCTTGACCCTGGACCATCGCTCGTATCGGGCACTCCTGAGATAGTCAGGCTTTTGCGCCAGCTCGTCGAAGAAGGCGTCCTCTTCTGCGGTCGTCCGCGTCCGCTCCTCCGATCCCGGGCTCCGGTGAAGCGGTTCGTCATTTACCAGGAACCCGCAAATGCGGTCCAGCGCTGGATCCCGCTCCCACATGCCCTGATCCCGGTAGGCTTTGTTGACCGTCACGTCAAAAACATCGGCGATCGATACGGCGGGAAACGGCGGCTCGGACGAAAAATAGTAGTAGGCCAATCGAAAGGCCTCGCGCTGAGTTTCTCTATCTGGTACCGCATGGAGGCACCTTTCGAGCATCTCCGGCAGCGACTCCTGGGAACGCAGCGTCCAGATTTGCGAGCCGTATTCGTACAGTGCCCTGGATGCTAGGAGGACAGGCTTCCCCAGCATCGCCATCTCGAGTCCGATGGTGGATCCGAAGGTCAACCCCACATCGGCGGCATCCGTGAGCGCATACACATTTACCGCATCCTCAGGGAGAACAATGCGGACATTCGGCGGTAAGGACGACCGCATCTGCTGGTAGGTTCGGAGCTCCTCGGTGGCCTTGCCGATATAGTAGTTACCACCAAGGTTGGGATGGACCTTGATCACCAGCTCAACGTCATTGCGCCGAGCCACCCAGCGGACGACTTCGCTTACCCATTCGGCCTGCGAACGATAAGGGCCCTGCCACTGCGGATCTCCAGCGACCTCATCAGTCGACGACGTGAACAGCGCCCACAAATGCTTGCGGCCGGGATTGCGCGATATCCGCGAGGCGGCATCTCGTCCAAACGATTTGTTGAATGGAATCCAGGCCAGGTTGGCGCCATAGCGTCTCTGGATCAGCCATCGCAGTGTGAACTCCAGGGCCTTGCGGTCGAGCGGCACATCACGCCACTCTGTCCACAGATCCTTGAAAGGCTGCATGCTCATGCAATGAGCGTTGGGCTTGACGTTCAGATGTCCACGCACGTATTCCGCGCGTTCGTGAGTTAGCACACGAATGCCGCGCTCGCGAAATAACTCGAAGGCGACCCGCGTGATTGACTGGCGGCCATTGAAAAGCAGCGCCGCATCCACCGTGTGTTCCTTCAGATAATTCCGGATACCCGTCGCCACAATAGCAGCGCTCATTAAAAACCCGCGGTACACGGTGACGACCCGCCAGTTGTTTATGTCGGGCGGATACTGGCGGAAATAGGAGATCACCGAAGAGAGCACCCAGTTACCGAGAGGCGCGCCCTCGAAGAGGGCCTCGCGCAAGTCGGCGGGCGGAACGCTGTGGGCCCATGCGAAAGCGGCCTGTCGTTCCCTCTGGCTTACAAACTCACCGAGCCAAGTGTAGGGAAAGCCCAGATTTTCAAGGTTCGCCTTTGTGGCCGCCTGGCAGCGCTGACATAGATCCAGGGGTCGTGGGGCGTTTACTTTTGAGTCCCAATGTTGATCGCATTCCGGTAACAGCCCGTCGCAGAGGAGATAGTCGACTGCCGCGCCGCGTGATTGACAGAATTTTGCAATGATCTCTTCGTACACCGTGTGGCTTGTCCACAAGGCGTAGGGCGAAAACACGAGAATCCGGGTCACGCGGGCAAGCCTCTCGCTTCCATTTCCAATTCAGTATCCGGTTCAATACACAAGGTGCGCTTCCTTCTGTATGCCCATTGCTGGACCATCCAGCAACTCGCGAATTTTCTGATAAGCCTCGCGGCTCTGATTGACCTGCCTGGCGGCCGAAAGGAGTAACGGCGCTCGAAGCGTATCGGCCGCATTCCATGTGCGCCCCAGAGCGTGCGCGAGCCTCTCGCCTGCATCCGGCTGATCGAGTTGGATTGTTGTGCACCCGGTTTCATACAGATCTGCAAGGCCCTGAAACTTGGCGACATAATACTCGGAATTGGCCAAGCACACGACCGGGATGCCTTGACCCAGGGCGAAGACGGCAGCGTGGTATGCGCCAGTAACGACGATTCTGCAGCCTGCCACTTGCTCTATCAGCATGGCAGGACTGTCCAGGGAATCAGCCCCATCGGATGCTTGATCTGATTCTGGCAGCATCTGCTGAATTGTTTCGCGGTCGTTGGCACAATCGTGAAATGCAATGGGAACTGGCAGCAGCGACACTCCCTGCTGCCGCGCGAATTCGCGGAGAATCCGTCCCACCATCGCCACCGCATCCCCGCTCACCGGAGAATAGGCCGCGACGCGCAGATTGACGCCGATCTCCGTGCCCGGCGCGCGCGCCGCGGCATAAGCCAGTTCGGTGGCCTCATCGCCGGTTGTCAGCACCTTCGCTGGAGAGACACCCAGCGTCTCGAGCAGCGACGCTCCGCCTCTGCTACCTCGAAGCGTAATCAGAGTCACCTGTGGAAGGACCTTTCGTGCCCGCACCAAAACATCGGCGTCACTGAGTGGTCCCATACCCTGCCCAAACATCACAACCGGAATGTTCTGGTAAAGCGCCGTCTCCATCGCATTCAGGATGAACAGGTTCCATGCCCGGCAACTGTCTGCAAAGCCGCCGGAGCCGGACACGACGAGGACGTCGGCAGTGCGTAGCGATTCTAGAAAGGTCCGCAGGCTGCCGCGCCGTCCACCCCCATCCCGCAGACCCAGGCGTCGCTCCAACACGAACCTGAGGAGGGCTGGCCAACGCAACCGGACCGACCGCTTTAACCTGCTCAGCGCATTGGAGATACCTGCCGGCAGAAATTCATGCAGCCGACCCAGCACGATTCGGTCATCGACCCAGCTCCTGCAACCAATCCGCGAGAGCGGTATTGCTCCGGGGCAATACCGGGCGAGGCCGGCTGGGGAATCTGTCAGAACCTCGATCCGGGCATCCGGCCACAGCTTCAGCAGCCGAGCGACTGCCACCTGCAACATGGCAACGTCGCCCATATTTTTGTATTCGGCATCTCGATCGTTCAGGCCGGTAGCGACAATGACACGCATCTTGTATCTAATTCCGGTCCTCAAAACCCGCTAATTGGTTTGTGATCACGAGGCCGCTGATCCGCAATCGAGAAACGCCAGCAATACTCCCTTTCCTCACGAATTACCTTTCGGAATCAGCCGAAAGGGCGGACCCTCGGTATGAATCACTGAAGGCTGCTAAAGAGACCGGGAGCGAGTTTTTCCTCACGCGACGGCAAATTTTGCTGGAGCACTCCAGGGAGCATTCTGCACGCTGGCGTCAGTCTCATAGCGTCTGCCATGTAGCGAGGCGGGAGTTACATATGCCGAGGTGGCCAGGATGCGAGGAATGGTTCTAGAAACTCCCCCACGATGGAATCCGGCAGTATCGCAGAAGACCAGGGTGCCCGGTGGTCCTTCGAGGATCTTGCGCTGCGACATCGGAATTTGCCGCTCCACTTCTCCATCCGGTGGGTAGGGGATTCCGAGTGGATCGTCCCATCTGAAAACATGTTCGTAAGCCCCCCCACAGTGGCTACCTTGGAGATACTCCATCGCGCCCGCCTCCACATCAACTCTACTGAAGTACAGAAAAGTGCGGATCTTCCTGCGATCTTCTGGATCGCGATGCCAGCGCTGTGAGAGAAATCTCGTCTGCGTCTTCAGAGGAAGCGTATACCACATGTCGAAATAAATCAGCTTGGACCATAGCCCCAGATACGAATTTGCTACATCGAGCACCAACGGGTTGACACCAAAACGCAGCAGGATATCACTGGAAGTGATAAGGGGTTTTCGATCCTGAGAATATTTCGTGACGATGTAATGCTGCACAGCCGCGAAATCTTGGGTCTGTGCAAAGTCCTGCTGCCGCTTTCTGACAACTGACTGGACTTCATCGCTCGAGCTAAATGCGCATACTTCGGTGGAGAGCTCCGACCACAAACCCCGATCCTCAAACAGCTCGTCGATATGACACATAGACACACCCGAGGCATTAAGCTCATCAACCACTCGCTGCTGTGTCTCGTTCAGTTTTGGGGGTGCCTTGCGAAAGGCACGCGTACTGGCAGGATTCCTGCCCCATCGCCAGTTAACATCGAATTTTAGCTTTAGATAGTGATCGTATTGCCGCCGCACCAGGTTACCGCATCCTGGCACCTCCGATATCCGTGTCATTACTCTCGAGCGCTCGATTCCCCATTTCACGATATTCCTCCTCCCGCTTATTGCCATGTTCAAACGAGGCTCAGAATCGCGCTTCGGAGGAGGTTGAGCGCCTCGTGCTTGCTTCACTACGCTTCGTATTCGGGTATTTTACCCGGATATTCTTACCCCTCGCCTCTATAATTCGACGAGACAGCGTTCCCGGAGTAGTTGGTAGTCCGCGGCGAACCGCACCAGTCTCGCGATTGGGAGAACCGGTGGGTGAAGCAAGTGCAGGAGTGTCCTCACTGGAATCGCGAGAAGCCCCGCCGTCAACCTCTGCTCGCGCCGCGGAATTCGATCAGATCGAGCCGGCGCAACTCCTCAAGCAGCCGGCGAACGGAATCCACTGGCAGATTGCAGATACGGGCAATTTCCGCCTCCGAGCGCGTCCCATCGATCAGGAAGAGCACGTCGAAGAGTGCCTTGTTCCCTTCCCGGTCGGTGTATGCGTCGACATTGAGCCCATAACGGGAGCAGAAGATCTCTCCCTTGAATCGGTTTACCGGAATTGCATTCCCCTCGACCGCGTCGATCATCGTCAGCACCAGATCCCGGGAATCGGCAAGGCGGTCCGGCGAAGCAAGCTCAGGTGTGTCGTGGCTGGAATGATACTCGGGATAGTACGGATGTTTCCCTGGTTCGCTCTTCTGCACCCGCGAAAGGGAAAGCATCGGCACTCGCAC
>DASXEY010000114.1:0-139732 GCA_036489835.1 Bryobacteraceae bacterium | reverse complement strand
TCATCCCAACCGCTTCGTTCGCCGGCCACCAGTCTCGCTACCGCTTCCTAAGGAGGTCTGGATCAACAAACCCCAAAGCTCAGACGCAAATACTCACTAAACTTCACTTCGGAGTGTCTCAAACTCATTGACACGCGCCGCCGACACGCGCCGGTTTTGGTGATCAGGAACGATAAGCGCCTCGATAGCGAGGTTTAGCGTGTCACGTTCGGCGATCCGTAGAGAGACGATGTGATCCGTTGGCATCAGAACCGATGTTAGCGTCTGTGCTCACCCGGGTTGTGTCATGCCTCTTATTGCCTGAGCACTAAGCGAGCACCACTCGCGACGTTCAAAAAGATCAGGCTGAAAACTGTATGAACTGTATCGTCAGAAACAGGGCAACCAGAGCGCTATGTTCTTTGTTGTCAATCGAAAGCCATTTTGGGAAGCTGGCATTCTACCACTGAATTACTCCCGCTTGCCTTTGTTTTCAATGACTCCCGCTACAGTCTCCAGCCTCAGCGCTACTGAGCACTCGTGTATCAGCAACACCAATTCGTTCACGATCAAAGCGCGTCCCGCGACTAGACTTTTCTCATACATATTTAACCATACATCAACCGTGTGTCCGAGTTGATCGGTGACCAGTCTAAGAATCGGGCCTGCAACTGGCGCATCAGCATTGCATCGGTTCGCCGCATGACTTGCGCCAGCCGAGGCCGCAGCGTAGCTTGGGAAGCATCAAGCGGCTCCAGCAGTTGTCCTTTCATCGAAGCGTCATCCGTTCCGATCCAAGGACCCGACCCGAGCCTAATCTCTCCTGGGTACGGCCACCGAGCGTCATGCTTCTATATTGGTCATCTGCCCGACCGAAAGGAGAGCGTGCCGGGTTGAGTTGTCGGTCCTTGGAGTAGGGATCTTGCCCCGGTAACTGCATCATATCGGCGTGCGTAACCGAAAGGCTCGATTCCTGTGTCTCCTGCCTCGGCTTGGCGTCCTCTACCTCCCCGACAGGCGCGCCGATCTCTCGCCGCAGCACGCGCGCCAGGAAAACGGGTGCTTTCGGTCGCGCGGAATAGACCGCGGAGTTGACGGAGGGGCCGCAGGATGACCCTTCCGAGACGGAAGCGTCGTCTCTGATGATCAGAGGATTCTTGCGGCCCGGACGATGAATCTATTAGGAGCGGCGCCCACGAAGTAGAACGGATAACACGTGACCAGCGTCAGGATTTCGTTGCCATCGGAACTCAACACGGCGACGTCTTCAGGCCTCACTATCTTGGTGGACACCACCCGGTAGCGGTACTCTCCGCCGGGAGTGGTCAGTGTGATGACGTCATCGCGCCGGACTTTCCGCAAGGGCCGGAAGAACGTGTCGCGGTGGGCGGCGATTCCGATATTGCCGACCTGGCCGGGCAGCGCTGTACCGGCGATATGTCCAGCGGCGCGACGAAGCGTAGACTCGTCGGTTCCTTCAACGACGAAGAGAGAAAGACCCAGGCGCCGGACTTCCATGCGGCCAATCAATCCTTCAGGTGCGGTGACGTCAAGTCCAAGCTTCTCGATCCCAATCTTGGGAGAAACCGGTTTCAGCAAAGCTTGATTTTCCGGACGGGCGTCTTCTATGAGGCGCTCAAGAGTTTGCCGCTGACGATGCTGGAACATCCACGTATTTGAGAGGACAAAAGCACAATAACCCAGCATGACAGTCGCCCCGGCTAAGAGTCCGCGCTGAGTCCACTTGAGCAGCAGCCGCACCGATGATTTTCTTACCAGGACCGTCATTCTGTTAGCCCACCGGTCAGGATGCTTGGATCCGCCGATACTCCGGCTGCCACATCGCGTCTTCCACCCGCTGAACGACGTCTTCGAGCTTGACGCCAGCCAACTCCTCGGCGACCGCAGCCTCAGCCACCGCCACCGCCACTGTCATGGTTACGCTGCGCAGGTCGTCGACATGAGGAAGCAGCGATGCGCCCGGAAGCCGGACAGCCACTAAGCTAGACAACGCATTTGCCGCGGCTGCGAGCATGCCCACACTGATCAGGCGCGCTCGCGACACGATCGCGCCGAGGCCGAGCCCAGGGTAGAGCATGGCGTTGTTCGCTTGTCCGATGACATGGGTGATTCCTTTATGCGTAACAGGCGTGAATGAGCTGCCCGTCGCGATTAACGCACGCCCTTCGGTCCAGGTGATCAGGTCCGCAGGAGTGGCTTCGGCGAATGAGGGAGGACTGGAGAGCGGAAAGATTATCGGACGCTCCGCATGGCGAGCCATGTCTTTCACAATTGATTCCGTGAACGCGCCGCCGTTTCCCGATGCCCCGATCAGCATGGTGGGCCGTACACGGCGAATCACCTCGGCCAATCCAATCGCATTCGCATTCACGCCGGGGGAGTTCGCGTTGAGCCCGAGACCTCTCCAGCTCTTGACCTCAGAGGCTGGTCGGGCATAGCTTGCCTGATAGTCATGTAGCCGATCCCCCATGTCGGTGGTGAGCAGCCCGTGGACGTCCATCAGCCAAAAACGCCGGCTCGCTTCGTCGAGGGATAAGCCCTCCTCAATCATGACGTCGCGAATCAGATCGGCGATGCCGACGCCGGCGACGCCCGCGCCGAAGATGACGATGCGTTGGTTGCGCAGTAACGTTCCACAGATACGCATCGCGGAAACTGCTGCGGCCAGCGCGATCGCACCTGTACCCTGCTGATCGTCACTGAAAGTGCGGACTTGGCCACGATATCTGTCAAGGATGCGGCGTCCGTTGCCTGGCCCAAAATCCTCCCACTGCAACAGCGCGTTCGGGAATAGCTTCGCCGCGGCTTTCACGTAGGCGTCGATGAACGCGTCGTAGCGCTCTCCGCGGACTCGCGCGTGGCGGTTTCCCGGATACATCGGATCGGCGAGGAGACTCTCCCGATTGGTGCCCACATCGAGCATTACGGGAATAACACGTGTCGGGTCGATCCCGCCCGCCGCTGTATAGATCGCCAGTTTGCCGATCGCGATTTCGATGCCTCCGACGCCCCAATCGCCGATACCGAAGATCTGCTCGGCATCGGTGGCGAGAATGAGATCGATATCGCCGGGCCCTGCGCCGAGGTTGCCAAAGGCTTCCTCGATCGCATCGGCGTGATCGATCGAGAGATACACGCCCCGCGGGCGGCGGCATTCGTGGTGATATTGTTCCATCGCCAAGCCGACGGTTCGATCGTTGACGATGGGAATCATCTCACGCAGATGTTCGGAGAGAAGGCGGAAGAACAGTACTTCGTTGCGGTCGTGCAGGGCGGTCAGATAGATATTCTTGCTCAGCGCATCCGGCAGCCGCTGGTATTGCGTGTATGCGCAAGTAACTTGCGCTTCAAGCGTGCTGATGACGGGCGGCAGCAGCCCGGTGAGGCCCAAGGCTTCGCGCTCCTCCATGGTGAACGCCGTGCCCTTATTCAAGAGGGGTGTCGTGAGCACCGTCATTCCCCGTGCTTTGGTTTCGTAAGAACCCATACTTTCTGGGAGGGCCTTTCGTGGTGGCGGGGCCAATAAAGGAACGACTCTCGGACGCATCATTTTACGGATACCTTCCTATGACGGGCGCCCTTTCGGAGCCCTGAGATTTCCAAGAATCTCTCAGCTTGGGGTGAGCCAGAATCTGGCGCACCCGGTTTACGAACTAGACTACTTCACTCGTTGACTGACGCGACGCACGGTCAAGCCGCCGCCCAGCGCCAGCAATCCGCACAGGGCGATGAGGGGCAAGGAACTCGACGTGTCGGGGAGCTTATTCTCGGCGAGCCGCACAGGCGCCGGCGCCGGCTTAGGCGCTGCCGCGATCGTCGCCGGCGGCGCGACCTGGATCACTTGGGCGAGTTCAACGATTTCTCCGGTCGGCCGAACAGCCATTACGGGCAATTGCTGTAGCTGGGCAACCACCTCCGGCGCGTCGGGTTGAGGGACTTCCACCGTCACATCGGCCAGCACTGTGAGAACAGGCGTCTTGGCCACCTGAGCCAAGGCTACGGCCGTGGCTTTCGGATAGACAAACTCCTCGCCCCAGTTTGCGCCGGGGTAGAACCACGCCCGAATCGGTTCGGGGGTGCCTTTGATTCCTTCGTTAAACGTGATCACGGTCTTGTCTGTCGGCGTGAGGCGATAATTTGGGATGGCCAGTACCGTGGCATAGATCTTACTTTGATCTTTATTGAAAATCTGTACGATGTGGCGGTTGGAGCTCGATTCCACCAGCTTGAATACGTAGGTTCCGGCGGGTAAAATTCGCATGCCGGTAATATAGACCGGCGGAATCTCCACCGGCGCGCTAAAGGTGATGGTAGTGGTTTTGTCGTGATCGTCGGCTTTGGCGATCGGCAAAAACACCGCGCCTAAAATTGCCATGCCAATAACGGCTGGTGCTGCCTTTGAAAATGTCATATTTTGTACCCCTAATTGCTCTAGATTTTGTGCGATGGCCCTCTGGCACGTTTCCCACGTAAGTCCAAGTGCATTCCGGGGACCATTGGTTCCCGCGCGGTTTAGGGGCTGGGCATCTCTCTGGCGGTTGCGGATCCATCCAAAAGCGACCGCGAGAGGTCATCTGACGTCATAAGGTCATGTGTTCTCGAACAACCGGCCCGCAGAATGGGGCTGGCGGAGCCGCGCCGCCGCCTCGCCGGGCCTTCGGAAAGTGCGCGGACGTCACGTTCAGCGCCGCGGAACCTCGAAAGGTGAGCGGAGTGCCCTCTGTCGCGCCAGGAGATGATCAATATGCGCCGCTTCTTGATTTTGACCGCACTTTGCGCCGGAGCCAGCTTGATTACGCCCGTGGTGAGCAGCGCGGCCGACAAGCGTTATTACGATCGCGACGGCCACGACTTTCATACGTGGACCAACCAGGAGGATCGAGCCTACCGGGTCTATCTGGGCGAACAGCACCGCGGGTATCGCGAATTCGGGAAGACGAAGGCCGCCGAGCAGAGGGAATACTTCAAATGGCGTCACGAGCATCCGGATAACGTTCTCTTTAAAGTCGAGATTAAATAAATGAGCCGCTCGTTCTGGCATGGAATCCTTTTGCGAACCGTTTCAATAATCCCATTGTTTTTGCTCGGCTCTGCTTTCGGCCAGACTTCCGAGCTTCCGTTACCCTCCGCGTCTAAACCCACCAATGCAGAGTCGACTCGGGATCGAGCCAGCGAGGTTCTGGAGAATTCGCTAAAAGATAAGAATCCGGATACCCGGATGCACGCTGTCCAGGCGTTGGGCCTGGTGAGCCCGAACGAGCCTTATCTGTCGCAATTGGAGGCCATGCTCGACGACAAGGATGTGCCGGTGCGATTGGCTGCGATCACCAGCCTGGTGGATTTGAGGAACAAGCGGACGGTTCCCACTTTACTGAAGGCGCTGGACAGCGATGTGCCCGAGGTGAGCTTTGCCGCGGCCAAAGCCCTCTGGGCGCTGGACGATCCGGCTGGACATGAGGCGCTGGTGGCGGTTCTTAGCGGCGATTCGAAAACCTCATCCGGGTTCATAACCAAACAGAAGCGGGATGCGCTCCGAATGCTGCACACGCCGCAGACGCTATTTCTATTCGCGGTGAAGGAGGGCGCCAACTTCGCTCCGGTGCCCGGTTTGGGCGCGGGAATCTCGTCGCTGCAGGGGCTTCTCTCGGATCCGGGTGTTTCCGGACGGGCGGCGACGGCGCTCCTGTTGAGCCTCGATAAAAGTTCGGAGGTCCTTCAGGCGCTTCAGGACGCTTTGGGCGATTCTGACTGGTCCGTGCGCGCGGCCGCCGTGCACGCGATCGCTCTACGCAACGATCCAACCCTGGTGGGGAGCCTGATTCCCCTGTTGGACGATAAGAAGGAAGCCGTCCGCGACCGAGCGGCGGCGGGATATCTTCGGCTGGAGGAGATCCGCTCCGGGCCCGTAAAATCGAGACAAAAACAAACCAAGAAGTAATTCTGTCTCACCCTGCTGCGGCGCTGTGTTCCTGAGCTTCAAATGGCCGCGAAGCTTGAATGCGTGATGACGCGCTCTGACAGAGCCGCTGGCTGCCAAGAGCCTCCTGAATTGCAGCCGTGGACGCCTGTCGACCCACCGAACTGACGCCAAGAGGAAGGCGATCACCTGGGGCGGGCAGACTGGACCCTGCGCCGGAATCCGCGTCGATGGTCATTGGCCAAGTCGCTTGCGTGGAATCCGCAGTTTGATGAGACGCGAGGGATGAGCAGCGAGGGATAAGAGGCGAGAGAGCAGCAGCGGGACGGTTCGAATGAATCCCTTCCGGTAAGCTTGACCGAATGCTTCTCGGTCACGCTCGCCGCTGCTCTGCAAGGATGTATGTATGGATTTACCGCGAGAACCGGTAGCTGGACAGCGGACCCCACAGTCCCGTCACCTGCAATACCCAGACGCAAACGGATACAACCACAACGATGTTCAGAATCGTCTTGATGCTGCCGGCCATGGGAATGAAGCGATTGATCAGCCACAACCCGATTCCAACGATAATCAATCCGATCACTATGTTTATTAAAGGCATGTACTTATATTCCTCAAGGAGGAACAGGCATTTGGCGATCCATCCCTTGGATCGAACATGCCTTGTGTTTTCGCGGAGACTGCAGTTTCCGGCGGATGAACGGCTGACCTGGGGTGGTCACGTAACCATGGGGCGTCTAGCAATAGAGCGTGGAAGCCCGCTCTCGCCAGAATCATGAGCATCTCCACTCGGCTGTGTGACAGGATTCTTCTTCCCGGCTCTTCAGGTATCGGTCCGCCTCTAAAACTGCGTTCTCTTTTGCGGATTCCAGCGAACTTTGAGCCACGTGCTCATACACTGCGGGGTGCTCTGGCCGAGGGTCCTCCACGAAGATCGTGAAGCCGTTCAAACTGGCGCCGCTCTGAATCCGTAGTTCGAGCGGCCCATACTCGGAACGGCACCCATGCTGGAGTTCCATTTAACGGAAAAGGCCTAGTAGGTAGGCGATTAAGAGAATCAACAGGACGGTGCCCAGTCCGACGCCCGCGCCTCCGCCAGGACCCCAGCGGCTGTGCCCGTAATATCCTCCGCCGCCGCCAAATAGCAAAATCAGGATGATAATGAGGAGAAGCATGGCCTATTTTTCAAAAACCTTTTCGATCTGGCCGACCTTCTTCTGAACGGTGCCGGCTGTCTTTTCTGCTTGACCTTCCGCGGTCAGGTCAGGGTTGTTGGTCAGCTTGCCGGCTGCTTCCTTGACTTTGCCCTTCACCTCGTGAATTTTTCCTTCTATCTGATCCTCTGTGCTCGGGTTCATACGGTCTCCTTGGCAAGGGTGGAGCAATTTGGTACCCAGTTCGGCGCAGCTCTTTCGCTCCATCGTGGACTTAGGAAAACACTGACTCTCGCGGGGATAAAGGCGGTCGAAGCATGACCCTGAATTCTCCTTGGACCGCGACGCTACGTGGTCAAGTGACCGCGTAGCGCCGGTCACCATTCCTCGGCTTTGAGGAAGGCACGGGAGTCCTGTCCTTCGCTGAGCCGGGGCGCGGAGTTCTGAACCCTTGTGACCGGCGATGGTCACAGAAATAACTGGAAATCTAGCTTTAAAATGGTACAATTATCGGGTACCGCCATTTCGGCCTTCCACAGTTTGCCGGACACCACGCACCCGCGTGTTCTCCAAGCCGTCGGCTTTCCGGATCGACGGGCGAAGGAGGAAGCGTCCATGGCCTCTCAGCCAGTAACAGCCGATTGGCTGGTGGAGAATGGTCCGAAGGAACTCGAACTTTTGTTCCGGGCGATCGTCTTTCAACCCTCCGTGCCGATTTTGATCACGGACAATGATCGCCACTACCGGGAAGTCAGCGTCGGCGCCAGCAAGCTCCTGGGCGTCCCACGGGAAAAGATTATCGGCCGCAGCTTGGATGATTTCGCGGAGCCCAACTTTAAACCGGTGATCTCGGAACGCTGGCGCGCCTTCCTCGAGGACGGCGAGCAGGAAGGAACCCTTCCGCTGGTGGTTGCGGATGGAGGTCCGCGCGAGGTTGAGTACATCGCTAAGAGGAACGTGCTGCCGGCACGCAATGTGATGGTGTTGCGTGACGGCGCCTCCAAGAGCAGTGTCCCAGGTTGGGTACAGGATTATGCTCTGTTCCTTTTGCACGCGGACGGACTGATTGCCGCTTGGTATTCGGGAGCCGAGCGCATTTATGGCTACAAAAGCGATGAAGTCGTCGGCAAGCACGTATCGATGTTCTATCCGGAGGGAGAGGCTCACCAGCAGCTTCAGGCAAAATTGAACCGGGCCGCAGCCGAGGGCCACGTCGGTGCGGAGGGCTGGCAGCTGAAGAAGGACGGATCTCAATTCTGGGCCAACGTCATCACCATGGCGCTGAAAGACGAGGGTGGAAATTTGCAGGGCTTTGCCAGAATTGTGCGCGATTTTAGCGACCGTCACGAAAGAGACGAGAAACTTCGGGGGAGCCGCTCGCGGAGCCGGCCTCTTCCGGCGGCGTCGACCATCGCTGGCATTGTTTCCGGCGAATTTGACAGGATTCCGGAGGCGAATGACGCGTTTTTGGAGCTCACGGGATATAGCCGGCAGGATCTGCTCGACGGACGCTTGCGCTGGCCCGATTTAACGCCGCCGGAGTATCTGGCCCTGGATGAACTGGCCCATGAAGAGGGGTTGCGCTTCGGAGCTTGCACGCCCTTTGAAAAAGAATTGATCCGCAAAGACGGCACGCGGGTGCCTGTTCTGGTTGCCACGGCAGTGCTAAAACTATCCCCGTTCAAATGGATAAGTTTCGTGCAAGATCTACGCGAGCGAGACCGGCTGGAAAGTGTCGAAGAGGAGAACCTTGAAGTCCTGAACAGCTTTGAGGAAATCATCGGAACCAGCGCGGCGATGAAACGGGTGATGGGGCAGGTGGAAGTGGTTGCCCCTACCGATGCGACGGTCCTGGTTCTTGGCGAAACCGGCACCGGAAAGGAATTAGTCGCCCGTGCGATTCATCGCCTCAGTCCGCGGCGCAATCTTCCGTTCATCAGTCTGAACTGCGCGGCGATCCCCACCGGTTTGCTTGAAAGCGAGCTGTTTGGCTACGAGCGGGGGGCATTCACCGGCGCCTTAGGCCAAAAAATCGGCCGCTTCGAAATGGCGCATCGAGGGACTCTATTCCTGGACGAGGTAGGCGACATTCCCTTAGATCTTCAGCCTAAGCTGTTACGGGCGTTGCAGGAGAAATCCTTCGAGCGATTGGGCGGCACGCGTACGATCCCGATCGACGTCCGGCTGGTAGCCGCAACCAACCGGAATCTTACTCAGATGATGGGAGACAAGCTTTTCCGGAGCGATCTCTATTACCGGCTGAAGGTCTTCCCGATTACGACTCCGCCATTGCGGGATCATCCCGAAGACATCCCGCTTCTCGCCCGGCATTTCACCAAGAAGTACTCCGCAAAAATGGACCGGACAATTGACAAGATTCCATCCGACGTGATGAAGGCCTTTGTCGCTTGGCCGTGGCCTGGAAATGTACGGGAGCTTGAAAACTTCATTGAAAGGTCCGTAATCTTGTCACGAGGCTCCAGCCTTCGCGCCCCCTTGGCGGAGCTACGGGACGCCGCTGCTGGAAACACTGGCGGTTCTACTCTGGAAGAAGTGGAGCGCGATTATATCCTGCGCGTTTTCCGGGAGACCGGCGGCGTGATCAGCACTGCGGCAACCCGTCTTGGAATGCCGCGCACGACGCTGAACGCCATGATGAAGAAGCTAGGGATCTCTCGCAGCGATCTTTAATCCGGTTTTCTTCCGCTGACTTCGATCGCGGCGGCGTTGTACGCGCGGAGCAGTATGCTTGACCGCACGCCGTCACATGACCATATCCGGTTATTCCGCGCCCGCTTGCCTTTGGAAGCATGAAGCTCGCGTTGTGGCAAGACCGTCTCTCAAACCATCGGCCTGAACGGCCATGAGCGTGCCTCCTTCGACAGCGAGCCGTGGGTCCATTTCGGCTTGCTGAGATGGAATCCTGGCTTCAAAAGGGAATGATTTCTAAATGAAGACAAATTTGAACTACTGTATCTGGGCGCTCGCCATCGCGGGTTGCGCTAGCACATCCGCATACGCGGCCGATCGGGCCATAAAGGTCGATGACAGGCTTGACGCCTCGGCCGATACTCTGACCGATATGATGGGGGCCTCCGACAAAGGCATCCCCCACGATCTGCTCGACAAGGCCAAGTGCATCGTTGTCGTACCGGGCATGAAAAAAGCGGGGTTCATTTTCGGCGCCGAACTTGGCCGCGGATTCGCAATCTGCCGGCGTCAGGGTGGTCTAGGATGGAGCGCTCCGGCTGCGATGCGGGTAGAAGGTGGGAGTGTCGGGTTTCAGATCGGCGCTTCGGAAAGCGATGTTGTATTGCTGGTGATGAACGACGGCGGAATGAAGCACCTCCTTTCGGATAAGTTTACGGTGGGCGGAGACGCTTCCGGGGCGGCAGGTCCGATTGGCCGCGATGTAAGCGCGCGGACGGACGCCATGTTGAGGGCGGAAATGTTATCGTATTCTCGCTCACGCGGCTTGTTCGCGGGCATTTCGCTCGAAGGCGCGACGCTTCGTCCGGACGGGGAGACCAACCGGGAATTGTACGGCCGCGATTCAACGAATCGCGAGATTCTGACCGGCGACTTCAAGACGCCGGCAGCAGCAGGGAAATTTGAGCGTGCGCTGCGTCGTGAGTCGCCAGTGCGCAGCCAATAGCGGTTCCGATGGATTGCTCGAACGAGAGCCAATATGCCCCCTTTTTACGAAGGGGGCTGCTGCCCTCGTTCATCAGAATTCAATGATCGCGCCGTGAGGTGTCTTTGGAATGAATGTTCTCGCGGGCGGCCCAAATTGGCTACGCCAGCCTGTTTTCGGCGAACCCGTCCACTCATAGCCGCCGATTGATTTTAAAGGGGCTAAGGAAATTTTTTCGAAAAGCGGCCCGCGGTTGAAAACTCATGGTTTCAAAGGCTCACCCGCAAATCTCTGGTGGAAACGCTGGCCCGCAAAGTGCCGCTCGCGGTCCTCAGTTCCCCTAGCCCGCATTTCTCACAGGTCGACCCAGGCGCGCCGATTTTTGAACAAGCGCAGACGGATGGTGGCAGCTTGGGCCGTGGTCAGTTCGGTGGCCTTAAGTCCCGGGCGGCGCAGACTACGGACCAACACATGCGCCATCGCGGAAAAAGTACAGCCGGAGCTGATTGGCGCGCATGGTCTCGGCACGGCCGCCGTCGGCGAACAGCGTGAACTGCTCCTTGATACGGTCCTCCCATGTCGCCGTGGGCGCAGTAGAATTTCTGCGCAGGCCCTTCGAGCCAACATAGCTGAAACACTCCTCGTTCCTGAATTACGAGCGGCTTTGCTGCGGTGGCACATAAGGAGCCCGAGCGAGGCGAGATCGAGCGGAGTGCCACTGGCAGCAAAGCCCGCCCCGAACCCACTCCCTACCCGGATCCAGAAGTCGTGGCCCAGGCTAAGCGCCGAAGCTTCACCCCCGGATATAAGCAACACATCCTATCGGAAACCGTTCGCGCCAAAGGCTCCGGCGGCATCGGAGCGCTGTTGCGCCGCGAAGGATTGTATTCGTCGCTTTTAGCGACTAGGCGGCGCGGGCGCGTCTCTGGTGTCCGTCGCGCCCCTTGGTTCCTCAAAAGCGGGGCCCCAAATCCGAGCGGGACCCCATTCAGGAAGAGATTCAAAAATTACAGAAGGACAACGCGCGCCTCACCGAACAACTGCGCAAAGCCGAGATTGTCATCGATGTTCAAAAAAAGTAGGGGCGCTGTTGGGGTGGACGATCCCAGACAGAGACCTGGACGAGAGGCTCTAATGGACGCCGTGCGTCAGTTGATGCCCACGGTAGGCATCGAGTCCGCCTGGGCGCTCTAGGCGTGGCGCGCGCTTCTTTTTATCGGCAGCCCGTCTTCGGCCCGGCGCTGCCCGCGCCGGTGATTCTTCGTCCGTTTCCGCGGCCATTCAGACCACCTTGCTCGATGAGGCCAATATGCTCCACCCGAACCATGTATCGGCTTTTTGGAGCAAGATGGCGCCAATTTCCAGAACGTTACACGGTTGTACACTGAAGTTGGGATGATTAACCCTAAACCCACGGTTCTGCTACTGACCGTTCTATTGGGAGCGTGCGCGCGCTCCGCTGACAACTCCGCGCCGCCTTTGAATCGCTACTCCATCCATGGAGAGGTAATGCGCCTGGAGCCGGACCAAAAGCTCGCCACCATCCGGCATCAAAAGATCGTGGGCTATATGGACGCCATGACGATGACCTTCCCGATAAAGGATCCGCAGGAGTTCAGCGCTCTCCAAATCGGGAACTGCATTGAGGGAACGGTGTTCGTGCAGGGCGACAATCTTTGGGTGGGCGAAATCAAGCATCTCGATACGTCCCCGGATATGTGCGTGGCTCCGCCCGCGCCTGAGCCGCAAAAAACGCCTTGAGCCCCTCAGATTGATCATCTGGTTGAGTGGGCCGCCGGTGATACCATGAGAGTTCCCCTCATGATTCGCGCCCTTCCCGACGTTTTGGCTCGCATCGTAGACTCCAAACGAGCCGCTCTGCCGCGCCTCGCCGCAAATCGCGACGCACTGGAGCGGCGCGCCGCGGCGCGCAAGAATTCCCGTGATTTTCAGGCGGGCCTGGCGGCAAGACGCAGCGCGAAGCACCCCGCCATCATTGCCGAGGTGAAGAAGGCTTCGCCCAGTAAAGGTGTTTTTGCGCATCGATTCGACCCCGCAGCCATCGCGCGCGCCTATGCCTTGGGCGGCGCGGCTGCGCTGAGCGTTCTGACGGACGAGGAGTTCTTTCAAGGCTCGCTGGACGATCTGGAATCGGCGCGAGCCGCGGTCCTTGTGCCCGTGCTGCGTAAAGATTTTACGCTGGATGAGCTTCATGTGATCCAAGCCGCGGCCCACGGCGCAGACGCGATTCTTTTAATCGCGGCTCTTCTGGACGAGATCGAGCTGCGCAAGCTGCGTGAGCTCGCATCTCGGTACCAGATGGCCGCATTGGTGGAGGTTCACGATGAAGCCGAACTCGACTCGGCAATTGGTTCGGGCGCGGAGATCATCGGGGTTAACAATCGCAACCTGCATACGTTTGAGGTGACGCTTGAAACCTCGTTGCGCCTTGCATCCAGGATTCCATCGAGCGCGATCAAGGTGAGCGAAAGCGGAATCGATTCCCACACGGCGGTTGCGAGTCTTAAAGCGGCCGGCTTTGACGCGTTCCTGGTGGGAGAACATCTGATGAAAGCCGCGGACCCGGTCGAGGCCCTTCGGACTCTGCTGCGATGATGGTCAAAGTTTGTGGAATTACGCGAAGGGAAGACGCGGAAACGGCGGTTGAGGCCGGCGCGTCAGCGCTGGGCTTCGTGTTTGTCTCATCCAGCCCGCGCTATGTCACTCCCGAACGCGCCGCTGAACTCGGCGATGGCCTTCCGATCCTGAAGGTCGGCGTATTCGAGAACGAAACCGCCGCCTCAGTGGAGGGTGTCATGCGCGCCGCAAACCTCGATGTCGCTCAGATTTACGGAGGCTCCGCGCCTAAGGGCGCGCGAGTCTGGAGAGCCTGTAGGATGGCCGGGACGACGGCCCTCCACGGAGCCGACTCAATCGAGATCGTCGACTTGGTGATGACCCTGGAGGAAGCGTTCGACCTCGGCGTAGATGCTCCGGAGGCGGTTCTCCTGGACGGTCCAGCCAATGGAATCCCTTTTGATTGGTCGCTTGCCCGAAATGGGGGCGCGAAGCTCATCATCGCGGGCGGCCTTCACGCCGACAATGTCGCCGGCGCGATTCGCACGGTGAAACCCTGGGGCGTCGACGCCAGCTCACGCCTGGAATCCTCGCCCGGCATCAAGGATCATGAGAAAGTCCGCCTCTTCGTGGAGGCAGCTCTGAAGGCATAAGCCGGCTCTTAATACAGAATGACGATTACATCGCAACCCGATTCCACTGGACACTTCGGGCCCTACGGAGGGCGCTTCGTTCCCGAGGTCTTGATGGCCCCGCTCGAAGAACTGGAGCAGGCCTATCGCAAATCTTGCGCCGATCCGGAGTTTCAGGCCGAGCTTGCCGATCTGCAAACTCACTATTCCGGCCGTCCGACGCCGCTCTACTACGCCAAGCGATTGAGTGAGACGCTGGGCGGCGCGAAGATCTATCTCAAGCGCGAGGACCTGCTGCACACCGGCGCGCACAAAATCAATAACTGCCTGGGCCAGGCTTTGCTCGCGCGGCGCATGGGTAAAAAGCGGATTATCGCCGAGACCGGTGCAGGCCAACATGGAGTCGCCACGGCCACCGTGTGCGCGTTGTTCGGCCTGACTTGTGTGGTCTATATGGGTGAAGAGGACATGCGGCGGCAGCGTCTCAATGTCTTCCGCATGCGCTTGCTGGGCGCGACCGTGGTGCCGGTGCTCAATGGCAGCCGCACGCTGAAGGACGCCATCAGCGAGGCCATGCGGGATTGGGTCACCAACATCGATACCACGCACTATCTGCTCGGCTCCGTGCTCGGAGCGCATCCGTATCCGCTCATGGTGCGCGATTTTCATCGCGTTATCGGCGAAGAAGCCCGCTCGGAGATTCTCAAACGCGAGGGCCGTCTGCCGGATGTACTGCTTGCCTGCGTCGGCGGAGGTTCGAACGCCATCGGTTTATTCCACGCTTTCATCGGCGATGAGCAAGTCAAGCTGGTGGGTGTCGAAGCGGGCGGCCGAGGCGCGGCTTTGGGCGAGCATGCCGCACGATTCGCGGGAGGTGCGCCGGGTGTCCTGCATGGCTCGCAAAGTTACGTCCTGCAAGACTCCGACGGCCAGGTAGCCTTGACGCATTCCATCTCCGCCGGCCTCGACTATGCTTCCGTAGGGCCGGAGCACGCCTGGCTGCATGATCGCAATCGAGCCGAATATACTTCGATGGACGATAAAGAAGCGCTGGCCGCGGCGGTCAGGCTGGCGCGCACCGAAGGCATCATTCCCGCGCTCGAATCCGCGCACGCCGTTGCCGAGGCCATTCGCCGCGCCCCCGCCGATAAGGGCAAAATCTATATCGTGAATTTGTCTGGCCGCGGCGACAAAGACACTGACATTTATCGCGAAAATCTTCCGGAGCTCGATGCAGCCGACCCGAATCCAACTACTGTTTGACGAAGTAAAGAAGCAATCCCGCGCCGCATTGATCGCCTATGTCACCGCGGGCGATCCCACGCCGGAGCGGACCCCCGGAATCGTCGCGGCCCTCGAGCGCGGAGGCGTCGATCTGATTGAGCTGGGCGTTCCCTTCTCCGATCCCATAGCCGATGGCCCCGTGATCCAGCGCGGCGCGGACCGAGCCCTGCGAGCCGGAACCAGCGTTTCGAAAGTTCTGGAGATGGCTCGCAAAATTCGCGAGCATTCGGAGATTCCACTGCTCCTGTTCACGTATATGAACCCCGTGCTGCGGTATGGATTGGAGCGGCTGGCCGCCGATGCTAAGGCCGCCGGAATCGATGGTTGTTTGCTCACGGATTTGAGCGTCGAGGAAGCCGGCACAGGGGCGGCTCGGCCCATCGGGCAGCCTCAGGCCCCTGGAACTTCCGCCGAGCCAGCCTCCGTTGTGCCGGCGAACGCATCAGACACCGGCACAGGGGCGGCTCGGCCCATCGGGCAGCCTCAGGCCCCTGGAACTTCCGCCGAGCCAGACTCCGTTGTGCCCGCGAACTCCTCAAGCACCGACCCAGAGGCGGCTCGGCCCATCGGGCAGCCTCAGACCCCTGGAACTTCCGCCGAGCCAGACTCCGTTGTGCCCGCGAACTCCTCAAGCGGCGGCCCAGAGGCGGCTCGGCCCTTTGAATCGCAAGGAACCCCGGGAGTCCCGGCCGGCAGCTATATCGGCGTGATGCGATCGGCCGGCCTCGATACTGTCTTCCTGGCCGCGCCTACGTCTACTGACGCTCGTCTGAAATTGGCCGCGCAGTATTCCAGTGGCTTCGTCTACCTGGTTTCGCGGACCGGCGTAACAGGGGAACGCGCGGCGCTATCGAATACGCTGGAGCCGCTGATCGCGCGGACTCGCGCTGTAACGAATCTGCCGCTGGCAGCGGGATTCGGGATCTCGACTCCCGAACAGGCCGGAGTGGTGGCTAAAATGGCCGATGGCGTTGTGGTGGGAAGCGCCATTGTACGAATGATCGAAAAAAACGCGAGCAGCTTTGAAAAATGCGAGGCCGAACTGGAAGCCTTCGCCCGCTCCTTGCGCGACAAAATGAGTTGGCGGGCCTAATGAATAAAGACGAAGCCGTGCGGCTGCTGGCCGATAGCCGGGAAAAGATCGACGCTCTCGACCGCCAACTTGTGGAATTATTGAATCGCCGCACGCTGATCGTCGAAGACATTGGACGCGCCAAGGAAGCGGCGGGGCTTCCCATCTACGAACCGACTCGCGAGGACGCTGTGTATCGCAACGTGTTTTCTCACAATCAAGGACCGCTAACCGCCGAGGCCCTGCGCGGCATCTACGAACGCATCATCGACGAGATGCGCAGCCTGCAACGCATCCGGCAGGCGAAAAAATCGCAGGGAGACGCCTGATGCTGGTCGTCATGCAGGAGGGCGCGAGCGAAACGCAGGTCCGCGCCGTCATCGACCGCCTGGTGCAGTTGGGCTTCACCGTGCACCGTTCTACCGGCGTGCTTCACACCGTGCTTGGCGGCGTCGGCCCGGTGGACCGGATCGACCCCGCGATCTTCGAAGCAATGGACGGCGTCAAGGAATGCCATCGCATCGTTTCCCCGTATAAGCTGGCGAGCCGGCACTTCAAGCCCCACGGAACGGTGGTGAAAATCGGGAAGGTCGAGATCGGCGGCGGAAGCCTCGTCGTCATGGCCGGACCATGCAGCGTGGAGAGCGAGCAGCAGATCGAAGAATCAGCCAGGATCGTGGCCGAAGGCGGAGCGCAGATCCTCCGCGGCGGAGCGTTCAAACCGCGAAGCTCGCCGTACAGTTTTCAGGGCATGGGCGAAGAGGGCTTGCAGATCATGCGAGCCGCGGCCGACCGGCACGGCCTGCTGATGATCAGCGAAGTCATGGACCCTTCGCAGCTTTCTCTGCTGGCGAAGTATTCGGACATTCTGCAAATCGGCGCGCGCAATATGCAGAACTTCAATCTGCTGCGGGAGGTGGGAAAGCTCAGCAAGCCGGTGATGATCAAGCGCGGCATCGCGGCGACCATCGAAGAGCTGCTGCTGGCCGCCGAGTACGTCATGAGCGGCGGAAACTATGAAGTGATCGTGTGCGAGCGCGGCATCCGAACCTTTGAAACCGCCACGCGCAACACCATGGATGTTTCCGCGATTCCGGTGGTGAAGAAGCTCTCGCACTTACCGATCATTGGCGATCCTTCGCACGGCACGGGCCGCCGCGACATGGTGCTGCCGATGGCTCGCGCAGCCGTGGCTGCCGGCGCTGATGGATTGATGGTGGAAGTGCACCCCGACCCCGACAATGCCCTGAGCGACGGAGCACAGTCGCTGACGCCGAAGCAATTTCTCGATATGATGCAGCAGGTGCGCGCGATCGCCGCTGCTTTGCCTAACTCAGTCGTCGGAGCGGCGTGAATTCGGTAAGCATTGTCGGTGTCGGGCTCATCGGAGGCTCGTTTGCGTTAGCCCTTCGAGAAGCCGGCTTTGAGGGCCGCATCATCGGCGTCAGCTCTCAGCCGGCGATTGACTCGGCGCTGGCGCTTGGAGTCATCGACGAGACCCTACCGCCCTCCGAGGCCGTCGCCCTATCCGATTTCATCTATCTCGCGCAGCCCATTGAGCGAATTCTCCAGACTATTGATTTGATCGACGAATACGCGAGCCCTGGAGCGTTGATCACGGATGCCGGCTCGACCAAAGTGGCGATCGTGAATCGCGCCGCTGCGTCGATCCACCGAGCTCGATTCATCGGCGGCCATCCTATGGCAGGGAAGGAATCCCGAGGGGTCGAGCAAGCCGATGCCGAGCTCTTTCGCGGCCGTCCATACGTGCTGACAAGCCGCGACCCGGATCTGGAATCCTGGATCGAACGCATCGGAGCGCGTCTGGTTGTGATGAGCGCCGAAGAGCACGATCGCTTGGTCGCAGTGACCTCGCACCTGCCCCAGTTGATTTCGACCGCGCTGGCGTCGGTGATCGGAGCGCAGCCCGATGCGGCCAAGGTCGCGGGCCCGGCGGCAGTGGATCTGACGAGGCTCGCACTGAGCCCCTACGATATCTGGCGCGACATCTTCGCGACGAACGCGGATTCAGTGGACGCGGCCCTGGGAGCATTCATCGCGAAGCTGGAAGAATTGCGCGCGGCGCTACGCAGCCCGGAAATGGAGCGCGCTTTCGAGAGCGCCGCAGCCGCCGCGAAAGCGCTCCGGCGCTGAGGAGTATACTTCGGGCATGGCAACTGTCCGAGGAACAGTCGTCGATCAGACGAACTCAACGACCGCAGGGGTTAAGGTGCGCCTTGCTCCAATCGACGGTTCCAGCCCTTCGATAAACGTTGCGTGCGCGAACCAGGGCCGGTTCGAATTCCCTGATGTCACCCCACGTTGGTACATTCTTTCGGTTGGAGAGAATGAGGCCTTTCTGGAAACTGTTCGGGTGATTCACGTAGTGGACGGGTCCACTGAGGTGGGCGACATCGACATTCGGCTTGGCATCATCTACGAAGGCCCGACCGCTATAAACTCGGTCCCCGTTCTGACCGTCTGCGAAGCCTTGGCGCGTCCCGCTGCCTTCAACCAGGGGAACGTCGTCATCGTGGGCATCTTCAAATCCGGGATGGACGAAACCCTGCGCCTCGACTGCCCCACCCAGTTGACCACCGGCGAGGTCGGCTGGCCGAGTTCAATCGGCCTCACGCGTCCCTCAAACCCGCCCGACTACCTGCGCGAGGAAATCGAAAAGAAGCGTCAAGAGATTCTTAAGAGCGGTCCTCCCGGCGCGCAACCTAGGCCGGAACGAGTCGTCGCCCTGTTCGGTTTGTTCGTCGCCCTCGAAGGTCTGACCGTCGCTCCTTGTTGCAGCACCCCGATCGAAACCGTTCTCCCTCCGGCCCGCCTGTTCGGGATCGGGGAGAAAGACCTAAGGGTGATCCTCTAACGCACACACGTTAAGCACACCAGGCCCACCTGTGAAAACCAGGCACACCCGACACCCTCTAACCCACAGAAGAATCAGCCAAATACGTTTGGCGGCCGGCGTGCTTCTCTTCGCGAACATATGAAGTTGGCGTTCATCATCACGGTGGCTGCGGGGTTGCCGCTCTTCGGAGGCGACGCGCTGACCAGCGAAGCTCCCGCCGACACCGCGCCAACCAACGTGAACGCCCGCTACATCATTGAAAGCGTGAACGTTCTAGGATCGGAGACCAAGGCGCTCAGCAAATCCCTCCGTGGTGAGCTGAAACAGGTGGTCGGGGCAAACCTCGACTCGCTGCGCCTCCAAAAGCTCGCTAACCGCATCAAAGATGAGCTGCGCGTGACCAAGGTCAAAGTCCACATAACTAAGGGCGCAATGCCGGGCCATGTGCTCGTAAATTTTGAGGTTGCCAAGAAGCCGGTGGATCTGAAGGTCGCCAAGTTCCTCTACGACTCCAAAGGCGGGTGGAGCGGAGAAGCCAGTGCAACCACTCGCGCCGCGGGAAACGCGTTCACCCTGGGCCTGGTCAGCGACGATGACGCGTCGATCGCGCGCGACACCGGCTTCCGGGCGAGGTTTGAGCGGGACAACCTGGGCACAGACCGCCTTGGCTTCCGCTTTGAATTCGACGATTTTCATGAGATGTGGAATCAGGCAACGGTATCGGAAGATCCATCCGCGATCTACCGCAGCCTGCAGACTTATACGCCAGAGGCGAGAGTGATTCTTTGTGAACCGCTCGAAGTAGACTTCGGCGTCCGTATCGCGCGATTCCGGCTGAGCACGCCGGGCGCGACGACCGAATCATCCAACGCGGTGGTATCTACTCTGCGCTACCACCAGCGTTGGGGTTCGGGAGAAGATGTGCAGGATCAGGAACTGGACGCTTCGTATTCGGTGGACGCCGCCATGCGTCTGCTGCAAACCGATGCCGACTACACGCGTCAAACCACCCAGATGCATTACAAGATCCGCCGCGACCGCAGCCGCGTGGAGGTTACCTTCATGGCTGGCCGGACCGGCGGCGAAGCGCCCCTGTTCGACCGGTTTGTGCTCGGTAATGCGTCCATGCTGCGAGGCTGGAGCAAGTTCGAGTTGGACCCCACCGGCGGGTCGCATGTCGTCTACGGTTCCGTAGGCTACTCCTATCGCTACTATCAGGTGTTCTATGATACAGGAGCGGTGTGGGATCGCCCGCAGGAGCGAGAACAGAAGCAGTCCGTGGGGGCTGGCTTCAAGAAGGAAGGGTTTCAGCTCGCCGTGGCGTTCCCGGTGGGTGCGTCCCTAAGCATTCCGGTATTCTTCGCCGGAATGAATTTTTAAGGTGTCGGGTCAGGCAATCTCGTGAAAATGAGATCGATCAAAGCGTGGTGGTTGTTCGTGGCGTTCCTCTCCGGCTTGGCGCTGGCCATGGTGGCTGAGGATTTGATTCTAAAGCACCGCGATAACCGCCTCGAATTTTCCGCCCCGCATACAGACATCCTTACCGGGCAGCCCCTGGCGCGGCTGCGGAATGCAGCCGAGGTTCCCTTCGTCATCAAAACGACACTTTGGTCCGGTAATAAGAGCCACGTGTTCAGCAGCGCTGTGGACCGCTTCATTGTCAGCTACGATCTCTGGGAACAGACCTTCTCTGTAGTCAAGGCGGCGGCTCCGCGGAAGAGCGTGTCACACCTGACCGCCTCGGCTGTGCGCGATTGGTGCGTCAGCCAGATGTCGCTCGATACCACCGGACTGTCCGGGAATGAACCGCTGTGGGCGCGCCTGGAAATCCGTGCGGAGGAGCCGCCTCGCGACGGGAGCCCATGGGGAGACAGCGTGAATTCCGCCGGCATCAGCCTCCCCGCCCTCATCGAGATCTTCGGCCGTCCCGCGGGAGGGCAGCCGCACTGGACGCTGGATTATCCTCAATTCACTTTGGATTCCCTCAGGCCGACGCGCGGCGGTTCCTAGCCTAAGCTAGCGCGCAAAGGGCCGGTTAACGCCCTCAATTCCCGAAAAGAACAGCTCCGCTTATGGCCGCGACCCAGGCTCCGTTTTGCAGGGTGTTAATTAGGAGCTGGGCCCGGAGACATCCAAGCCCGGTATCCCGCCTTCCTTCCCGTGAATGAGGAGTATTTGATTTTCATTCGCTGCGTGCCGCGGTCGGAGGAAACGTTTCGAAAATGCTAATTGCGGCCGCTGAGCAGAGGGCTTCGCCTCATCCAAGCCGGCAGCGCCTTTCTCATATCCGGCCAGAATTCTCGAAGGATGTTGGCGCCCATGTCAGTGCCGATGGCGAAAGCTCCGGCCTGAAGCACCGGCGCGGTTTGAAATCGCTCTGGCCTCCACATCCGCACCAGGTAGGGAGTGCCGACGTCCGCCGCAGCCAAGCTATAGGCCGGCATCCATCCGCCGCGGTCGTTGCGGACAACGAAAGTGTGATAGACCGCGTAGCCGAGGCGAGTCCACGCGCGGCCGCGTCCAGACCGGAAATAACGCGGATCTTCATGATCTATCGCGCGAACACCGAATTCAATATTGTGTTTGAGGAAGTTGGTGCCGAAATGGGAGGCAAATCGAATTGCCAGGGAATCCGGATGCGAGCCCCATTGCAGCGGGCGAACGCTCAACTGATCCATAGCCGCATGCGCGGCGAGGCCGACCAAGTGGCTGGGGCCAAATATTTCTTCGATCGAATACAGGTATTTCTTTTTGATCGTGAGGGGAACGTACTCCGAGCCGGCGTTAGCAGGGGGGACTGCTGCCAGGGATGCATCATTTTGATCAACCGCGGGTTGATCAACTGCCGGAGGCAGGAGCAACTGTTCCGGTTCCTGCCCGAGCATGACCGCAGTGCCGATCAACATCAGCGTAGCGGGCCGTCCCAGACAGAATAGGATTGCCTTCATTTAATCCAAATTTCGGATGCAAGTAGTGTACACCCGGCGGCCACCGATTGAAAGACAATTATCGGCCGCTACTCTGCCAATCGGCAGGCGCGTTACTTTGCAACAGATGCGGGGCTGACGGGGCCGGCGGCGCTAACGTACATCTTGGAGAAGCTAGTCCAGGAAAGCTGGGCTCCGATGTAAACCAGCGCGAGGCAGAGGGCAAAACGCAGTTTCTTCGAAGGCAGATGTGCGGCGAGCGCGGAACCGGCGAAGGCTCCAGCCGCTCCACCGATCAACAATTTCCAGAGAACCGAGGTATTCACGTCACCGAGGCCGGCGTGAATCAGTCCGCCCACAGCCGATAGCGCCAGCCCGAAGCTCAGATCGGTTCCCACGATCTCGGTGGTGGTCAGCGTGGTGAGGCTCATCATCGCCAGGGCTCCGATGGCTCCCGCTCCAGCCGAAGAAAAGCCCATCTCCAGGCCAATAAGTCCGCCGATGGGAGAAAGCCACTTCGCCCGGTCATGCCGGACGACGTGCGTGAAACGGAATAAATTCAGTAGCGCAATGCTCGCAATCGTAAGACCCACAAGGCCGGTGACCAGGGTGGAAGGAACCCTACTTAACAGGAAGGCTCCGGCAATCACGCCGGGGATCCCGGCAGCGGTCATGTAGCCGAAGACTCGCCAGTTCACCTGTTTGCGCGCCATGTAGGACGGGACGGTAAGAACTTTCACGAAAGTCCCGAAAATCAGCGCAGTGCCAACACATTCTTTTGCGGGCAGCCCCAGAAGAAGGATCAGTAGAGGTGTCGTGAGCGATCCGGCGCCCACACCGGTCAGCGAGATGAATACGGCAATGACGAAACCGAGCGCGATTTCCATGAGGACCTATTGAGCTTGAATATGAATGCCACACTCCAGCTTGCCCTTGCCCTGCCAACGCCCGGAGCGAAGATCCTCGGCGCTGACGGGCAAAGCGGTGCAGGGCTGGCATCCGATGCTGGTGTAGCCTTGGTCGTAAAGCGGCAGGGCTTCGATGCCGTGCCGATGCAGATAACCCCAGATTTCCTTCACGGTCCAACCGGCCAGCGGGCTGATTTTCTGGAGCGTTTTTCCCGAAGGCAGCTTGAACGGTTCGATCTCCTGAAGACCGGCGCGGGTGGGCGATTGCTCCCGGCGTAGCGCGGTGAACCAGACGTCGTAATCGGCGAGGCCGGCGAACAGCGGTCCCACTTTGCGCAGCTTACAGCATTGATCCGGCGCCGTCTGGTTGAGAATACCGAATTGGGCCTCCTGATCGGCGACGCTCTGCTTGGCTTCGAGATTGCGGAGATTCAACTTCCACTGGGCTGCGATCTTGTCGCGATACGCCAGCGTTTCCGGGAAATGGTATCCAGTTTCGAGGAACAGGACGGGGATATTCGGAACCTGCTCCACCATCATGTGCACCAGGGCCACGCACTCGTGCTGAAAGCTGGAGGTGACGCACGGCAAACCGCCCTTTTCGAGGACGCCCGCGATCAGATCCCGGGCTCGTTGGGTCTTCTCGTTACTCGTCTCATTACTCATCCCAAACTCCTTGAAGCCGTCGCCGTAATTCTTCGACGGCGGCGCTGTCCTCGGCGGGGAGATTCAGCAGAGCTCCGGCGGGGACGAAGCTGCGGATCAGGCGAGCCACCCTGTCGGCAGCGTTTTCGGCGGCATTGCGGGCCCGCGAGAGGATCATGCCCGCCGCGGCGGTGGCATTAGTCTCGCGGTCGATCAGGATGAAGCTGCCGGTGAGGCGATTGTCGGCATAGCGGTCGATGAACAGGTCGCGCGAAGTTGCAATGCGCACGACGCCAATCTCATTCATCGAGAGGCTGGCGGCGGGTTCCGAGTCCAGCGACAGGATATTCAGGCGATGACGCACGGCCTCGACGTGCGCGGGAACCACGTGAGAGGCGTGTTTGACAAGGTAATGACGGGCGGTATCGAGGGGCTTGGAGTCGAACCAAACCATGGTGGAATCGAAGGTGCGGGCGCTTTGCGGAGGCTCACCGGCGGCGATGATGTCGCCCCGGCCGATGTCGATTTCGTCTTCGAGGGCCAGCGTAACGGATAACGGTGCGAAAGCCACTTCCAGGTCGCCGTCGAAGGTCACGATGCGGCGCACGCGGGTGCGGCGGCCGGAGGGCAGAGCCAGGACTTCATCGCCAGGACGAATCACTCCGGAAGCGATCTGACCGGTATAGCCACGGAAGGTCTGGTCGGGGCGGAGCACGCCTTGGACGGCCATGCGGAACGGGGCTTCGAGTGAATGCGTGCGCGTGTCTACGCTTTCCAGATACTCAAGCAAGCTGGGCCCGGTAAACCACGGCATCTTTGAACTGCGATCGACCACGTTATCGCCTTTGAGCGCGCTCAAAGGCAGGAAGTAAGGATCGCGGGCGCTCGCGTTCTGAAGGAACGGAGCAAATTCAGCGCAGATTTCGTTGAAGACGTCCTGGTTGTAATCGACCAGGTCCATTTTATTTACGGCGATGACGAATTTCGGGATGCCCAGCAGTGCCGCGATGTAGGCGTGGCGCCGGGATTGGGTGGTGAGGCCACGGGAAGCGTCGCAGAGAATGATGGCGAGCTCGGCGGTGGATGCGCCGGTGGCCATGTTGCGGGTATATTGCTCATGCCCGGGGGTGTCGGCAAGGATGAACTTGCGCTTCGGAGTAGCGAAGTAGCGATAGGCGACGTCGATGGTGATGCCTTGTTCACGCTCGGCGCGGAGACCGTCGGTGAGCAGGGCGAAATCGATCTGGCCTCCGCGGCTGGCGGATTTCAGTTGGTCTTCGTAGGCTCCGCGGGCATCGTGGAGCATGCGGCCGATCAACGTCGACTTGCCGTCGTCAACGCTGCCGGCGGTGGTCAGGCGCAGCAGGTCTTTGGACTGCTCCGTGGCCAGGAATTCTTCAATGTTGAAGTGAACGGTGTCGTTCGCTATGCCGTTCTGCGGCACGCCGTTCTGGGCAATTACCGGAAGGGACACTTAGAAATAGCCCTCGCGTTTCTTCAATTCCATGGAGCCTTCGCGGTCATGATCGATAACCCGGTTTTCGCGTTCCGAATTGCGAACGGTGACCAGTTCGGCGATGATCTTGGGGACGGAATCGGCTTCAGATCGAATCGCGCCGGTGCAGGGCGAGCAGCCCAGAGAGCGCATGCGGCACATCACGTCTTCGAACTTGTCGCCGGGCTGGGGCCGGACGAACTCCTGTTCCGGCATGACCAGCGAATTGCCTCGCACCAGGACCTTGCGCTCCTTGGCGAAATAGAGGGACGGGATAGGAATGTTCTCGACGTGAATGTATTGCCAGACGTCGAGTTCCGTCCAGTTGGAAAGAGGAAAGACGCGGATGCTTTCGCCGGGCTCGACGCGGCTGTTGAAGATGTTCCACAGCTCCGGGCGCTGGTTCTTGGGATCCCACTGGCCGAGCCGGTCCCGGAAGGAGAAAATACGCTCCTTGGCGCGGGATTTTTCCTCGTCCCGGCGGGCTCCGCCGAAGGCGGCGTCGTAATTGCCGGCTCGGAGGGCGTCGAGGAGAGACTGGGTCTTGAGCAGCCCGCAGCAGCGCTCAGTACCCAATCGGAACGGATTCGCGCCTGCTTCGAGCGCGGCCGTATTCGAATGGACGATCAGGTTGACTCCCAGGCTGGCCGCGAACGTATCGCGGAACTCGATCATTTCCTTGAACTTGTAGGTAGTGTCGACGTGCAGGAGCGGGAATGGGATAGGACCGGGGTAGAACGCCTTCTGCGCGAGGCGTACCATTACGGAGGAATCCTTGCCGATGCTGTAAAGCATCACCGGACGCTGAAACTCGGCGGCGACCTCGCGGATAATGTGTATGCTTTCCGCCTCCAACGCCTGCAAGTGGCTGATTTTCCACGCCATGCCCGATGATACCACGCTCATCACCTCATTGTCCATCTAGAACCACATATTCGATGTTTCTTATCATAGAACTTGGTGCACTAGATGTAGATTAAAATGATTGACACACACCACATATTGGGTCAAACTTGCCAACATGCGGTTCTAGTGGCCGTTGACGGAGGTGAGGGACATGGGACAATTAGGTATAGGTGTTGCGATGAAGGTAGATGTTCGCCGGCCGGTGCCGGTAGCGGATCGGGTAGGAGTCACATTTCCCCGGTATTTCACTGCCAAGTTGGAAGCCGGGAAAACCCCTTATGACGAAGTAGCCTGGGAGTTGCGCACGGCCTCCATCGGCAACGACAAAGGGGCGGTAATCTTTGAGCAGCGCGACGTCGAGGTTCCCTCAGACTGGTCGCAGACGGCCACCAATATTGTTGTCAGCAAATATTTCTACGGCAAAGCGGGCGCTCCGGACCGCGAGAACAGCGTACGCCAACTGATCGGCCGTGTGGTGGACACGATCACGGATTGGGGCGTGCATCAACGCTACTTCCGCACCATTCAGGACGCCGCCAATTTCCGCGATGAACTGACGCACCTGACGCTGACGCAGAAGGCGTGCTTCAATTCGCCGGTGTGGTTCAACGTGGGCGTGAAGGAGCCGCGAGGCTACGGCTGGTTCTACGACGACGCAACCGACGCAATCAAAAAGCTGGAGCCGGGTGGACGGCGGCCGCAATGCTCGGCATGCTTCATCAATTCGGTGGGCGATACGCTGGAATCGATTCTGGATCTGGCCAAGACCGAGGGGATGCTGTTCAAGTGGGGCTCCGGATCGGGCACGAATCTGTCGAACCTGCGCGAAGAGAACGGAATTCTTTCGGGCGGAGGGCGCGCTTCCGGGCCGCTGAGCTTCATGAAGGGCTTCGATGCCTTCGCGGGCGTGATCAAGAGCGGCGGCAAGACCCGGCGGGCGGCGAAGATGGTGATCCTGAATGCGGATCATCCGGATATCGAGCCGTTCATCTGGTGCAAAGCCAAGGAAGAGAAGAAGGCGCAGACGCTGATCGACGCGGGCTACGATTCGTCGCTGGACGGCGATGCGTACGGGTCGATTTTCTTCCAGAACGCCAACAACAGCGTGCGCGCCACCGACGAATTCATGGAAGCGGTGGAGCAGGACGGCGACTGGTGGACCAAATCGCGCGTGGGCGCGCAGCCGGTGAAGCGGTTGAAGGCTCGCGGGCTGATGCGGCAGATCGCGGAGGCGACACACCAGTGCGGCGATCCGGGGATGCAGTTCGATACCACGGTGAATCGCTGGCACACATCGAAGAATACGGCAAGGATTAATGCGTCCAATCCGTGTTCGGAATATATGTTCCTAGACGATTCGGCTTGCAACCTGGCGTCGTTGAATTTGATGAAGTTCGTGGGCGCGGACGGGCAGTTCGATGTGGAAGCGTACCGGCACGCGGTGGATACGGTAACGCTGGCGCAGGAAATCATCGTGGACAATGCGACCTATCCGACCGAAAGAATCGCGCAGAATTCGCACGATTTCCGGCCGCTGGGGTTGGGCTATGCGAACCTGGGCGCGCTGCTGATGTGGATGGGCATTCCCTACGATTCGGATCAGGGCCGGGCGTGGGCGGCGGCACTGACGGCGATCATGTGCGGGCAGTCTTATTTGACCAGCGCTCGCATCGCGAATGACGCAACGGGGCCGTGTGCGGGGTATGCGGTCAACGAGGAGCCGTTCCTCGACGTGATCCGGATGCATCGCGATGCCACGATGGGCATCGACAGCAAGCTGGTTCCGGCTGGAGTTTTCGAGAGCGCTAAGCTGTGCTGGGAGGAAGCGCTGACGCTGGGACGTTTGGCGGGCTATCGCAACGCGCAGACGACGGTGCTGGCGCCGACGGGCACGATCGGCTTCATGATGGATTGCGACACCACCGGCATTGAGCCAGAACTGGCTCTGGTGAAGTACAAGAAGCTGGTGGGCGGCGGGGTGATCAAGATCGTCAATCAGACGGTCCCGAGCGCTCTGATCAAGCTGGGTTATACCGAGAATCAGGTCAACGCGATTGTGGATCATGTGGATGCGACCGGGACGATTGAGGGCGCTCCGGAGTTGAAGCCGGAACATCTGCCGGTGTTCGATTGCAGCTTTCGGCCGCAGAACGGCGTGCGATCGATTTACTACATGGGCCACGTGAAGATGATGGCCGCGGTGCAGCCGTTTATCTCCGGCGCGATTTCGAAGACCATCAACATGCCGGAAGAATCAACAGTGGAAGACATCATGCACGCCTACACCGAGAGCTGGAGGCTGGGGCTGAAGGCGGTCGCGATTTACCGGGATAATTCGAAGCGCGTGCAGCCGTTGAGCTCGGGGACGGCGAAGGGCGCCAAGGCCGCGAACACTGGTGTGAACCAGGCGGGCGGGCCGATGGTGATTGAGAAGGTTGTCGAGAAGATCGTGTACCAGCCGGTGCGCCGCAAGCTTCAGCCGGAGCGGAATTCGCTGACGCACAAGTTCGCGATCGGCGGGCATGAAGGCTATCTGACGGTCGGCCTGTACGAAGACGGGACGCCGGGCGAGTTGTTTGTCACGATGGCGAAGGAAGGCTCGACCATTTCGGGCTTGATGGATAGCTTCGCCACGGCGGTGAGCTACGCGCTGCAATACGGCGTGCCGCTGAAGTTCTTCGTGGACAAGTTCAGCCACGTGCGGTTTGAGCCGAGCGGGTGGACGGGCAATCCTCAGGTGCCGTACGCGAAGTCGATCATGGACTACATCTTCCGCTGGCTGGGCGCGAAGTTCCTGGGTCCGGAGTATGCGGTGGGCGAAGCGGGCGAGGCTCCGAAGCTGCGGGCTACGGAGGCTCCTCCACAGCAGGAGCTGTTTGTGCCTTCGGTGAGTGATGCGCCGTCGTGTTCGGAGTGCGGGGGGATTATGACTCGCAATGGGAGTTGTTATAAGTGCGGGAATTGCGGAAGTACGAGTGGGTGCAGTTAAAAGGCTCACCGCCGAATATCTAAAGTCAGTCTTAGTGGCGAGCGCGGCGGTTCGGGTGGTCCGAACTGGTCGACCACTGTTATAGACGAACCATCCCCAGAGCTCGTGGCGGTGGTACTGGCGCATGTCTAAGCGACATGACCGGTGGAACTTTCGGAGATTACAAATGAAGAAGCGTTTTTCAATCGGTTATGACTTGAATGAGAATGGCCGCTACGACTCCCTAATGCGACGCCTTCGCGATCTCGGTGCAGAGCCGAGTTTGCCGACGCAGTGGTTGCTTCTAAGCTCGCTGACGGCTGAGGAAATCAGGCTTGATCTTCAGGCGTATATTGATCCCGCAGACCGCCTTCTAGTCACTCAGGTTGCCTCGATGTCATGTCGAAACCTGATCAACGATGAAAGGTTCGAAAGAGGCGCGGCGTAATCCACGGAGCTGTGCCCCGCACGCTTTCCGCCGCGCTTCAACCAGCGGAACTAGCATTCTGGCAAGTTCCCGTTGATGGAACGGGATCCATACTGATCAGGGTTATTCTCGACCTCGTAGAATCGCGCGGCCATAACCCGAGTGTTGCGGCGACCGTGCATCACGGCGACGATCCAGAGTGGCTTTTCGTCCGGCGCGTAGACGAGCAGGTTTCTCGCAAACAACGGTGAATCGCAGAGGGCGCGAGGTCAGGTTTCGCCGCCGGTGACCTTGATTGGGAAAACGGACGAGCCCGCGGATGGCATCAAAGATCTCTGACATGACTCGATCGGCTGCGTCTGGGTTTTCCTTGGCAATGTAATCACGAATGTCGTCGAGGTCGGCGTAGGCTTCCGGGTGAAGCGCGTGGCCGCTGCTCATGCCGGGCGGTTGCGTTGCGCTGCGGTTTTCGCTTTCAAGCGGAGAAAGGCTTCCTCGCCATCGATGGGTTCCACCCTGCCACTTTTCAGTTCATCGTAACGGCTGTTGAGCATTTCGCGCACCTGCGCAAGCTCGGCAACGTACCCAGCCATGGCGTCCGCAAGAACTTCGTCGGGCGTGAGACCCGTTTCGATGACTAGTTCGTCGAGCTTGGCTTGCAGTTCGGGGGCTAGGCGCACTTTCCATGGCTTCAGCCTACGGGAAGGTCTCGCGCGTTGCAAGGCACCCGCAATAAAGCCGGCTGGATATGCTTCTTCTGTCGCGTTTTAGTGGACGCGGTCTTTCCGGTAGTTTGGTACACGACGGCCATGAGCAATCGCAACAATCTCAATTGCTGCCGGAGTTTCGCGAAAAACGATCAGATATGGGAAGCGCATGAGCGGTGCGAGTCGTGTTCCAAAGGTGTAGAGCGGGAACTGGCCTGGGCCATTCGAAATACGCTCAATCGCATGGCTGAGTTCATCCAGGTAGCGCTGGGCAGCGCGTTCGCTTCGCACCCGGTACCACGTGACCGCTGCTTCGGTCTCGGCGAAGGCCGCAGGATGGATCTTTACGGGCTTGGGCCTCAATGCTTCAGGTGAGCCTCGATCCGCTGCCGCGCATCAGGCCAGGAAATCAGGTCGACTGCTTTGGTATCGATCTCAGCAAGCCGCCTGTGTATTTCCAAGCGCCACGCCTCTTCGACACCGTCGTCAATTGCCGTGTCAAGGCTCTCAAGAAGAGAGTCGGCTAGCGCGGCGCGGGCTTCCTTCGGCAGATGCAATGCCCTCGCCAGGATTTCAGCCGCTTCCTCTTCCATAGGCCAATTGTAGCGTTTTAGTCGAAGGCTTTTGTTCCGCGTAAGGTCACAGCGACTTCAGATAAGCCAGGACCGCTTCGGCGTCCTCGCGGGTCATGCGGAAGGGCGGCATCGGAGGATTGGGGGGCTGGCCGGTGCGGGAGATGCCGGTGGTCAGCAGCCGGATGATTTCGGCGTCGGTGCCAGGCGGCGTGCCGGCGATGCGCGGTTCCCTCAGCGCCCAATTGGGCGAGGGATAAGACGGGCGCAGTTGTGCTGGGCCGCCCATCAGCCAGTGCGCGTGGTCGGGATTGCCGTGCTCGTCGCGCTGGGTGTGGCATTGCTCGCACATGGCGACTGATTCCACGATGTACCGGCCGCGGTCCACAGCGGCCTGGTTTCCGGCGGCTGCGCCGGCGTTGGTGGGACGGCCTCCGGCCGCCAGCAATGACAGGAGAGCGATTCGTGCAAGTTTGCCCATGCTCGTCACCTCGCTGAGTTGATCCGCATCGGACGGGCAACGTAACGCTTTTCGTCAAAACAAGCTTGGTCTAATGGGTGATCGCGTACATGATGTAGTTGATGCCTGTGCGAATGCCCAGGGCGGAGTACTTTTCGGGATAGCGGGGGTCGTCTGCCCACTCCCAGGAATCGCCGGTGTCGTGATTGAACAGGACGGTCAGGGTGATGCGGTCCTTGTCATCGTAGATGGCTCGCCAGTGCGGATCGGAGCCTCCGTTCAGGTAGGGACGACCGCCGAGGCTCCATTCACCGGGCACCTGGTAGCGCTGCTCCAAATCGAAGACGGAGTGGAAGATCGGATCGGCGTCGGGGATTTCGACGATGGGGCGTCCGGGGAAGAGGGCCTGCATATTGCGCTCGAAGTAGGCCCAGTCGCTTTGGCCCCAGAAGTCGTCGCCGAGGATGAAACCGCCGCGCGCAAGATACTCGCGGATCTTGGCGTATTGCTCCTCGGTGAAGTTCCACTGGTCCGGACCGGCGCAGTACAGGAACGGCCAGTTGAAGATTTCATCGCCGTCGAAGGGGTCGACGGCTTGCTCGACCGAGCGAACGTTGAGGTTGGTCAACCGGCGCACTGCCAGGACAAAATGACGGTCGGCGCGGGGATAATCGTTGGTCCAGGCGCTGCCGCCTTCCTTATAGTTGTAGCGCCA
The DNA here is from genome assembly GCA_036489835.1 of Bryobacteraceae bacterium. Lineage (GTDB taxonomy): Bacteria > Acidobacteriota > Terriglobia > Bryobacterales > Bryobacteraceae > Palsa-187. The sequence goes on along the minus strand of DASXEY010000114.1, from coordinate 107,872 downwards.
TAGCCCGCCGAAGATACCCCAATCCCCTTGCGGATACATCATCCGGGCGAAGACGAAGTCGGTTTTATCCCGGTAATCGGGAGGCTTCGGAAAATCGTTGTAGCCTTCCTGGCTGATATATTCGCGAAAAGGCTGCTGAAAGGCGTAGAGGCCACCCACGGCGGTCAGTGCAAGAGCAATGATCCCGAGCCACTTCACGCATCCAGACTAACACCCATCCCGCGTAGTTTCGGCGAAAGCTTGGGTGGTGATCGAAAGCGCTCTTCCCTGAGGGCGATCGCGGGAAAGCGATGCGGGAAAGAAGTCATCGGCCTTGTGAGAAGCGCTGACCCTCAAGACGAGACCGTGTTTCTTACGGCGATAGCGCCCCGCGAGCAGGTGGCACGAATCGGGAGCACAGGCCGGTTTGCGGGCTGTTACTTAGGAGATCTGTAGGACGTGATGAACGAAGAAGGCCGGCGGGGACGAGGGCCTATTGACTTCGGCACGGGTCCAAATGGAGGGAAAGGCTGGCTGTTCTCAAGAGGCTGCTAACTCTGGCGATCGGGGAAGAATGTATCGAGGCTATTCGCGCTCTCGGTCTGATTGAGGGGACGCAGGAATTCTCGGAATCTCTTAACGCTTGGGGCGTTAACGCCGACCATTTCGCGTCTACTTCCTTCGCCGGCAATCCGTGCGAGCTGCGATCAAGCACGTCCAACAACTTATTGGCCGTCGCGTCGAGATGTTTCTTGCGATCCAGAACTGTTACCAGCGTACCTCACGGCTTGCCTAGTGAACACAAAGGATCGCCGACGACGATGTTTTGCCAGCTGAGTCGCGGGATGGAGATGTAGTAGCTATCGGCAAGATTGCGTCCCTGATAATAGGCAGGCAGCAGGAGATCGGGGCGAGGATTCATGTTGAGGTAGGGCTCGTAGACATGGCCCGAGGCTCCGGTGGCGCCTTCGTGAATGTAGTCGGCAGTCAGCGTTTGAGGAGCCCCGGCCCACCACAGCTGAGGCGAACCCCAATTGCTGAGCGCCCAAGTATCGGGCGGCCGGGTGAAGGTGCGCCCGTTGGTGGAAACGTACTCGGTCATGATCGCGCCGGGGAGCCACTGAAAGCCGGGAAAACGCTTCAGGTGATTTTTGTCGTTGGACCCCCAACTGGCATACCCGATTACGTCGGTCTGATCATAAAGAGGGGTGGTGGTTTTGTCCAGGACCACCCGGTCGGCGGGCAAAAGCGAAGCTGCGTTCAAGAGCCAGCCTTCTCCTTCGGCATTGGCGAGCCCGCCCGCCATGTCGATGACAAACTTACCCCGGTTTACGGCATGCAAGGAGCGGTCGACAATGCCTTTGACCTCATCGAAATCATAGGCGGCGAGCCGGGTGACCAGATAAATGGGGAACTCGGGATGCGAAAACTTGTCCTTGGTCCGTCCGAAAAACGGGTTGGGCAGCGATCCGACGATTGCGTGCGGCCCATGTTTGATATCTGAGTACAGCAAGGTTAGCTCACTATCAACGGAAGCATCGTCGTCCGCGAGCCCTGTCACTGTGCCGGAAGTAGGGATCTTGAGCGGCACACCCAGCGTGGTCACAATGTAGAGCACGCTCTCAACGAGGTTGTTCTTTTTGAGGTAATCGGCAATCGGCGCGGCAACCTCCAGATTGAACTGGGAGCGCGGGATGACCTCGTCGGCAGTGGTGCGAATATGGCAGATGTTGCGCGCCGGGATTGCCCGGCGGAGGGCATAATATTCCCCAATCGAGCGGGAAACAGGGGAGTTGTCGTTGACCACCACCAGAACGCTCTGGGGACTTTGAGCCAGCAGGCCGGTGGCCGTCAGGACCAAGCCGCAGAAAAAGGTCCCGGCAGGGATGCTCATCCGGTCCCAGTCTAGCAGAGGTGGCTGCGGTTGGGCTCCTAAGTGACAGCCCACAAACGGAGCCTGGGTGGCGGCCATGAGCGAGCTGCTACTTTGGTTCAAATTGTATGGCAGCCATCGCGCCTGTGCGCAGTGGCTTTGGAAGAACAGTACGAAGATCGCCGCCTTCTATCATCCCGAGTGGCGATAGGTGCAGGCAACCTGTCTCGAATTCCTGGATCATCCAGAGAGACGGGTGCGGTGGAACGCCATAACCTGCCTGGGACACCTCGCCCGAATCCATCGCCAAACCGTCACCGAGATCGTTCTGCCGTAGACGGAAGACCCTCCGGTCAGATCCATCCGTTGGTCCAAATGTGGAAGATGTGCAATGAGGTCGTGCCGCTCCTAAACTCCCCGCACAGCGGCACTGACTGGCCGCGAGCCTACCGGAATCACCGTTAGCAGCGCCCATTTGAACCGGTTGCCCGCCAAGGTTGAGGCGCGCAGAACCGCGACGTCCCCAGACTTGCGATTCAGCACCAGCGCATAGCGATTGTCCGGCGTGACCACGATGGCTCCCGGATCCGCTCCTACTTGCACCACCGCGATCACCTTGCGCGAATTGATGTCCAGAATGCTGACATCTCCTGATTGGGGGCTGGCCACGAACAGCAACAAATCGGACACGGCCATCGCGCCGGGCGCGTGTCCCGCGAGCACCGTCTCCTCGATTTCCGTCTGATAGGGCGACACGATCACCACGCTATCCATGCCTTCGCCGGTCACAAACAACTCGCCGCCGTCCTGTTTCATGCAGAATTGCTCCGGACGAAAGGGCACGGGCAGATGCGTTACCAGCCGTCCGCTCGCCGTGTCGATCAAAGAGAGAAGATTGGCCCCGCGGTTGGCGATCATCAGAAGCTTTCCGTCGTGACGGAACTGCGCCGCGCCGAAATCGCCTTCAAGCAGAGGTCCTCCGGCGCGCCGTTGCGCCAAGTCCACCAGCCAAACGCCTTTTCCCGAAGTAATGCCCGCCAGTTGGCCATCGTCGGAGATTGTCAGCAGGGATGGTTCTTCCTGCAAAGGCAGGCTCCAGCTCTGGCGGAATCCATCCAGATCCACGGCGATGAGTGCCCGCGGCTGCCGAGCCAACACATAGAGCGACCGTTCATCCGGCGCGAGCGCCATCGCCACGGCGGTGGATGCGACGGTTGCCTTTCGCGACACGCTCAGCTTCTTCAGCTGAACCTCGACAACCGAACCCGTAGCCGGCGTAAGCGCATAGATTGCCGGGCGGGTTGCCGCCGCCAGAACCTGAGCCGGAGCGTCATCAAGAGCGATATGGCGCGCCACGGCCATCACTTCGAGGTCGATGGCCGCCAGGGCCTGGCCCTCCTGGGCGGCAATGAAAGCGTAGCCGCGATAGCCTCCGCTTTGGCGCGGCGAGCACGCGGCGGCCAGCGAAAGCGCGGGAAGGGCAAAAAGGGCTCGGCGGGAAATCAATGATTCCAGTGTAGCGCGTTGAAAAACAAGCCGGATAACAAACCTGGATCGCAAAGGCGGGGTAAAACAGAACATTGCCCGAGCGTTGGGCCTATGGTACCTTCAGATGGGGCGCGGGGACCTTCTGTAACAAAGTCAACTCGCAAGACCCGCGGCATAGCTGCGGCGGCGTGTGTGCGGGCTTCGCAGCCGCGTTGTCCCCATTCGGCGCTTCTTCCGAGTAACTGCCCGCACAAACGGAGCCTGGCTCGGCGGAAGGCTTAGGAGTTTTAAACGTAGGAGGGGCCGAGCCGGCCCTGTGCGGTCTTCTCTATGATGAATCTGCGGTCGCTGTTTAGCCTTTTCTCCTCCGATCTTGCGATCGACCTGGGCACCGCGAATACCCTGGTATTCGCGAAGGGCAAAGGAATCATCGTCAACGAACCCTCCATCGTGGCGATCAACAAAAACACGGGTGACGTGGAGGCTGTTGGCCGCGAAGCCAAGGAGATGGTCGGCCGCACTCCCGGCAATATCGTGGCCATCCGTCCCATGAAAGATGGCGTCATCGCCGACTTCAAAGTGACGGAGCGCATGCTGAATTACTTTATTCAGAAAGCGCACGGTCGCAAGATGCTGGTGCATCCGCGCATCATCATCGGGGTCCCCAGCGAGATCACGCAGGTTGAAAAACGCGCGGTTATCGATTCGGCGTATCATGCCAAAGCCAGCGAAGTGTACCTGGTGGAGCAAGCCATGGTGGCGGCCATCGGCGCAGGGCTGCCCATCACCGAGCCTTCGGGCAACATGGTGGTCGACATCGGCGGAGGCACCACCGACGTCGCCGTGATTTCGCTGTCCGGTATCGTGTATTCGCGCTCCGTGCGTGTCGCCGGAAACGCAATGGACGACGCCATCACGCAGTACCTCAAGCGCAAGTACAATTTGCTTGTGGGGGAACGCACCGCGGAAATGATCAAGATCCAGATCGGATCGGCCTTTCCGCTGGACAAGCCTCTGACCATGGAGATCAAGGGCCATAACGTGCTGGAAGGTCTGCCGCGCACGATCACCATCGACGATTCCGAAATACGCGAAGCGCTGGCTGAAAGCGTGGCCACGATCATGAACGGAATTCGCGTGGCATTGGAGCGGACTCCGCCGGAGCTTTCCGCCGACATCAGCGATCGCGGCATTGTTCTGACAGGCGGCGGCGCCATGCTCAAGAGCCTGGATAAGCGCATCCGCCAGGAGACCGGCGTGCCGGTGTCCATCGCCGAGGATCCTTTGGCCTCGGTGGTGCTGGGCACCGGGAAAATGTTGACCGAATTCAAGCTGTTGAGGCGCATCGCGATCGACTGACCGGGCGCAGCGGCCGGGGTTTTTGTATGGAGTTTTTGCTCAATCGCTACCGGAATCTGGCGGTGCTTCTGGTGGCAATTCTCGTTCAACTGGCGCTGCTGGCCTACCAGGCCAGGACAAACCAGGACGTGCGTTTGATCCGCGTGTGGTCCGTCGCCGCCGTCGCGCCCCTGGCGAAAGTGATCGAGGCCGGGCGCAGCGGGACCTTCCACTTCTTCCGCGACTATTTCGTGCTGCTGGGCGTGCGCGAGGAGAATCGCAAGATAAAGGCCGACCTGGAGCGCACCGAGATGGAGAACCAGTATCTGCGCGCTCAGCTTTCCACCGCGGAAAACGCTAAGACTCTGCGCATCTTCCAGGCTAGCTCCGAATCGAAGACTGTGGCCGCGCACGTCATCGCAAACACCACGGACACGGGCGCCAATGTCCTTATCGACCGCGGCTCCTCCGACGGCGTTCAAAAAGGCATGGCTGTGGTTACGCCGGCGGGAATCGTGGGTGAGGTGATTAGTGTCTTTTCGAAAGCTTCCTTTGTGTTGCTGGTTATCGATCCCACTTTCGCCGCTGGCGTAGTCTCCGAGAAGCACCACGTGCACGGAACACTCAAAGGCCACGATTACGGCACCGTAACCGTCGAACACGTGCAGAATGAACAGACTGTGGATCAAGGGGAGTGGTTCCTGACCTCCGGCGACGATGGGATCTTTCCTCGAGGGACTCCGGTAGGTCAAGTCACAATCGTGCGTGAAGGCCGCAACCAGAAGGAAATCTACGTGACGCCGAGCGGCCTGCAGAACGGCCTTGAGGACGTCCTGGTGATCGTCAACGGCGTTCACGGAGCCATCCCCGACACCCCTCCCGTCGATCAGCCCGTGCATCTGCTGGCTCCTCCGGGACCGGATGAATCGAGCGCCGACGCGCCGGCGCAGAGCGGCGCGCATCAAACCGACCTGGATCGCGTTGTGCAGGAAAAACGCGCGGCAGCGGCGTCCCAAGGCCAGGTCTACGGCGAAAAAAACACACCTGCACCTGACTCTAACCTCCCGCCCAAGAACCCAGACCCTTCTCATCCGCCCCCGCATCCATGAACGGAGCTCCCGCCGGTTTTCACGATTCGCGAAAAAACCGCGTCTCGAAGTTCAACTGGATAGCTATCCTGGGCATTCCGCTGGCGGCGATCCTGTTCCAGGTCTATGTGCCGCGTTTCGTCACGAACCTCCGCTATCTGGAACTACCGCTGCTGGTGACGGTATATTTCTCGCTGGTGCGCCGTTCGCCGGTGGCTGGAGTACTCTTCGGCGCCGGAATCGGCCTGGTGCAAGACTCGCTCTCGCATCACCCTCTGGGAATGTACGGAATCGTGAAAACGCTGGTGGGTTATTTCGCAGGGAGCGTCAGCCAGCGGTTTGAAGTGGAGAACTCCGGGGTGCGGCTGGTGCTGGCGTTTTTTTTCTTCTTCTTTCATGAGTTCTTCTATTGGGTGCTGCGGCGAGGCCTGCTGGGAGAACTGGTGGGATTTGCTCCTTTGCAAACCATCGTGGTGGCCGCGCTGAACGCCGCTGTCGCCGTTCCGCTGTATCACGTCTTGGATAAACTAAGAGTTACCGACTAAGGTCACGGACTAAGACAGCGTGTCTCCCCAAAACACCGATCGCGGCCGGCCACAGGAGCCCACCAACCGGCTGCTCCGCGACGATACCCGCTTCGCCCTGGGCCGCATAGCGGTATTTCAATATGCGACCGTGGCGGTGTTTCTGTTTCTGATGGTGGGTTTCTGGCTGCTGCAGGTCCGCGACCATGAAGTGAATAGCGAGTTGGCCGAGCGCAATCGCATCAAGACTGTTCCCCTGGTGGCGCCCAGGGGAAAGATCCTGGACCGCGACGGACGCGTGATCGTCGATAACCGCCCCTCCTTCCGGGTGCTGCTTTCCCGCGAGAATCTGAACAAGGATCATTTCGCAGCCATCGCCGAAGGATTGCACATGGACCTGGAGGATTTGCAGAAGCGCGTCAAGCGCTACGACTCCAGGCCCAAGTATGAATGGGTTCCCATCAAGAACGAACTCTCGCGCGGCGAGATGGCCTTCGTGGAATCCCACCGTAACCCGCAGACCTTCCCTGAACTGGAACTGGTGGAGGATCCCAGCGCGCGCCTGTATCCCCAAAACGGGCTGGCCGCGCATGTCGTAGGCTATGTGGGCGAGGTCAGCGACGCGCAGTTGGATCAGCCGGAATTCGCCAAGTACTCACAGGGCGAAATCGTGGGAAAGAGCGGACTGGAGCAGCAGTACAACGACATCCTGATGGGCGTGGATGGCGAGAGGCGCGTGGAGGTGGATAACGTCGGCCGGGAACGCCAGGAGTTTGAAAGGGTAGAGGCCACGCCAGGGCGCAGCCTTCAGACCACTCTCGATCTGGATTTGCAAGCCGTCGCGGAGCTCTCCATGGAAGGGCGCAAGGGCGCCGTGGTGGCGCTCGATCCCCGCAATGGCGAAGTGCTGGCCATGGTCAGCCGTCCGACTTTCGATCCGGGTAAGTTCGAGGGTCACATTCGTCAGCAGGATTGGGACGCCATGGTGAACGATCCCGATACTCCGCTACTGAACAACGCGATTCAAGCGCAGCTGGCGCCGGGCTCGACCTTCAAGCCAATCGTGGCGCTGGCGGGCCTCGAAACCGGCCTGCTGGAGCCAAGCACCACTTACTTCTGCCCCGGCTACGCGACCTTCTCCGGAGTTACGCACAAGTGTGACGCCGTCCACGGCAAGATCAATCTGCATCAGGCCATCGTAAAATCCTGCGACGTGTACTTCTACAACGTGGGCAATAAAATCGGCATCGACACCATCGCCGAATACGGAAAGATGGCGGGGTTCGGCAAGAAGACTGGCATCGATCTCCCGGCGGAAGCCGAGGGCATCATGCCATCTCCGAAGTGGAAACTGCGGACGCAGCACGAAAAATGGTACGCGGGTGAGACGGTCTCCGTGGCCATCGGACAGGGTGCCTTGATTGTGACGCCGATTCAGCTCGCTGTGGCGATTGGCGGACTGGCTATGGGCGGAGAGTGGTACAAACCCCACCTTGTGCGCAATGCCCCGGGAACGGATCAACCTACCCACGCCAATCTTCATCCGGAAAACATCGCCACCATCGTCTCCGCCATGAATGGGGTGGTGACCGAGGAAGGAACCGGCACATCCGCGCGTATCCCTGGAATCGACGTCTGCGGCAAGACCGGCACCGCTCAGCGGATTTCGAATACTCTGGCCAAATCCAACAAGGCGCTGGCGAGCACGATGAAGGATAGCGCCTGGTTCGTAGCCTTCTCTCCCTGCGACCATCCGGAGATCGTGGTCGCCGCGTTGTGGGAATCCGGCGAGCACGGGGCGTTGGCCGCGCCCATCGTCCGCGACGTGATCAAGGCGTATTTCGATAAGAAAAACCGCCAGTCTCAGGCCAAGCCTCAGCAGATTGCCTGGTTTCACCGCTAGCGCGGAGCGATGAGGGCGATCTTGCCGCCCGCCTGCACCACAGTGTTTTTTGCCGCGGAGCGGGGTAAAGCGCCGCGCTGATCCCTCTGATAGGACGTGCCGATATTACAGTTTCCTGGTCTGCACGACCGGGTGCAGGGCGCAGCAGGACCAGATCCGACGTATTCAGTCAGATGGAGAGAGCTGAGCAAGCCGGCGATGCGAACACCTGGGTGGGATTGCGGTCTCGGGAATCGGCCGCGAACGCGGAGAAGATGTGGACTTATGTGCACCCGCGTCCCGATGTGCATTACAAATCGTCCAAGGTTTTTGTTGCAGGGAGACCAAGCGGCGTTGCTGGGACAATCCGGCGAAACCCAATTCCTGAGCATGCGTTTCGTCGATAAGGCGCACCCGGCAGAATCGATCTACGCCCTGATTCCTCCGCCCGCGGGAGCCTTTGAACGCGCGGGTTCGCCGTGGCAGAACATCGCGCCGGCAATGGATCAAGCGTCTGCGGCCAGGCAGGGTTTCGAAGTGCGGGCAACTTACGATGAGGCGTTTTTGTATATTCGCCCGGCACCCCGGCGGAGAAGCCGCCCATGGGCTGGCCCGTGAGGAATGTCGGCGTTTCCGGCGTTGGGGAGTTCGTGCTGCACCAGCTCGAACATCGGAGACCAGGCGACGTTCGATCAAACTGACCGCGCCAACAGTCATCTGCATTACGTGACGTATTGGCGTTCCGCTGCGCACAATGGGCCTCGCAGATGCGCGGGGCATGAAAATCACGATCGGCGATGCGCAGTGGCCGAAGAGCGCAATTTTCAGCCTTGAAGCACAGCAGTATCGTTAAGGAGCGATAGTCGCTGCGAACTCGCGGGGGTCACTTCCAAGCGTGAACACGCGAGCCGGCCAAATGAATTCCTAGACACTTGCATACGACCTTCGCGTTGCCTAAATCAGACGCCGGTCAGCAAATCATCGATCTCGTCATAGCCTGTGGGAAGCTCGACTCCAGAGCGGAACGCGCCGGCTTCAAGAAGGGCACGGACGGAATCGGGCGAGCGGCGGTCTGTCCAGTAGGAATCGACGCACGCTTTGACGGCGAGTTGAAGCGCTGTGCGATTTTGGGCGTCCGCGGCGTTGACAGGCGCCCCGACGGCGATCAGTTCCTTGACCACTTCGGGCCACGCGCGCCATGCGGCGACATGCAGCGCGGTGCTGTTCTTCGCGACGCCGTAGTAGCCATCGCCTTCGCGATAAAGAGCGGCTGGACTTATGCCCAACGCAAGCAAATTGCGGACGCCCACAAGGTTGCCTACCCCGGCAAATTGAGCGAGCAACGTTCCGCCCTGTTCAATGACTTCCACCTTCAGTTGGGGGCATGGCCCGAGGAGTGAGCGGATCGCTTCCTTTTGATCGCGCGCGCAGGCCGCAATGATCGCATCGGCTCCGGTTAATGCGATTGGGGCTCCACGCCGCTCGAAAAGATCGAGGGCGCCGGCGCGTCCCCGGCGAGCTGCCATCGCGATCGCGGAAAGACCATCGCGGTTCGGCAGCGACGGGTCGGCGCCATGGTCGAGTAGCAGTTCGATCATCCGCAGGCTGTTGTCACGTCGGACGGCTTGGTGCAGCGCTCCGTGCCCCCACACTGTTATCCAATTCGGATCAGGGCGATGTTCCAGCACCAGCTCCAGACCTTCGAGATCATGCCAATCGCACTTGCGCAGAAGCAGCGTGCTCAGGCTCCGCATGTTCAGCTTGCCGCTTTCGAGCAGAATCTTCAGCACCGTGTTGTCGCGCGTCTCGATGACATGATATGGGGTCTCCTCATCGTTGGGATCCGCGCCGCGTTCGAGGAGCAGCCGTGTGAGTTCGGCGTGCTGCGCGATTCCCGCCGCGCCGTAAATTGCAGGTTCGAGTACGGGCCGCGGATTCGGGTGATCGATCGTTTCGATCCAACCGGTGTTCGCACTCGCGCCGGCATCGAGCAGGGCGCGGGCCGTGCGCACGAAGGCTTCGGAACGCGTGGGGTCAAGCCTGAGGTAGCGGGAGAAACATAAGTGCGTGAGCGCGTCCCAGACGCGGGGTCCGCCTTTCACTGTGGCGCTGAGTGGATCTTGGGCAAGGAAGGTGCGGACGGCATTCTCGTCCGCGAGGATGGCGGCTGTGTGGATGCTGCTGGCCGCGACCTGGGGAAATCGCGCGAGGATCATCTCCGCTTCATCAAGCGTCCCCGAGTTATGCGCTGCGAGCGGCGCGCAGGAGGCCTCGATGAATGCGGCGGCCGGGTCGGCAAGCGCGGCGACTTCCCGGGTCAGGCGAAGCGTTTCGATGTGCTTGGCGAGTTTCGGCCAGCTTTCAAAACCGTGCTCCCGGGCTATGACGAGTTGCGCATCGGCAAGGCGGAAGGGGGCGGCGCGCAGCACGTCCGGTGGCTGGTTGTGGAGCCTCGGGTGATAACGGGCAATGCGTTCGAGGGCCTGGGGCACGGCTTGGGCATGACTGTGGAGAAGACCCTTGGCCTGCTTCTTATACTGTTCGAGGCTGGGTTGTTCGGGGAGACATTTATCGGGCATACGAAGCTCCTTTCATTCTGGCCTGGAGTCCGTATGTTTCAGGCACGGAAAGAAGATTCGTTTGCACTGCGAAATACAGGTGGGCACGGCCTTCCCACGGACTGGGTGCGCCCTGCGCGCTGAAATCCAATGCTACCGCAGAATTGCCGGGGGCAGGACGCATCCGGAATTGAAGCTGACATTGCGAAGGCTCTCCGATTCGCCGAATCGCCGCTGTCCGGCCCGTCAGCCGATGCTGGACCACGACGGCGCAATCAGGCGCTCCCGGCACGGGTTTTCGACAGTTAGCCCGAGGGTCTGACGCGACTGTCGACAATGTGACGCGTGCCGGCTGACCAATTGAAGTTAGCCGGAAAGACTAAACTCCCGCAAGTCCTTCGCGGGGGAGCCTCGGCCTTACATTCAAGCTCACGACTCCCTGGAGCTGTTTTGGATGCTTCGGAGCAGTCATCAAGAGCACTGCCGTCTTAGAAAGCTTTGGTTGGTGGCGTCGGTGACATTGATCGCTATTGCCACAAAGCCTCTGGGCGCAGTTACTTCGCCTCGAACTTCTGAAGGAAGTTCGTCTGGTGGCCGGAGAAATGCTCTATGTCAACGCGGCTAGGCAGAATGGTAAATCGTGAAGGAGAGAACATGAATCCCATATCGAAGAAACAAACCCAGCCACTCAACGGTTTTGGAGGGCCCAGCGCGGAGCAACGATTGAAAGAACTTGGCATCGACCTGCCTGCGCCTCCGGAGCCGTTCGGCGTCTATGCCGAAGCCGTGCAAACCGGCAATCTTCTTTTTCTCACCGGGATGCTGCCGACGGAAGGCCGCCGCGCAAATTTTGTTGGCCGCGTGGGCGCGGAACTCGACACGGAGGCTGGCCGGCAAGCGGCTCGTCTCGCGGCCATCAATGCCCTGGCCGTTGCGCGGCAGCATCTGAAATCTCTCGACAAGGTAACAAAGATCGTTCGCCTTGGTGTGTCAGTGGCAACCGTGGGCGATTTTCGCGATCAACCGAAGGTGGCTGACGGCGCTTCGGAGTTACTCCAGGACGTGTTTGGAAAGGACAAGAATCCCACACGCTTGGTGTACGGTGTTGCCAGCCTTCCACTGGGCACACCGGTCGAGCTGGAAATCATTTTCGAGGTAACGGAGTGAGATCATGGCGGCAATTGTAATCTGACGGATATCGGCATGATTTCGAGTTTTGGGACAGGACGCTTTGACCGAAACTAGGGAAAGGAAGCCTTTGTGGAGCATCCGAAGTTTTATCGAACCATCCAGATTGACGGGATTTCTATCTTCTGCCGCGAAGCTGGCCCGAAAGACGCACCGGCAATTCTGCTCCTGCACGGCCTGCCCTCTTCATCGCGGATGTTTGAGCCGCTGCTGACGCGCCTCGCCGATAGCTATCATCTTGTGGCGCCGGATTACCCGGGCTTTGGGCACAGCGACTGGCCGGATCCGAAGAACTTCGCGTATACCTTCGATCATTACGCGGACATCATGAATCACTTTACCGAAGCGCTGGGGCTCTCGCGCTACACGCTGTACATGCAGGATTATGGCGGCCCTGTGGGCTTCCGCATGGCGCTGGAGCATCCGAACCGGATCCAGGGTCTTATTGTCCAGGACGCCGTCGCGCACAACGAAGGCTTGGGCGCCAATTGGGCGACACGAAGGGCCTTTTGGGCTGACCGCGCACCGAACGAAAGCGCCCTTCGAACAAATCTTCTGTCATTAACGACAACCCGGACGCGCCATGTCGGGAATGATCCCAACGTCGAACGCTACGATCCGGACCTTTGGACCGATGAGTATTACTTTCTCAACCAGCCCGGCCAAGCTGAGATTCAGAGCGACTTGTTCTACGACTACCGCACCAACGTTGAAGCCTACCCCAAATGGCAGGCGTGGATGCGCGAGCATCAACCGCGCCTGCTGGTGATTTGGGGCAAATATGACCGGTCGTTCGAGCTCTCCGAGCCAGAAGCTTACGCCCGGGATGTGCCGAACGCCCAAGTTCACGTTCTCCATGCCGGCCATTTCGCGTTGGATACGGCGGCGGATGAGATTGCCGAATTAGTGCGAGGCTTTTTAGGCCCGGCAAGTTGAGGTTCCACCTCCGGAAATGGACAAGGACGATGTCGGTGCGCCGGCTCCAGCGCGTTATTTGGGCAACGCTGGTAGCGCTGCATCCACCTTCTTGAAGCCAACGGGAGGATCGAACTTAGTCACGTCCTGAATCCCGCCTCCGAAGTTATCGAGATGGATAACGGCCTCGGCCAGAATCCCGGTGGATCCAGCGATTTTGATGGTGGTCTCAAGCGGCGCACCGGTAGCCTTATTCAGTTCCTTGGCAGCCTCGCCAAATCCCTGCAAAGTTTGCGGTGCGGCGAGCGCCAATTGCGCCATTCCGGAGGCGAAAGCTTCGCCCATTTTCGCTGCCAGCCGATGGTTGAAACCGATCATCTGGTCGTAACCAGGGACCGTTCCAATCCAGGCATCGACGGTTATGTTTTCCATGCCGCCTACTCCAGCAATGGAAAGGCTGGTCTCCGACGCGTTGAGGATGCCCATGACCTTCGTCTGGCCGGGATTCTGCAAGGTGACCTTGAAGCTGGACTCCTGGGGAACGCGCGCGGCGGCGTCCTCAAGCAGCTTCTTCATCTGCGCGAAGGGCAGCACGGAATAGGTCTTCTTCGAAAGGTCGATCTCAGTGATGGTCTCCGCCGCAATGTCGATAACCGTCGTGTGGCCCTTCGCGATCAGGGCCATGCGATTGCCTTTAATTAGGTTGGTGGTGGTTACGCTGGCGGCCGCGGGCGGGCGGAGGGCATCATACAATTCTCCTGCTGTGATCTGGATATGTCTTTGATAGCTGTAGTCAGCGCGCAGGGCTGCGCCGCTGCACGCAACCAGCAGGATGCCGAAGGCGGTGCGCATTCCTTCCGGCGCCGCCTACTTCACTCGCTTGGCGACCAGATCTTCAGTGACTCCCTCGACCACGGTCCGGGTGAACTTGATTTCGTCGCCCGAAATCTTGCCCTTGTAGGGAATCTCGAGCTGCATGCCCTGATAGGTGAGGCTCTCGACGAAGGAAATGTCGTCGCCGTTCACCGTACCGGCAAGGGTTCCCTCGCCGAGATTCGATTTGGCGGTTCCGGTCAATTTCCCGCCCTCGACTTTAAACGTGTAGGTGTAATTCTGGGCGCCCACCTGGGTATCGAAGGAAGCAGTCCAGGTTCCGCTCACGTCCGCGGCGAAAGCCGTCGCCATAGCCAACAGTGCCAAGGCCGCGAGGATCACAATGTTCCGGTTTCGCATAGTCCCCTTCCTTTTCATTACTGTAACGCAGGCCGCAATCCCTCGGGAATAACAGTGCAGTAAAATGGGCTATGTTCCGATCACCAATCGCGGTTGCTTTCTTCATGCTCGCGGGGCTCGTCGCCGGACAGTCGCCAACTCCGCAAACTCACCGCTTGGAAGCTACGCCGTCGACGGTCGCCTACGGCTATTATTGGGCTGATGCGAAACCCGCTCTGCGCATCGCATCCGGCGACATCATCGACGTCGATACTCTGCTCACCAACAACCCGATGGGTTTGCAGCGCGCCGGCGTGCCGCCGGAAAAGATTCAGGATTCGCTGAGAGCGATCGTCGCCGGAGTCACAGGCGACCGCCGCGGCCCCGGCGGACACATCCTGACTGGGCCGGTGTATGTCGAAGGCGCCGAACCGGGCGACGCGCTGGAAGTGAAGTTTCTCTCGATCGATCTGGCCATCGATTATGCCTATAACGGTTGCAGCGGCTTCGTTCCATCGAACTGCGATCGCGCGGTTCCGCAGAAGATCGTGAAGCTCGACAGCAAGACCATGACTTCAGAATTCAAACCGGGCATCGTCATCCCGCTGAAGCCTTTCTTCGGCAGCATGGGCGTGGCGCCTGCGCCGGAGCTCGGCCGGGTGAGCAGCAACCCTCCGGGAAAGCACGCCGGGAATCTCGATAACCGCGAACTCGTCGCCGGAACCACGTTGTATATTCCGGTGTTCGCGCCTGGCGCGCTCTTCGAAATCGGAGACGGCCACGCCGCGCAGGGAGATGGCGAAGTGGACCAGACTGCTCTAGAGACCTCGCTACGTGGCCGAGTGCAGCTCACCGTGCGAAAGAACATGAAGCTGTTGTGGCCGCGCGCGGAGACATCCACAGACTACATCAGCATGGCGACCGACGAGGATCTGAAGGTGGCCACAACCGCCGCCATCCAGGAGATGGTGGATTTCCTCGCGGCGACAAAACACCTGACCAAGCATGAGGCCTATCAACTGGTCAGTGTTGCCGGGAACGTCGCCATTACGCAGCTCGTCGACAAGCCGAATTACGGTGTCCACGTGAAGATGCCCAAAGCTGTTTTTAAGTAACGGCCGTTTTTAAATAGTAAGTACGATCTTGCCTTCGACCGAACCTGTGGCAAGAAGTTCGAGGGCTTTCCTCGCTTCCAGGAGCGGGAACGTGCGGCTGACCAGCGGATCGATCTTCTGCTCCTCCACCAGCGCGAGAATTCCCTTGCCGCCCGCGCAGCCGCGCCCCCACAAATATATTCGCGAAGATAGCCAGCTGCGAAATCAATCCCGGCGCACCCATAAAACCAAATCCCACCAGCGTTCCGCCGCGGCGTAACGCGCCGATACATTTGCTGATATTCGCTCCCCCGATTGCATCGAATACGTAATCGACGCCGTCCGGCCCAGAGCCCGCGTAAGCCGGTCGACGGGCCCCGCTCGATAATTGATTGGTATCGCACCGAGCGCCCGCAAAATATCGTGCTTTGGCGCCGACGCCGCGCCGTACGTTTTCACGCCCGCCAGCCGCAACAATTGCAATGCGGCCGTGCCGACGCCTCCGGCGGCGCCTGTAACCAACGCAATCCCGCCGAATCGCACCCTTGCGACGCGATGGATCATCTGCCACGCGGCCGGTGGAACTTCCCTGGCCTGTTCCAACGCTGCGCACCAAGAGATCATGCGCAAAGTGACGGAACGCGCCGTGGCCGAAGGAATCGACGCCGTGGATTTCGGCGATTTGTTTCTGGAGGATATTCGGGCGTATCGCGAGCGGCAACTTGCTGGCACTGGTCTGGAGCCTCTCTTTCCGGTGTGGCAGATCCCTACCAGGCAACTGGCGGCTGGAGATGATCGCCGCAGGCGTGAAGGCGAAAATTACTTGTGTCGATCCTTCGAAGCTGGACAAATCCTTCGCCGGCCGGGATTTCGATCTGCAATTTCTGCAAGATCTGCCGGAGCGGGTCGATCCGTGCGGCGAAAACGGCGAGTTCCACACTTTCGTTTGCGAAGCGCCCGTTTTTACAGAACCGATCGAAGTTCATACGGGCGAAGTGGTCGAGCGCGACGGCGTAGTTTTCGCCGATGTCATCGGCGGTCCACTCAAATGAGATCACTCAAATAAGAACCTTTGCGACAAACCTGATCCCGTTCCCACTAGTGGTCGATGGCTCTTTTCACCACCCGTTCGGCCGCAGTCTACGGCATCGAGGCGCATCTGATTGATGTCGAAGTAGACATGTATCCCGGCGCCAACCGGGATTTCGTGACCGTGGGCATGCCCGATACTGCGGTGCGGGAAAGCCGGGAGCGAATCAAATCCGCCATGCTGAATTCGGGTTTCGGCTACCCGAGCAAGTCGGTCACCATCAATCTGGCTCCCGCCAACGTCCGCAAGGAAGGCGCGGGATTCGACCTGCCGATGTCGCTGGGAATTCTCGGCGCAATGGGTGTGATTTCGCGCGCTGATGAGCATTTGTTCGTGGGGGAACTTTCGCTCGATGGCACGGTGCGGCCAGTTCGAGGGGTGCTTTCGATGGCGGTTGCGGCGGCCCGGCGCGGAATCCGGAATCTGATCGTGCCGCCGGATAACGCGGCCGAGGCTGCCATGGTGGAGGGGGTTCAGGTATTTGCGGTGAGGCATCTGGCCGAAGCCGTAGCCCTGCTTCAGAAGCCACAAGAATTCAAGCCGGTCGAGGCGGCTGCGAGTCAGGCTCAGCCTGTTCCTGAGGGGGGCGTGCTCGATTTCCGCGATGTTCGCGGTCAGACTACGGCGAAGCGGGCGCTGGAGGTGGCGGCCGCGGGCGCACACAACGTAATGATGATCGGGCCGCCGGGTTCTGGAAAGACCATGCTCGCCAAGCGCTTCCCGGGAATCCTGCCGCCGCTGACCTTTGCGGAGGCATTGCAGACAACCCAGATCCACAGCGTCGCCGGGCTGCTGCCGAAAGGCACGGGACTAATGCGTGATCGGCCATTCCGGGCGCCGCATCATTCCATCTCCGATGCGGGGCTTTTGGGCGGCGGATCAGGCACGCCACGGCCGGGCGAGGTTAGCCTGGCGCATCATGGCGTGCTGTTCCTTGATGAACTGCCGGAGTTCGCGCGGAACGTACTTGAAATGTTGCGCCAACCGCTGGAGGAGCGCTCCGTGACGCTAGCTCGCAGCAATATGACTTTGTCGTTCCCGGCGAGCCTGATTCTGATTAGTTCACTTAACCCGTGTCCTTGCGGAAACTACGGCTCAGACCGCGAGTGCCGCTGCACGGGAGCCATCATTCAGCGGTATCTGGGAAAGATTAGCGGGCCCTTGCTCGATCGCATTGACCTGCACATCGAAGTGCCGGCGCTGCCCTATAAGGAGCTACGCGGGAAAGACACCAGCGCCACCACGGCCGAGATTCGGGAGCGTGTCGTCCGCGCGCGCGCGGTTCAACAGCAACGCGGATTCTATAACGCCTATATCCCGGTGCGGCAATTGCGAAAGCTCTGTGCGCTGGACGAAGCTGGCGAACGGATTCTGGAAATGGCCGTGCGGCGGCTGGGCTTGTCCGCTCGGGCGCACGACCGCATCCTGAAGGTCGCGCGGACGATTGCCGATCTCGATTCGGCGGAATGCGTCACGCCAAAACATCTTGCCGAGGCGGTGCAGTACCGGAGTCTGGACCGCGTTTATTGGAAGTAGACGCCGGGCAGAGTATAATCGACTCATTTGATCCGGCCGGTCGCGGGCGTTTTTATAACGTGCGGGTGTGTCGCCATTGGCGGCCTCCTGGTTTCGGCGAGGCTCCGCGCGCCGGCCACTGTTCGCCACGCTGAGCTCGCGCCGCTCTCGCTTCGCCTGGAACCCGATCGCATCGTTGCAGACGGATACGACACTGCGGTGTTGTCGATCCAAACGCCGGCTCCTGGCAAGCCCGAGGTTTCGGTCTCTGGCTCTCACGGCGCTCGTGTCGAGAAAATCTCCGGTGGGGACGGGAATTGGGCCGTGCGCATCCGGGCGGGTGTCATGAACGGTCCAGTCGGTATTCGCGTCAGTCTCTCCGGCGCGGCGTCTGCTTCGGCGAAATTGGAATTGACGCTCGACCCGCGCGACAGCGCCGAGGATGGCACGCCTGATTTCCTGCGATTGCAGGACGATCACGATCAGCAGGCGTTCCGCCGCTGGTTCACTTTCCTGGCTGAGGCGCAATACTACCAAGCGCCTGCCGCCCGGCCGCCCGAGATCAACGATTGCGCCGCGCTGATCCGCTACGCTTACCGCGAGGCGCTGGTGGCGCACGACGGGGCTTGGGGCGCATCCGCAAAACTCCCTTTGGTCCCGGCCTTTGACAGCTCCGCGAAGTATCAATATCCATTCACGCCTTTGGGCCCGGCTCTTTTCCGGACGAAATCCGGCTCGTTTCGCAGGACGGATCTCGACGACGGAACCTTTCTTCAATTCGCCGACGCGCACACATTGTGGCGATACAACTCTCATACCGTCAGCCGGGATCTGTCGCGAGCGCTGCCCGGCGACCTTCTCTTCTTCCGGCAGCGCGCCGGACGCGAGCCGTTTCACAGCATGATCTATCTTGGGCCCAGCCAGATGCAGCCCGACGGAAATCGATACGTGCTGTATCACACCGGTCCTGACGGCGACGATCCGGGGGAGATCAAAAGACTCACGATCGAGGAACTGATGCACTTCCCGCAGCCGGAATGGCGGCCGTTGCCGTCGAACCCGGCGTTCCTCGGCGTGGCGCGTTGGAACATTCTCAGAGAGGGCGTTCAATGAGGAACGGCATGAAGAGATTGCGGAAAACGCTTCGGTTGTTGCTGCTGCTGGGCGTGGCCGCGGCGGCTTTGAGCCAGCGGGAGACTCGTCCGTTTTTCAACCTCTCCACGTCGCGAACCTTCGGCTCAAACGAAAAACCCACCGTCATGACCAGCGCGTTCGCGATCAGCGCGCTGCAGTTCCGCGTGTACCGCGTCAACGATCCGGTGCTGTTTTTCAGGCAGCTCGAAGATCCGCATACGTTCGGCGATTTCGTACCGGCAGAGGCGCGGCACAAATCGTTAATCGAGCGCTTTCATCGCTGGAAGACCGAATTGCGGGCCGACATCCGCCGCTCCTTGCGGGCGCAATTTACCGATTCCCCCAGCGGGCATCTTGCCCGGATGTTCTCTTCTTCACCGCAGCCTCAAGCCACTGCGGAGAAGGGCACCCATTACGCGGAAACGCCGGTGCTGAATCCCGATCAACTGGTGCTGACTTTCGTACAGCCGATGCAGGGCAAGGAATTCCAGCAACAGACTGTGGATGTGCCGGTCAAGGAACGCGGCGTTTATCTGGTTGAGGCGGTTAACGGGAAGCTTCGCGCCTATACTCTGCTCATCGTCTCCGACGCGGTGATGGTCAGTAAGACCGGAGGCGGCAAGCTTGTGAATCTGGTCGTGGACCGGAACACGGGCCAGCCTCTGGCGCATGTCCATGTCACAGCGATGACCCGAGATAAAACCCTTGAGGAAACCGAAACCAACGACGACGGGATCGCCGAGTTCCATTCGGCTCCGCCCGGCGTCGACGATATTCGCGTCGTCGCGCGGAATGGGCGCGACATCGCCGCGAACATGCTGGGTGGGAGCGGCTTCGGCGGCGAAAGCGATCAATGGACCGGATATATTTACACGGACCGTCCCATTTATAGGCCCGGACACACGGTGCACTTTAAGGGAATCCTCCGGTTGCGGACCAGCAACGGTTATGAGGTTCCAGCGGGCAAGCGAGTCAAGGTCGAGATCGAAGATCCGGATGAGAAACCGGTCTATCAGCAGAGTCTCACGGTTTCTTCCAACGGAACGATTCGCGACGACCTGACGCTGGCCGCGAACGCCGCGCTGGGCAACTACTATGTGCAGGTGACTTATGGCGAAGACCGGATGACCGGCAATTTCGAGGTGGAGGAGTACAAGAAACCCGAATACGAGGTCCACGTTACTCCGATTACTTCGCGTGTGCTGGAAGGCGAGCAGATTCGTGCGACTATTAACGCCCAGTATTATTTCGGCGAGCCCGTGGCCGGAGGGAAAGTAAAATACGATATCTATCGCAGCCGCTATTGGTCTCCGCTGCTGTACGACGCCGACGACGAAGATCTTGACTCCAGCGCGCAGCCGGGCAATAACGACGACGATGGAGGCGACCAGATCCTCGAACAGGAGGGTCAACTGGATGCAGACGGCAAGCTGGTGGTCAATATTCCTACTACCGTCTCCGATCGCAAGTTCGATTATGCTTACCGCATCGAAGCCCGGGTCACCGATTCCGCCAACCGCGAGATAGACGGGACCGGCTGGGCCATTGCCACGTACGGATCGTTCTTCGTCAAAGTGACGCCGCAGCGGTATTTCTACAATCCTGGCGCCAAAGCTTCTTTTACGATTCAAGCCCGCGACTACAACAATCAGCCGGTTCGATCGCACGTTCATGTCGAGCTGCTGCGATGGAACTTCCGCGAGCCGGACCAGTCCCAACTGAAGAGCTCCGCCGACGCCGAACTGAATGCCGAGGGCAACGCCGAGGTCACGATGGATATTCCGGCTCAGGGAGGCAGCTTTCAGGTTCAGGCAACCGCGCGCGGCAGCAACGGGCGTGAGCCTGAAGGCAGTTCCTCTGTATGGGTATCGGGAGGAAATTGGGATTTTGAAAGCGTCGAAAATCCTACGGTTCCCATCGTCACCGAGAAGAAGACCTACGTGGCCGGGGAGACTGCGAAGCTGCTGATCGCCGCCGGTCAGCCTAATACCGCCGTGTACGTGACCATCGAAGGGCGGAACGTGCGCGAATATAAAGTGCTTCGCTCGCAGGATTCGACAGTATCGTTCGAGCTACCGCTCCGAGTTCAGGATGAGCCCGGCGTCGCAGTGAGTGCGGCTTTTGTGCGCGACGGCGTATTCCACAATGGCTCAAAGTTCGTGAAGGTGCCTCCGGTGCAGCATCAGATGAAGGTGTCGCTGAAAGCCGACAAGCCGCAATACCAGCCCGGGCAATCCGCCGAATACAGCATCGAAGCCACGGGCGTCGACGGAAAGCCGGTGCCGGGCGCCGAATTCAGTTTGGGCGTCGTGGACGAAGCTATCTACGGGATCCAGCCCGATTCGACACCGGCAATTTTGGATTTCTTCTTTGCCCGCGATTTCAATCGCGTCTTCACGGACAATTCGCTCCAGTATTACTTCACCGGAGAAGCCGGCACGCGGCGAATGCAACTGGC
Organism: Bryobacteraceae bacterium; assembly: GCA_036489835.1. Classification (GTDB taxonomy): domain Bacteria; phylum Acidobacteriota; class Terriglobia; order Bryobacterales; family Bryobacteraceae; genus Palsa-187. The sequence goes on along the minus strand of DASXEY010000114.1, from coordinate 86,536 downwards.
CGGTTTGCGGGCGCCCTCGCATCTGGCGCAATTGAAACCGGACCGCCTGGTGCTGCCGAAAATCCGAAAGGCGTTTCCGGATACGGCGTTCTGGGACGCGGATCTAACGACTGACAATTCCGGCATAGCGCATGCCAAAGTCGAGTTTCCGGATTCGCTCACAACCTGGCGCGCGACAGTGCGCGGGGTCACTCCGGACACCAAGGTTGGCTCTGCCGTGCTCAAGACCATCGTCCGCAAGAACCTCATTCTGAGGCTGGCAGTCCCGCGCTTCTTCGTGCAAGGCGACGAAATGGTCATCTCCGCGCTGGTCCACAATTACCTTTCGGATGCGAAGACGGCGCGCGTTTCGCTGGATGTCAAAGGTCTCGATATTTTGGACGGCGGCACCAAGGACGTCCAGATCGCTAGCCGCGGAGAAGCCAAAGTAGATTGGCGCGTGCGTGTGCAGCAGGTGCGCACGGCGACGATCACCGGCAAGGCTCTGACGAATGAGGAATCAGATGGCCTTGAAATGGAGCTTCCGGTGAACGTGCCGGGCGTGAAGCTGACCGGCGCGCACGGCGGCGCGATCACGCCGGGAGGAAACGCCGCGTTCGATATGAGCTTTCCGGCGCCTGGAGTAACGGCGAAGGTTCAGCCGGGCTCGCGCTCGCTTTCGCTTCAGGTTTCGCCCTCCATTGCAGGTTCGTTATTCGGCGCGCTGGATTTCCTCACTACCTTCCCGTATGGATGCGTCGAGCAGACGATGTCCAGCTTCCTGCCCGATATCATCGTCGAAGGCACGGTGCGTGAACTCGGGCTCAACGCGAATATCGATGAACCTGCGTTGCAGGAGAAAATTCGCGACGGCCTGGAACGGCTCTACGCGTTCCAGCATAAGGACGGCGGCTGGGGCTGGTGGGAAACCGACGACTCCCATCCTTTTATGACCGCGTATGTGGTCGCAGGGTTGGCCCAGGCCGGCGCCAGCGGCGTCAAGGTGCGGCCGGACCTGCTCGACTTCGGCGTCAAATGGCTATTGCAGGATCTCGCCGCCAATCCTCAGCGCGATCCCGATTTGCGGGCTTACTTCGCGTATGCGTTGGCGCTGGCAGGGAAGGCCGATGCGAACGTTATGAATTCCGCTTACGGCGCACGCGGCAGCATGTCTTCTTACGGGTTGGCGCTGTTGGGCTTGGCGCTGGATCAATTGCACGACAACCGTGCCGCGGAAATCGCCGCGGCGGTGGAAGGCCGCGCGCAGCAGGATCCGGAGCAGGCATGGTGGCCGTCGGAGCGCGATCCCATGCTCGATTTCTCCGCCGACACGACTCCGGAAGCGACGGCGTTCGCCACCAGGCTTCTGGCGCGGCAGGGCCGGGGTGCGACGCTACTGCCCAAAGCGGCGCTGTGGTTGATGAATCATCGTAATGAAGGTTATTGGTGGTCGTCCACGAAACAAACCGCGATGGTGATCTACGGTCTCACCGACTATTTGAGGACGGCCAACGAACTAAAACCGAATTTGACCGCAACCGTGTACGTGAATAACAAGGCCGTACTGACTCGCAATATCGATCAAGCGACAGGCCTGAACCCTCCGGATGTGAAGCTGGAAGACAGCCAGCTCGACCCCGGCGTGAACCATATCCGCGTCGAGGTTTCGGGCACGGGACGCCTGTATTATTCAGTTCGCTCGGAGTATTATTCGGCTGAAGCGAAATTGCAGAAGACTGGCGGCGTATCCTTGAACCTGCTGCGCGATTACTACCGGCTGACGCCTTCCCGCAACGGAGAAAAGATCGTGTATGACACGGTTCCATTAAATGGACCGGTTCAAACGGGCGACATTCTGGCGGTTCGGCTTACCGTGACTGGGTCGGAATGGAAGTATCTCCTGATTGAGGATCCGATTCCGTCGGGCGCCGAATTTATTGAGCGCGATAATCTCTACGAAATTCGCAATCGGCCGCCGTGGTGGCGCTACTTCTTCACTCGGCGCGAGCTTCACGATGATCGCATGGCTATTTTCCAAACCTATTTCCTCAAAGGCCAACAGCAGTATTTCTACTTGCTGAAAGTGGTGAACGCAGGAATCTTCCAGGTGAGCCCTGCGCGGGTTGGACCCATGTACCAGCCCGAGGTGAGCGCCACCAGCGAAAGCCGCAAGTTGGAGGTGAAGTAGGTGTGGCGGCTCGCGGTGGTGCACCTGCTCGCAAACGCTGTGCTGCTGGGGTGCGGATATTATTGGCTCGGGATCGGCGAAAGCCGCAGCTCAGCGCTGGCCGTAAGCGCCCTCATCGGGCTGCTTCTCGTCGCGCTGGCGTGCTCGACATATGGAGCGACGTTTGCGTTTTTCAGCGCCGCCGAACGCAAACAAGTATCGACGGCTTGGAAAATCGCCGCCAGAAACGTGCTTCCGATGGCTACGGCTGCGTTTGGAATCGCGGTGCTGTATTGGCTTCTTGCAATGTGGCAGGATTACAGCTCAGATCCAGCCTTCACTCTGGCTTCTTACTTCACCCTGACATTTCGCAAGCCCGTCACGCCCGCAGCCGTGTTGAAAGTTTTCGACTGGGCGCTATGGCTACTGCGCTGGGCGGTATTGCCAGTGTTGCTGCTCCCGATGCTCGCCGCCATTTCGACCGATGGCTGGCGAGGCTTTGGGGCGATCGGCGCGAGAGCTCGAAAGTGGTGGTATTGGCTCGCCGCGCCTCTTTTGCTATTGGGCGTGGCCTGGATTCCGCTGAAGGTTCTCGGGTGGACGCCGAGAAGCGGAAACTTCGCGATGGAAGTGGTCAGCTTCCTATTGCGCGCCACGCTCGCTTACTTGCTTTTCGGAGCGGCGTGGCTGGCGCTGGCGTTCGCGACGTCCGCGGGCAAGCCGCGCTTCACCCAGTCCAACACCGTCGTTTCACCATAACGCTGGATCAGTTCTGCAACTTCCGCCTGTGCTTGCGCATACGCCTGGCGGGCGCGCGCCGCGTCGGAAGTCTGGCGCAGATCGGCCTCGGCGGGAATCTTAGGAGAACCGGTGCCTCGGCCGGCTTCGAGAAACTCGGCAAAGCCTTCGCGGAACCAGAGCGGCGTCGCTGGAGTCGCCTGCGATTCGACAAAAGCATGCGCCAGTTCGTGCGTCAGAGTCGTATCCAGCGCCCCTTTCGCACGCAAAACGGCCACGGGTTGAAGATCGATGCGCCTGCCGCCGGTGTGCGCCGCGACCCAGCCCGGCTCTCCCGTCGCATTCCGGAACGTGTCCAGGTCCGGGTAAACTCGCAGCTCGATGTTCGGCGGAACGGGCCAGTGGGTGCGCTGCGCGAGGGTGCGTTCAATGCGCTCCGCCGCCGCGAGGACCGCGCGATCCTGATCCGGCTGCGTGGTCAGCATCGTGAGGGAATCGCCGCTCAACCGTTGCCACGAGAGTCCGCGTCCGGTGAGTCCGACGAGCGTACCCGGATAGTAGAACGCCAAAATGTCTCGATAAGAGCGGCCGTTCGTGCCCATCTGTTCCGCGCCAACTTGGCACAGGCCCACTCCGTGGCCGCTGCCGGAGCCTTCAAAGGCAATGCGGCCGTTCGAGGCTTCAACTTGATAACGATCGCTGCGCAGAGTATTCCACCCAAGCTCGCGGCCCACCGCGAAGCGGAAGGAATCCGCGCTGATGCGCACCGATCCGCTTGCACCCGCGAGGGTCAATGTCGAGGCCCTGCCGGAGGGCGTGCGGTCTAGAATCGCGATGCGATTCAGACCGTCCGGCGCGCGGAGACCCGAATCGCGCAGCGCTTGCAAAATGCGTTTTGGATCGCTGTTCCACTGCCACGCGGACGATCCTCGCCGCGCGCAATACGGATCTTCGTGGCTCTTGAGATAGGGCTCGGCGAGGTCGGGCCAGATTGCCGCGGCTTCCTCCGTGCGGCCGCCGCAGTCACGCGTGTAAGGCGTGAAGGCCGGCTTGCCTTGATACCATAACAGCTCGCCCGCGGTGTCGGCAGCCGCGGATTCCAGACGCGCACTGATGCCTTCCAGCTCGATGCGCTGGCAATGCGTGGTGTCGCAAAAGTCGAACCCTTCGGCGCTGTGCCGCCCGCGTAATCGCACGGCGTAAGTTCTTGCAGCCACGGCCATGGCTTTCAAAGCTTCCTTCGATTGGAAGATGCTGCTTTCGCCAGCCAGCACGGCGGCGACGTAACGCTCCAACGGAAGATCGACCAGCTTGGCCCCGCTCTGCGTGCGAACCTGAACTTTGATCGAGTTCTGCGCGATTGCGGTCTCCGCGAGCGGCAAGAAAAGCAACAGGAGAATCACCGAGCGCCTCATAATCGGCCCGATCGATACGCTTCGAAAATCCTGCGCGCGACTGGCGCCGCATCCGCGCCGCCCGACCTGCCCGGCAGCATCACCGCGAGCGCCGCCTGGGGGGCGGAACTGGGAAGAAATCCAGCGAACCAAGCCACCGGCTGGCCCGAAGCCGTGATCGCGCTGCCGGTTTTTCCAGCGACGCGAACTCCGGAGATCGCTGCGTTCTGAGCGGTGCCAAACTCCACCGCGCCTTCGAGGCCGTCGAGAATCGTTCGCATTTCGGGCTGATTGATTTTCAGAGCGAGCAGACGATACGCGACCGCAAGCGCGGCCACTGTGATTTCCACGTCGTCCTCGCCCAGCGCCTGCAGAAGCTGAGCGTCGAAGCCCATCGCCGGACGAATGTGCCCTGCCGCTTCGTCACCTCCGAACAGGCGGGGGGGAGCGGCGAGCCCAAATCTTTCAAGTTCCTTCGCCAGTTCGCCCGGTTGGAATCGCTCCGCCGCATGCGCGACAAAACAATTGCACGAATATGCCAATGCAGTATTGACGCTGAGCGGCGCTGCAAGCACCGGATGCACACAATCAAAGGATCGGTCGCGGATCCGAAGCCGACCCGGGCAATGGAAAAGTTCCATTGGCTTCAGTCTGCCGCTTTCGATTAATGCCGCGAGCACGAACGGTTTCAGCGTCGAGCCAGGCGGCTGTAACAATCGGCGCGCAAGCGCGGAACCACCAGACGCGATCAGGCGTCGGCTGGGAATGTCAACCAGGACGGCCGCAGCCAGGGGCGAACCGAGCAGCGTATCCAAACTGCCGACGGCGCCCGCCACAGCACCGCGAAGGCAAGCTCCGAATAGAACTCCGACTGCGCTCCTCCGCAACACAGCCCGATTGTATCAGCCGGCCGCCTGGGAATCGCCAGCTAATTCGCCGAAGGCTTCTCCGCGTGGTCGATGACGATTATGTCCACGGGGCCTTTTTGGGCTTTCAATTCCAGACCCAACTGCTGCTTCACTGCCGCGAAGACAGTGGGACCTGAAGTATCGGGCTCTTCGCCGTTGATTTTCCCGCCGTCAGGAAATCCGAGCGGCAATTCCCGGGTGTACTCCAAAGTGAAATCGTAGCCGCCATGCAAGTCGGTCAAGTCGACAACCGGCCGATCCATGAACTGAGACAGGCGAAACGCAAAGTAATCCAGGGGAGCATATGTCGCCTTCAGCTTCATATGCAAGAACGCAGTCTCAGACTGATCGATCCAGGTGTCCCCGGCATTCGCGGCTTCGTGCGGCGTCAGCTTGGGTCCGCTTTTGTCCACCGTGAGGGCGTACATTTGCATGTCTTTCTTCTCATGGTGAAACTTCAATTGCAACCGGTCGGCCAGCATGTTGATCAGCATGACGTGAAGCTCATCGGCGCTTGAAGGCTTCTCCGCCCGGGCCTCCATGTCGAAGCGGTCGGTATCCAGCCATCCCGGTCCACCAGTTACCTGCTCAGCCTTGAGGCGGAACGCGACCTCGATCATGAGTCTGATCGGACAATTCGTGGCCTCGTAGCGCTGGCCGCCGGGTGCGGGACGGATTCCGCCGCCTTGCTGAGCCCCTTCGCTGGGCTTGAGCGATGCAACTTCAAATTTGAGATCGGATGGAAGCTTGGCTGGCGCCTGAGCGAGCAATGTGGCAGCAAGAAGACCGCTGATGGCAATACGGCGCATCGTCACCCCGATTATGCCACCCCCACGCGAAGCGTTGCCAATGGATTCGACGACGATGACCACGTTTCCTTTTTTGTGGCCAGCCTCGACGTGCCGATGGGCTTCGGCGATCTGTGCCAGCGAATAGACTTTTGCGGCGCCTGTGATGCCTGGATGACAGGTCGGAAGAACCAGCCACCAGAACATAGAACGATACTCACCGACGCTCCGTAAATGAGATTTTTGTCCGGCCTGGATCTTCCCTTTCTTAAGGAAGTGCACGGCCGTCACCCGCCGAAGAAGACCGCCGCGGCTTCCTCAAGCGTCATGTTGACCGGCTTTCGCGCCAGCGCACTATCCTCACGTACGCAAGAGTACTCGGCATGCGAGCCGAACCTCAGCCCCATTCCTCCGAATACCTGGTCGCCGTCAAGGAAACGGGTCACGCCTTGCCCACCGACTCGACTGTTCCGGAGAACTCGATTCCAGTATTTTGATGCTCCTCGGCCGCCAAAGCCCGTTGATGCTCGATTTGGACGACGTCCGGAAGTCCATATCGGGTATAGATGGCGGCCCTCATCTGGGATCCTCTAAGGATTCACTGCCTGTGGCACGCGTCGATTGTTTGTTCCCCGGAGGGAAGGCGACATTACCTAATAAGCCGGCGCACGAATGCGCTGCCACACCGCTCGAAAAAGTCATTCGCGATGACATGGGACTGGCGTGGTTTGCAAAACCAAAATACAACACGCTATGATGCATCGGGCCGAGCCCCTGTTTTTTAGCAAAAGGAATATACTTTCCGTATGAAACAAGTACTCGTATGCGCCCTGTTGCTTGCCTCCGTCGCCGCCGCGCAGACGCCGCCCGCGAATCCAGCGCCTAATCCGGATAGCCAATATCGTTTGGGGCCCGATTCCATGCCGCAGGATGGTGTGCCCAAAGGCGAGATCCGAGGACCCTTCACGCTGCCAAGCCAGGTGTTCCCGGGCACTCAGCACACATATTTTGTTTACGTCCCGGCGCAATACGATCCCGCCGTGCCGGCCAGCCTGATGATCTTCAACGACGGCCAGGCCTTTATGGCTCCGCAAGGCGACCTGCGCGCGCAGAACGTGATGGACAATCTCATTTACCGCCGCGAGATTCCAGTGATGATCGCGGTGTTCATCAACCCCGGCCGCCGGCCCGATCAGCCTGAGCCAACCCCGGCCGATTGGGGCGACCGCACCACCAACCGTCCGCTTGAGTACAACGCGCTGGGCGATGCGTACCCGCGCGTCATTGTCGATGAGTTGATGCCGGTGTTGAACAAGGAGTACAACATCTCCAAGGATCCGGAACAGCATGGCATCGGCGGCGCAAGCTCCGGGGCGATCGCCGCGTTTACGGTGGCGTGGGAGCGGCCCAATCAGTTCCGCAAGGTGCTGAGCATCGTCGGCAGCTACACCAACCTTCGGGGCGGTTATGTATATCCAGAAGCGGTGATGAAAAGCGAGAAGAAGCCCATTCGGATTTTCATGCAGGATGGGCGCAACGACAATCGCGTTGAAGATCCGACTCGCGACTGGTTCTTTCAGAACGTGCGGCTGATGCAGGCTCTGACCGACAAAGGCTACGAGGTGAACTACGCCTGGGGCATGAATAAACACGGGCAGAAAATGGGAGGCGCGATCATGCCGGAAATGATGCGCTGGCTGTGGCGCGATCACGCTGTCTCGGTGGATCCGCACAATATGACGGAACGCTCTTTCAATGAACCCTCGAAGAATGACTCGGTGAAATCGAAATGAAAGCGCAATACTTTCCCGCGGTTGGCGCGATCCTGTTTGGCGTCGCGGCTGCGTTGCACGGGCAGGGCGACGCCATCGCGCTCCACATTAAAGCCGATCAGGTAACGGCCAAGGTGAATCCTGCGTTCTACGGGCTGATGACGGAGGAGATAAATTACTCGTACGACGGAGGCCTTTACGGCGAGCTGGTTCGCAATCGTAATTTCAAGGAAGACGCCAAGGAGCCCGTGCATTGGCAGCTCATTCAGGAGGCTGGCGGCGTGGGATCGATGGCCCTTGACGCCACCCAGCCGTTGAATGACGCGGCGCCTGCCAGCCTCAAGCTGACGATCTCGCAGGCATCCGGCAATGCGAGAGTCGGGGCTGCGAACGAGGGCTTCTGGGGGATTCCGGTAAAGCCGGGTACATCGTACAAGGTTTCGATTTACGCGAAGGCCGCGGAGTCCGCGGGTCCGGTTACGGTGTCCCTGGTCAGCAACGATGGCGCGACAACGAAGGCCACAGCGCAGATTGCCCGCGTCGGGAACACATGGACGAAGTACGACGTAAAGCTGACCGCCGCAGCCGGCGCAAAAGCATCCGCTGACAATAAGCTGGTGCTGTCCGTCAGCAAACCCGGCACAATTTGGTTTGGTTTCGTTTCGCTTTTTCCGCCAACGTTTAAGAATCGTGCCAATGGGAATCGGCCGGACATCATGCAACTGCTCGCCGATATGAAGCCGGGCTTCCTGCGATTTCCCGGCGGAAATTACCTGGAAGGCAACACCATTCAGACTCGCTTCGATTGGAAGAAGACCATCGGCGACGTCTCCCAACGGCCCGGGCACATGGACGACGCCTGGAAGTATTGGTCGTCCGACGGGATGGGGCTGCTGGATTTTCTGGATTGGTGCGAGGACCTGAACATGCAGCCCCTGCTGGCAGTCTATGCGGGCTATTCGTTGCGGCAGGAGCGTGTGAAGTTCGGCCCCGATCTCGATCCATATGTAAAGGATGCGCTCGACGAGATCGAATATGTCACCGGCGACGCCAGCACTACGTGGGGAGCGCGCCGCGCGAAGGACGGGCATCCCGCGCCGTTCAAGCTGGAGTATGTCGAGATCGGGAACGAAGACAATTTCGACCGAGAGCAGGGAAGCTATGAGGGCCGCTTCGCGCAGATCTTCGACGCGATCAAGGCCAAGTATCCTCAGTTGAAACTCATCGCGACCACCCCCATCAAGAATCGGGTCCCGGATGTGATCGACGAACATTACTATCGGCGGTCGGAGGAGGAAATGGCATCGCACGCCCACGATTACGACATGCGCCCCCGCGCCGGTCCGAAGGTGTTCGTCGGCGAGTGGGCAACGCGGGTCGGTAGTCCGACTCCGAACATGGGCGCGGCGTTGGGCGACGCCGCCTGGATGGCCGGCATGGAACGAAATGCTGACCTCGTGATCATGGAAGCGTATGCGCCTCTCTTAGTGAACGTGAACCCCGGCGGAATGCAGTGGATGACGGATTTAATCGGCTACAACACTACCTCCAGCTACGGATCTCCCGCCTACTACGCCCAGCAGATGTTCAGCACGCATCACGGCGATAATGTTTTGGCGATATCGGAGCAGGGCGTCCCTACCCGTGAATGGACGCCGCCCGCGGGACGAGGCGCCGCCGGACAACCTCCCCGGACGCCGATGCCGCAGCAGGTCCCACTCCTTTTCTTCAACGCGACGCGGGACTCTAAAACGGGCACGATTTATGTCAAGGTGGTGAATCGCGCCGCGACAGCCCAAACCGTGCATCTTGCGATCAGCGGCTTAACCAGCGTGCAGCCGGGAGGGAAGATCACCACGATGGCGGCGAGCAGCCCGGACGACACCAACTCAATCACGGAGCCGAAGAAAGTAGCGCCTGTCACATCGAACGTCAACGGACTCGGCCCCAACTTCACGCGCGACTTCCCTCCGTATTCAATCTCTGTCCTGGAGTTGACAAGCAAGTAGACCAAGAGGGGGGCCTTGGCTCCGAGGTGCCCATAGTATAGAATTCGCAGGGAGATAGCTATCTAAACTCGTGCAGGCTCCGGGACAAAAAGCGCCGCTGGCAGTCATTTACGATTCCTCTTTCGAGGGGATCGATCAGGTATTGGCGCTGGCACTGCTGTTCGGCTTCGAAAGCGCGCGTCAAGCAAAGATCGCCGCTCTCAGCGTCAGCCGGTACAATCTGTCTACGGCTGCTTTTTGCGACGCAGTCAGCCGGTTTTATGGAGGCCAGGCAGGCGGTGGATTTCAGCCAAGCCGGGCCGGTCTTCCCATCGGTTTCCCGGCCACAGGCAAGCCTGCGGGGGATGTGCCGATGCTGCTGGCGGCATTATCGCGAAAGACTCCAGAAGATAAACCGGTCTACGACTCCACCATCCACAAGCTGAACGACACGGCCGATGTGGCCGCTGCCATCCGGAACGCCATCTCGGCGCAGCAGGAACAGAATGCCGTGGTCGTGCTCTCCGGGCCTGCCACCAATGTGGCTCAAGCGCTGGCTCTGCCAGGCCCGAAGGATTTATTCGCGAGGCGCGTTCGCCTGCTGGTGGTGGCAGAGCCTTTGTCAATGAGTCTCGGGCTCGACGGGGACATCCCTGCCGCCCGAAAGCTTTTTGCCGACTGGCCCACGCCGATCGTCGTAGCGGGAGCAGAGGCATCCGACGGCATTCTCTTCCCTGGAGCCAGCATCGAAAAGGATTTTGCATGGGCTCCGAATCATCCGGTTGCCGACGCTTATCGCGCTTACAAACCGATGCCGTACGATGCGCCTTCGACAACCTTGGCCGCGGCTCTGTATGCCGTCCGTCCAGAGGGGGGCTTGTTTACGCTCTCCGCGCCGGGCACGATTACGGTCCTCGACGACGGCCGCACTAAGTTCGCCGAATCTACCGCTGGAAAGCATCGTATGCTGATCGCCGATCCTAGTCAGAAGGACAAGATTATTCAAAGTTACGTGGAGCTCGCCAGCGCGAAACGAGCCCAGCCCGGAGGCCGCGGACGCGGCGCGCAGCAGCAGAAGAACGCCGGTAAAGCCCCAGATAAAGTCGCCCCGATTCTGGCGATTCTCGCCGCCGGTTTGTGCATGACCGGTTCGGCGCGCGCGGCGACGCCCGCCGATCAAGCCGAGTTCGAGAAGAACGTACTGCCGGTATTCACCCAGAGTTGCTCGCAATGCCACAACGCGGACTTGCTGACCGCGAATCTTGACGTGGCGACACTGAAGTCGGCGGACTCGCTGACCGCGAGCCGGGACGTCTGGGAACGTATCGTTCGTAAAATCAATTCCGGGCAGATGCCGCCTCCCGGGGGAGCGCGCCCGCCTGAACAGCAGGTCAAGGCTCTGGTGAATTTCGTCCAAGCCCGCTTGGCGCTAGCTGACAAGAACGTCAAGCCCGATCCGGGCCGCGTGACTGCGCATCGTCTGAATCGAAACGAATATTCCAATACAATTCGGGATCTGTTGGCTGTCGACTTCCGCGCCGACAAGGAGTTTCCCGCCGACGATTCGGGCGGGGGCTTCGACAACGTGGGCGAAATCCTCACCGTCTCACCGGTGCTGATGGAGCGGTACCTGAACGCAGCTGAGCGGATCGCGGCGCGGGCCATTGGCGCGGACCCTCTGCCCAAGCCGATTGAGGTGGAATATCACAACAAGGACAAACGCATCCGCCGCATCGACGTGAGCACCATCGAGGCCACCCACCGCGTCGATTTCGACGCCGAATACGATATCCTCATCGGCCTTCCCGGCGAGCGCGCCGCAGACGCGAAGCCAGTAACCATGGGCTTTTGGATGGACGGGAAGCTCCTGCACACGCAGCAGGTGGAGACGAAGCCGTCGGGCTTGGTCTACTTCGATCCTTACTCCGATGAACACATGCACCTGTACCTGCCCGCCGGCGACCATGTGTTCCGCGTCGGATTCATTGACGATCCTTTCGTGAAGGATCTCTCCGAAAAGGATTTCTACAACAAGAAGAAGAACAAGTTCCTGGAGTCGATCGTCTTCACCGGCCCGTTCCCGTCCACTGTGGAAAAAGAAAGCCGCAAGAAGATCCTGATTTGCGACCCGAAGTCCGGCCGCGCCTGTGTCGAGCGGATCCTCTCCACGCTCGCCAGGCGCGCCTATCGGCGGCCGGTCACGAGCCACGACGTTGCACCTTTGCTGAGATTCGTCGATATGGCTCAAGCCGACGGCCAGACAGCGGAGCAGGGAATCCAACTGGCCATCGAAGCCATCCTCGTCTCGCCGAATTTCCTTTTCCGTATCGAGCACGATGCCAATCCCACGGACCCCACGCAGGTTCACAGGATCACGGGCATTGAGCTGGCGTCGCGGCTGAGTTATTTCCTGTGGAGTTCCATGCCGGATGAAGAGCTACTCAGCCTGGCTGAGTCCGGAAAATTGAGCGAACCCGCGGTTGTCGACAAGCAAGTCAAGCGCATGCTGGCGGATGAGAAATCCGCGGCCTTCTCTGCGAACTTCGCCGGGCAGTGGCTGGAGACACGCAATCTGGATTTCGTTAAGCCGGATCCGCAGAAGTTTCCCCAATGGAATCCCGTACTGCGCGACGCCATGAAGGAAGAAACACGGTTATTCTTCGAGCACGTCTTGCGCGAGAATCTTCCGATTTCGGATTTCCTGAACGCGAAGTATACGTTTCTGAATGAAACGCTCGCAAAACACTATGGGATCTCAGGAGTCACAGGGCCGGATTTCCGCCGCGTGGATTTGACGACGGATCAAAGAGGCGGCGTTCTGAGTCAAGCCGGAGTTTTGACGGTATCGAGTTATCCCACCCGCACATCACCCGTGATTCGCGGCAAATACATTCTGCAAAACATTCTGGGGACTCCTCCGCCCCCTCCGCCGCCAGACGTCCCTCCTCTGAACGAGAACGCCGTCGGCGTGGAGTCCTCCATGCGCCAGCAGATGGAGGTTCACCGGGCGAACGCCGTCTGTGCGTCCTGCCACGGCAAGATGGACCCGCTCGGGTTCGGGCTGGAGAATTACGATGGCATCGGCCGCTGGCGCACCGAGGATGGCAAGTTCCCTGTCGATGCAAGCGGGACGCTCCCCAACGGGAAGACTTTTTCGACCCCGGCCGAGATGCGTGCCGTTCTGACGTCGCTGCTCCCGGACTTCTCGCGCTGTCTGACTGAGAAGATGCTGACTTACGCGCTCGGGCGAGGGCTGCAGCCCTCTGACGATCGAGTGGTCGACGAAATCAACCAGCGCGTCGCCGACGCGGGCTATCCATTTCAGACTCTGATTTTCGAAGTTGTAAGAAGCCTTCCGTTCCAATCCAGGCGCGGAGAGGAAGGAACACATTGAGAGGCGAGCGATGATCATCACACGAAAAGCGCTTTCGAGACGGACACTGCTGAAGGGATTGGGCACGTCGGTTGCTCTCCCATTCCTCGACTCCATGGCCCCCGCGCTGGCACAGGCTCCCAAGCCGCCGCTTCGAATGGCGTTCGTCTACGTTCCCAACGGCATGGACGTGCGCAATTACAACCTCGATTACGAAGGTCCGCTGGCCGAGCTGAGTCCCATCCTGAAGCCTCTGGAGCCGATGAAGGACCATATCACGGTCTTGGGAAGTCTCACGCATAACACGGGACGCGCACTGCTCGATGGCGCCGGCGATCATGGCCGCTGCTGCGGTTCGTATCTCACTGGAGTGCAGGTGAAGAAGACCGTTACCGATATCAAAGCCAGCGTCTCGTGCGATCAGTTGGTGGCGAATCATATCGGGAAGCAGACCCGGTTCCCATCATTGGAGCTTGGCTTGGAGGACGCGCGGCAAGCCGGCGATTGCGATTCCGGCTACTCTTGCGCATATACGAACAATCTGGCATGGAGGAGCGAGACACAACCCCTTCCGCCCATTCTCGATCCGCGGCAGCTTTTCGAGCGGCTCTTCGGCGACGGAGCGGCCATGAGCCCGGAAGCGCGCGCGCGTCAAGGGAAGTATCGGCGCAGCATTCTGGATTTTGTGACTGAAGATACCAAGACCTTGCAGACTTCGCTGGGTCCCACCGACAAGCGCAAGCTGGATGAATATCTTACTTCCATCCGCGAAGTTGAAGGGCAAATTGAGAAGGCGGAAAACGATAACTCACAGATCGATCCGCACATGGAGAAACCCTACGGCGTCCCGGCCGATTTTGCCGAGCACTTCAAGCTCATGTCGGACATGCTGACGATAGCGTTCCAAGCCGATCTCACCCGCGTCTCGACATTCCTGGTAACCCGGGAAGGAACATCGCGCGCTTACCGCGAACTGGGAATTGCGGATGGGCATCACCCATTGACGCATCACCGCAACATCGTCGAGTTGATGGATAAGGTCACGCTCATCAATACCTACCACATGACCCAATTCAACGCATGGATGGAAAGGTTGAAGGGTTTGAAGGAAGGCGACGGCTCACTGCTGGATAACTCGATGATCGTGTACGGCGCCGGGCTGGCGGACGGCAACAACCATATTCACGAGAATCTGCCTACCGTGATCGCGGGTTCCGCACGCGGGTTCATCAAGACCGGCCGGCACGTGGTCTATCGCAAGGAGACTCCGATGTGCAATTTGCACCTCACCATGATGGATCGTATGGGACTTCCCATGGAGCACTTCGGCGATGCCACCGGCAAGCTCGAAGGCCTGGATTTAACCTAGCTCCTCAGAAACAGCCCGCCAAAGGGAGCCTGGGTCGCGGCCATGAGCCGAGCTGTTCCTTTCGGGAGAGGGCCGCTTACCGGCCTCTGCGGGCTAACGAACTGACCGCCGAAGTTGGTCTCTCACCGGCATCCATCCGCCGCCCACCGATACACCCTGGGAAGCGGTCGAGCATCGCGCTAACATCCTTTTCGAAAGGATATTTCGTTCATGGATTCAACACTCATTCAAAGTGCTCCCTCTTCAAAAGCTTACAAAGGTTTGGGCATGGAGGGCCTCACCGCGAAGTGGTACGCCTCGCTGACCCGCAAATCCATGCAGGATTTCAAGGCGCTGGCCAAGCGTGTCGATGAAACCCTGCCTCCCGGCGCACGAGTGCTCGAAGTGGCTCCCGGCCCCGGCTACTTCGCAATCGAGCTGGCGAAGCTTGGCACAAGAAGGCGCGAGGGCTACCGGATCAAAGGGCTCGACATCAGCCGCACCTTTGTTGAGATCGCCCAACGCAATGCCATGGAGGCTCAAGTCCGGGTCGACTTTCGCCAAGGTAACGCCGCCGATATGCCGTTTGAAGACAGCTCGTTCGACTTCGTGCTGTGCCGCGCCGCATTCAAGAATTTCACAGAGCCCTTGCGGGCGCTTCAGGAAATGCACCGTGTGCTGAAAGGCGGAGGACGGGCAATGATCATCGATCTCCGGCGTGACGCCTCCATGGAATCGATCAACCGCGCCGTCAGCGAAATGCACGTCGGACCGGTCAACGGGTTCATGACCAGGTTCACGTTCCGGTTTGTGCTCCTGAAGCGCGCCTATTCCAAGCAGGACTTCGAGCGCCTCCTGGATCAGACCAAATTCGGACCCGCCGAAATTAGGGAAGATCTCATCGGCCTGGAACTAACGCTGCACAAGACCGCCGACTCTAGTGGAAGTTTTCAACCAGCATGAGGTCGCGTCCGTAGCTATCGACCTGCGAGAAGAGAAGACTTCGGCCATCAGGGGAAACCGTCAGCCCTAATTCCAAAGGCTTATCTACTTTGACGATCTGCGTAGTGATCCCGGTTGCGAGGTTCAGGAATTGGATCGCTGCGCTTCGGCCTCGCGTGCCCTCGGTGGCGAAATAGATGCCCTTCCCGGTCACCGCATAATCGTAGCGATGGACATCCGGAATCACTTGGGTTTCGGGGCCGCCGTCCACGGGCATTTTCCATAGACCTCCCATTCCCATCTCCTTGGTGAAGTACAGCGTCTTGCCATCCGGAGACTCCACCGGCGCGATTCCTCCGCCGCGCGTCACCTGGACGGGGTCGCCGCCTTGCACTGGCATTTTCCAGACTTGATAGTCGCCGCCGCGATTGGACGCGAAATAGATCCAGCGTCCGTCGTGCGACCAATTTGCGGTGAACTCTTCGGCTTCTTTGGATAACTTTCGCGGCTGGCCGCCATCGGCGGAGACTTCGTAAATCTGATATTTCCCGCCGGTATTGGAGTCAAACACAATCTGCTGTCCATCCGGAGACCAGCGCGGACTCGCCGTGGTTGGCCCTGCCATCGAAGTGAGCCGGGCAGTCTGCGACCCGTCCACGTTCGCCACCCACATATCCGACCTTCCTCCGCGATTCGAGAAAAACGTGATGCGCTTTCCGTCCGGAGAGTACTGCGGAAAGGCGTCGCGAAATGTTGAAGACAAACCGGCATCGAGAGCAGCTGACTTGGTGTCAAGATCCACCTTCCAGATATTGGCGTCCTGGGTACCAACGGCATACGCCAGCCGATGGCCTTGCAAAGAAATAGCGAGGCCGCCCGTTCCCGTTGCGACACCAGGCACAGCCTGCGGCTTCGCATCCGAGGAAGCGGCCATGCGATAGATTCCGCCGGTGTTGGCTTGGCCCGAAGAGAACAGCACCTCCCGGCTATCCGGCATCCACTCAACGCTAAGGACCCGAAGATCCCCGGTGGCCAGTTGTTTGGGATCGCCTTGGGGCTGGAAACCCTCCCCAAGCGACAACATCCACAGGCTATAGACGGTCCCGTTCGTCCGGATGAATGCGAGGCTTTGGCCGTCCGGCGACACCGCGGGGCGCATGTCTCCGCGGACTTGCAAGGGTGGGTGCGTCAGCGTCCTCGTCTCGCCGGTCTCCAAGGAAACCAGAACCAGGCTGTTGGGCTGGTTCGGCGATTGGTTTGCGGAGATGATCAGAGCTTTCGAATCCGGAGTCCAGCACAACGACGGTAAGTCGATGCCCGCCCCGGAAGTGGCGCTGGAGTAAGCGCCCACCTTTCGTTCCGGCCCACCCAGCGCCGGAACCAGGATGATGGAAAACTTCTCCTCCGAGTTTCCCCGGAGGAACGCGATCATGCGCCCGTCGGGCGACCACTTCGGAAAATCGCTATCTTCCTGACTGCTGGTGAGCCGCAAAGGAGCGCCTGGGCCGATGAGCTTGACGTAGATGTCGTAGCTGCTTTCCTTCTCACCGTTCCAGGAAAACGCGACTTGGCTCCCGTCCGGGGAAAAACTGGGGTAGCTTTCGCTCCCACGATAACTGGTGAGCGGGATCGGCTGAAGAGGTGCTTCCGGCGCGGTCGGCTTGGCCGTCTTCATTCGCCATCCAGCAATCGCAGCTCCCGCCAATAGCATCACGCCCGCCGCGAGCCAGATCCGCTTCTTCCCAGATGGAACGGCGGGGCCAAGCGCGACTCCGGAAGAGGCCGAGAGCGCGCCGGAGTCCGATTCCTCCTTCAGTTCCTCCAGCGCCACTTTCAGATCGTCCATGTGCTGGAAGCGCCGGGCTGGATCCTTGCGCATGCACCGGGCGATTACACGCGTCAACTCGGCCGGTAGCTCAGGTCGAATGTCGCGAGCGGGTTTTGGGTCCTCGCGCAAAATGGCGGACAGCACCGCGACCTGCGATTCGCCATGGAAAGGCCGTTGCCCTGTGGCCATTTCGTATAGCATCGCTCCGAAGGAGAAGGCGTCGGATCTGCCATCTACGGGCTTCGCCTCGGCCTGCTCTGGCGACATGTAATAGGTGGTGCCCAGGATGGCTCCGTCGCCGGTAAGCGCCGCCATTGTTTTGGTCGCGTCATCTGGGGCCGTTGCCGGTTGCGCCAGCTTCGCCAAGCCGAAGTCCAACACTTTGACCAGTCCGTCGTTTGAAACCATGACATTCGAAGGCTTCAGATCGCGATGCACGATCCCTGCCTGATGAGCCTTCGCGAGCGCGTCGGCAACCTGCGCGGAGTAGCCCAACAGATCCCCGATTCGCATGCCGTTGCGCGGAGTCAACTGATCCAGCGTCTTGCCCGCCACGAACTCCATGGCCAGATAGTCGACGCCATTCTCTGAGCCGATGTCGTAAATGGTAATGATGTTGGGATGGTTCAGCGACGAAGCAGCTTTAGCTTCCTGGCGGAAACGCTGCTTCCGTTCCGGGTCCGCGATCTTGTCGGTTGGAAGAACCTTGATGGCGACAATGCGATCCAGGCGCGTATCGCGAGCTTTATAGACGTGCCCCATGCCGCCCGCTCCAATCGGCGCAAGGATTTCATAAGGCCCCAAACGAGTGCCGGCGGCGAGAGGCATAGGATATCGACGATTCTACCCTACCGAAGCTGGTGCGCTCCTGCTAATGGAATCACGCCAGGACCTGCTGCTTATTTCCCGCGATTCCGGCGCCACCTCCGGAAAACCGTTTAGCAGAGCCCGTTCCTTCCAGCAACGGAGCGAGCCCGTCGGTCTTCACCGCCATCCAGACACCGGGCCTGAGGCTGGAATCAGCCAAAGGCCCGGTCGAATTCCTGGTCATCGATCCCCCCGAGAAACCCTCCCAGAATTGACTGGCCAGCCTGCAAAGGGCCGGCGCGGCCCTCAATTCCCGGAGGAACAGCTCCATTCGTGCCCGCGACCTACGCTCAGTTTTGTGGACTGTTACTTAGGAGGTATGCGGCAAGCTTGTTGAGGGTCCCGTCAAAGCCCTGCTCCATGTAATCGCGTCCAGTTTCGAAAGCCTTCCGCTCCTCTTCCGTCGCGTTAAAGGGAACGCCGGAGACTATCATCGTCGTTTTGCCGTCGCGCTCCGAGAGCGTCATGGTGTAGAGGACTTCGGTCGGGAATGTTCCCGCCATGGGATGGCGCATCGGATTCCCGGCCTCATCCGTCATGGAAGTGACGCTGACCAGCAACTCCGGCGCGACAATTTCGCCATATACCCATTTGCCCCACATCATGCTGCCATCCGGCGCCCGCAAGGAGAACCGGAATGTTCCGCCCTTGCGTAGATCTACCTCGCACGTCAGCGGAGTGAAGCCTTTCGGGCCCCACCAGTGCATCAAGCGTTCGCCTTCGGTCACCGCTTTCCACACCAGATCCCGTGGTGCATCGAACACGCGCGTGACCCGGAGAGCCTTCGGGGCGGTCTCGTCCGCGAGCCGGTCGAGGGACATGTTCCAGCCGGTCTCCGCACCGGCCAAGTGCGGCGCGGCTTCCGCTCTAACTTTGGAGAAGCTCGCGTGCACCGTTAACTTGGTCTTCCCTCCCTGATCCTCGAATGTCACGATAGTCATCTGCTCAAAGAGCGGATCGCGGTTCGCGTCCAATGCGGAAGCGGTAAAAATCAGCCGGTCCGGCTCGACAATTTCGTGATAGATGCCGGTCATCGGGTACAACTTCCCATCCGGGCCGCGCATATCAATCCGCATCGCGCCGCCCGGCCGCACATCCACCTCACAGACGGGATTGGTGAAGTTCTTCGGACCCCACCAGCGCTTCAGCCGTTCGGGATCCGTCCAGGCCTTGAAAACCACTTCCCGCGGCGCATCGAAAATTCGAGTGATCACCAGTTCCTTGTCTCCGCTATTCATTTCAGCCAGCCTTTCTCCCAAACGATCCAACGTCTGATTCCCGCCTTCGATGGCATTAAACTGCCGGACTACCCGCTCGCGTTCCGCAGCCGAGGGGAACAGCAAGCGCATCGTGACTCGAGTCTTACCGCCCACGTCGTCGAACGTCACCGTCTGCTCGAATTCAACGCTGGGACCTCCCTCCCTGCGGCCGCCATGCGTGTATACCAGGCGCTCCGGTTTCACCACTTCCAGGAACACGCTATGGTTCGGATAATTCGCGCCGTCCGGCCCGTGCATGATCTTTCTCCACTGGCCGCCCGGCCGTACGTCCATTTCTTGAATCGTGGTAGTGAACCCGCGCGGCCCCCACCAGTGCACCAGATGTTTGGGATCGGTCCACATCTCGAACACCAGCTCACGTGGCGCGTCGAACACGCGAGTAATGACAATCTCCCGAGCCTGCGTATCCAGATGCTCGGCCAGACGGTCCAGTGAATGTGCCGCACCCGCCTCCATCCCCGACTTGAGATGCGCGTCGCGAGCTTCTTTGGACGGATGAAGAATCGTCGCCGTCAGTTTCGTCTTGCCGTCGCGCTCCTCGAAAGTAGCGGTGGTGATCCATTCCGGGCTTCCTACGCTCGGTTCGTCGAAACATTCGGTGTAGACCAGCCGCCCGGGCGCCGCGATCTCACGAATCGTGCCTTTAAACGGGTACTCTTTTCCGTCAGGCGTGCGAAGGACACGGCGCCAAGCCCCACCCGGGCGAAGGTCAAGCTCGCAAACCGGCAATGTCGAGCCGCGCCATCCCCACCAGTGAGCCATATGCTCAGGCTTGGTCCAAGCCTCGAACACCAGGTGACGCGGCGCATGGAAGACTCGGGTCATGACAATCTCCCGATCCGAAGGCGTCGTTACAGTAAATGCGGAATTACTTTCCAGGGCGCTTGCGGCCATGTTTTTTCTCCTTCTTCTTCAAGTCAGAATCTTTAAGTTCCTTCAAGTAGTCATCCAGCCGATCGAAGCTCTGTTCCCAGAAGCGGCGATATTCCTCCACCCAATCGGCAGCATCCTTGAGAGGAGCCGCTTCCAGGCGGCAGGGCCTCCACTGCGCTTCTCGCCCGCGTGCGATTAGGCCCGCGCGTTCCAGTACCTTTAGGTGCTTGGATATTGCGGGCATGCTCATCTCGAAAGGTTCGGCTAGCTGAGTGACGGAAGCCTCGCCGGATGCCAGCCGAGCCAGAATTGCGCGCCGGGTAGGATCGGCAAGGGCTCCGAAGGTGACGCTGAGTTGATCGATCGATTGAACCATATGGTTAAATAACCACTAGGTTAACTATATCGGCGGACACGAAACCTGTCAAGGGCTTTTTGGCGAGTCCCGATTTTATGGTTTCCCGAGATTCCGTGCGCCAGGCGGCGGCACGAACTTGAACAGGTCGTCGGAGAGCGGCTCATTGAGCTTCAATCCGATGACCGCGACCGAGGACGTTCCGTCAGGATCAATTTCCTCCGCACGGAGAATGTGGTAATTGCTCTTATCGATCCACATCTTTCCGCCGGTTTCTTTCTCGATGAGGTAGCAGTCCGCCGGAGCGCCGCCGCCGTTGGAAATAGACTCTTCCCGAAGAAGATGGCTCGAAGCGAAACGCTCTACAAGTTTCACGTATTGTCCGATGCCCGTATCGCTATTGACCTTCGAAGGCTTGGCATCCCGGCCCAACTTGTCCGGTACAATCGCATCCGTTCTATATTCATTGCGCACTGGGAGGTAGACCGTAAAAATAGAACCGTCGTAAATCATGGTCCCTTCCGGACCGCTTGCATCGTCTCCGCTGTACACCACCCTGTACCGCTCCGGTTCGATTGCGGAAGCGACTCTGACCCCTGACGACTGTTCTAGGCCGGTGGTCGAATCGCGGACCGTAATTTCCAAATCCAAGTCGTAGCTTTTTATATCCTTCAGCGTGTCTTTGACCTTCGCAAGAATTTCCGCCGCATCCGGCTTCGCCTGGGCAAACGCCGAAGCCGCGAATAAGACCAACAATCCCAGCCGCATCTCTTACTCTCCCGTCAGCCAGAAATCCCGAGGATACAATCGCCACACCCGCGCCTCCGCCGAGTCCTCGCGTTTCAAATACTCTTCCCAAGCTGTCAATTGCTTTTCCGGCCCGATGACGAAATAAACCGCACCTTCAACATCTTTGGCCTTCGTTCCCATCCCCGGCAGAACCTTCGCATCCACGAGGGGGGTGCGGCGAAACAACTCCGCTTGAAGATCCGGGGATTTCTTCAAATCGAGAATCGCCTGATGGAATCGCCTGATCACATCGGGGGGCAAACCGTCCGCCAGATCGGCCGCCATTGACTCCCCGCGCGTCTCATAAGACGACGCGACTCGCGTCGCCTGAAACGCGCCCGCGATTGCGTACTCCGTCAGTGAGGCATCTGGTTGCGCCGATCTCAGCACTCCAATCACGAACTTCAAGGTTTGCGGCAGCTCCGGCGTGCGCTCCGCATAGTAGCCAATTCGCCCGCTGCCGAGCGACACACTGATCCCGTTGCTATACGCCAATCCCGCGCCGATGGTTTTCATGAATACGCTGTGCGCGCCGCCTCCGCCGTATAGATTCACCGCCAGGTAGTCCAGCAACGCATCGCGGCTGGTGTCGTGATAGCTGGTTAGTGGTGCGGAGTTCACGAAAACTCCGCCCTGGGAATTCGCATTGAGCAATCCGACAAATAGCGGAGCGCCCGCACCCGCATCGCGCGCGATCAGTCTCGCATCGATTCTTCGCACCGGGGCATACACAGCTTTCTGAAACGGAGCGTTCCGCAAACCCGCCGTCAATCTCTGAATGCCGGGACTGAGTTGGGCCTGGTTCGCTTCCGACCCGATGACGAAGACTCTCGCTCCACCCGTGACCAGCATCGACCGGCGCACTTCATCCAGAATCGCTAAGGTTCGCTCCGGCCCCTGCCGCAAATCGCGAGCCATCTGGCCGCACAGATAGCGCCAATCCCCCGCAAGACTGGAATCTGGAATATCGCCCAACGATGCTTCCAGATCACGAGCGGCTTCGACCGCCAGTCCCCGTTCTTTTTCCGATAGCTTCGCTGCACCCGCATACCTCCCGTCGCGAATCTCCGCCAGAATCGCTTTCCGCTCGTCTCTCGATCCCGCGACGTCACCCAGCTCCGCCAGGAACGCGTACACTGCGTCAGACCCGCCGTCTTTCAGCATCCAACGCAGCCGCTGCGCACTGTGCACGCGCGTGAGAAACGACGAGGTCGACAGCATCAATGGATTTGCCTGCTTGCGGTACGCGGTCTCAGGATTCCTAACCCAGTTCTCCTCCGCGCCCTGCATGGTCCGGCGCATCCTTCCCAGCGCTTGGTCGACGTAGTCGCGCAAACGCGGCAGGTTCTCCATGCGCCAGTAAGGATGATAGAGCGCCAGCTCCATCCATTCGATGGCTCGCTTCGATTCGGCCGCGTTATTGCCCGAGCCGCGCATCACCAGCTCATCCCGATCTGTCGTGGTGTTGATACTGAAGCCGGCGTCCAGGCTCAGAATCTCGTTGCGCAGCCGCTGCGTCATCTCCTCATAGGCGACGACTTTGCCATCTTCGATCACGCCGCTGTTCATCAGTAGTTCCGGCAACAGCGAAACGTACACCAGCCGGTCTTCCGGGACGCCATCTAATCGAAGAGCCAGGCCCGTCGTGGCGCTGGTCATGCTTTCGAAAAACGAAGACACCATTGGCACGCCGCGCGGAAGCTTGGAGGTTTTGTATTCTAGCGCGTCGTCAAGAGTCATCGGCGGATGTTCGACAAACTTAGCCGGTGCAGCCATCTTCTCCGCGTCCTCAATCACCTTCGTTGCCGCATCGTAATCCGCGCGATAGCGTTCCAGCGCTTGCTGATCGCTGGCCGCGCCGTATTGCTGCCGGAGCCGCGCGGTCTCCGCCGCCAATCGCGCCGCGCGTTCCTCGCTGGCCTCGCGCATCAACGCGGGATTGGGTTTCGCCGCCTCTATAAACGGCACCGTGCCCAAAATCTTCCACTCGGTCAGATAATCGTGCCAGATGTTGTGCGGGCCCGAAACTATTTTCTCAATTGCCGCCAGATCTTCCTTCGAAGTCACGGTCTTGTGAAAGCCCGGCTCCTGGTTAAGCTGGTACAGACGATCCAGCCATGACGAATCGCCGCCGCGAAAACCGAATCCTGGGGGCGAATTGACCAGCTTCGTCAAAGACCGGCGCGTCTCCGCAATACGGCTCTTCAGCCTCTGCTGAAACTGCGCCAACTCCGGCGAGCCATCCGGATAGGCCGCAACCTTCGCAAACTCATCCAGCACTCGGCCGCGCAGCGAAGTCAGGTCCGCGTCGTTCATCTTCGAGACAGGCATGTCGCGAAAGGTCACCATCACTGGATTGCCTTGTCCGTCGTCGACGTATCCGTCCACCCCCTTGGCGCCGATATCGGCTTCTCGCGTTTTGCTGTCGATCAGCCGCTTATAGAGGTTCGTATCCGCTTCGCCCGCTACATTGTCCAGGAACAGCCCCAGCAAAAACTTCTCCCGCAACGCCAGCTTTCGATTCGCCGGCCATACCAGAAAAACGCTTCCCGGCTGCTGATCGTTCTGCAAAGGATACTCGACATATTCGATGCGCCCGGCCGGGGCTGCTTTGGGCGCGGGTAATTGCGCTTCCGTCATCACCGGCGGCTGCGTAGAACTCTTCGAGGCCTGATCCAACTGACTCAACACTGCATCCAGCCGGGCCAGCGCGGCGCCCGGCGCAACCTCCTTGGGCAGCGAAACGATCGCGCCCATGTTGGCCAGGAAATAATGCTGGTCATGAAAGCGCCGGATATCGGAGGGTCGAATCACACGAAGATCCGCCGGCAACCCGCCGGCCGAATACGACAATGGATGCCCAGGACCGTAGAGCGAAAGCAGCGCCGCCTGATACAGCCGCCGATTCGCCTGATCCATGGACGTGACCATTTCGTTATAGACCGTGCCCTTTTCCTCCAGGTGCAACGACCCGTCCTTGGGATCTTCGCCAATTCCAAAATTCCGAACCTCGCGTCGAATCTCCTCGTCCGAATAATCCGGATAGAGCAGCGCGTCCAAAGTGCGGTCGAAATTTTGAAAGAACACATCCGGCCCGGCGGACGTGTAGAAGTTATAGCAAGTGCGCCACTGCATCGTGAACGCGGTGGACGTCGCCAGTGACATGGTTTCCTGGCTGCCCAGCTCCCTGCCCTTGTTGCCCTTTCCCAGCAGGAGGTGCTCCTGCGTATGCGGCTCTCCCATGTTCGATGTGGGAAACGTTGTTACCCAGATAAAGGCTTGCGGAGCGGACTGGATCTGCAACAGGTCCAGTGTAAAATTCGTCCGCCCATGCCGGAAGCGAGCGCCGATAGCATGGCCGGCATCGTCCAGATACACAGCCACCGCGCTAAAACCGCTGAGGCTTTGCCCCTCCTTTAAATCGCCGTAGGAAATCTTTTTTTGTTGTTCAACAGGTTGTGCAATCATGGAAGCCGCAGCCAGCACGGGCGCAAGCAAATATCGCCGCATGCCTTGTAGTCTAGCGTTTGATTGCAGCCATCCGCTGCCGGCCTACCCGATCGAAACTGGCGTCCAGCCGCATCGCGAAATCATCCACGTCGCCCTTTGAAATATTCAGGGGAGGCGTGATGCGCAGTACGTTGCCGTATGTGCCGCCCTTGCCGATCAGCAGACGATTTTCCCGCGCGGCTTCCATCAATGCAACCGTGGCCTCCGGCGCAGGCGTGCGCGATTCGCGGTCTTCCACAATCTCCAAAGCCTGCATCAGCCCCATGCCGCGCACATCGCCGATCAGCGAATGTTTCGCCTGCAACTCTTCGAGCCGCGCGCGCAGGTGCGCTCCCGTCTCGGCCGCATTGATCAGGAGGTTATTGTCGTCGATAAAATCGATCACCGCCTTCGCCGCGGTGGCCGCCACCGGATTTCCGCCGAAGGTGGAAATGGTAGCGCCCTTGAGTCCATCCGCGACCTCGGGCCGAGCCACCGTCAACCCCACGGGGGTCCCATTCCCCAGCCCCTTGGCGCTAGTAATAATGTCCGGCGTGACTCCGTACTGTTCGATGCCGAACCATTTCCCGCCGGTGCGGCCCCAACCAGTCTGCACCTCGTCGCTGATAAACAAACCGCCGGCCTTCTTGACGATCCCGGCCACGATCTCGAAATACTCTTTGGGAGGCGTAATGAATCCGCCGATGCCCTGAATCGGCTCCGCGATGAACGCCGCAATCCGGCCTGAGGTAGAGGTGCGAATCATTTCCTCCATGTCGCGGGCGCAGCGAACGTTGCAGCTCGGATACGTCAAGCCCAGAGGGCAGCGATAACAGTAAGCATTCAATGCATGCGAAAAACCTGCCGCCGGAGCGCCGCCCAGACGCCACGAACTCTGCCCTGACGCGGCCATGGCCAGCGCCGATCTTCCGTGATAGCTGTGGCGCAGCGCCACCACTTCCTGCGAGCCGGTATAACACCGCGCTGTGAGGATCGCGGTTTCATTCGCCTCGGTTCCGCTATTGGTGAAAAAACTCTTGGTCAGTTTGCCGCCCGGAGTAATCTCCGCCACGCGCTTTGCCAGCGCCACTTGCGGCCCATTCGCGAAGACAGTGGAGACGTGTTGCAGCGTATCGATCTGCGCCTTGACCTTGCGGTTCACCGTCTCATTACAATGCCCCACACTGATGGTGACGATACCGCCAAAGAAATCCAGGTATTGGTTGCCGCCGGCGTCCCAGACAAACTGATCCTTGGCGCGCACCACCACCATCGGTTCCTTGAAGTAGTGAAAAACGCTAGGGAATAAGTGTTGTTGGCTGGCTAAGATGATTTCCTGGTCGGTCATGCGGCCTCTGGAAGCCGTTATAGCATAGTTCGGCTTACCTCGCCCCTATAATCTACTTCCAGCGGCCTACCGATAAAACATTGAACGCTCCACAAAGAGAGTCTATTGCCGGGAGCACGCCAGCACGGGCACGCTCGACAACGCGGCGGACCTCGTGGTGATCCGGTCGTCTCCCGGCAATAACCTTATCGGCCAATATCGGGGCAACCCTGATGGCATAAGTAATCGAGTCATAGTACTCCGGCTCGATTCGTCCCAGCCCCAAAAACCGCGGCGAGTCATAACGCGGTCTTGACAACTGTATATTGCGCATATACTCTCGACAAATAGGTTGCAACGACAGAGATGGCTGCACTCGTCCTGCGTATCGATCCTGCCTCGCCCGTGCCGCTGGTCCGGCAGATCGTGGACCAATTGCGCATCCCCCTGGTGGACGGTTCGCTCAAGCCCGGGGCTGTGCTGCCGCCTGTCCGACGTTTGGCTGCGGACTTGGCGGTACATTTCAACACCGTTGCCGAAGCATACAGGCAATTAGCCTCAGAAGGCTGGCTGGACTTGCGCCAAGGCCGCGGAGCCACGGTTGTAGAACGCGCATCCCCAACGCCCTCGCGCCGCGAGATGACTGGCTTCCGGCAGCGCCTCCGCGAGCTGGTTTCACAGATGCGCGCCCAAGGCGTCTCGCCAGCCCGCATCGCGGCGGAACTCACGTCAATCGCGCAGGGGATTGAATGACCGGGCCCTCAACCGCCAGGCGCTGATTTTCCCGTCGCCACGCTCGCGAGCTTCGCTGCGCTAATGGCTTGGCCGACGTGCCGTTGCGTGTGCTCCGCGATGTGTGTGAGGAGGCCGATGACCGTTGTCGGAAGCTTCTTGCGCCCGATCTCGCGAGCATCCTCCACTGTTGCGATATCGAGGCTTCGCACCACAGCTTCGGCTCGGCCAAACACGGCACTCATCGAATCGAGGAGTTCTTCGATGGACGCGCCGGGGTCGTGCTCGTGTTTCAAGAAATCGAGCTGAGCCTCGGAAAGCTGGCGCCCTTCGAGATACGTCGTTAACCGATCCGTCGATCCCGCGATGTGACGCAGATGAAAACCCACCGAGCCGAAACCGTGAGGGGTGGCCCAGAGCTGCTCTGCGGTGAGGCCGCCCGTATAGCGAACCAAGTCCTCGCGGGCTTGCTGGAACGAGTAAAGAATTGGCGCGAGCAGCGTGGGAACACCATCCATCGGCCCACGCATCCATGGTTCCGGGAGCATTACGCCGGGACCAGCTTGCCGGCCCATCGTTCGGACGCCTTTTGAATGCGGCTCAAGGCCTCCTGAATATTCGCGAGCGAATTCGCGTAGCTGAAGCGGAGATAGCCTTCGCCGTGCGCTCCGAAAGCTCCGCCGTTCAAACACGCGACACCGGCTTCATACAACAGAAGATTGGCCAGCTCCTTCGAAGGCATTCCGGTTCCGCTTACATTAGGAAAGGCGTAGAAAGCTCCGGCGGGAAGGGCGCAGCGGAACCCCGGAATCTGATTCAGTCCGTGGACGATGGCGTCGCGGCGGCGGCGGAACTCAGCCACCATGGCCGTGACGGCATCCTGCGGCCCGGTGAGCGCGGCGATGCCCGCGCGCTGCGTAAAGCTCGCCGTGCAGGAATTCGAATTCACCATCAACTTGACCACCGCTTCCGCGATCCAGGCCGGCATCACGCCATAACCCAGACGCCAGCCCGTCATCGAATAGGTTTTTGAGAATCCATCCAGGATGATAGTTTTATCCAGCATCCCGTCGAAGCTGGCGATCGAAACCGGATCGCCATCATAAATAATGCGCGAGTAAATTTCATCGCTCAGCACCATCACGTCGCGATGGCGCAGCAGTTCGGCCATGCGGCGTATGTCTTCGGCAGGCACCAGACCGCCGGTGGGGTTGGCCGGCGAAACCAGAATCACCATTTTGGTGCGATCGGAAAGCCGGGCTTCGAGCGTGTTCAGGTCGAAGGAAAATCCCCGCTCTTCGATCAAAGGAATCGGCACGGGAGTCGCGCCCAGAAAGTTGATCATGGATTCGTAAATCGGAAATCCTGGATCGGGATAAATCACTTCGTCGCCGGGCTCCAGCAAAGCCATCATGGAGAAAAACATGATCGGCTTGCCGCCGGGGACCACGCATACGCGCTCAGGTCCAACCTGGATGCCGCGTGTGCGCGAAATGTAGGAGGCGATGACTTCGCGCAACTCCGGGTCGCCCTGCGTTGGGCCGTACTTGGTCCAACCTTCGCCCAAGGCGCGCTGGCCGGCCTCGATGACGTGCGCGGGCGTGGGGAAATCGGGCTCGCCGATCTCCAGATGGATGATGCTGCGCCCCTGCTTTTCAAGGGCGCGGGCCTTAACCAGGACCTCGAAGGCGGATTCGATTCCGATGCGGGTCATTCGTTCAGCGAGTTGCATAATTCCTCTAAAGAGTAAAATATATCCGTGAGCACCACAACCCTCATGCCGGGGGAAGAGTATCCTCGCAAGTCCCACTCCATCATTCCGCTAGCTCTGTAGATGCTACTTCGGAATCAGGGCGTGCCAACGTTCCCCGAACTGACAGTTCGCATTTCTTCCACTCTCGTGCCCGATGTGGCCGTGGCCGGGCGACTTTCCATGCCCTACCCGACGGCGCCTGAAGACCGGCTTGTGCGATGCTCGGCAAGTGCAAGCAATCCCACGCCCGGTGCTGAGTCATCGACGCGGTCAAGCGGACTGCACGGGAGTATCACTCGAACGCCGAACCTGTGCGCGTGACCGAGGCACTCCACGCCGGCGACCTCTACGGTCAGCATGGAACGCGCTAGCTCCCCGCGGTACACAAGGCGCCCCGACTTACTGTAGTGCGGGCCTCTTCTCGACGTGATCGATAACAAGCACATCCGTCACAGTTTTGGTCCGTTCCAGAATGAGGCCTAGCTGGTCGCGGACGGCTTCGATCTTCGGGAGGCCGTCGCTGAGCCCGGCAACTACGGATACGAAGTCTAGTTTGACCTGGTAGAGTCCCGTGAGCCCTGTGGCGTCCACCACGGGCCAATCCAGAAAATAGGAAAGGAAAGAAGCCAACTGATCCATTGGAACGGCATCGCCCATGAGCGCGGAAGTGCCGTTTATTCCAAAACCAACTGTAAGGCCACGCAATCCAGTGGAGGGTTGCTTTGAGCCCGAAAGGAATTTCGGGCCACCCCTCATGACCGTCATCTCGTAACTCACTACTTCCCGCTTCTCAAAATGTGCGGCGAGTCTAAAGCGGTCTGCCAGCAGATTCTGTTCCATGATTCGGAACTGGTCCTCCGTGGCAGCGGTTGGGGCCTTCGCCTGGATTCGCAACCAGGTCGACTCCATCCACCGGTCCGCCGTGAACTGCGCTGCATTCAGGTGGTAGGCATGGCCCAGCAGATTTGCGAAGGTGACGGCGCACTTTGACGCAAACGTATCCGGCACGGATCTGATCTGTTTACGACCGGAATCCTCGCACCGCCCGCTCCACCACGAGGCCCTCCCAAAGAAGGACTGCGCTAATGCGGACCCATCTGACGACGCTGCCTTGATCGTCACGGCCGTAAATCGAGGCGATGGGTTCGCCGGTTGGCCAAGGGCGAACCCCAGGCACAACGGCAACAGAAGGAATCCTCTACCAATGCACATACCAGGTCCTCCGGCGGGCTCCCCTCCAAGATCCTAAAGACGGTAGCCGACCGAAATCGTTTGGCAGCGCGTTCTGTTGTGCGGACCTAAAAATCCCGGATCAAATTCGCTTTAAAAAATGAAGTCGAACGTCTAGACATCCGTTTTCCATTTCAAAACCAAACGATGGAGCTCCACCGCGAACGGCGTCAGCGCCAATACCAGGGCAATAATGTCCACAAGGATCATAGCCCACATTCCAGCCTGCCTCTCCCTGATCGTCAAGTACAGCGCGACTAGCGCAGGTACCCATAAAAGAAACCATGCTCCGCCCAGTTCAGCCAGAAGAATCCAACGTAGCTTCAGCGCCCGGCGCCCGCGCCGCAGCGCAGCGTCCCAGTGAAGCGGCATTGGGACCGCATGACCTAACTCTGCTGGTCCCAGACCGAGGAATTCCGAGAGCGTTGTGTTGAGGTAGTCGCTTTGGTCGTTGATGATCCAGTTATGCCGGAATAGAACCAGCGTGAATGCAAGGGAAAGAAGGGGAAACAGGCTCAACAACCACGGGCCGGGTCCCTTCTCCCCCACCACCCACCCTGCAAGCACCCCGAATGTGGCCACTGCAGCCAGCAGTACCGATTCGCGCAATGCAAGTCTCTGAACGATCTCCGAACGAGCCGCGGAGTAATAGACCTTCGCTAGATCGTGAGGGTCGGGCATTCCATTCCTCGCGTTTGCGACTTATTCGCAATCAACCGGCATTATACTATCTCGCCCGGTCGCGAGGGCTGGCCCTAAATCAGCGCCGACGGCCTTCTTGTCCACTGCGAGCCCTTCTCCTTCGAGACGGCTTCCACATCCTTCACGTACGCTCCGGTCTGCGTCAGAATATGATGCAGGTCGTTGCCGAGGCTGATGAACGGAAACCCCTTGTCGAGGAATTCGCCCACGCGCGAAGTTCCAAACAAGAACAGGCCCAGGATCACGTTGTTCTTCTTCGCGGCGGCGCGCAGTTTATCGGTCGCCTCCTGCAATTCCGGCGAAGTGTACATATGGGGAAACTCGTACTTCTCGTACAGCCCCATGGACATGCATAAATCGTTCTGACCCAGAAACAGAAGATCGACTCCGGGCACTGCCGCAATTTCGTCGATATTCTTGATGCAATCCGCGGTTTCCACTTGCAGCGCCACGATGGTGTTGCTGTTGGCCGCTCCGGCGTAGCCCAGCAACCCCGCCTTGTTCATGCTTCGCTGGGGAAAATAAACGGAACGGGTTCCAGCCATCGGATAGCGGCAACAGCTTACCGCTTGCCGGGCTTCGTCGGCAGTATTGATATAAGGAACCAGGACGCCGTCAGCGCCCAGGTCGAGGGTCTGCTGAATGCCTCCGCGGTCATGGTAGCCGGCCACGCGCACCAGCGATTTCGCGCCGCCGCTGGCGATTGCGGCCAGCATCGCGGAAAGCGTCTCGAATCCCATCGGACCATGCTGATTGTCGACCAATAGCCAGTCGTAGCCGCTATGCGCCAATTGCTCCGCCACGGTGGGACTGGCCGAATTTACGAAAAGACCAAGCTTCGGCTTGCCCTCGTGCAGTTCCTTCTTAAACTCCGCTCCGGTGAGCGCTTCACTACTCATTCCGTGTTTATCTCCCGATCCCGGACAAGCCTCCGGCCAGCGAACAAGGGGCGTTGCGGATCTTCGTGGTTGTGCTATCCGGGTCTCATGAAAGTATACAACGCTTGGTGTTAGGTTGAAGCAATGGCTGGAACGCCCCCAAAGCTGCCTCATATCGTTCCATTCGCGGTGCTATTGCTTACCGCGGCAGTTTACGCCCCGGTTCTTGGGTTTGGGTTTGTGTCCGATGACGTTGGCCAAATCGTGCAAAGCCAGTCGCGCTACACCTGGAGCGCCGTCCCAGGCTACTTCGGCTCCGACGTCTGGAACTTTATCATTCCCGGCAAGACCGATTATTACCGGCCCGTGTTTTTGCTTTGGATGATGCTGAATTCGAAGTTGTTCGGATTGAACACGGAGCTGCTGCACGCGGCCGCTCTGGGGCTTCATCTGGCCGCCACGCTGCTGCTGTACTTCCTGGCGCTCCGGCTAACCGGGAATGCCCTGGTCTCTGGCGCAGCCGCGCTGCTGTTCGGCATTCACCCGGCACATATAGAAGTCGCGGCGTGGCTGAGCGGCGTCACGGAGAGCCTGTTCGGCGTGCTCGCGCTGGGCGCCATCCTCTGCCAGCTTCGCGGAAGGCGCGCCGGAGCGCTGCTGCTCTTCGCCTTCGCAATCTTCACCAAGGAAACTGCCGTCGTGCTGCCCCTTCTGCTGGCCGCATGCGACTGGCTCCTTCCAGAGGATTCCGCGGCCACACGCTCGCAGCGCCTCCGGAAGGCGGTCTCTACGCTGGCGTGGTGTTTGGGGATCGGTCTTATTTACATGGCCGCGCGACTTCACGCGCTGGGCGCCTTCGCGCCCATCACCCGAGGCTGGACCCCACAAATGATCGCCTCGACCATTCCCAGCCTGCTGGTCTTTTACCTGCGTCAACTGCTGGCGCCGTTTGAATACAGCATGTTTTACCCGATATATGCCGTGACTCACTTTTCGTTGCGGCGCACCGCCGAGCCTCTGATGCTGCTCGCCATGGCAGCCGTTGTTTTGCTTCTGATCGGGCGGCGATCGAAATCTCTGGCATTCGCGGCGCTGCTATTCGTCGTTCCCATCGCGCCTACTCTCAATCTGAGCGCCTTTCTGTTCGATAACTTCGCGCACGATCGTTATGTTTATCTCCCCTCGGCCGGTTTGTGCCTGCTGATGGCGATCCTTGCGGCCGGTTGGATGCAATCGAGCCATGTCTTACATAAAGACGTCTTACATCCGGCAGTCTTCGGGGGCGTCTTCGTAGCAGCGGCGGTCTGGCTGGCGTATGTGAACCTTCAGAACAGCAGCGTCTGGACCGACGATCTTTCGCTCTTCACCCATGCCGTGGAAGTGGCGCCCGATAACATCATGGCCCGCGAGTATCTGGCCAACGCTCTGCTCAGGCAGCAGCGTTACACCGACGCTCTCCCGCTGTTTCAGGAGGCGCTTCTGCGCGGTCAGCCCACCGATGAGGCGACAAATCAACTGCTCTACGTTCCCATTGCAATCTGCTACATCGGTTTGGGCCAGTCCGATCAAGCCGAGGGCTTTTTGTACCGGGCCATCAGTCTGGACCCCGCCGCGCATGTTCCGCACTTTTACCTGGCGCTGATCGAAGAAAGCCGGGGCCGATGGTCTGAGGCCGAGGCGCACGCGCGTGAAGCACTCCGCCTTCGCCCTGCCGCTACGCCGGAGCTCTCCGCGTATCATGGCGAACTCGGACGGATCCTCGAGAATGAAGGCAACCCGCAAGCAGCCCTTGCCGAATATCGCGCCCAGGTTCGCGAAGATCCGGCGTCCGCGGAGGCCCGAAAACACTTGGAGGAAATCGAGCAGCGGGCCCCCGTGCCTTGAGGTTGCGGGAATCCAGTTGCGGGAATCCGATTTTGCGACAATAAAAGCGTTATGGCGCGTGGCTATATCCAAATCATCGGGGCAGCCTTGCTGGCCGCGTCCGCCTGGGGCGCGGGTTGGACGGAGTATCAGTCCGGTCCGTTTCGCATCGTCACCGATGCCGGAGAGCGCCCTGCGCACGACCGGCTGCTTGAACTCGAGCAACTCCGTCACGCGCTGGAGGCATACCTGGGTAAGACCGACATAACTACGGTCTGGCCGATTGAGATCGTGCTCTTCCCCAATCAGCGCGAATACGCCCCCCACGCGCCGCCGCGGCTTTTTGTGGAAGGGCCCGACGCGATCCTGGCGGCATGGATGGTGGAGACACCCCTGCCTCACGATCTGTTGCGCGAGATCACCCGTCAATTGATCGAGGACAATGCGGGACGAATGCCTGCGCCGGTGGAGCGGGCTCTCGCGGATCTGATGGCGTCGATTCAAGTGAAAGGCGCCAAGGTCACTCTGGGAACGCCGCCGGGCGCCGGAGAATTTCCTGAGGATCGCATGCGTGCCTGGGCCAAGATCCAGATGCTGGCGACCCAACCGGAATATAGCGGCAAATTGCGCGTGTATCTCAACAACCTGCAACAAGGCGGCGACGAGGATCTGGCTGCTCACAACGCGTTCGGCCTGACGGCGGCAGAGCTTGCCAAGCGCGCCGATGCGTATTACACCGCCGGGCAATTCGCCGCGATTCCGCTGGTGGGCACTCCTGTTAACCTGGAACGCGATATGAGCCAGCGGCGAATTCCCGATGCAGGCGCGGTCGACATGATCGCAGATCTGAAGTCGGACGGAAAGGACTTTCCCCCCGACAGTCCGCGCGGTTTGCTGATGCAGGGGACGCGCGAGTCGCTGGCGGCGGCCATGAAGGCGAACCCGAGATGGGCGGAGCCGTATATTGCCCTCGCCGATCTTGAATACGACCCGGTGGAGAAGGCGAAGCAGCTGAAGCTGGCGGCGGCGCTGGAGCCTCGCAACAGCGGCCTCTGGGAGGCCCTGGCACTGGCGCAGACGGATTCCCAACTTTTCCCCGACGCCGAAAAATCGTGGATCATGGCGGAGCGCAACGCGGTCAACGACGCCGATAAAGAAAGACTTCACAAAGCTCGTCTGGCGATGGGGGAGCAGCGCGTCGAATTCGAAATCAGGGCGAAGAAGCGCAAGGCGAACGACGACGCCAATGAGCTGGAAGCGATTAAGAAAGCCGCGGAAGCCCGCATCCACGCGGCCGAAGATGCGGCCAACAAGCGCAATGGGACGCTGAAGCCTGGCACGGTTGTGGTTCCGTGGTGGAACGACGAAGATGGCGACAAGCTCAGCGGGACTCTGACCAGCGTCGATTGCCTGGAAGGCGACGCCCTGCGGCTGACCATTCAGCCGGCCACAGGCGCGGCGGTGCGTCTGATGATTCCTGATTCGCACAATCTCGCGGTTAAAGGCGCAAGCGAGGTCCGGTTCTTTTGCGGCCTCCAGAAACCGCCGAAAGCAATCAATCTGGTTCACGACGGAAAGCCGGATCCCCAGCAGGGCACGGTGGGAAACGTGCGGACGGTTGAGTTGCATTGATGCTCCTGCCCTGAAGTGAAGAAACTTCTGAAGGAGTGGATCTTCGGGCTGCTCGGCAAGCATCCCGAGGCCATCGTGGTGAGCTTCCGCTCCGGCGACGAAGTGCTCGCGGCGGCGATGTGCGCGGAAATCCGCCGTCTGGAGCCGTCGCGGCGGCACTTCGAAGTAAGGCTTGAGGACGTTCGCGACGTAGCGCGTCTGTTTCGAGGCTACCGCATCGGGCTGGCGGCGGTTCTCTTCACGGACGATCCGAAATACCAGCCGCTGCGGCGGGCTGCGATTCGTCTGGCGCCGCGCAAAATTCTGGCCTACAACGCACGGCTGGAACGGCACCATCTACGTTTGTCACAGCCAGTTGCATCCTGGCTTTTCTATAAGGGCGTGCCGCTGGACCGGATCTTCCTGCGGCCAAGGTGGCTCTGGCCATGGCGCAAGGATCGCACCACGCGGCCCACCGAATATCGCGTCATTGAAGGCCGCACCCGCCGCGAAGGCCGCCCCGCAGTCGCCGTGCTGACCCCCTACTTCCCGTTTCCGCTGGCGCACGGAGGCGCGGTCCGCATCTTCCATCTGCTGCGAGAAGTGGCCCGCGAGTTTGAGGTGGTCCTGTACGCTTTTTCCGAAGGTCCGGTCAGCGACGCCGACCTGCGCCCGGTACTGCGCTTCGCCGCCCGCGTGCATCTGGTCGAGAAACCCCGTTACCGCGAGCCGCGCTGGTCGACGCTGCTGCCGCCGGAGGTGTGCGAATACCAGTCTCCGGCGATGCGGAATTTGTGGAACGCTCGTGCCGCGGAGGTGAGCCAGGTGGAATATACGTACCTGGCTCCGTACGGCGGGGACATTCTGGTGGAGCACGACGTCACATGGGATCTGTACGCGCAAGTCCTCGCAAGGAAAAAGACGGCTTCCGCGTGGTGGGATTGGAAGCGTTGGAAACATTTCGAGAATCGCGCCATCCGCCGATTTCCATGGGTCGTCACGATGTCGGAGAAGGATCGCGAACTGCTCGGCGTTCCAAACGCCCGCGTCATTGAAAATGGAGTCGATCTGGACCGCTTCCAGCCGGCTCCGGAACCCCCCGGAAAAAGGCTGCTCTTCATCGGGTCCTTCCGCCACTTTCCGAACATCGTCGCGTTCCGCTTTCTGACTGAGGAGATCCTCCCGCTGACACCGGATGTCGAACTCACGGTTGTTGCCGGCCCTGATCCATGGCCGCATTGGCGCAACCTGACCGGCACGCTCAAACCTCCGCGTGATCCCCGCGTTCGGATTCTGGAATTCGTCGCCGACGTTTGCCCCTTGTATCGCGACACGAACGTGGTGGTGGTGACGACGCTTGAATCGGCGGGAACCAACGTGAAAGTCCTGGAAGCGCTGGCGATGGAGCGTGCGGTCGTCTCCACATCCTCCGGTTGCGCGGGTCTGGGGCTGAAGCACGGCGTTTCCGCCTGGATCTCGGACTCGGCGGAAGGCTTGTCGGAAGGAATCCGGACCCTTCTGGAGGATGACGGGCGAAGGCAGAAAATCGCCAAAGCGGGCCGGGAGCACGCACGTAAACATTTCGACTGGAAAGCGATTGGGCGGCGGCAGCGGGCGCGGCTGCGCGAGAAAACAGGGGATCCGATCTTGTTGCGTCCCGCCGAGGATGCCGACCTGGAAATGATGGCGCGGATTCAGGAGGCATCGCCCGAAGGGGCTCAGTGGGGCGCGCGGGATTTCCTGGAATACGATTGCCGGGTCGCGCTCTGGCGCGGTTCCAATACGGTGGCTGGGTTTCTGGCCTCCTGGGAGACAGCGCCCGGAGAAAGGGAGATCCTGAACTTGGCGGTAGCCCCATCCGAGCGGCGAAAAGGAGTGGCTTTACGATTGCTCGAAAATGAGTTGGGTGACCAGCCGGAAAACAGGCAAGGCTCCTGGTTTCTTGAAGTTCGCGAATCCAATGCACCCGCGATCGCGCTCTACGAAAGCGTCGGATTTCGCCGTGTGGGTCTGCGCAAGGACTACTATGACGACCCCAGTGAAGCGGGGATTGTCATGAGGTTCCTTTCATGATATTGTCATGGTGCCGAATGAGTGAAAGCGGCCTCAAAAGGGCTCTAGATGTGCCGGCAAGTTTTCATTACGAAAGGTGGTCCCGATGGAGAAAAACCAAGACGATTTGAAAGCGCATCTGATGGCCACGAACGAAGAATATCGTTCGTTGGCGGAAAAGCACGCTCAGTACCATAAGCAATTGGAAGCGATCGAAGCCAAGTCGCCCATGAGTCTGGAAGACGAAGTCGAGGAGCAACGGCTGAAGAAGCAGAAGCTGCGTCTCAAGGACCAAATGAACGAGATCCTGGCCCGCTATCGCACGCAACACGTGGCTTAATATCATCAGGTGCGCGAAAACTAACGCAGTTTCAGGCCGGGCGGATCAAACGTCCGGCCTGAAGTATGTTTGGGCGCGATATAATTGAAGTTCCTCCCCTAGAACCTGGAAACAAGAAAGAACAAGAAGGACTCCGCATATGGACGAAAAAGAACGCAGCCGCGCCCTGGGCGCAACCATGGCCCAGATCGAGAAGCAGTTTGGCAAAGGATCGGTGATCCGGCTGGGCTCGCAGCCGGTAGCGTCGGTTCCCTCCATCTCCACCGGCTCCATTTCCGTCGATCACGCCCTGGGCGTGGGAGGTTTCCCGCGAGGCCGCATCTCCGAAATTTTCGGGCCGGAATCGTCGGGGAAAACCACGGTTGCGCTGCAAGTGGTGGCGGAGGCGCAGAAGTTGGGCGGCATGGCCGCCTATATCGACGTCGAGCACGCTCTCGACCCCGCCTACGCCCGCAAACTGGGCGTGGATGTGGACAACCTGCTGGTCTCGCAGCCCGACTACGGCGAGCAGGCTCTTGAAATCACCAACGCGCTGATCACCTCTGGCTCAATCGACGTGCTGGTGGTGGATTCGGTCGCCGCTCTGGTGCCGAAAGCCGAACTCGACGGCGAAATGGGCGATAGCTTCATGGGCGTGCATGCGCGGCTGATGTCGCAGGCCATGCGCAAGCTCACCGGCATCGTGTCGAAATCCAACACCTGCCTGATCTTCATCAACCAGATTCGCGAAAAGATCGGCGTGATGTTCGGCAGCCCGGAGACCACCACCGGCGGACGCGCCCTGAAGTTTTACTCCAGCGTGCGCGCGGACATTCGCCGCATCGCCGCCATCAAAGACGGCGAAGTCGTCACCGGCAATCGCACCAAGATCAAGGTGGTGAAGAATAAGCTGGCGCCGCCGTTCCGCGAAGCCGAGTTCGACATCATCTACGGCGAAGGCATCTCCAAGGAAGGCGACCTGGTGGACACCGCTGTCGCACAAAACGTGATCGAGAAGAGCGGTTCCTGGTACAGCTACAAAACGGAACGCATCGGCCAGGGCCGGGAAAGCGCCAAGCAGTTCCTGAAGGACAATCCCGACACGCGCAAGAAGATCGACACGGAGTTGCGCAAGCTTCTCGGACTGATTCGCGTCGACGCCCCCGCGGCTCCCGCGCCCGCTCCTCCTCCCGCGCCCCAACCGGCAGCAGCCCGGGCAAGAGGGTAGACTGCCGACGGCAATCTCCAGCTCGGGCGTGGCGGTCAATCGCCCCAGCCAAGTGCTGTTCGCCAGCCTCATCGGCACCACCATCGAGTTCTTCGATTTCTACATTTACGCGACCGCGGCCGTACTTGTCTTCCCAAAGCTGTTTTTTCCAGCATCGGACCCAGCCGCCGCGACGCTCGCGTCGCTCGCCACGTTTGCGATTGCGTTCCTGGCGCGGCCTGTTGGCTCGGCCATCTTCGGTCATTTCGGCGATCGCATCGGGCGCAAGACGACGCTAGTCGCCGCGCTGCTCACCATGGGACTTTCGACGGTGGCGA
Organism: Bryobacteraceae bacterium; assembly: GCA_036489835.1. Classification (GTDB taxonomy): domain Bacteria; phylum Acidobacteriota; class Terriglobia; order Bryobacterales; family Bryobacteraceae; genus Palsa-187. The sequence goes on along the minus strand of DASXEY010000114.1, from coordinate 47,646 downwards.
TCGGTACGCTTCCCACGTACCGGACCATCGGCGTGGCCGCGCCGTTGTTCCTCGCGCTGTGCCGTTTCGGCCAAGGTCTGGGTCTGGGGGGCGAATGGGGAGGCGCGGTGCTGCTCGCCATCGAGAATGCGCCGCCAGGGAAGCGCGCCTGGTACGGCATGTTTCCACAGCTCGGCGCACCCATCGGATTCCTGGTCTCCGGAGGCGTTTTCCTGCTGCTCTCGAAGGGGCTCACCGACGCACAATTTTTCGCGTTCGGCTGGCGCATTCCATTTCTCGCGAGCGCCGCCCTGGTATTGATCGGCCTTTACGTGCGGTTGACGATCACCGAGACTCCAGTCTTCCGCGAGGCTCTCAACCGGCGGGTGCAAGTGCGAGTGCCCATTGTGGCCGTGTTCCGCGACTATTCAAAAGTTCTGCTGATAGGAACCCTGATGTCGCTCGCGACATTCGTCCTGTTCTACCTGATGACGGTTTTCGCCCTGTCCTGGGCCACCAGTGCCCTCGGCTACAGCCGGGAGAAATTCCTGGGGATCCAATTATTCGGCATCCTCTTCTTCGCATTTGGGATTCCGATTGGCGGGATCCTGGCGCAGCGCGGCCGCCGCCAAACGCTTCTGTGGGTGACCTTGGGGATCGGCGCGTTTGGCTTGATCATGGCCCCTCTGTTCCTGGCCGGGACGGCCGGTGCGATCGCGATGATGGTGCTGGGCCTGACTTTGATGGGCCTGACATACGGCCCGCTCGGAACCGCTCTCTCGGAGCTGTTTCCGACGCCTGTGCGTTACACCGGCAGCTCACTTACCTTCAATTTTGCGGGAATCTTCGGCGCCTCGCTCGCGCCTTATGTTGCTACATGGCTCGCCAAGAACTACGGGCTGCAATATGTTGGTTACTACCTCTCCGCCGCGGCGGCTCTAACGCTGGTGGGATTGCTCGCCGCGCGCGAAACGAAAGACGACGACCTCTAAAGCGTGTGAGCGAGCATTCCAAAATCGAGTGGACCGAAGCAACCTGGAATCCGATCCGCGGATGCATCAAGATAAGCCCGGGCTGTAAGCATTGCTACGCCGAGACATTCGCTGAGCGATTTCGCGGAGTTCCCGGGCACCCTTACGGGCACGGCTTCGACCCGCGCCTGGTCCCGGGAAAGCTTCTGGAGCCGCTGTCGTGGCCGGCTCCGAAATCCGTTTTCGTAAACAGCATGAGCGATCTTTTTCAGGACGCCGTGCCCGACGATTACATCGCCGCAGTGGCCGAGGTGATGCTCCTCACGCCCTGGCACACCTATCAAGTCCTCACCAAGCGGTCGGAGCGCCTGGAAGCGCTGCTCCGCGATCGGCTTCAACTCGCCGCAGCCGCGCCGCACATCTGGTGGGGAGTGAGCGTCGAAGATCGAAAGTATGGCGTACCCAGAATCGATCATCTGCGGAACGCCCCCGCTGGCACGCGCTTCCTCAGCATCGAACCGTTGCTTGAAGACCTCGGCCAGATAGACCTGCGCGGGATTCACTGGGTGATTGTCGGAGGCGAAAGCGGTCCCGGAGCCAGACCAATGCAACGCGAATGGGTCGAAGCCATTCATCAATCCTGCGAGATTGCAGGAACTCGATTCTTCTTCAAGCAATGGGGTGGAGTCCAGAAGGGCAAGCACGGCCGTATCTTAAACGGACGCACCCACGACGACATACCGCCAAGATCAACCGAGCGCATTCCGCCGCGAGCAACGCGCCTCGACATGACCCGCGCTGCTGCACACCTAGCCGGAGGATGGCCGGATTCGCCCTTGGTTCAGATCTCTGCCGATTTCACTTCCCGAGAATTTGTACCTCCATCGGAGCCAGCGTGACGCGTACGCAATTCAGCGGACCCGTCCCCGTGCTTCCGTCTGTCTCCTGAACCTGCACCGCTCCAGCCCCCAACTGGACGATCGCACCCGGAGCTTGCGGTTGCGGCTTATTGCTGTAAAGAATTCGAAACTGCTCGCCGGGCTGGTTCAGCGTGTTATCGACAATCACCGAAACAGTGCACGAATTCACCGTATCCGTATTCGCAATGGTAACGATTTCCTGATCCATCAGAATCCGCGAAAAAGCCAGAGTGCCATTGACGAAAGTGGAGACTCCGAAGTGCTGTTGGTCCCCGGAAATGGGCCGGAAGTAGAACCGGCCGTAGCGCAGAGCGGGACACTGGCGGCGGACCGCTGCAATTTGTGAAATGTGCTGGTAGTAGACGCTATTCTGCGGAAAGCCAGGACCACCCCACAGCGCCTCGCGGACCGCCGGATCGTTGTTGGGATCGGCGCCATGCAAGCCCTGCTCCGTGCCGTAATAAAGACACGGAATGCCCGGCAAGCTATAGAGGCACGCCAACCCGAGCGTGACTTGATCGTCGTACTGCGTCGGGTTCGCCGGATTGACGTAACGTATGCGCTCCTTGTTATCGTGATTGTCGAGGAAGGTAACGAAATACCGCGTGGCATCGCCGTGGGAGCTAAGTACATCGGCTTCCGTCTGCTTGCGAAACTCATACATGGCGACCAGCTCCGAAGGCGCCACCTGCCCTTTGGCGATAGGCTTGAGATCCCAATAAAGCGGATAATCGAGAGCCGCATCCACGCCCACCATGTCGGTATTTTGCATGGTCGTGCGGCCGATGAACTCGGCAATCTCCACCTCGGCATCGCCCACGTCAACTTCGCCGAACGTGAAAAAGTTCTTCTTGCCAATGCTCAGCGCAAATTCCCGAATCGAGTTGCCGAAAAGAAGCGGCAGACCGTTCTGCAGATACCGAAGCGTGTCAATCCGAAAACCGTCTATGTCGAAGCGCGCGATCACATATTGATAGGCCCGAATCAAGAACTGCTGCAGTTCGGTCTTGTCTGTGCGGAGCTGCTTCAATGAGTCGAAGTCGCCAATTGTGTCGCCGTCCGCACCCGGCATTCCCTGGCGGCGAAACCACTGGTTTTGCTGCAGTTCGATGGGCCAAACCAGCGCGTCAGTGGAAGGGTTTGGAACCGTTGCGATGTCGGGCCAATCGGCGCGCGCATGGTTTTGGGCATCGCGCCACTGTACGGCGCGGGCGCCCGAGCGAAAATCCGCTTGCGCTCCCTGGTTGCTGATGCAATTCGTTTCGCCCGTGTCGCAGACGTAGGCGAAGACATCCCCGGTGTGATTCAGGACAATGTCGAGAATAACGTAGAGACCCTGGTTGTGGGCGGCATCAACGAGAGCGCGGAGCTCCGCGTCGGCATTGTTGGGATCGCGTGCGAAACGGGAATCGACGTGCAGAAAATCGTGAATTCCGTAGCCGTGATACGTGCCCGGTTGCAATGGATAATTCTTGAGAACCGGGCTCAGCCAGATAGCCCCGGCGCCGAGCTGCTTTATGTAAGGAAGCTGATCCTGAACGCTGGCCAGGTTGCCGCCCTGGAAATCGTAGAATGTAGGATCGTCAAAAGGCTGATGTTTGGGCGCCGCCTGGGAATTATTGAAGCGATCCACCATCAGGAAGTAAATCCATTGATCGCGCCAGTCGGCGGGCGAGGCAAAAGTTTGGAGCGGGCCTCCGGTGTCCCGGTTGGCGTTGAAGATCGCCAGAAAATCCGGCGCATAGAGAGAAGTGGACATGACACCCTCCTTCTAAACGGCTTGTTACTGTCTTTGTAAGCGCTACTTGGCGCCGGGAACTTTGATGCGGCCTTCTATCAGGCCTACATTATTTTCTTCGCAGGAGTATTCGAGAACCTCCCAATCGGTTCGCAACGTAAAAGTGCGATTACTCACGATTGGCTTGGTGTACGTTTTTGGATCGTCGATAGTGAGCTGGTAAGCCATGTGACCGGCGTCCGTGCGAGTCAATCGCTCAGTGAGTTTGAGTTGATCGCTATGCGGGTGCCCCACTGTATCGAGCTTCGTCAGGCCGTTGAAATTCGTAGTCTCGATAACCAGCGTGTCTCCGTCCCAATGCCCCACGGAATCCCCGAACCACGTCGGGACCTTCTTTGACGGCTGCCGCCCGTCGATCGGCAGGACCTTGAACCATGAATTCTGTTCATACAAGTACGCCAAGTGAGTCGGCGTCTGCATGATCTGGATCGGGTCAGGCGAATTGATCGCACGAACATGCCCGAAGGGGAGACAAGCGCCGGTGTAATCGCCCTCCTCAGGGTTATAGCTTTCCCACTGCTTCCTCCCCCATTCCGTGTAAGGGAGCGGACCGCCATTGCCGCGCTCGATATCGGGAACGTAAGGCCTCTGCCAGACGCCATTCAGATCGGGCTTGCCCCAAGGAGTCTTCGGCGCAGGACCCTCGGGGGGTTTATACCCGCCCTGCGCGGTCAGCAATCCGGCGATGGCTCCCAGAAGGGTCGCGGTGATGATCAGACGGCTGCGCATGGGATTCTTACTTCTGCTCAGACTGGCTGAGAATGGTGCGGCCGTCTTTGGATTTCACAACGCGCGTGCTACAAATATTGGCCCCTTTCTTGGCCAGGATTCCATCGAGCACAATCTCTTCACCCTCTTTAATCGAATCCCGACTGAAACCCACGCGAGTCATGGCGTTGGGCGAGCCCAGCTCGCAGCGCCAGTTATCGACTCCACCGCTTGCATTTTTCACGTTCAGGTAAATCCAAGCGTGAGGATTGCGCCAATCCAGTTGAGTGAAGGTCCCAGCTAGCGTGATGGGCTTGGTTGTGTCGTATTCCGCGGTTAAGGAGTGATGGCCCCACACCGCCAATCCTGAGAGCAAGCCGAGGCAAATGCGAAGAAGGGATTTACGATGCATCGTCGGTGCTTCGACCTCCGGAAGATTCAGTTTACTCTACTACAACGGCTGCCGTTCCCCCAAGACGACGGCAAACCGAGGAGGTTGGGCGGTCACAATCACCCATTGTGAAACTGGTCTTGACCGTTTTGACCGGGCGTTAATCGTGGGCCGCATCTGGGACAATTGTGAGTACCGAGGCCGAAACGGTGCAAACTTACGTTGAGTTTCGCTCAGATAGGTTCACCCCTATTCAGGGCGAGGAAGATCAAGTCAACCCTGATCTGTGGGGCAAGAGGCTCGCTGAATTTCTCCGCGAAAAATTACTCCCGGAGGGATTCGGGACCGACGAGCCGCTCGCCGAGGATTGGGGGTGGCGCTTCAACGTGGCAAATGATGGCTTCGGCCTATGGATCGGCTGCGGGCGATATCTAGAATATCCCGACGGATATCTTTGCTTCATCGAACCACACAAGCCTTACGCACGCAGGCTTTTCAAAAAGGTAGACACGCGAGAACGCGTTGGCTCGCTCCAGCGGGCGCTGGACAAGATCCTCACCGAGGCCGGGGGCATTCGAGAAAAGCGCTGGTGGACTCACGAGGAGTTCAATAATTCGACGCGATAGAGCAGACTGGCTCTTCAGAGGTTCGCGCCACTACGCGCCGGCTCAAAAGAGATGGGCCTTTTCTGTCGTGTTTCACAAAGTGCCCTTTGCGGGACTTACTTCTCCAACAGAAAATTCCCCACAAACAGCGCGTCAATGCCCGACGAATAGAAACTTCGCACCGCATCGCGAGGCGTCGAGACCAGAGGATCGCCAAATAAATTGAAGCTCGTGTTGTACAACACCGGCAATCCGGTAGCTTTGCCGGCTTCGAGCAAAAGGCGGTGGAAGAGCGGGTTTTCGGCCTCGTAGACGGCGTGGACGCGCACCAGGTCGCGGCCCAGAATTGCGGATTCGAACGTCTTGCGATGCTCCGGGCGAACCCTCCCCACGGTAGCGAGATTGCGCGCGTTCGGCCCCACATCGAAATAAGTAGAAGCAAGCTCGGCGGGAACCGAAGCCGCGAATTTGCGAAACGGCTCGCGATGCTTGATGTAAATATTCAGGTTCTCCGTGGAATAAGGATCGAGCGGCGAAGCCAGAATACTGCGGTTGCCCAGCGCTCGCGGCCCGAATTCCATGCGCCCCTGCATCCACGCCAGAATCTTGTGCTCCCCCAGCAGGCCCACGGCGCGCGCCAACATGTCCTCAGTGGAGCGCAAATACTGAAACCGTAGCTTGCAGTTTTCCAAGACCTGCTTGATCTCCTCGGCGGCATAGCTGGGGCCGAGCAACAGCGATCCATCGCTAGTTCGCCGAGTGTGCCGGCGCACCTGATGCCAGACGTAGAACACCGCGCCCAACGCCGTGCCGGCATTCCCGGCCGCGGCCTGGACGAAGACGTTCTTCCACCGGCCGCTCGATTCCAGGGCCTCCACCAGTAGGGCGTTGAAAAACAGCCCGCCCGCCAAACATAGGTTTTCGCCTTCTCCGGCCATCGCGGCAGCGGTTTCCTGGACTGCCTCCTGCACGCCTCGCGCGACGGCGGCGGCAATCGCGGCCGGAACCTCAGCGCCATTCTGGATACCCAACCGGTCATAAAGGTGCGCGCTGAAGCCTCCGCCGGACTGGCGGCTTGCGTCGAAGAACGAGCTCTCCAGACGAGCGGCGGGTGAAAGAATCTCGCGAAACAAAGGGATGAAGCGTTCGTCGCCGGAAGCCGAAAGCCATTGAACTTTATGTTCATCCGCGCCGGGTTGGAAGCCCAGTAGCCTGGTTACGGAGCTATATAGACGGCCCAGCGAATCCGGAAAATACCACTCCTTTTCCATCTGGATTTGATTTTGGTGCGCGTGCCAGCGCGAGCCGCAGCGGAAATCACCGGAATGATCCAGCGTCAGAACCACGGCCTCGTCAAATGGCGAGGCGAAAAACGCCGACGCCGCGTGGGCCTGGTGGTGTTCAACCACCACGATTTCCGCTTTTGGAAACGTGTCGCGCAGCGCCAGATGAAAATTCGCCTCCGGGCCGCCCGTAAAGGGGCGCACCACGGCGACACACTCCACCTCAGCGCGGGTGGCATTGGCCAGGCGCAGACACTCGTCAATCGATGCGGTTGGAATTTGCCCGGGGCGAAAGCCACGCGAAAGTTTCGCCTCTTCCACGGCCGCCTTGAGTTCGCCGTTCTTCAGAACAGCGCAGGCGGCGTCCCCGAGCAATCCTCCGATACCCAGAATCGCCATTTAATTGCTTTTCTTTTCGATCTTCGCCCAGGTGTCGCGTAGACCGACGGTTCGATTAAACACCAACGCTCCTGGAGCCGAGTCCAGATCGAGGGCAAAATAACCCAGACGTTCAAACTGATAACTTGTGCCGAGCGCCGCGCCGGCTAGACTTGGCTCCAGCTTGCATCCAGTCACAACTTCGAGCGAGTTGGGGTTGAGCAAATCGGTAAACTCCTGACCTTCCTCTAGATCGTTCGGATTTTCTTTTGTGAATAGGGTTTCGTAAATACGCACTTCGGCATCGATGGCGTGTCTGGCGGAAATCCAATGAATGGTAGATTTCACCTTGCGTCCGTCGGGTGGTGCATTTCCACCACGCGTCGCCGGGTCGTAAGTGCAGCGCAGTTCCACCACTTGTCCCGAAGAATCCTTCACGACGCCTGTGCAAGTGATGAAATACCCGTAGCGGAGCCGAACTTCCTTCCCGGGCGAGAGGCGAAAATACTGTTTCGGCGGGACTTCGCGGAAATCGTCCTGTTCAATATACAGTTCGCGCGAAAACGGAACAGTGCGGGTTCCCGCGGATGGGTCTTCGGGGTTATTCACCGCTTCCATTTGTTCGACTTGGTCTTCGGGATAATTTTCGATGACGACTTTGAGCGGCCGCAGGACTGCCATGACACGCAGGGCTCGGCGGTTTAAATCGTCGCGGACGGAATATTCGAGCAATCCAAGCTCGGTCGATCCATTGGTCTTCGAAAGCCCGATGCGGCCGCAGAAATTGCGCAGCGCCTCCGGCGTGTATCCGCGGCGGCGCATGCCTGAAATTGTGGGCATGCGCGGATCGTCCCAACCCGAGACGAATTTCTTCTGCACCAGAGTCAACAACTTGCGCTTACTCAAAACCGTGTAAGTGAGATTGAGCCGGTCAAACTCAATCTGTTGGGGGTGATAGATACCGAGTTGTTCAATGTACCAGTCGTAGAGCGGGCGATGATCTTCAAACTCCAGCGTGCAGATGGAGTGCGTGATATGTTCGATGGAATCGCACTGGCCGTGCGCAAAATCGTACATCGGATAAATGCACCATTGCTTGCCGGTGCGGTGATGCTCGGCGTGCAGAATGCGGTACATCACGGGATCGCGCATGTTGAGATTGGGCGACGCCATGTCGATCTTGGCCCGAAGCGTGCGCGCCCCATCGGGAAACTCGCCCTTGCGCATGCGCTCGAAAAGATCCAAATTCTCTTCGATAGAACGGTTGCGATAGGGGCTTTCCTGGCCCGGTTCCGTGAGGGTACCGCGGGTTTTGCGGACTTCCTCGGCAGAGAGATCGCACACATAGGCTTTGCCGGATTGAATCAATTGCACGGCCCAGGCGTGGATCTGCGGGAAATAATCGGAGGCGTAGAAAAGGTGCCCCTCCCAATCTCCGCCCAGCCAATGAACGTCGCGAATGATGGAATCGACGTATTCGGTTTCTTCCTTCGAAGGATTGGTGTCGTCGAAGCGGAGATTGCACTTGCCCCCGAACTCTTTGGCGAGCCCGAAATTGATGCTGATCGACTTCGCATGACCGACATGGAGGTAGCCGTTCGGCTCCGGAGGAAAGCGCGTGTGCACGCGCCCTCCGTATTTGTTGGTCTCCAGGTCTTCGATGATGATGTCCCGGAGGAAATTGGATGGTCCGGGTGTACTTTCGCTCATAAGATTTCGATGGCTCGCGCGATGCGTTTGACGCAGGTTTCGCGGCCCAGTACTTCCAGGGTCTCAAACAACGGCGGCGCTTCCTTCCGCCCGCAAACGGCCACGCGGATGGGCTGGAACATCTGGCCGGCCTTGATTTTCAATTCGGCGGCTCCGGCGCGCAGGGCCGCGTCGAGCGCGTCGTGTGTAAACTCGACTTCCGACAGGATCTTGAGAGCCCCGGTAAGAGCGGCGCGGGCCATGGCGGCATCGCCTTTCTGCGGGATTAAGCCGGCGGCATCATAGGGGGGCAATTCGTCGACGAAGAAGAAATCGGCGGCTTGCGCAACTTCGCGCAGAAGCTTGATGCGCTCCTGAATCAGCGGGGCCACCTGGCGCATTTTGCAAGCTTCGGCTCCGGGAACGAACGGCAGCAGCCGGTCCGCTAATTCGTCGAGCGGCAACTTCTTCAAGTGCTCGGCATTCAGCCAGACGCCTTTGGGATCGAACGGATCGTCCTCGGTGAAATTGACCATCGCATTGCTGTGGTGGATGCCTTCCAGCGAGAAGGCATCGATAAGTTCCTGGCGCGACATCACTTCGCGATTGTCCTTGGGCGCCCAACCGCGTAAGCAGACAAAGTTGATGAATCCTTGCGGCAGGAAGCCAGCGTCGCGATAGGTTGTTACGCTGACCACCGGGCCGTGCTTGCGCTTGGAGAGCTTCGAGCCATCGGGGGCGATCAGCAGGGGAAGATGGCCGAACTGCGGGAGCGGACGCCCCAGCGCTTCGAAGATCAGAACGTGTTTGAAGGTGTTGGCGAGGTGCTCCTGGCCACGCAGGATGTGTGTGATGTTGAGGTCGGCATCGTCCGCGCAGCTTGCCATGTGATAGGTCGGCACGCCGCTCGAACGCAGCAGCGCGAAATCCTCAATATCGGCGGTGGATTTGGTGACCCGTTCGTACACCAGATCCTCGACGACGACCTCGTCGAGGGCCTCGCGAGGGACACGGTAGCGCAGGACAAACGGCTCGCCTGCCGCCGCGCGGCGGTCGCTCTCTTCTTTCGAAAGGTCGCGCATGCCGGCGTTAAATAGCCAGTGGCCTTCGACTTTTGGCTCTTCCTCTTGCAAGGCGGGTGTGAAGTCGCGATAGGCGAGCCCCTTCGCCAGAATTTCGCCTGCCATCTGATGGTGCAATTCGACGCGGTCGGATTGGCGATATTGCTCATCCCAACCCAGATCGAGCCAGCGCAGCCCGTCGAAAATCGAATCGAGCGAGACCTGGGTATTGCGCTCGACATCCGTGTCGTCGATGCGCAGGACCATGGTCCCGCCGAAGCGCCGGGCGAAGAGCCAGTTAAAAATGAACGTTCTTGCGCCGCCGATGTGAAGATAGCCGGTGGGCGAAGGAGCAAAGCGGACACGCAACATGGGGTTCTTTCAGAATAACAGCGGGCAGGATGGCCGCGGTGTTCACGCCAGTTTCGATCCGTGTTTAACTGTGGCCAAGGATGCCGCGCAAGTCTCTAACAATGGTCGAGGCGGCGCGCCGCCGGATTGCGAAGAACGATTTTGGGCCACGGAGGAACGCCGATAAACACGGATAAGGTTCTTGAGCTTACTTACCGGCGAGTTTCGGCGTCAGCATCCATTTGAGGACGCCTCGCGGCGGGCCCTCGCGCTCCTGGACATCAATGCGAATGATCGCTGCTTTCTTCATGTCGATGGCTACAGGGGCTTCGAGGAGGAACGCGGCTAGCCGGCTGAGGTGCGGCTCATGGCCCACCACCATGATTTCCTTCAAGGGACGGATGGAGCGGATTTCGCCCCAAATGTGCATCGGCAAGACATCGGGAAGCAGCGACTTGGTCTCAATCAGCTGCTCTGTGCCGAAAGCCTCGCGCGCTGCCGTCGCGGTTTCCAGGGCGCGGGTCCAGGGGCTGGTCAGGATGACGTCGGGATCAACTCCGGCTTCGTGCGCCACGCGCAGCACGCCACGCAATTCGCGCTTTCCATCGGGAGTCAATTTTCGGGCCGCCTCCCCGACCCCTGGTCCTCGAGGTTCGGCTTCGGCGTGCCGTAAGATGCAAATTTTCACTTAGTCCTCCGGTTGAAATGGGTGCGCCAGTAGATGCGGAAATCGGCGGAGCGGTGCGCGATCAGACGATTCAGCGCCGCTTTGATCTCGCGTTTTCCAGCCGCACCGCGGTGTATTTCATCGATCAACTCCGCAGTGGTTACGCAATCGTTGATCGCTCCTAAGCGATCCTGCAGGCCGCGCACGGCGTCCATCCGAATGCCGGAAGGGGCTTTTCCGCCGAGGATCTCCAGGGTATAGCGGAATCGCTTTACCGATAATCGAAACGCGTGCATTTGCCTGACGGTGGCGCTGGCTTTCGCGGCTGCCCTTCCGGCAGCGAAGAACTCTCGCGCGAGGCTGGGCAGAGACCGAGCCGGCAAGGCTTCTCCCGCCTCGGTCGCCAGCCAGCCCTGCCAGCGGCGCATATGGGCGTGCACGTCCCACTTATCGAGGAGCTTGGCCAGGTCCCGGCCAGCGTGCGCCCGATATTGCTTCAAACGCTTCCGGAGTCCGTGATCCAGGGGCACGCCGGCGGCGTCCAGGACATCGGAGGCGATATCGCAATTGCGGGCGGCTCCGCACAGATCCATGATCTCGCGCAGCCCGCGGCGCATTCTGGGGGAGTGGCTGAACAAGCCGTCGAAGACGCGCAAAACCTGTTTAAACCTGCGAATGGAAACGCGCAAATCGTGAATGGAATCAGGATCCCCGGGATCTTTGGCGGCGCGGCGGAGATTGACCGCGAGGATGCGCAGGCGCTCCCGCGCCTTTGCTTCCGCCCCCAGAGCCGGATTCTTAAGCATGTCCCGGTGTCATCGCTTGGCCCGGATCAACAACTGCTTTCCGTACACCTCGCGGAAAACGTCGGCGGCACGCGAGGCGTGCCATTGTTCGATGTCGGTGTCGCGGTCCGAGATCAGGCGCAGTTCCACCGCACGATCCTGAATTGAGATTTCGACGCCTTCCACCTTCTGCTCCTGGCTCTGGTCGAGCGCCACCGCAATGCGCAGCAACGGGGCCAATAACACCACCGCGTTGCGCATTTCGAGGTCCAGCGCCTGGAATTCGGGATGCGTCGGCTGCGGCATGGATTTACGGTGATAACGGCTGAGGTTGGCGATGCCCATGCGCTCCCGGTCGGTGAAGCCGGGCAGGTCCGAGTTCAGCACCAAATACAGGGAATGCTTGTGATGGCGCGAATCGTTGACGTAGTGGCCAATATTGAACAGATATGCCGCGCCTTCTAAAATGCGCCCTTGAGCCGGCGGCAGGCGGTGCAAGGAATGCAGCCCCTCAAACAGCACGGCGGCGAGCTGAGCTACTTTCCGCGCGTGCAGAGGGGAAGTCCCGAAGCGGCGGCCCAGAGCGCGCACCACCCGGCGTTCGTCGCCATCCAGATGATCAGGCTCACGGCCCACTCTGCGGTGCGCCAGGTCGGCAATGATGCCGTCGCGCACTCCTGCCGCGGAGTAATACAAGCGCGGGATATCAAGTTTCTGCATCACCTCATGCAGAACCGCGACGCCGCCTACGATGATCTCGGCTCGCCTTGGGCCAATGCCCGTCATCTTGGCGCGGGATTCCAGATTGCGATGCGACACGTCCTCGTAGAGGCGGCGGATCTGCGCTGCGGAGGCCAGAAACCGGTCCGCCATCGCGCGCTTGGCGCGGCGCACTCCGTTGGCCGCGCAAACTGCGGCAGCGGCGGTGGCGGAGGTTGCCACCATGCGCTCAATAGGCGCGGCGCCGATTCGCTCTACCGCGCCGGCGATGCGCTCCTCGATGTATTTCTCCATGCGCGCCAGCTCGCGAGCGTCGGCCGGATCGCTCTTCAGAAACATTTCGGTCAGGCGAACTGCGCCCAAAGGCCGCGAGAAGGCTTCGATCATGCGGCCGCCCTCACTCAGGATCAGCTCCGCGCTGCCGCCGCCGACATCGCAGATCAGAACCCGCCGGCGCGGCTGCGGCCAACGCGCGTGCACACCCAGGTAGATCAACCGGGCTTCCTCCAAGCCGGAGATCACTTCCACCGGCGTTCCCAGGATCTGGGTGGCGCGCGCCAGAAACTCGGCCCGATTGGTGGCGTCTCGGAGCGCGGAAGTGCCCACCGCACGAACCGCCAGGACGTCCAGCTTACGGTACTCCTCGGCCATGGTGGCGAGGGTCTGGCACGCCAGATCCATCGCCGGCTGGCTTAAGCGGCCTTCCCGGAAAACATTCTCGCCAAGGCGCACCACGTTGCGCGAGGAGGCCAGTTCCCGGAACTCGCCCTTGGGGCCGGATTCGGCCGCCAGCATGCGGATGGAGTTGCTTCCAATGTCAATAGCGGCGTAGCGGGGCATCAGGTTCGGGGCACCAAGTTTCTCTAAAGGCGCACAAGCGCCGCTCACTCGCTATGATAAAGAAGTTCATGCCCCAGTTTCTTCCCAAGCGGTTTAACGGCCGGCTGATCGTGGTGGAGGGCATCGACGGATCCGGGAAATCGACGCAGATCTCGCTGCTGGCCCAATGGCTCCGCCTGCGGGGTTATGCGGTGGCGTTCAGCGAATGGAACTCCTCTCCGCTGGTGCGCGAGACCACTCGCCGCGGCAAGAGGAAGGAGATGTTCACTCCCACCTCGTTCAGCCTGATTCATGCCACTGATTTTGCCGACCGGTTGGAGCGCTATATTTTGCCGCTGCTAAAGGCCGGCGCGGTAGTCTGCGCGGATCGCTACGCCTACACCGCGTTTGCGCGCGACGCAGTTCGCGGCGTGGATCCGGCATGGGTGCGCAACTTGTACCGCTTCGCGATCAAGCCGAATCTTGCATTCTATTTCAAGGTGCCTCTGGAAGTAGCGCTGGGGCGCATTCTGGGCGGACGCAACGCGCTGAAGTACTACGAAGCTGGGATGGATTTGGGTCTCAGCCGCAACATCGAAGAAAGCTTCCGCATCTTCCAGGGGCGCATTCTGCTGCAGTACGAGGCGATGATCGAGGAAATGGGCTTTCACGTCATCGACGCCACCAAGTCCATCGAGAAGCAGCAGCGCGAGATGCGCCGCATCGTCCTGCGCGAGTTTGGCCGCACCAGGCCGCCCGAAGTACTGGGGATGGAGGGAATGATTGTCCCGGCCGAAGCCTGAGCCGCTTTCGTTTTATCGCACCCCGCTTCCCGGCGTGGAGATTTCCGAATTCCAAGGAAAGCTCATCGTCATTGAAGGGCCGGACGCGGTGGGCCGCAGCACCCAGGTTCGAAGACTGAAGACCTGGCTGGAGGAGGCCGGCCATGCCGTGCTGGACACGGGCATGGCTCGTTCCGCATTGGCCGGCAAGGGCATCCGGCAGGCCAAGCAAGGCAACACGCTGGGTCCGGTCACGATGACGTTATATTATCTGACGGATTTCGCGGATCGCCTGGAAAACGAGATTATTCCCGCCCTGCGCGCCGGATTTGTGGTGCTGATGGACCGCTATATTTTCTCGATTATGGCCCGGGCCATCGCGCGCGGCGAATCTCGCGCCTGGATTGAGCGCGCCACCGGCTTCGCCTTAGTACCGCACCAAGTCCTGTATTTGCGGGCCGATGTGCAGGATCTGATCTCCCGCGTGGTGGTCGGCCGCGGCGCGTTCGATTACTGGGAAAGCGGCCTGGACCTGGGCTTTGGCCGCGACATGTACGACAGTTTTGTGCGCTATCAGACGCGGCTGATCCAGGTTTTCGATCGCCTCTCCATCCCGTACGGCTTCGAAGTGGTGGACGCAGGGCGTCCTGTCGAAGAGGTTTTCGAGGCCCTTCAATCGGCAATTTCGCGTATGCTGGCGCCGTCTCGAAGCAATGGCCGGGCTTCTGAACGGCGGACGGGCCGTGGGGCGCAGCGGTCTAAAGCGCGGAAGGCGAAAACCGCTTCCGTAGTTACGGCCGCTCCACCATCTGCTCGGCTGAGCTCTTCGCCAGTCCCAGAATAAGCGTGGCCACGCTGCACTTGGTGAAGGAGGGCGTGAAATCCGTGAAGATCGAGGCAACCGTCAGGATCGAAGAGAAGATAACCCCTACCTTAAGCGCCGAACAGCAACGCTGCAGAAGCGGGATCTTATGCGGGTCCTTGTCCACCGCCGTCCCGCACATGAAACATTTCACCTCACTCTTGTGGAGCATTCCGTGGCAGGTCGTGCATCGGTTCACAAGCTAGTCTAACCCGCCTTCCAGATAAGCGCCATCGAGGAATTCACCCCAGTACTACGTAGTTCTTGGCGGTTTGACGTAGGCTCAAAGAATGACTCCGGCTCAAACCACGAATCCTTCGTTCGACCCCGGCTTAACCCGCCAATATACCGGACCGCTCCTGCGCGCGATCAATAAGGACGGTTCCTTCAACGTGCAGCGCGACGGATTGCGCAGCCTGGCTGGCAACGCCTACATCGGCCTGGTGCGGATATCCTGGCCGCGATTTTTGAGCTTTGTCGCCGTGACCTACCTGGTGGTGAACAGTGTCTTCGCGGCCGTGTTTCTGGCGCTAGGACCAGACGCCTTGCACGCAACGGAACGCCGTCTCGGCATGGGCGACTTTGGCCGGGCTTTTTTCTTCAGCGTCCAGACCCTGACCACTGTGGGCTATGGCTCGGTGTATCCGGTAGGGGTCGCCGCGAACATCATCGCCGGATTGGAGGCGGCTGTGGGCCTGATGGGATTCGCCCTGGCGACCGGCTTACTGTTCGCGCGCTTCTCCCGCCCCAGCTCAAAGCTGGTATTCAGCGAGAGCATGGTGGTGGCGCCCGCCGCCAATGGGAATACAAGTTTGCAATTCCGCATCGCTAACCGGCGCAGTAACGTGCTGATGGAGGTGGAAGCCCGCATGATGCTGACCACCGTCGACCGCAGCCCGGACGGTGAGTTGAAACGTAATTTCCGGACGCTCCCGCTGGAGATCAATCAGATCAATTTTCTGGCGCTGACCTGGACTGTGGTGCACGCGATCAACGAGAACAGCCCGCTTCACGGCAAGTCGCATGAGGATCTCAAGGAGCTTCAAGCCGAGCTGCTGATCCTGATCAAGGGCTTCGACGATTCCTTCAGCCAGGTGGTGCACACCCGCTATTCTTATCGCTGGGACGAAATCCGATGGTCGGAGCGGTTTGCCCCAGCGTTTTCTACCGCGCCGGAGGGGCACATGATTTTACATGTCAGCAAGGTAGGCGACACGGTGCCGGTGTGAGGCGGCGCCATTGCGGGCTTACCGCCGCCATTCCTGCGTGGAAAAGAGAGTTCTCCATGCGTCCGCCTCGCGGTCTTCCTGCGTGCAGAGAGGCGAAGGTTTGTCGCTCACGCTCATCATCGTGAACTGATAGGGAGGACGCCATTGGACCAGGAAATAAGCCGGCGGTCCCGCTTCCAGGTCCTTGTTGGCATCGTGAGGCGCGAAAGCAACCTGCCACAGTTCGGGAGTTTCGCAGCGCATGGTTCCAGCGAATTCTCCTCCGAAGACTCCCGTATGTAGCTTTCCATGCCACTGCTGCAAAGCGGAGGCCGCGGACCAGCCGGCACTCTCACTCCAGCCGCGTGTGAGCCATTCGTCCACAAAATCGCGCGGACCAAGCGCGACCGGACCTACACGCCGGACCTGATCTCCGCTGATCAAAAAGTGCCGGACGGCCTCGCGGTTGTGGACCGTCACGTCGACGCTGCCTTGGGTGAACTCAATCAGCACGTCGACCGGCGGATTCCTGATGCTGCGATCCTGGGCGATGCTCCCCACCGCGTAGATTTCCGTGCGCAACCAGGCGCCTTCCGCGCCATCGAGCAGGAGCTTGGGGCCTGCCGGGTCCACTCGCCAAACCCGGTAATAAACCGGATGCCACGCGGATGCGCAGGAACTTTGATTCCCCAGAGTCAACACGAATGGAGGGCCGCTCACGCTTCCTCCCCCAAACGCCTGCGAAACCTGGACGGCGATAATGTGCTGCGGAGCATACTTCTGGGGCGCATAGTCATTCTGTTCCGATTCCCAGACCCGCTTCCACGCGCCATTCATGAATTGATACCCGTAAGCAGATTCGTCATAGCCGCAGACAATCCCGACCCCGGTCGTGACGATCAACAGGTCGGAATCGTTGCTGAACCGAACCTCGCCCACGGATCCCAACAGACTCTCGTCCGCCCCCGATTCCGGGATCCCCACTGCCTTCAGTGCTGTGTTGATTCGATCCGATAACGGCTTGGTGTCCTGGGCATACTTCAGTCCGGGAAGTTGAAGCTCGATCCAATCTCGAAGCTCATGTTTGGCGACGGTCAACTCCGGGCGCGCCCCGCGATTCTGAGGATCCACCTCCGCCGCGTGAGAGTACAAAGTCGCCAGCGTCGCATGCAGCGCGTCTAATCGAGGATCGTTCCTGGGGTCCTGGGCGGAAGCCGTGGCAGCCATCCAGATTGCCACCAGGAGGATGAGCCGCATTGATAGATTATAGCGCCTGGCTTCGAGAATTCCGCTAGCCCGCAAAGGGCCGGTCGCGGCCATCGATTCCCGAAAGGAACAGATGGGCTCCGCCGCGACCCAGGCTCCGTTTTGCGGGCTGGCTTAATTAGGAGCCCGCAAAGGGCCGGTCGCGGCCATCGATCCCCAAAAGGAACAGCTCCGCTCATGGCCGCGACCTAGGCTCCGTTTTGCGGGCTGGTTTAATTAGGAGCCCGCAAAGGGCCGGTGGCGGCCATCGATCCCCAAAAGGAACAGCTCCGCTCGTGGCCGCGGCCCAGACTCCCTTTTTCGGGCTGGTTTAATTAGGAGCCCGCAAAGGGCCGGTCGCGGCCATCGATTCCCGAAAGGAACAGATGGGCTCCGCCGCGACCCAGGCTCCGTTTTGCGGGCTGTCACTTCGCAGCGGCACGGCAGGCGGAACCGCCTGCCCCACTCTGCCAAGAGTAAGTTAGCGAAGCGGGTCGCTGAGCTTCAGGGCTACACTCTGCGAGCCACCGCGCTCCACGGTGACTTTTTCCGCCTCGCTCCAAAGCTTCGTCAGCATGGACGAGCTGATTTGCTGTCCGTCGGGCAGTGGCGTAGACTGGACCGCCAGGACCCGATACTCTCCCGGCTCCAGCCCCGTAAGTTGAAAGGTTCCATCGTTGTCGCCGGTGACGGGTCGAAGCGTGGTTTGAAGCGAGGGCCATTTCGCGGCAAAGACCAGGGGCTGGCTGAACGGTTTGTCCCCGTCGTTTACCGTGCCGGTGATGGCGGCGGGCTGGTCGTCGATCACAATCTCCAACTGCGCCCCCTGATACAGTCTGACGACACCGGCCGGCATGGCGTGGCCGTCCATGCGGATTTCCTTGACGTAGTATTGGTTGCCGAGTCCGGTGACGTTAACATGGTGGCCGGGCCCCATGACGTTCGCCGCAACGAATGTGCCCTTGGAATCCAGTGAAGATGCCTTAGAATTTGTGGCTCCCGTCTCCGCACCGGAGAGGACAATGACGACCTTATCGAGAGCTGGCAGAGAAGCGCCCTCAGCGGCCACGATGCGGCCGGAGATATTCACTCCCGGAGATAAAGTGAGCGTGACATCCAAATTCTTGGCCGCGACTTCGACCGGAGCCGCGGCCCACGCCTGTGCGCTGACAAGCCGGAACGTGTACGAACCAGCCTTCAAACCTGTGACCAAAATGTCCTCGCACGAGGATACCGGAGGGGAAAAGGCGCGGAGAACAGCAATAGGAATCTCGCTTCTTTCCTCGCCCGGAAACATATCGTTTGGGCTGGACACAATGAGACGCGGCAAGTCATCCGCCTTGCAGCCAGTCATCGAGACTCGAGCGCGATACGAAGGGGTCCTGCGCATGCGGATGGTCCCCAGGGAGGTCGGTTCGCCCGGCCCCACGCGCACAGGAGTCGCCGATCGCGGGTCGGGAACTCCAGGCCAGAAAAGAGCTTCCAGTTCCTCGTCGACCACCTTCAGATCGTCTTCGGAGAATCTCTGCGGCGAGGCGAACGCTTTGTTCGACGGGGCGGATAGCCTCACAAAATACTCGCCTGGGATGAGCGTGCTCACCGTAAATACGCCATCCGCGCCGGTGCGGACGGGGGAGAACGCAAGGGTGGACCATCCCTCTTTGTTGACTTCGACAAGCACGCCTTTGACCGGCTTGTCGTCTTCGTCGATCACGGTTCCTCTAAGTTCTCCGGGCCGCATCAGCGCAAACCGGACTTCCTGGGAAGGATGCGCGGCGCTAACCGTGATCAAGGTGCCCGTTTCTTCGGCTGGAGGTTTTGACGACGCAGCGCCAGAGATGGGAATAGAGGCGAAGTAGGCTTGCTTTTTCACCTCGACCCAGTAGTCGCCATAGCGTTCCAGGCGAAAGCGAAACGCGCCATCCAGGTCGGTTGCCGCAGCGGCATAAGGCTTCCGCTCCCGGTCGGGGCCGGCGAATTCGTAGAGCGTTACCTCGGCTCCCTGAAGGCCGATGCCGAGACCCACTTCGCTGACGATGCCGTGAATCTCGATGACCGGGTCGCTCTGTGCGTGTATGAGTCCCGGGATGAGTACGAAGACGAAGAGCAATCCGCGAACGTTCATCGGCCCTATTCTACAGGAGAAGTGCCAGAAAAACCGCGCCATAATTCGGGAAACAATTGCGCTGGAGCTCACGCTGACGAGCAACCGCTAAATTCCGGCAAAGACTAGGGTTTCAACCTTAGAGGCGCATGGATTCGCCTAAACATTTCGTGATTATCTGTCGAACACGTGGGCATGCGCCCGGAATTTTTTGGAAGGCCTTCGCTCTTGGTCGGCGAAGGCGGAAGACGACGCTCGCGTTGGATTGTGGCACTCCTGGCAGCCGCAGGAACGATACTCTCGGGGCAGATCGTGCATCCTCTCGCGCAGCCTCGCTACGACCAGGGGCCTGTCGAGGGCAGTCTCCACCTCGGTTACATCCAGATGATGTTTCAGCAGACTCCTGCGCAGCAAGCGGGCCTCGACCGGTTGCTGGCCTCGCAACGCGATCCTTCCTCTCCGGACTACCACAAATGGCTTACGCCGGAACAATACGCAGACCGGTTCGGCCTGAGTACGGACGATCTCGCCCGGGTGACGGCTTGGCTGAAGTCGGCGGGCTTCACGATCGAATCCACGGCTCGGGGGCGGGATTGGGTGGTTTTCAGCGGCACGGCCGCCCAGGTTGAATCGGCGCTCCACACCTCGGTGCACCGGTATGCAATCGGAGCCGAGACGCACGTCGCGATCGCAACGGAACCGGTTCTCCCCGCCGAATTCAAGCCGCTTGTCGGGACGATTCTGGGCTTGAACGATTTCCATCCGAAATCGATGTGGAAGCCGGGATACACATCGGGATCGGGATACACACTAGCGCCGGGGGATCTGGCGACCATTTACGACATCAACGGGTTGTATCAGCAAGGCTTCGACGGAAGCGGCCAGAAGATTGCGGTGGTGGGCCAGGCCGCGGTGCAGATGGCCGACATCCAGCAGTTCCGCACCAGCTACGGGCTGGGGCCGGCGAAAATCACCATGGTCCAGAATGGAACCCCTTGGGTCGACCAGGCAGACATGATTGAGGCGGATCTGGATCTGGAATGGGCCGGTGCGATTGCGCCGAACGCCATGTTGATCTATGTTTACGGCGCCGACGCCGATAGCGCCGCGTTCTATGCCATCGATCAGAACCTGGCCCCGGTAGTTAGCGAGAGCTTTGGCTTGTGCGAAGCCGTGCTTCCGCCCTCGGTGCCGCCACAGGTGGAAGCGGAGGCGAAGAAAGGGAACGCGATGGGGATCACGTGGCTGGCCTCCAGCGGCGACCAAGGCGCTGCCGCATGCGATTACGGCGAAGCGACCGCGTCTCTTGGGCTGGCGGTGAATTTTCCGGCGAGCGTTCCGGAGGTCACGGCAGTTGGCGGCACGGAGTTCAACGAAGGAAATGGAACCTACTTGGGCTCTACCAACGGCACTCACGGCAACTCGGCGTTGAGCTACATTCCCGAGATGGCTTGGAACGACACCATTCCTGTGTTTGTTTTGGAAACGGGCCCTTCGCTGGCATCTACCGGCGGCGGCATCAGCACGTTGTTCCCGAAACCTTCCTGGCAAATCGGACCCGGCGTTCCGGCCGACGGCCAGAGAGATGTTCCGGATATCGCGCTGGCGTCGTCGAATCTCCACGACCCCTATAACATCGTCAGTTCCGGGCAGCCGCTGCAAGTGGGAGGCACGTCGGCGGCGACGCCTGTGTTCGCCGGGATGGTGGCATTGCTGAATCAGTACCTGAAACAGAGCGGCGCCGGCAACCTCAACGCCAGCTTGTACGAATTGGCGTTGAGCACGCCATCCATGTTCCATGACGTCGTCAACAACAACAACGTGGTGCCGTGTGTAGCCGGGTCGCCGGACTGCGAAGGCGGAACTCTCGGATACAACGCGGGCATCGCATACGACATGACCACAGGGCTCGGATCGGTGGACTTGTTCAATCTGGTGACCGGCTGGAGCGCGGCGACCTCCAGCGTCGCGGCGCCCGTAATCAGCTCCGTTAAGAACGCAGCCAGCTTCGCCGCCGGCGCGGTGTCTCCCGGCGAAATGGTGGCGATCGCCGGAACAGGCTTAGGACCAACGCAGCCCGGCGGCCCGGCGCTGAACGGCTCTGGCTTCGTGAGCGCGCAATATTCGACGAACGCCGTGATCAGCGTGGACTTCAACGGAATCGCGGCGCCGCTGATTTCTACCTCCTCGACATCGATCTCGGCGATGGTTCCCTATGAAATCGAGGGGCCGACGGCGAAGGTCACCGTTACGTATCAAGGGAAAACCTCGGCGCCAGTGACAGTGAATGTAGCCGCGGCGGCTCCGGGTATTTTCACGGCGGATTCAAGCGGGGCAGGTGTGGCTTCGGCGGTCAATTCCAACGGCCGGACTCCGAATTCACTCGCGGCGCCGGCGGCGCAGGGCAGCAGCGTCAGCTTCTATGCTACCGGCGCAGGGCAAACGTCGCCGGCAGGGGTGGACGGTGCATTGTCAGCGTCGCCGCTTCCGACGCCGATTCTTCCCGTCACCGTGACGATCGGCGGCGTGCCGGCCGTAGTGCAGTTTGCGGGCGCCGCTTTCGGTGAAGTGGCCGGAATCATGCAGATTAGCGCGGTGGTGCCGGCAACGGTATCGGGGACGGTGCCCGTCGTAATTCAGGTTGGGAACGCTGTGAGTCAGCCCGGGGTCACGCTGGTTGTCGCGGCCGGCCCCGCGTTTACGATCACCTCCGAGGAAATCGTGGGTTCGGTGGTCGCCAGCGGCACGGGGGCGTTGGCCTGCGCCGCCCCTTCCGCCAAATCGTCATTCCTGACCACGGATCCGGTGGTGTGGGTGTATTTCACCTATGTTGGCGCGCAGGTTGGAGATTTGCTGGCAGTGAACTGGGTGCATCCTTCGGGACAGTTGGATGCGTCCCAGCCTTCGTTGGTACTGCAGGCAAGCGGCACGGGATGCGCGGCCGCGCCCTTAACGATTGCCGGCACGGAGGTTTCGCAAGATCCGGGGAATTGGCAGGTAAAGATATTCCGGAACGGAACGTTCCAGCTTTCACTGCCCTTTACGATCAATCCGTGACGTTTTTGCGGCTGTCGCCGCGAGCCTCAGACTTCTTCTTGGACAGGCGCGACAGCACCGCGAGCTGCGCCAGATATTCCTTGAGTGGACGCGCGGGAGTGCCCCATACAACCTGCCCCGCGCGCACGATCTTCGATGTCAGAATGCCCGCGCCGGAGCCGATGACCGCCCGGGATTCGATGCGCACCTTGTCGCCGATGCCCACCTGTCCTCCGATGATGGCGTAATCCTCCACGATGACGCCGCCGGAAAATCCGGTTTGCGCTGCCACCACCACATGACGCCCGATGCGGCAATTGTGCCCGACATGCACCAGGTTATCGAGCTTGGTTCCTTCTCCGATCGAGGTCACCCCCAATGCCGCGCGATCGATACAGGAGTTCGCGCCGATCTCCACCCGGTTGCCGATTTCCACCCCGCCAATCTGCGGGAACTTTTCGTAGGCCTTTCCGGTGAAGACGAATCCGAAGCCATCCGCTCCAATGACGCAGCCCGAATGCAGAATCACGGAATCGCCGATATGGACATCCGGATAAATGGTGACGCGCGGATGAATCACGCAGTCCGTGCCGATGTGAACACGCTCGCCGACGGAGCACCCGTCACCGATCGACGAATCTTCGCCGATGTGCGCGCCCGCGCCGATGCACGCCAGAGGTCCGATATAGGCGCTGGAGGCAATCACCGCTCCGTGGCCGACGATCGCGGAAGGGTGGATGCCGATTTGGGGCTCGGCGGGAGGATGCAGCAATCGGATGAGGCGGGCCGCGGCTGCGCGCGGATCGTCGACGCGAATCAGGGTTCGCTTTTCCGGGTTTGGGTAGTCTTTGGAAACCAGTAAACAGGCGGCTCTTGAACGTGCGGCGTCCTTCGCTGCGCGCCCGTGCGTGACGAACGACAGGGCATCTCCCCCCGCAGCATCCTCGAGAGACGCGACGCGCTGAATCTCGCGCTCGCCGTCACCCTCCCAGGCGCCGTGTATCGACGCCGCGAGATCCTTTACCCGCATTTTCTAAAGGTAAGCTATTTCCGGGCGGCGGACGCGAAATGGCTGCTGGAAGCCCAGAGGAATATCCAGAGGAACGGCCGCGGAGCCAGCCCCGCCCGCGTCCCGCCGTCGCCACAGCGCCTCCTACCGCAGGGCATCACGACGACGCCGTGGCATTCAAGCGGAGCCTATTCCAGACCGGGAAGCTCCTCCGGAGGGATCAGCAGCCGGATCGACCTGGCCTTCCCAGGCGCCTTCTCAATGAACCCGTTGGCTTCCAGCGTGACCACCATTTGGTGCACCGACGGAGGCGTCACCCTGAAGTATCTCTGCAGGTCGGTCTCGCCTGGCACCATTCGGTGAAGCTTCGTATAGAGCGAAATAAAAGCCAGGTACTGGCCTTGTTTTTCGGTCGGTCTTTTCGCCACTTCTGCCTGATTGTACGCGAACGCAGATGCGGTGTGGCATGCTGAGCTATTGCTCAACTCACCCGCAGATCTCGAAGCGCTGTATCGCAAGCGGAACTCACGCCACTGGCGAGATCGCCTGTTTCGATTGATACAGCCGCCAGCCCCGTTCATCATGAACCCCGCCGAGCCCACAAATTTTCCGCTGGGCCGCTGGAATCTCTACATCGGCGGAGCCGGCCGCGTCGTCCCCGGTTACGTCAACCTGGATCTGTTTGCGCTGCCGGGAGTCGACGTCGCCGCCGACGCGGAGCAACTCCCCTTCCCTCCAGGCACATTCCAGCGAGTGGAGTGCGATGCGGTCCTTGAACACGTTCGCGATCCCACGCGGGTGATGTGTGAAATCCGCCGCGTCTTAGCGCCTGGCGGCTACCTTCACCTGGTGGTCCCCTTTTGTCATCCGTTCCATGAGTACCCGAAAGACTATCGAAGATTCACTCTGGATGGGCTGAAGGAACTGGCGGGCCCCATGGAGGTTGTCGCCGAAGGCTGGCGCACGGGCCCTACCGCGACTTTGCTGGTTTTCGTCATCGAATACGTGAAGCTGCTATTTCCTTTTCGGGCATGGCGGGCGGTATCGCACGTAGCCTGCGGTTGGCTGCTGTTTCCTCTGCGCTATGTGGACCTGCTTCTTTTTCGAGCGCCTCAGGCCCGGCGGATCGGAAATCATTGCTATTTGTGGTTACGCGGCCCGGACAAAGTGGATCACCAGCGAGATGATCGCGATCACCAGTAGGAGATGAATCAGCCCTCCGGCGATGTGGAAGGCGGCCCAACTCACCAGCCAGATTCCCGCCAGAATGAAAAACAGGATCAAGAACACAAAGTCTCTTATCATCTGGCGACTTCAGTTAGCAGCTTTCCGGCCATACTTTCCGCCCAGGCTTAGGGCCCCAACGTGCACTTGGCTTTATAGCCCGCGAAGGACCGGTCGCGACCCCCGAAGGTGACAGTTACGCTTGTGGCCGCGACCCAGGGCTCCGTTTTACGGGTTTACTTAGGAGAAAGGGCCAAATCATGTCCGATCAACAGTCAAAAGACAAATGCGCACACCCAAGCTGCAACTGCACCGCCAAGCCCGGTAGCAAGTATTGCAGTACATATTGCGAGGGAGAGGCGAAAACTTCCGACATCATCTGTAACTGCGGCCATCCTTCTTGCGTCCAGCGCTGAGGCCTGCGTCCAGCGCTAACCGGGCCGTTCAAAGAAAATCGCGACTAGATTTCGCTTCCCCTCAGCTACTTGGCACTTTGCGCGACCGTCATCCCGCGCCTGGCCGGTTATTCTCCAAGCAAGAGATCCGGGTTCTTCCATCGGAAGCCGGGTTCACGACGCGCGCTGAGTGCTCGAGCCTACGGCGCGTTACCGTCAAGTACCATGGGCCTTGCCGCTAAGTGTCAAAGCGGTCCCGCAACCGGGCGGGTGACCAGACCGGAGGGCGCGCCCAACTTTAAGAAACGGCAGGTTTAAGGAAGCAGCTTTCACCAAGACGAAACACAGATCGAAGCCGGCGAGCAGCGGAAGCTATAATGGAATTCTCCCCCGGGATTGGAACATCCATGCCCCCGCCGTTTGTTCATCTGCATTGCCATACTGACTACTCGCTCCTCGATGGCGCGTGCGAAATCTCCCAATTAATGGACTTGGTCGACGAGCAGAAGATGCCCGCCGTCGCCATGACCGATCACGGCAATCTCTTCGGCGCGGTCGAGTTCTACAATGGCGCCAAAGCCAAAGGCATTCATCCCGTCATCGGCTGCGAGGTTTACGTCGCGCAGCAGGGCCAGACCGTCAAGAGCGATTCCAACCGCTACAACCACTTGGTGCTGCTCTGCGAAAACCAGGAAGGCTATCGCAACCTGATTCAGCTTGTATCCTCTGGGTACTTGGACGGTTTTTACTACAAACCGCGCATCGATAAAGACCTGCTTTCGCGCCACTCCAAGGGCCTGATCGCGATGTCCGCGTGCCTCCGTGGCGACGTCAATGAAACGCTTCTCGCCGATCGCTACGCCGACGCGAAGAGGATGGCGTACGAATACACTGACCTGTTCGGCAAGAAGAATTTCTTCCTCGAAATTCAGGATCACGGCCTGGAGCCGGACGCCCGCTTGCTCCCTCTTGTGAATCGCCTGTCATCGGAGACCGGCATCCCGTTGGTCGCCACCAACGATTCCCACTATCTCCGCAAAGAAGACGCCCGTGCGCACGAAATCCTGCTCTGCATCCAAACCGGCAAGACCATGTCCGACCCGAACCGGATGCGTTTCGACCATCCGGTGTTTTATCTCAAATCGCGCGAAGAGATGATGACGCTCTTCGGCGAAGTGGAAGACGCGCTCGACCGCACCTGGGACATCGCCCAGCGCTGCCAGGTGAAGCTCGAAAAGGTCGCCGAGCCGTTCCCGAAGTTCCCGATCCCGGAAGGCCACGGCACCGATTCGTACTTCGAATATGTCGCGCGCCAGGGATTCGAGAAGCGCCGCACGCGCCTGGAAGCACTCTACGCCAAGGGCCAGCTAAAGCACCACCTGGCCGAGTACGCAGAACGTCTTGATCGCGAGATCAAGATGATCCAGCAGATGAAGTTCTCGGGCTACTTCCTGATCGTCTGGGATTTCATCCGTTTCGCCAAGCAGAGGGGCATTCCCGTTGGACCCGGGCGTGGCTCGGCGACCGGCAGCCTGGTCAGCTACGCCATGGAGATCACCGATATCGATCCCTTGGAATACAGCCTGATCTTTGAGCGCTTCCTGAATCCTGAGCGCATCAGCATGCCCGATATCGACATCGATTTCTGCACTCGCGGGCGCGGCGAAGTGATTCAATACGTCACCGAAAAGTACGGCCGTGAACAGGTCGCCCAAATCATCACCTTCGGCACCCTGGCCGCCCGCGCAGCCATCAAAGACGTCGGCCGAGTTCTCGACGTCAGCTACGCCGACGTCGACCGCCTCACCAAGCTGATCCCCACCCAGCCGCTCAACATCAAGCTGAAAGACGCTCGCAAAATGGAGCCGCAGCTTGACGAGCTGGCTTCCAAAGATCCTCGCGTCAAGGAGGTTTTGGACGTGGCGCAGCGCCTGGAAGGCGTCGCCCGCAACGCCAGCGTGCACGCCGCCGGAGTCGTCATCTCACCCGCGCCTCTCCGCGAGCTGGTCCCGCTCTATAAAACAAACAAAGACGAAATTGTCACTCAGTACGACATGGTCGGGCTCGAAAAGCTCGACCTGCTCAAGATGGATTTTCTTGGGCTGACCACTCTGACCATCATCGCCGATGCCTTGAAGCTGATCGAGCGCCATCGCGGAGTGGCTCTGCATGTAGAAGATCTTCCCCTGAACGACGCCAAAACGTATCAGGAAATTTTCTGCAAAGGCCTGACCAGCGGCATCTTCCAGTTTGAATCGGCGGGCATGCGCGACATTTTGCGCCGCTATCAGCCTGATCGCCTTGATGATTTAATCGCCCTAAACGCCCTGTACCGTCCCGGTCCCATGGACATGATCGACGACTTCATTGAGCGCAAGCACGGGCGCATGGAAGTTGTCTACGACGTGCCGGAGCTTAAGGATCTTCTCGAAGAAACCTTCGGCGTGATCGTGTATCAGGAGCAGGTGATGCAGATCTCCAATCGCGTGGCGGGGTACTCGTTGGGCGAAGCGGATCTGCTGCGCCGCGCCATGGGCAAGAAAAAGGTCGAGGAGATGGCGAAGCATCGCGAGAGCTTCGTCGCGCGCTCCAAGGCCAAGGGCCATCCGCAGAAGAAGGTCGAAAAGATTTTCGACCAGATGGCCAAGTTCGCCGGGTACGGTTTCAACAAATCCCACTCGGCGGCATATTCGTACCTGGCGTTTATCGTCGCCTATCTGAAAGCGCACTATCCGCTCGAATTCATGAGCGCGGTTCTGACTTCGGAAACCGGCAACACCGACAAGGTGGTCAAGTACATTTACGAATGCCGCGAGATGGGAATCAAAGTCCTCGCGCCCGACGTCAATACTTCCGAATTCACGTTCACTCCGGTAACCACCGGCGACGCGCAAGGCATCCGCTTCGGCCTGGGCGCGATCAAGAACGTCGGTCAGGCCGCCGTGGAATCGATTGTGAATGCAAGGGCGGAACGTGGGCCGTTCGGCTCGCTGTACGATTTCTGCGAACGCGTCGACCTGGGTGCCGTGAACCGGCGCATGATCGAAAGTCTGATCAAGGCGGGCGCGATGGACTCCGTTAACGGAACCCGCGCTCAGCTCTTCGCTGCCATCGACAACGCCATGGAAAGCGGCGCGCGTGCATGGCGCGATCGAGCCAGCGGCCAATCCGGACTCTTCTCCGCGTTGATGGAGGAAACGCCCGCGGCGGACCATCCGCTTCCCAAAGTTCCCGACTGGAACGGCCAGGAAAAACTGACCGGCGAAAAAGCCATGCTCGGCTTCTACATCACCGGCCATCCTCTGGATCAATACATGGACAAAGTGCGCGAGCTCGCCACGCACGGAACATCCAGTCTCGAAGGCCTCGCCAAGAGCACCGAAGTCGCCGTCTGCGGCATCCTCACCGGCGTAGTTCAAAAACGCAACAAGAAGGGCGAGCTGTGGGCCGCGCTTCAACTGGAAGACCTGGAAGGCTCGGTGGAAGCTATGGTGTTTTCCACGCAGTATGAGCGACTCCAATCAGCCTTGCAGGAAGACAAAGCAGTCCTGGTGCGTGCGTTGGTTCTGCCCGAGGAAAACAATCCGCCCAAGCTCTCCGTGCAGGATATTGTTCCTCTGGAAGTGGCTCGCCTGAACCTGCCATCGCTGATTTCCATCCGCGTTCCATTAAACGGATCGGGCGAGAGCAAGCGCGCCTCCGCGCTGCACGAACTGTTCGCGCGCAAGCCCGGCGAGACCGAGGTCCGGCTGCGGCTTGAAAAGAGCCGCGACTTCTCGGTTATCCTGGACGTGGGCGCCAAGGTCCGCCCGGATAAGGAATTTCGCGCCGAAGTGGCCCGCATTTGCGGGGGCGAGGCGATGGAAGTTCTGGCAAACTAACCCCACTGATCATGTCGGATCTTCAACCCACGATTCAAACCAACCCAAGCTGGGAGCGTGTGCTCCTGGCCCGCCATAGCAAGCGTCCGCATACGCTCGACTACATCCAGCGCTTGATCGTCGATTTCCAGGAGCTGCATGGCGATCGCGGCTACGCGGACGATCACGCAATCGTCGCCGGCATGGGCTGGTTTGAAGAGAAGCCGTTGATGGTGATCGGCGTCCAAAAAGGCCGCGACACCAAGCAGCGCCTGTTCCGCAATTTCGGGATGCCCAAGCCGGAGGGTTATCGCAAAGCCATGCGCCTGATGGAACTGGCGGCGAAATTTTCCAGGCCCATCGTCACTTTGCTGGATACGGCCGGCGCGTATCACGGCATCGATGCGGAGGAGCGCGGCCAGGGCGAAGCCATCGCCCAGAATCTGCGCGAAATGTCCCGCTTGGGAGTTCCCGTGATCGTGGTGGTGATCGGCGAAGGCGGCAGCGGAGGCGCGCTGGCGCTGGGCGTGGGCAATCGAATATACATGCTGGAGAACTCCGTTTACAGCGTGATCTCGCCGGAAAGCTGCGCGACCATTATTTATCGCGATTCCAGCCGAGCCCCCGCCGCAGCGGCCGCGCTGAAGATGACCGCACCCGATCTTCTCGCCCTGGGCTTGATCGACGGCATCGTACCTGAGCCGGGCGAGGGCGCGCATTCCGATCCCGATCAAGCCGCCGAGTCCTTGCGCCTGACTCTGCGCTCGGCGCTAGCGGAGCTGAGCGGCCAAACACCTCAGCAACTGATTGACGGACGCTACGACAAGTTCCGGCGCATGGGTTCGTTCTTCTCGGAGCAAAGAGGATGAAGAAGCCGGTCTTAGTAGGAATCCTTTTCGCCGTGCTGGTGCTGGCAGTGCTGATTTACTCGTCCATGCATCTTTCCAATTACGGCGTGGACGTGTGCATGACCTACAACGGACGAACCGCCTGCGCCACGGCCAAAGGCGCCTCGAAGGAAAATGCTCTGGAGAACGCAATGCAAACCGCCTGCGCCCAGATCGCCTCCGGAGTCACCGAAACCATCGGCTGCAGCCGCACCGAGCCGTCCAAGGAAACTTGGCTGCCTTAAAAGCGAATTAGCGCAAGCTCGTTCAGCAGTTCAAGGGAAGCGCTCCGCATCTCAACATCGCAGCCCTCCAACCTGGCGGAGAAATATTTGTAGCTGCAAAAAGCCAGCAACGCCACCAGAAGGGCTAGTTCAGTAGGCACAAGCGCTTCGGACAGGTATCTCATCCTGAGTCCATAATCGCTATACTTGTCGCCCGCAGCGCCAAAGAACGAATTGAGAATCCCACGCAAGGTCCCGAAAATACCGACAAACGGCGCGGTGGCAGCGATGCTCGCGAGGCTGGTTAGCCCGCGTTTCATCTCACCATGAACCCTGGCCGCCGAACGCTCCGAAGCTCGTTTGGCCGCATCAAGCGCCGCGTTGTGTAGCATGGAAGTCACCCCGCTCGATTGTCTTCGCTTTCAAGAACGAACGCAACCCCGCCCTGCGACAATAATAAAAGAAGCGCTATGACCATTACGCTGCGGCCCGAGCAAGAAAAAGTAATCGCGCAGGCGATTGAATCCGGAGCCTATCAGAGCCCCGATGAAGTCATCGCACGCGCACTCGAAGTCTTGCGCTCCGAGGACGCTTGGCTCCTTGATCACAGGGATGAGATCGCAGGGAAGATCGACAGAGCCTTCAGCCAGTTCGATCGCGGGGAGTTTTTTTCGGCCGGGGAATCACGCTCCGATATGGAGAAACGCAAGAGCGCGTGGCTCGCTGACCAGAAGCGCTGATGGCGCTTTATGACGTCTCCCGGGAAGCGCAGAATGATCTGTTTGAAATCTGGCGGCACATCGCAGAAGACAGCATCGGCTTAGCCGATCGAGTCGATAGCGAATTCCTCGGGCTGTTTGCATCGTTAGCCGAAATGCCCAGGCAAGGGCCACACGCGAAGACCTGACTAAGCGCCCCGTCCTGTTTTTCCCGCTCTACGCATTTCTCGTGGTCTATCAGCCTGCGGACGAAGCCGATTCGTATCATGGCCGTGCTTCGTGGCCGCCGCAACGTGAAGCACATTTTGATAGAGCGGCCGTGAAGCCGGGACTTGCACCCTCCCGCGTTTTGATATTCTAAATACAGATGTTGCTTCCGTCTCCGCGCTCGCGGAACTCCTGTGTCGCTGGCCCCCTCCTGTCCCTCCGTCTTGAATGAAGTCCAGCGTCCAGATTACCCGCGGCATCGAGTCCCTGTTCGGGACGCGCGACGAGAATATCCGGCTGATTGAAAACGGACTGAACGTCCGCACCCGCCTGCTCAACGATTCGCTCGAAATCGAAGGCGACGATTCTGGAGTCGCGCGCGCCGCCGGGATCCTCAACGACTACGCCACTCTGACCCGTGAAGGCCACGTCTTCAACAACGGCGACCTCAACAGCTTTCTGCGCGTCGTCACCGCCGATGCCGAAACCAGCCTGCGAGGCTTGGTCGAAAGCGGAAGGCAGCGCAGCTTCGGCAAGCGGACGGTGGCGCCGAAAACCATCACGCAACGCCGCTACGTGGATGCAATCGAGCATCACGATCTCACCTTCGGCATCGGTCCCGCCGGAACCGGCAAGACCTATCTCGCCGTGGCCATGGGCGTTTCGGCGCTGCTGGCCAAGCGTGTCAGCCGCATCGTTCTAACGCGTCCCGCTGTGGAAGCGGGCGAACGCCTTGGCTTCCTGCCGGGAACGCTCCAGGAAAAAATTGATCCCTATCTGCGCCCGCTCTACGATGCTCTCTTCGACATGATGGAAGTCGATAAAGTCGAGAAGCTGCTGGAGCGCAATACCATTGAGATTGCTCCCATCGCGTTCATGCGCGGCCGCACATTGAACGACGCCTTCATCATCATGGACGAAGCGCAAAACGCTACGCCTGAGCAGATGAAAATGATTCTGACCCGCCAGGGTTTTAATTCCAAGATGGTGGTGACGGGCGATCCCACGCAGATCGATCTGCTGTCGGGACAGCGCAGCGGCCTCATTGAAGTCATCGATGTGTTGCGCGGCGTCGAGGGCATCCGCTTTGTCCAGTTCGACGATAAGGACATCGTGCGCCACAGCCTGGTGCAAAAGATCGTGAAGGCCTACGAACGCTACAACGAACAGATCGGGGCCACCCGCCAGTTGTCCCTAAAGCTGACCGAGCCCCCCGTGGAGCCGGCCGGACCCTCCGTCGAAACGCCTGCGGCCTGAGGCCCGGTGTATGCCAAGCGCGATACAAAGAGCCGAAATTTCCATTCTGTTCCGCCATCCGTCCAAAGGATTCGGCCGCACAACGGAGCCTGACTCGGCGGAGCATCCGGGAGCTCAGCGCCGCGTGAAAGGCCGAGTCGGCCCTGTGCGGGCGTTCACAGCAATCCGCAGGCGTCCCCTGCGCGAGTTCTTGATCGAGACGGCAAGCTTAGTCACGCCCGGGCGGAGCGTCAACTGTCTGATCACGGACGATCACGAACTACGCGAACTCAATCGCCGCTTCCTGCGCAAGGACTACGCCACCGACGTCCTTTCCTTCCCTTCGGCTGGGAATCATGCAGGGGAATTAGCAATATCGCTCGACCGCGCAGCCGAGCAGGCCGCCGCCTTCGGCCATTCGATAGAAGAAGAGTTGCGCATCCTGATGCTGCACGGCTTGCTGCACCTGGCCGGCATGGATCATGAAACCGACTCCGGCGAAATGGCGCGAGCCGAAGCGCGATGGCGCAAGCGGCTCCAGCTCCCACCAGGTTTGGTGGAACGGGCACACGCATGATTTCGCTGTTCGTGCTGCTGGCCTGCGCCACCACGGCAGTGGTGATGCTGGTCACGTGCATCCAGATTCTCTATCTCGAAGCCTTGAGGATTCACGCGCGCGATCTCCCCGCGCTTGAGTTTTTTAAAGAAGTGCTGGAGCCCAAAATCGGTTTGACTACCGAGCGTGGCGCCCTGACATTTTCCCTGGTCAAGCACATCGGCCTGGCCGTGAACGGCTGCCTGATCCTGGCCATCACCATTCAAGGAGCTTCGATGGCCGAAGCGCTCGGGGTAGCCCTCGTGCTCTCCGGCGTCGTGACCATTGTGGGCTCCTACGTCGTCCCGCAGATCATCTACCGCAGAACCAGCGGGCGCGGCTTGCTGCCCTTGACTCCGCTGTTTCGGGCCGTGGCGTTATCCGCGCGACCCCTCGTCTGGCTACTGGAGTTTCTGCAATCCCTCTTCGATCTTGGCTCCGCCGAACGAACGGCCACGGAGCCCAGCCCCGAAGAACACATCGGAGCCCTGATCACCGCCGGCCGCGAAGAGGGAATCATCGAAGAGGCTGACCGCGAGCTGATCCAGTCCGTCGTCGCGTTCGGCGATAAAACCGTCCGCGAAGTGATGACGCCTCGGCCGAAGATCGTCGCCATCCGCAGGGATGCTACGCTCGAAGAGCTGCGCCGCCTGGTCATCAACGAACAGTTTTCGCGCATCCCTGTCTATGAAACCGATATCGATTCCATTTGCGGCTTCGTACACGTGCGCGACATGTTTGAAGTGAATGAGGTCCAGCGCGCCACGCGCACGGTTCGCGAAATTATGCGCCCGATTCGCGCCGTGCCTGAGACCAAGCCGGTGAACGATCTGCTGCGCGAGATGCAGGAAGAAGGTGCGCACATGGCTGTGGTGGTGGATGAATACGGCTCGACCGCGGGCATTGTCACGCTGGAGGACATGGTGGAAGAGATCGTCGGCGAGATCCACGACGAGCATGAGCCGGAGCGCGATTTCCGCCAGGATCCCGACGGCAGCTACGTGGTTTCCGGAAGTTTCGATGTGGACCGCCTCGCCGATCTGCTGAACTTCCATCCTCAGGGCGATCCCGAATCTACAACCGTCGGCGGCCTTGTGACGGAATGGCTCGGGCACGTTCCGGCGGTGGGCGAAGAGACGGAGCGCGACGGCATCTTGATCACCGTACTCGCGGCCAATGACCGGCGCGTCGATCAGGTAAGAGTCGCCAAGGCGGCGATCCAATAATGCCACATCGATCCGGCTTTGTATCCATCCTGGGACGGCCCAACGCCGGGAAATCGACTTTGTTGAACGCGCTGGTGGGGCAGAAGCTGGCCATCACAGCATCGCGGCCGCAGACCACGCGCACTTCCATTCAAGGCGTTCTCACACTTCCCGACGCGCAGATCGTGTTCTCGGATACGCCCGGAATTCACAAGTCGGATTCGCTGATGAACAAGCGCATGATGGACACCGTGCGGGCATCGCTCGAACCGGACGTGGCGCTGTTTCTGATTGATGCCGTCGCGCCCTTTACTGAGCAGGACGCGCAAGCCGTGGACCTGGTAAAGAAGATGCAAGCGCCCGTGCTGGCGGTGCTGAACAAGGTGGACGCTCTGCACGAAAAGCCGAAGCTTCTGGCGTTGATCGAACAATACCGGGCGCTCTATGAGTTCGCCGGATACATTCCGATCTCAGCGATGAAGGGCGCGGGGCTGGACGTGCTGCGCGCCGAAATCATCGCGCGGCTGCCCGAGGGTCCGGACCAGTTTCCGGAAGAGCATGTCACCGATCAGCCGGAGCGCTTTCTGGCAGCCGAGATCCTGCGCGAAAAAATCCTAAGGTTGACTCGTGAAGAGGTTCCACACGCCGCGGCGGTGATGATCGAAAGTTGGGAGGACACGCCAACCCTACTGCGAATCGCGGCGTGCATTTATGTTGAGCGTCCTGGCCAGAAGGCCATCTTGATCGGCGCCGGCGGAGCCGCGCTCAAGAAGATCGGCACCCAGGCGCGCATGGAACTGGAGCACGTTTTCGGAAAGAAGGTTTTCCTGCAAACATTGGTGAAGGTGCGGCCGCACTGGCGCGAAGATCCGGAATTCCTGGCAGCTTCGGATTGGCGCCGAATGGCAGGGATTTAAATGCGGCAGAATCCAGGTACATTAAAGGACGGGACCTTTATGCGCGTACTCACTCTCCTGCTGATTTTGTTCCTGATCGTTCCTCTTTTGGTGGCGCAAGGCAAAGACGATGGCCGCATTCACGATGAGGTACTGGCCAAGCTCGCCAACGACACAGACGTGCGCGGCGGCGGTTTCGAAATCATCGTGAAAAACGGCGCGGTGATCCTTCGCGGACAGGTGCACACGGACAAGGCCAAGGAGAAGGCGGAGAAGCTGGCCAAGAAGGTCAAGGGCGTGGTCAGCGTGGATAACCAGCTTAAGCTGTTCGGCGCCGACTGAGCCTTTTGCGTTCGCGCCCTCAAGAACCGCTTCCTGCGGTCGCGGCTCAGAGTCTACGCCTTCAATTTACGCACTCACAGAGCCGCGACCAAAGGGAGCGGTTTCTTTCAACCGAAGTGCCGGTCAAACGCGGCGCGAACCCTTTCGCCGATCTCCCCCAGTTCGCTTAGCCGGATCGGCGTCCATCTTCGCAACAGCGCCACAATCGTATCGCGATGCTGTTCGGACTTAGGCAGCTTGCCTTCGGCGTGGCCCGACAGCACCCGCAGCGCATGGTCCAGCGCGCGATAGAAGGTTGCGGCATCCAGCAGAAACTGCGCTTCGGCCCGATCCATGTCGCCCATGCTTTCCAGAACCTCAATGCGGGCGGGCGTATTCAACACGCGGAAAAAGACGCCCGCGCTCTTCAACCGCAGATACATCAACAGAAAATCGATGTCGTAGTATCCGCCGCGTCCCGCTTTCAGCGGATGCAGCGGCCCCTGCTCCTTCTCCAGACGCACACGCATCTGGCGCAACTCAGACCGGGACCGCCCGCCTTGTCCGTAGCGCACCCAGTCGGCTTCCTGAAGTTGATGCAGAAACGCTTCGGCGCGCGCCGGATCGCCAGCCACCGCGCGCGACTTCATATACGTGATCCCCTCCCACGCCTCGGCAGTGTGCTTGAAGTAATCCTTCACCGCGCTTTCGGTTTGCACCAGAGGGCCGCTGCCGCCGTTGGGTCGCAGCCGTGTGTCCACTGTCAGCAGCACTCCGTCTCCGGTATAAGCCGCGACCATGTCCACAAGATGTCCGGCCACGCGCGTCCAGAATTGCAGCTCCGCAGCGTCGGTATCGGCCAGCACGAACACCAGGTCCGCGTCGGACGCCAGATCGAACTCGCGCATCCCCAGCCGCCCCAGCGCGATCACCCACATCTGGTTCGACGGCTGATACGCGGGATTTTGCGGCGGATGCGCCCGCAGCGTCTCGCTCACGGCAATCTGGTACGCGCGTTCAATCACGCAATCAGCCAGCTCGGAAGTGCGCGCCAGCGTATCGAAGATCGCGTGGGAGCGGCACACGCTCTCGGTTTGAATGCGTACCATCTCGCTGCGAAACCAGCGCCGCAGTTCGGACGCCTCGTGCGGAGGCGGCGACACCTGCGCCAAGGGCACTTGCGAATGCAGGATGTCGTCCACCAGTTCCGGAGTGCGAATCAGCTCCTCCGCGAAGTAGGGACTGAGCTCAAACAAATCCAGCGTATGCTCGGACAGATCGCGGTCGGAGTTCAGAAGATCCAGGCGGCGAGGATCGCCCGAAAGCCGTTCGAGAAAATGTTCGAAAGCGCGATAGCCGCGCTGCAGATGCGCGCGTCCCAAGGCCGCCGCCAGTGCCGGAGCGTGCTGATCCAGCGCCAGCACTACGTTGCTGGGGCGAGAGACGTTGGGATGGGCTCCGTCATAGCGCAAGGGCGCTTCCGCGGCGGGGACTTGCGTGCGAACCACGCGCTGGTAGATCTCCTGTACGCGCATGAAATATCCGCGCAGCTCCCGCATCAGCCAGGTCGAGGATCCTCCACCCGCGGGCATGCGCCGGGCCAGCAGCTCCAGCGCTTCCGGATTCACCGGCAGCGTGTGAGTTTGCAAATCGTCCTCGAATTGCAGCCGGTGCTCCAGGTGGCGCAGGAACTGGTAGGCGGCGGCCAGCCGCCCGTATTCCACTTCGGAAAGGAAGGCCTTGGCGTGCAGCCGGGAGAGCGCCAGCATGGTGCCGCCATGGCGCACCCACGGTTCGGCGCCGCCATAAAGGCGTTGGAGACACTGCACCAGGAATTCGATGTCGCGGATGCCTCCGCGCTCCAGCTTGACGTCGATCGAGGTGCGCTCCCGAATCCTGGTGGCCAAGCCCCATCTGGCTTGCCGCTCAGCCAGTTTTTCGTTCAGGCGCTCCCGCGTCAGCGAGAGCTGTTCCACCGCGGAAAAGTCCAGCGTGGTGGAATAAATTCGCGGCGTCACGAAGTCCAGCAGCGCGCGGCCCGTGGGATAATGGCCCGCCGCCACGCGGGCTTTAATCAGCATCTGCAGCTCCCAATCGCGCGCCCGCTCCGCGTAATACTTGCGCGCGCCATCGAGCGAGATGCACACTTCGCCCAGGCTTCCGTCCGGCCGCAGCCGCAGATCCACCCGGTAGCACATGCCTTCGGCCGTGTAGGTGGACAGAAAATCGGTAAGGTGATTCGCCGCCCGAATAAAGAATTCCTTATTGGTGATCCGCTCCGCGCCATCCGTGTAGCCCGTTTCGGAATACAGGAACGTGAGGTCGATATCGGAGCTGTAATTCAGCTCCTTGCCGCCCAGCTTGCCCAGCGCGATTACGGCGAAATGCGCCTCTTCACCGTCGGTGTCCCCGCGCGGCACTCCATAGCGCCGCACCAGATCGGCGTGAATGCGTTCGTAGGAAACCTCAACCAGCGTGTCCGCCAGATCGGAAAGCTCCGCTGTGATTTCCGGCAGAGTACCCAGGCCGAGAACGTCGCGCACCACGATGCGCAGAATCTGGCGCCTTCGGAATTTGGCCAGCTCCAGCGGATTCGGAAGCCCCGGCGGCAGAACCGCTTCCAGCTGCGCGCGCAACACGTCGGCCGTGATCACGCTGGCAAGCTCGCCGGCATCGAGCAGTTGTTCCGCCCAATCGGGATGCTCCAGAATCTCCTCCGCCAGAAAGCGGCTGTTGGCGAAAACCGCAACCAGATGCCGCAGACCCGCGGTGGACCGCGTCAATCTTTCAAAAGCCGCGGGCTGGCGCTCGCGCAGCCGCACGAAATTCTGCAAGCCAAGCTCCGGCGCGGGCGAAGCCGCCAGCAGCAGGTCGAAGCGGTCGCGGATGACGAGGGGGAGGCTCTGGGTCAGATCCGCGATCTCGCGCATTGCGCGCGAGCGGTCCGTATACGGAAGCGTAAGCAGGCGCTGCATTTAGGCGAGGGGATCGATCAAGACCAACGAGTCGCCCGCGTGGATGGAGCCGGGTTGAACCACCGCCGCGTAAAACCCGCTCAAGCCCCACCGCGGCGATGTCCAATCGCCGGCCTTGACGCTTTGATCATATACCGCCTTGCCGATGTCTTGCCCGTACACCTGGATGGTCTGGCAGGGCGCGCGAACCTGAGTCAGCTCGATGACGATGTCGCCCACGCGCCAGCGCTGGCCGAGCCGCAATTCCCGCCGGTCCACTCCGCGAGTAGTCAGATTCTCTCCCAATGCGCCCGCGTAGAGCGGATATCCCAGGGTCTTCAACTCCTCGATCGATTCCTCGCAGATCCACAGCAGTGCCTTTCTCGGGCCGCCATGAATTTCCGGATGCGCATGCAGATCGCCCTCAATGCCGAGCCGCGTAACGTGAGCCTCGGGAAGCGGGAGCTTGGGCACTCCGCCTTTGGAACTGTTGATCT
Organism: Bryobacteraceae bacterium; assembly: GCA_036489835.1. Lineage (GTDB taxonomy): Bacteria > Acidobacteriota > Terriglobia > Bryobacterales > Bryobacteraceae > Palsa-187. The sequence continues at coordinate 9,055 of DASXEY010000114.1, read as the reverse complement.
GAATAACGCTAGGGGGCACTGCCCGTATTGTAATCCTTGACGGCGGCTCGAAAGTCTTGAGTACCGCTCCTTTTAGTCGCGGCTCGGTGAGTGGTGCAGTCGTCCACCCCCATGCTACTCCGAGACCGCGATCTTTCATCCTCACTCCAGCCCTACCGAGCCGTGACCAGAGGGAGCGGTCATTGGAGCGGAACGGAAAACCGCTCCCTCTGGTCACGGCTCTGTGAGCGGCTCTAGACCCGGAGCGCCGATTCTGCGCCGCGACTGTCAAGGAGCGGTAACGTTACGCCGCTTAGAACGAAAAACGCATCACCACCGTTCCCGTGCGCCCGGTAATGATGTTGTTGTTCGGGTTCGAGTACACGCTGACCACTCCGTAACCGGACGTCAGCGCCCCGATGGAATTATGCACGATCGCGTTCTGCGGAGCTGTGGTGCTGGGTTGCGGCAATTCCGTCCGGTTCAGGATATTCACGAATTCTCCGCGGAATTGCAGGTTCATCCGCTCCTTGATCCGGAAGTTACGGCCGAAATTGAAATTCTCGGAAGGGTGCCGGATGCCGCGGAAGCTCTCGATCAGATTCCCACCGGCCATGCCCACCGCGTTGGTCGGCAGCGCTTGCCACGCCAGCGGATTCAACACCTGATCCGTTTCAGGATTGAAACAACTCAGGCAATTAATGTTCTTCAGGTACAATGCTTGGCCCGGGACACGGACTTCTTGGCTTGCCAGGAAGTTCGTAGTCGGACTGGTAGGCGGCGTAAGGAACGGAGCGCTCTGGTAATTCGCGAACGCGCCCAGTTGCCAATCCTTGATGATGGTGTTCGCGAATTTCACTTTCTCCAGGAAGGGAGCCTTGGGCGTCGTATAGGTCAAGTTGAAAGTCAGAATTCTGGGAGGCAGGTTTTGCAGCGCCCATGCCGAGCTTTCCGGATTAAAGAAATCCTGCCGGCCGGCTCGCGTGAAGCTTTTTTCCCAGGTGAACGCTCCGCTGGCTTGCAAACCGTGGGAGATGCGTTTGGTCATCTTGGCCTGCAACGAATCGTAGCGTTCGTTGCCGGTCGCGGACCCGGTGGGAGCCAAGCCGGGGAACTGCGGAAATGCCCTCAGGGCCGTGCTCAGCGAGTCGCTGACGGGCGCGCCGGCGTAGGGCAGCAAGAGGCCGCCGTTGCCGACGCCTACTGCGGCCATCCTCTGCGTCACCGCCGTGCTGTTGATGGCCTGGCTCAACAATTGAAAATCGGCGTAATTGTTGTAAGTCCCGGGAGCAACTCCTGGGGGAGCGGTACCAGGATAGGGATACAGGCCATACTTCGCGTACTGCGCCGGTGAGATCTGGTTCGCATATCCCAGGCCGCCAGCCAGCCACACATCCCGATTGCCCACATAAGAGACTTCTCCCACCAGATTCCGGGTGATTTCCCGTTGGACTCCCAGGCTCCACTGGTTCAGGCGCGGCGGCCGGTTGAGGTTTGCGTCGGCCATCACCGGTGCGCCTGTGGTGGTGCCGATCGCGGGGAAGACATTATTGTTGGTGACCGGCCACGTGGGTTGCAGCAGGAAACCCGGCGTCTGCGTGTTGATGAACGTATTGATCCCCGGAACAGTGTTGGTTGCCGTGGTGCTCACGATTCCGCCGGAGGAGCCATCCGTCGCGAATTGATAGACCACGCCCCAGCCTCCGCGAAGCACGGTCTTGCTGTTGAGCTGATAGGCGACACCCAGGCGCGGCCCGATTCCGTAAGGATACGCAGGCTGGTAGAACTGGCAGCCGCAGGTGGACGCATAGATCGTCGCGCCGGGACGGCCGCCCGCGTTGGCGTTCGGAAGGGTGGCATCGAACTGCCCCAGGCGCCCATACGTTTCTCGCACCGGAGTCGCCAGATCGTAGCGCACTCCGTAATCCAGCGTCAGCTTGTGCGTCACCTTCCAGGAGTCCTGAAGGAAGAAGTCCCACTGCGACTTGCCCAGGCGATAGTCCAGCTCCGGGGTTTGCGTGGTGCTGTTGTAGTCGCCCAGCAGGAAGCTGGCGTAGCCATAACCGGTGCCGAACCCGTTCAGGCTGGTGGTATTGGTGTAAGGCTGCGTGGTGGCGTTGGTGCCTGTGGTCAGCGTAACGCCGGCAAAACTGCCTTCCAGTGTTCCCTGAAAATAAACTTCAGCGCCGGCCTTGTATGTATGGCTGCCGCTAACCTTGGTAAGACTGGAGGTGAGCGTTGGCTTATTCTGCCGGTTGTTGGTCTGGATCTGGCCTGCCGTGCCAATCGTCTGCATCCCTCCGTATGCGCCGCTCATCCCCGTAACGGTCGGAAACTGGCGGTCGATCTCGAAACCGGACAGCCCAAACTGCGAGGGGTTGAAATCGAGGAACGGAGCGTGATCCCCGAATCTCTCCCAGTAATAACCGGCGCCCAGATGCAGCAGCAGGCTGGGACTGATGGTGCGGTCATAGTTGAGACGGTAAATCCAAACGTAGATAAACGTCCCGCGATATTCGCCGATCTCCGGAGGCAGGCCGTCCGCATTCCCCAGCGGCGATGCGATCTGCGCCGACGTCCCGGTCTTCGAATAGTAGAACGACAATTTGTCCTTGGATGTGACCGACTCGTCGATCTTGAACGAGGGGATCTCCGAAATGCGGTGGCCGGTGATGGCTCCAACCGCGTTGTTGGTGAGGTTGGCATTGGTCGCGGCCGGGAACAGAGCTTCCAGCTTCATGGCCACAGGATCGAACCGGGTGGGCGGAATGATATTGCCGGGGAACGGGTTTGCGTATCCCAAATTGCTGGAGGGATTCACGGCTCGGGTGCTCGGATCGTAAATGGTGTTCGCTAACAAGGTTCGCCCCTCCGGGTCCTTGGCCGCCGTCGGAGTTCCCAGCGGACCGGTGGGGATTCCGTACGTCGAACATAGACTGCAATTCCCGTTCGGAGAGATAGCCGCGAAGTTGCCGTTGAGATACGCGGGAACGGGAAGAGTCAGCGGGAAGGAATAGGCGTTACTTTCCGCATACTCCTCATAATTGAAGAACCAGAACGTCTTGTTATGGCCGTTGTAGATCTTGGGAATGTACACAGGACCGCCCATGGTGCCGCCGAAATCGTTACGGCGATTGCGCGGGCGGTACTTGCCCTCGCCGCCGCCGACCGTGCTGCAGTTGGTTGCGATGCACCCGCCGCTTATGCTGAACGGATCGCCGGCGTTGAGATCCTCGTTGACGAAATAGTCGTATGCGCTGCCGTGATATTTATTCGTGCCCGACTTGATGGTGATGTTCAAGACCGCGGCTCCAGCGGTTCCGAACTCCGGGGCGTAATTGCTGGTCTGAATGGAGACTTCCTGAATCGCGTCGACGCTGGGTTGATTTTCCTCCACCGCGTAAGGCACCAGGTGGTTGGTAAAATCCTGGCCTTCAATGCGGAAACCTTCGGTCGGCGCGTTCACGCCGCCCAGCCCGTTAATGACCATGGTGCTTTCGGCGATGTAATTCCCGATGCCCGGAAGCAGCTCCAGCATGGTGTAAGGATTGCGAAACCCATAGGCGCCGGCGTTGGCTGTGCCGATCCCCAGAATGGGAAGATTGTCCAGACTCTCAACGGTGATGTTGGTAGCCAGATCGCCGGACTCGGTTCGCAGCAGAGTAGCTTCCGCCGTCACGGTGACTGACTCGCTTGAGGAGCCTACTTCCAGAAGAACGTCCTGCCGGAGCGTCTGCGCCACCTCCACCTGAATGTTTTTGTGATTGTAGGTTTTGAATCCTTGAGTCTTGGCAGTCAGCTCATACACGCCCGGGGGCAACTGAGTGATGGAAAAATTTCCGGTGCTGGAAGACTGACCTGTATAGACTTGGTTGGTGCCACTGTTCTTGACTTCGATCGCCGCGCCGGGCACAACCGCCCCCTGAGCATCCGCGACAATTCCCGTGATGGTTCCGGTGCCGGCTTGGCCGAACGCCAATACCCCGGCAAACAAAAGACACAACGCCAAAGCAACCACTCGCATCCGCATGGACTCTACTCCCCCTGGAAAATAGGCAAACAAGGCCGTTTCAATTTACGAGTAACCGAGATCTAAGAGACCGACCCCTAAGCTGAGACATCCTATGCCTTGTGGCGCAGGGAGTCAAGGGAGTCGCCCTCGGAGTCGTGTGGTACGCGCACGTTGACGGCGGAAGCGAAGATCGTGCGCCGCGGCGAAGCTCAGCTCAAGCGGGGCGGATCGAAAGCTTGGCGCGAAGTTAAGGACGCACTCCTGCGTTGAGCTTTCCGCTCAAGCTCAAAAGCAGGTCTCCATTTTCCGCATGATGCCGGGGCACGAATCGCGCGCAATCGATGGGTTTGAAAGCGCTGCAGAGATTCTCCGCCATTCTCATCACCTGGAAAGACACCTGTGTTTAGGCGTCAAGGCTGCCGGCTCGAAACGGCTTTATCGCGCTGCGTGTTGCGCCTAGGCGCGCCTGCTTAAATGTCGTAGTACAGCGCGAACTCGTACGGATGCGGGCGCAGACGAATCGCGTCGGCCTCGTTCTTGCGCTTATAGCCGATATAGGTTTCGAGCAGTTCCTCGCTGAACACGTCGCCCTTCAGCAGGAATCCGTGGTCGTCTTCGAGAGCTCCCAGCGCCTCTTCGAGCGATGACGGCATCGAAGGCACCGCCTTCATCTCCTCAGGCGACAAGTCGTAAATGTCCTTGTCGAGAGGCTCGCCCGGATCGGTCTTATTGAGCACGCCGTCGAGACCCGCCATCAACATCGCGGCGAAGGCCATGTAGCAATTGGCCGACGGATCCGGCGGGCGGAACTCGACGCGCTTGGCCTTGGGACTCGCCGAGTACATCGGAATGCGGCACGCGGCCGAACGGTTGCGTCGCGAGTAGGCCAGGTTCACCGGCGCCTCGTAACCGGGCACCAGACGCTTGTAGCTATTGGTGGTCGGCGCGATGATCGCCGCCAGCGCGCGAGCATGCTTCAGAAGTCCGCCGATGTACCACAGAGCCATCTGGCTCAAGCCCGCGTAAAGATCGCCGGCGAACAAAGGCTTCTTGTCTTTCCACAGGCTCTGGTGCGTGTGCATGCCGCTTCCGTTATCGCCGAACAGAGGCTTGGGCATGAAGGTGACGGTCTTGCCGTATTGATACGCCACGTTGCGGATGACGTACTTGTAGGTCATCATGTTGTCCGCGGACTTGACCAAAGTATCGAAGCGCTGGTCGATTTCGCATTGTCCGGCGGTGGCCACTTCGTGGTGATGGCACTCGATATTGAGACCGCACTTGATCATGGTCTCCACCATTTCGGCGCGCAGATCCTGATGATGATCGGTGGGAGGAACCGGGAAATAACCTTCCTTGTAACGCGGCCGGTAGCCCAGGTTGTGCTCCGCGCGGCCGGTGTTCCAGCGGCCTTCCTCGGCATCGATGAAATAGTAGCCGGAGTTGGCGGTTTGATCGAAGCGGATATTGTCGAAGATGAAGAACTCGGCTTCAGCCCCGAAAAAGGCCGTGTCGGCCAAGCCGGAATTCTTCAAATATAACTCGGCTTTCTTGGCGATCCAGCGCGGATCGCGGTCGTAATGCTGCCGCGTAATGGGATCGATGACGTTGCACAACATCACTAAAGTCTTGGTTTCGTAAAAAGGATCCATCATTGCGGTGGCCGGGTCGGGAATCAGCAGCATATCGCTTTCGTTGATGGCGGCCCATCCGCGGATGCTGGATCCGTCGAAGCCGAAGCCCTCTTCAAAAGAGCTCTCTTCGAGCTCCGTTATGGGGTAGGAGACGTGCTGTTGAACACCGGGCAGATCCGTGAAGCGCAGGTCCAGTTGCTTGGCGTCGTGTTTCTTTGCGTATTCGAGGACTTCTTTGGGAGTCATTATCCACAGTGTATCTCCAACGGTGGGCGCTAGGATTGCAAAAAGGAGACTTATAAAAATTTTGTATTGGAGCGTAGCCGCCGCTCGCGTGGTATTTTAGGAAATCTATGAAACTGGCGGGGTTCCTGCTGCTGCCGGCCGGATGGGTGATTGTGTTGGCCGCGATCGCCGTATTGCCGCCAGGCGCCGCTCGCGCAGCCTTTCTATTCGCGGGGCTGGCCGTCGAAGCGCTGGGGCTGGGGCTGGTGGTGAGGGCGCACATCCCTGTCATAGAGGAAAGGCGCTGACCGTGGGTCCAGCGGCACTTTCGCCATTGTCGCCATTATCGGCCGCCCTCTGCGGCGTCCTGATCCTATTGATTCCATTCGCTTACGCCGGTTTGGCGATGATGAATTCCGGCTTGGGACGATCCCGCAGCGCGGTCCACTCTTTGATGGCGTCGCTGACCGTGATCGGCGTTGCAACCATGGTCTACGTGATCTGTGGAAGCGGATTTCAGGGCTTTCCGGGCCGGGCGGCGTTCGCGCTGCCGGCGGCTGGCAAGGAATGGAACTGGATCGGCGCGGGACGATTATTCTTCGGTGGCCTGGACTTCGATTCCGCATCCGGACCCGCTTTGGCTGCCTGTTTCGGGATGTTCGCGGCGGCTCTGGCGGCCGTGATTCCACTGGGAGCGGGTGAGGAGCGCTGGCGTCTGAGCGCAGCCGCTGTCTCCACCGCAGTTCTCGCCGGCTGGACTTATCCATTATTTGCGCACTGGGTTTGGGGCGGAGGCTGGCTGGCGAGTTCAGGATTCGTCGACGCCGGCGGAGCGGGCGCGATTCAAGTCGTTGGCGGACTTTCGGCTTTGTCCGTAAGCTGGCTGATGGGTCCTCGCCGCGGAAAGTTTTCGGCGGATGGGATGCCGATGGCGGTCCCGGGGCACAACGCCGTCTTCGTCACCTTCGGAGCTTTCCTGGCACTGATCGGGTGGTTCGGCCTTAACTCTGCGGCTGCGATTTTGTTCTACGGAGCCTCACCCGCGCGAATCGGGATCATTGCCGTGAACACTGCGCTTTCGGCCGGCTCCGCGCTGCTGACGGCGGCGCTGGTGACTCGCACCCGATTCGGAAAGCCCGACGCTTCCTTGAGCGCCAATGGATGGACCGCCGGTCTGGCGGCTTCGAGCGCGGGAGCAGCATTTCAGGTCCCGGCGGAAGCCCTGATGGTGGGGTTGGTTGCTGGGGCACTGATCACCCTTTCGGTGGAATGGCTGGAGCTGCATTTCAAAGTCGACGATCCCGGCGGTTCGATTTCCGTGCATGCGGTCGGCGGATTATGGGGATTGATTGCCGCGAGTTTCCTGGGTCGCTTTCCGGGAGCCGGCGGAAATCAGTGGGTGGCGCAGCTGGTTGGCGTCGCAACACTCCTCGGGTTCATGTTCCCGATGATTTACGGACTGAACGCGTTGCTGAATCGCATTATCCGGTTCCGTGTGGTGTTGGACGGCGAGCGGCAGGGCATGGACCTGCATGAGTTAGGCGCGAATGCGTATCCGGAATTGGTCAGCCACCTGGAAGACGTTTCGCAAAGATAGCCATGCAGTTTCAAGTGGCGCTTGTCGGCGATTACAACGAATCGGTAATCGCGCATCAGGCCATTCCTGAGGCGCTGCGATTGGCCGCGGGAGCGGGCGAATCCATCGAATTTGAGTGGATTCACACCTCGTCCATCCGCGATGCCGCCGCAGACCTCGCGGGGTTCGACGGAATCTGGTGCGTGCCGGCGAGTCCCTACGCCAGCATGGAGGGCGCGCTGGAGGCGATTCGATATGCCCGCGAGTCGAGACGCCCCTTCCTGGGAACGTGTGGAGGGTTCCAACACGCCGTCATAGAATACGCCAGAAATGTTTGCGGCATTCGGGACGCCAGCCATGCCGAGACCCATCCCAATGCGGCGGCGGTTGTGATTTCGTCGCTTGCCTGTCCGCTGGTGGAGCAGAACCAGGAAATTGTGCTGGAAGACGAAGGAAAACTGAAGAGCGCTTACGGAGCGGAGCGGATCACGGAGGGATATCACTGCAGCTACGGACTCAATCGGGAGTACGAAAGCTTGCTCTTTCAGAAGGGTCTTCGCCCGACGGCTCACAGCCTGTCCGGCGAAATTCGCGCGGTCGAGCTGCCTTCCCACCCTTTCTTTGTGGCGACGTTATTCCAGCACGAACGCAGAGCGCTCCGCGGTGAGATTCCACCGCTTGTAAGAGCCTTTATCGATTCTTTTTCTTCTCCTAATTAACAGCCCGCAAAACGGAGCCTGGCCCGCGGCCTGGTGCGGAGCTATTCCTTTCGGGAATCGAGGCCGCGACCGGCCCTTTGTGGCTCCTCAGTAACAGCCCGCAAAATGGAGCCTGGGTTGCGGCCTGGTGCGGAGCTATTCCTTTCGGGAATTGAGGCCGCGACCGGCCCTTTTCGGGCTCCTCAGTAACAGCCCGCAAAACGGAGCTTGGCTCGCGGCCTCGTGCGGAGCTATTCCTTTCGGAAATTGAGGGCCGCACCGGCCCTTTGTGGGCTCCTCAGTAACAGCCCGCAAAACGGAGCCTGGCTCGCGGCCTGGTGCGGAGCTATTCCTTTCGGGAATTGAGGCCGCGACCGGCCCTTTGCGGGCTCCTCAGTAACAGCACGCAAAACGGAGCATGGCTCGCGGCCTCGTGCGGAGCCGTCCTTGTTCCAACGAGACAGTTGTTGCCGTAACTTGGCCGGAAGCTCGCAAGCCAAGGCTTTGATTTGAACGACGAGATCTGGGTGGAAAGTTCTGGGGCGACCCGAACGAGGATGCTCTTCTTGCCCCGCCACCATCGGCGAAACCACCTCACGGCCGATGTCTTCTAAGTAACAGCCCGCAAAACGGAGCCTGGGTCCCGGCCACGTGCCGAGCTGTTCCTTTCGGGAATTGAGGGCCGCGACCGGCCCTCTGCGGGCTTCTAAGTAACAGCCCGCAAAACGGAGCCCGAGTCGCGGCAAGCGGGAATGTTACTTTCGCGAATTGAGGGCCGCGACCGGCCCTTTGCGGGCTAGCTAGCCCGGGGACCCGTTGAAACGGGTCATTGCAGAAAAGGAACGGGAGCAGTATGATCGCGAGTGCCCACAGACGACGGCAGTTAAGGCCGGCCGAGCAATGGAGCTATCAAGCCCGGTAGCTAGCCTGG
>DASXEY010000016.1:0-9323 GCA_036489835.1 Bryobacteraceae bacterium | reverse complement strand
ATGCGCGCCCTCGCAACCCATGCACCACTACCCCATCGCCACGCTTCTTCATCACCTTCAGGAGCTTGCGCACCCCAGCGGTCGCTCACGCCTATCTTGTTGGCTGCTTCGCGCTGAGTGATTACTCCGTCCTTGGCCCGTCTCAGCTATTCCAACTTGTCGCGTTCCTCCTGACTCATCTCGATTCGTTCCATCCTTCAGCCTTGCGGCTGTCAAGAGGAACTTTCTACTTTGGCCAATTAGGAACTTTTCACTTTGGCGCGACACGCGGCATGCGCACCCCCAATAACCGCACCGGTCAGATCTTCCGCATGGCGGCTCAGTCTCTGCATCGAAGCCAGACGCCGATGGGAGACTATCTTCGCCGCCTCAAGGGTAAGCTCGGCCCGGCGGGAGCCACTACCGCTGCCGCCAGAAAGATCGCGACTCTGTTCTATACCCTCGTCAGTCGTCAGGTGGAATATGACCCTTCGGTCTGGGCGAAGCTAGACCAAAGGCGAGAAAAGCGACTCGACGCCACGCTCCATAGCCAAGCGGCACAGCGCGGCAAACTTGTGCCTCTCAAGACTGCCGCCTGATTCATTGAAAACAAAAGATCATGCTGGTGGTTCCTCAAAAGCCCGCAAAGGGCCGGTCGCGGCCCTCAATTCCCGAAAGTAACATGCCCGCTCGCCGCGACTCAGGCTCCGTTTTGCGGGCTGTTGCTTGGAAGAGCGCTTTTACCGATTGTGCCGCCCGCTCCCTGGCGGTCGCGGCTCTGTTCCGAGCCGCTGCGCGTCACCATGCGGCAGCCTACAGTAGACCATGAAACCGATCTTGCGAAGGGACTCGGGAATTTCAGTGTGGCGAAGAACCAGCGCGGAGCATTTCGTCATCCTATTGAAGTAATGTCGTGACCGGCGCCCGTGCGCTTCACGTAACTCCCGCGGCTTCCAACTTACGAATTTAACTCGCGACGTCTTCAAACCGGAACGCCAATTTCCTTCGTTTCCACACTCTTTCGGCGCCAGTATCGAGCGTTCCGAAATTTCAAAGTTTGCCGAGGAGGCATCCGATGAATTCCTAGCGCAGCAGGTCTTCGAGCTGCACTCGCGCGTCGGTCTTACTGTCGCGATACTTCACGATGACGGGCGTGTACAAGGAGATGCCCCAGTCTTTGCCCGGCCCGTGGGTGATGGAGCGTGAGCCCGGTACGACAACGGCCTCTTCGGGAATGATCAGCGGCTCATCGTCGGTGGCCTTGTAAACTTTATTGCGAACGATGTCGTAGACTGGCGTCGAACGCGTAAGGATAGTTCCGCTGCCGAGCACGGCTCGCCGTTTCACGATGGTGCCTTCGTAAACTCCGCTATTGCCGCCGACCACCGCCTCGTCCTCGATAATGACGGGCAACAAACCCACGGGTTCCAGCACTCCTCCGATCTGGGCCGCGGCGGAGATATGGCAATTGTTGCCAACCTGCGCGCAGCTCCCTACCAGAGCGTGGGAATCGATCACGGTGCCGTCGCCGACCCAGGTTCCCGCGTTGATGTACATCGGAGGCATGCAAATGACGCCCTTGCCGATAAAGCAGCCGTCGCGAATGCTGGAGCCTCCGGGCACCAGACGGATTCCATCGGCGGGGCTCAGCCGCTTCACCGGCCACGTAGCTTTGTCGAACATGGGCATTCGCACTGGATCGGGCGACATATTCACCACCGCGCCCATACGCAGGCCCGTGAGGATGCCTTTCTTGACCCAGATGTTCACGCGCCAGCCGCTGGGGGTAGAAGCGTCGGGTTCGGCGGAGCGAATCTTGCCCTGGTTCAGCGCCTGCTTGAATTGCGCGAACAATGCGAAATGTTCTTCTGTATAAGCCGCCGGTTTCTCATCAAACAGTTTCTCGATGCTAGTCTGCATGCGTGCTCCGCGGCGTACTCGATGTAACACCAGAGAGCAGCCCACAGGACTTGAGCACCGCTTCGATCCTGGCGCGATTCGCTTCCGAAGGCGGTGTGATCGGCAGCCGCCACACCGGCTCCAGCAGCCCCATCATGGCCATGGCGGCCTTCACGGGAATTGGGTTAGACTCGACGAAATTCACCTCCATCAGAGGCATCCAGCGGCGCTGCAAGGCTCGCGCGCCTGCAAAATCGCCGGCCATCGCAAGATGCGTCAATTCGGTCATCTCCGCGGGAATCTCGTTGGACACAACCGAGATGACGCCGCGTCCTCCCAGAGAGACCAGCGGGATCATGATGGCGTCGTCGCCGCAAAGGATGTTAATCCGTTCGGGAACCTGGTGCGCCATCTGCGCCATCTGACCGATGTTCCCGGAGGCTTCCTTGATGGCCACGATGCTGTCGATCTCGGCGAGCCTCTTCATCGTCGCTGGTTCGACGTTGCACGCCGTTCGCCCCTGCACGCTGTAAACGATCAGCGGCAAAGGCACGGCCACGGCGATGGCCTTATAGTGCTGATACAAACCTTCCTGGGTAGGTTTGTTGTAGTACGGCGTGACGGAGAGAATGCCATCGGCACCCAGGTGACGCAGTTCCTTCGCAAGCTCGATTACTTCCGCAGTGTTGTAGCCGCCTGCGCCGGCGGCAACCGGAACCTTGCCCTTGGCTTCTTCGAGCGTGATCTCGACCACGCGCAAATGCTCTGCGCGCGTCAGCGACGGGCTCTCACCCGTGGTTCCGCATGGCACCAGAAAATCAATGCCAGCTTCGATCTGCCTTCGGACTAATCTCCGCAGGGCCGGTTCGTCCAACGACAAATCCGCGCGGAACGGAGTAACCAGCGCTGTGCCGCATCCTGTGAACATATTTACACCTTGTTAAATAAGACGTCTTCGAACTTAAACACGCCGCGCTTGCCCGGCAGCCACCGCGCCGCTTTCAATGCGCCGCGCGCGAATCCTTCGCGGCTGCGCGCCTCGTGACGCAGCGTGATGGTGTCCGCGATGGAATCGAATCCGATTTCATGCGTGCCCGGGTGCGCGCCCGCGCGATTGGCGCTGGTATCGATGGGACGCGAATAGCCGGCCGCTTCCATTTCCTCCACCAGCTTCAGAAGCGTTCCCGAAGGCGCATCTTTCTTCGTGTGGTGATGAATTTCCCAGGCCCAAGCTCCATATTGCGGTTCGAATTCCAGCAGCTTGGCGGCTTCGCGAACCACGCGAAAGAAAATATTGACGCCGATGGAAAAATTCGGACTCCAGACCAGGCCCGCACGATTCAGCTCCACCACGGCGCGCACGTGTTCCATCTGATCCAGCCAGCCGGTGGTGCCGGTGACCACCGGAATTCTTAAAGCCGTTAGAGTCTCGACGTTCCTCACGACCGCAGTAGGAACACTGAACTCCACTGCGACATCCGCACCGGCGGCTTTCCGGAGATCGTCGTTGACGTCCAGGCAGGCATGCACCGTGAAGCCGAGCTCCGGAGCAAGCTGCTCGATCAGCTTGCCCATTTTTCCGTGACCGACAATCGCGAGTTTCGTAAGCGTCTCCTTAAATAAGTCCGTCCGGATCAGGCGAATGAAAGAATTCCCGGTGCAGCGATTCTACCGCGTGAACCAAGTCCGCGGCAGCCACGACCAGACTGATATTTAATTGCGATGCGCCTTGCGAAACCATGCGCGTCTTGACGGAGCCCAAAGCTTTGAACATGCGCGCGGCCACAGTGGGGCAATTACGGATATTTTCGCCCACCAGGCACACGATGGCATGATTCTCTTCCATCGTGATCTCCGCGAATTCGCCGATCTCCGCTCGAATTGTATCCAGCGCGCGCGTGTTATCCACGGTCAGGGAAACGCTGACCTCGGACGTGGCCAGCATGTCGACCGAGGTTTCGTGACGATCGAAGATTTCGAAAATGCGGCGCAGGAATCCGTGCGCCATCAGCATGCGAGAGGAGACGATATTGACCAGAATGATATTTCGTTTGCACGCGATCGATCGGATCGGACTGGAAGAGGGCGGAGGGTCGGAGACGATCAGCGTTCCTCCGACCTCCGGCCGCCGCGAGTTGAGAATTCGTACTGGAATATTTTTCTCGATTGCCGGCAGCACTGTGGCGGGATGCAGCACCTTCGCGCCGAAGTAGGCCAACTCCGCCGCTTCGGCGAAGGAGCAGGTCTTTACGCGGAAGCCTTCGGGGAAGATTGTAGGATCGGCGGTGAGCATGCCGTCCACGTCGGTCCAGATCTGGATCTCTTCGGCTCCAATGCCCGCGCCCACAATCGAGGCGGTGTAATCCGATCCTCCCCGGCCGAGCGTTGTGGTGACGCCGTCCTCGTTCGCGGCGATGAAGCCACCCATGACGGGGACGTATTTTTCCGCCAACTGCGGAATCACGGCCATCAGCTTCGCGTTGGTTTCCGCGAACAAGGGAACGGCTTGGCCGTGGCGGCGATCCGTTACGATCACCGTGCGGGCGTCCACGTGAGTTGCGCCGATGCCGGCGTGGTTGAAGAGAGCGGTGACGATGAGGCTCGACAGGCGTTCCCCGAAAGCAGATACCGCGTCGGTGGCGCGCGGCGTCAACTCGCCTACGATCGCGAGTCCTTTTACTAACGCCGCAAGCTGATCGAAGTGCCCGTTGACTTCCTCGGCGACGCCCAGACCGTCTGATGCGCGCAAGTGCGATGCCCGCAGTTCCTCAAGATTGACGATGGCCGCATCCAGGTCGCCCGCCGCCGCTTCTGCGGCCATCGCCAGCAGCTTATTGGTAGTCTTCCCCATGGCGGAGACCACTACCACGGGGCGCTGGTCAAGCCGCGCACGCACAATACCCGCGACGCGCCGGATCGCCTCCGTCGATTCGACGGAGGTTCCGCCGAATTTCATCACGATCATAGATCGAGATATCCTTCGGCCTTCATGACCTCGGCGTTCAATACGGCTGCGCCCGCTGCGCCGCGAACGGTGTTGTGGCCCAGCGCGACAAATTTGTAATCGAGCACGGGGCACTTGCGCAGACGGCCGGTGAAGACCGCCATGCCATTTTCACGTTCGACATCGCGGCGGGGCTGAGGACGATCCTGCTCTCGCATGTAAATTACGGGGCAGGGCGGCGCGCTCGGCAGGCTCTTTTGTTGGGGCACGCCGCGCCAGCCTCGCCATGCTCGCTGGATCTCCTCTTCCGAAGGCTTTCTCGCGAATTCAATTGAAACTGTGATAGTGTGGCCGTCCACCACCGGCACGCGATTACAATGCGCGCTGACTTTCGCGGCCAGGGGCTCGACTGCGGAACCGGCGAGGTCGCCCAGGATCTTCTGCGTTTCCTGCTGCATCTTTTCCTCTTCGCCGCCGATATACGGAACCACGTTGGCGTTGATGTCCATCGAAGCCACGCCCGGATAGCCGGCTCCGGAAATCGCCTGCATTGTACTTACGATCACGCGTTCAATTCCGAACTGTTTCAGAGGCGCCAGGGCCATCACCAAAACAATGGTGGAGCAGTTCGGATTGGTTACGATCTGCCCCTTCCAGCCGCGAGCACTCTGCTGGGCCGGGATGAGCTTCAAATGATCCGCGTTGATCTCCGGTACCAGGAGCGGAACGTCGGCGTCCATACGGTGATTGCGCGAGTTCGACACGATGGTGTGGCCTGCGGACGCGAATGCTTGTTCGATTTCGGTGGCGACGGAAGCATCCATCGCGGAGAAAACCAGTTTCGGCGCGCCTTCCGGCTTCGACTCGGACACGATGACATCGCGGACGTAAGATGGCGTTTCCCCGCCCAGCCGCCATGTAGTGGCTTCCTGATAACGCTTGCCCGCCGAGCGGTCGCTCGCGCCGAGCCAAGTAAGATCAAACCACGGGTGATCTTTCAAAAAGTTCACAAATTCCTGGCCCACCATTCCGGTGGCGCCCAATACTCCAACTGGTATTCGTTCCGTCATTGTGTTCATAATCACTGCTGAATCAGTTGCCTCGCTAATTTCTTGTAAATCTCAATGGCATCCAGCACCTCCGCTTTCGGCACGCGTTCTTCGTCCGTGTGCGCGAAATGGATGCTGCCCGGCCCAATCAAAAATGGCCTGCCCCAGGCATCGCCAAAGGCGGGAATATCGGTGGTGTAGGAGACCACGGTTGTCTCGATTCCATCGATAGCCCCCAGATGCAGAGCGGGAATGCACAAAACTTCCTTCGCTTCCGCGAGTCCCGCAACCGCCTCGGCAATAGCGGCCCTGAAGGTATTGCCCGAGTCCACCAGGCGAACGAAAATCTCCGCCGAGGCGTGGTCCGGAATCACATTGGGCGCACGGCCTCCGTGAATCGTGCCTATGTTCAGAGTGCTCGCGCCCAATATAGGATCGTGAGCCAGCGGAATGCGCCGCACGCGATCAAGCGCATCCAGCAGTTTCTCGATCGCCGATTCTCCCAGTTGCGGATACGCTGAATGCGCCATGCGTCCACGCGCGACCACCTCATACCGTAGGGCGCCCTTCGATCCTACAGCGAGTTTGTTCCCAGTCGGCTCGCCATTAATGATGAAGCGGCTGCCTCGGTTATCTTTGGCGGCCGCTAAGGCCCCAGCGCTATTGCGCTCCTCGCCGACTACAAAGAGAAGCGCGATGCCGCGCAACCCCTCGGCCAGCAACCCTTCCACGGCGTAAATCATGGACGCGATGATGCCCTTGGTGTCGCACGCGCCGCGGCCCCAGATCCACTCCGCGTCTTCGCGTGAAGGGTAAAACGGGGGTACCGTATCCATGTGCGTGGAGAACGTAACGACGGGTTGCCCCCAGGTCGCCAGGACGTTGAAGCGGTCAGGCTCGACTTCGATTCTTTCAACGACGCCGCCCGTGCGAGCAGCGAGGGGCGAAAGATGATCGGCAAGGTACAAGCCCACTTGCTCCTCGCTGGGGGTGACCGAATCGATATCCACCAATGCGCGCGTTAGCTCAAAAACGTTCATAAAGCGTGATGAGATGGAGAGCGCCGCCCCGCAAAGGACGGCCAGGAGGGCCGAAGCTTCTCCGATAGCGCTCCACCCGATCCTCTCGTTTGGATCGAATGACAGTGAAGAGGTCTTAGCCCTTTTTCACCAACCGGACCCTGGTCAAGCCGCGGGCCGATTTCGGCGAGGTAAGCCCCTTTCCCCCGGCGCTCCGTGCTTGACGGAATCGCGCGCCGGGCTACTGATGGCCCTCGCTCCTCTACCAGAACGCTTTTAGAATAGCATGGCATGCCCGTTTTCGATAGGCGCGCTGCATAATGGAAGTGCCTCTAATGGCCGCGCACTTTCGCATTTATCTCACCGAAGAGAGTAACTGGGTCCGGCTATGGCAACTTCTGAAGTTGGCTACCGAGGGGGCGTTTCGTCATAACTGTCTCAGTGTTGCCAAAGGCGCGGCATATTCGTCGCTACTCTCCTTCTTTCCGGTTCTGACCACCATCGCGACGCTGCTGGTGCAGGCACGCGCTGAGTCCGTATCGCGCACCATCGCAAGGTTTCTCTACCGGGTTGTGCCTCCAGGTACCGAAGACGTGGTGCACGATCTTTTTCTGGTGCAGGGCCAACGTCCAAAGTGGCTGCTGGTGGGTGCGGTGATACTGGCGGCCTGGGCGGCTTCCGGAGCAATGATTAGCCTGATGGAAGGCTTCAATACCATCTACGGTGTACCCTCGGACCGGCCTTTCGTGCGCCAGCGTGGAGTCGCTCTTCTGCTGGTCCTCCTGGCCGCGGTTCCCCTTTTTAGCGCCTCGGCGTTGATCGTGTTCGGCACTCGGGTGGAACTGGCATGGACCTCCTGGCTGCGTTTGCGGCCGGAGGGCGCGAACTTGAGCGGATGGCTTCTGCTGGCAGGGCAAGCTCTACGGTATGGGGTCGCGTTTGCAACGACGGTGCTGGTTACCGCGCTGGTCTATTATGTCGGACCCAACCGGAAGCAAACGCTGCGCATGGTATTTCCCGGCGCGACTCTTGTCACTCTGTTGTGGATGATGGCGACGGCGGCCTTCGCTTGGTACGTGCGGCACGTCGCGAACTATAACGTCCTCTATGGGGGAGTTGGCGCCGGGCTGGCTCTGCTGGTGTGGATGTACGTCCTTGCGGTGATCAATCTTTTCGGCTGCGAATTTAACGCCGCCTATGAGCGCGATTTATCGGCTCCGCCCGATGTCTGAGCGGTCCGCTGCTGCAATCGGTCTTTCGGGGCGTAGCGCAGCCTGAGTAGCGCAGGCGCATTGGGCGCAGCGGTTGCGCGTTCGAATCGCCCCCGCCCCGACCAATGAAAACAACTGCTTTATTTGCAATACCGGTTTCGGCTCGGCCAGCGCCCCTGTAGTGGCTTCGGCGTTCAGGGGTTCTTGGATCTCTGAACAGCTACAAAATCGACTACATCGCCGACTCCTTACGAGGGGAAGCCGACATGACGCGAATGCAAAACCCTCCATACTCCTCCATCTCCATCTGTTCTGCCCGTCTCTGTCCATGAAGCTTGTGCAAGCTGAAGTTGCCTCCTGCTATGCCTTCCGAAAACGAACACGAGGGAAGAACACCCTGGCTCACTTCATGCCGATCAAATGGGTGCCCAGTCTCTCCGCAATACGGACTGGAACTGCGTTACCGATCTGACGTGAGGTTCCGGTAAGCGTGCGTGACGGCGAGTAGGCCGCGCTGTTAGGTTCTTCAGCCTCCGAGAGGAGGCTGATCATGAACCGCAAAAGCATACCCGTAATTGCGGAGCCGATCGCAGAGTTGCAACGTCGGTTGGATCAGTTTCGCAGTACCCGGCAGCGGCGGCCTGCCACCGCCCCATCCGGCGACGGTGGAGGAGTGCGTCATCGAGTTCGAGTCCTCGCGCGGAGCGAAGATGCGCATCCAGTGGAAGGCGACCCTGCGCTGGCGGCAATGCTGCTCCAACCGCGCACCACGGAAAAGATCAAGGATGTCTTAGCACAGTCCGCCCCACCCGCGCCGGAGAGTGAGCCAGGCCCGGCTTCTGCACGGGGCCGGGCAGATCTGCGGCACCTGCAGATGTGTGATGCGCTGTCGCGCAATGTACCTAGTGGCTCAGCGACGGAGCGGAGATTCTGCTGGCCAACTGCCTCGCGCACGCGCCAAATGGGCCTTTCATCGAATTCCTGCTCAGAGCCATATTTATAGACGTCGCCCAGAGTCTCCAGAACATACCGGCATGATTCCGGGAGGCTCGCGGCCACTTCTACAAACTGCCTTCTTCCGGGTTTCAGAGTTTAGGGTATCCGGTACGGTCAGAAGTCGTTACTGCCCGGTATTGCCAGGGATGGGACCGCCCGACGTCTTGGGGAAACCGGCGTCTTCCCAAGGTAAAGGCAGACTTTTTCCGGTCCTGGGTGGCGGACC
>DASXEY010000015.1:0-27869 GCA_036489835.1 Bryobacteraceae bacterium | reverse complement strand
ATGCGCGCCCTCGCAACCCATGCACCACTACCCCATCGCCACGCTTCTTCATCACCTTCAGGAGCTTGCGCACCCCAGCGGTCGCTCACGCCTATCTTGTTGGCTGCTTCGCGCTGAGTGATTACTCCGTCCTTGGCCCGTTTCAGCTATTCCAACTTGTCGCGTTCCTCCTGACTCATCTCGATTCGTTCCATCCTTCAGCCTTGCGGCTGTCAAGAGGAACTTTCTACTTTGGCCAATTAGGAACTTTTCACTTTGGCGCGACAAGAAGCCCTCAATGACCCGTCAAGCCATTTAAGAAAGTAACCGAAATGGGAGTCGTTGTGCCACGTAAGAAAGTAACCGAACGCGATGGCGTTTTGATCCTTCCTGTAGAGTGAAGTCGATTCCCTGGGGAGTCGCGTTTCTGGGGAAGATACAAAGCGCCGATGCGACGGAGCTGGCTCCGGAGTAGACGGCGCCAAGCCCCCAATCAAACCGGGCCCGATGATGCCCGTTCTGGGGGTTTTGGTTTTGGGGCCCTCTACTGTGGTGAACCTCCCGAGCGGAGGCCTTTGGAAAATACAGCGCGAAGACCGCCGGGCGGTGTTTGCCCGGCGCCCGAATGAAGTGGTTCATTCGCGTCCGACATCATCTCCTCGCGTAGCGCGTTGCTGGATCTTCGATCGGAGCTCCAGACCCGGACCGTAACGGCGGTGTTTGGGCAGCGGCGCTTCCCCCTGGCGCTCAGCCAGATCCCACAACTGAGTTCGAAGCTGGTCGATGCGGTGCCGGAGTTCGACCGGGTCCAGCGAGCCATAGCGCTGCTCCAGTTGCCGGCGCTGCTCGGGTTTCAGTTGGCCGAGTTCGAGCACGCGTTGATAAGGCGTGCGCGGAGGCTCGTATACGCGCCGTATCTTGCCACCCGCCCGCACCTTCTCTTTCAGCTTCATCGCCGGCTGAAAGAAGTTCCGGAAATCCGCCAGCGCCTCATACAGCGCGCCGAGGATCGCGCATTCGGCCTCAGTCGTGAAGCGCCGGTATCCCACAACCTTGCGCACGTGCGTCCAGTTCTTCTGTTCCACCCAGGCGTTGTCGTTTTTCTGGTACGGACGCGAGCGGCTCATCTGAATCCGGTGCCGCCGGCAGTAGTTCCAAAGCAGGTCGTTCAAAATGCCCGAATCGTTGTCCGGATGCACCTCCCGCACCCGGAAAGGTACTCGCTTCCGGGTCGCCTCCAAACTCTCCTGGGTGGCCTTCTGCGATCGCCCTATCTGCGCTCTGCCCTCCCACCATCCGCTTGCAATGTCGGTCGCCGAAAACGTCAGCACATACTCACCCGCCGTGGAACGGCCACAATGCAGCACATAGTCCAATTGCAGATTACCCACCTCCTGCCGGTCCCATTCGCCAGGCACCTTCACCGGTACCCGCTGGTACAACAACGGGTGCACCGGCGGATGCCGCTGCCGCTTCAGGCAGCGGACCTCCCGCTCCCGTGCCAACAGCCGGTCGATCGTTCTGGCTGACATCCGCACCAGCCGCGCCGCCACTTCGCTGCTGCACTTCAAAGCTTTGCTCCCTCGCAACCTCTCCGTCTGCTCGCGCAGGATCGGCGCCAGGCGCTGGCCACACGGATACTCAAACAGTTCCCAAATCTTAGCCAAGGGCGCTTTCACGTCCGCCCCATAGCGCGCTGCCCGCCGCCGCTTCTTCTGGCTGCGCGCTACCGGAACCTTCGTCAGCTTTCGGATCAGAACCTTGCGGTTCAGTCTGGTCCGCTTCCGGGCTTCGTTCAATAGCCGCGTCTTGTGTTTCTTGCCGGCCCGCAGATACTCTTCCCGCAGCGCCTCCAGGTATTGCTCGCGTGAGTGCATGTCCATCTGCCAGCACCAATCGGCTTCCCCCAATCAGCACTGGCCGCCTCTCGCGTTCGGTTACTTTTTCATTTGGCACAACGGGATCCTTCTTGGTGACATTTTAGATGACTCAATTCGAATGATTGACAAAAACGGTTAGGTCGGATAAACTCGAATTCACCTGTCTGCCGTCGTGCCGGAATCAGGCTCATTAATCCAACGTTGATTGGAATAAAGGAGCGATTTTGACAAAGCTCGGCACAATTTCCATCTGCTTGGTCTTCGGTGTTCTACGGTTGCAGGCCTCCCAATTGCCCGCAGTATTAGGATCCACCAGTACCTTCGGGGTCCTGGCGTCATCCACTGTGACCAATACCGGCCCAACATCAATAAATGGCAACATCGGACTCAGCCCGGGCACTGCTCTGACCGGTTTCCCTCCTGGAAGTATCACGGCTCCGTACACGATTCACATCGCTGACGGGGTTGCCGTCACGGCTCAAAACGACCTGACGATTGCATATAACGACGCTGCGGCGCCTAACCGCGATGGTGGGCCCGTCGTTACTGTCTCGGGTGACTTGGGCGGGCAAACCCTGGGCGCCGGACTGTATAACGCCACTTCTTCGTTGGGGATCACAGGCACCCTCACGCTGAACGGGACGGCGACGAGCATTTTTATATTCCAGATCGGAACCGCGCTTACCGTGGGCGTCGGCAGTCAGGTGGTTCTCACGGGCGGAGCTCAGGCAGCCAACGTCTTTTGGCAAGTGGGCAGTTCTGCCACCCTCAACACAAATGCCGTGTTTGTCGGAACCATTCTGGCGCAGGCATCGATTTCTCTGGGCACGGGCGCATCCCTGAACGGGAGAGCCTTGGCGCGCACCGGCGCAGTTACCTTGCTGTCGAATACGATTGTTCAACCGGGACCGCCGGTGACGGGAGCGCCGTCCGCACTCAGTGTAGTCTGCCCAAATAGCGCCGCCCAGGTTGGTACGATATACAGTTCCCTGGTGGTCGCCATGGGCGGCACGCCTCCCTACACATATTCGATAACGGGTTCTCTACCGGCGGGGTTGACCTTGAACCCGTCCACCGGAGTTGTGATGGGCACGCCGCTGGTTGCGGGGCCCGATCCTTTTACGGTCAACGCCGGGGACTCCGCATTGGGTACCGCAATCGCAGCTTGTAGTATCACCACCGGGGTCGCGCCCGCAACGACGCCCGCGCCTTCGTCTTTGATCCTGGTCCTGATCGGTTTGGCTTGCGCCATTCTTCATCAGAATCGGGAACGCTGGTTGAGCTGCTTTAAGAAGAGCTAAGCAGCCCGGCCCGGACGGGCGAAGAGTGCCGGCCCAGACGGGCGAAGAGTGTAAGATAAGGGACGAAGACGTTGTCTCATGATCTTACGGGTGCCATTGTTCCTGGGCGCGTGGCTATTCGCAGGCTCAGCCCAGAGTTGCTTAGATGCTCAAAGCTTCTCGGACGTGACGGTGGAGACCGTGCTCCGGGATGCGCACTACGCGGAGGGTCCAGTGTGGTCGCCCGAAGGATTTCTCCTTTTCAGCGACACAGTGACGGACCAGATCAAGAAGTTCACGCCAGGAAAAGGTGTGTCGGACTACCTCAGTCTTCCGGGCGGTGCGGCGGGAAACACCTACGATGACGAAGGCCGGCTGTATGTCTGCGAGTTTCACGCGCGGCGCGTCACGCGCACGGCCAAGAACGGGAAGACCGACATTCTGGCAGCGAGGTTTGAAGGCAAGCGCTTGAACGCTCCAAGCGACATCGTGGTGCGGCGCGACGGCAATGCGTACTTCACCGACCCGGCATTCGGCAATCAGCAGGATACGCGGGAGCTGGATTTTTACGGCGTGTACAGGATTAAGACCAATGGCGAACTGGAGGCGATCGCACGCTGGAAGACGCGTCCCAACGGGATTGCGATTTCGCCCAACGGCCGCCTGCTCTACGTCGCGGATTCGGACGCCCGGCTGATTCGCGTCTACGATCTGGCAGGAAACGGCTCGGCGTCGAATGAGCGCGTCTTCGTGGACAAGCTCTCGGGTGTTCCCGGAGGTCTGCGCACGGACGAAAAGGGAAATGTTTACGCGGCGGCCAAAGCCGTATTTGTCTACTCGCCCAAAGGCGAGATGCTCAAGCAAATTCAACTGGCGGAAACGCCTTCGAATCTGGCCTTCGGAGATAAAGATTTCTCATCGCTCTATGTCACGGCGCGGACCACTGTGTATCGGGTCCGCGCAGGTGGTATGAAAGGCGCGCCCTCTTATGCGCCGCAGGTACCCTGAGCATCCGCTGTTGGGCGTGGGCGCGCTGATCTTCACCCGCTCCGGCCGTCGTGGGCCGATCCTATTGGTGGAGCGCGCCGGCGAACCGCTCAAAGGCTACTGGTCGCTGCCAGGGGGACTGGTCGAGACCGGTGAGCTTCTAGAAGACGCGGTGCGCCGCGAAGTTCTGGAAGAAACGGGCCTGCAAGTCGCGACGGTGAGACGCTTCGACATCTTCGAGCGGATCATGCGCGACCAGCATGGCCAAGCCGAATATCATTACCTGCTGGTGGACTACGTATGTAAAGTGGTGGGAGGGCAGCTTCGCGCCGGAGACGATGTGAGCCGGGCCGCGTGGGTGCGGCGCCGCGAGTTGGGTCGATATCAAATCACCGAGGGCACCCGCGAAGTGATCGAAAGAGCATATTCCGAATGACAGCCGAACCGGTACTTGAGTTCGAAGCTCTGCGGGAGCTGCTGGCGCGTTTTGTGCGAACACCGCTCGGACGCGCAGAGCTTGATCGCATCGCGCCGGGATCGGATCGTGATGCGATCGAGTCCGCGTTGGCGGATACCGCCGAAGCCATCGAGCATCTGCGAACCGCGTCGCAGCCCCAGCCCGCGTCGCGGGGAGCCGCGATCCGAGTACGCTTCGAGCTGGGCGCGGATCCCATGCCCGCGGTAGTGCGTCTGGGCATCGAAGGGGCGACGCTGGACGCTGCCGAGATCTATGAGCTGACCCGGCTGGTGGATCTTGCGGGAGAAGCACGCGCGGTCCTGCTGCCCGCGCGAGAGAGGTTTCCACGGCTGGCGGCGCAAGTTTCGGCGATCGCCGATCTGCGCGACCTGGCGCGGCAGCTTCGCGGCAAGATTCTTCCGGACGGCTCGCTTGCCGATGACGCCAGCGTTGCACTGGGCAAACTGAGGAGAGATGCAGAGAAGCAGCGGCGGTTGATCGAGGAGTCGCTGGCTCGCTTCCTGCGCGCACATCACGAAGACGGCACGCTCCAGGAGGATTTCGTCACCATTCGCAACGACCGCTTCGTGGTTCCTATCGTCACCGGACGGGAAAGGCGCGTGGACGGTGTCATCCACGGGTCCAGCGGCAGCGGTCACACCATGTTCGTCGAGCCGCTGGAGACCATTCACTTAAACAACGAACTCGTCCGCATCCACGAAGAGGAACTGCGCGAGATTCACCGGCTGCTGCGCGAGTTCACTTCGCGGCTGCGCGAGCATGCTCGCGACATCAGCATAATGGCGGAAGTGCTGGGGCGGCTGGAGCTGCTGTTCGCCAAAGCGGATTTTGCAGTGGAATTCCGCTGCTCCGTGCCGCGGCTGAGCGGGTCTTCGGCGCGGCGTCTGATCCTGCGCGAAGCCCGGCATCCTTTGCTCGAAGATATCTTGCGCCCGAAGCGCAAGCCGGTCGTCCCAGTGTCGGTGTTCCTTGAAGCCGGAGAGCGCACTCTGCTGATCAGCGGTCCGAATACCGGCGGCAAAACCGTGGCGCTGAAGACCGTGGGACTGCTGGCGCTGATGGCCCACGCTGGATTGCCTGTCCCCGCCGCCGAAGCCGAGTTCCCGCTGTTCGATCAGGTACTGGCCGACATCGGCGATCATCAATCGCTTCAGGAGAGCCTCAGCTCCTTCTCCGCGCACATTGGAGCGATCCGCACGATGCTGGAACGCGCCACGGCCGATTCGCTGGTGCTGCTCGATGAGCTCGGCCGCGCCACCGATCCGGAGGAGGGCGGAGCGCTGGGCGTGGTGATCCTCGAAACCTTTCGCGAGCGAGGTGCGTTCACGCTGGCGTCCACACACCTCATGGCGATGAAGGTCTATGGCGCGTCGACTGAGGGCGTGCGCAACGGCTCGATGGGGTTCGACGAGGATACGCTGGAGCCGACCTATGTGCTGCGCTTGGGAGCGCCAGGGAAATCGGCGGGCCTCGACATCGCCGCGCGTCTGGGCCTGAGCCCGGCGGTGATTGACGCCGCCCGTGCGCGTATGACCAACGCCGAACGCGATGTCTCCCGCTTCCTGGCCGAGTTGCATAAGCAGATGGCGGCTATCGAAGAGGAGCGCGTGTTGGTGGCCGCTCGCGAAAAGACCGTCGAGGCACGGGAGCGGTCGATCGAGCACGCGCTGGAACGCAAGTACGCCGCCAAAACGACCGAGATCGAGCACCGCGCGGCGGAACTATCGAGCGAATTCGAGCGGCGCGTGCAGGAAACTATTGGCGAGCTGAGCCAGAAGGCTCGCGCGAAAGTGGCCAAGACCAGGCGCGAGTACCAGGAGGCCGTGGAGGCGGTCGCCAAGGTTGCGGGTGCGCCTCCCGGTCAAGCCGGGCAACAGGCGTCGGCGCAGCCCGAGGCCACTCCGAAACCGGCCGCTCCAAAACTCGTGGAAGGCGTGCGCGTGCGCTTGAAAGGAATCCGGCAGCCCGCCACGGTGCGAAAGCTGCTTTCGAACGATGTAGTGGAAGTGGACGCTGGCTTTCTGCGGATGCAGGTGCCTGTCGCGGATGTCGAAGAGATTCTGCCCGCGTCCGGTACGGCCGCCGCCAAGACTGCCGGGATTTCCTTCCACCAGGGCCCCAGCTTCGAAACTTCGTATCGCGAAATCAATCTGATCGGGCAGCGGGCCGAGCAGGCTTGCGAGCAGGTAGAGAAATTCCTGGACAGCGCGACCCTGGCCCAGGTTGAGCGAGTGCGCATCGTCCATGGGCACGGCATGGGAATTCTCAAGAAGGCGATAGCGGATGTGCTGAAGAACAGTCCCTACGTGGAGAAATTCTACGTTGCTCCGCCGGAAGAAGGCGGCTCCGGCGCGACCATCGCCGAACTAAAGTAATCAACCGAGCATGGTCGACTGGCTTCGTACCCATTGCCTCTCACTGCCGCATACCACCGAACAAGTGCTCTGGGGAGACAATCTGGTGTTCAAAATTGGCGGCAAGATGTACGCGGTAGCCGCGCTAACTCCCGGTAAGCTCTGCGCGTCGTTCAAATGTACTCCGGAGGAGTTCGCGGAGCTGACGGAGAGGCCCGGCATCGTGCCTGCACCCTATACTGCGCGCATGCATTGGGTCGCACTCGAAACCTGGGACGCCCTTTCCCGGGCAGAGATCACGCGGCTGGTGAAACAATCCTACGATCTGGTGTTCGCGAAGTTGCCGAAGCGGACGCAGGCCGAGTTGAGCAAGCCCGCAACGCGGCGGACCCCGCGCGCTTCGCGCCCCTAAGCCGCTAGAATCAAAACGATGATTGCGAAAGTTCGAAAAGCGGTATTTCCCGCCGCCGGGCTCGGTACCCGGTTCCTCCCGGCCACCAAGGCGATGCCGAAAGAGATGCTGCCGCTGGTGGATAAGCCTCTGATCCAATATGGAGTCGAAGAGGCAATTCAATCCGGCGTCCAGAACATCATAATCGTGACCGGCCGCGGCAAGACCGCGATCGAGGATCACTTCGACGTCAGCTTTGAGCTGGAGCATCTGCTGGAGACGCGCAATAAGAAGGACCTGCTGGCCACCGTCCGCGCGGTTTCCGACATGATCGATGTCTCCTATGTGCGCCAAAAGGAAGCGCTGGGACTGGGCCATGCCGTAATGCGCGCCCGCGAGTTGGTCGGCGGGGAGCCTTTCTCGGTGATTCTCTCCGACGACGTCATCGATTCCGAAACGCCCTGCCTGCGGCAACTGCTGGACGTGTACGAGTTCTACAGCGCTCCCGTGGTGGCGCTGATGGAGGTTCCCAAGGAAAGCATTTCAGCTTACGGCGTGGTGGATGCCGAGCCTGTATCCCACGCGGGTGGCCAGAACCGGCTGTACCGGATTCGCAACCTGGTGGAGAAACCGAAGGCCGATGATGCGCCCTCGAACCTGGCGATCATCGGGCGCTATGTTCTGACACCCGAAGTGTTCAGGTCGCTGGATGCGGTTGAGCCCGGCAGCGGCGGTGAGATTCAATTGACCGATGGACTGAAGCACCTGCTCCGAAGCCGCCCGATTTACGGCTACCGCTTTGAAGGCACGCGCTACGACGCCGGCGACAAGCTCGGCTTCCTGAAAGCCACCGTCGAATTCGCATTGAAGCGCTATGATTTGGGTGAAGACTTTCGCGCGTACTTGAGGACGCTGACTCTATGATCTGGAATCGCAGGACAATCTCTACTTGGGCAGGGCTGGTTCTATCGGTCGCGATGGTTTCTGGCGCACCGGGAATCCTTGAGGATGTGCGCGCCAGACTCGCGCAAAACGATTTTGCCGGCGCGGCGGCCCAGATCCAGAACGCCCGCCGAGTCTCCGGCGTGACTCCGGACCTGCTGGCGGCGATGAGTTGGATGGCTCGCGGGGAATTGGGCCGCAAGAATCTGGATCAGGCGGAGAAGTGGTCGCAGGATACCTACCAGCTCGCTGCGGCGGAAGTGAAGAAGCATCCGCTGAGCCGCGATCCCAACGCGCCGCTGGCCCTGGCGTTGGGCGCATCCATCGAAGTGGAAGGAAACGTGATGGCCGCGCGGGGTGAACGAGCCGGAGCCGTCGCGTATCTGCAAGACCAGGTCAAGAAGTATTCCGGAACATCCATCCACGCGCGTATTCAAAAGGTAGTCAATACGCTGAGCCTGGAAGGCAAACCCGCGCCCCCGATCGCCGGCATGACGATTCCGAAAGGTAAACCGGTGCTGCTGTTCTTCTGGGCGCATTGGTGCCCGGACTGTAAGGCCGAAGCCGCCGATCTTAAAAAGCTGAAGGCGGAGTTCGTTCCTAAAGGCCTCGTGTTCCTGGCGCCCACGCAGAAGTACGGATATGTTGCGGGAGGGCAAGACGCCACGCCGGAAGTGGAGACCCGCTACATCGAGCAAGTGCGCCAGACCTTCTACACCGGTCTCATCGACGCGCCCGCGGTGGTGAACGAGGAAAACTTCCGTGTGTGGGGCGCGAGCACCACGCCAACGTTGGCGCTAGTGGATCGCAACGGCATCGTGCGCATGTATCACCCCGGCGCGGTGGACTACGCAGAACTGCGCGCGCGCATCGCAGCACTGCTCTAAGCTTTTTGACATAAGGCGCACACCCGCTAAAAAGAAAAACGGCCCCGATTGCTCGGGGCCGTGAATTTGAAACTCGCTCTTGTAGAGCGCCCTGGCTACTTTTTCTTCTTCGGGGCAGCCTTCTTTTTCGCGGGCGCCTTTTTCTTGGTTGCGTTCTTCATTGAGTGATTCTCCCTTTACATCAAATTACGCGCCACACTTTCGAGAGCGCGGTTGTGTCCCCTTTATAAGATTGTTTGGGATGAAAGTCAAGGAAAAAATGAACGAGGCGCCTTGAGCGCGCACCGCGATTCGGACGACGATGGTCGCCGCGTGAGAAAAAACATCGTCGTGTAGAATTGTTTTAGTGCGCGGAAGGCCATTCCTTGCGGCTGCGGCGCTCATCGCCGTCTCACTCGTCCTCGCGGCGGGATGCGGAAGGCGCGTCACTGCTCGCGTGCCGGTTGCGCCTGCGCGTCCAGCGCCGGTGGGATGGAGTGAAACCGGAATCGCCAGTTGGTACGGCATTCCTTACGACGGACGGCACACTTCCTCCGGCGAGATCTTCGATATGCACGCGCTCACCGCCGCGCATCGCACCCTGCCGTTCAACACATGGGTGGAAGTCACCAATCTTCAGAACGGCAAGCGCGTCGAAGTGCGCATCAACGATCGCGGACCGTTTGTCGGCGGCCGCATCATCGACCTCTCGATGGGCGCGGCGGAGAAAATCGAAATGG
Organism: Bryobacteraceae bacterium; assembly: GCA_036489835.1. GTDB lineage: Bacteria > Acidobacteriota > Terriglobia > Bryobacterales > Bryobacteraceae > Palsa-187. The sequence continues at coordinate 17,972 of DASXEY010000015.1, read as the reverse complement.
TGCGCGCCGGCATCGTGAAAGTGCGGCTGAAGGTGATCAAGCCTCCGCCTGTTTCACCGAGTGCTGTTTCGCAACAAGAGCGCCCTCAATAATGGCGCGAGCCTATGCGGGCGACCTTTATACTACTTGTATGTTGAAGGCGATTCCCTGCTTCCTCCTACCTGCGATCGCATTCGCGCAAACCCCCGCCTGGGTGGCGAAGAGCAACCAGAATGCGCAGCTTCTGATCGACATTGACGCACGCTACGGACCCGAAAGCGCGGGCGCATCCGGCGCATCAGGATTGGATGAGCGAGTAACTGTCATGCCTCCCGATATGCCGGAGCGCATTCGCGCCGACACGCAGGCGGCCATCAAGGAACTGCAATCGCGCCTGGCCATTGAGCAGGATCCTCTGGTGCGCCAGGATCTTCAGATCCTGATCGACTCCGCTACCCTGGACATTCGGCAGTCGGAAATTACGGAGCGCCACATCCTGCCCTACACGAATGTCGCCAGAGTGGTTTACTCCGGACTCAGCGGACTCTTGCAGGATCAGGTTGTGGAGGCGCGGCGGCCTGCAGCGCTGGTGCGTCTGCGTAAATACGTGGGCATCGAGCCTGGCTATACTCCCATCACGCTGCAAGCCGAGGAGCGTTTCCGATCCAAGCTCAAAACTCCGGGATTGGTAGGACCGTCAAAAGCCGCGGTCGAAAAAGATCTGGCGCAAACGGAAACATATCTTACCGGCATCGGCCTGCTTCTCGAGAAGTACAACATGAAAGACTATCAGGAGCCGTTCGCCAAGTTGAAGGAACAACTCACCGCCCACGACGAGTTCGTCCGGAAGGAAGTTCTGCCCAAGGCGCGTACGGATTTCCGGTTACCCCCCGAGGTGTACGCGGTCCAGCGCGAAGAACTCGGACTGGATTACACTCCCGCGGAACTTGAGCGCCTGGCCCATCAAGGTTTCACTGAGATTCAGGGCCAGATGCAGAAGCTTGCGACAAAGATCGCGCAGGATCGCCATCTGCCTTCCTCCGGATATCGCGACGTAGTACGCGTCCTTAAGAAGGACCAGCTTGCCGGCGACCAGATCCTGCCGCACTATAAGCAGCGGCTGGCCGACATTGAGGCGATTCTGCGCAAGGAGCATCTGATCACGCTGCCGGATCGTCCCGCCATCATCACCATCGCTACCGCGGCTGAGACCGCTCAGCAGCCCGCTCCGCATATGCGACCGCCGCCCCTGATCAACAATCACGGCGAGCGCGGGCAGTTCGTTCTTCCCCTAGGAACCACTGGAGAAGGCGGCAAGGCTCTGAAGTATGACGATTTCACTTTCGCGGCGGCTTCATGGACTTTGATTTCGCATGAAGCGCGGCCTGGGCATGAACTGCAATTCGACGCGATGGTGGAGCGCGGCGTCTCGCTGGCTCGCGCCATGTTCGCCTTCAATAGCACCAATGTCGAGGGCTGGGGCTTGTACTCGGAGTGGTTCATGCTTCCGTACATGCCCGATGACGGCAAGCTGATCTCGCTGCAACTGCGTCTGCTGCGTGCCGCGCGAGCCTTCCTCGACCCCGAATTACAAGAAGGCAAGGTTACGCCTAAGCAGGCCATGAAAATTCTGGAAAACGATGTGGTGTGCTCCGAAGCCTTCGCCACGGAAGAAGTGGACCGTTACACTTTCGGCTCGCCGGGCCAAGCTGGGTCGTACTTCGATGGTTTCACGCGTCTGCTGGCGATCCGCACGGACACCGAGAAAGCTTTGGGCCCCAAATTCAATGTTCAGCGCTTCCATGACTTCATCCTTTCGCAAGGTCTGCTTCCGCCCAATCTTTTGCGCAAGGCCGTGATGGAAGATTTCGTCGTGAGAGAACGGGCGAACTGAGTGCGGCCCGGAAAGCTCGCGGCGGCGACCCTATTTCAGCTTCGGGGTGGGGCAGGCGATCTTGTCGCCTGCCATGTGGCAGCGCGTAAGAGGCAGGCGGGCGACGAAATCGCCCACCCCACAGCCACCCACATGCTTCTCGTCACCGTCGATGGGCCGCAAGCCCATGTTGACTCACTCATGCGCGCCTTCACCCTACTTCAACTCCACACGCTGCCGGCGCGATCCGTCTTGCGGGCGTTGAGCGGGCCCGCAAAGGGCGCGACGGCGACTCAATTTCAACTCCACACGCTGCCGGCGCGATCCGTTTTGCGGGCGTTGAGCAGGCCCGCAAAGGGCGCGACGGCGACTCAATTTCAACTCCATACGCTGCCGGCGCGATCCGTTTTGCGGGCGTGGAGCGGGCCCGCAAAGGGCGCGACGGCGACTCAATTTCAACTCCATACGCTGCCGGCGCAATCCGTTTTGCGGGCGTTGAGCAGGCCCGCAAAGGGCGCGACGGTGACTCAATTTCAACTCCATACGCTGCCGGCGCGATCCGTTTTGCGGGCGTGGAAGTAAGGTGGCGGCTTACGCGGCGTTTCGCTCCCGGGATTACCGCTTCCTTCTGGCGGGAAATGTTTTGTCCGTGCTGGGGATGCAGATGCTGTCGATTGTGGTGGGCTGGGATCTTTACGAAGCCACGCGATCGCCGGTGGTGTTGGGGAATGTGGGTCTGGTGCAGATCGTTCCGGTTTTGCTGCTCACATTCGCGGCCGGCCACGTCGCGGACCGCTATGACCGGCGCTCCACTCTCCTGGCGGCGCAATCGATCGTGGCGTCCATGGGCTTCGTGCTCGCGTTCTCCGGATCATGGCGCGGCGTCACTCTCATCTATTCGTGCCTGTTCCTCAGCAGCATGGCCCGCACGTTTCAATTTCCCGCGGCATCGTCGTTGTTGCCGCTGGTCGTGCCGCTCGAGGATTTGAGCAACGCGATCAGTTGGAATGGGATCGGCCGCGAGATGGCTACCGTCACGGGGCCGGCTCTGGCCGGGCTCCTCCTTGCATGGCTGGGAAGTCCCGCGGTGTATCTGGCGCAGGCAGGATGCTCCATCCTGACGATGATTTGTTTTTTCGCGCTGGTCCCCAAGGGAGCGCCGGCAGGCGCCGCGGTTCCGGGCGGAATCAGAGCCGTGGGCGAGGGAGTCCGCTTCGTGTTTCGCGAAAAGTTGGTACTGAGCGTGATGAGCCTGGATCTATTGGCGGTCTTCTTTGGCGGAGCAACTGCACTGCTGCCGATTTTCGCGCAGGACATTCTGCAAATCGGCCCGCGAGGCTTAGGTTTGCTGCGCGCTGCACCCGCCGTCGGAGCAGGCTGCATGGCATTCTGGCTGGCGCATCGCCCTCCTCTGCGGCGCGCTGGCGTCACACTGCTGGCCGTGGTGGCGGGCTTCGGCTTAGCCACCATTGGGTTCGCTTTGTCGCGCAACGAATGGCTGTCTTTCATTTTGCTTATCGGCACTGGCGCGCTCGATAGCGTCAGTGTCGTGCTGCGGTCTTATCTTGTGCATTCGCGCACGCCCGATAATTTGCGCGGGCGCGTGAATGCCGTCAACGCTCTGTTCATCAGTTCGTCAAACCAATGGGGAGCCGTGGAATCGGGACTAGCCGCAAGGTGGATGGGAACGGTTCCATCGGTGGTCTTCGGCGGCGCCGCGACCATCTTTGTTGTCGGGCTCATAGCGTCGCTATCCGGAAGCTTGCGGCGCTGGCGAAATTCGTGACGGCCGCGAAGGGTCGGTCGCGGGCATCGCCTCCGCTCGTGACTGCGACCCAGGCTCCGTTTTTACGGGCTGTGACTTGGGCCTGCAAGGGGCCGGTCGCGGCTCTCAATTTCCCCGAAAGGAACAGCTCAGCTCGTGACCGCGACCCAGGCTCCGCGGCCATCAATCCCCGAAGGTAACAGCTCCGTTCGCGACCGCGACCCAAGACTCCGTTTTGCGCGCTGTGACTTGCGAGCCTGCAAAGGGTCGGTCACGGCTCTCAATTCCCGGAAAGGAACAGCTCAACTCGTGACCGCGACCCAGGCTCTTTTTGCGGGCTGTTACTGTTGCGGCCGGCAAAGGGCCCGACGCAGCCATCAATCCCCCGAAGGTGACAACTCCATTCGTCACCGCGACCCGGGCGCCGTTTTGCGGGCTGTTACTTTTGCGGCCTGTTACTTAGGAAGCGGCGACTTCCGCGGCCTGAAGTGCCGGAAGCAAAGCCGCGGGTATAGCAAAGGAAACCGTCGTTCCCCCGCTGCCGGATTCGATGTCCAGACCCGTTCCAGGGCCGTAGCACAGCTCCAGCCGCCGCGCCACGTTTCCCAAACCGATCCCGCCCGTGCCCGGCGCTGCAAACCCGGATCCGGTATCGCTTACTCGTATCTCCAGAATTCCCGTAGCCCGCTGCCGAGCCTCGATCCGCACCAGCCCTCCGTGCGGCAAAGGCGCGATGCCGTGCTTGACCGCGTTTTCCACCAGGGGCTGAATCGATAACACCGGTATGGGTGTGGCCAGCGCTTCCGCAGTCACCTCGATCTCCGTGCGAAGCTTCTCGCCCAGACGCAGCCGTTCGATCTCCAGATATGCTTTCACGATGTGCAGCTCCTGCTCTAGAGGCAAGAACGACTTCCGCGTCTCCAGGAAATAGCGGAAGATGTCCGCCAGGTTAAGCACCGTTTCCCGCGCGCCCTTGGCTTCTTTCGGGATGATGCCATAGAGTGCGTTCAGGGCATTGAAAAGAAAGTGAGGATGGATCTGCGATTGCAGCGCGCGCAATTCGGCTTGGGCCACCAGACGTCGCATCTCCGATTCTCGAAACAGCTCCAGTTGTTCAACGATGACGGAAGCGGCGCGGCTGAGCGCAGTCAGGTCCTCGCTCAGATAGCGGCGTCCTCCCGCACGGCGTCCCAGCAGAACATAGCGGGCGCCGCGCGAAGACAGGCGCAGCGGAACCACTACCTCAACGCCCTGCTGTTCCAACTCGGCACGATGACGGGAAAACTCAGAGACCAGCATCGGCCGGCGCGGCTCCATCTCTTCCAAACCAGCACCGGCACGTTCCCGCCAGCCTGCCCCAGGGGAGAGGTTCGCTTGTGCGCTCATGAACTCTCCCAACTGCGCCGCTGCGGATTCGATGTAGGTTTGCTCCTCCCGAACCACCTGCTTAAGGTGACGCAGCAGCGCCTCCACATCCTTGCGGCGGAAGACCAGGCGCGTGAGGGCTGCCTGCACCCGCGTCCGAAGCAGCGCAAAGACGATGAGCAGCATGCAAGCCCCCGTTAGCAGCAGAGCTTGATCGAAGGGCGCGGAGGCCCCGCGCATCGGGTCCAGCCGCCACACTGCCGCCCCTCCGGAGACGAACAATGCGGCCAGCAGCACGTTAGCCAGGAAGCGCAGGAAAGCATCCAGAAGGACAAAGCGGTAATCCTGCAAAAGTACCAGGAGGGCCAAAGGAATCGCCGCATGATGAAACGCCAGCTCCCGTGACCAGACCTGTTGTGCGTGACCTTCGCCGAAATGCACGAAGGAAATCGCCAACAGGAACAGCGACATGGTTCCTACCAGCCGGGAGGTGGCGGCGCGGCGGTTGGCATCGCGCCAGACCCTACTGTAATAAAGATCAGACGCCGCGGCTATGCAGGTCAGCGCGACGAATCCGATGGTGATCAGATTCAATCCCCAGCGATGATAGAGAACGTCGTGCCGGAAAAGCTCCATCGTGTGCAGCACGATCGCCACCGCGCTGAGTGCGTAGCCCACGCCCACCAGCACGCGTTGACGCCCTGCCAGGCACAAATCGAACAGCACCGCCGGCAGGAGGCTCAATACGGAGAACGCAAAGGTGTCACTACCCGTCCGCGCGCCCATCCCCAGTACCAGTAACGATGCCAGGTTCCACACCAGCGCGAGAGCCGCTGCCAGCATCGACTTGAGACTGCCTCTCAGCCTCCGCGCCGCGCGGTCCTGAATCAGCAGAAACAAGAAGATTCCGAAAATCAGTACACCGGCCGCATGGCCCAGCGTATTGACCAGCAGGGATTCCTTCACTCGTGCCCCTTCACGCTCTTAATGATAGCCCCAAGTCTCCCATCCTTAGTTAATAACTTGATATCCCTTCCGTAGCGAGGACGCTATGCAAATTGTTCCGCAAACTACTTGACAGATTGGCACGCATATTTTATATTGTACTTAAGAGAGGTTAACGACTATGGCACTGATTAGATATTCTCCATTCAATGGATTAGAACCGTTTCCCGGGCTCACGGCCTTTCAGGAAACCATGAATCGACTTTTCGCCGAGCCGAATGGCCGTCCGTGGATCCCGCCGGTGGATATCGTTGAAAACGAAAACGAACTGGTGGTGAAAGCCGATGTTCCGGACATCAAGTTTGAGGACATCGACGTCAAGATCGAAAACGGCACTTTGACTCTGCGCGGCGAGCGCAAGGCGGAGAAGATTTCGGAGAAGGGCGGCTGGCACCGCATGGAGCGCAGCTATGGATCCTTCGAGCGAGCCTTCACCCTCCCGGAGACCGTGGACCCGGAGCACGTCAAGGCCGATTACAAGAATGGGACGCTGACGGTGACCCTTCCCAAGAAGGAAATCGCCAAACCGCGCCAAGTAAAGGTAGAAGTTAGCCACAACTAAGCGCAAAACCAGCGTTTAGCAACTCAGGGCGGGAACTCGATCGGGTTCCCGCCCGTTTCTTTTGATGAGAGAATAAAGGCGGTCACTAATGAACGCGCTGAAAACCACACTCCTGCTGGGCTTGTTGAGCGTGCTGGTCCTGTTTGCGGGCGAAATGATCGGCGGCCGCTCCGGTCTGGAGTACGGCTTGGTAGCGGCGGTCGGGATGAACATTTTTAGTTACTTCTTCTCCGACAAGATCTCGCTGGCGACCTATTCCGCCCAGCCGGTGACTCCGCAGGAGAATCCTCAGGTTTATCAACGGGTTGCGCCAATTGTTCAAGGGCTGGCCCAGCGCATGAACATCCCCATGCCGAAGCTCTGGCTTCTCCCGGATGCGTCCCCGAACGCGTTCGCCACCGGGCGAAATCCCAAACACGCCTCGGTGGCATTCACGGAAGGCATTCTGACTCTGATGACCGATCGGGAACTGGAAGGCGTTGTGGCCCACGAGCTCGGGCATGTGTTGCATCGCGACATTCTGACCAGCTCAGTCGCGGCGACCCTGGCCACTGCGATCACGTTTCTGGCTCGCATGGCGTTTTGGTTCGGCCCCCGGCGCGACGACGACGAAGAGGGCGGAGCATTCGGTGCAATCCTAATGATGATTCTGGCGCCGATCGCCGCCGCGTTGATTCAGATGGCCATTTCTCGATCGCGTGAGTACGATGCGGACGCGGCTTCGGCGAAGTACACGGGCAATCCGGATGAACTGATCAGCGCGCTTGGAAAACTCGAAAGCGGGGTGGAGCGAATCCCCATGAACGACGCCACCCCGGCAACGGCGCACCTGTTCATCCTGAATCCGTTTTCCGGAGGCGGAATAGCCAAACTGTTCTCCACCCATCCCTCCACTGAGGATCGCATCGCGAGGCTGCAAGCGATGAAAAGCGACGCGTACCGGAACGCCAGACATTGAATACGGTCCGCGTCAACCGCAAAGCCGCCGACCGAGCAGCCGGCGGCCATCCTTGGATATTCTCGAGCGACGTCACGGACCGGGGCGAGTCCCAGTCCGGCAGGGCAGTCCGCGTTGTCGATCCCAAGGGGCGAACGCTGGGAGTCGCGCACTATAGCTCGACCTCGCAGATTACCCTCCGGCTTCTTTCGGACCGCTCCATTCCTGTGGACCGCGAGTTCTTCCTGCGACGTCTGAAGCTGGCGACCGCGCACCGCGAACGGGTGGTCGAAAACTCGAATGCGTACCGGGTGGTATTTTCGGAAGCCGATCTGCTTCCCGGGTTAATTGTCGATCGCTACGGCCCCTACCTCGTCATCCAGCTTTTGACTCAGGGAATGGATCGCGCCCGCGACCTCATCACCGATTCCCTGACCGAACTCCTCCAACCGGCCGGAATTCTTGCCCGCAACGACGCCAGCGTCCGGCGGCTGGAGGGACTGCCGCTTGAAACCATCACCCTCACGGGCGAGATCCCCGAGCGGGTTGCCATCGAAATGAACGGCCTCAAGCTGGAGGCCGATCTTCTGCATGGGCAGAAAACCGGCGTGTATCTCGATCAGCGCGAGAATTATGTTGCGGCCGCGAAGCATGCTCGCGGACGAGTGCTCGATTGCTTCACCTCGACCGGCGGCTTCGCCCTGCATACTGCCGGTCGAGTTGAATCGGTCGAGGCAGTGGATTCCTCCGCGGGAGCGCTCGCCTCTGCCGAGGGAAACGCGCGATCGAACGGAATCTCCAATATCCAATTCCGCCAAGCCGACGTCTTCGACTTCCTCTCCCGTTTAGACCGGAAGTATTCGATGGTCATCCTCGATCCGCCCGCCTTCGCCAAGTCGCGCAAGCAACTCGACGACGCCGCGCGAGGCTACAAGGACATCAATCTGCGAGCCCTGCGGCTCTTGGAACCCGGCGGGATTTTGGTCACCTGTTCCTGTTCGCATCATATTAATGAGGCGATGCTGCTTCAGATCGTGGCCGAGGCGGCGCTGGAAGCCGGGAAGACGTTGCGCGTTCTGGAACGGCGGACACAAGCCGCGGATCATCCGATCCTCCTCACCGTGCCTGAGACGCTTTACCTTAAGTGCTTGATTCTTGAGGTACTAGACAGTTAGTTGGTTGCGAATCGCGACCTCACTGCGGTATTGTAACGAGAGTACCGATTGGGAAACTCGCCCGCCCTGGGCACATTCTGTCTCACTCTTGGAGGATTTTCCAGCATGCAGTTGACCTCGTTGTCCGCCGTGTTGCGGCGACTCGCCCCGTTTTTTCTGCTCTTGCTTTTTGCAGTTGCAGGATCGGCGCCGTTGATGGCGCAAACGGGCGAGGCGGACCTAAAACTTCCGTCCCTCGACATTCCGTTTCTTAACGGAGCCATCACCGGCCCTACCTTGCTGGAAATCGGACTGGGCATCAGCGTCCTGGGGTTCGTCTTCGGCTTGATGATGTACACACACCTCCGCAATTTACCGGTACACCAGTCGATGCTGGAAATCTCCGAGTTGATTTACGAGACGTGTAAAACCTACCTTCTGACCCAAGGCAAGTTCCTGCTGATTCTGGAAATCTTCATCGGCGCGATGATCGTCCTCTATTTCGGCGTGTTGAGCGCGCTGCCGGCCTTCCAGGTGATCATTATTCTGGCGTTCAGCCTGGTGGGAATCGCCGGCAGTTACGGCGTGGCCTGGTTCGGAATCCGTGTCAACACGTTCGCGAATTCGCGGACGGCGTTCGCCAGCCTGAAGGGCAAGCCGTTCCCGTGTTATGCCATTCCGCTTAAGGCCGGCATGAGCATCGGCATGCTGCTGATCAGCGTGGAGCTCTTCATCATGCTCTGCATCCTTCTATTTATTCCAGGCGAGTACGCCGGCCCCTGCTTCATCGGATTCGCGATTGGCGAAAGTCTGGGCGCAGCGGCGCTTCGCGTAGCGGGCGGAATCTTCACCAAGATCGCGGACATCGGCGCGGATCTGATGAAGATCGTATTCAAGATTAAAGAAGACGACGCGCGCAACCCGGGTGTGATCGCGGATTGCACTGGCGACAACGCGGGCGACTCCGTGGGACCCTCCGCCGACGGATTTGAAACCTACGGCGTCACGGGCGTCGCGCTGATCAACTTCATCATCCTGGCCGTGAGCAGCGACATTACTAAGGTCGAACTGCTGGTGTGGATCTTCACCATGCGCGTCATGATGATCATTGCCGCCGGCATCTCCTACTTCGTCAACGAAGCCTTCGCTAAGGCGAAGTATCAGAATCTGGACAAGATGAATTACGAAGCGCCGCTGACGTCGTTGGTCTGGCTGACCAGCGTGATCTCAATCGCGGGCACCTACGGGCTGAGCTACTTCATGATCCCGGTTCTGGACAACGACCCTTCCATGTGGTGGAAGTTATCGACGATCATCACCTGCGGCACTCTGGCTGGAGCGATTATTCCGGAACTGGTCAAGGTGTTTACCTCCGTCGACTCCTCGCACGTACGAGAGGTGGTGACGTCTTCGCGTGAAGGCGGAGCATCGCTGAACATCCTATCCGGGCTGGTAGCCGGCAACTTCAGCGCCTATTGGCTGGGTCTGACAATGCTGGCGCTGATGGCTATCGGCTACGGAGTCAGCACGCAGGGACTGGACGCGCTGATGCAGGCGCCGGCCGTATTCGCTTTCGGTCTGGTGGCGTTCGGGTTCCTGGGCATGGGTCCAGTGACGATCGCAGTCGATTCCTATGGTCCGGTGACGGATAACGCGCAGAGCGTGTATGAGCTGAGCCAGATCGAAGAAATTCCTGGCATTCGCGGCGAGCTCAAGAAAAAATTCGGCTTCGACGTCAACTTTGAGAAAGCCAAGCAGCATCTGGAAGAAAACGACGGCGCTGGCAATACCTTCAAAGCTACGGCCAAGCCGGTGCTGATCGGAACTGCCGTGGTAGGCGCAACGACGATGATCTTCTCAATCATCTTCCTGCTGACGAACCACTTGCAGAAGGATCTGATTGTGAACCTCTCCATTTTGCACCCGCCCTTTTTCCTGGGACTGATCGCGGGCGGCGCGATGATCTACTGGTTCACCGGAGCATCGACGCAGGCCGTAACTACCGGCGCGTACCGCGCGGTGGAATTCATCAAAGCCAACATTAAGCTGGAGGGTTCGACGAAAGCGTCGGTGGAGGATTCGAAGAAGGTGGTGGAGATCTGCACCAAGTACGCGCAGAAGGGCATGTTCAACATCTTCCTGACTGTCTTCTTCGCCACTCTGGCATTCGCCTTCATGGAACCGTACTTCTTCATCGCGTACCTGATTTCAATTGCCCTGTTCGGACTGTTTCAAGCCATCTTCATGGCTAACGCCGGCGGCGCATGGGACAACGCCAAGAAGATTGTCGAGACTGAGCTGCATGCAAAGGGCACTCCGCTGCATGACGCGACGGTGGTGGGCGATACCGTGGGCGATCCGTTCAAGGATACTTCCTCTGTGGCGCTGAACCCGATCATCAAATTCACTACGCTGTTCGGATTGCTGGCAGTGGAGCTGGCGGTCTCGCTTTCGGCTAAAGGCGGTAACCTGACCACAATTCTTGCGGCCGTGTTCCTGGCGATATCCATGTTCTTCGTGTGGCGGTCCTTCTACGGGATGCGGATCGTCGCCGCAAAAGAATAACGCATAAGGCCATCTATGGAACTGGCCACCAAGAAAGCATTAACGCTGGAAGCAGCCAAACTCATCGCCGCCGCCGCGCAAGCGGAAGCGAAGAAGAATAGCTGGAACCTGGTGATCTGCGTCGTTGACGACGGCGGCCACCTGCTTTACCTGGAGCGCATGGACGGCGCGCAACTCGGCAGCGTCCAGGTGGCTCAGGACAAGGCCAGGACCGCCGTGCTCTTCAAGCGGCCCAGCAAGGCCCTGGAAGAAGCTGTCGCGGGCGGGCGCACGGTGGTAATGAAGCTGGCAGGCGCGACTCCAGTGGAGGGCGGGATTCCGATCATGGTTGGGACGCAACTGGTCGGCGCAATCGGCGTCAGCGGAGCCAGCAGCTCACAGGACGGGCAGGTCGCGGCCGCGGGACTGGCTGCGCTGAACGGCGTGGAATAACCGCTCCCTTTGGTCGCGGCTCAGCCAAGCCTCCGGCTTTGCCGGATTGAATGTTAAGAGAGCACAAAGCTACATTCCGAACCGCGACTGTGAGTGAGTGACGCTCCGCAGTACGAGCAGCCGTTTACCGCTCCGCTGAAAATCACCAGTGGGCCCCTTCGGTTGTCTGGTCTATGGGTGTGATGACGACCTGATAGCCGAGCTTGCGCAAGGCGTGAGTAAGTCTTTGGGCGCGCCGTTTCTTGGTCTGCATAGTAGCTTCCGGCGCTTGTTCAATGTAACTGACGCCATCGTGCGGGATCTTCCAGGTCAGACGGCACAGCCTGTTGGCAATCGCCCAGATGGCACCGTTGTATCCGAGTTTGAGGATAAGCTTGCGGAACAGGTTTTGAAAGTGACATCCCTTTGTGTTCACTGCAGCCTGGAGTTGTCAAGAGATTTGTGTAAGCGTGTCTCCTTCGTAGGCCGCAGGCCCATGGGCACTCCCCTGAAAAACCAGTGGGGCAGGCGATCTTGTCGCCTGCCATCTGGCCGGCAGCAAGAATCTGGCGGGCGACAAGATCGCCCACCCCACAGCCGCACACATGTTTTTCATCAGCATTGGTGGGCCGCAGGCCCATGTTGACTCCCTCACGGTCGCGGCTCAGCCCGGTTTTCGGAGTAGAACGGCGCTCCATGGCGTAGCTGTTTGCAGAGCCGCGAGCAGCCATCGACGGTTGCAGTTTGGAGCAACTGGTGAGACGATTGAAACCGAAACATAGGACGGGAACCATGAGAACTCGGATCGCCGTGTGGTCCTTTGCGGGCTTTCTCGCTGCGGGCTTCTGGGGATTTTATTTCGCGAACGCCGACAAGAGCAAACCGATTGGGCCGCTTGTGGATGCGCTTGCCCGTTTGACCCAACCGATCGCAGCGGTCGTCGCCTCCAACGTCTATTCGCCCGTCGGCCTCCGGTCGTTTCTATGGATGAATGCGGCTACGTATGCGCTTATCGGTTTGATCGTGGAAGCACTGCGGCGCAAGATGAATCACGCAAACTAAATTCAACCGCTCCGAAATAAACCGCCCATTCCCCGAAGTCTAGTGGGCCAGGTCGATGCCGAGCTTCTTCAACTCCTCGGCGTAGTAGCGCTTGTGCAGAAGCTCCCACTCCTCGGTACCCTCAGGAATGTCGCGCTTCTGCGTGCGGATCTTGGTGCGCGCGGCGCGATCGACCTTTTCCTCGGTGTGAAGCAGCTCCGTCATCACCTTCAGTAGCTGCAGGCGCACATCGTTGGGGTCGCGTTTTAAGCGGAACTCGCGGCTCTTGCGCAATGCGGTAACGATTTTGTGGGAAATATCGTTCAACTTGTCGCGGGACAGCTTCATGGAATCGCCCGAATCGCGGCCGGAAGCTCGGATGACCTTCCGCTGGGTAATCAGATTGTTCTTGACCCTGCGGAACATCTCCTGATAGCTGACGTTCTCCTTCCGCATGTACTCAGCGTACTGGCTGAGCAGATCGCGGACATCGTCGTTCAGCTGATCTTCAATAGAAAGATCCTCCTCCACGACGTTGCCGATAAAAGCCGCAGCCACCTGCGGATCGGTGGTTTCGATCCATTGCGGGCTCAACTGTTTGACAATCTGGCGCGAAATGTAGGCGACGAACTCTCGAGCGAGCAACATCCCTCTGTTATCAGTCTATCGGCCAGGGAAGAAGAGTGTCAATCGAAGTTGTTAAAAGTTATGCGGCATAAGGGAGCATGCCGCGCAGGTTCCGCGTCAATTGAGCCGATCCGGGTCGCCTGCGGAATGGGCGTTCCGGAACTCCTGGTCGATGGGCTTGCGTCCCTGAAAGCCCTCGTCGAGGCCATGCCAGAATCCGATTCCGGATTCGCCCAGCTTCCAACACAAGCACACGTCCTGGTCCTGAAAGCGGCTGAGAAAATCGATCAGACCGATGTCCAGGTCCTTGATCAGCGCGCCGGCCTGTTCGATCCGCTCCAGCGCGTCCTTGAGGCTGGCGACGCTCGAATCGCAACGGTCGCGCACGGCTTGAAGCTGGCCCTGATTGATGCGCATCCCTCCTGACATGCGAATCCGGTCGGAGGTCTCCTCCAGTTCCTGATGGGCCTTCTGCGCTTCGGATTTGTAGAAGAGGGCGTCGCGTAGGGAGCGCTCGACCTCCGGAAGGAGGCTTTCGGCTTGGGGTAAGGTGAAGTAACGAGGCACGTTTGGGAGCTTCTATTCTATACCGCTGGGCTCCAAAATGCCGTTCAGGATCTCCGGGATCTCAAATACGGCCCGATTCTGGATCTGGTCCACGCTGGCACGGAAGGCATCCAGGCCGCTCAGTAATCGCTTCACGGCCGCGTCGATTCCGCGAAAATTGTCGAGCACCAAGCCGGCGTTGCGCTCGCGCACCCATTCGACGTTGTAGCGTTCCTGAGGAAGCGTCCACGCATTGCGTTCGAGGATCACGGGGAGTTTCATTGCGACGGCTTCGCTGATGCTGCCGGGGCCCGGTTTGCCGATGAAGAAATCGGACAAATGCATGTAATACGGGATTTCGCTGGTGAAACCTTCGATGAAGCGAGGCGCGGAGGATGGAAGATCGCGAAGCGCCGCAGCGAGCTTCTGATTTCGGCCGCAAATCAGGATGAGCTGCGTTTCCGGAAGCCGCCGTGCGATTTCGAGCATGACGCTGGAGCCTTGGCCGCCGAATAGCACCAGGCCCGTGGGACGCTTCGGATCGAGCCCCAGACGCACACGTTCCACTGCGCGATCGACGGTCACGGGTTCGTAGAACTTAGGGCGCAGGATCATGCCGGAGACCGGCTTGATGCGATCAGAGGGATAGCCCAGAGTGGAGGCCTGTTGGACGGCCCGCGAGCTTCCGCAGATGAGGAACGGCCCGTCCGTTTGAAAGGGCTCGATCCAGAAATGCGGCGGGTAATCCGCGAAATCGGTTAAAATAGTAGCGAAAGGCGTAGCGGGAAAAGCGGCCCGCAAGCTTTGATAGATCGCCCGGTTGAAGTTCGGGATCAGGGAAACGACCATATCCGGCCGGGTCCGCTCCCAATGCTGGTGCAACAGCCGCACCATCGGCCGGTGGTAGACGCGCAGTACTCCGTGCATGAACTTCAGCCCTTCCGCAGCTCCCAGCGTCCAGCCTTTGGCCAGCATTTTGTTATAGATATCCTCCAGCCGGAGGCCCGTGACTTTGCGAAACACGTCCATGGAATCGAGGATCTCCTGGAGGTTGACCATGCGGACGTCCCAAGGCCGGTTTTGCCCGTCGATCACCGACTTGAGCGCGGTGGCGGCGGAACGGTGGCCTCCGCCAGCGTCGAAAAACAGGAAATCAATTTTCGTCACCATTGTTTTATACCAGTGTCACACCGGTGTCACGCCAGAGGCTTAAAAAGATAGCATGGCGGCTTCTCATATCCATCGCGGAACACGAGTTGCGCGGGCCATTATTGGCTTCGGCGAGCAAACCGACCACCGGCTGATGGTCAGAGTGAATCACTGGAGTGCTCCGCAGTGGCTGCGGCTGTGGATGATCGCGGCTACTCGCGGCGGAGACGGCTGGTTGTGGTACGCCACAGGCGCCATCGTCGCGCTGGTGGGCGGCCGTGACCGCTGGGCGGCGCTGCTGAGCGCCGTGATCGCGGTTGCTCTGGGGATCGCGCTCTTCCTAAGGCTGAAACGTGCCTTCGGACGCAAGCGGCCGTGTGCGATGGAACCGCATTGCTGGGCCACTCTGCTGCCTCCGGACCAATTTTCCTTTCCCTCCGGACACACTATTACGGCCTTCGCCGTGGCTTTGTCGCTGGGCGCGTTTTATCCGGCCATGCTTCCCGGGCTGCTGTTCTGCGCGGCCAGCGTGGCGGCTTCGCGCATCCTGCTGGGAATGCACTTCCTTACCGACGTTCTCGCCGGGGCTCTGATTGGTTCTGCTGTCGGCTCGGTGGCAGGAGCGGTCGCGGCCAGACTTGTCGCGTAGGATTGGGCGGCGCGTCAGCCTAACAGCGACTCCATCAGTTCGAGCCGATTTCCAAAAGGATCGTCCACATAAATACGGTCGTAGCCCTCGAGAGGCTCGTCGATCTTGACGGTATAGCCAGCGGCCTCAATCAGGGCCTTGAGGGCAGGAAGATCCTCTACCAGGAGCGCCGGATGCGCCTTGCGGGCGGGCCGGAAGCCGTTCTCCACGCCCAGATGAATTTTGAGCGAGCCTCGAACAAACCAGCAACCGCCACGCAGCGCTAAATTCGGCGGCTTCGGAACTTCGGGTATGCCGAGAACCCCCTCATAAAACGCCCGCGCTTCGGCTTCCCTGCCGGATGGCATTGCCAACTGCACATGGTCGATTTCTTTAACGCGCATAGGAGAATCTGTTCTGGCAGGACGGTCCGCCTCGCGGTAAAATAGTATCTCACCATGAAACAAGCTCTGTTGGCTATCTGTTTCGCAGGCGCTGTTCTGGCGCAAACCGCGACGAAATCGACTCCCGCCGCTAAGGCGGCGACGCCGGCCGCACCTGCTGCCGACCTGCTGCATCCCGCCACGCTCAATCGAATGGCTCCGGCCGTCTATCGCGTGAAACTGGCGACCACCAAAGGGGACATCATCATAGAAGTGACGCGCTCCCTGGCGCCGCATGGGGCGGACCGATTCTACAACCTGGTGCGCTCCGGCTATTTCACGGATTGCGCGTTTTACCGCGTGATCCCCAACTTCATGGCCCAGTTCGGCATCAGCGCCCGGCCGGAGGTGAACCGCGCGTTCCAGGGAGCCACCATTCCGGACGACCCTCGCAACGCGCAATCGAACACGCGGGGGAAGGTGACGTTTGCCTCAACGGGCGCTCCTAATTCGCGAAACAACGCGCTCTTCATCAACTTGGTGGACAACAAGTACCTGGATACGCAAGGCTTCGTGCCCATCGGTGAAGTGGTGGAGGGCATGGGGACGGTCGATATGCTGTACAACGGATACGGCGCGACGGAGAATCACCAGCCCGATTTCGAGAACGGCGGCAAGGCATACGTGGACCGCTCTTTCCCGAAGCTGGACCGGATTCTGACCGCGACGATTTTGCCCGCGACTCCCGCTGGCACGCCTGCCGCCCCGGCGGCTGCGCCGAAGTCGACCACCAAGTCGACCACGGCAGGGCCCAAGACCTAGAATTTCGTCTAAGTAACAGCCCGCAAAACGGAGCGCGGCGGCGTTCTCAATTGGCTGCAATGAAGGTGCCGCCGCACCCTTTGCGGGCTAGCTATTGAAAACTTTCCTCCCCCGGGATTGGCGGCATGATGGCTTCCCCTGATCTCGCGCTTGAAAAAGGTCTCCCGGCGAATCCGGATGCTGAGCGCTTTGTGCTCGGCTCCATTCTGCTCAACGATTCCTTATATCTGCAGGTTGCTGGCGTTCTGGAACCGGACGACTTCAGTCTGGAGAAGCATCGCCGCATCTTCACTCGCATGAAGGATCTGTACGAGCGGGGATCGCGCATCGACCGCGTCTCTCTCGCCGATGAGCTGATGAAACAGGGCCAGCTGGAATCGGTGGACGGCCTGTCGTATCTGATTTCGCTCGACGAAGGCTTGCCGGAGCTGGCCAATCTGGACGGCTACATCCGCATCGTCAAGGACAAGTCGACTCTGCGCAAGCTGATCTTCAGCGCGCAGAGCGTGATCAATCGCTGCCTTCTGGGCGAGGAGGAGCCGGACGCCATTCTGGCGTCCACGGAAGAATCGCTGTTGAAGTTGGGCGAGGGTCGCACGCGCGATCAGTTGAGCTCGCCCTCGGCGATCATCGAGAAGTTCCCTGGCGGCGTGGGTGCGTTTCTCGACCCCAGCCAGCGCGTGCGCGGCCTCAGCACGGGCTTCGCGAAGTTCGACGAAATGACCGGCGGATTGAATGGCGGGGAGCTGTTTATCCTGGCCGCTCGCCCGTCCATGGGCAAGACGGCGCTGGCGCTGAACATCGCGCAGCATGTGGCCACCAAGGTGAAGCGGACGGTGGCGATCTTCTCGCTCGAAATGTCGAAGGAGTCGCTGCTGACTCGTATGTTGTGCGCTACGGCGCGCGTCGACAGCCAGAAATTCCGCGCCGGTTACCTGAGCGCCGACGAGCGCAAACGCTTGCAGGCGGCTGCTTCCAGCCTGGTTGAAGCGCCGTTATTCATCGACGACACCGCGGGCGTTCACATGATAGATATTCACGCCAAGCTGCGGCGCACCAAGGCCGAGCACGGCCTGGGACTGGTGATCGTCGATTATCTGCAGTTGATGTCCGGGCGCGGCCGTTTCGAAAATCGCAACCAGGAAATCAGCACGATCTCG
>DASXEY010000012.1:0-13751 GCA_036489835.1 Bryobacteraceae bacterium | reverse complement strand
TGCTTTTCGTCGGCGGCTGGAAGGTTCGCCAAGCCTTTTCTTCAGCCCCATATAATCCAGCCGTAGCGGCTTCGCGACGGAATACACTCCGTGTCGCCGGGCCAGTTCGACCGCCGCCTGCCACAGCGACTCCGGCAACTTCGTCCGCTGCTGCCGGGTACTGCGAAACTGATCCAACTGACGTTGCAACTCTGCGATCGGCTCGGGAATAACGGGTGTGCTTTTGCGGTTCATCATCAGTCTCCCCTCGGCGACTGAATGAACTTAACAGGGCGGGCTACTCGCCGTCACGCACGTTTACCGGAAACTCACCATCGAATCAGGCCAAGTTTTGAAAACCTGTTCTGAGGAATCGTGCGAGCCAATCCCTGTGCGCGAACTCGCTCTAAAGGCAAGTACAACAATCGGATCACGTCCTCGCCAAGCCCACAACTTGTTGTTTATTCACGGCCGGACGGTGCGATCTCCACGAAGGGGTATTGCCACTTTTCAAGGGGGGACGACGGGGCTACGACTCGGTGCCGGTCCACAGGACCGGCTCTCGCTTTCCAGCAGAAAACTTTTTCCCTGCGCGACCCGCGCTGGCAATGACCTCAGCCATCGAGTTATTCCAGATTTTTGCAGCGGCGCGGCTGTCCGCCGGCAGCGCATGGCTGTAGATCGAAAGCGTGATGTTCTGGTCGGCATGGCCGAGGCGCTGGGAGACAACGGCCACGGGGACTCCGTTGCTGAGCAGGATGCTGGCGTGCGAATGCCGCAACGAGTGAAGGCTCACGCCTTGAAGACCGACTTTCCTCATCAGCTCCACCACCCGGGCGCCCAGGCGGTCAGGCGAATAGTAATTTCCGTCGGGCTGGCAGAAAATCAAGTTGTTGTCGATGTACCGTGCGCCGAACAGGGCTCGATCGCGGTCCTGTTCCGTGCGGTGCTCATTCAGTACCTCGATCGCCCACTCGGGTACACCCAACTGGCGCGGCTCTTCTGACTTCGTACACTTGACCCGGAGACCGGTGGCTTTCGTCTGCTCCAATGATTTCGACACGGTGAGCAAACCGGTAACGAGGTCGATGTCCGTCCACTGAAGCGCGAGCAACTCGCCGCGGCGGCAGCCCGTCGCGGCGGCGAGTACGACGAACGGATAGAGCCGGGTGTCGTGCGCGCGTTCAAATAGTGTCTGAAGCTTGCCCTCGTCAAGGACGGGAGGTCTTCGCTTCACCAACTTCGGCAATAACACGCGGCGATTCGCCATTGGGTGCGGGATCCGCAACACCCCGAGCCGGTCTGCGTCGGAGAGCACCGTATAGAGTAGGCTGCCCATGTGGCGGACCGTTTTGGGTGCCAACGGACGTCCTTGCGGTTCAGCCTTCGTTCGTAAGCCGCCGTGATCTTTGAGGCGATGGATCGCCTCCTGAATCTTGGCGGTTGTCATTTCATTCAGGCGTACGCTGCCGAGTTCGCGGATCAAGTATCTGCCAATGTCTCGATACCGTTCGAGGGTTTTCGGCGCGCACCGCCGGCTGGCGTGTTCCTTTATCCAGTAGTTGAAATACTGGGGGAACGGAGGGCCAGCTTTCTCGCTGGCTTCTGCGGCTTGGCGGAGCTGTTCGGTCTCTCGTTCCACATCGCGGCGTTCGACTGCTCTTTGAAACCCGGCTTCAGCTTCCGTCTTGGTTTGATATCCGGTTTCCTGAACGTCACCCAGCGAGAAGGCCCAGACGCGCTCGCCGTGCGGTCCGACTTCACGCCAGACTCTGCCGTTGTTAAGTTCGTATTTCTCGATCGCGAGCCGAACCGCCTTGGACGCCGCGTCCTTGGTTGGAAATCCCGTCTTGGAAATTTGGATGCGCTTGCCGTTCGCATCCCAACCGCCAAAAAACACGTAACCCCAGCTGACGCCGCCCTTCCGCTTCTTTTTGAAAACGCATCCTGTCATTTGTTTCCCGACGCCCGCGTCATGACAGTTACCTCTGAAGGGCCGGCAGAGGCAACAAGTTTGGCGCGTTCCTGATGAGCCGGGGATTGTTCGGCCGCGACGCTCCCGCCAGCTGTCCGCAACCATTCCGCGATCGCTGCCTTGGGCAGGATGAAGCGGCGCCCAATACGGATGTGCGGGATCTCGCCCCTGCGGAGCGCATCTCGCGTGGACCTTTCGCTTAGAGCAAGATCCGCGGCAAGCGCGGCGACTGAGCGATAGGTACTCTCGCTTCCGCAGCTCTGATGTTCGATATCCGATGGCCTCGCCGGATACGGCAATTCGTCTCGCATGGTCGTGTCCTTTTCGACACCCACAACGAGGTCCGCTTCGCGGTCATCTCGCTATCTGGTGATGAGCTTCATCTGTACATGTACCGGAGCATACTGGAAAGTGTCTCAAGTGCTATCTGCATGGCAAGAGGCACGAGCAACAAAGCCGGTCGATTTCTTCTCGAGTCGGACGAAATACACCGAGATGACCGTTTCACGCTATTCGGGGAATAGCGTCAATCAATTCCACGCTATGCCAGGAATACAGAGGTGTTACTTAGTAAGCAGTGTGTTTCTGCGTTGTTGCTTTGCTTCAGCTCGTAGTTTCCTTTCGATATCGATCTCAGAGCGCATCTGGGCGGTGTTGGAATGGGCAAGTTCCAGAAGTTCGTCCGATTTTGGCGTCACGAGGTAGGTTCCGGTGGCGCGCATCGGCCTCACGCCGGGCTCCGGGTGGCTTGGGAGGTGACAGAGCCAGTGAATTCCCTGGAGTTCGCGCAGCGCAGCGAAGATCGCATTGTGCGAAGTGACGCCCGCGTATCGTGCGAGTGCTCGATAACTGATCTGGATGGAGAGATTCTGCGTTCCTGGAACGGGGTCGCCGAGTTCCAGGAAAACTGGAACGATGGAACGGGAGGTGGGGGACAATTCCGCCCAGAGGCCGGAGTGCACCAGCAGGGCGATGCTACTCTCGAATCCAAACTGAAAGATTCTGCGTCTTGGCTCGACCAGGTGCCGGCCGGGCGGCAGTTCCGGCACCACGAAACGTTCGGCGATCCAGCGCGCCGCCTGGCCCGGATTGTTGAAACCACGGACCGCCATCACCATATCGATCGGCCCGAGCGGCCCGATGTCACAGCCGAAGCACTTCACCGTGTTGTTGGCCCGACGGATGCCAACGGAGGCCGTCCGGTCTCCGTGCTGGTGAGATTCTGGCTGCCAGCAATGGATGTTTCCATTCGCGCCGAATCTCAGACCCAGTTCCCGCGCCACATCGGCAATGGGAATGTTGCGGTTGATAAACCGAATGTCAGGGACGCCCATCGGAGACACCTATTGGTAGTCCTGAAGTTTCGCCTCGATGAAGCGCTGACGGATCTGCTGGATCCTACGGTAGAGGGTTGCGCGTGAGATGCCGGCAGCGGCAGCAACAAGCGAGACATCATCGATTGCAATTAAAAGCCGACAAATGTGTCTTAAGAGCGGTGGCAAATTGGTAACGGCTCGCTGGATGTCTAGTTGTCGGTGCTGGTTGTACTCGAATCGAGTCCATTGCCGTTGGTTCTGCGAGAAAACAAAGTCAGCAAGTCCAGAAAAGGTGCGATCGGTGCCGTCACAGGAGTCTTCTAGCGAACGACGGAGGCGGTAATCTCGGCACTGTGCCTTTTGGCTCTCGATAAGTGCCGCGACTCGATGATTGACAACAAGCCGCATGAAGGTATGCGGCTTGCTCCTGGTTGGGTCAAAGCAGCTCGAACGCTTCAGGCAAGCGAGACGGAGTTCCTGCTCGATGTCCTCCTTTTCGTCGTAACGAAAGCCGTACTTACCGGCGAGTTGTCTTGCCTTCCAGGGGATGAATCGGAGAACTTCGTCGAGACTATTTTTAAGATCGTCGTCCACTTCTTCCTCCTAGGGAAAGTGAAAGTGGATGCGCCGATCTCAAATGCGAGGCCTACACGGAATGCGTGCGGGAATCGCCTTCTGCGGCGTCACCCACACGGCCTTCGCTACGCGGTCAGCCTATGTCTGGTGCTACTGGTAACTATTCGGAGCGAGTCGTCTAAACTCGCTGCTCTAACGTAATCCGGAATGGCAGACCGGATTTTATTTCTATGCTTTCGACCGTACCATCGCCCATGCGCCTTAGGTTTTCAAACAATTCAATATGTTCCCGTTTGAGCGCGAAGTCGGCCACTTCGAGTTCCGCGCGCGCTTCGCTATCAGCCGCGCCCAGTTTGACATCTTTGACGATTCGCGGCGGCGGATCGAAGACCGGTTGTCCATCGCGAACCATCAACCCTTGGATGCGGCCAAAGTTCGTCTTTTGCATGATTTCGAGTAGCCTCTTTTGCGCCATCGAAAGTGAGGATTTGGTTGGCAACATTATTCTCCTTAAGGTTGGTCGTGCTAACGGCACTCCGGCACCATCGGATTCTTCCGTCGTCACTAGGGCGGTCGATTAAGCGAACTACTTCACGCGCCATAAGTCCGGTCCTTCCCCGCCGTCGTTTGATTGTTAGTTTCACGATGCTCTCCCTTCATTTTCCAGCCTAACCTGAAGCGTTAAATTATGGCCGTACGGAGAGTTGTTGCATTTCGTGTACAACGCTGTACGGAGCAATAGTTGATTCGGTGTACAGCGTTGTACATGAATCAGAGCGGTTCCTTGTACAGCGCAGTACAGGGAACGGTGGGAATCGATGTACGGCGCTTTAGTGGGCTGATTTTACGACGCCCCGTTTCTTTGACCTCCGCAAATTCAGCCCTATCATGGACGCGAAGCGCTCAATCCTTCGATAGACAGCCTGCTCGTGATCCTTGTATGGTCCTTTTAGGCTTGCGCCAATTTCGTAAGCTAACTCGCCCTTTTGATAGCGCGCAGTCCACTCGGCAGTAAGTTGATAATCAGCCCTTGAGAATTTTGCCTCCTGGGTGCGTTTGTAGGCCGTTAACTGAGCTTTTACCTGAGCCTCAATGCGGCGCCTAAACGAACCCCATTGTTCGTGAAGGAATGGGCCAGGAGGAAACCACGTATTTCCCTCTAGCTTTGGCTGAAACAGTGTGTTGCCTCCTGATGGCATGTACATCCAGTGCCATTCCTTGCCCGGCGGTCGCATTGGAGGGGGCGGCTTGAATTTAGGCCAGTACACAAAAAGCGTAACTAGCGCGGCTTGAAGTATCCATTCCTCGGTAAGATTAAACTGTTTTGCCCATCCAGAGAGTGCGTCCACCAATTTCTTTCGCGCTGGATCGCTCTGAACCAAAGTCCATGGCTCGAAGATTGCCCATTGGCGAGTTCCTAGTTGCTCCTCCGGCGGAATATAGCTGGGGAGAACCTGAAGTCGAAGGGAATCGAGCATCTCTGGCCAATGCAGGCGTAACGCTTTAAAATAAGCGCTGCGTGCGGCAATTGGTTCTTTTGGTGGAAGCAGGTTGTCCTCGTTGAAGGACCAATTGTAACGAAACAGACGTGCCGAAATTCACATGACGAATTACTCAGCTTGTTTGCGAGGTCTGCCACCACCGCGCGTCTTGCGGGCAGCGGCCATGCGGCGGTAATGTTCCGCTCCCAGCTTCCGAGCGGTAGTGCTTCCGCCTTTGTGCCCGAGGAGGGCAGCGGCGGTCATCTTGTCGGATCAGAGTAGATCGTCAGCGAGTGCCAAGGCGGCGCGTAGATTCTCACGAGCGGCGGCGGTGCGGTTCTCAGGGAGCGGTGGGGTGGTTCGAGGATCAGGTCCGCTTCGGCGATGAGATTCTTGAGGGCTTGAAGCGAACTGCGGTCAGTTGCCATACTTCAACCCTACGGCTGGTTTCGTTCAAAAGCAATCGTTTGCTGTTTTTTCGTCAACACACAATTCAGACACTACGCCGCCCTGTACAATCTACGCGAAATCGCATATAAAGGTAAAGGACCAGTTCGACAGGCCAGCGCCAAGCGCACCCTCCGAAAGATCCACTCCAGATCATTTTTCGGAAAGAGGTGTGCTCATGCATCCTATGGTTCGTCGTATCGAGCATTGGCTGCTCGACAGGCTGATCCCGTTCTCCCAAAATCCCCGAACTTACTCTGACGCGCGGATCGCTCGTTTCCCAGAAGGGGCTTCGGCATGAGCCTCCCCGACATGCCGAAGCTGGAGATCATCTACAAGCCCATCGGCTGGTTCAAGGAGTACGCGCGAAACCCGCGCAAGAACGACGCCGTGGTCGACCGGATGGAAGCCAGCATTCGCGAATTCGGATTTGCAATAGCGATGCTTTGCTGCTCCACTGGCGAGATTGTCGACGGTCATTTGCGTTGGAAGGGAGCCAAGAAATGCGGACTCCAGGAACTACCCGTCGTTCTCTGTGACCATTGGACTGAAGCACAGGTTAAAGCATTTAGATTGATGGTGAATCGCAGTGTTGCGTGGGCCGAGTGGGATGACGAACTACTCGCGCTCGAACTTCAGGACCTCAAGGAAGCGGACTACAATCTTGATCTAACCGGATTCAACCCTGGCGAGATCGATAGCCTGCTGGCGCTCGATGATGACGAGAAAGCGGACGCTGTGCCTCCGCTCCCGGAATCGCCCGTGTCCCGGCCCGGGGATCTCTGGTTGCTGGGGCCCCACCGAGTCCTGTGTGGGGATGCGACCAGCGCAGAAGCCGTGGCCCGGCTGCTTGGGGAGCGCAAGCCGCGGCTGATGGTCTGCGATCCGCCCTACGGAATTGAGCTCGACAGCGAGTGGCGGGATCGGGCCGGGCTGAACGGGTGTGGGCCAGCCGAAGCAAGCTACATGAAGAAGCGCACCAAAGGGCATACCGAGACGACGATCTCCGGCGACACGCGCGCAGACTGGAGCGAGGCATTTGCGCTGGTGCCCAGCATCGAGGCGGCCTATGTTTGGCACGCGTCAAAGTTCACCCGCGAAGTTCTCGACGGCTTGCTGCGTATCGGCTTCGTTCACCACCAGCAAATTATCTGGGACAAAGGGAGGACCGTGCTCACCAGGACCCTTTACTGGTTTCAGCATGAGCCGTGTTGGTTCGTCAGAAAAGTCAACGCTCCGTGGTATGGCAAAGCCGGCGAGAACTCGACCATCTGGGTCTCGGCGTCCCCGAAATTCATCATGGGGGGCTCGGGGGAAGAGAAATACGATCATCCAACTCAAAAACCCGCCGATCTCATGCGGCGCCCAATTCTCAATCACCTGCGACGAGGAGAGCTCGTGTACGATCCATTTCTCGGCAGCGGCACGACGCTCGCCGCGGCCCATCTGACGGATCGCGTCTGCTTCGGCCTCGAGCTGGATCCGAAATACGTCGATGTAATCGTCGCCAGGTGGCAATCCCTGAGCGGCAAGGAAGCTACGCTCGACGGCGACGGCCGGACATTCGCGCAGTTGAAAGCCGAGAGGACAGGCGGTGAGGGAGGCAGCGCCGGAGGCCTTGCCGAATGACAACCACATCCGTTGACCGACAGCTTCGTCGAACGCTGCCGCAGGGAGTCGTGGCGTCGCTCGCAAGGAACCGAGCGTGATGGCCGGCTTATCAAAGCGTCTGGCAAAGCTCGAAGCCACCGTACGGACCGTGCGGGCAAAGTCGCCCTGGAGCGTCAGCATCACGGAGGTCGAAAAAGTCGCGCTGGCGCTGTTATCGGCGGCCGATCGCGGTCTAGTACAGCAAGCAAGAGCGCTCGGCGGCGCAGCCTCGCTGTGCGATTCGCATCCGGACGTGTGGAATCGCTGGGACGCTGCATTAGGAAAGGCAATTGACGAAACGGGATTCCCGGTTCGATTTCAGGCACTGGACTGGGATTTATGATGTCATTTGCGCGGTCGCAGGTTCGAAGGGATCGCGGAGGAGCGGCGGAAGGAAGCGCATGAATGGAACGCTGCCGCCGCGAGAGCGCTGCCATCGAAGCAGAATTACAGACGGGCAATCTCGACGTCAAGGGTTTGGTTCTGGCGCTATCGGATTGGCCGGTGGAGTTGCAGATCCTCCAGAACGAGGGACGCCGCCGGGGGTGTATCCGGCGGCGCGGAGGGAACAGGATGGCCGAGACTCAGCCTTTCACGGAGTAGCTCCGCTCCCCGTCCTCACCCTTGGTCGAGGTAACGGTCAGCCCCAGCTTCTTCCGCACGGTCCCAGAGAGGAACCCGCGTACCGAATGCGGCTGCCAACCGGTCGCTTTCATGAGTTCCTTCGAAGTGACGCCTCCCGGACGCTTCAGCAGATCCAGGATTTTCGCGGTCTTGCTACCGTCGCGAGCTTCCGGCTTGGTGGGTGCGGCGACTTTGGCCTTCGTGCGGCCCTTGGGCGCTTTCTTGGCTGGGGTGGCCTTCTTCCCCGCCTTGCTCTTGGCGGGCGCAACGTGGGCGCGACGTGCTCCGGCGTTGGCCTTTTTCGTGGCTTTCGGCTGCTCCTCGGCGGCCGGGGCCGGCGTGGTATCGGTTTCTTCAACGATCGTCTTCATTTTGGTTTCTCCTTGGCGCGGTTAGTTCCGCGTGATGACATGGATCACTCCAGTTCGAGGAAAACGCAAGTCAAATCTGAGCAGAGCTCTAATGGGCGATGGAACGGCGATGCGGCTGGGGTGAGGCAAGGGAACTCGTTTTCAATGCCGGCTTACTCTCAAACGCGGGGAAAATAAAATGCGCACGGGAAGACAGATGAATCTCCGGAAGCGCTTGGCGGAGCTTGAGCGCAGATTCACCGTCGATCCGATCGAACTAAGGATGCGGGACGGGCGAATAGAAACTCTTCGCGGATATTCCGGGCATGAACTGTTCGATTTATTCGGTCGCGCAATCCAGGAAGTAAATGCCGGCGTTGAACTATCACCCGACGTCGCACTCATTAAGAATTCAGTGTGCGGCACCGAAAGGGGCGGATGCATGATCGAGATGATCAGGGCGCTCTTGTCCGAGCCGCTGCTGACCGGAGCGACTGAATAATACGGGAGCACGGCCGGAACGTAATTAGCAAGTAGAAAATGGCACGAACAAAACTCCAACTCGGGCATAAGAAGGAGGAAGCCATCGTGGCTCTTCTGTCGCAACGCAGTGTGGAGGACGCGGCGAGGATAGTCAACATACCTGCCCGCACGCTCTACCGGTGGCTCAAGGAGCCCGAATTTAATGCCGCTTATCGGGGGGCGCGCCGCGACGCCTTCTCTCAGTCGGTCGCACGACTCCAGCAGATGTCCGCGGCGGCTGTTTCGACGCTGGGGAAAATCATGGTGGACGCGAATGCACCTGCGGCCAGCCGCGTAAGAGCAGCCGATAGTGTTCTCGACCATGCCGCCAAGGCCATCGAGATCGAAGATCTGGAGGCGCGCTTAGCCGCACTGGAAGGATCTGCCGAGGGCACCAAGCCATGAGCTCCGTTTTGCAACGAAGACTTGGCCTGCTGGAGACCGCTGTCATTGAAAAACAATCTGTTTCCTCGGTGCCTGTAACCGTACGCTCCTTCCAGGCACAGGTGGAGAAACGCATGCGGCTTACTAGAGAGAGCTTTGAGGACGCGGTTGAAGCCCTGGTGGTCCGGCTCAGAGACGATGAGCTAGAAGCCTTGATCTTCGAGGCCGAGGCCCCTCGCGCGCGATCCTGAGTTCTCGACAAATCAGTACCTGCCCCACGCCCATACGATTGAATCTTAGGCGCTCTGTGGTGACTCTCGCCATCCTCCTGCTCGCACCAACTGGTTGACTCGTTCCTTCCCGCTGAGCCATTCATGTTGGGAACGTGGCGCCGCGCGCCCAAATACTCTATGAACTTCCACATGGTTTGGATGGGCCCGGATGATGACCCGCAGCAAGAGCACTCGCGCCGAAATGGCCCCGCTTCCGACCTGGTAAACGGACGCCTCCCACGCTATGCGCAGCGAGGGACTGAGATGGTCCATCAGGAACGGCTTCGTAACGGTCATCTCAAAGTCACCAGCCTCGCAAACTTCCAGGCCCGGATTGTGCGCGACCTCGTATTTGATGATGGCGACCAGGAAAAGCGCGAGTTCGAAGTCGAAGCCAAACTCGGCGACACCGCCGTAACGTTCTCCGTGTGCGCCGCGGAATTCGGCCGGATGGGTTGGGTATTGGGTAGACTGGGGCCGCAGGCGATCATCTATCCAGGCCAGCAGCAACATGCCCGCGCTGCCATTCAGTCGTTATCAGGCCAAATTCGACAGGAGCGCGTCTTTACACACTTGGGATGGAGGAAGGAGGGCACCCAGTGGCTCTACCTTCATAACGGTGGCGCCCTTGGCCCGGACGGACAGAGCTCGACGGTGCAGGTGCGATTGCCGGCCGCTTTGCAGGCCTATGAAATCCGGCAGCCCGGGGTTCTGATGAACGCGCACGAGCAGTCCGCGACAGCTTACGGTTTTTATCAGTCGCCCCTGACCGAATTACCTTCCCACTTTTGGCTGGCGCGTACCGGGCCGCGTTTGGAGACCCGGGGTTTAGTCTCTTTCTCGTCGGCCGAAGCGGCGTCTTCAAATCGACTCTCGCCGCGTTATGTCAACAGCATTTCGGTGCTGCGATGAATGCCTCTCGGTTACCTGCTGGTTTCAGCTCGACGGCATATGCGTTGCAGGAACTCGCGTTCTTCGCCAAGGACGCACTTTTGGTAATTGATGACTTTGCTCCGAGCAGGACGGAAGATCGCGCCCTGGAGAGCATCGCCGAGAAGCTGTTTCGTGCCGCCGGCAACCAGCAGGGCCGGAGCCGCATGAACCAAGACGGGCGCCCGAGCGGAGCACATGCACCCCGCGCGCTGGTTTTGGCGACAGGGGAAGAAGTTCCACAAGGACAGAGCATCCGGGCCAGGTTACTCATTATCGATGTCGGCGCGGAGGAGGTGGAGCGCACGACGTTAACCGAGTGTCAGAAGGCGGCGCAGCAAGGACACTTCTCGGCTTCGATGGGCGCCTTCCTGGTTTGGATCGCGGGGAAGTACGAGAATTTGCAACAGCGCCTATGCGCCCGTGTCGAGGGGACTCGTGGCCAGTTTTACGGTCGCGCCGTTCATGCGCGGCTTCCATCCGCAGCAGCCGCACTGCAAGCAGGCTTCGAAATCTTTCTTGAATTCGCAGTCGAAATCGGCGCGATTGAAAATCCCGAGCGGGAAGAGCTGGCTCAGCGATGTGTGCGAGCCCTGAACGAAGTGATCGCGCGCCAAGCAAACTATCAACAAGCCAACGATCCGGCTTTGCGATTTATAAGTCTGCTGCGAACAGCTCTGGCTTCAGGACGCGCCCATGTCTCCGACCGACTCGGCAAGGCTCCGGAAGAGCCTGCTTTATGGGGATGGCGGCGTAAACCACGGGGTCGGGCCTGGGTTCCGCAAGGCGTTCGAATCGGTTGGCTCGCAGGATCCGACGTATTTCTGGAGTCTGCCGCGAGCTACCAAGTCGCTCAACAAGTAGCCGGGAGCGAACCCTTCACTGTGAGCGAACAAACTCTCCGGCACCGGCTTCACGAACGTCGGCTCCTGGCCAGCGTCGATGCCGGTCGCCATATGCTGTTAGTGCGGCGGACCCTCGATGGTCAGCCGCGGCAGGTGCTCCATCTCAACACCAGCGATCTGCTGGGGTGAGTTTTACACGTCCGCCGCCCACGGGTACCACGTTCCTTACCAGTTGGATCAAAGAGCCTTGTCAGCCTGGAGAGAAGAGGCGCCATTGTCGGGTTTGTCGCGTCGGTGTCCGCGTTTCTGTACTGTCCCTTTTGTCGCCATCTCTTCGCCAAGAACTTGGGGGTAGTTGCAACCAGTGACGTGACCGGACGGTGACGTCACTTAAAACGGTCCACAAGCCGAAACGCCCCGGCTTCGAAACCGGTGTCGGCGTGCATTCGCGAGGGGCGCTGACACGGGCACGTCGTGCTTATTTAGGGGGGGAGTTGCGGAGGCGGCAATAAGGCGCCAAGGGTAATCGTTCGGGTCGTGTCAGAGGCTGGGCCCTTGGCTTCGGCAATCAAGTGGCTGGGCAGTCGGGAGATGGTTAGGAAAACGGCGTCTGATCGCGGCAGTCGGCACGCTTGATGGACAGGCGAAGATGCTGACTCGTTTTGGGGGTCAAGCCTTGCCCTCTTTCAGCGCCACATTTGTTGGGGAATACGACGACGAGCTGTCACCCATGTATTTCAACCTTGACCAGCCGCCCCCGCGAGTAGCGTCGCAATTGCCGTCGGTCGAACGGCTCCTCAAATTGTCCGATAACTGCCGGGAAGCGGAAGATTGATTTGGTCGAGAAGATTTGGGCAATACTCAGCTTGCTGGCCCACCCACACACCAGTAGAGCAACCCGCACTTTCTTTGAGGGGAAGGTTGTTTCGGTTGTGCGATTGCAGTCTCCCGGTAGTTCTTAAGTGTTCGCAAGGCGGTGAACTGCGAGCCCTGATCGGAGTTCCAGATTTCGGGCTGGCCAAAGCGGCGTCGAGTGCGGCCAAACAGAAGCCGGTCTCCATGGTGTTGGACAGTTCCCAACTGAGCACGAAGCGGCTGAACCAGCCCATCACGGCCACTAAGTACAGAAAGCCGCCACGCATCGGAAGGTAAGTAATATCGGTGCTCCAGACGTGGTTGGGCATCAAACACGGCCGTCTGATGTGGACCGGTTCTACGGTACGCCCACTCCCGGCAACTCCCGCGCGGAAGATCTGTTCAGGGCCAACATCTTCCCGCTCAGCAGAGCCGAAAGAAGCTCGGCCATACGGCCGCCGTCCGATTCCCGCGAAGCTACGGAAGGCGGATCAGGTCCAATTGCGCGGCCTGCTCAGAACTGAGACTCACCATACCGCATGCGCCTTCCAACAAGCAGAGCAGGAAGTCGTTTCTGCCGCGTAGTTCCTGCGTCGTGCCAGTGCTGAAGTAGAGTACCGCCGACTTCGTTACAATTTTGATTCGGGGCCCGGATGCGTCGTTCAAGTCTCATTTTATTGGCTGTTTTCGTCGTGACTTCGGGGGCGTAGCGCCAGAACCAGCGGGCTTCGAAGGAGCACTCCCGGCATTTCCCAAACGGTCCGCGCCCATGCGAACCCTCTCAATATCGTCCGAAAACTGCATCACAACTTGCCCAGCTTGAATGCGGAAGCCGATCCTTAACCTAAACTCCTCGTAGTCGTCGCCAAGCAGGTTCTGAATCTCGCCTGGCGGGAGCATTTTCTTCGCGGCCATTCACTCCCCCCTCCTCACGATTCTCTTGAGCGATCTTACCGAGGATTGTCTCACGGCGACGAATCCGCGCGGGATGCTCCGGGGCCGATACGGCGACTCGAATTCGTGTACGATAACACGGAATAACAGGGCGGGCACCACCCTTCTAGGCTAAAGGTTGGGTTGACTTGCGGCAAACATCGTAAACCTCGGCCGCGTAAAGGTCGCGGATCATCTTCAATCGTTCAGGATCTGACAGCGTCCAACTCACCACTTCCGGATTTCGCTTCAGCCGGTCGATTCACAAGTTTTCGAACTTGCGGTCGAACAAGAAATTCCAAGTTTCGATCTGATGCCCGATGTTGAGGATCCGGCAGCTCGCGCCGGCTTTTGGTTGAAGGCGTTCTGCGACAAGGGCTGCGAAAGGCGACAAAATCATCTGCCGTGATTTCGTCGTCGATTTACAGAAGCCCGATTGTCGTCCTTTGTACTACTTGTCACTTTTTTGTTCTGTTGGTAGTAAGTCAAGATGTCCGGTTTCATTCACACATGAAATGTCCGGTTTCTTTTTGTCAGCCCGTCGAACCCCTTCGGCTTGCCGAAGGAGGTTTGCGGTTTTTAGTTTGAAGGATAAGACTCGTAGTCGGAGCG
>DASXEY010000011.1:0-100637 GCA_036489835.1 Bryobacteraceae bacterium | reverse complement strand
CGCTCCGACTACGAGTCTTATCCTTCAAACTAAAAACCGCAAACCTCCTTCGGCAAGCCGAAGGGGTTCGACGGGCTGACAAAAAGAAACCGGACATTTCATGTGTGAATGAAACCGGACATCTTGACTTACTACCAACAGCTCAACCGTCAAAGGTATCGAAAGGGGGGCCTTCGTTTCGAATGCGCCGATCTCCTGCGCGGAACGAACCCTGTCGGGAGGTTTCCTCGAGTTGGATTTCCGGGAGCCGTTGGCGCCGATGCCTATAGTGGTCGAGCGTGTCGGCAGGCATGGGTTCGGTGGATCGCGTGGTTCGCTATATAATCGAATGCAGTGGATATTTACGACGAAATCGTGCGTCTGCGGAAGCTTGGGCAGAAGTGCGCGTTGGCTACAATCGTGCAGAAGCGCGGGTCCATTCCGAGCTTTGAGAGCGCCAAGCTGCTGGTCCGCGAGGATGGCTCCATGATGGGCACAGTCGGGGGAGGCTGCGTCGAAGCCGAGGTGTGGAACGCCGCGCGCGAGGTGCTCGATACAGAGAAGCCCAAGAATCTTTCCTTCAGCCTGGGCCAGGAAGCCGCGTATGACGAGGGCCTGATTTGCGGAGGGCAAGTGAACATCTTCGTTGAGCCGATTGTTCCGCAGCCTCACGCCTTCATCTTCGGAGGCGGCCACGTTTCGAAGAGCCTGTCCAAGGTGGCCACGCTGGCCGGTTTCGCCACCGTGATCGTGGACGACCGCGAGGCCTTCGCCAATCCCCAACGGTTCCCGGAAGCCGAAGCTACCTACGCGGAGGAATACGAGGAGGTCTTCTCCAAGCTCGCCATCACGTCCTCCAGCTACATCATCATCGTCACGCGCGGGCATCGCGACGACATGCGGGTGCTGCGCTGGGCCGTTTCCACATCTGCCCGTTACGTCGCCATGATCGGGAGTAAACGCAAGACCATCTCCGTGATTCATGAGCTTGAAAAGGAGGGCCTGCCGCGCGAGGGGTTCGAGAAGATCTTCGCGCCGATGGGCCTGGAGATCGGCGCCGAGAGTCCCGAGGAGATCGCCGTTTCCGTGGTCGCCGAGATGATCGCGGTCCGGCGCGCGCCGGAGGCGGACTGGCGGGCGCTTTCCAAATCCATCTTCGCGAGCGAGCGTCTCAAAGCGCTGTTGAAGTGATCGCCTCCGTTATTCTTGCCGCCGGAGCATCCAGGCGCATGGGAACTCCCAAGGCTTTGCTGGATTATCGCGGGGAAACTTTTCTGGACCGGTTGATTCGAGTGCTGGGAGCCGCGACCGATCCGGTGATAGTGGTGCTGGGGCATCAGGCGGCGCGAATCCGCGCCGGCGTCAGCGGCAACGCCCACTTTGTGATGAATCCCGAGCCGGAACGGGGCCAGTTGAGCTCCCTCCAAACCGGCTTGGCGGCGCTGCCTTCCGAAGCCGAAGGCGTCGCATTCCTTCCTATGGATTGCCCGGCCGTCGGTGAACAGACAGTGGCCCGACTGGCGCATGCTTTCGTCGAACGCAATCCTGAAACGCTGTTGGTGATTCCTCGTTGTAAGGACGGCGCTGTATATCATCGGGGGCATCCTGTGTTCGCTTCCCGCGCAATCGCCGCGGAGATTCTCGCGCTGCCTGACGGCGCCCAGGCGCGCGACGTGATCCATTCCCATATTCCTGGCACGCAATACGTTGATGTTGAAGACCGCGGGATCCTCATGGATGTCGACGATCCCGCCGGCTACCGCCAGCTTCTGGAGTCCCTGCCGTGACCATCCGCCGCGCGGTAAAACTGGTGGCGCTGATCGTGGCGATCGCGGTCGCGGCATCGTATTTGCCTCTCGACTTCCTGCGTCAACCCGTGGCGCGGGCGCTGGCGCGCGGGCTCGGCCGCGACGTCGAGGTTGGAGACGTACACCTGGATCTTTTCGGCACGCCGGGCTTAACGCTGGACAGTGTGGTGATCCACGAAGATCCGCGCGCGGGCATAGAGCCCTTCGCATACGTCGATTCACTGGGCGCGAAAGTCCGCTGGCTGAGCCTGCTACGCAGGCGCCTGGAGTTTGCCAGTCTCGACCTGGGCGATGCCACCATCAATATCGTCAAAACTGCCGCAGGGCCCTGGAATTTCCAGTTCCTGCTGGGCGGCGCGGCCTCCGGGGCAACCGCGGGAGCCTCGCGCGTGCCCGCCATCCGGATGCGCGCCGGCCGCGTTAACTTCAAGTTCGGCGACACCAAGTCCGTGTTCTATTTCGATGCCGCCGATCTGGACGTTCAACCGTCGAGCGACGGGTCAGTAGATCTGCGCTTCGGCGGAGCGCCTTCGCGCACCGATAGCACCGCGCCGGATTTTGGGCGATTCTTCGTGAATGGAACGTGGAGCTCGCGGCCGGCGCAGCGCCTGGATTTGAGTGTCGATCTGGAGCGCAGTTCGCTGGCGGAGGTATCGCGTCTTATCGATTCGCGGGGCTTTGGCGTGCACGGCATCATCGCGCTGCAGGCGCAATTAAGCGGTCCGCCCTCCGGGCTGGAGATTTCCGGTCAGTTGCAGGTGGACGACGTGCATCGGTGGGACCTGGTGCCGCAGGGCGGAGGCTGGAAGCTCCCCTTCAAGGGCGCGCTGGATCTGCGCGGCGAAAAGGTGGAGATGGCAAGCGCTCCGGACGCGCCGGTGGCGCTCTCCTTCCGGGCATGGGACCTTCTTTCCGCGACGCAGTGGGAGGCCGGGGCGCAGTTGAATCAGATTCCGCTGGCGGCGCTGGCGGAAGTAGCGCGGCACATGGGCGTGGCGCTGCCGGATCAAGTTGCGGCAGAGGGCGGGGTATCGGGAACCCTGGATTACAAACAGGACCGCGGCCTCACCGGACGCGTCGACCTGAAAGACGCCTCGCTGACTCTGCCCGATGCCGCACCCTTGCGCGCCAGTGCGGCGGCGCTGGATATCTCCGGGGGACAGGTAAGCCTGGAACCGTCGACAGTGGAGATCGGCGAGAAGGAAAGCGCGGAGCTTCAAGGCTCCTATACGCTGGTTCAGCCGCATGAGCTGGATCTGCGCATTACGACGCGGGGATTGAGCGTCGGTGACATGCGCTCCTTCGGGCTGGCGGCGATTCCTCTCCTGGATCAAACCAAGCAGGGAACCTGGCGAGGATGGGCGCGCTACGCCGCGGGGGAATGGTCCGGCGAATATGATCTGTTGAACGCGCGCATTCCCGTGGAGGGGCTGGCCGATCCGGTGCGCATTCAATCCGCGGCGGTGAAGCTGAATGGCGCGCGCGTGGCTGTCACGAAGCTGCGCGCCACAGCCGGCCAGATCGAGTTTACGGGCGACTACCATTGGGAGCCAGCGGCCGTCCGGCCGCACAAGTTCAATATCGCGATCGAAGAAGCCGATACGGCAGAGCTGGCTCGCTTGCTTGCGCCTTCTCTCGTGCGGGAGCGCGGGTTTCTGGCGCGAACCTTGCGTCTGGATTCGGCGGCGGCGCCGGACTGGCTGAAGAATCGCCGCGCCGACGGAACGATTTCCATCGGCACGCTGACCGCCGGAGATCTCAGCGTGAGCCTCAGTCCGGCGCGCCTTTTGTGGGACGGCGGGATCGTGCGGCTGGCCGGCGTCAACAGCACGGTTTCGAGCGCGAACCTCTCGGGCACGGGAATCGCCGGCGATCTGGAAGTGGACCTGGGAATCGACCAAAAGGGCGGGGCTCCGCGATACCATTTCGACGGCAAGATCATGGATGCGCCGTACAAAGGCGGCAAGCTGGATTTCGAAGGCGTGTTCGACGCCGAAGGCGAGGGTCTTGAGCTGATCGAGTCGGCGCACGCCGAGGGGCATCTTCGCGGACGCTCCATCGTATTCTCTCCCGACGCCGAGTTTCCGATCGCCTCGGCCTGCTTCGAGCTTCAGGGCACGCACTGGAAGCTGGGAAGCATTGAAGTGACGCAGGGCGGCGAGACGTACTTCGGCTCCGGCGCATCGCAACCGGACGGCAAGCTGGTGCTGGACCTGATGAAGGGGTCGCGGCAGGTACGCTTTTCAGGGCCGCTGTTCGCGGCCGTGCCCTAGGCGGGGTATTCCATGGTTATCCCGCGCACTCGCGGGCGCGTCTGTGTGGGCTGATGCAGATCGCCGCGCCGGTGGCGGGCTCTTAGGGAACAGCCCGCAAAACGGAGCTTGGGTCGCGGCCCTTCGTCTCGATTACGTTGTGCTTGATCTGGCGCCGATCCAGAATCTGGGTGGATGGCTGACTGGATGCGAATCGGGCATCCGCTTCCCCATGTAATGGAGAAACAGCGTGCGCTACTGGGCCAGCGCATCCTTGAAGACCTGCTCCGGGCTCACTGGCCACGCGACAGAAGGCCCAGATCCCATGGAACGTGTCCAGATGCGTCAGGCCCACTTGCGGGGATTGTCTCAGAAATTGTAGCCCATGGATACCTGGTAGGTTCGCGGCGCTACGAAATGTGTCCCGCTGAAAGTCGACAGGAAGTTATATAGCGCGACTTTATTCATCACGTTGATGACGGTGAAGCGCAGCGTCACCTTCTTGTGCTCGGTCTTGAAGAGGTTGTCGGTGCCGGCGGCTATATCGAACAGGTTGCGCGGCTTCACGCGGTCCGGGTTGTGATCGTTATTTTCCGTGCCGGTTTGGGGCAGGGTCAGCAACGTAGAGGTTCCGACTCCCGCGCAGGTGGCGATCGGATTTTGAACTGTTGCCGCGATGCCGTTGCAGGCGAACCCGATATCCACTTGCTGGTTGGGCGTGAGCAAGGTGGCCGCATGAACATCGGGGACTCCGGTAACCACCAGGCCGCTGTCATAACGCCAGATGAAGTCGCCCCACAGACCGTCTTTTTTATGTTGATAGCGCAAGTTGGTGGTTTGCTGAAAAGCCTGATCGTGATCGATGCGGAAGACGCCCGGAACGTTGGCGGTGCCCTGGAAAATCAAGCCGCCCACTTCCGGGGGGAAGTAGCGGGCTCGCGTGTGCCCGAAGGTGGTGTAGGCCTGGAAGCCGTGAATGTTGGTGGTGCTGAGGCGGCCTGTCACCCCGTCCAATTTCGAACTGCGCCAGGCAATCGGAAAAGTGATCGGTGTATTAAACAGCACATCGAAATCGTAGGAGTTGTGCGTGAACTTCCAGAAGTAATCGGCGTCGAACACCAGAAACTTCCCGAGCCTTTGCTGCAACCCGGTGTTGAACTGATTGCGCATGCCGGGTTGAATCGGGATGCTGGCCTTGGCTCCGAAAACATTCTGAGCCAGGCCGCCGGCGCCGGTTGCGCTGGAGAGCAGGAGGTTCTCGTTGAACGGCGTCTCAAACGTACGCGAGTAGGCGACGCGCAGCACTGTATCCAGGCGGTGAACGTGATAGGAGAGTCCGACGCGCGGCTGAACCCCGTTCTTGGACGTGATGCCGATGTACTGATCGTCGCGCAGTCCGATGTTCGCGGTAAAATCCCCGAGGCGGATGTCATCGGTGGCATAGAACGCATACTGGTCGATGTTGGCTTGCCCACGAAATACGAAGAGCGAACCGCCTCGCGTGAGATCGTAAGGAACAAGGCCGGGTAGCAGGTTTGGATTCGCGGTGAAGCCTAGGGAGGCGCAAAGGGCCGGGTTGGTCAGCGTGGGTAAAAGCACCGGCGCGTTTCCCGAAGCGAAGCAGATGGGGTTGAGGTCGGGATTGGTGATCCCAAGCGAGAAATTCTCAGCAAGGCGGGTCTGCTGCAACTGCATTCCGATTTTCAGGTTGTGGCGGCCGCGGGAGGTGGAGACGTCTGCCTTCCCTCCGTAGTTGGTCAAGAAGCGCTGCTGCCCCATGGTGGCGGGCGTGTCGTCGAGCGGATCGCGGCTGGGATAGTAATCCACCTGATCGCGGCGCACGTAGGGATTGAAAGAGATCAGAGTGGCTGAGCCGAATGCATGCTGATAGCTGGGCGCGATATTCCAGGTCATCACGCGCTGCTTTTGGTCCTGGGCCAACTGATCGAAGTCGTTGGGCACCTGGAACCAGTTGCGCGCGACAAATAAGTTGAGATGAAACGCATCACGCCCGTTGGGTTTGTAGTCCATGCGATCGAAGATCGTCTCTGAGTTGCCGATATCGTGGATCGGCAAGAACTCGGGCGAATCGAGAAAATGTCCGGTCCGCAAAGTGTTTAGCGCAACAAAATTGCCGAAGTTGGGGCCACCGAATGCATAGGTCGCGTTCTCGCCATAGGCGCCGAAGGAGCCCCAAGTCGGCTCAAAGGTTCCGGATGGCGCCGTCAGGCCGAGACCGCTCTTGGTGGTTGCGTTCACAATCAAGCTGGATTTATCGCCATATTGCGCATCGGGGGCTCCCGTGATCAGCTCCATGCTTTGGACCGCATTGGCCGGAAGCTGGGTCGAGAATACTTTACTCTGCTGGTCGCTGATGGGCTGGCCATCCACGACGAAAGTTACTTGCGCGTGATCTCCCAGGGGGTGGAAGAAACCATTCGCGTCGGAGGCTGTTCCGCCGGTGGAATTGTTAATGATGCCGCTGAGGCCGGCAGCCGGGTCGAAGCTGGGAAGCTTGGAGAAGACGGCAGAATCCGCATCGGTGTGGGCCGAGGGATCGGTATCGATGAGGGCGGTGCCCGCGGTGACGTTGACGTTGAATGTCACCGCGGCCATGGCCAGCTTGTAGCTGACGCTGATGGGCACGCTGGTGCGAACCTCCAGCGGCTCCTTGACTCCGGCAAAGCCGTCCTTATTGATGACGATTTCGTACATGTCGGGTGGAATGTTGTTCAGACGGAAACCGCCGTCCGCGCCGGTAATGACCTTCTGGGTGTAACCAGTGGTCGGGTTACGAAGCTCCACGGCTGCGTCTGGGACTGACATCTCGGCTGGGTCCTTCACGACGCCTACGACGGCTCCGCCGTTCTGGCCGCGAGCCACTTGAAGAAAGCTCAGGGCCAGAAAAACGGTGCATGACCTAGTGCGAATGATCCTGTGCGTATTCAAGTCACGCTCCTTCTGCGTTTTCAAAGGAGTGCAATCGGGCCGCCAATTTTCAACAGGCCGCGATTTAAGGAGTTTCCCGAGCGTACGAGCTTTTTGAATCGGAGATGTGCGTCAAAGCGCGGAATGGCGTTGCGCGATGAGACCCAAATTGGCGATTTATGAACGGAACAGGCGTGGCGCGAAGTCCGCCATGTATTCGCGCCACCATCCATCTAGTATTCAGCGATGGCGCGGTTGACGATCATCGGTCGGCCGGGCCCTCGGGCGATGAGATTATCCAGAATCAGAGTCCCCCACCCGGCTTCGGTGTCTCCCGCGCCGTGCAATAAGTACATCGCGGGATACCTGACGGTGGGCGATTGGTACCCCAGCGGCTGTACACCTACAACATGCGAGGCGCGTCGAACCTCATCGAGACATAATATTCGATGCGAACGGTCCCATGCGGAACGGCTTGAATATCGTGGAGAGCGGGTTTTTCGCTTTTCACTTCGAACAGGGTGGAAGAGGAGCGGTCGCCAGACTTGATCAAGAGATTGGGCGGGTCGTTGGTACGAACTCCGTTGACCACAAAACTGTAGTCATAAACCGCCGGGCTGGTGAAGCTCCAGGTTCCACGGGCGGCTTTGGTCATCGACTGGGCCGTTTGCATGAAATCCCCGAGGCGGCGGCGTCGGGCGCCCGCAGGCGGAATGTCACGATGCGGCCGGGATTCACCACATACGCGGGCGGAGCCTCGGCGGGCTGGGCTCAGTGCTCCTCGTCCTCTTTTCCTGCGCCGGCTCTTTCTCCTGCGCCGGCGGGTGCAGCCTGGGTTTGCGCGAACATGACCGCACCCAATGTGATCGAAGCCGCGAGAAGGGAGGCATTTCGAATGCGCATGATTGCATTCCCCGGGACCACAGCGTCAAGGCTCTAAAGCTTTTGTGCTCTGACGTTTTGTGCTTGACGTTCCTGCTCCTTGCCAGTCGCGGCTCTGAATGCGGCGTTATCCGGATCGCGATGGAACTGGAGCTATCCTTAATCTAAAGGGAGAGGGGTTGCCACGTTGAGAAGCTTGCTCTGGGCGGGTGTGGTTCTTATTGCCGGCATGATGGGGTGGGGGCAAGCAGTTTCCACTTCGCAGATCAAAGGCACGGTGGTGGATCAAACCGGGTTGGCGATCCCGGGCGCCGACGTCAAGCTGACGCAGACCGATACGGGTTTGGTTCGCACCACCACCACCGATGCGCAGGGCGCGTATCTGTTGACCAACCTTCCCGTGGGGCCGTATCAGCTCGAGGTGACCAAGCAGGGGTTCAGTGAGTACCTCCAAACCGGAATTACGCTCCAGGTGGCCACCAATCCTACCATCGAGGTGTTTCTTGACGTTGGCCAGGAGAGCAACCTGGTGCAGGTGGAAGCCAACGCGTCCATGGTGGAGACGCAAAGCACGGGCATCGGCCAGGTGATCGATCCGCAGAAGATCGTAGATCTTCCGCTGATCGGACGCCAGGTATCGGACCTGATCGGATTGGCCGGCGCAGCAACCGCGGGCAGCGATCCGAATCAGCTTTCCAGCCGCAATTATCCGGGCATCGAGTCGTACTCAGTGGCGGGCGGGCTGGCGACCGGGACCAACTACTTGCTGGACGGGTCCATGCACAACGACGTCTATACCAACGCGAATCTGCCATTGCCGTTCCCGGACGCGCTGCAGGAATTCAAAGTGGAAACCGGGGCTCTTCCGGCGCAGTACGGCGTGCATTCGGCGGCGACGGTTAACGCCGTGACGAAATCTGGCAGCAATGAATTTCATGGCGGCGCGTTCGAGTTCGTGCGCAACTATCTGTTCAATGCCCGCCAGCTCTTCGCGACGACTCCGGACACGCTGAAGCGCAACCAATTCGGCGGTATGCTGGGCGGCCCGATCATCCTGGACAAGCTGTTTATCTTCGCGGCCTATCAGCAAACGGATACGCGCCAGAACCCCGATGCGACGGTCGCCTATGTTCCCACCGCGGCGGAGGAGGCTGGAAACTTCAGCGTAGTCACTTCAGCGGCCTGCCAGGAGACTCCCATCAAACTTCGGGATCCGCTGGGAAACAACACATTTTTTGCAAACAACCAGATCCCGTTGACTCGGTTGTCGGCGCCGGCTCTGGCGATCGCCAGCATGCTGCCGGTACCGCA
Source organism: Bryobacteraceae bacterium (assembly GCA_036489835.1). Classification (GTDB taxonomy): domain Bacteria; phylum Acidobacteriota; class Terriglobia; order Bryobacterales; family Bryobacteraceae; genus Palsa-187. The sequence continues at coordinate 91,477 of DASXEY010000011.1, read as the reverse complement.
GGATCAGCAATGCGGCAGGACGACTTATGGACCGCAGATACAGGACAACGAGCATTTCGGCGTGGGCAAAATGGATTACTCGCTCAGTCCCGGCCACACGATCTTCGCGCGCTATCTGGTCACGGAGGACGACGAGCCCGCTCCCTACAGCCTCAGCAAGAATCTGTTGACGACGCAGACGTCGGGCTTTAACGACTACGACCAATCCTTCACGGTGGGCGATACCTATCTGATCAAGGGCTCCATGGTGAACAACTTTCGGGCTACGGTGGACCGCACCAACATCCAGCGCACCGCTCCGTCCTTCTTCGGACCGCAGTCTGTGGGAATCAATTTGTATAGTTACCTGCCCGACTTTACCAGCTTGTCTCTCCCTGCGCCGTATTTTTCGATCGGAGGCACCGCGGCCAGTCCCGCGACCTACAGAACCACTACGCTGCAAACCAGCGAGGACTTCAGCATCGTTCGCGGCAATCACCAACTGGGCATGGGCGCGAACCTGGCGCACTGGAATTCGAACACGTATGCCAACGCTTTGTCGATGGGGACGCTTTCGTTCAGCGGACAAGGATATACGGGGTTTGCGCTGGCGGATTTTTTGACGGGAAATCTTTCCGGACTTACGGAAGCGGCTCCGAATACCCTGTTTGTGCGGGACCGGTATTTCGGGTTGTACGCCCAAGACGCGTGGAAGCTGAAGCCGGGCTTGATCTTCAGCTACGGAGTTCGATGGGAACCGTTCCTGCCCATGACCTTCGCCAATGGCGACGTGTATCATTTCGACGAGGCCGCGTTCCTGGCGGGGACGCATACCAAGCAGTTTGCCAACGCTCCTCCGGGGCTGTTTTATCCGGGCGATCCGGGGTTTCCCGATAGAGCCGGCTTGAACAAACAATGGAACCAGTTTGCGCCGCGTATCGGAGTCGTATGGGATCCCAAGGGGAATGGGAGAATGTCCATTCGCGCGTCCTATGGGATTTTCTACGATACTATTCCGGCGCAGTATAACCTCAATACGGAAACCGCTCCGCCATGGGGCGACCGTACGACGTTGATCGACCCTCCGGGGGGGCTGGCGAATCCGTTCGCAGGGATCGCGGGAGGGAATCCGTTCCCGCTGACTTTCAATGCGTCCGCGCCGTATTCGCTGTACGGGACCTACAACACCTACAACTACGACACCAAGCCGACGTACGTGGAGCAATGGAATGTCAGCGTGGAGCGGCAGGTGGGCAAGAACTGGCTGGTTCGGACGGCTTACCTGGGCAACGAGACGGTGCATTTGCTGGGGGCGCGGGAGCTGAATCCGGCGATCTACATGGGCACCGCACAGTGCACGCTGGGCGGAGTCGTCTACAGCGTCTGCTCCACTTTGGCGAACACCAACCAGCGGCGATTGTTGAGCACTCTCAATCCCACGAACGGCAAATACTTCGGATTCGTGGATACGTGGGACGATAGCGGCACGGGGAGCTACAATGGCCTGCTGCTGTCGGCGCAGAAGCGGCTGGGCGGGGGCGTGAACCTGAGCGCAAACTACACCTGGTCCCACTGCATCAGCGATCCGGTGAACACTCTTCCCAATGCAGGATCGGGCGGCAGCGGAGTGTATCTCTTCCCGGGACACAGCGCGGACCGGGGGAACTGCAACACGTCGGGCGACGATCGCCGTCACGTGGCGAACATGACCGCGGTTGCCGAGATGCCCAAGTTCACCAATAACAAACTGGTAACCGCGGTGGTTACCGGCTGGAGAGGCTCGGCGACGGCCACGCTGCAATCGGGCAGCTTCTTCACGGTGACTACCGGCGAGGATAACGCGCTAACGGGAGTCGGCGGCCAGCGTCCGAGGCAGGTGCTGGCTAATGTTTACGGCAACAACACGCTGTCGGATTGGGTGAATCCGGCGGCCTTCGTATTCCCCGCACCCGGCGAGTACGGGAACGTCGGCCCCGGAACCATACGCGGTCCCGGTCTGCTGGTTTTTAACGCCGGGTTGTCGAGGCCGTTCCGAATCCTGGAGCGTCATACCGTGGAAGTTCGCGTGGAATCGCAGAACCTTCTTAATCACACCAATCTCGGTGCGCCGATTCTGACGATGACCAGCCCTTTATTCGGGCAAATTACCAGCTCCGGTCCGGCCAGGATCATGCAATTCGCGCTGAAGTATTCATTCTGAAAGAGTATCGGCCGATGCGGCTTTCAAACGCCGTAATCGCTACAATCGGCGTTTGGCATTAACCCGGATGGCGTGGCTATAAACCAAGGCAGGAACGCGCGTCTACCTCACCAATTTTAACGAGAGCAATGTTTCCATCATCGACACGTCCACGAACAACGTCGTCGCCGCTGTGGGTTTCGGTGTAGCGCCGGACGGCGCAGTGGCGCCGGGGGACCGGGTGTATGTGGCCAGCTATTTCGGTCATCGATACTTCTGAGTACACCGTAAACCCGACCTCACGCGCCTCTGCATGACGGATTACATTGCCTTCGCGCCAGAGGCAACGTTTCGGTAATCGATGTGTCTTCGAATACGGTGATCGCCAACATCGGCGTCGAAGCTTTCCTAGGGGGACGGCTGTGAGTCCGGAGCGCAGGCGCGTCTACAAGGCCAATTTCAACAGCAATAATTTATCGATTATCGACACCTCGGCGAACAAGCGTAGTCGCCACTGTTGGCGTCGGCACCCAACCCATTGGCGTAGAGCCGTAAATCCCTCCGGACGCGCGTCTATGTGGCCAATTCCAAGAGCAACACCGTTTCGGTGATCGACGCCTTTACGAATGCGGTTGTTGACTCGATCGCCGGGCACACGCCTCAGGCGTTTGGCGCGTTTATCGGTCCTGTGGCGCCGCCCGCCCCACCAGCGCTGGTTCTGGCCGCGATGGGGATTCCGCTGCTCGCGCCATACCGGATACGGCACCGCTCTGAAGCGTGAAACCGCGCGATTTTCGCGCGACCACACCCAACCTGCGACGACTCACTGCTCCCGAGAACTGATCGAAGCTGCGTTTAAAACGACTTACTGACGAGGCCCTCGCGGCGCTGGAATTGCATCCTAATGATTTCTAGACTGGAGGAAATCTTATGAGACGAGCGCTTCCTTTCGTGGTTCTTGCCGCCGGAATCGGGCTGGCTGCTCTTCCGGCATTTGCGCATCATTCCTTTGCGGCGGAGTTCGATAGCACCAAACCGATCACGATCAGCGGTTGCGTGACTAAGCTGGAATGGATGAACCCGCATGCCCGGTTCTATCTGGAGGTGAAGGAGCCTTCGGGGAAAGTGACGAACTGGGAATTCGAGCTGGGCAGCCCAAACGGGTTGATGCGAGCCGGTTGGACCAGAAGCTCGCTGAAGATCGGGGACGAAGTGACGGTCAAGGGGTTTCGCGCCAAGGATGGATCGAATCTGGTGAACGCCGTCAGTGTTGCGATGAGCAACGGCCAGGGCGTTCTTTCGGGTGCGTCCTCCGGCGAGAATCCGGCTACGAGATAAATCCCGCGAGATAAAACCGGAGGTGCGTTGTGAAACGCGTTTTGCTGCTTACCTTTACTGCCTGCCTCTGGGCCGGCGATGCGCAACACGGTGCGGTGCTGGTGCAGGACCAGAACTGCCTTGAGTGTCACACTGTCAATGCGCAGGGGGCGGGGCATGAGGCTAACGCCACCGCGCCAGATCTGGCAGCGAATTCGCCCTCCGCAGCGCTGGCTTACACGCCTGCAGTGCTCGCCAGCGCACTCTGGAATCATACTCCCGCCATGCTGAATGAGGTTACGGCGAAGCTGGTGGAGCGGCCTGCGCTGACGGAGGCGGATTGGGCGGACGTCTTCGCGTACCTCTACTCGGAACAGATTTTCCAGTTCCCAGCCCAGACCCGGCGCGGCAAAGACGTCTTTCGTTTGAAAGGATGCGCGGACTGCCATTCACAAACTGGGCCGAACTCGACGACGGCCGGCAAGGGTTTAGGCGCGCCTGTTTCGGAGTGGAGGAGCGAGGAAGATCCGGCGACGCTGGTGTACCAGATGTGGAATCACGCGTCGACGATGAAGGCGACGCTTGCCGCCCGCAAGCAGGATTGGCCAAAGCTTGACGGGCGCGATTTTGGGGATCTCGCGGCCTATATTCAGTACGTGCAAAAGCTAGCCCCCGAGAGCTACCTTACGCTGCCTGAGGCGGCTACCGGGAAGCTCGCTTTTGGGCATAACTGTGCGCAGTGCCACCAGGGCCCGCTCGCGCTGGAGAACCGGCTCGCCAATAAGACTTTTCTCGACATCGGCGCCGGTGTTTGGAACCATGTGCCGCTGATGGATGCGGAGACGTTTTCAGCGCTTTCTGAACCGGAAATGCGGAGAATCGTAGCTTATGTCTGGGACCTGCAATATCAAGGACCCGAGGGCAATGTCACTCTGGGTGAACTGGCCTTCGCGGCGAAGGGCTGTGCCGCATGCCACACCGATCCGAAGACCGGAATGGTGGTGAGCCCACACCCCGGCAAGGTCTTCACCTCGTTTTCGATTTCCGCGATCGCATGGGGATCGAGCAGCCGGATGCATCGGGAGATGTGGAATCGTTCCGAACCTTGGCCCACTCTCTCCCGAGAACATATCCGACTTGGTCGCATATTTGAATTACATCTCACGAAAGTAGCGTCCTTACTTAGACCTTTGGCCGACGACGACCTACTGCTCTGCGAAAGCGTTGGTGAAACGCTTTCAGAGTTCCTGCTCCAGTTTCTCCAGGAAGCGTGCGACTTCGGCGCAATCGCGCAATGCGTAGCGGGCGCGCGTGGGTTTGGCCGGGCCGACTCGCGCGGTGATGCCTTGGGCCAGCGCGGCGAAGGCGCTTTCATCCGTGAGGTCGTTGCCTACGTAAATCGGCAGAGCCTGCGGCGACCGCAGACGCCACTGTCGCCGCACGGCGTGACCCTTGCCGCGAATCTCGCGCGGAAGCACTTCCCAAACCCGATCTCCGGAGATGATGCGCAGCTCGCCCGGATGTTTTGAGACCATTTGGTCGAGCAGGCGGCGGGCGCGGAGGATTGCCTCTTCGTTGGCATGGCGGTGATGTACGGCAAACGCCATGCCCTTATCCTCAATGAGAACTCCGGAACTTCCGTTCAGGTTCGAGGCGATTTCGCGCCGGGCATCCTCGACAATCTTCACGACGTCCTGCGATACAAAGCTGCCTGAGTCCGCGCTGGCTGAGTCGCTGCCATGGACGCCGAGCAAGGTCAAGCCTGGCACCGCGCCCACCAGTACCAGCAAGTCCGCACGGCGGCGTCCGCTGATCACCCACGCGTGCACCCGGGGATTGCAGGCCAGCCGCAACAGAGCCGCCCGCGCCGCCGGATGCATGACCGCTCCGCGCGGATCACCGGTTATAGGCGCAAGGGTGCCGTCGAAGTCCAGGAACAGCGCGACCGATGGAGCCTCGCGGAGCCGGTCCGCTATCGCGGCCCAGTCGCGAAGGAGTTGGGGTATCATCCGCGGGTTTCATCCGTAGGCTGCGGCGTGAGCAGCCGGGTCTTCGGCTGGCGCCGATTTCGTCCGGGTCGGACGGGGCCGCGGCGTAGCCGGCTCCTCCACTCGCAGGGATGCCAGCTCTGAGATCAGGTTGCCTGCCCAGCGGTAAATGTTGTGTTCCCGGACGTAGGCGCGCATGCGGTTCATGCGCGCTCTCCGTTCTTCCGGGGGCATCTCCAAGGCGCGATGAATCGCCTCCGCCAGCACCTCGGTGTCGTAGGGATTGATGGGCAGCGCGTCGGCCAGCTCATGCGAGGCTCCCGCGAAACGGCTCAATATCAGCACTCCGGTTTCGGCATCCTGCGCGGCCACATACTCCTTGGCCACAAGATTCATGCCGTCATGCAGCGAGGTTACCAGGCACACGTCCGCGGTGCGGTAGTAGGGCAGAATCTCGTTGTGACTGTGATGCCTCGCCAGGAACACGATGGGCTTCCAGCGTTCGGTTTGAAAACGCTTGTTAATCCTCTCGACCTCCGCCTTCACCTCATCGAACAGGTCCTGGTAACGGCGAATGTGCGTGCGGCTGGGCGCGCCGATCTGCACAAATGTAAACTGGCCGCGATACACCGGGTATTTTTCGAAGAAGCGCTCGAGGCCCAACAGACGTTCGGGCAGGCCTTTGGTGTAATCCACGCGATCCACGCCGACCCCCAGCAGCGTGGCTCCGGGCGAGCCTGCCTGACGCAGCAGACGGGCGCGCCCGGCTGCGTCGTCCCGCTGGTCCGCGGCATCGTAGCCGCGATCCGTGCGATCGTCATTCTTGTCGAACGTCACGCTGATCGGAAAGGGATGCACGTAGGTCAGGTGCCCGCCGCGATTCACCGCAAAGTGCTCCCGGTCGATACGGGACTCCAGCGTGCGATCGACGGAGTCCAAAAAGTTATTGCAGTGCGACTGGATATGAAAGCCGATCAAGTCCGCGCCCAGCAGGCCGTCCAGCACTTCGCGCTGCCAAGGGCAGATGCCGAAAGCCTCCGGATTCGGCCAGGGGATGTGCCAGAAGATCGCTACGCGGGCGTCCGGACGAGCTTCCTTGATCATGCGCGGGACCAGGGCGAAGTGGTAATCCTGGACCAGCACGGCGGGATCCTTCTGGTCCGCGGCCTCCTTGATGAAGGCGTCGGCGAAGCGGCGGTTGACCGTGTAATACGCCTCCCAGTCCTGCTCGCGAAAGACCGGACGCGTGTGCGCGATGTGGCACAGCGGCCATAGGCCTTCGTTGGAGAAGCCGAAGTAAAAGCCCTGCTCCTCGGCCGGGGTCAGCCACACTCGGCGAAGCGTGTACTCGGGATGGTCCGGAGGAACGCGCAGGCGGTCGCCGGCGTCGACGGTCTCCAGATCTGCGTTTCCGGTTCCCTGCGCGATCCAGGTTCCCTGGCAGGCGCGCAGCACCGGCTCAAGCGCGGTCACCAGGCCGCTGGCCGGCACCAGGCATTCCACCGTCCCGTTGCGGCGCACGTGTTCGTATGGCTCACGATTGGAGATCGCGAACAGGCGGCTGCCGCCCAGCCTGCTCTCGACGGCGATCTTCAACCGTTCCGGAGTCCACAGCGATTCGGCTCGATAGCGCAGGCGCGCTTCTTCTTCCGCCGCGGCGCGGGCGACGGAGATGCTGGTGGCCAGCCGGGCCGCCTCGCGCTTCAGCGGGCGAAACACGTCCTCTTCCGGCAGCTCCGGCCCCGGACCCGCCAGAGCGCTTCCTGTACGCAGTTCGCCCAGCCACCGGGCCAGTTTTTCAATCGGCCGGCCCACACCCCAGCGCAGAATCAGCAGGGTCACCGGGACAATCAGAAGGGTTTGAATCACTACGCCGGCCAGAGCGCGGCGCAACGTGTCCGCGCTCTGCGTACTGATGTAAGTCGCGTCGTGGAACACGGCCAATGCACCCAGTATGCCGCTATCGCCAGCGAGGGGAAGCGCGAATACATGCATCAGGCCATCCGCGGATTGGAAATATTCCCCGGCCGCGGTTCCCATTTTTGCGGCGTGATCCACTACTGCTGGCAGTTGGGGCAACCGCTCCGCTAGATTCGGCGTGATTGCCAGCGGCCGGTCGGTCTGATCATAGAATGCTACCCCGGCCAGGCGCTCATGATCGCGGAACTGGTCGGCCAGCCGCTGCAAATCGCGGTAGGAACTCGAGGCCACCAACGGCTCCGCGGATTTTTCCAAGCTCTCCGCTAGCACTGCCGATTGGCGATCGAGATCGCGCCGCAATCCGAGCATTTCGCTCTGGGCTTGATAAAGGGCGAACGCGAGCGAAGTTCCGCCCACGGCGAAGATCAGGCAAAGATTCAGGCGGACGCTCAGTCGCACGAGCACCCTGCAGCACGCCATGAACCGTTTTTAATCTTCAGCAAGTTGAGGATCGAACTCCCTATTGCTGGCGGAACATTTTCCCGACGAATCGCTGATCACCCGGGAAAAAACGGCTGGCCCGACCCCTAAGCAACGGAAGCAGGGCCTTGGCTGGACCGACTGCTGACAACCTCGAAGCTTGGTCCAAAACGTGCACGCTTTCGGCGGGGAGGAACTGTATCCATGAGGCTGCTCGCACTGCTTACAACATTGTTTGTGGCCGGCGGAGCTTTCGGCGCAGACACGAACGGCGTAGACGAGCACACCAAGAGGATTGAGGACTCCGCCACCGTGCTCTCGGAAATTATGGATGCCAAGGACCGGTCGATTCCCAGGGATTTGCTCCAAAAGGCGCATTGCGTAGGAATCGTCCCTAGCCTGAAGCGGGCGGGATTCATCGTGGGCGCAAAATACGGGAAAGGCATGATCACGTGCCGGCTCGGTGAGGGTGTGGGCTGGAGCGCCCCTTCCACCATTCGCATTGAGGGCGGCAACTTCGGGTTCCAGATTGGCCTGGGCGAAACGGATGTAATTTTCGTGGTGATGAACGCGAAGGGTGAGGAGGATCTGATGAGAGATAAATTCACCATCGGCGCCGATGCCAGCATAATGGCGGGGCCGCTGGGGCGCTCTACCGCGGCAGAGACGGATGCGATGATGCGCGCAGAGATCCTCGCTTATTCGCGGTCGCGCGGAATCTTCGCGGGCATTGCTCTGGAGGGCGCAACTCTTCGGCCCGACAATGACGACAATCGCAAGATCTACGGAATGCCGGTGATGCAAGCGGAGCTGCTTCAGGGCAAAGTGCACCCGCCGGGCGCCGCAGATCCGCTTTATGCTGTCTTAAACAGATACGCGCCTGTGCAGACGAAGTAGTCATGCGGGCGAGGAATGCCATCGTCCTGATCCTGGCGGCCGCGATCAGCGCGGCCGGTCAAATACCCACAGCCGCGGCTCCGTCGACCGCGGTGGCGCCGGCGAAGCCGCAGGATCCTCTCAATCGCACGACCCCCCAAAGCTCAGTGCTGGCGTTTCTGGACGCGTGCCACTCGAAGAATTACCAGCGTGCCATTCACTACTTGGATCTTGGAAATATTCCTGCCGAGGATCGGACACAACAAGGTGTAGAACTGGCTCAAGAGCTGGAGCAGATACTCAATAGCGATGCCCAGTTCGACGTGGCCGCGCTAAGCCGGGATCCAGAGGGGGACCGGGACGACGGGCTCGCCGCGAATCGCGAATCTTTGGCTTCGGTACGTTCCGGCGGCCAGACCATCGGTTTGCAATTGGAACGGACGGAGCTTCGCCCAGGAGTTCCAATCTGGCAGGTTTCCCGCGATAGTGTTCAACTGATTCCCGAACTTGCAGCGGCCACAAGCCAGTCCCCCATTGAGCGGCATCTTCCCGCTCCGCTGGTGAACTACAAAGTTCTGGACACGGCCATCTGGCGCTGGATCGCTTTGGTCTTGCTGGCGATTGTGATTGGCTCACTGTCGCGATGGATTACGCGTGGGCTCTTGCTGTTAGTTACTCCAGTTTTGAGACGGCTGGCGCCCAGGGGGAATTGGGGAATGTTCCCGTCGTTATTGGGGCCGCTACAAGTGCTGCTGGCCGCGGGTCTCTTCGGTGCATCCATTCCCTGGGTCGATCCGTCGGCGGTGGTGCGATTGTATTTGAGGCGCACCCTGGCGCTGATAACCGTCCTCGGCGTGGTCTGGCTGGCCTCGCGACTCATGGATTTCGGAGCGGCGCGGCTGCGCACGGTCCTGGATGAAGCGCACTCGACAATGTCTCGTTCCGTACTTCCGCTGGTGTCTCGCGTCGCAAAAATCCTCATCCTGATTCTGGGCATCGTTGGGGTACTCAGCAGTTGGGGGTATAACACGACGACGCTACTCACAGGCCTGGGAATTGGGGGCGTGGCGATCGCTTTGGCCGCGCAGAAGACGATCGAAAATCTTTTCGGAAGCGTATCGGTGGTGAGTGACCAGCCGGTTTCTGTTGGCGATTTCTGCAAATTTGGCGATAGCGTAGGAACCGTGGAAGACATTGGTTTGCGCTCCACCCGCATCCGGACGTTGGACCGAACCTTGGTCACGGTGCCAAACGGACAATTCTCAATGATGACTCTGGAGAATTTCTCCAGACGGGACAAGATGCTTCTGCACTTCACGCTCAATCTGCGGAGGGACACGACACCCGGTCAGGTGCGAAGCGTGCTGCAGGCCATCCAGCAGATTCTGAAAGACCCCGGCATTGAGACCGGCCCGGTGCCCGGCCGCTTCATCGGAGTGGGCCAATACTCCCTGGACATCGAGGTCTTCGCGTATGTGCTGACCGTCGATGGCGACCAGTTTCTGAAGATCCAGCAGGATCTGCTCTTACGCATCCTGGATGCGGTGGCTGCGGCGGGAACTGCCCTGGCGCTGCCTACGCAGGCGAGTGTGGATTATTCGGCCCTTAATCAAGGGCAGGCGCAAGGCCAGGAACCGCCAGGCGCGGCGCCCGCCCCTGTTACAAGCCCGTCGAACGGCCGCGCTTAGCCGTCCTTTCAGAGGTTCGCGACATACTGGAAGAAACCGCTCCGCTGAAAAACCCGTGAGGAGGCGATCTGGTCGCCGGCCGTCTGGCGCCGCGCAAGAGGCAGGCGGGCGATAAGATCGCCCACCCCACAGCCGCCCACATGTTTTTCTTCAGCATTGGTGGGCCGCAGGGCGATTTTGACTTTCTCTGGTCAGGGCTCGGAAAACGATGCTGACTTGGCCGTGGGGAGCGGCCTTTGCTGAATTCGCAGAGTATTTAGTCCGGGTTCACCCACCCAGAGCCGCTTCGATCAGATCGGCGGCTCGCTGAACTCCACCCGCCTTGTGGATCGAATCACTCATCCGGCGCGAGGCGGCTCGATATTTTTCTCCTTGAAGAACGTCTTTCACGACTTTCTTCAAAAGGGGTACGCTGAGTCTTGCGAGCGGAACAGTCCGGCCGCAGCCCGTCCATTCCACCCGCCGCGCAATCGCGGGCTGTTCGTAGGTGATGGGCACGGTGACCAGAGGCACTCCGTTGGCCAGCGAATCGAGCACCGTGTTGAGTCCCGCATGTGTAATGGTCAGGCGCGCGCGTTCAAGCAGTTCGAGTTGTGGCGCATAGCCCACGACCACCGGATCTCCCGGCAGTCCCGAGCTTTGCTGCGCGCTTAAACCGCCGCCGTGACTGATCACCAGTTGAACCTCCAGTCCTCCGCATGCCTCCGCGATGCATCGAAACACATCTTCACGGCTGTTCTGAAGGGTGCCCAGCGACGCGTACACGAGCGGCCTTCCATCCAGTCGATCCCAGGGAAATGGGGCCGGGATTGCGGCCCTCCTGCGCAACGGTCCGACGTAATGAAAACAGTCAGGGAGCTGCGCGCGCGGAAAATCGAATTCGCGAGGCATCTGGCAGATCTGTGCCAGCTTCGAGAACGACTGGTCCGTTGAATGGAGCTCCGGCAGTTTCCACTGGGCCCGATACCCGGCTACTGCCGCAGCGATGGGCCGCGTGATCCGGTCCGCGACCGCGTAGCCGATCTTATTGCGCAGCTTCGCCCAACCGGATTCCACGTAGTTCCAAGGTGAGAACGGCGGCGGTACCAACGGATCACGATTGATCGCGAGGGCATTGCAGATGGTGAGGAAGGGAAGTTGAAGGTGTTCGGCAACCGCGCCTCCAGCCGGTTCCATCTGGTCGACCAGCAAGACTTCAACCCCAGCCTCGCGAATTGCAGCGGGGCCATCGCGGCACACCATGACGCTGGTTCGGGCCACGGCTTGGATTGTAAAGCGCAGCGCAGCCATGCCCTTTCGCCGGCCGAGTTCGGCAAGCGAGCGCGGAAGCGACCCCAGCGGATGATCGCTCTCGCCAATAGGCCAGAAGCCGATACCTTCCTGCTGGATCTTCTCTGCCAGGTCCTGCATCTGAAAGCAGGTGACACGGTGACCCCGCGCCTGCAACTCGCGCCCAAGCGCAGAGAAAGGATGAATGTGTCCGGAAACAGGAGGACTAATGATGCCGAAATGCGTCATGACCCGCGAACGATTTTAGCGGTATCTTGTTTTCAGGAGCAAATACCGTGGTCGATGGCATATTTAATTAATTCCGCCGTCGTCCGGATCCCCAGTCTTGTCATTATGCTGGTTTTATGGAATTGAGCTGTTTTTACGGCAATTCCAAGATTCGCGGCTATTTCTTTCGCCGACCGTCCTTCCGCTACCAGCCGCATAACCTCACGCTGGCGCGAGGTTAACGTTGGGGCAGGGGCCAACAGGGAAGAGAGAGCCTCCTTGGCGATCGAGGAGCTGACATATGCGTTGCCCTTTATGACCTCCCACATTGCGGTAATTAACTCAGCCGCGGCCGATCGCTTCAGAACATACCCGGAGGCGCCAGCGCGAAAGGCCTCCCGAACCATCTCCGCCTGGGAATGCATGCTTATGAGGATCACTTTGCACTGGGGCGCCATCTCCAGCAGTTGCCGCGCGGTTTCCACGCCTGTCATCTCCGGCATGGAAACGTCGATGAGCGCCAAATCCGGAGGCCTGCGCGCCACAACTCTCAGCAGCTCGGGCCCGCTATCGACTTTGGCGACGACATCGAAGTCGTCTTCCACCAGCTTGGCCAATCCCTCGGCCATCAGCATATGGTCGTCGGCGATCGCCACCGACGGGCGCTTCTTCGGTCCTCCTGGAGATTGCTCGGGCTGGGGATTGGATTCCATCATGAGGTTGCGTTGCGGCCCTCCGCCACGGGGCCACCTCCGTTGGCCCCGGACAATTCTCATTTCACCCGAGGAGCCGGATCTCCGGATGTCCACCAGTCAGGGGTTGGTGTTCGTGCCGGATCACCGGCTCCTCGGAAGCCGTGATGCGCCGTCGGCGGAAATTCCTTTCCACTCTCATGGGGCACATCACGTTTCTCGCGAAACGGCGGTTTGCGTCCCTGACGCGCACGCACGGATCAACTGATTCGATGGCTGCTTTCCGCCGCTGAAGGTGAAAACGGGACAAATGCCGCGATCCGGGTGCCCCGGCCAGGTTTGGACCGGACTTCAAATCGGCCGCCTAGCAGCCGCACCCGTTCCTCCAGCGAGATCAGACCGAGACCTTGATTTAGCCGCGCACGATCCGTTCGAGGAAGAGAAAGATTAAAGCCGCAGCCGGTGTCGCGGACCATAACCTGAATTCCCTCTTTGTTCCCGCAAAGCATCACGGTTACCTGCTCGGCGTGGGCGTGTTTCGCGACGTTGTGCAGCGCCTCCTGAACCACGCGGTAAAGGCACAACGAAATACTGGACGACGGGGGCGGAATCTCGCCGCGAACAAACTTCACGGCAATTCCGCTCATGCGCGTGTATTCTTCGCAGAGATACTCAATTCCCGCCGTGAGGCCAAGAGTATCGAGGATTACCGGATGGAGACAATGACATATCCGGTGCAGATCTTCCGCAAGTCCGGCGACGCTTCCGCGCAAGGACTCCAATTCCGTTACCAGCCGCGATTCCCGATCGGGAGTGCGCTTCAGCCGTTCCACCTGGATTTCGATCAGCGCTAACTTCTGTCCCAGATCGTCATGAATCTCTCTCGAAATCCGCCTGTGTTCCGCTTCCTGTTCCAATAAGAGACAAGCCGTAAGGCCGCGAAGCCGGACAACTTCTTCGCTCCCATCAATCGGCCTTCTTGCGCTTCCGCAACCGCGTCTATTGACGACTCGGTCGACGGTCCCCTGCAGCACATTCGTCCGCCTCATCCATCTTCCTCCGATATGTACCTTCTTTCGAGAAGACACACTGGAAGCGAACAGTTGCAAGAGAGTCGCCACTTCGGCTATGTGCTTTATGGCATAAGCAATTCCTCTTCAAGAGACGCGTCCGCAATAGTCTGGAGGGGAAGGTGGAGTTATCAAGACAACGGAGCCTGCAACTTCTGCACGTGCAGTGCAAAAGTTTCTGCGTTTTTCAATAACAGCCTTGGGGCATTTCGGACAAAACCTTGGGACCCATCCCAAGGCTTAATTCTTTTCTTGAATTATCACCGCGAGCTATGTTACTACTGTATGGACTGGATGCAGCACTACCGCAACAGCTACCGATTTTCTAACCTTGTCCAATCGGGGGATGGCGGGAAGGAACGTGCATCGCGGGGATGAAGCTTGTTTCAAGTGGATCCCGCCGGTTTGTGTTGCTCGCGCCCGCTCAGTGCGCTGTTCCCGCATCCTTCACCGGCGTCCAGTCCGATTCCAGCCGTCACCAGGATTTATTGTTTGAGATGCAGGAACTCCGGGGAAGAGTTTACCTGGAAGATGGCGCCATTCGGCCGGATGAGCTTCTAGACGGGAGGCATTCCGTTGACGTAGACGGGGAGAGCTGGCACCTGCTGATCCTGAATGAGCACCAGCAAGTCCGTGGATGCATTCGCTGCCGTCAGCACTCGACCGATATCGATCCGCAGGAATTAGCCGTCTCAAACTCCGCCCTGGCGCGCTCGATCGAATGGAGAGGGCCGTTGGAGAACGCTCTCCTGGAGGAGTTCGAGATAGCCCGGCGGCGGGGGTGTGACCTTGCGGAGGCGGGAGGATTGGCCCTCGACCAGGAAATTCGCGGCACTACCGAAGCGCTCCGACTGGTGCTGGCCATTTACGCTCTCACGGAGTTGTTAGGAGGAGTGGTGGGCCTGAGCACAGTAACTCAGCGGCACTGCTCGGCATCGATCCTCAGGCGAATCGGCGGCCGGCCCCTGGAATCCGACGGCTTGCAGTTGCCGCCCTATTACGATCCCAAGTATGACTGTCAAATGGAAGTTATGCGGTTTTATTCCTGGGATCCGAACCCGCGCTATCGAATCTGGGTGAATGAGATCAAGGCGGAACTGGCGGAGACTTGCGTGCTTACCCGGCAAAGCCACCGGCAGCATGCCTATCGTGCCTACGCCTCGTCACGAGGCTTAAGATAGGGTGGATTGTAGCCAACTGGGAACCAACTCGAGGACGGCTCTACCGTAATCTCCACCAGGCAACCGTACTCATCCGTGGTGCAGGAATTCACTTTGGCGCGAACCGAGCCTTGAGGAGATGCGAGGTCGAGCACCGAGCCTTGGGCGATCGCGTCGGATGTTTGAAGCAACCCGCCGGTGTCCCATACTTCCAACAAGATGGCGCAATCGCAAAACACTTTTGAGCAACCCGCGCTACTTACACGAAGTACATCGAGGCAAAGATAACGACCCTGCTCCACTTCCACGCATCCCCTGTCCACCATTACTGTATCGCAATTTTATTACCAGGAGCAGCGCGCAATTGCACAAAAATGACCGGGCGGCGCTGAGGAGCGCAGCCCGGCCATCTTTGATCGAACCGGGATCGGAGGTGCCGGTTTCAGGATCTACGATTTGCGTTGACGGCGAAAGCTGGCGAGAGCGACCAAGCCCGCTCCGGCCAGCAACATCATCCCGGAGGTTCCAGGCTCCGGAACCGCCCCAGCGGTGATGGATGCGGACCAGGAATTTGAGAAGACTCCGGTGGGCGATGTCGCACCGGATTCCACCTGGCTGATCGTTAAGCCGGCGTATTGGCCGGTAAGAATGACGGAAAGCGGCGATTTTGAGCCATCGGCTTCGTTGATGAGGGTTCCGGTAACGTCCATGGTAACGGACGTGCCGTCAGTGCCTTGACTCAATTCGAACGGTCCGATGCATGCTTGTGTTGCAGTGGTTGTACAAGTCACAAGAGGCAGGAGGTCGGCCTGAAAATCGAGGTTCGAGAATCCCGCTAGCGCCAGATAGTTGTCGATTGTCACCGGTATGTTGATCGGCAAATACGTGTAGGGCGGAGTCGGAGGCGTCATATCGGTTGTGTTGTCGATTGTGCCCGGATCCCCAGCCGTCAGATCCAACTCGCCGGGCCCAAAGTCACCCGTTCCCGGACCGGTGACAGAGACCGTACCGGTCGCGGTCACAGGACCTGAACAACTTGCGCCTGAGACCATGTTGCAGAATTGAATATAGTCTGCACCGTCGTTAAACACCAAAACGCCCGGACCTGTGATCCCGAAACCTCCCGTGATCGGGCCAAGAACCGGACCCGCGTTAACCAAAGCCGGCGCCAACATGAAAGTTGCGGGCAACAGCCAACGCCCGCAGCTTCGAAAGCCTCGCGTACTCAAATTCATATTCTCCTCCTCGACTCTTTCTCCGGCCGGTTCGATCCCGACCATTAAGTCGATTGTGCGCGTTGATCTGGAGCTTGGATACTCGTAAACTTGCTTGCACGGTACCTGGGAAAAGTTCTGTATGCCTTGCATAGCTCTCAGGGGGATTCAGTTTGGCCTTAGGACACAAGTCCGAATACCCTAGGGTTCTACGCGCCTCTTGCAGGTCTTCCAAAGCGGCGATCAGACAAGCATAGAGACGGA
Organism: Bryobacteraceae bacterium; assembly: GCA_036489835.1. Lineage (GTDB taxonomy): Bacteria > Acidobacteriota > Terriglobia > Bryobacterales > Bryobacteraceae > Palsa-187. The sequence continues at coordinate 75,153 of DASXEY010000011.1, read as the reverse complement.
GCACGGGCTCCGCGAAGGAAGTCTCATCATGATGCTTGTGCCAAATTACAAAACTCCTCATGGCCGGCTGGTAGTGCTGGCGCCTCCCGAGGTGCGCATACCGGGCAGTTTTACCCGAGTCGAGAATAGTTCTCGCCAGCATGAGCATCTCCTCCGCAGCCTGCAGCGGCTTAGAGCCAGGCTTTACACGCAGGACGGGGCGATTCGCGCATCGGAGGTTTCGCGGGATGGCAGGCATCGCCATCCCGCGGATGAGCGCGGGTGGCATTTGCTGGCGCTCGACGCGAATGGTGAGGTAGGCGGTTGCTCGCGCTATGTTTCGTATCCGAATACCGTTGCTTTCGCCCAACTCGGGGTTCGGAAAGCCGCACTGGCGCATTCGCCCGAGTGGGGACCGGCGCTACGCCGCGCTATAGATTCAGAAATAACCCATGCGCGGGAGCGCGGATTGGCCTATGTCGAAGTGGGAGGTTGGGCGCTTGACCCGGCCCTGCGGGGTAGCGTGGAGGCAGTCCGAATCGCGCTGGCTACTTACAGCCTGGCCCGGTTGCTCGGCGGATGCATCGGCATCACGACCGCGACCAGGCGGCATTGTTCCTCGGCGATTTTGCGCAAGATCGGCGGGCGGCGCGTGCAGATCGGTGCGGCCGAAATTCCCGCGTACCACGATCCCCAATATGCGTGCGAGATGGAACTGCTGCGCTTCGATTCCTCCGAGCCAAACCCGCGATTTGAAGGCTGGATCGAAGACTTGCGTTCTTATTTGACGACGACGCTGATCATCCAGAGCGAACCGCCGGCTCAGGCCCCCGAGCGGTGGGTGAGCCAGACGTGGAGACTTGGACAGGATCTGGTTCACGCAGTACAATGATGGTTCGGCAGTCAGGGGCCGTTCCGCTCTTGGTGCGCCTGCTCGGAGGTGGCCAGGGAAGAAGGTCCAGATGCTTGCGCAAGCTGCCATTTCGCAATGGGAGACGGTTCTCGGGCCGGAGAATCTGATTACTGCGATAGAAACCCTCCGCTCTGCCGCAGCCGCTACATTTCCTGTAAACCGCCGGATCCCGGCAATCCTGCGTCCCTCCACGCGGGAGCAAGTTCAGCAGAGCCTGCGGATCGCGACTAAATTCGGGATTCCGGTCTATCCAGTCAGCAGCGGAAAGAATTGGGGATATGGGTCCGGAGTTCCCGCCTCGGATGGCTGCGTGTTGCTTGACTTGAGCCGCATGAACCGCATCCTGGATTTCAACGAGGATCTGGGTTTTGTCTCCGTCGAGCCCGGCGTCACGCAAGGACAGTTGTTTGATTTCCTTAGGAGCCGCAACTCCGGCCTTTGGCTGGATGCAACCGGATCGAGTCCCGAGTGCAGTTTGATCGGCAATACCTTGGAGCGGGGCTTCGGCCACACTCCCTACGGCGACCATTTCGGCAATGTATGCGGATTCGAGGTTGTGCTGCCCACTGGAGAAACGCTAGAGACGGGAGCAGCGCGATTTCCCGGTTCCCCGGCGGCGCCGGTTTATCGATGGGGCTTGGGTCCCAGCCTGGACGGCTTATTCACGCAATCCAATTTGGGCGTCGTGACGCGGATGACCTTCTGGCTGATGCCCGCGCCGGAGTATTTCCAAGCCTTCTTCTTTCGCTGCGACGACGATGCAGGCATGCCCGAAATTGTCGACGCTCTGCGGCGATTGCGCATGAGCGGCACTTTGCGGAGCTCAATTCACGTGGGCAACGACTACAAGGTCCTCGGCGGCATTCAGCAATACCCATGGAAGGAGACGGGAGGGTCGACCCCGCTGACGCCGGACCTGATGGCAGGCTTTCGTCAGCGGCTGAATTTCGGAGCGTGGAACGGCTCCGGCGGATTATATGGCACGCGCGCGCAAGTAGCGGAGGCGCGCAGATTACTGCGCCGAGCGCTGACCGGCAAAGTGAGCCGGCTGCAATTTCTAGACGACAAACGTCTGGCGCTGGCAACGCGATTTTCCAGGCTCTTCGGAATGGTGGCGGGTTGGGATTTGAGCCGTGCTCTGCAACTGGTGCGGCCCGTGTTCGGCTTGCTGAAGGGGCAGCCGTCCGATCGTCCTCTGGCGTCTGCGTATTGGCGCAAACGCACGCCGCCCCCGGAATCGATGAACCCCGATAGGGACCGGTGCGGGCTGCTGTGGTGCTCGCCTGTTGCGCCTGCCGAAGGCGGTCATGCGAAGATTCTGGCTTCGCTGGCAAGTGAAATACTGCTGCGTCACGGATTTGAGCCCATGCTTTCGATTACGTTGATCACGGACCGGGCGCTGATCTGCGTGATTTCGATCACCTACGATCGTGAGGCTCCCGGAGAGGACGATCGCGCCATGAGTTGTTACTCGGAATTGCAACGGCAACTGTCCGCGAAAGGGTACGTCCCGTACCGTTTGGGAATTCAGTCCATGGGCGAAATGAATGCGGAAGGAGTTTACGCGAGATTTCTCGACGCGATCAAACGAGCCGCCGATCCCGCAGACATTTTAGCGCCGGGGCGGTACGAAGCCGCTCGCGTGGAAACCGCCGGCGGCGTGAAAACCGGAGCATGATGCACACACAGGTCAAAGTTCGGATCGCCCAGGACGAGGATCGCGAAGCCAGGCGGCTTGTGAGCGATCTGCACACTCCGCGGCCTGCCATCTATTGGACCGACATGCTGCTAAGCGCACTCACCGGGTGGGGCGCCTTCGCGGCGGCGATCGTATTTCAACCGTTTTCGTGGCGAATGATCGTGGCATCGGTGATCGCGGTGTTCGCGCTATATCGTGGATTGTGCTTCCTGCATGAGATCAGCCACCTGCGGCAAAGCGCAGTCCGAGGATTTGAAACCGCCTGGAACCTGTTGTTCGGCGTGCCGATGCTGATGCCTTCTTTCATTTACGTGGGAGTGCATCAGAACCACCATAAGCTGTCGACTTACGGGACGGACCAGGATCCTGAATACCTGCCCTTTTCAGGACGCCGTCTTATGATCGTTTTGTTCAGTCTGGAGAGCCTGCTGCTGCCGGTATTTCTGATGATTCGGCTCCTGCTGCTCTCACCCTTTGGCCTTTTGTCTTCGAAGGTGCATCGGTGGCTTGAAACGCGAGCCTCCGCTCTGTGTATGAACGTGCGGTATGTGCGCGAAGTCCAGGCAGCTGTCAGCCGCAAGATGATACGGTGGGAAGTCGTGACGCTGGCAGTCTGGTATGGTCTGGCGGCGCTGGCCGCGTTTCGCGTTCTTCCCTGGCGTTGCTTTGCTGTCTGGTACCTGGTATCGGCTGTGGTCAGCTTCATCAACACGCTTCGCACTTTGGGAGCCCACCGGTACACGAGCGATGGGAAACCGCTCGACCGCGACGCGCAGTTGGGGGATTCGATCGATACCCCCGGCGCGTTCTGGACAGAGCTGTGGGCGCCTGTCGGCTTGCGCTACCACGCGCTGCATCACTATTTCCCCGGCATTCCGTATCACAACTTAAACGCAGCCTATCTACGCTTAATTCGGGGAATGCCGGATTCCCGGTATCGTCAGGCAACTAACCCCAGCCTGCCCTGGTCTTTGCGTACGCTTTATCGGGGGAGATGAGCGGTGTATCGCATTTAGCGGTTCCCCGAGAGGCTTGAAAGTACCAGCCGCTGCGTCTTAGAGGAATTCGCGTATGCCATCCATGCGTGTCCCGGAACCAACTTGTGTCCTTCACCATGAACTCTCTTCCTTGAGATGGCGGTAGTTGGAAATTCAGGATACGGCTTGCTGCTGTCTGGAATGGCCACCCTATAGGCGGCAACCATCGCGGACGTAAGCCAGGCGAGGCCTGCTCCTAAGTTTGACGAAACCTCAAGTAGCCTTTCTTTCCTTGGGTTGCGCGCTCGAATTGCCGCGATGCTTGCCGAGCTTCGCGAGCAGCGTGTCAGAGTCGCTGGACGCGGCCATGTTATACAGAGCGGTCGCGGCTTTACACGGCGAAAAGCCGATCAAGCGCGGCTCGCCTTGAAGCCGATGATGGGTGGGCCTGCGCCAGCCACAGATTATGACACGTCGCGTTTCGGGAAACTACAGCCAAGCCGCCGGCCGCGCTCGAGGCGCTTCAGCGATGTCGCGATGGCTTGCCTTTTGGGGGAGCCGCAGAAAAGGTCCCGGTTGAGGCGATCCGCGCTCCCGACCCAGGCGTCGCGGCAGTGTAGGTAACCTCCTGGCCGGGTGTCAGAGCCAGATTTCGCAGGTAGGCGTCTGAGACCGCAACCCTTCCCTGGTCCGCAGTGAAGTTTCCTGTCGCCGGATCGTACAGATATCCCATGACGCGTCCGTTTTGGACCACCCTCGCAACGACGTCGCACTCCGTCAATGGGGCAGTGCCGCCCAGAGCAAAAGACACAAACGGCGTGGACGCGCGCTGGAGCAGTAGATCGATCCGTGGACCGGCCGCGGCGCTGTTCTGGCTGGTCAAAGTAACTTGCTGGCCTACGATGGGTGCAAGGTCGCTGTCGAACGCCAGGATATACTGTTCCACATCGCTTCGTGTTCCGTCGGTATTGGTTTCTGGAAAGCCCACGGCAGTCTGCGGAGTGAACATGGTCCCGGTGAAGAAACGGAAAATCGTATCCACCGAACCGTCCCCCGTAAAGCCAAAGCCGCGAATCTGATCGCCGGTTGGGCCGCTATCCGGCGCGGTGAAGAAATCCTCCTGCGGAGTTCCGAACATACCCACCTTGGCATACTGGTTCCGCAGATGCGGAATCTTGACGATCTGTGGAAAGCCTTCGAAGCTCTGGCTGCGGCTGGTGCCGAAGAGCCCCAACCCTGGGGTCAAACTGTGACACTCAGAACAGGTGATCCCGATTCCAAGAATTCCATCGGAAGCGCGCGTACCCGAAAAGAAATCGCTGCCGCGCTGCTGTGCAGCCGTCAGTGAATTATCCAGATTCCGAATTGGATTCGGCGGCGGCAAAACCTGCAACTGGAAGTCCGCGAACTGCTGCATCTGAGCAGGCGAGGGCATCTCGGGGCTGCCGACTAAAGTCTGGAACGCGACAATGAAGTTATTGAAAGATACGTTGGAATCCGTCGGATCGGTGCCGGTCACTCCCGTCGAGCGATCGCCGCGCCAATGCATCGCGCCGGAATTCGCGAGCCCCCGTAGGGTCTGGGTTGTAAATGGGCCCTTCATTGGATGAAAGTCGGTCGGATGATTGCTGCCGTTGACCGGCGTTGTGAGCCCCGTGGCCGCGGCCAGTTTGGCCAGCGCGGCCGTCGTGTCGGCAGTGAACTGTACATTGATTATGTTGATCGGACTTGTGGTCACGGGATTGTCTGGGTTGCCCAGATCCCAGGCCAGATCGTCCATGTCCCCGAAGGGATGACAACTGGAGCAAGACGCCTCGCCGTTGCCGGAGAAACCCGTGGCGTCATATAACATCGGCCGGCCTTGCACAACCGAAGCCGGTTCTGGATTGGGCATCGGCAATTGCGCGATTTCCGCATGGGATGCGAGGTTGATTACCTTCACCGCGTTATCGAAGCGCGTCGTTGCGTACAGTAGACCTCGATCCTCATCCAGCGCCAGGCCGCTTACGCCTCCGCCGCTGACTGAGATGTAGTTCGGACTTTCCGTGACCGGATCGAAGGTGTCGTTTTCAAGTTCGGTCGTGTTGAATACGCCAATCTTGCTGGAACCGAATGCGGCAACATAAAGAGTCTTGCCATCTTTGGTGACGGCCATATCCAAAGGGGTGGCCAAGCTGTGGCTCTTAGCCGCGGGATCAAAGCCCGGAGAACCGGCCAATTGGCTGTAATCAATGTGCTTGTTCAGGTGGAGTGGCGTCACGGCGGAATCCGAAATAACAGTAATTCGCGATTCCGCTAAATGCCCTTGAACCGTGTGAGCCGCAAAGGTGCCTGGACCTTCGAAGCGAACGTTGTTGATCGCATCCGTGTTGGAAACATATAGATGGCCGCTAACCGGATTGGTCGCCATGTTGAATAAAGTAGTGCCCACATGGGCGTAAGCGGCAGTTTGGACCAGGGCATTCGCGTCAATGGCGAATACATCGGTATCCGGCAAGGTGAAGCGAACCGAATTGTCCCAGACGCGTCCCAACTCATCTTCCCAGTGGCCGTCGCCGTTGTTGAATTTGACGATCAGGCCGACTTCCGGCGCCGGCTCGCCGATGGAATCGGTGGCGGGCCCGGGGTTGCCGCCGGGACTGATGGACCCGTCGGAAAGCTTGCAGGGCTTTGCCGGCAAGAAGCCGGGGCACACCCGGCCCTGAGGAATCGTAGTGGTCTGATTGCCGGTCTTGAAGCCCGCCACGTATACCGTGTTTCCGTCGGGACTGACGGCCAGGGCGCGCGGAGTATCGGTGAAAAAGCTCATGATCTGGAGAGGCGTCCCGCCGGCGGTGGCACCGAGATTCGCAGGGTCGAAGACCCACACGTCGGCGCGCGGAACTCCCGGGGTAGTTAACTGCGGATCGCCCGCCCCAGGCACGCTCGCAATGGACGGATCGGTTCGCTGTTGTCCCCGGTGCGCGGTGGTAATGAAAGCGCGGACCGGCTGGCCGGCGAACACGATGTCGCGCGGTTCGTCGCCAACCAGAAGAGTGCGGACAACGTGCGGAGTGCCCGCAAAGCTCACGATGCTTACACTGTCGGAAACGTGGTTCGTTACCCACACCTCGCTGTTCGTTCGAGCGGCGAGGGCCACCGGTTCAAGTCCTACCGGCACTCGAGCCTCAAGCACTGGCGTGCCCGAACTCAGGGCGTACACTTCCAGCGTGCCATTTGGTGTGTTGGCCACAAACAATGTACTTCTGTCCGGAGAGATGGCGACTGGGCGCACCGGTCCGCTTTCGAACTCGACGAAGGAAGGTCCGCCGGAGCTGGCGGAGACAGATTTGGTCATGTAAACGCCGGCGGCGATGATCGACACCAAGGCGCCTGACAACACGCCCAGCTTCAGCTGGCGGGGTTTCGGGTTCGGACTCGTCGGGGAGACCGGAAGGGTGCGGTGGATCATAGGATCCCTCCTTTCGGTTTAAGGCTTCATGCTACCAAAAGAAGCTCAGGTTGCAGAAGGCCAAAGGGATCGGACGACGGCATGACTAGTTTGCTTCGCCGCCGTCTTATGCGGCGAGAAACCGATCAGCGGCATATCTTCGCGCCCAGTGTCGTACCTGTAGTGGTGGCTTAGCCGATGAAGGATGAGTGCCATACCTTCGGCTTTTCGCACATCGCGTTCCGCGCCTGCTTTGGTCCGTGAGGGGTCGACAACCGCCATCACGCTAAGTTCAGCCCTGGGTCTTGTAGTCCGCCATTGCTGTCTTCCGTCGTGCCAGGATTACCCCTCGGCGGCATGATGACTCCCACCTGAGACTTTGGTGGCATACTGTCCGGTATGCGGCTCCTGCTGACGTGCTTATTGTTCACGGCAAACGGTTGGGCGTTGGGTGGCCCCAGGTACGTGGAAATATCCGCACGGCCTGGGGACTTCCCCTTGGTGGAAAGCGGCTCTGCCGCCGCGCTGCGGGTCGACGCTGCCGACTGGCCGGGTGTCCAGCGCGCGGCGCGGGATTTACAAGCGGACGTGAATCGAGTAACGGGAGTCACTCCCGTGTTTAGTACGACTGCCCCGAAGATGATTCTGATCGGAACCGTCGGGAAAAGTCCGCTGATCGATCAGTTGGCGCGCGCGGGCAAAATCGACGTCAGCGGCATTCGAGGCAAGTGGGAGTCGTTCTTCCTGCAGACCGTCGCCAATCCCTTGCCGGGAGTTGACAGCGCGCTGGTGATCGCTGGAAGCGACAAGCGAGGCGCCATCTTCGGCATCTACGACCTCTCCGAACAAATCGGAGTCTCGCCCTGGTACTGGTGGGCTGACGTGACGCCAGAGCACAAATCCGCGCTCTACATCACCGCAGGCAGATATCAGCAGGGTGAGCCCAGTGTCAAATATCGCGGCATCTTTTTCAATGACGAAAAGCCCGACCTGGATTTCTGGGTTCGCGCGAAATTCGGCGAACACGCCTTCCCCGGCGGCACGGCGGCGAATTTCAACAGCGCCTTCTACGCCAAGGTTTTCGAAGTGATCTTGCGCATGAAGGGCAACTACCTGTGGCCTGCCATGTGGGACAACGCTTTCGCCGAAGACGATCCGGACAACGCCCGGCTGGCGGACGAATACGGCATCGTGATGGGGACCAGCCATCAGGAACCCATGATGCGCGCGCAGAAAGAATGGGACTGGCATCTGCGCGCGGCCAACGGTAATTGGAACTATGCTACCCAGTCCGCCGTTCTCGATCAGTTCTGGCGGGAGGGGATTCGTGAGCGCAAGGATTTCGAAAACATCTACACCATCGGATTGCGCGGCGAAAATGACTCGGCCATGGTGCGGACTGCCGCCGAGGGTGTGGCGTTGACAGAAAGGATCGTATCGGCCCAGCGCAAGATGCTTGCGGAAGAGGTCAATCCGGACGTTACCAAGGTTCCGCAATTGTGGGCGCTCTATAAAGAGGTACAGCAGTATTACGAAGGCGGGCTGCGCGTGCCCGACGACGTGACGCTGCTGTGGGCCGAAGACAACTGGGGCAACCTGCGAAGACTGCCGACGCCGGAAGAGCGCAAGCGGTCCGGCGGCGCGGGCATCTATTATCACTTCGATTATCACGGAGGACCGCGCAGCTATCAGTGGCTGAATACCAGCCCGCTTCCGAAAATCTGGGAGCAGATGTCGCTTGCGAAGCAATACGGCGCGGACCGCATCTGGATCGTGAATGTCGGACACTTCAAGGGCTACGAACTTCCCACCGAATACTTCCTGAGTCTGGGTTGGGACACCGCGCGCTGGACTGGCAACAATGTCAACGAATACACTCGCCTATGGGCGGAGCGTGAATTCGGGGCGCAGTACGCTACCGAAGCTGCGGACATCGTGGCCACATACACGAAATACAACGCTCGCCGGAAACCGGAATTGCTGGAGCCGGGCACATACAGCCTGGTCCACTATCGTGAGGCCGAGCGCGTGGTGGAAGATTTCAACGCCCTGGCCGCGCGCGCGGACGCTCTCTATGCGAAACTGCCCGCATCCAAACGAGATGCATTTTTCCAGTTGGTTTTGTTCCCTACCAAGGCTTCCGCAAACTTGAACGAAATGTATGTCGCCGCTGGAAAGAACGCTCTTTACGCGGCGCAAGGCCGGGCCAGCGCGAATGCCTGGGCCGCAAGGGTAAAGACTCTCTTTGATGCCGACGCTGCGCTGACCAAACAATATGACGAACTCGGCGGCGGCAAATGGGAACACTTCATGGATCAGCCGCACATCGGCTACACCACTTGGCGCGACCCGCCCGCGAACACGCTGGCGGCGATCAAACTCGCCAACGTGAGCGCGCCTATGGAATCGTCCCTCGGCGTGTTTGTCGATGGCGGATCGGCCGTCCTGCCCGAGTTCGATTCGTTGAATCAACAACGCAGCTACATTGACGTCTTCAACAAGGGCCGCGAGCCTTTCAACTTCACCGCAACCGCCAGTGCTCCCTGGATCACGCTGAGTCAGTCAACGGGCCGCGTTGAAGACGATGGGCGGGTTTGGGTGAGTATCGATTGGGCGCGGGCGCCGTCCGGCGTGAGTCAAGGCTTCGTCAAAATCACAGGAGCGGGCCGCGAAGAGTCGCTTGGCGTGACTGCTCGCAAGCCCGCAGATCTGACACGCGGCACACTTAACGCATTCGTCGAGGGCGCGGGCTATGTCGCTATGAACGCGGACCATTTCAACTCAAAAACGGATGTCGGTCAGGCCAGCTTCCATGCGGTGGAAGAATACGGCATGCGAACGGATGCTCCGGTGGACGTCCAGGGACTCGGTCCCGCCAGCAGGCCGCACTTGGATTACCGGATGTACCTGTTCACGCCAGGCGAGGCGACGGCTCGCTTGACGCTTGGGCCTGCGTTGAACTTCGCTCCGGATCGCCCGGTGCGCATCGCGGTGTCGATGGACGACGAAGCGCCTCAAGTGCTCACCGTGGTTCCGCAAGGCTACAACGCCGCGAATGGCAACCGCGACTGGGAGCAATCGGTTCGCGACAACGCCCGATTCCTCAGCAGCGCGCACCAGATCGCGACACCGGGCTATCATACCTTCAAAGTGTGGATGGTGGACCCGGGCGTAGTGGTGGAGCGTATCGTCATCGACACGCCGGCCTCGGCGAAAGCACCCAGCTACCTCGGGCCACCGGAGAGTTTCCGCGGAACAAGGTGATTCATTGCCCTCGCATGGCGGCCAATGCATCCAGCGCCCGCTTGCGAGCGAATCCGTGCTCGACCACCGGCCGTGGGTAGTCACTTTCTAATTCGGGAATCCAGCGCCGGACGTAGTCCCCGTCCGGGTCGAACCTCTGGCGCTGGAGTTCCGGATTAAAGATGCGGAAATAGGGTGCGGCATCGGCGCCGCAGCCCGCGCTCCATTGCCATCCCAGGGTGTTGTTCGCCAGATCGGCGTCGACCAGCGTATCCCAGAACCAGGCGGCTCCCGCCTGCCATGGGATCAATAAATGTTTCACCAGAAATGACGCGGCAACCATGCGCACACGGTTGTGCATCCAACCGGTGTGCCAGAGCTCGCGCATGCCCGCGTCCACCAGCGGATAACCGGTTCTGCCTTGGGTCCATGCATCGAAACTTCCGGAATCCATGCGCCAGGGAAAGGCGCGGAACTCAGGCCGCAGAGGCTCTTGCGGAGTTTGCGGATAGTGGAACAACAGATGATTCGAAAATTCGCGCCAGACGATTTGCCGCAGATAGGGCTCGGCCGCGGGATGCGCTCCGCACAGCTCGTGCCAGATTCTGCGAACGCTGATCTCTCCGAAATGAAGATGCGGCGATAGACGCGACGTGCCCCGGTAATCGGGCCGGTCACGATCTGTTGAGTAGGATTCGAGAGCGCTGCCGAGAAAGGCCCTGAGCTGTGCCGACGCGCTCCGTTCGCCCGGTTTCCAGGTTTCGTGCAGTCCGCCGGCCCAGTCGATTCGCGGTTCAAGATCAAGCTCGGAGATGGCTGCGGATTGTGGCCATGTTGCGGGTGCTGGAATACGCTCGGGAGCCGCACTGGGCTGGGCTGGAGTCGCGGCGGCCAGGCATGCACGCCAAAAGGCGGTGAATACCTGGAACGGTTTTCCGTTTGCGTTCAGAATCGTTCCAGGCTCGAACAGGAGATTTCCCGGGCAACTCTCCGCAGCGATGCCACGCTCGGCGAGACGCCGTTTGACTTCGCCTTCGCGGGCGATCATCGCAGGCTCATAACGGCGGTTCCAGAAGATGGACTTGGCGCCCGACTCCGCCGCCAAGGCGAGCAGAGTTTCCGCGGTGGGCCCGCGGCGAATGATCAGCCTGGAGCTGTGTCCTTCCAACGCGGCTTGCAGCGCCTTCAGTGACTGATGCAGCCACCATCGCGATGCGGCTCCTGGCTGCCATGGGGCTTCTTCCTCCGGCGCCCAGATGAAGACCGGGATGACGGCGGACTCGCCTCTTTTCGCCTCAGCGAGCGCCCTGTGAAGCGCGGGGTTGTCATCGAGCCGGAGGTCCAAGCTGAACCACAGCAGCGAATGGGCGTCGCTCACAAGTCCCGCCTCCATACGCTCACTGTAATGCCGCATACTCCTTCTGAGCCTGAAGCAGGACGGGGATGTCGGGGTCGGCGTCTTTCCAAAGAGCGAGGAAATCCTGGTAGGCGGCCTTCGCCTTAATTCTGTCTCCGCCGGGCAAAGCGAGCGCTCTGGCGAGCTGCAGGTGTGCCAACGCGCCGATCGGATCGGTGGCAACAATCGCGCGGTGATCGAGAAGTTTCTGGAATTCCGCAGCGGCCTCGGCTCTTTGATGTGCCGCCAGATAGGCCTCGCCACGCATATAGATCGGGTAGAGGGGCCCAAAAGTGCCGGAAAACCAACAGAGCGGCACGCCCAGCTGATAGGGAACAGAAACTTGGAGGAGTTCGATGGCCTTCGAAGGTTCGCCGTGGTTGACCGCGAGAACCGCACGAAGCACCGGCAGGTAACTGACTTGGGCTGAAGTATCCTCAGGGAAGCGCTTACCGAGATCGTCTGCAATTGTTTGAGCCCCGGAGGAATCTCCCGAGAGTGCCAACGCCAGTGCCGCGCCATACTCGACATCCCGGCCCTTTGAGAGCTTAAGAATTGCCGTCGCTTCTCGCTTTGCCTCCGGCGCATTCCCAAAGAAGGCTTCTGTTAGCGCTGCTCCGGCCTCCCACAAAGCGGCGGTCTCCTGTCGGCCCCCCTTCAGCGCCATCTCTATGGCAGGTTGTAACTTCTCCCTTGCCTGTCGCAAATGACCGGAATATGCCAGGACAAAAGCTTCGTGGCGGGAGATGGGAGCTTCCGCTCCGGGGTTTTTCCGAGCCTGAGCCGCAGCCCGATCCATTCCGCCCGGGTCGCCTTTTACAAAGGCGAGGTCGTATCGCTGGAGCAAGAGGTCGGGGATTTCCAGTTTGCGGTCGGCGGCGGCCTGAAACGTGGTGTCGGCTTCCTCCAGCCGGTCAAGGAATTGATAGGCGGTACCAAGATTTACCCATGGAAAGGAAAAGTCGGGATTGATGGCGATTGCCTTCTTCGCTTCGTCAACCGCCTTGTCATATTTGCCGAGAACCGGGTAAATCTGCCCCGACAAGAGTCCGTGCGGCGGAAGTTCACGGGGATAGGTTTGCGCCCACAACTCAAAGGTCTCTCCTGCTTTTTCAAAATTTCCCGTCACCTGCTCCTGGTAAGTCGCGGTGATAAAAAAGTTTTCCTGATCGCTGGAGCGATCCCGCAATTGATAGGCTTTGCTGGTATTCTCCGCGGAGAGGTCAGACTCTCCTAAATCGCCGTACGTGCGTCCCAGATACGCATATGCCATCGCGAATTTAGGGTCGATCTCAACAGCGCGCTTGAAAAGGGGCAGAGCGGCGGCATCGCCACCCGAAATGTTAACCTTCCAGGCCGTGCTATAGGCTTTCAGGGCATCGAGCGACGGCGTCGTGGCCTCTTCCAGCGGAGTGTCAAGCTTCTTGATCGTGGCGAGCGATTCCCCGACTCGGGTTCTGAACCTGCTCGCAATTTGACTCAAGGCGTTCAGGACGTCTTCCTTCTTCGCGGCTTGCGCCTGCTCTTCATCAAGGACGTCGCCCGTGCGGCAGTTCTCGGCGTGTAAGCCCAATATGTATTGGCTTCCCAGGCTGGCGATGGAGCCTTCCAGCACCGCGGCGCTGGCGGTGCGTTCGCAGATTTCACGAGCAATCTTCGGAGTCAGCCGCGCGTCCGTTGACTGGCCCATCAACGGCAACACCCCCTGAATGCGCTCATCGGAAATAAGGCTGAGGAAGGGCGACTGCTCCAGTTGCACAGCTAATCCCTGTCGAAGCGTCTCATCGAACACCGAATCTCCGGTCTTGTTTACGAAGTCGGCGAGCACAATCGTGTCTTTGTCGGTGAGGCGTCCGGCGCGGCCTCGCTGTTGCCAGAAGAAGAACCCGCCGGCGGCGAGAATGACGATTGCCGCAGTGACTCCGTACTTGAATCGCAACCGTCGAGCGCCGACCGTGACCGGCGTGATCGAGCCTGTCTGAAGACGCAGTAGCTCGCCGCGAAGCTCCGCGGCGGATGTATATCGCAACGCGCGATCCTTTTCCAGAAGTTTCCCGATGATTCGTTCCAGCTCGCCCGGAACCTTTGGGTTCCGTTCGCGAACAGATTGGGGCGTCTTATTTAGAAGAGCGTCGAAGACGATCGGCGGTGTTGGACCGTCGAATGGCCGCGACCCCGTGACCATCTCATAGAGCACCACGCCGAACGACCACAGGTCGCTACGCGCGTCCACAGCTTGGCCGCGCGCCTGTTCCGGCGACATGTAGGCGATGGTGCCCATGGCTGAGCCCGGCTCGGTGAGCATCGTTTCGGTCATCGCTTGTGTCTTCGCAGGCTCGCTTTGTTTGGCCAAGCCGAAATCGAGCAACTTAGCTTGACCCCGTTCGGTGACAAAAATGTTGGCCGGCTTGATATCGCGATGAACGATGCCTTTGCTGTGGGCTGCGTCGAGTGCGTCGGCCACTTGGATGCTCAGCATCAGCGCCTCAGGGATTTCGAGCGGCTTGCCGCCGATGTACTCGCGAAGGGTCTTCCCGTCGAGCAACTCCATCACCAGGAAGGGGTGACCCGACGATTCGCCCACGTCGTAGATAACGCAAATATAGGGATGATTCAGGGCTGAAGCGGCGCGCGCTTCGCGCTGGAACCGCTCTCGCGCAGCCTCGGTTGCAAAGGAGCGCGGCAGAACCTTGATGGCCACTTCGCGGTGGAGGCGCGTATCGCGCGCTTTGTATACTTCGCCCATGCCACCTGCGCCGATGGGGGCGAGGATCTCATAAGGGCCGAGCCTCTCGCCTGGGTAGCAGGGCATGGTGCGATGCAGCTAAGTGTACTCCTATTGTGACTCCGGCATCGAAAACGTAACTCGTGAGCATCAGAAAACTATCTTCAGCGCGACCTGAAGCAGGCGAGGAGCCGCAGCGCTCACGACATGCCCGAAAGTGGCGCTACTGATGTTGCCGTCAACCGCGGCTGGACCGTAGAACTGCGCGTGGTTGAAGGCGTTAAATCCTTCCAGGCGTAATTCGAGGGATTTCGATTCGTGGAGCTTGAAATTCTTCTGCAGCGTTAGATCGTAATTGTCGATCCCCGGTCCGGAAAAGAGACGGCGTCCGCTATTCCCAATGGACCCAAGCGGCGGCAAACCGAAGAGCGATGTGTTGAAGTATACGTTCCCGTTGCGCGGGTTGTGATTGAGATCCAGCGGTCCGTGCGTATATTCAAGCTCATCGACTGCCAGGTTGTTAATTCCGTTCCCCTGCGTGCCCAGCAAGGAAGTATCTTCATGATTGAGGAAAGTCACTGGCAGGCCTGTGCTGTAGCGCGTGATTCCTGAGATCGACCAACCCTCCGCGAAACGCCCGCCGCTGCGGAAAAGGCGTTCAAACGGGACTCTATAGCTATAGCTCGCGACGAAATCCTGCCGCATGTCGAAGGCCGAGAGACCCCGGCTGAGATTCGGATTAAAAGGATCCACCTGGTCGCCTAAATTCGAGGACTGGTCGATGGATTTGCTGTAGGTGTAGCTGAGGAATACTTGGACACGCCCGCCCGTATGATGCAGGCTGACTTCCAGGGCATTGTAATTGGAATTGCCGATGGTGGTCTGATAGCTGACGCTGCCGAAGGCGGAGCCCAATGGACCGCGTGTTCCATTGATTACGTTCCCGGAAGCGCTCGTGTATTGGCTGCTCTCCCCGAAGGGGCCGCAGGTGGCCGATCCCGTCGCTACTTCGCTCGGTTGGCTCAGGCTCAGGCATAGCGCAGGGTTGCCCGGATTGGCTGCTTCAAGCACGAGAAGATGATGGGCTTGGTTCCCGACGTAACTCAAGCTGAGCAGTGTATTGGTTCCAATCTGGCGCTGCAAGGAAAGGTTGTACGATTCGGTATAAGGAATCGTGTTCGTGGGCTTATAGCCAGGGATCGCGCTGATCGGTTCGAATTGAGAGAAGTCGATGTTGGGGTCCGGATTCTTCACCGAAACATTCAATGGCGCGAGTTGTGCTGGGAAGCGCTGGCCTTCAATGTTCCCCGTCGCGGCGTCAACAAATGGAGTCGTGAAAAGAGGCGGAGCCGGACTGGTATAGGTAAATCCATACGGTGCATTGTCGCTGATCAGTCCGAGAGTCTCCCCCTGAATCGCGGCATAGAAAGTACCGAAGCCGGCCCGTACGCTGGTTTTGCCGTCGGGTGAATAAGCCAAGCCCAGGCGCGGCGCGAAGTCCAGGTTCCCGGGATGTGCCAGCGTACGCGAAATCCCCGGATCGCCTGGATATACGATGCCGGTAGGTGCGGTGGGGAAAACGACCGACTGTTCTCCGGGAACGAACGTTATATTGTTGTTGTATTTCTCATACCAGGGCTCGCTCCGGTCCCATCGAAGGCCGTAGTTCAGCGTGAGGCTGTGCGTCAATCGCCAACTGTCCTGCGCATAGAGGCCTACATACTTGTTTCGGCCATAGAACGGCCGCAGATCGTTCTGGGTATATTGGCTTGGAATGCCCAGCAGGAAGTCCGCGAAATCCAGGCCAGTCTCGGTGCCGTAGAAGTTGAAGCTGCCGTTCAAATCGGCGAAGGGATGTGTGTTGATCTGGTCATAATCTAACTGGCCACCGACCTTAATTGTATGACTTCCCAGGACTTTGGAAAAATGATCGCTCAACTCAAAGTTATTGTTAATTTGGTAGAAGCGGTCGGGGTCGGATCCGATTGTGAAATTATTAAAGAAAATATTTGCGACGCCTTGATTTTGAGGCGTCAGCGGGACAATTCCTAATGTCCCTGCTCCGGTAATAAAGCCCTGCGATGCCAGGCTGACCCCCAGTCCGCCGGATGGCTGTCCCAGATCGTTCGCGTCGCGAGTGTAACTGAGGCGAAATTCATTGACGGCGCTCGGCCCCAGCGTCTTGGTGATGCCCAGAACAGCCAACTGAGCTCGGCCGGCGTTCAACCCATTGAAACCGGGTACGTTAGCTCCACCCTGTGCCGTCGGGTAAGGGTTGTCGCCCGTGAAGTTGTCCAAAGAGTAATAACCGAACATAGCGCCCCAGCGAGTATTCGCGTCGACACGCTCGCCGATCTTATCGTCGTGAAGAATCTGATTATAGGCTGAAGTCGAGAAGACATTTCCCGGGAAATTCGGCGCGGGAATATATTTCAGCAGGTTCACGGCTGGAGCGGACCATGCGCTCCGAGGGATGACGGCGTTGGGCAGAACGCATTGCGAGGGACTGTTGCAATCTGTCGTATAGTACGGCTCTCCCGCGGAAACCGGGTAGTTGAGTTTCTGGGAAAGTAGGTTCGCCCAATACTGTCCGCTCACAGTGCCCGTGAGGGAACTAGCCTGGTCGGATAAGTTCCCCGTTCGATCCTGCAGGGAAGGCACGGGTATTAGTCCCGTATCTGTCCCCTGAGTCTGGCGGGTGCCTTGATAATCCGAGAAAAAGAATACCTTAGTTCGCAAGATCGGGCCGCCGCCGGCTGCGCCGAACTGGTTCTGAATGAAGGTGCCGCGAGTGGGGGAGAAGAAATTGCGGGCGTCCAAGTCTGTATTTCTAAGGAATTCGAAAATATCGCCATGGAATGCATTAGCGCCAGATTTCGTGATTACATTGATCTGGCCCCCGGTATACTTGCCGTACTCTGCATCGAAATTAGAGGACAGGATTCGGAATTCGGCGATGGAATCGAGATTGGGAATGATCGCCGCGGCCATGCTGCCGGTTTCCTCAGCGTCTGCGCCATTGATCATGAAGCCGTTCGCGGACTCTCTTTGGCCGTTGATGGAGAGCGTTCCCGGATTCAAATCGCCTGATGGAGAAAATACGCTTTGGCCCAGGCCCTGGACGGTGAGCGACGTGATGGTCGTGGTGGGAAGCACGCCAGGCTGAAGCGCCAGGAGATCGGTATAGCTGCGTCCATTAAGTGGCAGTGCGGCCACGTTTTCGGCGGTGATCACGTCCCCTAATTCTGTACTGGATGTTTCAGCGTGAACCGCTGATTCATTTACAGTTACGGTGTCGGAACGTTCCCCCAATTCGAGCCGCGCGTCTACCAAAAGGGCGCTGTCGACGTCGATTGCGACACTCGCACGCCGATAGGGCTTGAAGCCGCCGGAACTAATTTCGACATTGTAATGCCCGACGGGCAAAATGGGGAAGGAGTAGGCTCCCGTGCCATTGGTGGTTACCGACTGACGGACGCCAGTTTCTGTGTTGGTGGCTGTCACGGCGGCGCCGGGAATCACCGCGCCATTGCGATCTTCAACGGTTCCCGAAATGCTGCCTCCGGCGGCCCCGTAAGTCAAGATAGGAATCCCAAGAAGAATCGAAATTAAAAATAAAGTAACGGATAGTGGAAGGGAGCGTTGCAATTTGTCTCTTACCTGGAGGCGTTGTCTTCTACAACACTACATTGGCTCGAGCAAATGGAGTGTAACGATGTTGTAAAAGCTAGTGGATCCTATGGCCGGATGGATGTTCGCAGCCTGAGGTCTTTGCCAGCGTAACGTGACAGAAGCTTCAAATAGTGGAAAATAACGGTCGCTCTCGATGACGGCCTTCCTATCGCTTGCGAGTCACTTGGACTTATCCGCATCGGTGGTCTGGATCGCCCAGCAGGTCTTGCCGCTCTACCTTCGGGTCAGGCAGGACGCGGCCAGCGACTTGAGTTTCGACCATCGGCGGGCGTCTGCGACACTGGAGCGTCGCCGAGTTCAGGCACACGATCGATTCGGAACCGCTAACTAAATTTGCAGACTGGACGATGGCCTGGGAGCAAACAATCAGCCCGGGGCGTTCCCGCCGGCGTCAAGCCTCCATCCCGCTAGGCCCAACCGAGGGGCGGCGAACTAAATCAAACGGTAACCCGCTCCGCTGCCCGCGATTTCGGAGGCCAACCTATTAAGCCGCAACGGAGGTCGCAGGAACCCTCCGGAGAAGCAAGGCCACGAAGAAGGCGAGTCCTTCGCGCGTTTGTGCCGCGGTCTTGATGGCCCGACATCCCTTCTGGGATTCATGCCAGCAAGGAACCTGGTCAAAAACTCGCGCGTCTTTCATGATTTGACACGGGAGCAAAACCCGTTGGCGCGAATCGCGATCGCCGTGCCGGTGACTTTCGAAGACGTGCTCGAACGCCGCCCTGCCGCATCAATGGCCAGCGATGAAGCCGATTTCTACCGCGACCCGGCCGGAATTCGGATTGAGGGCAGCCTCTGCGAATGAGGAAGCGGGGTTGGAGCGCCCGCGCGAAGA
The DNA here is from genome assembly GCA_036489835.1 of Bryobacteraceae bacterium. Classification (GTDB taxonomy): domain Bacteria; phylum Acidobacteriota; class Terriglobia; order Bryobacterales; family Bryobacteraceae; genus Palsa-187. Next base: position 56,263 of record DASXEY010000011.1, on the reverse strand, counting down.
TTAAAACGCCCCCGGCCTGCAAATTGTATCGAAGGACATGCCGTGACGGTTGCGACTCAGAAGCGTGGCTCGGAGAAGGCCTCTGAGTCACAACCGGAACAAGCAATGTTTTAATTCAACGGACAGAGTGGTGCAGTGGCCCCGGCGCAGCCTGCTTGGCCAGGACCTGAGTGGGTGCTATTGCGCCCGTTGTAGGCCGGAGCGACGAAGGGAAACGTGGTCAGCGTTGGAGTGCTCGGCTCATTCACCCCATCGCCGATCGCCGTATTGTACTTCGGCCCCGCTAGAATGCCGCCGACCGCGCGCGCGGCGATGTCGATTACGTCGTCATTGAGCCGCCGGCCGTTGGGAAAGCCGGCGTTGTCTCCGACCAGGAAGCCGAGACGTTTGGCGCTGGAGAACGCCGTCGGGGGGATGCCGGTGTTGATGCGCAACAGGTCCGCGATCGGGCCGGCGTCCGCGGCGGCGCAGCCAGGGCAGATCGGCGCCTGATACTGCACCAGCGGGAGCAAATCCAAGCGAGGCGCCGGAGGAACCGGAATTCCGATGGAGCCGAAGATCGTGGCCAGCAGCGGGTTCAGGAAGTAGGTGGAAAACTGACCGTCGTCGATCGGATTCGAGACGCTGAACATGTCCTTGGAGCCGGTTCCGATGATCAGTTCATTAATCAGCGGATTGCCCAACCGCTGCACTTGCGCCCATTGGCCTTTGGTCGAGCCCAGGTAGCCGAGGTTATCCTGCACAACCGCCTTTTTCCGCGAAGTGGTGGCGTAGGTACCTAACACGGCGTTCTTATCGCTGGCGGTGTGCAATTGTCCGTCGGAGGTGAGCAGGGTGATGGGGACCTCCAGAACTATGCTGTTCACATTGAAGCCCGCGACCGCATTGGGGGCGTAATTGTTGTGGTCGTCCGCATCGATGCTAGCGGACAGCACTCCTCCGCCTACCGCGGTACGGAAGTTCAAGGAATCGAACGCCGCGCCCAGATCCACGAAGAAGGGGTCGGCGACGGTGCCGGCGAAGACGGTGATGCTTCCCGGTAAAGTGTAGATGCCCTGCTGCACCAGAGTGTCGTAGTTGGGCATGGTACGCGGACCCACATTGGTGGGAACGGCGTAGAGCGTCTGCCCTTGCACCAATTCCTGTGTTTCATACTTGGTAACCATGGTGACGGAGTAGGTCTGGCTCAGGCTCAATCCGGCCGCGCCCGGGCCAGAAAGGGAAGTAATCGGCGGAATTCCTGCAAGATTGCCCACATAACCGGTGAATACGGTGGGCTGTTGAATCGTGGTTTTGAAGCGGAACTGGAAGGTGACATCCGGCACGCCGTCCTGATTATTGTCGATCTTCATCTCATAGAGGATGTTGGGGTCGAACGGAAAGTAGTTGGGGCCGTTCGACGGCTCCAGGAAAGGATCCACGTTCAGGATCATGACAAGGTGATCCGGGCGGTTGGGATCCACGAAGCAATACCAATCCGTGATGTCGGCCTTTTGATCCAGGGCGGTGATCGGAGCTTCGCGGTGGCTGGATGCAGGGAGCTGCATGGGCAGCATTGCAGCAAGCGAAAACAGGGCAATTCCGAGTGGTTTCATTTTCATTTATAGCTTCTCCTTCGAGGAAGCGGGTGTGATCATTCATAACCCAGTACGTGGGTGAGGGGCTTACTGGATGTAGGGCCACGTTTGCGGCGGGCGGATCGTCAATCCAGTGATCGACCGCGCCGGCGAGCGGACAGACTAACTATGCCGCCTAACTACGCCGGGGAACCCAGCAGACGGGTAAGTGGGTCATCACCGTTTCGCCATGCTGGTTGCGCGTCGTGATCAGGTACTTGACGATGCCGAAGCGTGGCTTGGATTGGGAGGGTGCGGCGTAGACGACCTCCATATCGACGCTGAGCGTGTCTCCCGGGCGCACCGGAAGGCTCCATCGCAGATTCTCGACCGCAAGTCCCAGCACCTCGGTGTCACCTAAAGGCCGCGCAGTGGCGATTAAGCGCATTACCAGAGCGGCGGTGTGCCAGCCGCTGGCGATGATTCCGTCGTAACCCGAACGCACAGCGGCTTCGGCATCAAGATGAATCGGCTGCGGATCGAAAGCGCGGGCGAAGGCCAGCACCTCCGGCTCGGTGACTTCGACGGAGCCGGCAAAGTGGCGGTCTCCCACGGAGACATCCTCAAAATAACGGGTCACGGCAAATCTTATAACTTGAGCAAGGCGCGCAGTCGCTTGGTCTGCACTCTGCTGACCGGGATCTCGGACTGCTTCTTGTCGTCCATGCGGAGCTGGAAGCTGGACTTGAACCAAGGCACCACTTCTTTGATCCGGTGGATGTTCACCAGATAAGAGCGGTGTACACGCCAGAAGATTTCCGGATCGAGATTGGATTGCAGTTCTTCAATGGTGCGGTAGTTGGATTGGCCCTCCATATTCGACGCGACCACGGTGATGAGGCCGTCCTCAATAGTGGCGTAGACCACCTCTTTCGCATCGACGATGAAGTTGCGCTGGTTGCTCTTCACCAGGAGCTTGGTGCGCTGCAGCGTCGGCTTGGGAGGAGGCAGATCGGGTTGTGCGGTCTTGGCCCGTTCCGCGACCCCCTTGCGGGCGCGCTCCACCGCCATCGCCAGGCGCTCTTTTTCGATGGGCTTCAGCAGATAATCCAGGGCCTCCCAGCGGAAGGCTTCGACGGCGTACTGATCGTAGGCCGTGGCCATCACGAAGTATGGCAGAGGGACGTTGGTTTCGCGTAGCTTGCTGATGACGCCCAAGCCGTCGAGGCCGGGCATCTGGACGTCGAGGAAGACTAACTCGGGCTCCAGGTCTTCAATCAGCTTCAGCGCCTCCAGACCGTTCGAGGCGGTGGCCACGATTTCGATATCGGGGAAATCGCGGAGTTGATAGGCGAGTTCGTCTGAGGCGAGTTTCTCGTCGTCCACCAGGATCGCTGAAATAATGGCCGCGGGGGCGCGATTCTGCATCAACTGTTAGTATAGCCACCGGGACGGGACTCGATCGGTTTACTTAAGCACGGATTCCGTCAGCTTGCCCGCTCCTCAAGCGTTTTTTCGAGTTCGCGCACATCTTCGAGAGTAAGCTTGCCGGACTCGATCATCTGCTCCATCATCGGCTGCCGTCCTCCAAAGAAGCTCAGAACCTCGTCGAGGAGCCGATGGCGGGTCCCATTTGAAGGTGACCCGTTCGAAGGCGTCCCATTCGGCGCGCTCGGGGCTGCGGCCGGGAAAACCAGCGGCTCGAAAATATGGGCGTTGCTGACTTTGCGAACGCGGTGCACCGCATTTTTCCCTTCCAGCCGGTACACGATGGTCTGGATAGTGGTGTAAGCTGGCCGGGGCTCTGGAAACGCCTCCAGAATTTCCCGGATGGATGCTTTTCCACAGGCCCATAAGGCTTCCATAGCCTTGCGTTCGAGCCGGGTCAATTTTATTTGCGGAACTTGCGAATAGGGCGACCTCAAACGGGGAACCTCACCTGTCATACGCTTTCCGATGCGATCTTCCAAAAGCGCGGATTCGTCCGCATCCCATTTGAAAGCCTCGGGCATGATTTATTTCTCCTTTGTCTATGCTGAAAGGCTAGGCTCCTTAGCGCCTCCTCAAAGTTCTCTCTTTATTTGAGACGTCCGGCATTTGCGGTTGATTACCCCTAGTTTGATAAATGACCGGATTTTGTTTGTTAAATACAGCATTTAGTAGCGTTTACTACAGTCTAATGTCAAACGGCTTGCCCTCTGTAATATCCTCCTGGTACCCCGGCCTAGCGGCTGCAGACGACAGGCCGGGCGGGCCAAAAAGACATATGGTCGGGCTAAAATCCGCTCGCGAACGGGGGGCGGTGCCGGTTTTCCGGCGTCAAATGTCCAATCCGTTACGAACGATGTGCCGGATTCGTGTAGCGGGGCGGTCGAGGGTCGAAGTGCAAATCCGTTCTGCCGGATTCATTCCCCAATGCTTTGCGCCAACCCACGGGGCTTGGCCTCAAACCAATGATAACACACCACATATTCCAACATCGGATCTACTACATTTGGAAGAAGGTTACGGCATTTAGTATAAAACTTTTTGATTGACACTATCAAACCGCCCGTAGTAGCATCACCTAGACGTTGGGTTAGTGCTTAAATCCTCAACAGAACTGTGTTTGTTGCGTCACGCTTCAAGGGAAAGAGAGAGTGCATGAAGATTAGAGCAGTTGCATTGTTATTTTGTTTGTTGTTTACCGGCTTGGCGGCGTTCGGCCAAGTCGGAAACGGAACTATCACTGGCACAGTCACCGATCAGGCCGGAGCGGTTATCCCCGGAGCGGCGGTGCAAGCCAAGAACGCAGGAACAGGATCGGTTTTTTCCGGCGTGACCACCAGCACTGGGAACTACACCATCCCCGACTTGGGAGTTGGGACTTACACCCTGACGGTTGCCGTCAAAGGGTTCAAGACCTACACCCATTCAAATATTGCAGTCGGCGCCGCGCAGACCGTGAGAGAGGATGTCCCTCTTCAGATCGGAAACGCCACTGAGTCCGTTACAGTGACAGCCGAAGCTTCGCTGTTGAAGACTGACTCCGCCGAGTTGGCCTCCAACGTCACTATTGGTGATCTGGACGCGCTGCCGATGATCGGTACCGGCACCGTGAACGCAGGTACTTCAGGCTACCGCAACCCTTACAACACGCTTCTGACGCTTCCGGGAGTCAGCGGCTACGCATCAAGCGGAACCTTTGTTATGAACGGCCTGCCTGCCGTCTCGCTGACAGAGACGATGCGTGTTGAAGGCCAGGACTCGACTTCTCGCCTCTTCGGGACGTACGACTACACGCAGATGGCCCAGCCCAGCGTGGACGCGGTTCAAGAGATTGCGTACCAGACTAGCAACTATGCCCCTGAATTCGGAAGCGCCGGCCAGGTGGTTATCAATATGACCATGAAGTCGGGCACGAATCAATATCATGGCAGCGCGTACGACTATTTCGTCAACGAAGATCTGAACGCCGGCCAAGCCTTCACCCAGAGCGGCGGCTGTCAAGACGGCAACTCCCTCTTCTGTAGCAAAACCGGTGGTGATGGCGGAAAATTTCGCCCGCGCGCCCGCCGCAACGACTTTGGCGGAACCATGGGCGGCCCGATCGTGATCCCGAAAATCTACAACGGCCACAACAAAACCTTCTGGTTCTTCAACTACGAAGAGTTCCTCGAGACCAACCTGTACGGTTTCACCGATACGGTGCCAACGGCCAACTATCTGGCGGGCAACTTCTCCCAGATCTCGCCGAATGGCAATTGCAGCGCTTGCGCTGCACTAGGAATTCAGACGACTGCCTTAGGCACTCCGGCGGTTCAGGTCGATCCCGCCGGCAATCATGTCTACGCGAATGAGATCTTCGATCCCCTCACGCGAGCGCAAGCCACCTCCGGCGCTCTGGCAGGCCAGGGCTACGCTCTGCCGTTTGCGAACAACACCATTCCGATGAGCCGTTTCTCTCCGGTCTCGGTAAAAATACTGAGCTTTGTCCCTGCGGCAACGAATACCAACTTTGCCGGCAACTACGCACCCACCCAAGCCGGCGCGCGGTACTCCGCCATTCCGGCGTTCAAGATCGATCACAATATCGATGCCAAGGACAAGCTGTCGTTCTATTATTCGGAAAATACCACTGCCAACCAGTTCAACCCGACGCTGGGCGAACAGGACGGTCTGCCGAATACGATTACGGGCGCCCGCGGCTCCTTCATCACCAACTATCAGGAACGGGTGAACTACGACCGCACTCTGACGCCGACCCTTCTGCTGCACATCGGCGCTGGTTTGTACCACCAAAGTTTCGTTGACAACGCGCCGGACATCACTTTCAATCCTTCCACGATCGGGCTGAGCGGCTTTTTGGCCAACCGCAATTTCCCGATCGTTGCAGGAAACTGCACCGCGAATATCGGCATCCCCGGATGCTCCAACGCGACTGGCGGATTGCAGGAATTGGGGCCGTACGCAGGCCAGGGCCCGAGTTACGAGATGCGGCCCACCGGCAACGCAAACGTGACCTGGGTTCGCGGTAAGCACACGTATAAGCTGGGCGCCGAGATGATCATGGAGCAAACCTACTCCAAGCCCCACCCGCTGGTCACCCTGACCACCGGTGCAGGTCCGACCGGCGATCCCTTCACGAATACAAATAGCTATGGCAGCTTTAGTCCGGGTTTCGGCTTCGCCAGTTTCTTGCTCGGCGATTACAGCGCCACGTCGCAAAGTGTGCCGATCGATACCCGCATTGCCACCTTCGATTGGGACATCTTTATCCAGGACTCCTGGAAGGTGACCCGCAAGCTCACGTTGGATTACGGTCTGCGCTGGGATTACGACACTCCTGAGAAGGAGCAATACGGGCGCTGGGGACAACTGGACGCCACTCTGCCGAACACCAGCGCCGGCGGCCACCCCGGAGCTCTCCAGTTCGCCAGCACCGATCCTTCGTTCTACAAATCCGCTTATCCCTTCGCTATCGGTCCGCGCATCGGCGTTGCTTATCAGATCAACTCCAAGACCGTATTTCGTGGCGGATGGGGAATCAACTACCAGTTCATCGGCGCAGCGGCCGGTGGTACTGTGAGTTCGATCGGAGCATATAACACACAGGCCAACAGCCCCAGCTACATTCCGACGGGGAGCCAGTTCGTGAATGACCAAGCGCCGGGCTTTATTCAATCGCCGCACTGGCCCGTTACCAATCCGTTCCAGTATCCGAACATTGGCGCCACTTCGCCTGCGCCGGTTGTGCCGGACGCCCAGGAAAACCGGCCGCCGCGCATCAACCAATACAGCGCTGGCTTCCAAAGGGAGATCACCCGGAGCTTCGTCGTGGAAGCCACCTATATTGGCAACCATTCCGCTTGGATTGGCGGCGGCCTCGGCCGCCTGAGCCAACTCTCTCCGCAATTGCTGGCGTCGTATGGCTTGTACCCAATTCCCGGAACCGGTCCGGCGGGATACAACAACGAGAACGCCCGTGCCTTGTTGGCCGATCCGATCAGCAGCACGGCGGTCACTCAGTTCCTGGCCACGCAGGGGATCAGCAGCATTCTCCCTTATGCCGGCTTCCCCACCAGCAGCACGCTATCGGCGGCTCTGGAGCCCTTCCCGCAGTTTGGCGCGGTCGGGATCACCGGATCCCCAACCGGCGGCAGCAAGTACAATGCTCTGCAGGTCAAGGCCACCAAGCGCCTGTCGCACAACATCCAGGCTGGCGGAGCGTATACGTGGGGCCAAGGTTTCACGATCGCGGGCCGGCAGGACTTCTTCAACCCCAAGAGCTCTCAGTGGGCGCTTGAAAATATCCCTCCGCAGACGCTGACCTTCAACGCTACCTACACGGTTCCGAAAGCCTCGTTCTTTCCGAAATTTGTGAATACGGTGACTAAGGATTGGCAGCTCGGCTGGTTCTCGAATTACCAAAGCGGTACCTTCCTGACGCCGCCTACCAGCACGGTTAATCTGAACTACCAGACCAGCGAGGATGTCCGGGTTGCAGGCCAGCCGCTGTACACCCCTGGCGTCAGCATCAATAATCAGAAGACCTATAATCCGTATTACACGCAGGTGTTGAATCCGGCCGCGTGGGCTCCCTGCCCGACCAACGCAAATTGTATGGCTGCGGGAAATCTGATCAAGGGTTTCCGCGCTCCTCGTACTCCAGTTGAAAACGCGAACATCGGCCGCAACTTCCGGATCAAGGAAAGAATGAACTTCCAAGTCCGGGGCGAGTTCGTCAACATCTTCAACCGGCTGGAAATGCCGGCCCCGGGCACGTCGAATCCGCAGACTGCGGTTTCAAAGAACGCGCTGGGGATCCAAACGGGTGGGTTCGGTGTCATCAACACCTATCTTGCTCCGAACACTGGATACGCATCGCCCACCAACGCCAATTCGCCTGTGATGGAAAGCCGCCAGGGCACGATTATCGCCCGGTTCACTTTCTAGTCAACAAGCAGTTTCAAAAAATCAGCCTCGCCGCCTTCGGGCTGCGGGGCTGATTCCTTTTTGGGGCTTGGGTCGGAAGCCCCGCCGGTCTTGCCTTTCCATCAAGTCCTGAACGTTTTGCTTGGACGAAGTGTCGTCGGAGAGCGGCGCGAGTATCCCGCGACCAGAGTCAGCTGCCGCGGTTGAGCCAAGTTGTCCAGCCGTCTCCCGCCAGCTTTTGATCGATTGGCCTCTGGCCGTTTGCTGATGGAGACGAGCGCAACGTTTTGGTTCCTGCATCGAGCTCCTGTAACAGCCCGCAAAACAGAGCCTGGGTTCGCGGCCACGAGCGAGTTGCTTTCGGGAATTGAGGGCGCCGACCCAGCTCCGTTTTGCGGTTGTTACTTAGGAGGCCACCTTCTGCTTCACCGGTAGCAAGTCGCCCGAGGGTTGATCCGGGGTCGTGTTCATGCCTGGGGTGGCCAGAGCAGCTTGTGGGCGGCTCTAGAGCGCGGCATGCTGACACAGGGCGGCCTCGGAATGGAGCCGTGACCGTTGGTACCTTCATAGTCGGATTCGTCACCTAATGTTCACGAGCCTTCCCATGGGCTTGGAGAACCCATCAGCCTTCGCGAATCCCACCGAGCCGCGAGAGTATAGGGAGCGGAACGCCGAACCTGTTTGGTCGCAGCTACGCCTGGTTAGTGCGGATTCCGAGCTTCCGCGATTTTCCATTCCGAGGTCAGCGCGATCAAGTTGCGCCGCCGAGCCCAGTGAGCCAACCTGGCGAGCGAGGCGACTGTAACCATCTGAAACGAAACAATGTTGCCTGCCGATTCGGGCTCAAACTCACCCACCCATTCCGGGCCCGGCGAAATTATCGCGCTGACCTCGGAACGATGATTTTCTTTGTCGGAATACGCCTGGTTAGGGAGCGGTTTTGCAGGAAGTTCGGGGTCTCTTGGTTTTCTAAGCCAATTCGGCATGACGGCGGACCGGAAGCGTTTTCACGTCCGCTATGGACTCTTTGCAAGTTAGGCAGTCCGTGCCAGATAGCTGAAGCTCTCCTGACCAACATGTTCCTGACGATCAGGCTGGCGCTGCGAAGACCGTGGTATATCCATTCCTCGTTTTTGCTCTTTCTCCCATGACTCCGTAGTAGATAAAACTACAATAATGTAGTAGATAAAACGACAAAAAGTCATTCATTGTGCTTGACTAAATCCAGAACTTAAGGGGCATAGGAGATGTCTGTCCTTGGGAGGGCGCGACCGAAGGCATTCGGTAGAATCCTGATAACACCTTTAGGCACAATAGGTTGGCTTTGCTTCTCGCGGAGTATTACTTTTTGGAGAAAAGTACGGCAATCCATATCTAATTTATTCATTGACACTATCAACTAACTTACTGTAGCATCGCTTTGGAGTTAGGTTAGTCTTCAAATTTCAACAAAGTTGTGTTGTCAGCTTTACTTTCCAAGGGGGAGAGGGTCCATGCAGATGAGAGTAGTTGCGGTGACGGCGTGTCTATTGTTTGCCAGCCTGTTGGCGTTCGGGCAGGTGGGCAACGGGACCATCACCGGCACAGTGATCGATCAGGCCGGTGCCGTAATCGCGGGAGCGTCGGTGCAGGCCAAGAACGCGGAAACAGGAGTGTCTTATTCCGGAGTGACCACCAACTCCGGTAACTATACGATCACCGACTTGCCGATCGGCACCTATACCGTTATGGTCACGGTCACGGGTTTCAAGAGCTACAGCCATGCGAACCTGCTGCTGAATGCGACGCAAGTGCTCAGGGAAAATATCTCGCTGCAACTAGGCAGCGCAAGCGAATCTGTAACCGTCACCGCGGAAGCTTCGCTATTGACGACCGAAACCGGCGAGTTGGCCTCCAACGTCACCATCGGACAGTTGGATGCGCTGCCCCTGATCGGCGTCGGGTCCGTCAACGCCGGCAGCTCCGGCTATCGCAACCCCTACAACACCCTTCTGACGCTTCCGGGCGTGAGCGGCTACGCATCCAGCGGACAATTTACGGTCAACGGCTTGGGCGGAGCGGTCACGGAGACGATGCGCGTCGAAGGCCAGGATTCGACCTCTCGCCTCTTCGGCACCTATGACTACACGCAGATGAGCCAGCCCAGCGTCGATGCGGTCCAGGAAATTGCATATCAGACCAGTAACTACTCGGCTGAATATGGACAAGCGGGTAGCGTGGTCATCAATATGACCATGAAGTCAGGCACGAATCAATATCACGGCACCGCTTACGATTATTTCGTCAACGAAGATTTGAATGCCGGCCAGCCTTTCACCCAAAGCGGCGGTTGCATCGTTGGGCCTACCGGGCCGGCGTTTGAAGCTTGCAGCAAGGTCGGCGGCGACGGAGGCAAATTTCGCCCGCGCGCCCGCCGCAACGATTTCGGTGGAACCATGGGCGGCCCTATCGTTATCCCGAAAATCTATAACGGCCACAACAAAACCTTCTGGTTCTTCAACTACGAAGAGTTCCTGGAGACCAACCTGTACGGCTTCACCGACACGGTTCCCACCGCCAATTACCTGCAAGGCAACTTCTCGCAGATCTCGCCCAACGGGAATTGCAGCGCTTGCGCGCAATTGGGAATTCAGACCACTGCGCTGGGGACTCCGGCAATTCAGAGGGACCCAGCGGGGAACCTGGTGTATGCCAATGAGATTTTCGATCCGTTGACGCGGGCGCAGGCAACCAGCGGCGCCTTAGCGGGCCAGGGCTACGCTCTCCCGTTCGCGAACAACACCATTCCGATGACCCGCTTCGATCCGGTCTCGGTGAAGATCCTGTCTTACATCCCGGCGGCGAATAACTCAAGTTTTGCAGGCAACTACGGAGTGACTCAGCCTGGCGCAAGATACTCGGCGATTCCGGCGGTGAAGATCGACCACAACCTGGATTCCAAGGACAAGCTGTCTTTCTACTATTCCGAAAACACGACTCAGAACCAGTTCAACCCCACCCTGGGCGAACAGGATGGTCTGCCGAATACGATTACGGGGGCGCGCGGCTCCTTCATCACGAACTACCAGGAACGGCTTAGCTACGATCGCACGCTGGCGCCGACCCTTCTGCTGCACATCGGCGCGGGCTACTATCACCAGAGCTTTGTCGATAATGCGCCGGACACCAGCTTCAATCCCCAAACGGCTTTGGGGCTGAGCGGCTTTCTAGCGAATCGCAATTTTCCCATTGTTTCCGGCCTTTGCGTCACGGCTTCGGTGCTGACTGCAACTTGCACCAATGCCACTGGAGGCATGCAGACCATGGGACCGCTCGCCGGCCAGAGTCCGACCTACGAAGAACGGCCTACCTTTAATGCCAACATGACCTGGGTTCGCGGAAGCCACACCTACAAGGCCGGGGCTGAGGTGGACATGGAAGCGCTCTTCTCCCAGCCGCACCCGCTGGTGACGATGGCCACCGGAACCGGTCCCACCGGGGACCCCTTCACGAATACGAACAGCTACGGCAGCTTTAGCCCCGGTTTCGGTTTCGCCAGCTTCCTGCTGGGCGACTACACGGCCATCTCGCAAAGCGTGCCGATCGACACCCGTCTGGCGACGAACGATTGGGCGCTGTTCGTCCAGGACTCCTGGAAAGTGACGCGTAAGCTGACGTTAGATTACGGCTTGCGCTGGGATTACGACACTCCGGAGAAAGAAGAATACAATCGTTGGGGGCAAATCGACCCCACTCTGGCGAACGCAAGTGCGGGCGGCCATCCCGGCGCGCTCCAGTTCGCCAATAACTGCAACTGCCAATTCTATAAGGGCGCCTATCCTTTCGCGATCGGCCCCCGGCTCGGCATTGCCTACCAGATCAATGACAAGACGGTGTTTCGCGGGGGATGGGGAGTGAATTACCAGTTCGTTGCGAATGCCGCGGGCGGCACCGTGAGTTCCATCGGATCTTACAATACGCAGGCGAACAGCCCCGCCTACATTCCCACTACATTTCAATTTGTAAACGACACGGTTCCAGGCGCCATCCAATCGCCGCACTGGCCGGTTACGAATCCTTACCAATATCCGAATGTCGGCGCGACCTCCCCAGCGCCTGTCGTCCCGGATGCGAACGAGAACCGGCCGCCGCGCATCAACACCTGGAGCGCCGGCTTCCAGCGCGAGATCACCCGGAGCTTCGTCATGGAAGCGGACTACGTGGGCAACCACGCCGTCTGGATTCCGGGCGGCTACGGACGACTGAGCCAGCTCTCACCGCAGCTTCTGGCGTCGTATGGCTTGTATCCGATTCCTGGGACCGGTCCAGCCGGATATAACAACGAAAATGCGCGTGCATTGCTGGCCGATCCCATCAGCAGCACGGCGGTCACGCAGTTCCTGGCTACGCAGGGGATTAGCAGCATTCTTCCCTACGCCGGGTTCCCGACCAGCAGCACTCTCTCGGCTGCGCTGGAGCCGTTCCCACAGTTCGGCGCGGTTGCGATTACGGGATCCCCGACGGGCGACAGCATGTACAACGCGCTGCAGGTCAAGGCCACCAAGCGCCTCTCCCACAATATCCAGGCTGGCGGTTCTTACACGTGGGGCCAAGGCTTTACTCGGGCCACCCGGCAGGATTTCTTCAACCCGCTGAGCAGTCAGTGGGCTCTGCAGCAGATCCCGCCGCAGACCCTGACCTTTAACGCCACTTACAGCGTGCCGAAGGCTTCATTCTTTCCAAAATATGTGAATGAGGTCACCAGAGGCTGGCAGATCGGATTCTTCGCCAACTACCAGAGCGGACTTTTCCTGACGCCGCCGACGAGCACAGTCAACTTGAATTACGCTACCAGCGAGGATGTGCGGGTCCCGGGCGAGCCTTTGTATACCCCCGGAGTGAATCCGAACAATCAAAGCACCTATAATCCGTATTACACTCAGTTGCTGAATCCGGCCGCATGGACCCCATGCCCGGCCAATGCAAATTGCATGGCGGCGGGAAATTATATCAAGAGTTTCCGCGCGCCGCGAACTCCGGTGGAGAACGCGAACATCGGCCGGAACTTCCGGATTAAAGAGAGAATGAACCTCCAGGTGCGGGGCGAATTCGTCAACATCTTCAACCGGACGATCATGCCGCCTCCGAGCACGGCGAATCCGCAGACCCCGGTTTCCAAGAATACCCTCGGGATTCAAACCGGCGGGTTCGGTGTGATCAACGCCTACCTGGCGCCGAATACAGCATATGCCGCGCCGACGAACGCCACCACGCCTTATTTTGAGGGCCGCCAAGGGACGTTGATCGCCCGGTTCACATTCTGATCAGGCGAATCAACGAGCAGCTTTAAGGATCAGCCTCGCCGCCTTCGGGCGGCGAGGCTGATTTGCGTTTGGGGCTGCCGTTGCACGATCAGTGTTCTATGCTGGAGGATCGGGATAAAATGCGGCTTTCTTTTCGCGTTGCTGGTATTGCGATAAGCTTCGGCTCTGCGCTGGGCGCGTTCGCGGCGGCCCAGGCCTTTCCTGCTTACGCCAGCGTGAAAGTCGTATTAGATGGGCTTAGCGACCGCATTCCCGCCGAACTCAAGAACGCCGATGAGGCCAAGTGGATCGCCTGGAGCCGGCAACAGGACCAGGCCATTCGCGCGCGTCTTCAACAGGGCGATCTGGATTCGATGGTGAATTTGCTGCTATTCGGAACCTCCTTCACGAAGCAGCCGCGAGTCAGGGTCGATGGCATCACCGAGGCTTCGAAGGCGGGGATCGTGCGGGCGCGGGTAGACGATCTGGTTGCGGGGTTGCGAAATCCGGGGGACAATGAGCGGCTGGTCTTCTTAAGCGGCCTCCTGCGAAGTAAGGGATTCGATCCAGGCACTGCGGGCGGGGCCACGAAGACCGGCGTCTTCATCTTCGACAATCTGCTGCGGGTCCTGGAGGAAAGGAGAACCCTGGCGGAACGGGCGGCAGAGGCACAGCGCGCCGCAAAGACGGACGGTCCGGCAGAGCTTTTGGACCGGAAGTCGTTATTCTCCGATCGAGGGGTTTCGCTCGATACCAGCATCCTGCCGAACTTCTCGATCGATCAGGCTTTGCGCGAGTTGAAGAAACGCGGAGTGCTGCGCGAAGGCCAAGTGGCTCGCGTGGCGGTGGTCGGGCCCGGTCTTGACTTTATCGATAAAAACGAAGAGTCCGGCTACGATTATTATCCCCAGCAGACTTTGCAACCGTTCGCGCTATACGATTCGCTGGTCCGTCTGGGGCTGGCGAGAAATAACACCCTATCTGTGTCGATTTTCGATATCAGTTCGAGAGTCATCGATCACATTCAGCGGGCGCGCGAACGCGCAAGGAAAAACACCGGTTATGTAATCCAGCTGCCGCGCGACGTCGCGCGTCCGTGGCCTCCGGACATGGTGGAATATTGGCGCTCTCTGGGCGAAAAAGTTGGTACCGGGGTTGCGCCAATCCGGCCGCCCGACATCTTTCAAAGTATCAACGGTGGGCAAGGTCTGGAAACGCGGGCGGTACGAATCCGTCCGGATGTGGTGCTTGCGTGTGAGCCGATGGATCTGAATGTTGTTCTCGAACGCATCAATCTGTCTGCCACGGACCGTTTCGATCTCGTAGTGGGTACCAACATCTTTGTCTACTATGACGTCTTTGAGCAGGCCTTGGCGCTTGAGAATGTCGGAGCCATGCTAAAGCCCGGCGGACTGCTGCTGACGAACGACCGGTTGCCTGAGGTTCCCGGCGGTTCCATGCGGCTGGTGGGAGCAAGCGACGACGAAATCGGCGCCGTGGGCTGGTATCAGAAGCGATGACTGAATCTGGTCTTTCGGCCAAGTAGCTGCTTCGCTGCGGTATTTCTTTCTGTAGATATTCACCTGCCTTTTGGAATACTGGCCACAATTGTATGGCCTTCCAACTGCCAATACTGGCCATCATCCGTTCTCTGGAAGGCCGCAATCAAAATCATGATCGTAGCGACGAGGTCAGCGGCACTCGGGGTAATGATTCCCTAGCGGTTTGAAGTTATGGCGATAGATATAGATTTTAGAAGGGGATTCCTAAAACCCATATCATATTTTTTGATTGACACCCTTCGAGCTTCTGTAGTAGGATCGCCGATGAAATTGGTATGTCTTTTGGCATTCTTGCTGTTTTTAGCGGCCGGGTAGCTTAGCTTTCTAAAGGAGCCAAATCCAATGCAGGTTCGAGTAGTGTCCTTGACGCTGTTTCTGTTCTTCATCGCCCTATCGGCATTCGGCCAAGTGGGCAACGGAACTATCACTGGTGTAGTAACCGATCAAGCCGGGGCTGTTATTCCCGGTGCAACCGTAGAGGTGAAAAACGCGGAGACCGGCGTAGTTTATTCGGGAGCGTCCAGCACCGCGGGCAATTACACGATCTCGGACCTGCCTGTCGGCAGGTACGCCATTACAGTGACGGTCAAGGGGTTCAAAACCTACACACATACGAACCTGGACTTATCCGCAGCGCAAACCCTGAGAGAAGACGTTCCGCTGCAGGTAGGGCAGGCCACGGAGTCCGTCACTGTCACCGCCGAATCGACTCTGCTGAAGACCGAAAGCGCCGAATTGGCGCATAACGTCACGCTCACCCAAATCGATGAGCTTCCGCTGATGGGCATCGGCGCCACCAACTCCGGGACCTCCGGCTACCGCAATCCATACAACGTGGTGGAGATGATTCCGGGCGTCGTGAATTACAACGCCGCGAACGACATTGGGTTGAACGTAAACGGCCTGACCACGCAGACGATGTTAGTTGACGGCCAGGAGTCGACAACTCGCGTATTGGGAATCGGCGGCACCGGACAGTACTACCAGATCGGTCAGATGGGCGTGGACTCGATTCAGGAAGTGTCGTACCAGACCAGTAACTACGCTCCCGAATATGGCACGGCCAGTTCCGTCGTGATTAATCAGACCATGAAGTCCGGCACCAACATATATCACGGCAGCGGCTACGATTACTTTGTAAACGAGGACTTGAACGCCGGCGAGCCTTTCAGCATCAGCGGCTGCGAAACGGGAGTTAACGGCACGCAATCCTGCAGCGCGCTCGGCGGCGGCGGAGGGAAGTATCAGCCGCGGCAACGGCGCAACGATTTCGGCGGGACTCTCGGTGGCCCTGTGGTTATCCCCAAGATCTATAACGGGCATAACAAAACGTTCTGGTATTTCAGCTATGAGCAGTACGCCGAGACTGATTTCTACACTTTCGCCGACACGGTTGCCGTGCCTGCTTTCATTGGCGGGAATTTTTCCGCGATCTCTCCGAACGGGAATTGCAGTCTGTGCTCGACATACGGAATTCAGCAGACTGCGCTGGGCACGCCGGCCGTTCAGAAGGACCCTTTGGGCAACCTGATGTACGCGAATGAAATCTACGATCCCCTTACGCGCGGCGTTACCGCCTCCGGTCAGGGATATGCAATGCCGTTTGCGGGCAACATTATTCCTCCCACCCGTTTCTCGCCGCTCACAGTGCAGCTTCAAACCTTAATCTCGTCTCTTGGGGTTTCGGCGCAGGACCCCAGTCTCACGGGGAATTACAGCGCGCACATCCCGGGTGTGCGCTACTCGGCGATTCCGTCGATCAAGATCGATCACAACCTGGACGCTAAGGACAAGTTGTCGTTCTTTTATTCGGAGAACAACACGGTGGGCCAGATTTCCTCCCCGCTGGGCAATGCGGACGGTCTGCCAATCGAGATCGGCGCGTACCGCGGCACATTCATTCCCACCTGGACGTATCGCCTGAACTACGATCGCACGCTGGCGCCAACCCTCCTGCTGCACGTGGGCGCCGGCTATATTCGGACCACCTTCAGCGATCATGCGCCTTTCCTGAACTTCAACCCCTCTCAATTTGGGCTGGTGGGCTTTTTGCAGCACCGGCAGTTCCCGACTTTTACGGGGATGGACAGCCTCAGCTCCGCTGGAACCCCTCTGTACGGAGGCATGCAGCCGATCGGGACCGCGGGCCAGGGACAGTCGTACGATGTCGAGGGGAAGCCCACCTATACGGCGAACCTGACGTGGATCAAAGGAAAGCATACGTTCAAATTCGGCGGCAATCTGATTGAGGAAGGCATCACGTCCGGGCCAATTTCCGGGGTTACCTTCACCACCGGCACCGGTCCGACTTCGGAGCCGTTCACCCCCACACAAAGCTTCAACGGTTTTAGCAGCGGCTTCGGCTATGCGAGTTGGCTGCTGGGCGATTACAGCTCAGTGGTGCAGACGCCGACGGTGGATCCGCGGTTAGAGGCAGCGGATTGGTCGGTATTCGCTCAAGATTCCTGGAAACTCACCCGCAAGCTGACTCTGGATTATGGACTGCGTTGGGATCTGTACGGCGTCGAGCATGAGGAATACGGGCGCTGGGGTCAGTTCAGCGAGACCGTACCGAACGCCAACGCCGGCGGACATCCCGGGTCTACCATCTTCGCCAGCAACTGTGGATGTTCCTTCTATCAACCGGCCTATCCGTACGCACTCGCGCCGCGGCTGGGCGTTGCCTATCAGCTCGATTCGAAGACGGTTTTTCGCGCGGGCTGGGGATTCACTTACTCGCTGGTTGAAAACGCAGCGGGTGGCAATGTCAGCACCAATGGAGCCTATAACGTGACGGCCAACAGCCCGTCGTACGTGCCTGCGGCGTACCAGTTCGTAAACGATCAGACGCCGGGCTGGATCTTGCAGCCGACCTGGCCCGTCAGCACGAACATTTATCCGACTGTTGGCACCACGACGCCGACTCCTGTGATGCCCGACGCGAACCAAAATCGGCCGCCTCGAGTCAACCAATGGAGCGCGGGCTTCCAGCGCGAGATTACCAGGAGCTTCGTCATAGAAGCCTCGTATGTGGCCAATCGCGCCGCATGGCTGGCCGGATTCCTGGGCGGCGGAACGCTGAACCATGTTTCCCCGGCAGAGTACGCGCAATATGGCTTGTATCCTTATCCGGGAACGGGTCCGGCCGGGTACAACTTTGCACCGGCCGGCGTTAGCTGCGTGCCTGGCAATGACTGCGCCCGCGCCATCCTCAGCCAGCCGATCAGCAGCACGGCGGTAATTCAAACACTGGCAGCGGCAGGCTATTCCAGCATTTTGCCCTATGCCGGATATCCCACAAGCAGCTTGCTTTCGGCTGTTATCGCACACCCCTTTCCACAGTTCGGAACGCTTGCGCCCGCTGGCAGCCCGACCGGCGATTCCAAGTACGATTCTTTGCAGATTAAGGCGACCAAGCGCTACTCGCATGGTCTTCAGGCGGGCGGTTATTTCACCTGGGCGCAGGGCTTCACTCGGGCCATCCGCCAGGATTACTTCAATCCAGCCAGCAATCAGAACACACTGATGGGGATTCCGCCGCGGACCCTGACGCTCAACTTCATCTACACGACTCCGAAGGCGTCATTCTTTCCGAAATGGGCGAACCAAATCGTAAAGGATTGGCAGATCGGCGGCTTCGCGGATTACCAGAGCGGCGCATTCCTGGCGATTCCGGCCACGGCCACCACGGAGTTCCTGCCCACGCAGGATGTGTACGTCAAGGGACAGCCTTTGTATATGCCCGGCATCAACGTCAACAATCTCGGCAGCTACAATCCGTATACCACGCAGGTGTTGAATCCTGCCGCGTGGGCGCAGTGTCCCGTCAACAGCAATTGCGGCGATTCCGGTAACGATTTCCTGAAGGGCTTCCGCGGCCCGCGGCAGCCCCGTGAAAACGCCAACATCGGACGCAACTTCCGCATCAAGGAGAAGATGAACTTCCAGATCCGCGGCGAATTCACCAATATCTTCAACCGGACCCTGATGCCGAACCCGAGCACCGCGAATCCGCAAAATCCAGTGACGAAGAATTCGTTAGGGATACTAACCAGCGGATTCGGAGTCATCAACGCTTACCAAGCGCCCAACACGGCCAACATCTTCGACGGCACAACGGCCGCCTCAACGCTGGCAGCGCGCCAGGGAACCGTGATCGCCCGGTTCAGTTTCTAAGTCGGAAGCATATCGAAGAATCAGCCTCGCCGCCCTCGGGTAGCGAGCCCCAAACAAAGGGCCGGTCGCGGCCCTCAAATTCCGAAAGGAACAGCCCGGTTCGTGGCCGCGACCCAAGCTCCGTTGTGCCGGCGAGATCCTCAAAAGGGCTGATTTGCCTCTAATTGTCCGTCGGCACTTTGTCGGCGCGATCGATGACAAGTACGTCGAAGGGTAGTTTCTTTTGCTCTAGCCTCAGGCCGAGTTGCTCCTCCATTGCGGTGAAGATGCTGGGAAGCGGGTCGCCTGCGGCATCGACGCCCGGCCGCTGAAACTCCAGCGTGTAATCGTACTTGCCCGCCAGTCCGGTCTTGTCCAACACGGGAACGGCTAGAATGTTTTCCAAGTCTTCGGCAAGAGCTTCGATGAGTCGCGCCTTCCCAGCCATGAGGACTCCCGTGCCGGTCGCGAGCGGCATTCCCGCGAGGACCATCGATCGCGTTGCCGGCGAGAGTTGCTGAAGCGATGGAGGCACGGCCGTGTCCGCGCCTGTGTGGGAGACGGATTCCTTCAGCTTGGGACCATTCTTGCCGGCTGCCAATTCGTAGGCCCGGATGTCCCTGGTTTCGTGATGCAGCACCAAATGGAATCGTTCCGCCAGCAGGTTCTGCAACATCAGGTAGAACTGCTGCGGGGTGGCGTCCTGCGGAATCGTGGCGGCGATATCGTAATGCTCTGAGGCAAGCCAGTCTGGCCCAGAAATCTGGAAGAACCGCGCCCGGTAGGCCTTCATAAGAACGCTGAGCAGTGACACGTTTGAACCCGTTAATCGCCCTGGGTCGTCCGTTCCGGGGCCACCCTTCAGGGAGCCGTTCGGTCCACGTGAGTCTCCTCGCCGTACCGATGCAGCGTCGAATGCCGGCGCGACGGCTTGTCCGGATGCGGAGTTCAGAAGCAGGGCCAAAAGGTAGACGCAAGTTCGCACTTGATGAATAGACGTTCAGAAGGAACAAAAGGTCTTATTCATGCCGATGAGGATGCGAATGCATCTCACCGGACGAATGACGATGCCGATGCGCGTGAACCAGATTGGTGCGCTGCAAGAGGTCGCGATCGCCGAGGATCTCATCAGGTGAGCCTTCCGCGGCCAGGCGGCCCGCGTCGAGCACGTAGCAGCGATCCGCGATGTCGGCAAGATCATCCAGATCGTGCGTGGCGATGATTACCGATTTCGGCCCACCGCCCCATTCCACCAGCAAATCGATGAGCTGGCTTTGGCTGCGAGGATCGAGCCCGGCGGTAGGCTCATCGAGCAGCAGCACTGCAGGATCGAGAACCAGCACGCTGGCAAGCGCGACACGTTTCTTCTCGCCCCCCGATAAGCGGTGCGGAGGACGATCCTTCAAATGCGCGATCTGGAGCCATTCCAGCGTCTCCATCACTCGATCTTTGATGTCCGCTTTGCTCCAGCGCATCTGCAAAGGGCTGAAGGCGACTTCGTCAAATACGGTGGGGTTGAACAACTGCGCATCGGGATTCTGAAACACGAGTCCAACCTGGCGGCGAAACGCGAAGGCCCATTGGTCGTCGCCGAAGTGCTCTTCACTAAGATCCTCGCCGCGAAACTTGGCTCCGCCCGACACGCCGAAATGGAGCCCGTCTAAGATACGCAGAAGCGTCGACTTCCCGGAACCATTGGCGCCCAGCAAGGCCACGCGGCTGGCTTCGGGAATGGACAACGTCAGATCGTTGAGCGCGGCGTTATTTTCGTAGCGATACGTGAGGTTGTCGATTTCGAACAGCATCAGCGGCCCACCCACACCAATCCCGCGGTGAGACCTGTGAAGCCGGCCGCAGCCAGCCAATCCAAAGTCTGCATCTGGAAATCATCGAGTATATAGACTTCGCCGCGAAATCCTCGTGCTTGCATGGCCAGATAAACCTCTCCGCTCAATTGGAAGGTGCGGCTGAGCAGCGCGCCGGTGCTGGCGATCGCGATCCGCCGCTGTTGGCCTCGAGTCGTAGGCCCCACGGTGCGGCTCTTACGGGACTCGAACATCTCATGCGCGTTTTCCAGCAGGAGCAGGATGTACCGGCAAGTCATCCCCAAAATCACGACGAAGACCACTGGGACGCGGAATAGACGCAGAGCTTTCAGAATATGCATCCAGGGTGTTGTGAATACCAGCACGAGGGCCAGTGTCGCCGCGGTCTCCGAACGCAGTACCAGAAAACCAGCCGTTGTGAGTCCTTGCCGCGTGATGGTCCAGAGCACTCCCGGAATCGTGTACAGTGCCGTGCCCGGCGTCAGAAACAAAGCCGGCACGGCGAACGCCGCGCTGAAGGTGAGAGTCGCGAACCAGACGCGGGTGGCAATGGTCCAGATGGAAATGAACGAGACGGAGGCCAGAATGATCGCGGCCAATAGGGCCGCGGCAACCACCCATAATTTGGCGGCCATGGCGGATGCCAAAATCAATGCGCCCAGCCCGGCGACCTTTACTCTGGGATCCAGTTGTTGGAGCGCTCCGCGGCCACTGGCGGAACGATCGGCGTACAAAGCCCGCTCCATCGCAAAATGGAGACCGGCGATAGTGTGCTCGATGAAACCACCCCGGCTTCGGGGGTGATGGTGACCGGTCATACAGCGGGCTGGCCCGGCTCACCCACAACGAACCCGCGCATCAGCCGGACTACGAGGAAGCACGCCAGCATCACCAAGCCAACACCAAACATGGCAGAAAGAAGATATCCGAACCCCGCGCTTCGAATATAGGGCGGAGCGTAGCGGGAGAACGGGGCGGTCCACAACTGGGACATTTGCTCCAATCCCTGCGGCGCAGTTGCGGGTGCGGCCTGGTGCATCGACGAATCGGCGATTTGTTCCCGTACGGCGGGGCTCGAAAAATCCGAAGCCATCCACTCTCCCCATGCCGTTCCGGTCGCCAGAATTCCAAGTGGGGTCAAGATCATCAGTCCGCACAAGCCCATCCAGATTGGCTGAAGCGAGCGCGGCTTTCGCGTGCGCCCGGCTTCTTCCATCCTCACTGCGTTGCCTGCCGTCGCTTTCAGCAGCGACGGGTCCGACCATTGCAGGAACGCGACGAGCCCGGCGGACACAATCAACTCCGCCATGCCAGCGATGGTCAAATGCCCGATCATCATTGCAGGTATGGACACACTCAGCGGGTAGGGACAGTACAGCGGAACTCCCGAGGCGTCTTTATAAAGGAGCGGTTGAATCCCGAATTCGATTGCGGCAAAGAGCGCGGAAACATTGATCGCCGCGTATCCTGCGAGGCCCGCGGCGACAACCCGCCGGAAGGAAACAATCGCCGATCGCCCGGCGATGGCGCGATAAAACACGTACGCCACCAGCGATCCGACGATGGCCATATTGAAGCAGTTGGCTCCAATGGCAGTGATGCCTCCGTCGCCAAAAAACAGGGCTTGGATGATCAACGCGACCGAGACTGCCAGCATCGCGGCCCAGGGACCGAGAACCACCGTCGCCAGTCCGATCCCGACCGCATGGCCGGTGGTTCCTCCCGGAAGCGGCAGATTGAACATCATGATCAGAAAGCAGAATGCCGAGAAGAGCGAGATCAGCGGCACCAGTTTTGTATGCAGCACCTTTTTCACACGCTGAAGCGCCACGTACCAGAAGGGCGTGGAACCGGCGTAGAAGGCAGCGCAGGTAGTGGGGCTCAGATATCCGTCAGGAATATGCATTTCTGCCTCGATACCGCTAGATACTACTTTAACAAGATGCTCCTGGCATCTTGCGCCTGAGGATACGCAAACGCGGGATTCAGATCCAGCGCCTGCTTCAGCAGCGCCTTGCCAGCCTCGGCGTCCCCGCCGGCAATCGCGATCATGCCTGCATGATAGAGAAACATCGGCTCGGGAGTATGTTGAGCCAATGCCTTCCGGCTGGCCTCTTCGGCGTCCTTTTGCCGGCCGCTGCGAAAAAGAACCCAGCTCAGCGCGTCATATGTGTAGACGTCCTTGCGGGTTTCAAGTTCGCCTCGAATCAGTTCCAGGGCGCGATCCAGATTCCGGTGTTGATCGGCATAGACCAATGCCAGAGCGCGATTCCCCTTCTCGCCATTCACCCGGCCCAATTTGTCAATGACGTCGATTAGTCCGCGTTGTTGCGCCGCTTCAGCCGTCTTGCCCAGCTTGTTATAGATGGCTTCCAGAGCTTCCGCGTATTCGGGGAGGGGAATCACTGCCTGGGCCTTCTGGAAGTTGGCCGAGGCTTCCTCAAATTTCCCTTCGGCCGCGAGCACCCGGCCCAACGCCGCATGCGCCCGATGATATCCCGGCAGAGCCTGCAGCGCCTGGGCGTAGGCTGCACGCGCGTCTTCGGCTCGCCCGGTTTTCGAAAGCATGTCGCCGAACTCGACCAGACACCAGGCCAGATTCTCAGGTGTCGGACTGCCCGAGGCTACCGCCATCGCCATCCAGTTCAAGGCTTGCTTCGCATCGCCGGTGACGAAGCGATGATAGGCGACCCGGTTGTAGCTGGCCAGATTCGGCGCCAGAACCAGCATCTGTTCATACGCTTGGCCAGCGTCATAATACTGGCCCAGTTCCATCAGGGAATCGCCAAGCATCCCCAGGGCTCCTGCATCGCTCGGATTCCGCTCCAGCAATTTGGAGGCAAGCTCCACGGATCGTGGGAAATTATGGCGATGCGTCTCGATCTCCGCGCTCAGGCGGATGCCGTCGTAGCTGGCGGGATCCGTAGACAACATCTTGTCGACGATTGCAGCCGCACGATTCAGATAAGCGAAATCGGTGGTCTCGCGCATTTTCTGAATAAATGCCGATGCCAGGCCGGCCTGGACTGTCGCATCGTTAGGCGTTTCTTTGAGCGACGTCTCGAAATAGGCAATTCGTTCGTCCGAGCTCATACCAGCGGTTTGCGGTTTGCGGGTCTCGGCAAAAGTGACCGATGCCGCGAGGCAGCAAAACAACAGGAAGGATTTCATGATCATGATAGAAACCGAAGAGGCCGAATCCAGCCGGCCGAAACCGCTGTCATCGCCAAGCCGAGAACAATTACCGCCACCGCGGAGAAAACGGGAATCATCCGGAGGAGCGGGCTGCGCATTGCCCCTTCGCTTTTCGGCAATAGATTCTTGGCGTAGATAGCGGCCATTCCGAAAGCCATCAGCACCAGCGCAAGACCTGTACTGAATCCCACAAGAAGAACCAAGCCCACGCCGGGATGCCCCAGCGCAATCGCGCTCAGCATCAGGATCAGGGCGGAAGGACAAGGGACCATTCCGCCGCTGATCCCCAGGGCGATGAGGCTGCCCGGCGTGATCTCGCCTTCAATCACGTGGCTGTGAGTGGTGCCTCCGTGAGTATGCTCAAGCTCTGTCCCGCGCAGCTCTGCTATCCGGCTGCGAGTTGGCCGCACGGGTTCATGATCGTGGTCGTGATCATGAGTATGAAATTCCCCACCATGGGGATGGTCATGGGAATGCCCGTGGTCCAAACCCATCAGACTTTTTGCCCGCCGGTACAGCAGCATCAGTCCGACCGAGACGATCGATAGCCCCGAGATCGCACCCAGAAACGGCATGATCTTTTCCGGGACGACATATTGCTGGAAAAATAGCATGCCCAGTCCCAGCAGGAATACGGTGAACGTGTGCGTGAAGGTCACGACGAAGCCCAGCAGGCCAGCGTGCTTCAAGGTGCCGCGGCTTCCCACCAGGTACGCCGCGACGATGGTCTTGCCGTGGCCCGGCGACATCGCGTGCAGCGATCCCAAGCCGAACGCGACCAGGATCCCGATCAGGATCACCCCGGCCGGGAGCCTTTTCTGTTGCAGCATTCTGGATAGGAAATCTCCGCGGACAACGGTTCCGGGAGCTTCGGGCTGCTGCTGTGAAAACGGCGCGGGCGCAGCGGATTTGACTAGCGCAGAAGGCGGCGCTTCGGGTTTCGCAGCGGTCACTTGGCTGATTACGTTCGTGGCGATCGCCGACCAATTCACCCGAGCGGTAAGATCCTGAGGCTGCGTGATTCCCGTGTCAGTGGGATATTGGGTCAACGCGTTGCTGAGATCCGTACTGCCTTGCGAAGACTCTCGAAGGACCACGGACGAATCGTGATCGACCACGATCTCCTTCCACCCGGCCCGTCCTGGAAAATTCCGATCTTCGTACGTTATTTCTCCCGGCTGCAGCTTCGCCTCGGCGACGATGGAAGTCCTCAGCACCGGCATTCCACCCGCGCCCTCGACTGCCGTGGGTGAGACGGATCGAATTCGCAAGGGCACGCGGCGGCCTGCCTGCATCACCCATACGTCGTCCAACCAGTCTTGTGCTTGCCGGGCCGATCGACCGGAGAGTGCCGCTTGATCCTTCCAGTCAAATGCTTGATTAACGGTCGCGGCATTCCAATCGCCCATCAACTGAAAGGTAGGAATCTCAGCCAGGTCCAGAACGTAAGTAAGTTCCATCCCGCCCGACCGGAAAGTCAGCCGCGAATAGTGATTCACGCTGAAATTGCCCATGGGATGGGCGCTCAATGCCCCGCAAATCGTCGATGCCGCCAGCGCCAGATGAATTGCCCGCTTTGTCACATCCTCTTGTACGAGATCGGCTCTCGTTTGGATTTGGCTTCAGCGAACTTGAGGGAAACCCAGGTCCACCTGGCTGGTTCCAGGATCGGGCCAGCGGCTGGTGACCACCTTGGTTCGGGTGTAGAACTGCACGCCTTCCGGTCCATAGATGTGCTGGTCGCCAAACAGCGAGGCCTTCCAGCCCCCGAAGCTGTAATAGGCCACCGGCACGGGAATCGGAACGTTAATTCCCACCATCCCAACCTCTACATCGAATTGAAACTGGCGCGCGGCGCCACCATCACGAGTGAAGATCGCGACCCCGTTGCCGTAAGGATTGTCATTAATAAGGCGGAGCGCCTCGTCGTAAGTATCCACCCGAACGACACTCAGCACGGGGCCAAAAATTTCATCCTGGTAACAGCGCATGTCCGGTTGAACCTGATCCAGCAATGATGGGCCCAGGAAGAAACCCGGCCGAGCGCCGTCCGGCGTGGCGCGGCCGTCGACGGCAACCGTGGCCCCTTCGGATCCAGCACTTGCGACATAAGACGCCACGCGATCGCGATGTTCCCGGGTAATCAGCGGACCCATTTCGTTCCCCGCGTCGTTGCCGGCCTGGTCGAAACCAGGGCCAACCTTGATCTTCGCCATCCTTTTGCGTATCGCGGCGATCAATGGATCGGCGACGTTGCCCACCGTCACCACCACTGAGATCGCCATGCAGCGCTCACCCGCCGAACCATAGGCGGCGGAAACGGCGGCGTCCGCAGCCATGGAAACGTCGGCATCGGGCAGCACCAGCATATGATTCTTGGCACCGCCCAGCGCCTGCACCCGCTTGCCGTTGCGCGTCGCCGTCTCATAGATGGATCGCGCCACCGGAGTGGAGCCCACGAAACTGACGGCCTTCACATCGGGATGTTCCAGCAGCCGGTCGACCGCGACCTTGTCTCCCTGAACGACGTTGAAGACGCCGTCGGGCACGCCGGCTTTCTTCAACAACTCGGCGAGATATAGGCTGACCGACGGATCTTTCTCGGACGGTTTGAGGATGAACGTATTGCCGCAAGCGATGGCGCTGGGGAACATCCACATCGGGACCATGGCCGGGAAGTTGAAAGGCGTGATGCCGGCCACCACTCCCAGAGGCTGGCGGATCTGATATACGTCGATACCTCGGCTGGCTTGTTCGGAGAATCCGCCTTTCAGCAGGTTGGGAATGCCACAGGCGAACTCGATATTTTCGAGGCCGCGCGCCACTTCGCCCAGCGCGTCCGGCAGGGTTTTGCCGTGCTCGGAAGTGAGCATCGCTGCGATCCGGCGGCGATTTGCATCCACCAGCTCGCGCAGCTTGAACATCACCTCGGCCCGGCGAGACAATGGCGTGGCTCGCCATTCGGCGAAGACAAGCTTTGCGACGCCGACGGCGTAATCCACTTCTTCGGCGCTGGCGAAATCGACCTTGGCCTGAGCTTCGCCTGTGGCTGGATTCCAAACCACGCCGGAACGGCCTGAAGTAGACGGGGTGAGACGCCCGCAAATCCAATGGTTCACGGTTCTGACGCCGGCGCTGATATCTGCAATCGCCATATTGCTATTGTGACTGATGTGCTAAGGATCGCGCGACCCAGCGACGACACCGCGGCAGAGTTACTGAGGCGCCTTTTCGGTGGCGTAATACCCGGTCCGAAACGAGACTTTCATCGCCGGCAGACCCTGGATGCGGCCCAGGCTCACTCGAATGTGCCGGTATTTTCCGTCGGCGGTGTGGTCCAAGGGCGTGTATCCGAGTTCGTAGGAATTGCCGGTGAGTAAAGGGGCGATGGTCTGCACTGCATCATTTGTGCCGCGAGGTACGGAGATCACCGTGACGCCAGCCTGCGTATAGGAAGAAATCCCAGGATCGCCATTGCCTTCGAGCATCAGGACGACTTTACGCGCGCCGCCAGTGGGAGCTTGTCTGATCCGGTTCATAGCTGGGCCAGCGGCGTCCTCGAGGCTCAAGCCCGGTTCCGCCATTTCGATGAACTGGACTTGTACTGGGACGGCGTGCTGCAACTGCACCAACTCTTCCTGGATTGGCAGAGTCAACAGGCCAGTGGCGCTCTGAGACACAACGCCCAGTGATACGGACTCGTTGATCTCGCGGAAATAAGACACCGGATGCTCCACATCATCTTCGAAGATGCGGAAGTTCTCCTGGTTCAGCCCGATTACCCAGCGCCCTTGGGGATCTGTGACTGTGACGGGCACAAGCACTACCGGCGGCGCGGCGTCTGCATTGGCGGGCGGTCTTGGCGTTGGCATCTGCGGCGGGGCGGCTTGCGCGATCAATCGCGGAGTTGCGCTCGGCGGTGTCTTGATCTCTGGCGCTGGGATTGCCGGAACGGGTAGAGCCATTCGCGGGGACGGAGCGTTCGTGAACGCGAGCAGGGCGGGCGTATGGCCTGCCGTCCACGCAAGCGCGGCGACACCGGCGATGGCGCAGGACAGGCGAGCCTTCCGCCCTCGCGCTTCTGTGGGGCGAGTTTTGTCGAGCAGCATTTCGACCCTCCTGGTAAAGTGCGAACCGCTCCGCGTGGCGGCGGCGACGGAGAAAGGCGCGCGAGCTCCGCCGGTAAGCTCAGCGACTCGTGCGAGACATGCGGCGTACGGCCGCGCCCTGCCGGTGGCTTCGACAACGCGGTCGTCACAAGCGATTTCGCGTTCCAAATCGATTTGGCGGACGATAAAGCGAACCATCGGATGCAGCGCGAAGAGTGCTTCGATGAGGCGTTCCACGATGAGGGCATAGTCGTCGCGTCGGGCGAAGTGCGCCGCTTCGTGGAGACCGATGAAGTCCAGCTCATTGCCGTCCAGCGCGCGGATCAGCCGCTCCGGAATCAGGATCGCAGGGTGCCGAAAACCCGCCGCCATGGGTGCGGGGACTTCCTCGGAAATTGCAACACGAATCTTGCGCCTTGTCCGGTTGTGGATCGGCGCTGGAAACGCAACGGGAATCGTCCGTGCTCGAGCCTTGCGGCGGGAAAGCAAAAAGCAGCTCATTGCCAGACGCAGCAGGAGTAGAATCGCACTCACTGCCCATGCGGCCGAAATCCAAAACATCCACGGTCCAGCAGCAATCGGCAAAGGAAACCAGGGCAGGTTCGGCGTAGTGATTGATTTGGGGGCCGCGATGACGACCGCCTTCGTTAAAGGTTCGGGCGTTCGCATAGGCGCTGCGTTGGGATCGCGCGCTAAGGAAGCGGACGGACTGGCGGGGAGAAATGTCACAGGCAACGCAACGGTGAGTATGAGCGCCACCCACCAAACCACGTACCGTGCTGCCGCACGAAGTGTTCGTGCCGGGAGGAACCGCAGGCTGATCCAGATCAATGCCGTCAGCGGAGCGCTGACAATCGCTCCGTTGACTACCGCACCAAGCATCGAATTCATGTTTCCTCCTCAATTCGTTTGCGCAGCAGCGCGAGTTCCTTCGCGGTGATTTTCTTGCTCTCGATCAGATTCAGCATCAGGAGCTCCGGTGAATCCGCGAAGAACCGGCGAATCAGGTATGATACGGCGCTTTGCTGCGCCTCGGTTCGCTTCACAAGAGGGCGATAGACGAACGCGCGCCCATCCTTGACGTGGCGCAAGTAACCTTTATTTTCCAGAATGCGCAAAGTGGTGAGCACCGTCGAGTAGGCCAGATCCACGTCTTTCGGCAAGCCCTCAACCACCTCGGAGACGGTCGCCTGGCCCCTGGTCCATACCACTTCCATGAGCCGCAATTCAGCGTCGGTCAGGAGCGAGGATTTCTTTCGGGGCAACTCCGCTTCTCCGGTTCTTCCTGTTAAGGAATTAATAGTTAAAGCGTAAAGGGAACTCTCCGTTTTGTCAATTAAAATCTTAATTGTTCGATGATTGCTTGGGTGCTGCCGCAGCGGGAGGATTGGCGGGCCCAGCGCCTCTGCCTTGCCCGCCTCGCCCCGGTCCGGCCGGCGGCTGACTCATGTACGTCGCGATGTCCTTGGCGGCCTTCGTCTCCACTCCTGGTTTTTGAAGGAATCCGAGATCCCGGAACCAGTCGATGAAGCGATATTGCCAGGTGCCGTAGGGAGTGTCGTTGCGATCGGTCAAACCGCCGCTCATGCTGCTGCCATCGGGCAATCGATCGCCGGGATGGCGGCCTTGCGCGTAGATATGCATCTCCAGGTTGGGCGCTCTGACGGCCAGCATCGCCGAAAAGTAGTCGGTTGCCCAGACCGCGTGCTGCGGGTCATCCGAGCCGGCGCACACCAGGAAGGAGGGCGGAACATTGCGAGGGATCGGCGGAGCAGTGCGGCCGCGGGCAAACGGCGAGGGGCCGGGATAAACTAAGCCAACGAAGTCCGGCCGCGAAGAAATCCCAGCCAACGGATCGCTGGGGTCGCTGTTCTTCTTATCGAAATCGTCGAACAGAACTGCCGCTGGGGCGGCCAATTCCGCGCCCGCGGAGAAGCCCATGATACCGATCTTATTGGGATCGATATTCCATTCCTTGGCATAGGCGCGCACGGTGCGAATGGCCTGTTGCGCGTCGTAGACCTCGTCGGTTTGCGGATTGTAGCCGTCGCGCCGCAAGCGATTCCTCAAGATGATTGTGTTGACGCCGTAATTGTAGAAGAAGGCCACAAAATCGTCAGCCTCGCTGCCAACGTTCAAAGTGTTGTGTCCCCCGCCGGCAGCCAGGATCACAGCGGCTCCGGTGTTAATGGAGCGATCGACCGTGTGCACTTCAATGGAAGGGTTGTGAATGTTCACGATGCTGCTGACTCGCCCTGGGGAGCTCTGGCTCATGCTGTATTGCTCGGGTTCGCGAATGCGATCCATCTTTAGGTAGGGTGACCCGGGCGGAAAAAGAGTGACCACCACGCCGCCCGGCAAAAGAGCCGTGGGAGCATAGGGAGCATCTGTCGCCGGTCCAGGTTTCGGCACCGCGAGGGGAGCAGGCAGGGCGGGCAGCGGAGCATGGGATGCGTTTTGCGCAAAAACAGAACTGGATACCAGTGCCGTAAGGAGCAAGGCCGATCCAATCGTATTCTTCATAACGGTTATTCAGGATTGTATCTTGCTGCAAACCAGCCCTCAAGCCACCCCTCAACCCGGCCCTCAAACCAGCCCCGATTTTTCCGGAGTCATTTTTAGATACCCTGGAATCCGTATGTCCGATTCCAAAATCGATCGTCCCCTAGGCTTCAACACCCGCGCGCTGCACGCCGGATACGCGCCCGACCCCACCACCCACGCGCGTGCGGTTCCCATTTACCAGACAACGTCGTTTGTCTTCGATAATTCCGAGCATGCGGCCGCCCTGTTCGGCCTGCAGCAGTTCGGCAACATCTACACCCGCATCATGAACCCCACCACGGATGTGCTGGAGCAGCGCGTGGCATCGCTCGAAAACGGAGTCGCGGCGCTGGCCATGGCCAGCGGGCAAGCGGCGCAATTCGTTGCGCTCAGCAGCCTGCTTGAGCCCGGCGACCACTTTGTTTCCGCCCCCACTCTCTACGGCGGCACGTACACGCAGTTCGATGTCAGCTTTCGCAAGTTCGGCTACGACGTGACGTTTGTCGAGCCCGACGATCCAGAAAACTTCCGCAAGGCCATCAAGCCCAACACCAAGTTCCTCTACGGCGAGACCATTAGCAATCCTCGCGGCAACGTGCTGGACATCGAAGCCGTGGCGCGCATCGCGCATGAGCATAACCTTCCGCTGGTGATCGACAATACTTTCGCCACGCCCTACGTGTGCCGTCCCATCGATTACGGCGCGGACATCGTGGTGCATTCCCTCACCAAGTTTATGGGTGGCCACGGGAATTCCATCGGCGGAATGATTGTCGATAGCGGCAAGTTCGACTGGAGCAAGAGCAAGCATCCACAGATCAACAAACCTTCCCCCGCTTATCACGGCATGAACTTCAGCGAAGTTTTCGGAGCGATTGCGTTCATCATCCGCTGCCGCGTGGAGGGCCTGCGCGATTTGGGCCCGTGTCTCAGCCCCTTCAATTCGTTCCTGTTTATCCAGGGTATTGAGACCCTGGGCATGCGCATGGACCGGCATCTTTCGAATGCTTTGGCGGTGGCCAGGCACTTGCATAAACACCCACAAGTGGCCTGGGTCAAGTACGCTTCCCTGCCGGGGAATCCGTATTACGATCTCGCGAAGAAGTATACGCCAGCGGGAGCTGGTGCGGTATTTTCCTTCGGAGTCAAGGGCGGATTCGAAGCCGGAAGGCGCTTTGTCGATAACTTAAAGTTAATTTCGCACTTGGCCAATGTCGGCGACGCGCGCAGCCTGGTAATCCACCCCGCATCGACCACGCATCAACAGCTAGCCGCCCATGAGCAGGAAGCCGCGGGCGTGACCGGTGAACTCGTGCGCCTGTCCATCGGCCTCGAGGATGTGGATGACATCCTTTGGGATATCGATCAGGCGCTTACCGCTTCGCAAGAATAACCGAAGTCGTCAGTGCCTCCCGAGCGGAGGCATCCTCACGAACGCCAGGCACGCGAGTTCGATCGCAATCACGAACGCCAGAACGCCAATGTAGAGCATAGCGGGCCTCCTTTATGCAGGCCTGTTTGTCGAGGGCGGCTCTAACCGGTGTGAATGGATCAGGTCGTTCCAGGACCGCACGATCGGCTCCCAGAGGCCGGTCGCTTTCAGTACGCCAATGCAAGTCGCCACGACAACTACGATGTTCAGGATGGCCTTGATGCTGGCAGCCATCGGTATATAGGTGTTGATCAGAAAAAGAACGATCCCGACCACCAGCAGCACCATGACGATGTTTGGAATCGCTCTGATCCGGCCGTCCGCCGGAAGGTAAGGGGTGATGCCCCGAGCCACCAGCCAGACGACAAACAGCGCGATCAGAAGAAAGAGAACCTGCATCGTAAACACCTCTGCCAACAAAACGTGCAATTGGAGCGCCAATAGTCACGCCGGCGATATCCTCCCTGGAATCAGCGAATCGCGATTGCGCTAAGAAGATGGGGAGCATTAGCGGGCAGTAAACCCGAACCTTTATGCTGAAGGGATGCGCGTCTCGACCTTCGAAACTCCACAGGAATTCGAGAACGCCGCCGCTGCCTGGCTGGCTCAGAAGCCCAGGCGAAATAATCTGATCCTCAGCATTCTGCACCGCACGTTAAAATCAGCGGAACACGCCAGGGGCTGGCTGGTATTGTCCGATGACGGACCCGAACTCGCGCTCTTGAAAACACCGCTGCACCCGCCGACGATGTCGGACGGGAGCATCGAAGCCGCTCAATGCGCCGCGCAGTTTCTGCCTCCGGATCTACCGGGAATCGTGGGACCTTCCGCAGTCGCGGACGCCTTCTCGGCGGAATGGTGTCTCCAAACGTCACAAAGCGCTCATCTGCATTGGGAGATGACTTTCTATATGCTCGATCGCGTCGAGCCGTTTGTCGCGCCGGCCGGAGAACTGCGGCGCGCGACTCTCGCTGATTTGGACGAGCTAAGACCCCTGGCCGTCGCGGCTGCGAAGGCGATGAACCTTCCCGCGGCGGAACAGAATCCAGAGGAAATCGAAAAGCGTCTCCAACGCAGTCTAGCTGGAAACCGCCAATTTATGTGGACCGAAGGCGCCTCCATCCGGGCCATCGCGGGCTATGGGGAATCGCTGCCAGATGCCGGAGCGCGCATCGGTCTTGTATACACTCCTCTGGAACTGCGCGGCCGCGGGTATGGAAGCGCAATCACCGGATCTCTGGCTCAATTGCTGCTCAACCAGGGGCAAGCTTGGGTTTCCCTCTTTGCCGATGACGCCAATCCCGTCTCCAACCGCATTTACCGGCGCCTGGGCTTCCGCCCGGAGCTGAAATACCGCACCTGGTTGTTCGGTTAGTCAGGTTTCGGGATTGCCGCCGCGGAGCGGAGACCGGAATCGAATCCCGCGAGTTTTTCTAACTCAAGCAGGCGAACCCGCATCGGCCTCAGCTCTTCTTCACCGAGGTTTCCAGCGCAGCCCTCCACGATTTGTTTTCCCTCCTCATGGAGGGCCCGCCGGAAAGCCGGGTCAGCTGTGGTCCAGGCAATGTCACCCAGCGCGCGCAGCAGCCGCAGGCTCACGGCCACATCCGATCTCGAGTAAAGCCGTATTTGCTCGAACGCCGATCTCAGCAGCCCCTCGAAACCGATCCACTGAACACTCGCGCGGGCGATACCGGGCGGATCGTAGTAAATGGAAGCGGGCATCTCGCGGGCGGCAAAACGGATCAGGACGCGGCTCAATTGATCCACGCAGGTAACTCCCGTGGTTGGATCGTTAACCGCCGGGGAGATGGCCTTCAGCGCGATATCGACAATTTGCAAGACGCCGAATTCGACGTCCTGTTGCAGCGTTCGCGACGGGCCCATATCGAAGGCGCTGAGAATATCGCGCGCGCCTTCGGCAGGCAGCCGGTCACCCTTATATGCCAGAAGCAACGGAGTACCCGCCGGGACGAACTGACCAACCCGCCGCACTGCGCGGATCTTCACATGGTGAAACTTCGCCAAGGCGGCCAAACGGCCCGTGTCTATAAATCGGATATAGCCGGACTGGCGGCTGAGCAGAGGAACGTCCCAAGTACTTAATTCCCGGAGTTCGCTCTCCTGCGGCAACTGGCTTCCGCGCGGCTGCGGCATCAGATCGTCGATGACAACTTCCGTCTCCGCCGCAATCCGGTCGACGATATGACTTACGCTGATGAGTTGCGAGATGTGGTGAATGAAGTACAGCAGCCATGCCACGCACGCCAGTGCCAGCCACATCGCTCCGAACACCGTAAGTACGGGCGCAAACGGATGCGGCAGCGACCGCGCGGCCGGAAGCGCGGCCATGCAGTAGCAAAACGTGCCCAGGAAAATGCCGAGCGTCCACTGCGTCACTCTATCCTTCGCGAAGCTGACGATAATCCGCGGCGAAAACTGCATCGACGCCAGAGTAAGCGTCATCAGCAGAATCGCGAAAACGATGGACACCACCGTCATGATGGAGCTGGCGATCCCTCCCAGAATCACCTGCGCCACCTGAGGATCTTCATGCGACGGGAAGAGCGCCGCCGGGACCAGGTCGCCCAGTACCGGTACGGTCTCTTCCAGCCACGAAAGCAAAGCTCCCGTACAACCCAGGCTCAGCGCGATGATCAGCGGGCGCAGCAAAAAGCCGCCGCGCAGGTTGTACATGATGTGGCGGAGCCAGAATGGCAGTCGCTGATTCATGGTCCAGGTCTATTTGCCAGTTTAGACGTAACCAATCCCAGCGAAGGGAAGCCGGTCGATTTACAGCTCAGGTTGGAGGTGAATCGTCTTTCCCGCTGCCACATAGACCTGCTCGGAAAACGGCGTCTGCCCGCCTTCGCGAATTTCGATGTTGTAGTTTCCGGGCCGCAGGTGCATGGTCTTGTTTTCCTTGGTCGTGCCCGCATAGGAGCCATTGATAAAGACCTGGGCGTCCTTCACCTTCGTGTCCAGCTTCACCTCGCCGGAGTTTGGATACCCATAGTAAGGGCCGGGCCCCCAATACGCGCCCCAGAAGGGGCTGTACCAACCAGGGGCGTAGAAAGCTGGTCCGCCCAGCGCCACTCCCACTCGAATACCAGCCGAAGCCGTCATCGGCGTCAACGCCAGCGCCATTGCCGCCGCGAGCATCAACATTCCTTTTTTCATTTTCGTTTCCTCCTGCCTTTGGTTATGCAGCTCTCATGCCAACGTAAAACGGCCTGAATCAATCATTTCCTTGTTTGACCCTGGCCGAACTTCACCGTGCTGGCTGATTTGGACCACCAATCCAACCGGGAATATGTGCCCTGCCAGGCTTGAAAGCCGATTTTTGCCCTGTGGAACAGGCGGTTTCGCCTGTCGTTCCAGATGCGGTAGGCCCTGTCCCGGGGAGTGCGCTATCGGATATGATTGCCAGTGACCGGCTAACAGGACTGAAGAAGGAGAAGCTGTGTTCAAGAAACTTCATGTAGCCGCCATCTGCCTTGCGCTTCTGTGTGGGAGCGCCGCGGCGCAGGATGCCAAGACCGTGATCGCCAATGCGCAAAAGGCCTTGGGCGATTTGAAGTCCATTACGTATTCCGGATCGGCAAAAGACGTGGCATTCCAGCAGTGCGGAGCCAACTCCACCGACATGATGTGCAGAGGCACGCACGATCCAATGCGGCCGATCAACAACTACGTCCGGGTGATCGACCTCACCGCCCCAGCGTCGCGGGCGGCGGGAGCCACCAACAATATTGGGGCAGGCGGCTCAACCACCGTGATGCCGGGAACCTTTTTCCAGCAGGTCACGCCGCAACAGGCGGATGTTTCGCAGCCCTGGGGCAACTCCCTGGAGTTCTACATCACGCCGTGGGGTTTCCTGAAGGGAGCCGCGGCGAATAACGCCCTGGTGAGCCATCGCAAAGTAGATGGCAAGAACTACACTGTCTTGACCTGGAGCCCGGCAGTGAAGGCGCCCTCCGGCAAGAGCTACGTCATCAATGGCTATCTCAACGACAAGAACATCGTCGATCGAGTCGAGACGTGGCTCGGGGAAAACATTATGGGCGACATGCACATCCTGGCGACTTATACGGGCTGGAAAGACTTCGGCGGTGTCATGGCGCCTTCGAAGATCGTACAGACTCGCGGAGGTTGGCCCTTCTTTGAAGTGAACGTGACTGCGGCAAAAGCAAATCCTCCGGATGTCGCGACGCTGGTTCCCGCGCCTCCAACGGCAGCAGGACGTGGAGGCGCTCCCGCTGCCGCACCCGCGCTGACCGTCACTTCCGAAAAACTTGGCGATGGCCTGTACCGGCTCACCACTGGACCCGGCAGCTACGATTCGGTAATCGTCGAGTTCAAGGACTACATCATGATGCTGGAGGCTGGCCAATCGGAGGCTCGCGCCCTCGCGTACATCGCGGAAACGAAGAAGCTGATCCCGAACAAACCCATCCGCTACGTCTTCAACACGCATCCTCACGCTGATCATACCGGCGGGCTGCCCACGCTGGTGGCCGAAGGCGCAATCGTGATCACGCAGAAGAACAACGAGGAGTTTCTGGACAAAGCGCTCAACACGCCGCGAACGCTGCTGGACGATACGCTAGCCAAGAATCCGAAGAAGGCGAAGATCGAGGCCGTTGCGGAGAAGAAGGTCTACTCCGACGGAATCCGGACCGTTGAGCTGTACCACGTAGCTCCGGTTCCGCACTCAAACGGCTTGATGATCGCCTACATCCCGAAGGAGAAGGTCTTGTTCCAGGGCGATTTCTCGGTGACTCCCGGGCAGCCGGCGAACGATCACGTGAAGGCTCTGGTCCCGATTTTGGAAAAGCTCAATCTGGATTTTGACCGGTACATCAACGTGCACACCTCCGATGCTCCCCAGACGAAAGCGGATGTGTGGAAAGCCGTCGGGAAGTAACTACTTCTGCATGTGAACCCCGTCCTTCTCGTTTTCGTTGCACACCATCTCGAAGATGTCGGAGTCGGCCATCAAGGTGTGAGGCACTTTAATCGTGAAGGGCCTGGTGTACATCTTGGGGTCATTGAAGGTCATTTCGACGTCCATGTGTCCGAAGTCGCGGCGGTGGAAGCGTTCCGTGACCCGCAGCTCTTCACTGCGAGGATGCTCCATGTCATCGAGAGGCGCCTTATCGTTGAAACCCGCGGTTTCCACCACAAAGACATCTCGCTCCCAATGCCCGACCGAGTAGCCCAGGTACGCCGGAAGATTGAATACCTTGGGTAGCGCCCGGCCGTCGGTGAAAATTTGGCGATGCAGATTGCCGACTTCATACAGGATGGCCGTCACGCGAGCCGCTTGAATGATCTTAATCGGCTCGGAGAGCAGACCGGCCAGCGGGAAGGAGATAAATTCAGCGCACGGGTCCGCGGGATCGTATTCGGCATTGCGCCGGCGCATGATTTCCTCCGCTTCAGGCCGTAGCGGCGAATCTTCCGGCGGGATGTCGATGAGAATATCGAAGGAGTATTTGCTTTGACTGCCGAGTTCCATGCCCGGCGCTTGTGTGGCGAGGACTTCATCGACGCGAGTATTTCCGAAAAGGCGCCGCATCTCCGCAACCGAGGTGCCCTCATGCATCCACACGCCGGACAGGTCCGGCTTTCCGTCGGCGGTGTGCGGCACGGGAGCAGACAGGTTCGGCTTGCCGTCGCGGGTCCGCGGGATTCCTGGCGTGGGGAAATTCAGCCATTGCGCGGACGCAGCCGCGGATAGCAACCCCAAGAAAACGAACAGGCGTCGAGGGAACATTAGACGTCCCGTTACTTCACCATGTGCGCGCGATCCTTCTCGTTCTGATTGCAGAACATCTCGAAGATATCGTTGTCCGGTACCAGATTGTAGGCGATCTGAACGCTGAACGTCCGGGTGTACAACTTAGGATCGTCGAAGGTGATCTCGCTATCCAGGTGTCCGAAGTCACGCCGGTGGAAACGCTCCGTGACATGCATTGCTTCACTGCGGGGATGCCACACGGCGTCGATCGGAGTCTGGTCGTTGAAGCCCTGTGAGTCGACGACGAAAGTGTCGCCATCCCAGCGCCCCGTAGAATATCCCAGGTATGCCGGAAACTCGAAGGTCGCGGGGAAATGGCGGCCATCCGTGAAGACCTGGCGGTGCAGATTGTCGACCTCGTAGAGAATCATCGTTTCTTTGGGCGCCTGAACGATTTTGAACGGCTCCGCAAGCAGTCCTGCCACCGGCCAGCCATATTCGCCATGGCAGACATTGTCCACCCTTTGCTCGGCGGCCCGCCGCTTCATGGCTGCGTCGCCTTCCGGGGATCGGCGAAGACATTGATCCCGTACTTGTGGACGGTGGAAAGTTCCATCCCAATCAGTCCAGCTTGCGACTCGGCTTCGTAGGCAGGGCCTAAGATGCGCTTGAATTCAGCGGCCGAAGTGTGTTCGTGCGTCCAGACGCCCGTCAGATCCGGCTTGCCGTCCTTCAGCCGTGGCGTGCCCGGCGGCGAGTAATTCAGCCATTGTGCGAGTGCGCCGGTAGGCAAAAGAAGCGCTGCCATGAGGAGCGGCCGGCGCCTAATCCTTATATTATTCAAGACTCGATTCTATCAACTGCAAGGTGCTATTCATGCGGCTGCAGCTCCGCAGCCGGCTGCTGCTGCCGGTTGTTGTTCGGCGGCGGAGCCGGCTTGGGCAATTCAGCAGTACCGTCCAGCGCGAACACGAACATCATCGGCGGATTTTCAATGACCGCGTCGTTCGGGCCCACCGTCGCCGCGGGTCGCCCGAGCCCGCCCTGGAACGCCACATATTGCTTTCCCTCCACCTCATACGTGATCGGCGGAGCCATGCCCGTACGTCCGGTTTGTATCTCATAGACGACCTCGCCCTTATCGGCCGTCACCGCGCGGAAACGCCCGTCGTTGACCACCTGGAACACCAGGTTTCCAGCAGTTGAGACGGTTCCGCCGCCGATGCCGCCCCCTCCATCCACGCGCCACGCCAGTTTCTGATTCACCGGGTCCCAAGCCTCCAGCGCGCCGCGCATGCCGTCAGCCGTGGGCGGCCCGATCACCGGTCCTCCAATCGGCTTGGGATCGCCAGTGCCGCGCGTATAGCCGGTTGTACCCGGCCGAAGCTCCGCCGTCGCCGCGTAAGTGAACGGCATCAGCGACACGGAGATGTACACAAAGCCGGTGGCGGGATTGTAGGACATGGGCGACCAGTTGTGCGCGCCGCCGCCGGTCGGAAACAGAGAGATCGGCTCTTCGCCGTAATACGCTTCGGGATTGACGATAGGCCGGCCCTTGGTGTCGAGCCCGCTGGCCCAATTCGTCTTCACGAAGGGAGCTCCGGAGATGAACTCGCCGTTCAGGCGATCCAGCACCCAGAAGAAGCCGTTCTTCGAAGCCTGCACGATCACCTTGCGCGGTTTGCCTTTAATGTTCAGGTCCAGCAGCATCAACTGCTGCACGCTATCGAAATCCCAGTTATCGTTCGGGGTGGTTTGGAAATGCCACTTGAGCTGGCCTGTGGTGAGGTCCACCGCCAGGATCGAGCATGTGTACAAGTTGTCCAGACCCTGCGCTCCGCGAAATTTCTGCACCCACGGTTCGGCGTTGCCGGTGCCGACGTAAACCAGGTTCGCCTCGGGATCGTATGCGAAGCCGTCCCATACGGCTCCGCCGCCGCCCTTGGTCCAGAAGTCGCCGCCCCAGGTTTTGAGCGCGGCCTTCATCGCATCGTTCTCCGGAGGCGTCTCAGGATTGCCGGGAACCGTGTAGAACTTCCATGCCTGATGCCCTGTCGCCGCATCGAACGCCGCGAAAAATCCGCGCGTGGGCTTGTCGCCGCCCGACGCTCCGATGATCACTTTGCCGCCGGCGATCCGCGGCGCCATCGTCAGCGTATATAGATCCTGCGGATACGCCACCCGCGATTCCCATACCGGCTTGCCCGTGATCGCGTCCAGCGCCTGGAGGCGTCCATCATTGATCGCCGCAATGATCGTCCCGTTGAACAGCGCCAGTCCGCGATTCACGATGCCGCAGCAAATTCTGGGTCGCACCGCCGCCTGATTCACTTCCGGATCCCAACGCCACAACTGCTTGCCGGAGCGCGCGTCGAGGGCATAGATCACGCTCCACGTAGTGATGCCATACAGTGTGTTGTTCCACACCAGCGGCGTGCCCTCTTGATTGCCGCCTCCTGCCCCGGTTATGTAGGACCACGCCAGTCCGAGGCGCTTCGCATTCGTGTCGTTGATCTGCTTCAGCGTGCTGTAGCGCGTCTCGCTCTGGTTGCGCCCGTAGCTCAACCAGGAACCGGGCAGGGCATCGGCCGCCACGCTCCCGGCGCTGCGCAGCACCTTGCTGTCTTGCGCCTGCACCCACGTTCCCACGGCAAACGTCAGGATTCCAACCGCCGGAACGGCGCGCCTCCCACCGAATTTACCCATGGATTCGATCCTCCTTGGCAGCATCCGATCCATCTCCGGATCAAAGATATCATGTGCGGGCGCGAAATGACTGTCATCCCTCCTCGACCATTCGCAGCCGGAGATCGCGTAACGTTCCAAGCAGGAAGTCGGGACCCTCCGCTGCCAGTTCGGCGGGCGGCGTGATTCCGGTGCGAACCGCGATGGATCGAATCCCGTTGCCGCGGGCGGCGATCACGTCGTTCGGGGAATCGCCGATCAGAGAAATGGGAGCGTCCCGGGCGATCCATCCGTGCGAACGGGCTTCACGGATGGCAATTCGCGCCAGCCCGGCGCGCGTGGGGGCCACTTCACCGAAAGATCCGAAGCGGAAGTACTGGCGCAGATCGGCGCGGTACAGCTTGTGCCAGCCGATGCGGGTCAGATTGCCAGTCACCAGACCCAGGAGGATGTTGCGGCGGATCAGACGCTCCAGCACCGTAGTCACAGAAGGACAATGCTTCCCCCGAATCTCCGGACAAACACGCAGGTAATGGCGCTCCGCGGCGCGCTGGATCTCGGGCAGCGCCTGGCGGATGGCGGCGCGCGAGGCGCCGGCCTTTCTGAGCATGATCGTAAGGATGTCCGGGTCGAGCATGCCCTGTACGGGAATGCCCTCGGTGGTGGTTTCGAGTCCGGTGACTCTGCGGACGCCCTCGACTAGGGCGTCCCGGTGGTGCGATCCGGCGCGCCGGACCAGAGTGCCATCGATATCGAAGAGGACCAGGGCGCGGAAGGTCACCGGAAGAATCGCAGGTTATTGATTTTGTGGTGCGCCCGGCATGATTCGAACATGCGACCTTCTGGTTCGTAGCCAGGAACATACGTCTTTTCATAGGCTTAGAACTGGGCACAGTCGTTGCTAACGGTTGCGCGTTGTTGCGAGTTATCAAAGGCTTCCGCAACTGCTCAGCGAGTGCGCGAGCAAACCTGAGTAATGCTTATATGCAGGGGGTGGGCACAGAAATGGGCACAGTTACATCGCTGGGCAATCCGCTGTTTCCTCAGCCGGCCCGTTCAGCAGAGCCTGCATCATCTCGACCAAGTGCCCGCCGCCCGGCTCCTGTGCTCCCACGGCCCGGCGGATCAGATCAAGTTGCGCTGCCTGCCCCGACCCGAGATCCGCCCCGCCGCAAACGCCTAGGAGCAAGCGCAGCAGAAAGTCGCTGCTGCCTCGAAGTTGCTGCGTGCTGCCATCGGCGAAATGGAGGATCACAACGGCCGTAGTTAGTTTGGACTCCAGCGCCCGTATGCGTTTTTCAAGTCTCATTCTGTTGGCTGTTTTCGTCGTGACTTCGGAGGCGTAGCGCCAGAACCAGCGGGCTTCGAAGCAGCGCGCATGGCATTTCCCAAACGGTCCAGTTCATCGGCTTTCAAGATAAGCATTGCCGCTAGCTTTCGCGCGCCGCCGCTGCCCATGCGAACCCTTTCAACATGGTCCGAAAACTGCATCACAACTTGCCCAGCTTGAATGCGAAAGCCGATCTTAAGCTTAAACTCTTCGTAGTCGTCGCCGAACAGATTCTGAACTTCGCCTGGCGGGAACATTTTCTTCGCGGCCATTCACTCCCCCCCTCCCCACGATTCTCTTGAGTGATCTTACCGAGGATTGTCTCACGGCGACGAGTCCGCGCGGGGTGCTCCGGGGCCGATACGGCGACTCGAATTCGTGTACTATAACACGGAATAACAGGGACCTTTTGTGCTGCCATGGAATTATGCGCGGCCGAGCAATTCGGCCAGAATACGCGTTGCCTTCGTGAAGTGTTAGGTTGAGCGGGAGCCTCCCTGGTTTCTGTTGACAGGTGCGGCAGGGTAGCCCGTCACGCGTCAACATGGACAACCAATTCTTCGAGCGACCGATTCTCAATTCTCCCTATGAATACCCGGCGCGCTACTGGGAGCTCGATGCACACGGCCAGCCGACGCAGCGGATTATCGAGAGCCGCCGCCGCGCTGAGTTCATCACGCGTCTGTCATCAACGAGTTGCGCCACTGCGTTGACCAGTGGCGCGGCCTCTCCAACCCCAAGGATTGGAAAGTAACGCCCGACACCCAGCGTGTCCTCCAGCACTGGCGTCATCACAAGTTCAGCGATGTTCGACCGTTCTTCTGCCAGATCGAACCTGTCGAAACCACCATCTGGTTGACCGAAGTCGCTCCGCAGCTAGGCAAGACGGGAAAACGGTTTCTGGAACAACTCGCCGATGCCAACAACGGCGCGAACCCGGAATTGATGCGTTTGGCGCTCAAGCTCGCCACCGGCGCCGGCAAGACCACCGTCATGGCGATGATCATTGCCTGGCAGACGATCAACGCTGTTCGCCGTCCGGGCAGCGGCCGGTTCACGCGTGGATTCCTAGTAGTCACTCCCGGCATCATCATCAAAGACCGTCTCCGCGTACTCTATCCGAACAACCCCGACAGTTGCTATCTGTCCCGAGAACTGGTCCCGCCGGATATGCTTGGCGACCTTGAACGAGCGAAAATCGTCATCACGAACTATCACGCGTGGACTGCTCCAGGGGCGCGGTGAACCCGTCGAAACGCTTGAAACCGGAGGCCAGATGCTCCAGCGCGTCATGCCGAGCCTGATGGGCTTGAAGGACATCCTGGTCCTCAACGACGAAGCGCACCATTGCTACCGCGAGAAATCGGGGAACCAGACGAAGAGGACCTCAATGGCGATGACAAGCAGGAAGCCGAAAGCAACCGCGAAACCGCCCGCCTCTGGATCTCGGGCCTTGAGATCGTCCGACGCAAGTTAGGGATCGCACGTGTCGTCGACCTTTCCGCCACGCCATTCTTCCTCCGCGGCTCTTGCTACCGCGAAGGCACCCTCTTCCACTGGACCATGAGCGACTTCTCGCTGATGGACGCCATCGACCTTCACTTCGCCAAAGTTACAACACTCCGCCCAGCGAGGAAAGGAAGTTGGGGCACAGTCGCTCTGAAAGGAGCCAAAGAACCGCGGAAGAACCGCGAACTCCCTCAGAAGAGGCCACATCGCTGATGGAGACATCGGCAATTGCAGAGGTGTCGAATGTTCTGAATTCAGAACATAATCCATCTAACACCCTGATTACATGATCCATCGGCTACCCTTCTTTCCACCCTCATACCGTTGTATTTGTTCTGTAAACAGAACCGTTCCATACCCGCCGCAAGCCGATCTTTCATCTTCTTCCCAATGCAACAGTCCGGTTTGCAAGATAATTAAATCAGTTTAAAGTAACCCGAAGCTGCAATGTCTACGTCTCCGCATACATTCGGCATGTGACGGACCTGAGTCCGTCGGGTGATCCGTTCGCAAGAACCCGTCCCATCGCAAGCTCCTGATCCGGCTTGCATTACCTCGAGGCTGGGAGGCCTTTTTGGTGAACCAGGCCAATCCGAGTCGCAAAAATAGGGGTGGAGACGGCGGCTTTTGGACGCTGATCGCCGATAACCACCTCGCGACCCGTTATGGCATTAAACAACTTCTTGGAGAAGAATTTCGGGGTATTAGTTTTGGCGAGGCAGGAACAAAAAGCGAGGTTTTGGAAGCACTCGAGAAACGCGTGTGGCAGGCAGTAACCCTGGAGCTAAATATTCCCGGCACTCGAGGACTAGACATGCTACAAGAGATTCTCCGGCAACAGTGCCAAGCGCGGGTTCTCGTCCTGACCGCTTATCCTGAATCCAGGTATGCCCGTAAGGCGTTGAGTTTAGGCGCGTTCGGGTATCTTACCAAGGACAGGCCACGGGTCGAATTCGTCAAAGCTTTCAGGCAGGTGCTCGAAGGTACGAACTCCACCGGCCCCGCGCAGGCATCCGGGCTGATTGTAATACCTGCCCATGAGACACTCTCCGCTCAGGAGTTCAAGGTGATGCTGGCCATGAACGCAGGAAAGCGGCCCGGCGAGATTGCTTCCGAACTCAACTTAAGCATAAAGACCGTCAGCACCTACAAAAGGCGTATCTTCAACAAAATGCAGCTTGAGAACAGCGCTGACTTGGTCCGGTACGCGATCGATCACCATCTGTTCTGATACCGGACCAACCGCCACCTCTTATGGATGCGGCAAGCGCCACGCGATCGTAGGAGTACACCTACAACTCCGTGTAACAGTCGTAGGACGGTGGTAGGGCAATCTACCTCATATCTAAAGGATTTTTCCTATTTCAGTACTCCGGGTACGA
This sequence comes from Bryobacteraceae bacterium, assembly GCA_036489835.1. Classification (GTDB taxonomy): domain Bacteria; phylum Acidobacteriota; class Terriglobia; order Bryobacterales; family Bryobacteraceae; genus Palsa-187. The sequence continues at coordinate 11,539 of DASXEY010000011.1, read as the reverse complement.
AATATTAAATTGACGAAAGCGTCTGTAAAATGCGAATCTAACACTTCATTCCAACCATGTAGCCGCCTCGTCAATGTACGACCTGCGGCAAGTGTGCGACTTTAACTTAAACTGATTTTCGATTCGCCGTTCTGGGCGTTAGTGGCGGCAGCCTGCCCTCCACGGCTCATCTAAACCTTTTGGGTTCCATAAAACAATTGATTCAGCGTCCTAAATATATTTGATAGGAGACCGCAGATGACGGAAGCGATTCCAACACGAAATTGGTCGTGGTACGCCCTCCAGGTTCTGGCCAAGTGCGAAAGTCGTGTTTCGATTGCCCTGCGCGGAAAAGGGTACGACGAATTTCCCGCTCTTTATCTTGGACAGAGGAAATGGGCTGACCGGGTGAAGGAATCGGAGTTCGCTCTGTTCCCGGGTTATGTATTCTGCCGGCTTAACCCAAGCGAACGTTTACTGCCGGTCCTCACCATTCCAGGTGTGCGGAAGATCGTCGGGGCGGGTAGCGTTCCAATTGCCATCGCGGATGAAGAGATCGCCGCAATCCAGGCCGTGATTCGGTCTGGTCTTCCTTCGACATCGGTTCCCCTCATAAACGTCGGCGCTCGAGTTTTGGTGGAACGTGGCCCGCTCAAGGGGATTGAAGGTATCGTACTTTCCACGGATAAGAAGTATCGGTTGGCGATCTCGGTTGAACTCCTGCAGCGATCGGTTGTGGTTGAACTGGAGCGCGAATGGGCCAGACCCATCTCGAACCAGAACGGGCCGCAATCCATTGGCGCAGTTGCCGGGCTGGCACAGCCTCCAAGAATATACAGCCTGGGCGTGAACAGCTGAAAACAACTTTTCAAAGTGCCGGATCACAGCCGTAAGAGCAGAACGATCAGTTTTCGTATTTCCGAGACGGAGTATGAGCTGCTCCGGGTGCAATGCCGCAATATTGGAGCCCGCAGCGTTTCGGACTTGACACGGATCGCCATCCAGCGCATCACCGAAGACCACACCTTCGAGGTCAGCGTGGGGAACTCCCTTCAGGCCCTGAATGGACGCGTCAGTGAGCTGGAGCGAAGGGTCAATTCACTTGGATCGCACCATACGGTTACGCATGAGAAATAGACCCTGGGGATCCTTGGCGGATGCCGAAACAGCCATGAGCAACATATGAATCTAATTGACGACGGCAAGTCCGCTCCGCCAAACCAAGTTTCGATCCCAAACGAAGTTTCGATTAACGATATCACCGCTGCCCTGCTGAGACGCAAGTGGTTGATGTTCATCACGTTCATCCTGGTTTTCGGCGGGGTCGCCGCAGTCACGTTCTCAATGCCAAAGCAGTACGAAGCCGGCATGAAACTTTTGGTGAAGAATGAGCGCGCCGATATGGTTGTCACCGCCGACCGAAACAGTGGATCGTCGAATCCCGGCGAAGTCAGCGAGACGCAGATCAACACCGAAATCGAATTGCTCACCAGTAAGGATTTACTCCAGCAGGTTGTCCTGAAGTGCGGCCTGGATCGCCTGGAAGATGCCAGCCCGTCGCTTGCCGGCGAACGGCTGCCCGTGATGATTGAAAAAGCCGTGCGGCGGCTGACTCGCGATCTCCAGATCTCTCCCGTCCGTAAGGCGGACATCATTCAGATCGATTATTCCGCGCACAGTCCCAGCCAGGCCGCGGCGGTGCTCCGGCAGTTGGCCGAGTCGTATCTTGAAGCCCACCTCCGCGTCCACGCGACGCCCGGCACATATGAGTTCTTCGCCGGCCAGGCAGAGCGCTACCGCAATGAGCTGAAAGACGCCGAGACGAAACTAACCGACTTTCGCCGGCGGAATAACATAGTCATGCTCAGCCAGCAGCAGGAAACCATGCTGCAAAAGGCAGCCGATTCGGAATCGGCGCTCTTGCAGGCCGAAGCGGCCATCGGTGAGTACAGAGATCAAAGCGCCGATACCCGCAAACAACTCGATGCGGCGTCGCCGCGAGTTCTAACCCAGAGCCGCACCGTCCCCAACCAATACTCGGTGGAGCACCTGGGGTCGATGCTGGCCGAACTGCAAAACCGGCGCACCCTGCTTCTCGCGAAATTCCGCCCCGACGACCGCCTGGTTCAGGAAGCCGATCAGGAAATCGCCGACACTCAGGTCGCGCTTGACAACGCAAAGAAGCTCAGCGCAACGGAGCAGGCAACCGACGTCAACCCTGTGCACCAGACGCTTGAGATTGAAATGGCGAAAGAGCAGTCTGCGCTCGCCGGTCTCCAGGCGCGTCGAAATACCCTTGCGCAGCAGGCGCACAGTTACCGCCAGCAATCCATGGATCTGGGCAGCGCCACCGCGGCATACGACGACTTGACGCGGAATCAGAAGGAAGCCGAAGAGAACTATTTGCTGTACACGAAAAAGACGGAAGAGGCGCGCATCGCGGAATCGCTTGACCAGCAGAAGATCGCAAATGTGGCCATCGCGGAGGCGCCGACGGAGCCGCACTTGCCGTCGAAGCCCAACGTGCTGCTCAACCTCGCTTTGGGCGGATTGCTGGCTGGCTTCCTCAGCCTTGGCGTAGCCTTTGCGGCGGAGTTTCTCAATGACACGGTGGAGCGCGCCTCCGAACTGGAGGATCTGACGAATCTCCCGGTTCTCGCCAGTGTGTCAATTCGGGGCCTTCTTCCGGGTGCGGAGGGACAGGTTCCTGCCGGGCCTCTTGCGGGCCATTCTTTTTAGATTCCAGCAGGTCTTTTAACCATGTATCACGCTCATTTTGGTTTTCGGGAGGAGCCGTTTGGCGCAACGCCGGACCGCCGTTTCTTCTTCGAGACCGCCCAGCACCGCGAAGCCGCTGCCACGCTTTCCTACGCCATCCAGCAGCGGCGTGGTTTCGCGTTGCTCGTGGGGCGCCCCGGCCTGGGCAAAACCAGCGTGTTGATGCGGGTTGTACAGCTTCTCGAAGGGAAAGCCGAAGTTGCTTACCTGCCCTACCCGTATTTCGATCGCAGCAACGTGCTGGAGTCGATCCTCATGTCCCTGGGCATTGAGCCGGCAGCAGCGCCCGCGCAAAACCATCGGCTGTTTTACGAATACCTGCAGGAAAAGCATCGAGCCGGAAAGACTTGCGTGGTCATATTCGATGAAGCGCAGGACCTGAATCGGGACACCCTGGAAGCCATCCGGATGCTCTCCAACTTCGAGACCATGGCCGAAAAGCTGGTGCAGATTGTGCTGGCCGGTCAGCCTGGGCTGACCGGGACGTTGAACCGGCCCGATTGCGAGCAGATTCGCCAGCGTATGAACGTGGTCGCGCGCCTGCAGAAACTGAGCCCGGAAGAAGTACGGGACTACATGGCGCATCGTCTGGAAACCGTTGGTGCTTCACTCAGCGTGTTCTCCAGGGAAGCGCTGGAACAAATCGCCAATGCGTCAGACGGAGTGCCGCGAAATATAAATACGCTCTGCTTCAATTCGCTATCGGTGGCGTATGCGCTGAACCATCGTCAGGTAGCCTGCGAGGAAGTGGCGGAGGCCCGCCGCGATCTGGACTTGACGCCACTGGACTTGACGCTAGATGTCGTCGTCAAAACGCCCGCTGTACCGCCCTCTGTACAATCGCCTGACTACACCCCCGCGTTCAAACAGGCACGCCGCTCATTTCGCTCCGTATGCATCGCTGGTGGCGTCGCTGTATCGGCTGCCGCGCTCCTGTTTCAAACCCTCTTCGCGCAGCCCGTCGATACTATTCCCACGACCTCGGCAATCTCCCGCGCTCCCGTCGTGCCAGCCCCGGCTGGTGTCCCGCCGGCTGAGTTCTCGCTTCAAGTGGGCGCATTTCGGAATCGCGAGAACGCAGAACGTTTGCGCAGCGAAATGGAATCCCGCTACGGCGCTGCCCGCATTGTACAGCGCCCTGAGGGCAGCGGTTTGTGGCGTGTCCTTCTTAGCTCGAAAGTCATGAAGCAAGGCTCTTGCGGCCAGATCCAGGAATCTGGCGAGCACGCCCTGTCCGTCGATCAGGCGCCCTTTGAAGGTTCCCGTCAAGACGGCCCCGACGTGTCCTGCCAAATCGGGAGCATCCATGAGTAGGAACTTCCAGGTATTGGAAAAGGCGGCTTTAGCCACGCCATTAGATCCGCACCCCGCATACTTGCCGGCCGTTACATCGGAACGCACCGGGGAATACTCGGAGCTGATCCGGCGTCTTTTCCGCGCTCAGTCCGCAGTGGCCGTCATAGGCAGACGTTTGGACCATGGTCTCACCGGTATCTGTCAGGGAATCGCGATTGAGCTGGCTGCGTGCGGAAAACGCGTGGTAATCGTTCCAGTGGCCGCGTTGCTGCGGATGAATCCTCTGCCTTCCCCCGACCAGGCCCAACTCTCGCCCCTCCAGGGTCAGAATGTATGGCTATGGCCGTCGGCGGTTGACCGGAACATCGAGTTCTTTAAGCCCTCCGAGCCTGTGAAGCCCGAAAATTGGCTCGACGGACTGCGGCGGAACTTTGATTCGGTCCTGTTGGACTGTCCTCCTCTGTCGGCGGCGGCGGGCGCGGCTGAAGTCGCCGCGATGGCGGATTCTGTAATCCTCGTCGTGGAAGCCGGACGGACATCAAAGAAAGAGATCCAACGGGATCAGCGTACTCTCCAGATGAGGGGCGCCAGATTAGCCGGAAGCATTCTGATTCAGCGGAGGTAATTCGGTGAGAAGCGCTGTTATCCTTGTTGCCCTGATAAGTGTCGGTAGCCTGTTCGCCCAAACGGCGGCCTTTTCTGAGCATGACGCCCGCTACCGTCTCCAGCCGGCCGACGTCCTGGAAATCCACTACCGGTATACCCCGGAATTCGACCAAACAGTGACAATCCAGCCGGATGGTTTCGTCACCCTGCAGATCGTCGGCGATCTCAAGTTGCAAACCCTGAGCCTGGAGCAAGCCAAGGCCGCAATCCTCGAAAAAGCCAGCTTACGCTTAAGAGACCCCGAAATCACCCTGGTGCTGAAAGACTTCGAGAAGCCTTACTTCGTAGTAGGCGGTGAAGTCGCTAGTCCCGGAAAGTTCGAAATGCGCGGACAGGTCACCGCCCTCCAGGCCATCGCCATGGCCGGCGGATTCAAAGCCGCTAGCGCGAAGCACTCCCAGGTCATCCTATTTCGCCGGGTGGGCTCCGATCTGGCCGAGACCAAAATCCTGAATCTGAAGGCGGCGATGAGCACGACCTCGAAGGAGCCGCTCTCAGACTTGCGCCCCGGTGACATGCTCATTGTTCCCCAGAACGCAGTGAGCAAGATCGAACGTTTCGTCAAATGGGGAAGTTACGGTATATTCGCGAATCCCTTGAGTTTTTAACTCCTACCGCTTCCCGATCATTCCAAGCCATGTTTCACAGCCATCACCCGCTAGCTGCACGTGTCTATGCGTTCGTAAACGCCGCCGTCGTGCTCTTGGTGCTGCTGGGCGTGTTCACCGCCCTCAATTGGGACCAGATGCCCAGTGGAGTTGGCCAGTTCCTTGCCATGCGGGTCACGCTCAAGAACCTGTTCCTTACCGGGCTCTTTTTGTTGTCTTGGACAGTGGCGTTCCGGGCATTCGGTCTCTCCAGGCCGGCTCCGGCTGAAGCCTTCTGGAAGATGCTGCTTCAGGTGACCAAAGCATGCACCGTGACCTCGGCTTTTGCGCTGTTGTTTCCGTTAACCACACACAGCGGTGCGTTCACCCGCAAGATCGTTTTCTACTTTCTGCCGGCGGCGATTCTCGCGGGTGTCTGCGGTCAACTTGCTGCTCGCGCCTTCGGCGGACGGCTGGCTCGATCTCTACGCGGCTTCCGGGAGGTGATCATCGTCGGGAGCGGCCCTCGCGCGTTGGCGACGTATGAACGCCTCCGGGAGCCGAAACATGGTCGTACACGCGTCCTTGGCTTTGTAGACTCTCCGAACGACCATCTTGTATCCGCCAAAATCCAAAGCAGAATGCTCGGCGGCCTCGAGGACCTCGAAGCCATCCTGATGAAACAGCCCGTCGATGAAGTGCTGATCGCGCTACCCGCGAAATCCTGCTACGACCAGATTCAGACCACAATTCAGACCTGCGAGTGTGCCGGCGTCGAAGCGAGATACCTTTCCGACGTTTTCCAACTCTCGCTCGCCAGGCCCAGATTTGAACCGCACGAGACTGCACCGACGGTCAGCCTGAAGGTAGTGCAGGACGACTCCCGGTTGCTCGTCAAACGCGCCATCGACATTGTGGGAGCGATTGTGGGTCTGGCTGTTCTCGGTCCGCTCATGCTGGCGATAACCGTAGCGATCAGATTGACCAGCCCCGGCCCGGCGTTATTCGCGCAGGAGCGTTACGGGTGGAACAAGCGGCGCTTCCGCATGTATAAATTTCGAACGATGGTGGAGAACGCGGACGCTCTGCAGTCGTCACTGGAAGCCCGGAACGAAAAAGCGGGCCCGATCTTCAAAATTAAAAATGATCCGCGAATCACCCCGCTGGGCCGCATTCTACGAGTCAGTTCGCTGGATGAGCTGCCTCAGTTTCTTAATGTGCTCCGCGGCGACATGTCATTGGTTGGACCTCGGCCAATGTCGGTTCGCGATGTCCTTCGCTTCGACGATGTGTCGCTGATGCGGCGCTTTAGCGTGAAGCCGGGTCTGACGTGCCTGTGGCAGATCAGCGGACGAAGCAATACGGATTTTGTCCACTGGATCGCGCTCGATCTTAAGTACATCGACACCTGGTCCCTGTCGCTCGACCTGAAGATTCTCGCCAAAACCATTCCGGCGGTCCTCACCGGGGATGGCGCGGCGTAAGAATCCCCGCTGTATGACGATCCCTCTCCCATTCGGGCCAGAGCTCGCGAGAACCAGGACCCGCGCCGCTGATGGGCTCTATGCGGCACCCAGATTCCCTTGGGGCTTCTTGATTCTGACGTGGGTCATTCTGTTCCCATATCAAAATGAGCTCGATCCGAGACAGGCAGACAATCTGGATCTTTCCGACATCGCAGCGGCGGCTGGGGCAGGGAATCTGCTGCACCAGGCGCTTGCCGTTCTTCTAGGTTCGCTGGGGATCGTGTGCCTTTTCAAATACGGCGGAAATCTGCGGCTACGTGGCGTGGTGGGCCGAATATTATTGATCTATGTAACCTGGATAGCAGTATCCGTAATCTGGTCGGACGACCCTGGCGTAACCTTGAGGCGACAGGCTGCGTTCGGCCTGATGCTCGCTTTTTGCGCGGGGTGTGCCGCCCGGATGACAAAAGACAACTTGTCGCGGTTTATCGCCGGCCTGACATCCCTGAATTTGGCCGCGGCCATCGTGCAGGAATTCATTCGAGGCACCCTGCACCCTTTTGCCGCCGGCAATCGCTTCAGTGGAACGATTTCTCCCAATACGCAGGGCGCTGGCTTGGCCGTTGCCGTCGTTATCTCATTTTGGTTTGCCTGGGGCTCCGGCGGCTCCTCCCGCCGCTATAGCATCAGTGCCGGAATTGTGCTTCTCTTTTTCCTGTTTCTGACCGGATCGAGAACCTCTCTGGTGGGGCTTATCGCGGCGATGATCGCCTCAGTTTCGATTATCGGAATACGTAGGTACCGGGGGGGACCATATCGTATTGGAGCTGTTCTGATGTTGGGCCTTGCACTGATAACCGGCGCAGCCCTCCTCTACGCCTCGGATACCCGACCAATGGATGTAACTGGAATGACAAACGTCCTCCGCACGGAAAGAGATGGAGACGAGGTGACGGATTTGACCGGCCGTACCCAGATCTGGGACGTCACTGGAGGCTACGCCGCAGCACGCCCTGTCTTGGGTTACGGGTATGGGGGCTTCTGGACGGGAGGCAGACTTGATGCCGTCGCGGATGAATTAAAATGGCCCGCGTATCACAGTCACTCGGCCTATTTGGATATGATCCTCCAGGTAGGCGGCCTTGGAGCAATTGTTTATATTGTCTTGCTGGTCACGTCTATTGTTGTTTGTATTGTGAAGTTCTTAAGATTCGAAGATTCCGCTGGGGTTTTTGCGGCGATACTGGTGTTCATGACGATTAACGGCCTCACTGAGTCCATCGTCATACTTCCGACGTTCCCGGCGCTCATTTTGAATTTGGTCCTGATGAAGCTCGCTTTAGCGTCGCCGGCTTAGCGGACCTATCTATCAGCGCGGTAAGCTGTTCAGGCCTAAACGCGGCTCGCTATTGCCCACTCTCCTCCGGCCCACGACATTTGTTCCAAGATTCGACTGCTGAAGTATCTCATGCCAAAGAAAAACATGACAGACGACGGTCGCTACAACCTCCTCGGCGTCAAGTGCGATGCCATAGACGTACCCGAACTGCTAGGCATATTCGAACACGCAATCAATACCAACCAGCCGAACTTCATCGTTGGCAATCACAACATTCACAGCATTTATCTTTTTCAGCGTCACCCTCAGATGCGTCGCTTTTATGATCTGAAGGGGGTGACCTACATCGACAGCATGCCCCTGATCTTTCTCGGCAAAATGCTCGGCCTACCCTTGGAACGCAAGCACCGCACCGCGTTCCTCGATTGGCATGAGGATCTTCTGTCCCTGGCCGAAGCGAAAGACTGGCGTATATTCTATGTAGGCGGACGTCAGGAGTCGTTAAACAAGGTGTCGCAGTTATTTCGCAAGCGGTATCCGAAACTCTCCATTCGGTTCCACCATGGCTATTTCGACGAATCTGAGTTGCCGGCGCTCTACGATGGGATCAGGGGATATTGCCCCAATATCCTTTTAGTCGGAATGGGCATGCCGCGGCAGGAGAAGTGGATTCTCGATGCGTACCAGCACGTTCACGCCAATGTGATCGTGAATGGTGGCGCGATGATTGAGTACCTGATCGGCGAGCAGGCTCCAGCTCCCCGGTGGCTCGGTCAGTTAGGGTTGGAATGGCTGTTTCGGCTTGCTTTGCAGCCCCGCCGCCTCGCCGGCCGTTACCTCGTCGAGCCATTCTATCTCCTCAGGCCGCTCGCCCGGGATTTCGTCGCGGCATGGACGGGAACTGAGCCCCAATCGCAGAGATTCCGCGATCCTCGGGGCTGAATCGATCTCAGTGCCGGACCCCTCCAGTTGAGGACCAGGTACGAAACCTCTCGCATTTCTCTGATTTTTCACCTGTTAACGCCGACCAGCAACCAAAATGTTACGTCCCAGCGCCCTGCCCGCTTCCCCGGAGACGGTAGAACTCGATATCGAATCGCCGCAGACGCTCCCTCCTGGCCCAGCCGAGGAGAAACGCAGCGAACGCCCGGGCCCTGTCGCATGGTTTCGGGATCTCTTCGCATATCGAGGCTTTCTCGCCCTCTGCGATCAGGGCGTCGTTAGCGTGGGAAATTTTTTGACCGGCCTGGCGCTCGGGCGCCTTGTAGGTAAGTCCGAACTGGGGTTGTACGCGCTCTGCTGGACAATAGTATCCAGCACCGTCGACCTTTCCGGTGCCCTGACGACAACTCCTTACACTGTGTTCGGCCCTCACATGAACGATTCCCGGCGGCGCCTGTACGTCGGGAACATGTTTCTCCTGCACTGCGCCATTTCCATGGCCGCGGCCTTCTTCCTCGCCGTCGGCGCTGGAATCCTTACGCCGGAGCGGACAGTTCCGGGAATGATGCGCGCGCTTATAACCACCGCCGCCGTGCTGACGCTGCTGAATACGCGGGAGTTCGTGCGGCGCATCTGCTTCGCCGACATGCGCGTCGCCATGGCGCTCGCTCTCGATGTCATCTTCACTACGGTGCATCTTGTCGGCCTGATGGTGCTTTGGCGAAAAGGAGCGCTGAACGCATCCGCAGTCTATATCCTCCTGGGGGCCGTCTCTCTTGGCCATTCGGCCACGTGGCTGCTGCTGTATCGTTCGAAGATCAGTCTGGGCCAAGGCTGGTGGGCCGAAGGCCGAAAAAACTGGCGCTTCGCCAAATGGGTACTCGGGAGCGCCCTGCTCTGGACCTTGGCGACGTATTTGTACCCTTGGCTCCTAAACGCGTATCATGGCACCGTGAGCGCGGGCCTGTGGGCCTCCTGCGCGGCAATCGTCGCGGTCGGCAACCCGGTGCTGGGCGGCCTCGTAAATTACTTGGGGCCCAAGCTATCGACCCTCTATGCCCGCTCAGGGTTGGACTCGATGACGAAATATGTTTACAAATCTAGCCTCCTGCTGGTTCTGATGCTTTCCCCGTTTGCCATCGTGCTGAGCATTTGGGGAAGCCGGATTATGACGTCTCTTTATGGTCCGTCCTACGCCGGTACGCAGACGATACTGATTCTGCTCTCGCTGAACCTTCTGGCTCTTTCGTTCTCCCAGCCTTACTCGCGGGGCCTCTTCACCCTAGCGGCGGCGAAGGCCGATACGCTGGTGAACGTGATGGCTGTAGCGCTGCTGTTCTCGGTAGGCGTCATGGCCGTGAAATTCTATTCGGTCCAGGGCGCAGCGGCAGCCCTTCTTCTCAGCACTTTCGCCACCGCCGCAGTTCGAGTCGCTGCCTTCAAACGGACTGCAGGCTCGGCGAGGTTGCGTGCGACTCTGCCGCAACCTGAAATAGCCGCTGCCTCCGGAACCTGACTTCTTTCGCCGGAAAGAGAACTCATCAGGATGGGCTGGAGCTCGCACAGACGGAATTGCCGAACGCGGGCAGCGACCCGTGACCAGAGCCCACCACCGGCCACGAAGGCGGCGATGGGCAATATGACGACACGCCGGACTACATTGGGCCGACCCCAAAGAGGCCGCAAGCATGATTGCAGGAGTTGCAGCAGCGAAATGATTATCAGCCAGACACCTCTTCGGATGAGTTTTGCCGGAGGAGGAAGTGACCTGCCCGCGTTCTACCGGAAGTTCGGCGGTGCAGTCGTCAGCACCGCCATTGACAAGTACGTCTATGTCGCCGTTAACAAGAAATTCGACGATGCCATCCGGATCAGCTACTCCAGAACGGAGGAGGTCCAGTCGGTGGACATGGTGGAGCATGCGCTTGTGCGCGAAGCGCTCCGCTGCCTGAACATCGACGGTGGCATCGAGATCACTTCGGTAGCTGATATACCCTCCCGCGGCACAGGACTTGGATCCTCGAGCTCGTTCACCGTGGGGTTGCTTCATGCCCTGCATGCGTATCGGTCGAGATACGTTTCACGCGAGCAACTTGGTGAAGAAAGCTGCCGGGTCGAAATCGAACGCTGCGGCGAGAGGATTGGAAAACAGGATCAGTACGCGGCCGCATTCGGTGGCCTGAATTTTATCCGGTTCGAGCGGGATGACACTGTCACGGTCACCCCCATCCTTTGCGACAGAGAGTTTCTGGAGCGCTTCGACCGTTCCATGATAGTGTTCTATTCGGGCCTCACGCGCAGTGCGAAAACGATCCTCGACCGGCAATCGGATGCAATGGAAAATGGGCTCTGAGCAGGAATTCGACCGGCTTCAATAAGGCCGCGCGGATCCATTGACGCGTAGGCTAGGCTGAGGGCATGAAGGAGCGTGACTGGACCAGAGTCCTGGGATGGCCCGGATACCAGGTGTATGCGAAGGAAATCGA
>DASXEY010000007.1:0-92613 GCA_036489835.1 Bryobacteraceae bacterium | reverse complement strand
CGCTCCGACTACGAGTCTTATCCTTCAAACTAAAAACCGCAAACCTCCTTCGGCAAGCCGAAGGGGTTCGACGGGCTGACAAAAAGAAACCGGACATTTCATGTGTGAATGAAACCGGACATCTTGACTTACTACCAACATCGGATGGGTTTTGCGGAGCGCGGGGCTGAAGGAATCTGGGCACGGCGGTGTGTCTTGTAGAGCCACCGGCCATTCATCTTGACCCAACAGAACCTTCCGGAGACATGGATTACACTTTTGCGCTCCGGAGAACGCGGCGACTGAGAGCGGCAATCCTGAAAAGATCGTCCTCGGCGAGCGCTTCCCTAGCGTGACGGTCTTCGGCCTCTTGCGCGTGGCGGCCATCAAACGATGAAACGTTCGATCTCGATCGAGCATTGACGCTCCAAGCGAACCGGTCTAACAGCTGGCTAACGAAGGACGTAGGCACACGACTTGTGTCGAAGAGCTCTCGACAGCTGAGTCGTCGGCGATCCGGAAGCTAACCGTCAATGTCTGGAGCGCTATTCGCGATCCAGCGTCACTGTGGGGGCAAGGCCTGCCGCACCCCTTTGCCCGCTAGCGGCAGCCCATTCGCTTCGCTCGGGATAGGTTTCCCTTGACGAAGGCGAACACTTTCCCTCAATCGAATTGCCAGCGTCGCGACGCTCCGATGGTGTTCGGGATCATCCCGGAATGCCGTTCGGTTTCCTTTCGGAAAAAGCGTTCCGCTTCGCCGAAGTCCCCAGCTTTGTTGGGCCAGCCTATGGCAGGTTTTCACGAAACGCGGTGGATTGGAACCTTGCCGCCGAGACGATTGCGATATTTAATGCCCCTCCTCCAAACGGAGCCTGGGTCGCGTCCACGAGCTGAGCTGAGTTATCACTTTCGGGAATTGAGGGCCTCGGCCATCCCTTTTTCGGGCTCGCAAGCTTCGTTCATCCGTTAGTTAGCCCGCGAGCAAGAGCTCGGGATCGAGGACATTCAGGGATCGTCCCCCGAACTTCAACTTGCCATGGAAGAAGTCCCGCCCGCGGACGTGGATCACGCTGGCGACGCGGTCGGCCACGAAGCCGGCGAGGCGAGGCCCATCCGCCGAATCGATTTCGATCACGATGATGCAGGGGTTGCGGCCGTGCGTTCCGTGGGGCAGATTCAGCCGGCCTCGCAGGTCGACGACGGGAATATCACGGCCGCGGATGCTCGTGAATCCGCACGTCCATTCGCCGAACCGGCGTGATAGTGCGGCCGAAGGCGCCACGGGCTCCAAAGTGTGGGCGGGCAGGATTCCGCGCAAGCGCGAGGCCTCTACCGCGAAATCAGATCGTGCGACTCGAAAGGTCAGATACTGGCCCACTCGACTGGCAGGCCCGGTATGGTTTGTTTCCACATTGGGCTTATCGGCGAGGTGGTGGCGGGTTTGAGTTTTCGGTCAGCCAAACGGCGGCGTATCCGCAGCCTATGACGCCTAGAAACAGCGCCAGAACCTCGCTATCGCCCAGGTTCACCTCTTCGTATCCGCCCACCATCATTGCCAGGATGACGGCGATCGCGCCATGCAAAACCCACTGAGCCTCCCTCAACTGGGCCGACGCAGGCAGGCGCAGCAGGGTTCGCGCGAAATCAAACAGTGCCCGGCCCAGGAACCAGAGCAACGCCGCGAGCGCGGGCAATCCTCGCTCCGCTGCGTAATGGAAATAGATGTTATGGAGGTGCCCGTAATAACCGGTGGGAAGAGGGCGGGGAACATCGGGCGGGATGTATTGCTGGTATTGTTTGCCCACTTGCTCCGGCCCGACGCCAAAGAGGGGATGGGCGCGAATCATTTCAATGCCGATGCGTCGCAAAACGGCGCGGTGCTGGTTCGAATCGGTGTCGCCGTGGGGGCGCACGATGGAGATCATGCGCTCGCGCGCACTGAAAGGATTCGTCAGATAAAGGATCGCGGCGAGGACCGGGAGAGCCAGGATCAGCCAGCGGCGGCTGAACCAAAGCAGGTAGACGACGCCGGCGACGGCTCCGCCCCACATGCTGCGGGTTTCGGCGATGAAGAGTCCCACCGCGATGAGGATGCCGGCGGCGCCTAGAGGCCACTTCCACCGGTGATCTCGTGAAAAAAGAATCAGGGCCGCGAGCAGCACCACAGCCATCATCATTTGCCCGCTGAACGTCATCCAGTGGCCCATGAAGCCGGTGATCCTGTCGCCGACATAGAAGGTGTAGAAGTTGGGGTAGGCTGCGTGAGTGGCCTCGTAGGTCCGATACTTTCCCACAAATTGTTCCATGCCCCATGCGGAGGAGACCGTGGCAGTGGCGATACAGGCGATGACCACTCCGCGGATGTGGCGCAACTCCCGGATGGCGTTATAGACCACGAACAGCATCGCAAACCAGATGAACTTCTTGATCTGCGGCAAGCCTTCGCGGGGATGGCCGGATGCGGCGAGTGAGAGGAGGGTCCAGAGCATCCACAAAACAAGCGGCGCCGTCACAGCGGGCCAGCGGATCTGCTCACGCGGCGGGATGAAAAGGGCGACCAGGGCCAGAGCCATCAGGATTTCGCTGGCGACGATGGAGACGATGGCGGCGGCAACGGCGGAGCCGGCAAGATAAACGCTCACGGAGCGAGTGGACACTTCGTTTAGTATCACACCCGGGGATTAGCGAGCGTGGATTCCCAACTGCTCCGCGATGCGGGATTGGACTTGTTCGAGTACGGAGGCGTTGCGACGCCAGCGCAGGGTATCGGCGGGATTGGTGGCGGGCGCGGCTGTCATTTCGGCGAAGGCATTTAGGAGCGCGACTTCGGTATCGAAGGGCTCGAAGGTCTGGAGCGGCGGCGACCCGGCATCCAGCGAGGAAATCTCTGCGGGATTGGCTGGATCGGCGCGGAAAATCCGCCGTATGGATCTTTTGGGTTGTGAGGGATCAACAAAATCCAGGATCGCGTCCTGGGCTGCGAACTCGGAGAAACTGGACTCGATCGAGATCGCGATGCCGGAGGAAGTTCGGCCGCTCAGCCCGCACATCTCATCGACCAATCCCCAGGCGCGGCGTCCAGGGGCGGGAGCGGTTGCCCGGACACGATCGATTGTGATCGCAGAATCGAAGAGGCGATGCACAAGGTCCACGCAGTAGCAGCCGAGATCGAGAAAACTCCCGCCGCCGAGCGCGTGATTGTAGCGCAGACGATGCTCCTCCGTGGCCTGGAAGGAGTGAGAAAGGCTGACAACCTTGAGTGGGGTTTGGAGTTTTGCCAGGTATTGAAAGGCCGGCGCGAACTGATAGGAAAAATTCTCCATCAACACGCAATTGTTGTCTGCGGCCGCGGAGATTACGAGGTCGGCTTCGGCCACTGTCAATGCCATTGGCTTCTCGCAGAGCACATGCTTTCCGGCGTGGAGCGCACGCATGGTCCACTCGGCATGCATGGAGTTGGGAAGTGGAATGTAGACGGCGTCCATGGAGGAGTGCTCCAACAAACGGTCGGCCGCTTTCCAGGAATACGCGCAGGCGATGCCGAATTGGCTTTGGAACTCGGCGAGGCGGCCGGGATCTCGCCCAGCGATCGCGACGATGCTGTGCCCGGCGCGCAGAATTGCCGGAAGCACCCGCTTTCGCGCGGTCCGCGCCGTTCCCAGGACGCCCCAGCGAATCAGAATTTCTTCAACTCCGCATCAAAATTTGCTCAACTCCGCAAGAAGGGCGCTCAGACCCCTCTTGTTGTAGATCTGGGAGAGGCGCTGCTCCTCCGGGGACGGTGCGACCACGCGGCGGAGTTGCGGATCGTCCAGTTCCTTGCGGCTGGGGATCCAATAGGAGCCGTCGGAGAACTCGGCGCTGGAGATAAACGCGCGCATGCTCTGAATCGCGCTGTATCCCGTGAAGCGCAACGACGCGTCTTCGCTCACCTGGCTGGATTGGCCGGGCGCAAGGCTTAAATCGGCGGGCAGGGACGCGGCCAGGAATTCGCGGCCGTCCTGGTCCTTCAGAATCCAGCCAACCTCTAAATGCCGCACGGGGCGCGTGGAGATGTTCCGCACCGCAAAATGCGGGCTGCTGGCTTCATTCGATGAAACTCGCGCGACACCGCCGCTCAGCTCCACCGGAGTATCCGGCAGATGCAGGAACGCGAACTGCATGTCCTGGCCGGTATCGCCGTTGGTCGCGCGGGCGACGGTGGAACGGCCTGGGGTCATCTGCACATTCGGCTGAGGCACATCGGCCTGGCGCGCCAGGCTTTCGAGCATTTCCGTTTGCAAGGCCTGGCGTCCGGAAGTCTCCAGCAGCCTTTTGAAATACTGGCGATCCTGGCGGGCTTCCAGTTCCCACACCGTCATATCGTGGTGCAAATTCAATTTGTCGGGACCGTAGAAACTCAAATCCTCGAACAGCACGCCATCCAGCTGCACTTGAATGGAAGGATTGCCGGAAGCCGGACTTAGCAGCGTCTGATTGATGTGCACCGAAAACGCATCGCCAGGCGCGATGTCGAGGCTGGGCACGGACACCGAAGCTCTGCCGCCGGGCGGGCCTTCCTGGGCCAGAACCGTCATCGTCACGCTCCGGACGCGCTTCGTACTGGAATTGCGAAGAGCCAGAATGGGATGGAAGTCCACCAGGTAGGCGCCGACACGCGGAGTCACCTTTGTATCGCCGCAATCATAGGAGTCCAGCGTAATCGGCGAATCCTTGCCCTTGGGCAGATCGATCTTCGTGCACGGCGTTTGTCCGCTTAAAGCCACCGTCACGGTCAGGTAGTCGTGAGCCGGGGTGGTTGGGCTGGGGGCGCTGGCGGCTTTGCTTTCCGGCTGCGAAGGGCTTTGCGGAATGGCCATGGCAACCCCGTTCTGCTTGAGCTCGACGCCGTCGGAGGATACTTGCGCCATCGCGTCCTGAGCTGCCGCCTCATGATTCTCAGTGAACGGTGCAACCGGCCGGCCGCCGCTTACCAGCGACTTCATGGCGCGCGCCAGCGATTCAGCGTCGGACGAAGGCAGATTCAGCCACCACGCCGCGCTCACTATAGCGACGATCCCGGTAGCGATCGCCGCCGGCTTCCATGCCGCGAAGGCGGGCGGTTTCCTGCGCCGCGGAGCCACGCATTCGCCCGCAGCCAAGCCGACACGAATATTGGCGGTCATCTCCGCGGCAAGCCGATCCCAATTCACGCCCACGGGCATCTCAGAGGCGGCTTGCTTCAAATCTTTCCGGCCCTGCCGGTACACCTCAATGCGTGCGCGGCAGGCCTCGCAACGGGCGACATGCAGGCACGCAACCCCGTACCTCCACATACTGACGTCGCCGGAGACGAACAGAGCCAGATCGGATTCCGCAATATGACTCGGCATCACGCCTGCCTTCTTTCAAAATGCCGCCGCAGCTTCACGCGGGCGTTGGCGATGTGGGAGCGTACGGTGGCCTTGGAGCAATTCAGCCGCGCGGCTACTTCCTCCGCCGGCATATCCTCGACATCGCGCAGCAGAAGAGCCGTTCGCTCACGGCTGGTCAACACCTCTAACCCTGCCTCCAGCCGTTCACGATGTTCGTTGCGCAGCACTCGCTGTTCCGGGTTTTCGTCGCGGGAGCTGACCATGGGCTCCGGCAGGTCCTCAAGGTCGGAAAAACTCACCCTCCCCGACCGCCGCAGAAAGTCAATGGCGGTATTGCTGGCGATGCGTGAAAGCCAGTGCGCGGCTTTTTCCAGATCCTTTAATTGATCCTGGCGCTGCAGCGCTTTGATGAAGGCTTCCTGGGTCAGATCCTGGGCGTCGGCTACGTTGCCCACGATGCGGTAGATCAGCAGGAACACGCGCCGCATGTTCTCGGACACAAAACGGTTCTCAAGTTCCGACGACAGCGGAACACCGTCGAAGAATCGAGTGGATCCCGGAGCTTCCCCCATGCTAGATCTCAATACCGCTTGCACACGACACGTCTCCTACAACAAGATGACGTGGAACCGTTACGCAGCGTGCAGTACTGGCCGCCTTTCTTTCCAACGCCTCGCGAGGGCGTTATCCTAATCATATATGAAAGCCGTGGCGGTAATCGGCATCGGCAAGACCGCTTTTGGGGCTTTCCCGGATCGCGATTTGCGCTCGTTGGCGGTCGAAGCGGGTCAAAAATGCCTCGCAGATGCTCACGTAAATGCTTCACAAGTCGAGGCTTTTTACCTCGGCAACTTCGCGGGACCCTCGTTCGTCGGTCAGAATCATCTGGCGCCGTATGTGGCCTCCGGGATCGGCATCAGCGGCGTCCCTTGCACGCGATTTGAGGCCGCCTGCGCTTCCAGTGGCTCGGCCTTTTTTCACGCGGTTTCGAGTGTAGCGTCAGGGATGTACGATTTGGTCCTGGT
Organism: Bryobacteraceae bacterium; assembly: GCA_036489835.1. Lineage (GTDB taxonomy): Bacteria > Acidobacteriota > Terriglobia > Bryobacterales > Bryobacteraceae > Palsa-187. The sequence continues at coordinate 86,255 of DASXEY010000007.1, read as the reverse complement.
GGGCGGCGTGGAAAAGATGACTTCGCAGACGACGCCCAAAGTCACCGAGATTCTGGCTGGGGCGGGCGATTGCTCGGGCGAGGTTCGCGTGGGCGCGACGTTTCCGGCGCTGTTCGCGATGATCGCCCGCAGGCACATGCATCAGTTCGGGACCACTCGGGAACAGATGGCCGCGGTGGCCGTAAAGAATCACGCCAACGGGGCGAAGAACCCGATGGCGCATATGCGCAAGGTCATCACCATGGAGCAGGCTCTCGCCGGGAAGCCGGTTTCCGATCCGCTGACGGTCTACGATTGTTCGCTGATCAGCGATGGCGCGGCGGCGGTGATGATCGCGCCCCTCGAACGCGCCCGCGAGTTCACGGACAAGCCGGTGAGGATTCTGGGGATCGCGCAGACCTCGGATCATGTCGCGCTGGACATGAAGGACGATATCACCACCTTCCGGGCCGTGCGCATGGCCGGCGAAAAAGCGTATCGAATGGCCGGAGTCACCGCGCGGGATATCGAGTTCGCTGAACTGCACGACTGCTTCACTATCGCCGAGATTATCGCCACCGAGGACCTGGAATTCGTTGCGCGAGGCGAGGGCGGCCGCTACGCGATGGAGGGCCGCACTTGCTTGAAGGGCGAGCGTCCGGTGAACGCAAGCGGCGGCTTGAAAGCCAAGGGGCATCCGGTGGGCGCCACCGGCGTTGGTCAGATCTGCGACGTCGTCACGCAAATCCGCGGAGATGCGGGCGAGTTGCAGGTGGCGCGGCATTCGCTGGGATTGGCGGAGAATCTGGGCGGCTCCGGCGCGACGGCGGTCGTCACGATTCTGGGGGCAGCATGAAGACGGCGTCAGCCACAGGTATTGTTTACACGGAAACCGTGGTTCACATGGCGCCGGCGCAGTTTACAGCGGATGCTCCGTATCAAATTGCGATTGTGACGCTTGGAGACGAAAGCCGGCGAACGGTGCGGATCTCGGGCGAGCGCGTTCAAATCGGCGATGCGGTGGAGTTTGTCGAAGACCGCAACGATATCCCGTTTTACCGGAAGTCTTCGTAGAAAAGCCGGGTGAAGATTTTCCTCTATTACATCGGCAAAGCGCGCGATGCGCACGCCAATGCGATGGCGGAGGAGTACATCAAGCGCTCGACGAGATTTTCAACTTGCGAGATGCGGGAAATTCGTCCGCAGCGGTTTGATCCATGGGAAAGGCACCCTTCGGCCTTCAAGGTGTTGCTGGACCCGCTGGGACGCGCGATAGATTCAGCGAAGCTCGCAAAACTGTTCGACAGAGACCTGATTTTCATTATCGGCGGAGCGGATGGCTTACCGGCGGAGTGGAGGGATCGCGCGGATCTTCTTCTGGCGCTGTCGCCGATGACCATGCCGCATGAATTGGCTCGAGTGATTCTGGCCGAGCAGATTTATCGCGCGCTGACGACACTTCGAGGCCATCCTTATCCCCGCTAAAGCAGGTCAGTTCTTGTGCAAGCCTATTCGGTCTGCGGCCGACCGCGCCCGAGGTCTTCCATGGCGATCAAGTGAATATAGGCGATCTGTGTGCTCTTCCACCTTTGATCGACGTACCGCAAGAAAGACAACGCGGAAAACGCCAGACAGCCGACGCCGCTCACCGAACGCCCTTGAGAAAATTCAAGAATCGCAAAGGCGAAGAAGACGATTACGAGGCTGCGGAAAAACTTGGAGTCGGATTCGTTCCGTTTGATTTCGGCCAACGCAGAGGGATGTTCCAGGTTCAACCTGGCTTTCGCCCATTGGAACGTGTTGACAATTTCCTGCTTGTCGTCGTGTAGACGGCGGCGTTTGATAGAGGTTGCCCTCTGATACGCCAAATCCTTGGTTAACGGCTTCCACCTTTCCCGAACAGGATTATAGGCATAATCGTCCAGAAATGAGGCGATCAGGAATACAAAATGACCGAGGAGATAGGATGCAAAGAAGAAGATCACCCAGCCTTGAGCCTCCCCCGCGATAGCCGGCAGGATTTGCTGCGGTCCAAAAACATACTTCCCCGCCTGAGCGTTACTCACGAATGCAACCAGCGCTCCGGGCAGCAGTATTTCCAGAAACTGCATCAGCGCCAGGACAATGTCGGTAGGCTTCAGTTCCATGCTGGTGTTACATGGTATCAGACAGGCCGCAAATCATGCCTCTTAGTACAATCGAAGTGTGTCTCCTGACGTAAGCCAATATGACGCGTTGCTGATCGTTTCCTTCGGTGGTCCGGAAAAATGCGACGATGTGATTCCGTTTCTTGAAAACGTGCTGCGCGGCCGCAACGTTCCGCAAGAGAGGATGTTCGAAGTCGCCGAGCATTATTACCACTTCGATGGCCGCAGCCCCATCAACGATCAGAATCGCACCCTGATCGCGGCCTTGCGGGAACGCATCACGCTGCCGATTTACTGGGGAAATCGGAATTGGTATCCGCTTTTGGGCGATACCGTGCGGCAGATGCGCGAAGATGGCGTGCGCCATGCACTGGCGTTCGTGACTTCGGCGTTCGGTTCGTACTCGGGCTGCCGCCAGTATATAGAGGACATCGAACGTGCTCGCGCACAGGTAGAGGGCGCGCCGCGGATCGATAAAGTTCGTCCCTTCTCGTCGCACCCGAAATTTCTGGAAGCCATGACCGATCGCGTCCGCGCGGCATTGGAAGAGCTGCCTCAGGGACGGCTCGTCTTCACCGCGCACTCCGTTCCGTTGGCAATGGCGCGGGCCAGCCCGTATGTGCGGGAGTTAGAGCAGGCCTCCGCGGCAGTCGCGGCCGCGGTCGGCCGCGGCGGCGAGTGGGATTTTGCATGGCAGAGCCGCAGTGGGCCGCCTACGCAGCCGTGGCTCGAACCGGATATTTGCGACTACTTGCGCGATAACCGGCGCGATACAGTGATCGTGCCCATCGGCTTTCTATCGGATCACATGGAGGTAATCTACGATCTGGATGTCGAAGCTCGCCAGGTGGCCGGCGACCTCGGAATCTGCATCGCACGTGCGCGGACTGTCGAAACGCATCCAGCCATGATCGAGATGATCGTCGAATTCTTGCAGCAGGAGCACCAGCAGTGTGTTGTGGAGTGCTGTGCGGCGCCGGCGCGTCCAGTCAGGAAATAACCTCACGAAATAACCCTGCGATACAGGTCGCGCTTGGGGATGCCCCGAGTCTTGGCCACCTGCTTCACGGCGTCCATCCGCGAGAGTCCCTGCTTCTCAAGCTGGCGAACCTGCTCCTCCGCGTCCTCCAGATCAGGTTTGGAATCGTGCGACGGCCGCCCAATCAGTAACGTAATCTCGCCTTTGACGGACGGCCGCGCCGCGAGCTGGAGGCGGACCTCAGAAGCAGTGCCGCGCAGGAATTCCTCGTGGATCTTGGTCAGCTCACGAGCCACTACCACAGGCCGCGTCCCCAAAACGGCCTCGACATCCTCCAAAGTCTCCAGGATCCGGTGCGGAGCCTCGTAAAAGATCACGGTGCAATCGGCTTCTTTAAGCGATTCGAAAATCTTGCGGCGCGCGACGGTGCGAGGCGGCAGAAATCCCCGGAACGCAAACGCATCCGTCCCCAGACCCGAGCCAGCCAAGGCAGCCAGAGCGGCGGATGCTCCTGGAATGGGAACCACCGCGACGCTGGAGGCGATGGCCGCGGCCACCAGGCGATAGCCAGGGTCTGAAATCAAAGGCGTGCCGGCGTCGGAAACCAACGCTCCGCTCGATCCGTCCTCGAGTTGTTGCACCAGTTCCGCGGCGCGCGCGGCTTCGTTATGCTCGTGATAGCTGACCAGCTTCGTAGCGATGCTGAAGTGGTCCAGTAGCTTGCGGGTCTGGCGGGTATCTTCACAGGCAATCCAGGCCACTTCGCGCAGCACGCGCAGCGCCCGCAGGGTGATGTCCTCCAGATTGCCAATCGGCGTCGCAACAAGATAGAGAGTCCCAGCCACGGAGTACGATAAACTTACCTGAAATGGACACGCCAGCACAAGGCACGCCCGCGGAGTATGTTTGGGAGGCTGCGGGAAAAGGGTTCCAGATCCACATTCGTGTCGAAGTGATCGATGCGCTTTTTCTGGAGATCATGCGCGGCTTCGGTGCGGTGCCGAAGCGCGGCGCGGAAGTAGGCGGGCTGCTGATCGGTTCTATCGAAACCGGCGCGACTACAATCGTGCGCATCGAGGATTTCGAGCCGCTGCAATGCGGATATACTCGTGGTCCATCATACTTGCTTTCCGAAGACGAGACCCAGGCGTTCGACGATACTGTGGAGCGATGGCGCCCTGACGACGCGCTGCGCAGATCTTCACCGCCCGGATCCACGCCGCAAAGATACGCGGTGGGCTTTTATCGAAGTCACACCCGTGACGGGCTGACCCTGGCTCCCGAAGACCTTGAGCTGATGGCTCGTAACTTTCCCGATCCTTCGCACGTGGTCTTGTTGGTAAAGCCTTTTGTGACCAAGGCCAGTCCGGCAGGCTTCTTTTTTCGCGAGGGCGGGGAATTTCAGAAGACGACTCCGCTTGAGTTTCCGTTCCGCCGGTTTGAGTTGACCGGCGAGGAGCCTCCGGAGCATCGGCCCTTGACGGAGAAAAAGCAACGCGTCTCGGCGGAGGTAGCTCATGCCGCTCCCGAAACTGCGGTCGACCTGGTTGCGGATCGAGGTTATCTCCCAAGCCCTTCTTACCAGGCTCCAGATCCGGGGATGGCCTACTCCACGCCGCCTCGCTCCGGCGGAGGCGGGTGGACATTGATGATCCCTCTGTCGTTCGTCTTCCTCTTGCTGGGCGTTGCGCTAGGCTATCTGGCGGCGCTGAATGTCGGGCCAAGGGGAATCTCCGGGGTGACCGAGAATTCTCTCTCGATGGTGGTGACAAAAACCGGCGACACGTTATCGTTGCGATGGAACGGCGAGTCTCCGCTGCTCCGCAAGGCGGACCGGGGTGTGCTGGAGATTCACGATGGCGAATATGCCAAGGTCATCGATCTGGACGCAACCCAAATCCGCAACGGCAATATCATTTTCCCCCACAAAACTGATAGGGTCAGTTTTCGTCTGACTGCATACTTGAGCCCGAATCTGAGCGTCAGCGGGAATCTGGACTGGCATCAATAAGCCCTAGTCTAGTGCGCTCCGCCATCCTTGATTGCGCGCACCCCTATCGTCACCTCATAGCCGCGTTCGGCGTAGTCGAGCTCCTGCTCGCTCAGTTCTCCCGCGGAGATTCCCTGAAGGAAGGATGCAGCTGAAAGAACGTTTCCAAAGGTATCAATCGAGACGTTGGACGGAGGAAACACCTCTCCAAACATTCGCCGGGCAGCCAGGGGTGTAAAGCTCCAATACCAATCGTTAGCCCAGTCACGGTCGTTGTTTTGGGTGATTCCGGGAAAGGTTACTAGGAGCACTCCGCCGGGTTTGAGGATCCGATAAAGAGTCCTGATGGCGGCGTGAAAGTCATAGATCAATTGGAGGGTTTGCGTTAGGATGATGCAATTAAATCTGTCGTCGGGAATATGGGGCGCGTTGGTAAGATCCCCAATGATTGTTGCCCTCGGATAACCTTCTTCAATGTGGAGGATATCGCTACTGGTTACGCTCCGACCGCCAAACTTGTAGGTGTACGTATTCTCCTCGATCTCTAGAACACGCCCCCGAACATCGATGGCTCGGCTCCGCATGAATTTTTCAATGTAATAACGATCGATAGGGACGCCTCGATCATATCCCCAGCTGCGGCTGATCGGCGTAAGCCTCCTCAACTCCCCGAATTGTATATCTGAGAGTGCTGGACTCCCGTCCTCAAGAAACAACCCCGTCGACGCAAGTTCCACGGCTATTGCCGACCCACCCAGATCGAAATGAATGCGGGCATTTTGGTCGTCGGCGCCCGCCACGAAATGCAGTTCAAATGGGGTCCACTCGGTCGTGACCTCGACGGCGGTATACAGGCCTAGCCCGAACCAGGGTTCATGAGCCATAGAAACCCCGACATTCAGGCTGCGAGGGCTATCGGCCCTGGCCTCAAACCGGATTTTATACTTGTAATCGCCCTTGAGTCTCAAGCGCGGTAAATTCATCTGAATATCCCAAGCCGCTTGGGAAGCGCATTTCCATACGACGATTCGCATCGCGTCGGGGCGTTCCGGCGGCGTCCCCACATCCGCCTCATTGGAATCGGCCAATCTTAGGAACCAGCCGTTGTGATGAATATCTTCCTTGGGTTTCTGAATCTCCAGCGCGAGATGAACGACGGACCGAATCACGTGGTCGGTAATGCACTGCTGGTCCAGATAGGTTTCCACCCAGTTAAGGAAGACCATTCGCGGCGCGCGGCTTTGCGCCGCTTCCGGCCAAATAGGCGGATTATACGACGAATGAATCCGAGAACGGACCCACTGCTCTCCGGAAACAAACACCCCTGATCCAAACAGGTAGGCCTTTACTAAAAATGCTAAATCCTCGTATATCCCGCGAAATCTCTCCTCGAAGCCGCCGGTGCGCTCGAATAATTCGCGCACTGTTAAGAGGTTAGACATCGAGGGCGGGGTAGCAGACCCGATAGGATACAGAGTCGACAATAAGGTTTTCGAGGCATACAGCGCGTTGGTCGGGACGTCCGAATCTGGAACGAAATCACGCTTTCGATCCTCCGCGTCTCCGGTCCAGCTGTACCAGAATTGACTAAGCCCATATACCATCGAGGCCCGTGGCTCCGACTCCATGATCGCCACCTGCCTCTCAAGTTTATGTGGAAGCCAGACGTCGTCTGAGTCCAAGAAAGCAACATATCGTCCCTTGCAGTGCCGGATCCCGAGGTTGCGCGATGTCGACATCCCGAGGCTCCGATGCTCCTCATGCTCAAGATACCTGACCTGTCCCGGGTATTTCTCAGCGTAAAAATGGGCAATCCGCGTGCTTCCGTCTGTAGAACCATCATCGACAAGCATCAGCTCCCAATCGCTATAGGTCTGCGCGAGGACGTTCTCAATTGCTTCTACCAGGAATCTCTCGGCATTCAGAAAGGGAATAATCACCGACACGCGCGATTTCCCCTGACGATAGCTGTCACTCATAATCGGCAATCACCTCTTTCCCATGCACTCGAAACGCCGGACCTTAGCCTCCGATGCGGTGCTCCAAGCTAGCCCGCAAAGGGCCGGTCGCGGCCCTCAATTCCCGAAAGTAACAGCTCGGCTCGTGGCCGCGACCCAGGCTCCGTTTTGCGGGCTGTTACTTAGAAGCCCGCAAAGGGCCGGTCGCGGCCCTCAATTCCCGAAAGTAACAGCTCGGCTCGTGGCCGCGACCCAGGCTCCGTTTTGCGGGCTGTTACTTAGAAGGGCCTGACTTCGTTCATACGCGGTCAAACCATCGTCCACGGCGAGGCGATGGCTCCTCAAGGGTTGCCGCATCCATCTGATTCTCCAAGGCTTATATGATTAGCATACCGCACATTGCTAGAATTTGCTACAGCCAGCCAAGTCAACGTCCCGAGTTGTTTTCTTTACAACGCCAGGCGATGGACAATGAGCGGGGGGGTGCGAGAGAATCGTCTTGAGGAGGCGCGCGAGATTGTTACATTGGTTGGTATCGTACGGTGCCGCGCCTAGAGGAGTTCGCTGACTCCCCGTCAACCGTCCCAAGCGACATGACTCGCCCTTTCATTATGGCCGCTAACAACTCCAAAAAGATTTTATATGGTGAATAATCCGACCGAACCACTTGCTTCGGTCGTGATGATTTTCTTCAACGCTGAAAGGTTCATTCAAGAGGCCATCGAGAGCATTGTTGCGCAGACGTATCACAATTGGGAACTGATGCTTGTCGATGATGGTTCTACAGACGGAAGCACGCGGATTGCCCATTTTTACGCTGAGAAATACTCCGGACAGGTTATGTATCTTGAGCATGAGGAGCATCGGAACCGCGGGATGTCGGCATCGCGCAACCTCGGGATCCGGCGCTGCCAGGGACGATATGTTGCTTTCTTGGACTCCGACGATGTCTGGCTTCCACATAAACTTGAGAGGCAGGTGGCGATCATGGAATCGAAGCCGCGGGCCTCGATGGTCTACGGAGCCAGTCGGTATTGGCATAGCTGGACTGGGAATGACGAGGATTTCAGTTTGGATTTCGTCCCGGATCTTGGGGTCCAGACCGAGATGCTTTTCGACCCGCCGGCTTTACTGACGCGACTCTATCCGTTTGGGCCAGCCACAACGCCCCCGCCCTCCGATTTCCTGGTCCGCCGCGAAGCGCTCGAAGCCGTCGGCGGTTTCGAGGAAGATTTCCGCGGCGTCAATCAACTCTACGATGACCAAGCCTTTCTGGTTAAAATGTATATGAGTCAACCGATTTTCGTCTCGAGCGAGGAATGGGACCTGTATCGTATCCATCCTGACTCGTGTGACGCCGTCGCAACCGGTGGCGGACACTACGACGCAATTCGAGCCTTTTTTTTGCAATGGTTTGAATCTTATTTACTCAAAGAGGGAATCGGCGATCCGGATACTTGGAGTACGTTCCAGAAAGCAGTGCAAGCGGCGCAGGTTCAGCTTCGGACGGACGGGGGCAGCGCTGCGCGACTGCTGGAACTGCCGAACGGCCCCGGGTGGGTGCGGGTCGCGATCGAAAGAGCGGCAACAGGCACGAGTTCGGATATTCAATTAAATATTCCTTTCTATAACCTCCAAATGAATCATCGTTATGCGCTTCACTTTCAAGCTAAGGCAGATAATCCTCGCAGCCTTCACTTTGGAGTTGCAGCAGCGCATCCGCCGTGGACGAGCTTGGGCCTGTATCAAAGGATTGAGTTGACGCAGGAGTGGCAGACCCTCGACCTAGAATTCATCGCCACTGTGGATGATGACAATGCCCGCATCCATTTCGATATGGGAGAGGCGGACTTATCTCTGGAACTCTCTGCCCCAGGCCTGCGCCATCTGCCGAGTGGTCAACTTGTGGAGTCCAGTCTTTTGCCTTCCGTGCAAACATCACTGAGACAACGGCTGCGATCGCAGTAGCTGGCCGCCTGCAAGCTTCCTCCGCCCCCCGCACGGTCATCCACGGCTTTGCGGCCCAACCCGGCTTCGCCATCGCGACGGCAACGGGCTGGGGTGGTACACTGACTCACCATGGGTCCGAGGAAGGGGTCTGCTGAACGCAAATGGAGAATAGAGGATTGCACCTTTCTGGCGGTGATCAGCCTACTGACCTCGGTTCTCTCAGTGACTCGGCTTGGCTTCTACAGTGATGATTGGGCGTTTCTCAAGTCCTTCCGATTCGCGCCGGATCAATCCCTGAGCGGACTCGTCAGGACCTTTACAACGGAGAACGATACATCTCCACGGCCGGTCCAAGCGCTATATGACGCTATCTTGTACCGCCTGTTCGGACTAAACCCGCTCGGGTATCATGTCGCAATTGCGATCGTTATCTTCCTTAGCCTCTGGCTTTTCTATCTGGCTCTGGAGCAGCTATTAGAAGATCGCGTTGCGGCATTGGCTATCGTGCTGCTCTATGGTTTGCTGCCGCACTACTCAACCGTTCGCTTATGGCTAGCCACAACGCAAATCACCGTGAGCATGGCTGCATATTTCCTCGCCGTCTATTCTGACACGAGGCAGCTCTTGGCAAATACGGCCTGGGGTTGGACCACATTATCGGTGGTTTGTCTGCTTTTAAGTGGTTTATCCTATGAAGCATTTTTGCCATTGTTCCTTGTCAACCCCATAGTGATGGGGCTGAAGCATATTCAAATTCGCCGTCGAGGTCAGGAGCCGTGCCGCAAAACCTGGGAATGGTGGCTATATTATCTGCGGAATCCGCCACTTATTCTATTGATCCTGGGGTTCAAGTTCCTGGTCACATCGCGTGCGTCGTCCATCCAGGAACCATGGATCAAAAATGCTTTTCCCGCCGCGGTTGAGCTTAATTTCGGCGCCTACGGCATGCGGCTTCCGCATGTCCTAGGTGCCATCTGGCGGCGTTATTTTGATGCGCCTACCTTCATCCTGTCGTTGGTAATTACGTTAATCATTGCTCTCTATCTGGCTCGGCTAGCTATCACAACGTCTCAGCGTCAGTTTCGTGTCGTCGAGATCTTTGCTTTAACGCTGGCCGCTTTTGTATTAACCGGACTGAGTTATGCGTATTTCTGGACCACTTTCGGCTTCGGCGTTGGCATCAACAATCGCGTGGCGGTCGCAGCTTCAGTGCCAGTTTCAATTCTGATCGCGGGCCTGGCGGGATTATTCAGCCGCATTCTCGGCCGAGGAAATGTTGGAAACTTGCTTTTCTGTGTCCTGATATCGTTGTGCTGTGGTTGTGCGTACTGGATTGATCAAACAATCGCGTCCTTCTGGATCGAGTCCTCACATCGTCAACAGGTCATTTTGAGTCAGATTCAACAAGCTATCGCAAATCCACCGAAAGGTACGTCAATCCTCTTGGACGGGTACTGTCCCTGGACTGGCCCGGGGATTATTTTTGAAACGGATTGGGACCTAACTGGAGTGTTCGCCTTTGCCTACAACGACCCCTCAATACAAGGCGACGTCCTCTGGCCACAGATGCAGGTTAGCGAGCGGGCGGTGCTGAATCCAACGGAAAAGACTACCTACCCCTTCGCCTCCCTTTACTTTTACGACGTCGGGAAGCAGCAGGCGACACGAGTAATCGATCAGGAGGCCGCGCTTCGTCTTCAGCGGGAGTCCGTCGCGGACCCTCGCAATGCGTGCATCGCCAAACAGAGCATTTACGATGGATTTGGAACGCCAATTTGGTGAAGCTCGGCGAAATCGCGCTTCAGCCGTGAGTTCTCCCTGAATGTCCGCCGTTTGAGCGGTATGGTTGCTGGTTTTGATGGAAGGCGGCAGCCTTCAAATGGGCGGCGGTCGGAAACACCTTCATGGACTGCGGCCACTCGTCGGTTATCGTCCGTGCTTCCTGCTCCGGTAGTCCATATCGCGCGGCCATGAGCTGCAAGCGAAAACGCGCCAGTCCATTATCGGATGAGCCGCGTTCACCAGCCGTTTTAATTTAATAAGAATAAGTTTAATAATAATGGTGGGCAGATGATACAGGTTGTGGAGTGCGATTTCAAGGGCCTAAGCCCTAGTCTAGTAACAGCGCGCAAAACGGAGCCTAGGTCGCGGCCACCAGCGGATCTGTTATTTTCGCGAACTGAGAGCCGCGACCGGCCCTTTGTGGGCCTGACTAATACTTTTCGAATTCCAGCACGTCGCCGGCTTCCGTGGCCGTCTCGGCGAGCCTTCCCGCAGGCAGTTCCAGCACAGAATGCGCCCGCAGACTGAATGCAATGCGGCGGCGCACCATATTCGGCCGGATCTTCAGTACCTTGCGCTTGCGGTTCAAAAACACCACGTCGATGGGAAATTTCATGAAGAATGTGTGCACGCCTTCGCAGGGCACGATCCACAATCCTTCCCCGGGCGCCAGGCCGCTGTGCTTCAGCAGGCCGGTGCGGCGCTTGGCGCTGGTATCGGCGATATCGGCGCGGTCGGCGAGCATGGTGCCTCGCGTCGTGTTGTTGACTCTGAGCTTGGTCGCGACTCTCAAGACTTCAGCCTAGCAGTCTCCCCGCTACAATCGGTTTGAGGCCTGAGGGTACAATTGAGATATGGATACTGGATCGCCCGAAACGACAACGGAAAAGGCCACCTTCGGGGCGGGCTGTTTTTGGGGTGTCGAGGCAGCTTTCAGGCGCTTGGCCGGGGTGAAGTCCACGCAAGTGGGCTACATCGGCGGCAAGGTCGACCATCCTACTTATGAGCAGGTTTGCACCGACCGCACCGGACACGCCGAAGCAGTCGAAGTGACCTTCGATCCGAAGGTTATCAGCTACCACGATCTCTTGGAGGTCTTCTGGGCCAATCACGACCCCACCACGCTGAACCGCCAGGGACCGGATTGGGGCAGCCAATACCGATCCGCGATCTTCACCCATTCGCCGGAGCAGGAGGCCGAAGCGAAGGCCTCGCTTCAAGCCGCTCAAACCCGCGTGAAACGCCCGATCGTGACCCAGATCGAGCCTGCGCCGGTTTTCTGGCCGGCCGAAGGCTATCACCAGCAGTACCTTGAAAAACGCGGTCTCTCGCATTGCCATATTTAGGTTTCCCAAAGTTGAAAAAAAGTTGAAAATAGGATTCGTCAGTCTCGGATGCCCGAAGAACCTCGTCGACACGGAGGTGATGATGGGCCAGCTCACGGCGCAGGGCCATGAGCTGACGCCGCACCCGTCGGACGCCGAAGTTATCGTTGTGAATACTTGCAGTTTTATCGACCCTGCCAAGCAGGAATCCATCGACACCATTCTCGAAATGGCGGAGTACAAGAAGACCGGCCGGGCCAGGAAGCTGATCGTCGCCGGGTGCCTGGTGGAGCGGTATCGGGGCGACATTGAGAAGAATCTGCCGGAAGTGGACGCAGTCCTGGGAACGAATGAACTGGAGCGAATCACGGCTCTTTGCGAAGGTCTGGAGCCGGTTCCGGAAGATCCGCTGAAGCTGTACCTTTATACCGATTCCACGCCTCGCGTTCTGGCCACGCCGCGGCACTTCGCCTACATCAAGATCGCCGAGGGCTGCGATCATCCCTGCACCTTCTGCGTAATTCCTCAGTATCGCGGCAAGTTCCGCAGCCGGCGGTTTGAGAGCGTGATCGCGGAAGCCACGCGCCTGTTTGCGCAGGGCGTTCGTGAGATCAACCTGATCGGGCAGGACACAACCTGCTACGGCGAAGATCTGGGAATCAAGGATGGGCTGGCGCTGTTGCTGTCGCGGCTGGCTGAGATTGAAACGCCGCACCCGAAGTGGGTCCGGTTCCTGTATTGTTATCCCAATAAGATCACGCAGAAACTGCTCGACACCATCGCCGAGCATGAAGCATTGGTCAAGTATATCGACATGCCCTTGCAGCACGCCAGCGCCACCGTACTTAAGCGAATGAAGCGCGGGGCCAACGGTGACATTTTCCTGAAGCTGATTGAGCGCATCCGCCGGACCATCCCTGGCGTTGCGATCCGCACCAGCATGATCGCCGGATTCCCCGGGGAGACCGAAGCCGATTTCGAGACGCTCTGCGAATTCGTCAAGGCCGCTCAATTCGACCGGCTGGGCGTGTTCTCCTATTCCGATGAAGATTCCAGCGCCAGCTTCGCGCTGGACGCGAAGGTCGGCGCGCGCGACATCTATGATCGCAAGCGGAGATTGATGGCGATCCAGCGCAAGATCTCGCGGAGTCGAAATCGCGCGCTGGTGGGCCGCGAGTTTCCCGTGCTGGTGGAAGGTCCGTCGCCCGATTCTGATCTGGTCTGGCAGGCGCGGCTGGCATCGCAGGCGCCCGGCATCGACGGCGTTTGCTATATCTCCGATCCTGGCGAATATCCGCTCGAAGCCGGACAGATCCGCCGCATGCGCATCACCAAGGCGCACGATTACGATCTGACGGGCGAATTGACCGACGCTCCGGCGGAAGCGCCCACGCCTCTCAGTATCTCTGTGCCTCCTGCTCTAGTCCAGATTCGTTCGGCGCTGCCGGCTCGATAATGAAGTTGGGAACTCAGTTCGATGACTCTCTGTCCGATTTGCCGTAAAAAGGTTAAGCTTGACGATCCGTACATGCCCTTTTGCAGCGACCGCTGCCGCATTCAAGATCTTGCAAACTGGGCGAGCGGAAAGTATGTGATTCCTGGGGCGCCTGAAGAAGATGAGGGCTTCCCGGATCGAAGGCAAGGAGACGAGGGCGAGTGAGCGGTTTCGCTCGCAGCTTTGCACACATTTTAGCCACTTGGTTCTATTGCGGCTACGCCCCCAAGGCTCCAGGCACCGCCGGATCGCTGGCCGCCATCCTCATCGCCTGGCCGTTGCATCAGTACGCGGGCGTCCCTCCACTGGGGTTCGCGATTTTGGCGCTGGCGCTGCTCGCTCCGGCGATCTGGGCAGCCGATGTCACTGCGCGCGAGACCGGTCTCAAAGACCCGCAGATCGTTGTCGTCGATGAAGTGGTGGGCCAATGGATCGCCATCGCCGGAGCATCCTTCGGAAAATTGGACTGGAAAAGCCTCGATTGGAAAACATGGTGCGCGGCCTTCATCCTGTTTCGAGCCTTCGATATGTGGAAGCCTCCGCCCGTACGCCAGCTTGAAAAAATTCCCGGCGGTGCCGGCATCGTTCTGGACGACGTGATGGCCGGCGTCTATGCCGCGCTTGTGTTGGCAGCCGCCGGATGGTTCAATCGTTAGTAGTTCCCTTTTTATGCCCCTTCGTAAGTCCTCCGGCGCGCATTCCTCCGCAAGTAACGGTCATCCTCATATTTCCGGCGTTTTCCCAGCCGCAGCCATCCCCGGCGGCGACTTTCAAATTCGCGGCGAAGCCTTGTCTCCCAGGGATGCTCTGGGAGGCGCCGAACGTCCGCGCGTCCGCTTCGGCAAGACTCCGGCCCAGATTGTGGTGGGCTCGGATGATTACGTTGTCGCGCGTGTGCCGGCTGGCGCCGTCAATGGGGAACTTTCGGTCGGTGCGGACCCGGAGAACAGCGTCACTTGGCCCTGCCAGGTCGGCGTCCGCATTGCCGAGGGATTGCATCCTGTCTCGAATCCTGTGGTCGATCATTCGGGAAACATCTTCGTCACGTTCAGCGGCGCGGCAGGGCAGAAGACTCCGGTGTCGATTTTCAAGATTGACGCCACTCTGACCTCCAAACCTCTGGTCACGGACCTGATGAATGCCACCGGCCTCGCTCTGGATAAGGAAGAAACTCTGTACGTGTCCAGCCGCAGCGACGGCGTGGTTTATCAGGTTTCGGCCGCCGGGAACACATCTCCTTACGTCGAAGGCATGGGCGTCGCCACCGGCATGGTGTTCGATCAGGAGGGCAACCTGTTCGTGGGCGACCGCAGCGGCACTATCTTCAAGATCAGCCGCCAGCGCCAGATTTACGTCTTCGCCACGCTGGAGCCTTCGATCGCCGCCTACCACTTGGCCTTCGGCCCGGACGATTATCTCTATGTCACCGGACCCACCACATCCAGCTTTGACTCGGTGGCGCGGATCTCCCGCGACGGACATGTCGAGCGCTTTTACCGCGGTCTCGGCCGCCCCCAAGGTCTGGCTTTTGACGTCAAGGGGAACCTGTACGTAGCGGCATCCATCGCCGGCCGGCGCGGCATCGTGCGGATCTCGCCAGAAGCCGATGCGGAGCTGTTCCTGTCGGGGCCGTCCATCGTCGGCATGGCCTTCACGCCCTCGAAGAGTCTACTGGTGGCGACCAATGAAACATGGCCGTCTCGCGGGCCCGACGGTTCGCTCTATCGCGTGAATCTGGGCATCGAAGGCCGCCCGATCCATTAACCTCAACATCATGCCCGACGTCTCCGCGCGCAATGCCGAGATCATCGCCGTGGGTTCGGAGATGCTGACGTCGCAGCGCCTGGATACCAATTCGCTGTTCATCACGGATCAGCTGAACGCGCTCGGAGTGGAAGTCCGGCGCAAGCTGATTGTGGGCGACGATCGTGCTATTGTTTCCGACGCCGTCCGAGACGCGCTGTCTCATGCAAACATCGTCATCGTCACCGGCGGCCTGGGCCCCACCGAAGACGACCTGACGCGTGAATCTGTCGCGCAGGCGCTGGGCCGGCCGCTGTTCTATAAACAGGAACTTGTCGACGCCATCGAGGAGCGCTTCCGCCGGCGCGGGCGCAGGATGGCAGAGAACAATAAGCGCCAGGCGATGCTGATCGAAGGAGCCGACGCGCTGGACAATCCCAATGGCACGGCCGTAGGTCAATGGATTGACGCGGACGATGACCGCGTGGTCATGTTGCTGCCCGGACCTCCCGGCGAGCTCAAACCGATGTTCGCCAACGAATGTGTGCCGAGGCTGGCCAGCCGTCTTCCGCCGCAGGTGATTCGCGCACGTCTGTACCGCGTCACGGGAATGACCGAGTCAGACCTCGACCATTTAATCGCGCCTGTTTATTCGAAATACACCAATCCGGCGACGACGATTCTGGCGTCTCCTGGCGATATTCAGATCCATTTACGGTCCCGCTGCGATACCGAAGAAGAAGCCGAACGGCTTCTTGCGGAGGTGGGAGGCCCGATAGAAGAGGTGCTGGGAGACCGTATCTTTTCCCGCAATGGCGATTCACTCGAGGCCGTGGTGGGCGAACTCCTGCGAGCGCGCGGCGCGACTTTGGCGGTGGCCGAGAGCTGCACTGGCGGGATGGTCGCCGAGCGCATCACCTCCGTTCCCGGCAGTTCCCAGTACTTTAACGGCGGCTTCATCGTCTACAACAATCGGATGAAGGAGAATCTGCTTGGCGTCGATCCGGAAATGATTGGGCGGTGCGGCGCGGTGAGCGATGAAGCGGCTCGCGCGATGGCCCAGTGTGCGCGATCGCGCTCCGGCGCGACCTACGCCGTGTCGACGACCGGCGAGGCCGGCCCCGAAAGCAGCACCGGAGTTCCCGTAGGCACGGTCTACGCCGGCCTCGCCGGTCCTGACGGGGTGGTGGAGGCTCGCAGATTCAACCTCCCCGGAGATCGAAACCGTATCCGCATGTTCGCCACGCAGGGGGCTCTGGATTATCTGCGGCGACGGATTTTGGGGCTTTAGTTTTGACCGCTCCCTATGGTCGCAGCTCTGTAAGCGGCTGTAACCGATCGCTGCCTGCGATATGCTTTGGATAGTCATGCTCCGGCGGTGGATCGCGGTCTTCCTTGTCTGTTTTCCTGCGGTCGCGCAGCAGACTGGCGCGGATTTCTTTGAAAGTAGGATCCGCCCTGTGCTGGCGGCCAAGTGCTATAGCTGTCATTCCTCTGAACTGGCTGCGCCGGTGGAAGATCTGAGGCTCGACACCAAAGCTGGCTTGGCGCGCGTCGTCACGGCGGGGAAGCCCGAGCAGAGCCGGATCATTCAAGGCATTCGCTATACCGACCCCAACTTTCAGATGCCTCCGACGGGCAAGCTGCCTGACAGCGTCATCGCGGATTTTGAGCAATGGATTGCGGCGGGTGCGATCGACCCGCGAGTTGACCCAAGAGTCGACTCGCGAACCGCGGCTCCAACGCCAGCTCCGTTGAAAGGCATGTCCATCGAAAACGGGCGCAAATGGTGGGCATTTCAGCCGGTCCACGAAATCGCCACGCCCAAGGTAAAAAGCGCTGGGTGGGCGAAAACCAAGATTGACGCGTTTGTTGTGGCGAAACTTGAAGAAAAAGGTCTGACGCCATCTCCCGCAGCCGACAAGCGAACACTGGTCGAGCGCGCCTACGTCGATCTGATCGGCATGAAGCCGACCTATGAAGATGTCGAAGCCTTCGTCAACGACAAATCGCCCGACGCATACGAGAAGCTGCTTGACACGCTGCAGGCATCGCAACATTACGGCGAGCGCTGGGGCCGACACTGGCTGGATGTCGCGCGCTACGCCGAAGACAATCCGACCTCGGAAGCAACCAACCCCGGTTATCCTTACGCGTGGCGCTATCGCGATTGGGTGATCGAGGCGTTCAATCAAGACGTCCCTTACGACCGCTTCGTGAAATTGCAGCTCGCGGCGGATCTGATGAAAGATGCCAAGCGTGACGACATGCGCGCGCTGGGATACCTGGGCACCGCGCCGATTTATCACAAGGATCGCCGCTTGTCAGAAGAAGTGACCGCCGGATTCATGGCCGACGATTGGGATGAACGCGTGGACGCCGTCTCCCGAGGCCTGCTGGGAATGACGGTCGCCTGCGCGCGCTGCCATGACCACAAATTCGATCCGATTCTGACCAAGGATTACTACGGCTTGGTGGGAGTCTTCGCTTCGACTATGCGCGTCGAGCGTCCCATGTTCGACGTCGATCCGCAAACGGAATCGCGCTACATGTGGGCGCAGAATCAACTGTTCGATCTGCGCTACTCCGTGAATCTGCTGACCAACGAAGCTTCGACCGTGGTGGATTCCGAGTCTCGCGTGGCCAAATGGAAAGCCCAGATCGAGAGCCTGAAGACCGAGATCGAGACTTGGCGGGATCGCTATCCTCAATTGGTCGAAAGCTTGGAGAAGTATTGGAATCCTCCGCAGCAGAGGCAGGCAGGAGCCCGCGGCGCGCCCGCTCCGCAGCCTGCGCCGTTCATGAACGCGGTCTACGACGCTGCCCAATCTACCGACGGCTCGGACAAGCAGTTCACCTGGATTGTGGTGAAGCCTGGCGAGGCTCGCGATTTTCCGGTCCTGCAACATGGCAACGTGAGCGCGCCGGGTGATATCGTGCCCAGGCATTTCCCCACCGTGCTCGCAAAAGGCGATCCGAATTTCAAGACTGGCTCCGGGCGTCTGGAACTGGCGGAGCGAATGTTCACCGACTCCGCGCCTTTAGCCGCGCGAGTCATCGTGAATCGGGTGTGGGCGTGGCACTTCGGCAGGCCTCTGGTGGGAACGCCAAGCGATTTCGGCACGCAGGGCGAAAGGCCCACGCATCCGGAATTGCTGGACGATTTGTCGGCGCGCTTCATCGCGCACGGATGGTCTTTGAAGTGGCTGAATCGCGAGATCATGCTTTCGGCCGCCTACCAGCAATCCAGCCGCTCGCGGCCTGAGGCGGAACAAGCCGACCAGGCGAATACGCTGATATGGCGCATGAACCCGCGGAGGTTGGACGTCGAATCGTATCGGGACTCCATTCTGCGTGCGGCAGGCACTCTGAATGAGCGTATGTACGGGCCGTCGGAGGATGTCGATCGCGCCAACAATGTGCGTCGCACTGTGTACGGCCGCGTGAGCCGCGCGCGCTTGAGCAACCTGCTGAAGCTCTACGATTTTCCCGATCCCGTGCAAACCAGCCCTGGGCGGGAACTGACCACCACGTCGCTTCAGCAGCTTTTCGTGATGAACAGCGCGTTCATCCAGGGGCAATCGGCAGCGGTGGCGAAGGCGGTCGAGAGCGAGCCTGACGATGCGGCGAAGGTTCGCGCCTTGTACCGGCGCATCTTCTCCCGCGATCCAAGCGCGAAGGAGCTGGCTCTGGCGGTGGAGTATTTGAAGGACGGCACCATGACTCAATACGCTCAGGCGATGCTGGCGGCGAATGAGGAGATTTTCTGGCCATGAAACATCCGTTGTCAACGCCGTTATCTAGGAGACAACTTCTGCGCACACTCGGCGCAGGATTCGGCTCCGTCGGTCTGGCGGGACTGCTGGCCGGACCCTCCGCCGAAGCTGCGGCGGTAACCCACTACAACGGCCCGCGCCTGCCGGTGAGAGCCAAGCGAGTGATCAGCCTGTTCATGCCCGGCGGACCCTCCCACGTGGATATGTTCGATCCCAAGCCGTTGCTCGCAAAATACGCAGGGCAGCGGCCGGATTCCGTGGATCTGCGGACGGAACGGCAAACCGGCGGACTGCTCCCATCGCCGTTCAAATTCCAGAAGTATGGGCAGAGCGGCATCGAAGTCAGCGAGCTGGTGCCGAAGATCGGATCGGTGATCGACGAGATTTGCGTGATCCGCTCCATGTACACCTTCAATCCCACGCACATGCCGGCGCGGAGCCTGTTTCATTCCGGCAGCATCTTAGCGACAAGACCATCCACAGGCGCGTGGATCTCGTACGGACTCGGGACGGAGAACGACAATCTGCCTGCGTTCGTGGTGCTGAGTCCGGATCGCGGCGAGCCGATGCATTCGCGCGCGGGTTTTCTGCCGTCGCAGCACCAGGGCGTTACGTTCACCGACACCGAAATCGAGCCCGAGAAGATGATTCCGGATCTGCGCAACACGCAGCTCGATCCGCAAACCCAGCGAAAGCAATTGGACGCGATCGAGGCTCTGAACCGGAATTTCAGCGAATCCTTCGGCGCGGACGAATTTCTGGAAGGCCGCATCGAGTCGATGGAAGCCGCGTATCGCATGCAGTTTGAGGCGCTGGATGTCTTCGATATTCGCAAGGAGCCGGAGGCGGTTCGTGCGGAATATGGCGACACTCCGTTTGCGCACGGGTGCCTCGTGGCGCGGCGATTGGCCGAGAAGGGCGTGCGCTACATCCACATCAACTATGGAGCGGGCCAAGTCTGGGACGATCACGCTGCTCTGGAGCCGGCCCTGCGCAAACGCTGCCCGGATATGGATCAAGCCGCAGCCGCGCTGATTCGCGATCTGAAGCGCCGCGGGATGCTGGATGACACCCTGGTGGTCTGGGGCGGGGAATTCGGACGCACTCCGGTGTCCGAGAGCGGAACCGGGCGCGATCACAATCCTTTCGGTTTCACCATGTGGATGGCCGGCGGCGGTGTGAAGGGCGGCTTGGCTTACGGAGCCACCGACGAATTCGGTTTCAAAGCCGTGGAAAATCGCGTCTCAATTCACGACCTCCACGCGACGATGTTGAACCGTCTGGGCATGGATCATACCAAGCTGACGTATCGCTACGCGGGCCGCGATTTCCGGTTGACGGACGTTTACGGCGAAGTCGTCAAAGACATTCTTATATAGCTGGCCGAAGGAGCCGGCTTATCGCCGCACGCAATCCTCATCCTAGGGGTAGTCTGTCGTCTATACTAGCCCGAGGAGGAATCGATGCGTCTTTCTGCCTGCTCTCTTTTTCTTGCTTTCGCCGTAGTGCTGGATGCCGGGGACCTTGGGATTGCCGTCAACGGTGTATGCGAAGCCGGAATCTGTCCAGGTACACCCGTTCCCTTCAATACCAGCGAGACTTTGCCTTTCGATTTCAGCTTAACTTTGCCGAATGGCGATATGTACCGGATCTACGGTTCGACGACCACCAACAACAACAGCGACGGCGCCGGCTCCAGCGACAGCTACGACTTTCAGGTCACCTACGAAGGCAACGCCAGCGGCGCTCTTCCCTCGTCGGCCGACACAATTGTTGTGCAACGATACGTCACTGTCGAGGCATCCGCCAGTTCGGGCAGTTTTGATACGTCGCTTATCGCCGCCTTCAGTTCTGGAATCGCCTCCTCGAGCTCGGTCACAACCTGCGCCCTCTCAAGTGGTGTATGCCTGGGTCCGGCGGACCCGCCCGCATCGGTCGATGAAGTAAGCGCCGCATTTAACAAGACCAATATTGGCGGCACCTTCGATGAAAACAAAACCTTCGTCAGCAATTTTGGAGCAGGATCTCCCGCCGGCTCATACATTGTTTGGGGCCAGGACACAGCCATTTCGCCGCCGGCGCTTTCGGCTCCGGCGCTAATCTCGCCAGCCAATGGATCGGTTGGTGTCTTGCCAACGCCGACTTTGAAATGGAGTCCCGTGGTTGGCGCGACCTCTTACGATGTGTACTTCGGGACGTCGGCAACACCGTCCTTCGTCACCAACACGACGTTGACATCGTATAGCACCGGGGCACTCTCCGCCGCCACCACCTATTACTGGAACATAGTCGCGAGGAACGGCACCGGAACATCGCCTTCCGCAACCTGGTCCTTCACCACTGCTGCCACTCCCAGCATCGCGCCCACCGCGCTCACCCCTGCGACAGGCAGTGGGTTTACCCAAACCTTCACATTCAACTTTACAGACCCGGCGGGTTACATGGACCTCGCCGTCCTGGACGTCCTGATCAACAATTACCTGGACGGAATCGGCGCGTGCTACCTGGCGTTGGTTCCGGCAAGTTCAACTTCGGGCTACTTATATCTGGTGGACAATGCCGGCGACGGCGGCTACGTGACCGGAACCCCGCTGTCGCTGCCGTCGAGCGGCAGCCTGGCAAACAGCCAGTGCACGATTAACGGCGCGGGCAGTTCGGTTTCGGCGAGCGGCAACACGCTGATCCTGACGTTGAACATCACCTTCGCATCGGCCTTTGCGGGGGACAGGATATTCTACACGGCGGCGCGCAGTGCTACGCAAAACTCGGGATGGCAGGCGCTGGGGACATGGAATGTGCCCGCAGCCTCTGTCGTAGGGCCAGGGGTGGGAGGCGTGACTCCCGGGCGAAGCGTTTCTAAAGGGCAGAATTACACCTTCACGTTTACCGACTCGACAGGTTTCGCGGGCCTGGCGGTGCTGGATATTTTGACCAACAGTTTTCTGGATGGGATTGACGCCTGCTACATAGCATATGTTCCCACCAGCGCCACGAATGGCTATGTGTATCTGGTGGACAATGCCGGAGATGGCGGCTACGCTGCCGGATCGCCCATTTCGCTATCTTCAGGCGGCACATTGTCAAACAGCCAATGTACGATCAACACGGCGGGGAGTTCGGCCTCGGCCAGCGGCGACTCGCTCAATCTGGATCTGGCGCTGACATTCAGTTCCAGCTTCACGGGCAATCAGGTGTTTTATCTTGCCTCGCGAAACAGCACCACGGGGAACTCAGGCTGGCAGCCGGCTGGGTCGGTAACGGTTCCTTGACCTCCTAAACAGACGCCCCCGCTTGTCAAAGCGGGATAGGCCGGTTTCGGAGAGCGGAGCCGGTCACGACCTCTATGCGATGATGCTGAACCCTCTGGGAATGGACCATGCCAAGCTGACGTATCGCTACGCGGGCCGCGATTTCGGATTGACGGACGTTTACGGGGAAGTCGTCAGAGACATCTTGCTATAGTTGGCGGAGGTTGACAAACCTCCGTGCATAATTCTTCTTATTTACGTTCATTGTCCGCCGCTTTAGGTGCCCTTGTTTTTTCGTCGGTGGCTTTTGCGCAGTCGTACACCGTCAGCGTGATCCAGCCCCCGAGCGGAAGCGCAGCAGCGTTCGCCATCAACAACTCCGGTCAAGTGGCAGGGACGCTGGAGTACTCCGGATCCACCTCTCAGGCGTTCATCGCGACGACCTCGGGGAGCGCGCTACTCCCTTTTCCCCCCGGCTTGAGTTCTTCGTGGGGCTACGCGCTCAACAATTTCGGTCAAGTAGCTGGTGACGCCACCAACGGCGGTAGCTCGCCCACGCAGGCGTCCATCTCCGCAGCCTCCGGAAGTACTGCGATCCCTCTTCCCGTCGGCTGGATCATCGCGCTTGGCCGCGCGATTAACGACTCCGGTCAAGTTGCGGGGACTCTACTCGGCTCCACTCCCGCGCAGCAGGCATTCATCGGGACAGCTTCCGGCAGCGCTGCGTTCCCGCTCCCACCCGGATGGTTCTCCGCGAACGCCAACGCGATAAACGTCGCCGGCCAGGTGGCCGGGTTCGTCTCGAATTCCACAGGCTCCGAGAGCCAGGCGTTCATCGGAACTTCCTCAGGCAGCACGCTGATTCCGTTGCCCACGGGGTGGAGCATGGCGGAAGGCGTCGCAATAAACGACTCCGGTCAAGTTGCGGGATGGGGCGTTAACGGAGCGGGCATCGACCAGGCATTCATCGGCACGGCTCGGGCGTCGCAGCGATCCCGGCTCCCGCGGGGGCGGGCCAGGCTGGATCGGCCGTGGGCGCGGGCTGCCTCAGCAACTCAGGCGTTGTGGTAGGGCTTAGCGATGCGGGCGGCTGGATCTGGGACGCAACGAATGGAACGCGGCTTCTCAGCAATTTGGTTCCCTCGGGATGGACCATATATGATGCTGCGGGTATCAGCCAGAATGGCCTCATCCTCGCGCGAGCCTCCTACAACGGCGGCCTCACCGAATGGGTGATGCTAGATCCCGGAACCCCGAGCATCATGACAGCGAGCGCGGGCACGACGCCGCAGAGCGCGTCGATCAACACGGCATTCGCAAATCCTCCAGCGGTAACGGTGACGGACGTGGCAAGCTCTCCTATCTCCGGCGTTAACGTGACGTTCGCCGCTCCGGCCACCGGAGCAAGCGGAATATTCAGCAACTCGACCACAACGATCACCGTGGCGACCAACGCTTTGGGAGTCGCCTCTGCTCCCTTCACGGCGAACGGAACGGCCGGTGGACCATACACCGTAACAGCCTCGGTAGCGGGACTGCCTATAGTGAACTTCTCGCTAACCAACACCGCGGGGACGCCACCACCGCCCGCGGCTCCAGTCCTGACATCGCCCGCCAACGGCGCTACAGCCGTGTCGCAATCCGCATATTTAACCTGGACCGCCGCGGCGGGGGCGACCTCTTATGACGTGTACCTCGGAACACCCTCCGTCCCAGCATTCGTGGTAAACACCACAGCCACTGCGTTCAGCCCAGTGACACTCGCCCCGGCCACAACGTATTACTGGTACGTTGCCGCCAGGAACTCGACCGGCGTGACTCCGTCCGCCGCAGTCTGGACATTTACAACATCCAACGCAATCGCTCCACCCTCGCCTGCGGGAGTCAGCCCCGCCGCAGGCACTGGGACAACCCAAACGTTCACCTTCAGCTTCACGGACCCGAACGGTTTTGCGGACCTGTCGGTGCTGGACATCCTGATCGACAATTACCTCGACGGAACGGGCGCGTGCTACGTGGCCTTAGTTCCGTCGAGCGCGAACTCAGGCTATCTCTATCTGGTGGACGATGCCGGCGACGGCGGCTACGCCAGCGGAACGCCGATGTCGCTGCCATCGAGCGGCAGCCTCGCAAACAGCCAATGTACGATCAGCGGAACCGGCAGCTCCGTCTCAGGCAGCGGCAATACTCTTACCGCAACGCTGAACATCACATTCACGCCGAGCTTCGCAGGGAACAAGATATTCTACATGGCCGCGCGGAGCGCCACGCAAAATTCGGGCTGGCAGGCGCTGGGGACATGGGACGTTTCCGGAATGCCGCCAACCGGTCCAGGAGTGGGTGGAGTGACTCCAGGGCGGAGCATCACCACAGGCCAAACCTACACGTTCACCTTTACCGATACGAACGGTTATCCGGACTTGGCCGTGCTCGATATTTTGACCAATAGTTTCCTCGACGGGATCGGCGCATGCTACGCGGCGTATGTTCCTACCGGAGCTACAACAGGCTATCTGTATCTTGTCGATGACGCCGGGGACGGCGGCTACGCATCCGGATCGCCCATCCTGCTATCCTCCGGCGGCACATTGTCGAACAGCCAATGCAGCCTCGACACGGCGGCAAGCTCGGCATCGGCCAGCGGCGACACTCTGAATCTGAATCTTGCGATCACGTTCACGCCGAGCTTCGCTGGCAATCAGGTGTTTTATCTTGCCTCGCGCAACAGCGGCGCTGGAAACTCGGGTTGGCAGGCGGTTGGCGCGGTAACGGTGCCTTGAGCATCCCCGTATAATAATTATTTCTTCGGAGGAATCGATGTCCCGATCATTCGTGCGTCTGGCGTTTCTTTTTGTTTCCGCTGTGGTGTTGTGCAGCCCGGCCTTTGGAATCGCCTTCGTGACCACAACCACCCTGGCGACAGGTCCAAACCCGTCAACATTCGGCACGCCGGTGACGCTGACGGCCACGGTCACGCCAGCCATCTCCCTGGGAGAAGTGATTTTTTACGATGGTTCGACGGTCCTCGGCGTCAGTCCCCTGGGAGCCGGAACCGCAGTGCTCCAGACCAGCCTGCTGCCGGCCGGGAACCGATCCTTGCGGGCCGTTTTTGGAGGCGCGGAAACCTCCATCCCCATGGAGACCATCATCTATTCTCCAAGTAGCTCTGCGATCGTCCAGCAAGCGGTGAACGCGCGGCCGGCTACCACTTTCCTGTCCGCGATGAGCTTCCCGGCCGATGACAACCCGGTTTCAGTCGCCGTGGGGGACTTCAATGGAGATGGCAAGCCTGACATGGCCATGGTCAACTCCGTGACAGACGACGTGAGCATCCTGCTCGGCAACGGGGACGGGACCTTTCAGGCTGCCGTCGACTACTCCGTGCACAATAATCCCGTGGCCGTCGCGGTAGGCGATTTCAACGGCGATGGCAAGCTCGATCTGGTGGTCGCATCCAACGGCCAGAACGTCGTCGACGTGCTGTTGGGGAAAGGCGACGGCACCTTCCATACAACGGTGGCCTATCCGGCTGGAAGTACTCCTACTGCCGTGGCAGTAGCGGACTTCAATAAAGACGGAAAGCCCGATCTCGCGGTGACCAACAACAACTCCGGAGGAGTGAGCATTCTGCTGGGCAATGGAGCCGGGACTTTTCAGGCGCCCGTACTTTATCTGACCGATGACGACCCCAGTTCCGTCGCGGCGCAGGATCTCAATGGGGATGGAAAACCTGATCTAGTGGTGGTCAACTCAGGCAGCGACAACCTGAGCGTGCTGCTCGGTAAGGGCGACGGAACTTTTCAAGCGGCCGTGACTTATGAAGCCCCCGCCGGCGGTTCTGAGGCGGTGGCGATAGGGGATCTTAACGGGGACGGAAGGCCCGATCTGGCAGTGGCCGGAACCGGTGGGGGCCTGTGCATTCTGATAGGCAACGGCGATGGAACCTTCCAAATGGGGATCGACTACGCCGGATATGGCGCGGTGGCGGTCGCATTGGCGGATTTCAACGGGGACGGCAAGCTTGACGTGGCGCTCGCCAACTCCGGCGGCAACGATATCAGTGTGTATCTGGGTAAGGGCGACGGAACTTTCCCGGCGCCTTTGAATTTCATCTCTGGTTTGGCGCCAATGTCAATTGCGGCAACGGACTTCAATGGCGACGGCAAACCCGACTTGGCGGTGGCGGACTCGGCGATTAATTACAGCAGTAGCTTGGGTTACGCGAGCGTCCTGCTGGGTGACGGCAACGGAACCTTCCAGGCAACCGCCGACTTCCACATTTCAGGCTTTAATGTTCAACAGAGCGGCGCTGCAGTGGGGGACTTTAACGGCGATGGCAAAGAGGACCTGGCGGTCTCCTACAACGGGGGTGTCAACATCTTGCTGGGCAACGGAAACGGCGCCTTCAAGACACCGGTGAGTTACGCGGTGAATTTGACGGTGGACAGCGCAACTTCCGTTACGGTGGCCGACTTCAATGACGACGACATTGCCGACTTGGCGTTGGCCATCTCGGCGGAGAACTCCGTGAGTGTTCTGCTGGGCAAGGGCGATGGCACGTTCCAGCCGCCATTGAGTTCCGCGGTCGGAAAAAATCCTGTCTCGGTCGCGGTGGGAGATTTTAACGGCGACGGCTTCAATGATCTGGCCGCCGTCAACTCGGGCAGCAATACCGTGAGCGTGCTGCTGGGGAATGGCGACGGAACGTTTAAGGCGGCCGTTGTCTATGCGGTAGGTGTCGACCCTCAATCCGTTGCGGTTGGGGACTTCAATAACGACGGCAAAGCCGACTTGGCGGTCGCCAATTACGGCACGCTCACGACAGCCGCTCCGCTCAGCGTGCTGCTAGGCAACGGCGACGGGACGTTTCAAACCGCCGTGCCTTACTCAGCGGGCTTTAGCGACACGTCCGTTGCGGTCGGAGACTTCAATGGCGATGGCAACCCCGATCTCGCAGTATCCTCCGGCGGCGATTCGGATGTGGTCGTGCTCCTGGGCAAGGGCGATGGGACATTTCCCATGGTAGGGGGAGGCGTCACGGACGCTCTGCCGAATGCCGTTGTGGTGGGCGACTTTAATGGCGATGGCATTCTGGATTTGGCGACGACCAACTTACTAAGCGGCGATGTCAGCATCTTGATCGGCAACGGCGACGGAACCTTTCAGCCCACGACGAACTACACGATAAGTCCCGCGCCCGTTGCGCTTGCAGTAGGGCAGTTCAACGGCGATGGCCGGAGCGACTTGTCCGCTGTCGACCAGTATTCCGCGCAGGTCACGATGTTGCTCGGGGTTCGAGCCGGAGCGGACTTGAGAATCGCGAAGAGTCATTCCGGCAGCTTCACGCAAGGCGAAACCGGAGCCACGTATACCATTACAGTCAGCAACGGCGGGACGGCTTCAACCAGCGGAACCGTCACCATGACGGATACCCTGCCAGTCGGTCTAACGTCTACGGCTCTGGCTGGGACCGGCTGGACTTGCAACGCCGGCTCTGTCACTTGCACCCGCAGCGATGCCCTTGCGCCCGGTGTAAGTTACCCGGCCATCACTCTGACGGTGAGCGTCGGCGGAGGCGCCCCCTCGCACCTTCTCAACCGAGTCACCGTTTCCGGAGGCGGCTCAACCACAGCCTCCGCCGCAGACGCTACGAATATCGTGACGGTTCCCGCCAGCATGACTGCGAATTCAGGAACCACCCCGCAAATCACGTCCATCGACACGGCATTTTCGAACCCGCTGGCGGTAACAGTGCTGGATGGCGGGGGCAATCCGGTAGCGGGCGTCAGCGTGACGTTCACAGCTCCGGCGACGGGCGCCAGCGGGACGTTCGGCAACGCCACGGCGACGATCGTTGCAGCCACCAACAGCTCGGGCATCGCGTCGGCTCCCTTCACCGCGAATGGAACGGTGGGCGGACCGTACATGGTAACCGCCGCGGCCACCGGGCTCACCACCGTGAATTTCTCGCTGGCCAATACAGCGGGGGCGCCCAGCGCTATGACGGCGAATACGGGGACCACTCCGCAGAGCGCCTCCCTCAACACCGCGTTCGCCAACCCGCTTGCGGTCACGGTGAAGGATGCGGTGGGCAATCCGGTAGCGGGCGTCAGCGTGATCTTCGCGGCTCCGGGCAGCGGCGCAAGCGGGAAATTCAGCAACGCGACCTCGACCATCGTCGTGGCCACCAACGCCCTGGGCGTCGCGTCGGCGCCCTTCACCGCGAACGGCACAGCCGGCGGACCCTATACCGTAACCGCCGCGGCGACAGGCCTCACAACCGTTAACTTTTCTCTGACCAACACCACCGGGGTGCCCGGCGCCATGACGGCAAATTCCGGGACGACGCCGCAGAGCGCGGCCATCGGCACTGCGTTCGCCAATCCCCTGGCCGTGACCGTGAAGGACGCCGGGGGCAGTCCCATCGCCGGCGTCAGCGTGACATTCACTGCGCCGGGCAGCGGCGCAAGCGGAACCTTTAGCAATTCCACCGCGACCATCGCGGTGTCCACCAACGCCTCCGGAGTCGCCTCCGCGTCCTTCACCGCGAACGGGACCATCGGCGGACCTTATACGGTTACAGCCTCGGCGACCGGCATCGCCCCGGTGAACTTCTCGCTGACCAATTCGGCGGCCATCGAGCCGGCAGGAGTCAGCCCCGGCGCGGGAAGCGGGACATTGCAGACCTTCACGTTCACCTTCAACGATCCGAATGGTTTCGCGGATCTGTCCGTGCTGGATATTCTGATCAACAATTACCTGGACGGAATCGGCGCATGCTACGTGGCCCTGGTTCCTGCCAGCGCAAGTTCAGGCTACATCTACCTTGTCGACAACGCCGGCGACGGCGGCTACGTGACGGGAACGCCGATGTCGCTCCCGTCGAGCGGAAGCTTGAGTAACAGCCAGTGCACCGTCACGGGAACAGGCAGTTCGGTTTCCGGCAGCGGCAACACTCTTACGCTGACGCTGAACGTCAACTTCTCGGCGGCCTTCGCCGGGAACAAGGTCGTCTACATGGCGGCGCGGAGCAACTCGCAAAACTCGGGATGGCAGGCGCTGGGGACGTGGGATATTCCCGGAGCGGCAGTGGTTGGTCCAGCAGTGAGCGGAGTGACCCCCGGGAGAAGCGTCTCCACGGGCCAGACGTACACGTTCACGTTCACCGACACGGCCGGTTATTCGGATTTATCGGTTCTGGATATTGTGACCAACAGCTTCCTGGACGGAATCAACGCCTGCTACGTAGCCTACGTTCCTACCGGAGCAACAACAGGCTATCTCTATCTGGTGGACGATGCGGGAGATGGCGGATATGCGAGCGGCTCGCCGCTGCTGCTGTCCTCAGGCGGCACGTTGAAAAACAGCCAATGTACGATTAACACCGCAGCGAGTTCGGCCTCAGCCAGCGGCAATACGCTGAACCTGAATCTGGCGATC
The DNA here is from genome assembly GCA_036489835.1 of Bryobacteraceae bacterium. Taxonomy (GTDB): domain Bacteria; phylum Acidobacteriota; class Terriglobia; order Bryobacterales; family Bryobacteraceae; genus Palsa-187. The sequence continues at coordinate 56,443 of DASXEY010000007.1, read as the reverse complement.
ACATTCAGCTCCAGCTTCGCGGGCAATCAGGTGTTTTATTTAGCCGCCCGCAACAACTCTACCGGGAACTCGGGCTGGCAGGCCGCCGGATCCGTGACGGTCCCATGACCGCGAAAGGCACAATTTGATTCGGAGGCTGATCCTAACCAGCGGAATTTTCTGCGCCTTGCTGCAAGGGCAAGCGGGAACCACCACGACTCTCACCAGCGTGACTCCGGCCGCCCCGCTCTTCGGGCAGACCGTCACGTTGACCGCGACAGTGTCCCCAGCCTCAGCCTCCGGCTTCGTCTCCTTCATGGATAAAGGCGCGCTGGTCGCCTCCGCAAAGCTGAACGCCAGCGGTATCGCGCAGGCAACCACCCTAACCCTCCCCGCAGGACCGCATGCGCTCATAGCGGTATATGGAGGCAGCACCGGCCCAGGCTACGCCTCCAGCCAGTCCACCGCGCTTCCCTACATAGTAAGTGCGATATCGGGATCGGGCTTCGCCTCGCCAGTGAGCTACGCTGCGGGGACCGAGTCGGCCTCCGTGGCCGTAGGCGATTTTAACGGCGACGGCGAAGCCGATCTGGCAATCGCCGACAACGGCGGCAGCAGTATCAGTGTTTTACTTGGCAGCGGTGCGGGCGCCTTCAAGGCCCCTGTGAGCTACACCGTCGGGACGCAGCCGGTTTCCATTGCGATTGCGGACTTCAACGGCGACGGGAAGTCCGATCTGGCGGTGGCCGACCAAGGCGGAGCCGGTGTGAGCGTCCTGTTGGGCAAGGGCGACGGCACCTTCCAGCCGGCGGCGACCTTCCCCGCCGGAGTCCAGCCGACCTCCGTAGCCGCAGGGGATTTCAATGGCGACGGCTACGCCGACCTGGCGGTGCCCAACGGCAGCGGCAATAACGTAAGCGTGCTGCTGGGCAACGGTAACGGGACCTTCCAGACTGCCAAGAACTACAGCGCGGGGACCAACCCGGCCTCCGCCGCGGTGTGGGATTTCAACTCGGACGGCAAGCCCGATCTGGTGGTGACCAACCAGAGTAGCGGCAACGTGAGTGTGTTGCTGGGCAACGGCGACGGCACATTTCATACGTCGGTGAACTATGGCGCCGGGACCGGCCCAGCCTCGGTGAAGGTGGGCGATTTCAATGGCGATGGCAATGCCGATCTGGCAGTAGGCGACATCCTCGGCGGCACCGCAGGCGTGCTGCTGGGTAATGGCGACGGTACCTTTCAGGCGGTGGTGACTTACCCCGCGGGAGCAAGTCCGATCTCCGTAGCCTTGGGAGATTTCAACGGGGATGGCAAAACCGATCTGGCGCTGGCAAACGCCTCCGGCGGCAACGTATATATGCTGCTGGGGAACGGCAACGGGACCTTCCAGGCCGGGGTGGTTTACGGCGTAGGGACCGCTCCGGCCTCCGTGGCAACGGGAGACTTCAACGCAGACGGCATAACGGATCTGGCGGTGGCGAATCAAGGAGGCGGCGGGGTCAGCATCCTGCTGGGTACCGTACCTCCTGCCACTTCACTGGGTCTTGTCTCGTCCTCGAATCCATCCGAGTACGGTCAGCCCATAACGCTCACCGCGACCGTGTTCCCTTCCACCGCCACGGGAGCAGTCGAGTTTCTGGATGGAACAACGGTGCTCGAAGCCAAGCCGTTGAACCTCGGACAAGCCCAGATCTACACCAGCCTGCTGCCCTCCGGCTCGAATTCCCTGAGCGCGGTCTACAACGGAGCGCCGGGCGTGTGGAAGGCGAGCGTATCGAACACGGTGAAACAGGCGGAGAACCCCGTGGCGGCAAACGGCTTCGCACCGGCACTGGGCTACCCGGGAGGGTCCGGTTTTGCGGTCGGAGATTTCAACAACGACGGCAAACCGGACTTGGCGGTGGTCAACGATGGCAGCAATAATGTGAGCATTCTGCTGGGCAATGGCGACGGAACGTTTCAGGGGGCGATGAATTTCCCAACGGAAGCAGGTCCCTCCTTCGTGGTGGCGGCAGACTTCAATGGTGACGGCAAATCCGATCTGGCGATTGTCTATAGCGGCAGCAATAACATAAGTGTGCTCCTGGGCAACGGCGATGGAACCTTTCTGGTGCCGGTGAATTATGCAGCGGGCGCGTCTCCGTCGTACGCTGCTGTGGGGGACTTCAACCGCGACGGTAAGGCCGATCTGGTGATCGTCAACAATGGCAGCGGCGTAAGCGTTCTACTAGGCAGTGGCGATGGAACCCTTCAAGGACCGCAAAGCTACGCGGTGGAGAATTATCCCATCGCTGTTGTGGTCGGGGATTTCAACGGCGATGGCGATCCGGACCTGGTGGTCTCTGCCGAGCTCGGTAACGTTAGTGTTCTCTTAGGAAATGGGAACGGGACCTTCCAAACCGCTGTGAACTATTCCGTCGCGGAGTTCCTGCTAGGCCTGACGGTGGGCGATTTCAACGGAGACGGCAAGCTGGACGTCGCGGTCGCCGGCGAAGGCGGCGTGAGCGTTTTGTTGGGCAACGGCGACGGAACCTTCAAGGCGGCGGTGAACTACTCCGTGGGCGGGGAATCGCAATCCGTGGCGGTGGGGGACTTCAATGGTGACGGAAAGCTCGATTTGGCCGCTTCGACCGGTTTCAGCGGCATTAGCTTGCTGATGGGTAACGGCGACGGGACCTTCCAGCCGGCGGTGAACGTTGCCGGGTACGACCAGTTTGTTGCGGTTGGGGACTTTAATGGGGACGGCAGCGCGGACTTGGTGACGGGCGAGAGCATACTGCTGGGCGACACGGCCACCAGTATGACTGCAAATTCGGGAACGACTCCGCAAAGCGCACGGATCCTTAACGCTTTTGCTACCGCACTAGCGGTGACACTGACAGACGCGAGTAGCAAGCCTGTGGCGGGCGTGAATGTAACCTTCACGGCTCCGCCAACCGGAGCAACCGGGTTATTCAACAACACGACCCCGACGATCACGGTGGCGACCAACAGCTCCGGTATCGCGACGGCGCCTTTTTTTGCAGCCAACGGGACGGTCGGAGGACCGTATCTCGTAACAGCCGCGGTACCTGGCTTGACGACCGTAAACTTCTCGCTAACCAACACGGCCACCGCGCCCGGCACGATGACGGCGAATCCGGGAACCACGCCGCAGAGCGCACCCATCAACACCGCCTTTTTCACCGCACCGTCCGTAACAGTTACGAATCCCAGCAACAACCCGGTAGCAGGCGTGAACGTGACGTTCACAGCCCCGTTCAGCGGAGCAAGCGGGCTGTTCAGCGGCTCAACAACCACAATCGTAGTGCCGACCAACAGCTTGGGTGTAGCTTCGGCGCCCTTCGTGGCGAACTCGACCGCGGGCGGCCCTTATACCGTCACAGCCGCGGCGCCCGGCCTGAACACGGTGTACTTCTCTCTGACAAATACGGTCGGATCGCCCAGCAGCATAATGGCGAACCCAGGAACGACGCCCCAGAGCGCGCCGGTCGGCAGCGCATTTCCCACTGCATTGGCGGTCACGGTGAAAGACGCCGGCAGCAATCCCGTGCCGGGAGTGAATGTCACCTTCACGGCCCCGTCAACCGGAGCGAGCGGCTTGTTTGGCAACTCATCGACGACAATTGTAGCGGCCACCAACAGCTCTGGCATAGCCTCTGCGGCCTTCGTGGCGAACTCGACTGCGGGCGGGCCTTATACGGTAACAGCTTCAGCCCTAGGGTTATCCGCAGTGAACTTCTCGCTGACAAACACGGCTGGGATACCCAGCACCATGACCTCGGACACGGGCCCATCTCCGCTGGCCACCGCCGTCAACTCTGCGTTCAGTACGCCGCCGGCGGTGCTCGTGAAGAGTTCGGGAGGCACTCCGGTAGCGGGCGTCAGCGTGACTTTCACCGCTCCGTCCAGCGGAGCAAGTGGGACGTTCAGTAACTCGACCACGACGATCACAGTAGCGACCAACAGCTCCGGTGTCGCGGTAGCGCCCTTTACGGCCAACTCGATATACGGCACGTATACCGTGACAGCTACGGCTGCCGGTTTGACCGGCGTGAGTTTCACGCTGACGAACCTGGCACTTTCCGGCAGCATGATCGTGAATGCGGGCACGACCCCGCAGAGCACTTCTGTCAACACGCCGTTTGCCGTTGCGCCCGCAGTGACGGTGACGGATTCCACAGGCATTCCGGTCGCGGGCCTGATGGTGACATTCACGGCTCCGGGCAGCGGACCGAGTGGAGTGTTCAGCAACTCGACGACGAATATCATGGTGACGACCAACAGCTCGGGAGTAGCTTCGGCGCCATTCACCGCGAATGGAATGGTAGGCGGCCCGTATACGGTGATAGCCGCGGCCGTATCCGCGGCGACCGGGGCGCTCGAGGCTAAGTTCTCGCTGACCAACACGGCCAGCGTCGACGTTCCCTCACCCGTCAGCGTGAGTCCAGGTTCCGGCGCCGGCCTGACTCAGACCTTCACGTTCAGCTTCGCAGACCCGGCGGGTTTCGCGGACCTCTCTGTCCTGGATATCCTGATCAACAATTACCTCGACGGCATCGGCGCCTGCTATGTGGCCTTGGTCCCGGCCAGCTCAAGTTCAGGCTATCTGTATCTGGTCGACAATGCCGGCGATGGCGGCTACGTCAGTGGAACGCCGATGTTGCTCCCATCGAGCGGCAGCCTTGCAAACGGCCAGTGCACAATCAACGGAACCGGGAGTTCGATCTCAGGCAGCGGCAACACTCTTACCGTGACGCTGAACATCACGTTCACGCCGGCCTTCGCCGGGAACAAAATATTTTACATGGCGGCTCGGAGCCCCACTCAAAACTCGGGATGGCAGGCGCTGGGAACGTGGAATGTCCCGGGGCCGGAGGTGGTCGGTCCAGCGGTCGGCAGTGTGGCTCCCGGGAGAAGCGTCTCCACGGGCCAGATCTATACTTTCACCTTCACCGACACAAGCGGATATTCCGACTTGGCTGTGCTGGATGTATTGACCAACAGCTTCCTGGACGGAATCAGCGCCTGCTACGTAGCCTACGTTCCTACAGGTGCAACGACCGGCTATCTCTATCTGGTGGACGATGCAGGAGATGGCGGGTATGCGGCCGGATCTCCTATTCTGCTGTCGTCGGGCGGCACTTTGCAAAATAGCCAGTGTACGATCAACACGGCAACGAGCTCGGCGTCGGCCAGCGGCAACACGCTTAATCTGAACCTGGGGATCACCTTCAGTTCCAGCTTCGCGGGCAACCAGGTGTTCTATTTAGCCGCGCGAAACAACAGCACCGGCAACTCGGGTTGGCAGGCCGCTGGCTCGGTGACGGTGCCTTGAACCCACTCCCATAGCCGCGATTCCTTGTCGCGCCTTACGTGCATCGCTTAAGCTTTGAACCCTTTGCCATATTTTTCCACCCGGTGCCCGCGCAGCGCCGTTTACACTGGATCAGTATGGCAGCGGATCTCCAAATACGAGCAAATCCTCCGATCGCGGCTCTCCGGCCGACGGCAGGCCGATTTTTGAATCGAAGCCGATTTTTTGGCCCATAATTGGATCGGATCTGACTGATATAACACTACATACCGAGATCAAGAGCAGGCTCTGCGCCATCCAAAACGAACCCAATTTTGGCTTATCTTTGGCTTAACCTGAACGCGAGTTGCATTCTCTCTCAGGCTTTGCTACATTTGAATTTCTAACTCCCTTGGGAGGTTCCGGGCGGAATTCCGTTCCGGGCCGTTTGGACCAATCACAATATGAGCCGCACACCAGGCAAGAAGTATTCCGCCGCGTCCAGTCAGGTTGAGCCGCGCCCCTATCCGTTGAGCGAGGCTGTCCCGCTGGTCCAGAAAGTCAAGTTCGCCAAGTTTGACGAAACCGTGGAGCTGCACGTTCGTCTCGGCGTCGATCCCAAGCACGCCGACCAGATGGTTCGCGGCACTATCGTGCTGCCGAACGGGCTCGGCAAATCGAAAAAGGTGCTGGTGATCGCCTCCGGCGACAAGCAGCGCGAGGCCACCGAAGCCGGCGCCGATATCGTCGGCGGCGAAGACATGGTCGCCAAGATCCAGACTGAGAACTGGACTGACTTCGACGCGGTCATCGCCACGCCGGACATGATGCGCTCCGTCGGACGGCTCGGCAAAGTGCTGGGACCCCGCGGGCTGATGCCCAATCCCAAGACCGGCACGGTGACGGTGGACGTTGCCAACGCGGTTAAGGAAATCAAGGCTGGTAAAGTCGAGTTTCGCGTGGATAAAACCGGCGTCATTCACGTGCCCGTCGGTAAGGTGAGTTTCGCCACACAGAAGCTGGTTGAAAACGCTGCCACTCTTCTTCAAGCCGTGGTCAAAGCCAAGCCTGCCGCAGCCAAAGGAAAGTATGTGCGGAGCGTGACCATGTGCTCCACCATGGGTCCGGGCGTGCAGTTGGATGTTTCCACGTACAACCTAAAGGCAGTCGAAAAATGAAAAAGAAACCGGAAAAAGAGAAGGATCTCGAAGCGCTGCGCGCCGACCTGCTCAATGCCGCCCACGTATTCCTGGCAGGGTATGAGAAGACCAAGGTGCAGCAGGATTTCGAGCTGCGCAAGATTGTCCGCGGCGCGGGCGCGAAGTACAGGGTAGTCAAGAATTCGATCGCCGAGAAGGCCTCCGTGGGCACGGGATCGGCTGAGCTGCTCAAGGCCCTGAAGGGTATGAGCTCGATCGCCTATACCTCCGGCGATCCGGTGGCTTTGGCCAAGGCATTGACGGTTTATGCCAAGGCCAATCCGACGTTCAGTTTCCGGGCGGGAGTCGTGGAGGGCCACGTCGTCGATGTGGCTGGCATCCAGGCTCTGGCCAATCTTCCGGCGAAGGAAGAGATTTACGCCAAGCTTTTGTGGCTTATTAACGCACCGGCCCAAAGGCTGGTGACCTCAGTGAACGGCGTCGGCAGAAATCTGGCCGTCGTGGTGGATCAAGGCGTCAAGGAAAACAAATTCTCGTAGCGTCAGGCGGGCCTGAACCTACACAAGTTAAAAGGGAGTCGAGAGAAGGACATGGCAGACATCAACGCGATTGCGGAACAGATTCAAGGGCTGACGCTGCTGGAAGCGTCGCAGCTGGTTAAGTTGCTTGAGGAGCGTTTAGGCGTCTCCGCCGCGGCGGCCTCGGTGGCTGCAGCGCCGGCTGCGGGCGGAGCGGCGGCTGCCGCCCCGGTCGAAGAGAAGACTGAGTTTGCGGTGGTTCTCACCGCTGCGGGCGCCAACAAGATCAACGTGATCAAAGCGGTTCGCGAAGTCACCAGCCTGGGCCTCAAGGAAGCCAAGGACCTGGTGGACGGCGCGCCCAAGACCATCAAGGAAGGCATCAATAAGGACGAGGCCGAGGCGATCAAGAAGAAATTCACCGATGCTGGTGCTACAGTAGAAGTAAAGTAAGTAGAAGCACTGGTGAATTGCTAGGGCTGGCGCACTTAGACCAGCCCGCGACGCCGTTTGACGGGTAGGCCGGCGTCTGGTACGATGGAACTACCCGGAAAGAGCGCCGGACCTTGCTACGTGACATTGGTACCCCGCGACCTGCTCGGCAGTTCGTTTGAACTCCCGCGCGGCTTCTCCCTGCGCGCATTTACCCCGCCCGAGGTGTATCTCCACCACTCCTGGAGCCCTCGGGCTGTTTTGTTTTGAAATCCGGCGGAGCTTTTGATTGGCTTTCGCCGCCGTGGCACTCAAAGAAGGACTTTTGAACGATGCTAACCCCCGAATCTTACGCTTCTTTTGAACGAGTCGATTTTTCGAAGATCCGGACCACAATTCCGATCCCGAATCTGATTGAGGTCCAGAAGAAGTCCTATGAGCGTTTTCTGCAAATGGACTTGCTCCCCAGCGAGCGTGACGACACTGGTCTGGAGAGCGTATTTAAAAGCGTTTTTCCGATTTCGGATTTCCGCGGCTTGAGCCAGCTCGAATTTGTCGATTATGCCATCGGCAATTGGGAGTGCAAATGCGGCAACCTGAAAGGCCTGCATCACCTCCGCTCCACTTGCCGCAATCCAGCCTGCGGAGCCACCATCAAGACCGATCCCTTTCATCTGGGAGACGTGCTCTGCCATCGCTGCGGAACATTTAACAAGAATATTGTCACCTTCTGCAACCGCTGCGGCGATCCCGTGGGCTTGCAGCTCAAGTACGATGTAGCCGAGTGCGAAGAGCGCGGCATGACCTATGCCGCTCCGCTGAAGGTCACCATCCGTCTCACCGTTTTCGACAAGGATCCCGAGACCGGGAATAAGACCATCCGCGACATCAAAGAGCAGGAAGTCTTCTTCGGCGAAATCCCGCTGATGACCGAAAACGGCACGTTCATCATTAACGGCACAGAGCGCGTGATCGTTTCTCAGCTTCACCGTTCGCCCGGCGTGTTCTTTGAACGGCAGCAGGCGCAAGGCTATTTCCTCGGCAAGATCATCCCTTATCGCGGAAGCTGGGTGGAGTTCGAGTACGACAACAAGAACTTCCTGCACGTCCGCATTGACCGCAAACGCAAGTTCTACGGAACCATGTTCCTGCGCGCGCTGGGTTTGAAGTCCGACGCCGATATCCTGCGCGCCTTCTACCAGTGCAACGACATCACCATCAAAGATAAGAAGTTGTTTTGGAAGGTGTCCGACGGCCTGATGGGCCACAAGCTTTCTTTCGCCATCACCAAGGGCGGGGAAACCGTGGTCACCCAGGGCCGCAAGATCACCACCAGCGTCTATAAAGATCTCCAGAAAGCCAAAATTGAGCAGGTCGAAGTCGCAGCCAACGATCTCGAAGGCGCGTACGTTGCCGCCGACGTCATCGACATGGAAACCGGCGAGGTGTTGATCGAAGCCAACCATGAGCTGACGCCCACCATCGTGGGCAAGCTGATGGATGCCGGCATTACCACTTTCGACATCTTCTTCCCGGAGACTGACGAAGTGGGCAACGTCATCTCCATGACTTTGAAGAAGGACGGGGTTCGGGCGCAGAACGAAGCGCTGCTGGAAATCTACCGCAAGCTGCGTCCGGGCGATCCGCCCACCGTGGACACCGCCACGCAGTTGTTCCAGGGCATGTTCTTCGACGCGCGCAAATACGACTTTTCGCGTGTCGGCCGCATGAAGTTCAATATCAAGCTGTACGACAAGGCGGATGCCACTCCGCTCGATCGCCGCACGCTGGATCATAAAGATTTCATCGACACAATTCAGTATTTACTGAAGCTCCGCAAGGGTATCGGCTCGGTGGACGACATCGATCACTTGGGCAACCGCCGCGTCCGTGCGGTCGGCGAACTGCTGGAAAACCAGTTCCGCATCGGACTGGTTCGCATGGAGCGCGCCATCAAAGAGAAGATGAGCGTATACCAGGAAATGTCGACGGCGATGCCGCACGACCTGGTCAACGCCAAGCCCGTAATGGCCGCGATCCGCGAGTTCTTCGGATCGTCCCAGCTTTCGCAGTTCATGGATCAGACCAACCCGCTCAGCGAGATCACGCACAAGCGGCGTCTGTCCGCCCTTGGACCGGGAGGCCTCTCCCGGGAACGCGCCGGCTTCGAAGTTCGCGACGTTCACCCCACGCATTACGGCCGCATCTGCCCGATTGAGACTCCTGAAGGTCCGAACATCGGTCTGATCAGCTCACTTTCTTGCTTCGCGCGCATCAACGAATACGGCTTCATCGAGAGTCCGTACCGCCGCGTTAAAGACGGTGTTGTTGTCGACGAAATTCGAGTGCTGAATCCCGGCGATACCGACGTCAAAGTCGGGTTCGTCACCTCGCGCGGGGAAATCGACAAAGTCAACCGCAACGTTGGCGCCAAGAAGCAGCCCGCTGAATTCGAAGCGCATTGCGATTACCTCTCGGCATGGGAAGAAGATAAGTACACCATCGCCCAGGCCAACGTCGGCCTGGATGAAAAGGGCAAGATTACGGCGGAGCTGGTAAACGCTCGCCAAGCTGGCAACTTCGTGCTCAAGCATGTGGCCGAAATCCAGTACATGGATGTGAGTCCGAAGCAATTGGTCTCGGTCGCCGCCAGCCTGATCCCGTTCCTTGAGAACGACGACGCCAACCGCGCGCTGATGGGATCGAACATGCAGCGCCAAGCTGTTCCGTTGCTTCGCGCCGAAGCGCCGTTTGTCGGCACCGGCATGGAGCGTGTCACCGCGCGCGATTCCGGAGCGGTCATTATCTGCAAGCGCTCCGGCGAAGTCGATTCAGTCGATAGCGAACGCATCATCGTGCGTGTTACGGGCAACACTCAGGAGGGGCAACTCTCCCGCGAGGTGGGCGCGGACATCTACCCGATGACCAAGTTCAAACGCTCCAATCAGAACACCTGCATCAACCAGAAGCCCATCGTTCGCCAAGGCTGGAAAGTCAAAAAGGGCGACGTGCTGGCCGACGGTCCTTGCACGGAAATGGGCGAGCTCGCCCTCGGCCGCAACGTCCTGGTGGCATTCATGCCCTGGCGCGGCTACAACTTCGAGGACGCCATCGTGGTTTCCGAGAAGCTGGTCAAAGAGGATTACTACACTTCCATCCACATCGAGGAGTTCGAGGTCGACGCCCGCGACACCAAGCTGGGACCCGAGGAAATCACTCGCGACATTCCCAACATTGCGGAAACCTTCCTGCGCAATCTCGATGAAAGCGGCATCATCCGCATCGGCGCAACCGTGAAGCCCGGCGATATTCTCGTCGGCAAAGTGACTCCCAAGGGCGAAACCCAGTTGACCCCGGAAGAGAAACTGCTCCGCGCCATCTTCGGCGAAAAGGCCGGCGACGTTAAAGACGCGTCGCTGTACTGCCCGCCCGGAATCGAAGGCACCGTAGTCGATTGCAAGGTTTTTTCGCGTAAGGGTGCTGAACTCGACGAGCGTTCCAAACTGATTCTGGAAGGCTCCGAAGAACGCCTCCGCCGCAACCTGGACGACGAAAAGCGCATCCTGAACGACGAGCGCTCCAATCGTCTGGCCAAAATCCTGGAAGGCAAGGAACTTCTTGCCGATCTCCACGATGAAAAGACCAACAAGAAGCTGCTGGCCAAGGGCACCGATCTTTCGCGTGACCTGATTGAAAAACTTCGCGCCCGCGATCTGAAGCGCATGAAGCTCAAGGAGAAGGATCCGCGAGTCAATGAGCAGATCGACGAAATCGAGGAAATGACCTCGCGGCAGATCGCCGTGCTCGAAAAGATCACGGAAGAGAAAATCGCCAAGCTCCGCAAGGGCGACGAATTGCCTCCCGGCGTCATCAAGCAAGTGAAGTGCTACATCGCCATGAAGCGCAAGCTTTCTGTCGGCGATAAGATGGCCGGCCGCCACGGAAATAAGGGCGTGATCGCGCGCATCGTTCCCGAGGAAGATATGCCGTATCTTCCGGATGGCACGCCGGTCGAGATTGTTCTCAATCCGCTCGGCGTTCCCAGCCGTATGAACGTCGGACAGATTCTCGAAACCCACTTGGGATGGGCGGCTCGCGCTCTGGGCGTCCGCTTCGCAACTCCCGTTTTCGATGGCGCAACGGAACGCGACATCAAAGCGCAGCTCGCGAACGCCAAGGAAGTGAGTCTGGACAAGCGGCTTTACGAAAGCTCCGGCAAGGTTCAGCTCTGGGACGGCATCAGCGGCCAGGCGTTTGAGCAGCCTGTGACCGTCGGTTACATTTACATGCTCAAGTTGAGCCACTTGGTCGACGACAAGATCCACGCCCGGTCTATCGGACCGTACTCGTTGATCACGCAGCAACCGCTAGGCGGCAAGGCCCAGTTCGGCGGCCAGCGCTTCGGCGAAATGGAAGTGTGGGCCCTCGAAGCTTATGGGGCGGCATACGTTCTACAAGAACTATTGACCGCGAAATCCGACGACGTCTACGGCCGCGCCAAGATTTACGAAGCTATCGTCAAAGGCGAGGCTGCTGCCGAACCCGGCGTCCCGGAAAGTTTCAACGTCCTGATCCGCGAGCTTCAATCGCTGTGTCTGGACGTCGAATTAATGAAGATGCGCGAAGAGCCAATCGAAACCCATGAGACGGCTCTCGCGGCGGACTAAAGGATTAGAGGAAAGGAAGAGGCCAATAAAATATGTATCGTTCATCGCCCTATGATCGCGCCAACCTGATCGCGGATTTCGATTCCATCAGGATCTCCCTCGCCTCACCCGAGAAAATCCGGAGTTGGTCGCACGGTGAAGTTACCAAGCCTGAGACGATCAACTACCGCACCTTTAAACCCGAACGCGATGGCCTGTTCTGCGCACGGATCTTCGGACCCATCGCGGATTGGGAATGTTTGTGCGGCAAGTACAAGCGCATGAAGCATCGCGGCGTCATCTGCGACAAGTGCGGCGTCGAAGTGACTCTTTCCCGCGTTCGCCGTGAGCGCCTCGGCCATATCGAACTGGCCAGCCCTTGTTCCCACGTATGGTTCTTCAAGGGTCTGCCATCGCGCATCGGCTACCTGCTCGATATCACCCTGCGTGAGCTCGAACGCGTGCTGTATTTCGAGGCCTTTGTTATCGTCGATCCCGGCGAGGGCACCGGCCTTAACAAAGCCGAAGTCATCAGTGATGAGCGCAAGCGTCAGCTCGATCAGGAGTTCCCCGGCAAATTCATCGCCATGATGGGCGCTGAAGGCATCAAGGAACTGCTCAAGAAGATCGACGTCGAATCGCTCAGTCTCGAAATTCGCGAGCGCATGAAGACCGAGGCTTCGCAGCAGAAGAAGCTGAAGTTCGCCAAGCGCCTGCGCGTTGCCGAGAGCTTCCGCAAATCCGGCAACAAGCCCGAGTGGATGATCCTGGACGTTCTCCCGGTGATTCCGCCCGAGCTGCGTCCGCTCGTGCCACTCGACGGCGGGCGCTTCGCGACCTCCGATCTCAACGATCTCTATCGCCGCGTCATCAATCGCAACAACCGCCTGAAGAAGCTGATTGAACTGCACGCACCTGACGTGATCGTGCGCAATGAAAAGCGCATGCTTCAGGAAGCCGTCGACGCCTTGTTCGACAACGGCCGCCGCGGCCGCGTTCTGCGCGGAGCGAACAATCGCCCGCTCAAGTCGCTCTCCGATACGCTCAAAGGCAAGCAGGGCCGCTTCCGCCAGAACCTTCTCGGGAAGCGCGTGGATTACTCCGGCCGTTCCGTCATCGTGGTCGGACCGGAGCTCAAGCTGCACCAGTGCGGTCTTCCTAAGAAGATGGCGCTGGAACTGTTCAAGCCGTTCATCTACCATCGCCTGGAACAGCGCGGCCATTGCACCACCATTAAGCAAGCGAAGGAATTGGTCGAGCAGCAGGACGCCGTCGTCTGGGACATTCTTGAGGAAGTCATCAAGGACCACCCCATTCTGCTCAACCGCGCCCCCACGCTTCACCGCTTGGGAATTCAGGCCTTCCAGCCTGTGCTGGTCGAAGGCAAGGCCATCAAGCTTCACCCGCTGACTTGCACGGCTTTTAACGCTGACTTTGACGGCGATCAGATGGCCGTGCACATTCCGCTTTCTCCGGAAGCGCAGATCGAGGCATCCACTTTGATGCTGGCCTCGAACAATATTCTGTCGCCGGCCCACGGAGCGCCTATCGCCGTGCCGACGCAGGACATGGTGCTGGGCCTGTATTACCTCACCAAAGCGCGCCCCGGAACCAAGGGCGAGGGCCGCACGTTCGCCTCCATTGACGACGTGTTGATCGCGCTTGAAATGGGCGAGGTGGAAACTCTTTCGCCTATCAAACTGCGCTACACCGGCCGAGTCATCGATCTGGTCAAGGCTTTCGACAACCAGAACCTGATGCACACGGAGCCGATCGAGTTCAACAAGCAGTACATGGACACCACCGTCGGCCGCGTCATCCTGAATGACGTCCTGCCGGAAGACATGCCCTTCATCAACGGTCTGATGAAGAAAAAGGGCCTCAGTCAGATGGTGCAGTATTGCTATCTGAAGTTCGGGCTCTCGGTCACCGTGAACATGCTCGATCAGGTCAAGGCCCTCGGATTCCTGTCCGCCACCCGCGCGGGTATCTCCATCGGCATCGACGACATGACCGTGCCGAGTGAAAAAGCCGGCCTGGTTCGTGACGCCGAGAAGGCCGTCATCGAAGTCCGCTCGCAGTATCAGGAAGGCGCCATCACCCAGGGTGAGCGCTACAACAAGATCATCGAGATCTGGTCCAAGGTCACTGAACGCGTCTCGGAAGAGATGTTCAAGGCCATGGAAGACGACGACCGCACCGGCCGCTACCTCAATCCGATTTACATCATGGCGGATTCCGGCGCGCGCGGTTCGAAGCAGCAGATCCGACAGCTCTCCGGCATGCGCGGCCTCATGGCCAAGCCGTCGGGCGAAATTCTTGAGACCCCCATCACGGCTAACTTCCGCGAAGGTCTCAACGTTCTCGAATACTTCATCTCCACGCACGGCGCGCGGAAAGGCTTGGCTGACACCGCGCTCAAGACCGCGGATTCCGGCTACCTGACCCGCCGCCTTTGCGACGTGGCCCAGGACGTCATCGTCACCGAATCCGATTGCGGAACGGGCGATGGAATCTATGTGGAACCCATCGTCGAATCGGGCGAAATTATCGAACCCCTGCGCGACCGCATTGTGGGCCGCGTGGCGCTCGAAGATCAGCTCGATTACGAAGGCAACCGCATCGTCGCGGTCAATCAGGAAATCACCGAAGATCTGGCCAACGCCATCCAGGCCGCCGGTATTGAGCGAGTCAAGATTCGCTCCGTGCTGACCTGCGAATCGCGGCGCGGCGTGTGCCAGCTTTGCTACGGACGCAACCTCGCCACCGGCCGCATGGTCGAGCGCGGCGAAGCCGTCGGCATCATCTCGGCGCAGTCTATCGGTGAGCCTGGCACCCAGCTCACCATGCGTACCTTCCACATCGGCGGAACGGCCACAGGTTCAGCCGAGCAATCGAAGCAAGACGCGAAGTCTGACGGGTTCGTGAAGTTCATGAACATTCAAACCGTCAAGAACGCCAAGGGCGAGTTGATCGCCATGAATCGCAACAGCATCATTGCCATCCTCGACGACAAGGGGCGCGAAAAAGAGCGCTACCAGGTGGTCTACGGCGCCAGGATTTACTTCGAGGACGGCGCTCGCATCAAGGCCAACAACGTTCTGCTCGAATGGGATCCTTACACGTTCTCCATCCTCACGGAAGTCACCGGGGTGGTTCATTTCAAGGACCTGACCGATGGCGTTACGATGCAGGAACAGGTGGACGAAATCACGGGCCGCTCTCAGTGGGTGGTCATGGATTCCACCGATGAAAAGCGCGTGCCGGCGGTCTACGTCCGGCCCGCGGGCGGCACCAAGCATGAAGAGAAGCGTTATCTCATGCCCATGCATGCCCACTTGATGGTTGGCGACGGCGACGAAGTTCACGCCGGCGACGTGATCGCGAAAATTCCTCGCGCCACTACCAAGACCAAGGACATCACCGGCGGTCTGCCGCGCGTAGTGGAATTGTTCGAGGCTCGCAAACCCCGCGAAACTGCCGTCATTACCGAAATCGACGGTGTCGTGAAATACGGCGAAATTTCGAAGGGCGTCCGCAAGATCTACATCGTCGGCGACGACGGGGAGCAGCGTGAATATGCTATCCCCCGCGGCGTCCACATCAACGTCCAGGAGGGTGAGCGTGTGCATCACGGCGATCCGCTCATGGACGGCCCGCGCAATCCGCACGACATCATGGCCGTGCTCGGCGAAATGGCTCTGCAAAAGTACCTGGTCAACGAAATCCAGGAAGTCTACCGCCTGCAGGGCGTCAACATTAACGATAAGCACCTGGAAGTCATCTCCCGGCAGATGATGCGCTGGGTCAAGGTCGAGGACATCGGCGACTCGGAATTCCTCCCTGAGGAAGTCGTCGACAAGTTCAAGTTCCGCGAAGAAAACGCCCGTGTCGAAGAGGCTGGCGGCAAGCCCGCGTTGGGCAAGACCATCCTGCTCGGCATCACTAAGGCGTCGCTTTCAACGGACTCCTTCATCTCCGCGGCCAGCTTCCAGGAAACCACCCGCGTGCTTACTGAAGCCGCCATCAACGGGAAGGTGGATCATCTGCGCGGCCTGAAGGAAAACGTCATCATGGGCCGGCTGATTCCTGCCGGAACCGGCATGGACTACTATCGCGGCGTCAAGATCGCCGGCGAGGATGTCGAAGAAGAGATGGTGGCGGAGCAGGAAGCCGCCGCGCTCGACGCGATTCCTGGCTACGACGAAGAAACCCGCGCGCTTTACAACGGCGGTTTATCCGAAAAGGAAACGCCGGCTGAGGATACGCTGGCAGAATAAGGGCGGCCCTTCGCCGTGCCTGACTTGCCCGCCCACCTCGAGTTGGTCCGCAAGCTGCTCCGCCGTCTGAACTATCATTTGACGGCGGCGGAGCAGCATCACTTCACCGAGCCTTTCGATCCCAAACTCCTGGAGCGTTGCGAGCAAGCGCTCCGCGACATGCCTGCGCCCAGCCCGGGCGCTAAAGCATATCTCGAAAAACACATTCCGCGATTGGCGCGAACCCTGGCTCTCGTGCCCCCGCCTCAGTCGACAGGCCGCGTTCTGGAACTGGGGTGCTACATGCAAATCACGCCCCTGCTCCAGCGCGTGTGCGGATACAAGGAAGTCTGCGGCGCCTACTACGGGCCCGTAGGCCGGGTCGACCGCAAAACGATGTCGTTTCCCGATGGCGAATTTACCTGCGAAATCGAGCACTTCGACGCCGAACGCGATCCCTTCCCATATCCCGACGGGCACTTCGATCTGGTGGTCGCGGGCGAAATCCTCGAGCACATGACCTACGATCCGATGCGTCTTTTGCTGGAGTCGCACCGCGTCCTTCATGAGGGCGGTTATGTGCTGGTGACCACTCCGAACATCGCCAGCATCACCAGCATCGCCAAGACTCTGGGCGGCCGCGATAATCCTCAAATCTATCCCAACTACAAAATGCCCTTGCCGGGCGAGGAGCCGGAGATCGGGCACGTTCGAGAATATACTCTATATGAGCTGGGGCAAGCGGTGAAGTCCGCGGGTTTTGAGATCGAAAAGCTCTTCACCAGCTATCTTGAGGAGTACGCGGGACACAAACCTCTGCTGAACCTGCTGGCCGCCAATGGCTTCGACACCGAAAATCGAGGCGAGCAGTCCTGGTGCCTGGCGTTGAAGCGGGCCGCGCTTCCAATCGACCGCTATCCGAACTTCATCTATTACGGTCCTTAGCATCGGCGGCATGCGCTTGGCTCACACACTCAGCTTTGCGAATTCGAAGGAATCGGACCTGCGCACGCGTGCCGCCGTGTATATCGCCGTATTAGTGGCGATCAATCTGTACTTCGTGAGGACGTTGTTCTTCGTGGACTTCACGAACAACATGCAGACCAATGCGGGATCGTTTATGGCCATCAGCCGGTTCATCCTGCAGCATTGGCCGCACCTGGGTTGGTTTCCATGGTGGTTCAACGGAGAACCTTTCGAGAATAGCTACACGCCCGGCTTGCATCTTGTGGACGCCGCTTTCGCATGGGTCACCGGAAGCTCGGTCGGGCGCGCGTTCAATTTTGTTACAGGAGCCTTCTACGTCGCCGGACCCGTCTTCCTGTTTCTGTTCGCCTGGCGAGTATCGCGATTTCTCGAAACCAGTTTCTTCGCCGCGGTTCTCTATTCCTTGTTTTCGCCCGCAGTCATATTTAATCTATTTCGCGGCGATGTCAGCGGCTGGTGGAATCCCTGGAGACTCAGAGTCCTGGTCTACTACGGCGAGGGCCCGCATACTACCGCTGTGAGCGCGCTCTCCCTGGCCCTGCTCTTCACCTATCTGGCGTTTACGAAGCGCACCTACCTCTGGTGCGCCGCGGCCGGACTCTCCATGGCGTTTATTGCGCTGGTGAATTTCTTTGGCATTATCGATCTCATGGTGGGCTGCGGGTGCCTGGTTCTGGCGCTGCCGGGAAGCAGGAAGGAAACAGCCAAGGCGGCGGCGCTGGTCATCGGGATCGGGGTCGCCGCCTGGTTGCTATGCAGCCCCTTTCTGAACCCGACCCTTCTTCGCACGGTCTTGAAGGATTCTCAATCCGTCGGCGGCCAATACGGCCTTCGCACTTTGTTAGCGAACCAAGTCCTCATCCTGCCAGGTTTCGTGTTTCTTTGGTTCGCTACCAGGACGATGAAGGACTATGCCACGCGCTTTAGTTTGCTCTTCACGTATGTGTTTTTTCAGATCGTGGCGCTATTTGCGATCGCCAACCTCGCCGTGCTGCCCCAGCCCCACCGCTATGGGCTGGAAATGGAAATGGGCCTTGCGCTAGCGGCCGCCTTCTCTTTGCGGGGGCTTGTGCTCAGATTTCCAACGGTTGTAAAAGGCGCGCTTATCGTCCTGATGGTGGCCGCCGGATATCACCAGATGATTCACTATCGCCACTACGCGAAGTACTTTATTAAAAAGCTGGACGTGACGCAAACCATGGAATACAAGGTTGCACGCTGGCTGGACGCGAATATGGGTGGGCGGCGAGCCTTTGTCACCGCCCAGGCCGGAACATGGTTGAACGCATTTGTTGACACTCCGCAGATGCACTCCGGACACGATCCCTTCAATCCCAATTTCGAGGTGGAGGAGGCCGCGACGTACGCCATCTTTTCAGGTGAGAATGCCGGCGACCGCGACGCAGAAACCAGCATTTTATGGCTCAAGGCTTTCGGATGCCATGCGATTTATGTTCCAGGACCGTCCAGCCGCGTGGACGGCAAGCCCTTCAACCATCCGTATAAGTTCGACGGTGTCCTTCCGGTATTGTGGCATGAAGAGGATGACACAATTTATGCCGTTCCGCAGCGAACCGATTCGCTGGCGCATGTCGTGCCCCTGAGCGCGATCGTCAAGCGGCAGCCGATTCACGGTCTCGACACGGTGGAAGTCGCGCGGTATGTGGCCGCGCTCGACGATGCGTCTCTTCCGGACGCCGAGATGACTTGGCAGGATCCCGATCACGGTCGCATCCAAACCATGCTTCATCGCGATCAGGTGCTTTCAGTGCAAACCACCTACGACAAGGGCTGGATCGCCATTGCGAACGGCAAGCCGGCGGAGGTGACTCGCGACGCCATTGGGCTGAGCGTCATCCACGCGGATTGCGATGGCCCTTGCGCCGTCGATTTCATTTTCGATGGAGGGCTGGAGCGGAAGATCTGCCGCGTCCTGAGCTGGATGGTAGCCCTCGGTGGAATCTTTGGCGCGTTTCTGGCGTTCAAAATGCGAAAGCTATACTGAAATGCGAATGCAGAAAAGTTTCCTGCAAACCTACTTGGGCGCGTTCCACCGCATTCGCGGCTGGTTCGCCTACGATGCCGCGCTGATGTTCATGGCGTACAACCAATTGATCGCCGCGGAGGGAATCTCCGGCGACGTCCTCGAAATCGGCGTCTATTACGGGCTTTCAGCGATCGCCGTCGCCGCATTGCGCGGAGCAAATCGCCGCATGTACGCAATTGATTTATTCGAAGAACTCGGTCCGAACGAGGCGTATGGGGAAGGGAAGGACTACCGCGCGAGTTTCGAGGAACACATGCGCGAGTTCTTCGGTCCCCTCGATTTCCTGACTTCGATCACCGCCGCCTCCGGAAGATTGAAGTCTTCGGACTTTTCTCCCACGTTCTCCTTTTGTCACGTGGACGGAGGCCATTCGCCGGAAGAGACATTCGCCGATCTGAAGTTCGCCAGCGATATCCTGATGCCGGGCGGGCTCCTCGCCTTGGATGACTATTTCAATCCCCAACATGCGGGCGTTTGCGAGGGTGCCCTTAACTTTAAACGCGAACACCCTGGCGTGTTGCGGCCGCTCGCCATCGCGTACAACAAGGTGCTCTTTCAAAAGCTCCCCGCCGCGCCGGACCTGAACGAAAGGTTTTTGCGAGCGTTTCCCAAGGTGGAGCGGGTGCCTGCGGCGGATATGTGGGACGCGCCTGTGTATCTATTTGGCCAACCCCTGCGGTCGTACTTCGATTTGTATTCTTCGACGCCGGAGCGTCTGGTGCCGCTCGAAGCCGCCGGAGTCCGGGCGGTATTCTCGCCGGAGCGCTCGCAATTGCGCGCCCGCTCGGGGAAAATGGTCAGCTTGCCGGTGTGGGTGGAGAATACCTCCAGCGAGGCCTTCCCCTACGGAGAAGATGTGTTCGGTCTCTCCTATCACCTGCTGTCCTCGAACGGGCAAACCGTCGTGCACGACAATGCAAGGAACTATCTCCGCAAATCACTGCCACCTGGCGAGAAAGCCCAAGTGAATCTGAAAGTGGAGGCGCCCAAGCAATCCGGCTCCTACCGGCTGGAACTCGATCTGGTGTGGGAGGGTGAGATGTGGTTCAAGGACATCGGGAACCCGACGTGTACGATCGAGTTTGAAGTGGATTAGATTTTATCCCCGTAGCCAATGCCCTTGCCGAACCGGAGACCGTTCAGAAACCTTGAATCGTCGCCTGGAATCGGGTGAGACGTCGGCCGTCTGAATCGAGGACCGCCCTTGGGCCCGAAGATCAGCAGAGCCACGACAAAGATCACGAGCATTTCCGGCACGCCAAGGGAGTGCATGCCACGATTGTAAACCCGATTTACGCCGCCGAGAACAGCAACTGTTGCTCCGCGTAAGCCGGGTCGAACGGAGCCAACTGCACCGGATACTTTCGCCGCAAATCCCTCGGCGCCGATCCGCGCACGCCGGTCATCGCCGAACGGAGTTCAAGCGCGTTCACGAAGCTCTTTCCTGCGGCGTCGTTGTTGAACACCACAAAAACCTGATCGGCGAAACGTTGAAGGTGCGCGATGCGCCTGGTCCAGTCTTCCAGCTCCGCGGCGTTATAAAGATAGTCATGCTGGCGCATGCGGGCAGCGGCAGCTTTATCTGCAGGAATCTTGTCGTGAGTGGGCGCCCCCAGCGCATTGGCCGGATTGCGTCCATGCAGCCGCACGTAGCCAATGCCCGAAGTCAGCAGCGAGGTCGGAGGCATCGCGCGAGTGTATTCCGGCTGGTCGATATTGCAGAATCCGATGCGGTAATCGAGGAACGTGCCGACGGCTTCTTCAGCCATCCAGCTACTATGGCGCATCTCGGCCGCCAGAGGAAACTCGTGAAACGCCCGCCGCAAGCGGATCAGGAAATCCTGGTTCTCCGCGGTAAACCGGAACGACCAGGGGAATTGCATCAGGAGCGCCCCCAGTCTTCCAGCCTTCAGCAGCGGCCACAAGCCTTCTTTGAATGCCTGGATCTCCGAGTCCTCCAGCATTCGCATGTGCGTGAAGCGCTGATGCAGTTTAGCGGTGAATAGAAACTTCTGCCGCTCCGATACCTTCTTAATCCATAGCTTCGCGACTTCTGGCTTAAGATATTGATAAAAAGAGCTATTTATCTCGACGAGGTCGAGGTGTTTGGAGACCAGCTCCAGGGAGTGACTCCCTGGAGCCGGCTTCTTCGGGTAGACTACCCCGTTCCAGTGTGGATAGGCCCAACCTGCCGTACCGATGTAAAGGCCCGTGTAAAGGGAAGACGTCTCTTGAATCATGCGGACTCCATATTCGTCTTTTATTCGCTAATCGATATTAGCGAAGAGGGGGCGAAGAGTCAAGAGTTTTTGTAAGGGCTCGAAGCGATTAGTGAACCGTGGTGACGTCCCACTGGGCTTCCCAAAGCTTCCTGCGCTCGGCCTCAGGACCTCCCTGTTTCCGATCGCGCTTTTGTTTGTACATGCGCCGGTCGGCTTCAGCCAGAAGCTGTTCCGCGTCTGAGCCGTCCCCCGGATAGTTGGCGACACCCACGCTCGCCGTCAGCAGTTTCTCGCCGAAGATTTGATGGCAGGTTTGGGCTACCATCTCCTGGAGCACGTGTACTTTAGAATCGGTATCTCCAGGCCGCAGACCAGGCAGCAGGACTACGAACTCGTCGCCGCCCATCCGGGCCACGGAATCGTATTCCCGGCAAGCGCCCTTCAGTCCGCTGCCTACCGCGCGAAGCAGTTTGTTGCCGTCCAGGTGCCCAAACCGGTCGTTAATCTGCTTAAATCCATCCAGATCCACAACCAGCACGGCTAATGGCTGGACGTTGCGCTTGGCCCGCGAGATCTCGGCATCCAGTTGCAAAAACAACGAGCGGGCGTTGGGCAGGCCGGTCAAGAAATCGGTGGTCGCCGACGATTCCACCTGGCGGAAGCGGAGCGCATTCTCGATCGACATCCCGATCTTGGGGCTGATTGCCAGCAGGATGCGAAGGTGATCCTTTGTAAAAGCATCTCTATCCAGATGATAAAGAGATAGAACACCAACCACGCCCGTCATTCCTTCCAGCGGAACCGCCACCGCGGAGTGCAGGACTGAGCTTTTGCCTTTGTCCCCAAGGTAGCTGGATTCCACCGAAGGATTCCCGTTCACAATCGGCTTGCGCGTATGCGCCACCCAGCCCGACAGGCCCTGGCCGAGAGGAATTTCCAGCGAAGAGAACATGCGGTAATCCTCACCAGTCACGTACTCCGGAACGAGTGAGCCCTCGCGCTGAATCCAGATCGCCAGGGAATGGTGCGGGATGATCTTCCGCAAGCGCACAGCCAGCACCGACAGCGTTTCGTCGAGGCTCAGCGAGTTCCCCAGATCCTGCGAAATCTCGAACAGCGCCTGCACTTCCTGGCGAGCCGCGGCGATGGAAGTCAGGAAATCGGTAGGCGCTCCGGCGGCCTTTTGGGGAACGGGTTTGACCTTGCCGGTGGATTCAAACCCAGCGCCCGGCGATGCGCCCTTGGCCACTTTGGCTTCCGTCGAAAGCTTTCCTACTCGGCCGCTCTTTTCCTGCGCCATTCGCTCCCATTCAACGTAACGTTGAGCTAATACCTCTACCACGCGGGGATCAAAAGCCTTTCCTGATTCCGAGGTCACCACCTTCATGGCTTCCTCCAGCGGCAGAGCCCTGCGGTACTGGCGATCGCTGGCCAGTGCGTCCAGGCAATCCACAGCCGCGATGATGCGTGCGCCGATGGGAATCCTTTCGCCCGCAATTCCGAAAGGATAGCCGCTGCCGTCCCATTTTTCGTGATGGGCGCGGACGATGGGAACCACGGGATAAGGGAACTGCACCCGCTCCAGGATTTCGGCGCCCACCAGGGGATGGATCTTCATCTTCTCGAACTCTTCCGGAGTCAGCCGCCCTGGTTTGGAGATGATGTGCTCCGGCACTGCGAGCTTCCCGATGTCGTGCAGCAGAGCGGCTGCACGCAGAGCGTCCGTCTCCCGCACCGAGAGCTTCAACTCCTTGGCCAGTTCCATCGCATAAACCTGCACTCGCTGGATATGGTCATGAGTGGTGTGATCCTTGGCTTCGATGGCCAGCGCAAGAGCCTCGATGGTTCGTAAATGTAAAGAGGACATATCCTCAGCGTGCATCTTCTGCCCCTCCAGGCGTTCCAGATATAGGCGATACGTGCGGTAAATCAGATACATCACCGGGCCGGTCAGCAGCACGGTTTGCCAGCCCACGTACTGGTTGGCGACGCTGGCAATCTGTGCGGTTGCCGCTCCACCCACGTAGTACGTCAGCAGCCACATATAGCGGGAGCGCCACTCGTCCAGGAATGTCGACTCCTTCTCCAGAGCCAGAATCAGGCTGGCTGGGACGCTGTTCAGAAGGAACAAGGCCATGGTGGCGACACCCAGCCGCACAGATGGGTCCGCGTGATGCGCCGCCAGCCAGGGACCATGGTAGACTCCATGCGCCACCGCCGCCGCCAGCACTGCGGATCCTGTCTGGAACACCGTCAGAGCCGGCCGCACGCGAGGCGATTGCGTCAAACAATGCCCCACAGTCATCAGCGCCGCCAGCAGCACCGTCTCCGGCCGGGTCAGTTCCAACGTTCCGAACAACACGAACAGGAAAGTCAGGGAGAAGGATCCTGTCACGCTGGGAACGTCGATCGCCGCGCCGGAAGAAAAGATGCCGACGGTCAGAAAGGCGCTGTACTTCAGCAGGTCCGGCGACTCCCAGGTCGCCAGCGAATCCAGCAGGACGATCAACCCCGCCAGCGCCGTGAACTGGACGCACAGCATCACGTTACGCGAGAGTGCGGGATACTGCAGCCCTTCAGGCTGTGCGGCGACGCCCATGGTAGTCCGGTTCCCAAAAGGCACGTCGGTAGCCAGTACGGACTAGTCGAGAGTGCTATCTGGTAACTTGCAGGAAACAAACAACTACGTGCCCTCTCCCAGAGATTCGAAGGCTTCCGGAAAAGCCGCGTAGGAGACACAATGGCACTTGCAGTCAAATAGTTTTGCGACAAAGTGTCCAGCATGGCGAGGGGTTTTCTGAGGTTGCCTAGGGTGTTTCACCGAAGCGTAGTCCGTCATGCATCCGTGATGATAGAGAGACAGATGACACCGGAGGATCCACAATCGCGGACCAGCGTGTTCCTGGGGATGACCGCCATCATCGTCAGCGAGCCCATGCGCGCCCTGATGGCCCGGGTGGAGCGCGCCGCCAAATCCTCGGCTTCCGTGCTCATCACCGGCGAAAGCGGTTCCGGCAAAGAAGTTGTCGCCCGGGCCGTGCATCATTTCTCCCCCAGAGCTCACCGTCCCTGGGTGGATCTGAGCTGCGCTGCGCTGCCTGAACACCTGCTCGAAAGCGAACTTTTCGGATATGATCGCGGGGCCTTCAGCGGAGCCGACCACGCCAAACCCGGCCTGTTCGAGATGGCGCACCAAGGCACGCTCTTCCTGGACGAAATCGGGGAGCTGGATCCCAAGATGCAAGTGAAGCTTCTGCGCGTGCTGGACGGCGTCCCGTATTACCGTCTGGGGGGCGTGAAGAAGATCGCGTCCGATGTGCGCGTTGTTGCCGCCACCAACCAGGATTTGGAACGGCTGGTGTCGGAAGGCCGCTTCCGCGGCGATCTGTTTCACCGGCTGTGCCAGCTTACGCTGCATGTGCCTCCTCTGCGGGAACGGATTGAGGACATTGCTCCGCTGGCTTGGCACATTCTGGAACAGCACGATCCGCAAGCGTCGTTTACACCGCAGGCGCTGCGCATGTTGGAATCGCACCCCTGGCCCGGAAACGTCCGGGAACTCCGCAACACTGTGATGAAGGCGGCGGTGATGAACGCCGATTTGGAAATCGATGCCGAGCATCTGCTGATGACTGCTCCCCGGCCTTCGCCCGTCAATGCAGAGCATCCGAATGGAGCGAACGATTCAAGCAGCGCCAGCCTCGATCACATGGAGCGGCGTATGATTTTCGATGCGCTAGCCGCGGCCGGCGGACATCAGCAGCAGGCTGCCACGCGGCTGGGCATCTCCCGCCGGACGCTGAGCCGCAAGCTCAAGATCTACGAAGCGGAACGGATGAGGGCTTCTGTATGAACCCCACGCTGCGCCGGGATAGCCGCAAAGAGCCGCGGCGTCCGGTCGATGGCGAGGTGCGCGTGCGATTCGAGAATCCGCAGCGGCGGGAGATCCAAGGGCGGCTGATGGATGTGAGCAAAAGCGGCTTCCGTATGTCCCACGAATATGCCGCGCTTGAGGCCGGGCAGATCGTCGAGTTTTCGCACGTTGAAGCCGCCGGACGCGCCCGCGTCGTCTGGAACCGCATCGCCAATGCGCGCGTGGAAACAGGATTTCTCGTGGTCACCGGCTGAGCTCTTGACGGTCCGAGTCTTTTCCTCTATTCTGTAGTTGAAATGCGCCCGGCACAGTCATTGGGGGAATTCGAGCAGGTCGTCCTCCTGGCAACTCTGCGTTTGGACGACAACGCCTGCGGCGTAACCATTTCCTCCGAAATCAGCGCATGCACGGGCCGTGAGCCCTCGATCCCCTCGAGGGCAAGGGGCTGGTGACATCGCGATTGGGCGACCCAACTCCCCAGCGCGGGGGCACGGCGAAGCGCTATTTCGCGCTTAACGCGGAGGGTCTCGCGGCAATCACGTGCGCGCAACAATGCTACCGGCGTTTGTGAAAGGGCTGCAAACTCCCTGGACTTACCTATGCATAGCTTTCGCATCGCAGAATGGCTTCTTGCTCTGGTCACCACTCGTGACCGCGCCGCGGCCACCGTCGGAGATCTTGCAGAAAGGGCGGCGACTCGCGGCGGTGTCTGGTTCTGGTCTGGCGTATTACGAACGGCGGCCTCACTCATGTGGCGTGACATAGCGGAGCACCCGGCGCGTATCACAGGCCTGGCACTCCTTGGAGTGTACACCGGGATGTTGCTGCTCTTTGGGTTCCTTGACGGTATCGTGTTTTTCACCGCGGCTTACCTGAGCGGAAAAGACCTTCCGTTGGACTTTACAGGATGGAAAATCTGGCTCGCCGCGCCAGTGCTGTTCGGTTCGCTATTGGTCGGCCGGATGTTGGCTCGATGGGGGCCCGGCCGCGAACTGGCAGCCTGCGTGATTTTTGCGATACTCGCCGCGCTCTGCAATCTGTCCCATGCTCCGCTACATCGTTGGGTCTGTTCCCTGGTGGGGCGTTCTCATCGTTCCGGTCGCGGCTGCGTGGGGACGCGCCCGCAGACTTCGCGCAACCCAGCCGGGATCCCTATAAAGCCGAACTACTTTTCGACCAGCCCGGCCAATCGCGTGCTAGCATAACAGCGCGGCGAGCCGAATGTCCCTTTCTTATAAACGAAATGTTTGTGAATTAGCGGTATCCCTTTGCCACAGCCTTAGCGGCATTTGGATACAAGCGGCGATCGTTGTTATCTGCGCCACTGCCTCATCGGCGCAAACGAACCAGGTTGCGCCGCCCCCGCCCCCGCCCTCGCTCAGCATTTCGGTTGCGAGCGCTCCTGCCGGCGGTACGACGCAAATCCAGATCTTTGCGAGCGCCCCTTTATTGGTAACCGAAGGTGGATTCTCGATCGATTTAGACGCTTCTGTTTTCGGAGCCGTGACAAATGCCGCTGTCTTCAGCGCCACAGGAGATGCCCTCGGTTACGTGAATGTCTCAGGGCAGGGAACGCCATATCAACACCTCGTGGCGAGTTTTTCTTCTCCGTCAGGAGGAATCGGACAGCTCCCGAGGCTGCCTGTGTTCGTCATCACAGTCCCGGTTCTGAGCTCAGCCGCTACCGGGACCACTTCGACCATTACCATAGATCCCACCGTGTCGCCCTGGGTTGACCCTCAGGGTGTCGTCTATGCCGTCCTTGTGAGCTCCGCTAGCTTCACCGTTGGAGGAACTCTCTCGATCCAAAACGTCAGTCCCGGCGGCGGATTGCTGCCTTCGGGCACGCCTGTCACGATAAACGGCGCCGGCTTCGATGCGAGCACGATTGTGATAATTGACGGCGTGGCGCTTTCCTCGACGCAGTTCGTGAGCCCGCAGCAGATCAACGTGGTTTTGAATGGAGCATACGAAATGACGGCACGGCACGTTCATGTGCAAACGGGAGGCGGCGCGAAGGCGGACTTTTTCTGTTCCCTGTCCTCGGTTCCGGCGAATGTCACGTCACCGGCGGTCTTGCCGCTAATCCCTCTCACGACCTATACGAACGTCCTATGGCAATATGTGGACGACAACGAAATTGGCGTGGACTCCGTCGCAATCTTGAATCAGAATCTTAACCCCGAGACAGCGACAATCTTCTTCGTCGACGCCTCCGGAGTAGTAGAGATTGCTCCCTCGATCACGATACAGCCAGGTCAGCTCTCCTTCGCCAGTACAGCTAAGTACAACGGGAGCCTCGGGGAGCTGGAAATGGTATCCTCCGCGCCGATGCGAATGGTGGAATATGGGGGACCCGTCGTTCCCGACGTTTCACTCGGCGGAGTGTTTCCTCCGACTTGGTTGCCAAGCCTGCCATTGCAGTTGCAGCCATGGGTCTCGCCATCTAATGCGACTTGGACCTGGCAGATTGGCACAGCCGAGCCCGCGCCTGTCGTTGCCGATGTCGACGCTTTCTTGCCTTTCACTGTCGCGGTCTCAGTCCCCTGGCTATCGGTCTCGCCGGCACAAGGGGCTGGGCCCATGACGCTGCTGACGTTTACTCCTGATCTCGCCCACCTCACTGCTGGCACGTATACGGGCACGGTAAACCTCAAGACGACCATTCCCGCTGTGCTCTCCGGTCTAACCCTGCCAGACGTTGTGATCGCCGTCAGCATTAAGGTGATCGGATCGTCCTCCATCGTGAGCACCGCAAACCCTTCCGTGTCGGTCGCCTCGGAACTCGCGGTCGCTCCAGCCTCAACCGGCTCTGTTCCTCTGTCGGCGTTTCCGGCCTCACTGAGCCTCGTGGAAAACACTGGAACCTCGGAACCCGGCGTAACATTGGTTTACGTTCAGCCGATGGTAAGTTTCACGACTTCGGTCCAAACCCAATCGGGCGGCAATTGGCTCATGGCTTCGTACGCTGCTGGTAATTGTTCCGTCGTTGCCAGCGCGGGTGGGCTCAGTCCGGGCACCTACCTCGGCACCATCACGCTCACGTCGACGGCGAACGGATCCGTGCAAATTCCAGTGACGCTGAAGGTGCTGGCTGTGGCATCGCCTTTGACTGTCAGTCCTTCCTCCCTCGCCCTGACGCTCCAGGCGGGGCAGACGGGCACGCAATCTTTCAGTGTCAGCTCGCCGGTCAGCACATTCTTCAGCCAAACACCATTTCAGCCCGGGGGCCAGCAATGGATCACTCAAATCATTGCAACCCCGACCAATACTCCGTCCACCGTGACAATCACGTTCGGACCGCAACAGCCGGGGACTTACTATGGCAGCGTGACGGTGACTTCGGGATCGAGCTCTGTCACGATACCAATAACCCTGACAGTCACGGCGTCGCCGGCGTTTCCGCCCATGCTTGGATCGATTGTCAGCGCGGCCTCGGGACTGCCGTCCGCGATATCGCCGGGCCAGATCATCACTTTGTATGGAAGCGGAATCGGATCGACGCCCGCGGGGCTGTTCCTTACCCCTGGCGGCAAAGTCGCGACCACTCTGGGAGGCACGCAGGTTCTCATCAACAACATCGCCGCGCCGCTGATCTACGAGTCGTCGAGCCAGGTCAATGCAATCGTTCCGTACGAAGTGCCATCGAGCGGCGTCGCCACCGTTCAGGTGACATCAAGCGGATTGCAGTCGCCAACCTGGTCGGTGCCCCTGGCCCCAGCCGAGCCGTCGATATTTACAGCCGGCTCGACTGGATTAGGTCAAGCCGCGATATTAAATCAGGACAGCTCGATCAACAGTGCGTCCAACCCGGCTGCGATCGGATCAACCGTACAAATCTTCGCCACCGGCGGAGGGCAAACATCGCCGGCGAGCGTCACCGGGAGCGTGGCCTCCGCCAACATGTCCCTGTTGCCGGTAACCGTGACAATCGGCGGTCAGACGGCAGCGGTCACGTACCAGGGATCCGCTCCAGGTGAGGTTGCCGGCGTTCTGCAGGTGGACGCCGTTGTGCCGGCCGGAATTTCGTCGGGAGCAGATGTTCTCGCGTTGACGGTCAACGGCCAGCACTCGCAGCCGAGTGTCACCATCGCGATCAAATAGCGCCGCCCCCTGATGTAATCCCGCTATCGGCGATACGCTTCTTTGCGATCGCGAACGCGGTGCACGATCACCTCGTCGTCGGTCTCTTCGAAAAACAGGCGGTGATTGCCGGCGGGAGACGAAGCAGTCCTTCGAATTCGCCGTTAAGGGGCTTAACGTCGCCTTCTCCAGCTTCGGCGTAGCGGTGAAGGGCTCCCAGAACCTGCATCGCGACAGATTGATCGATGGCGCGAATCTCCGCAGGGACATTGGGCCGCAAGCGGATTCTCTTCACGCGGCTTCTTTAGTCGCCCTTGTGACTGCGGATCTGCTCCATGGTGAAGCCGCACTCGGCCACCACCTGCTCAAAAGGAATGCCTTCGCCGCCATTCCTGAAATACTCGCGTGAGGCAGCAATCGCTTGGCGATCCTCGTCGGTCAACTCCTCGTCGTCATCGCCGACCATAACTTCCAGCAAATGCCCGACGGCGGCGAGCTGACCCGCGTCAAGATGGTCGATCAGTTCATGCACGTGCTGGCGTGGATCGCTCATTGCTCTATGACGGGCTTGTATGGCCGAACCCTACTGGCTGGCGGCCTTCCGAGCCTGCTGCACCTTCGGCGCGGAGACGTAGCCGATAATCATGTCCTTATTGATCTGGTTGACCACCAGTTCATAAGGCTGCGACGCTTTCGACAAATAGAACTGCACCGGCTCATTAATCGATTTGTCCTTCTTCTCCACGGTCTTGTCGTCCGCGATTAATGTGATGGTGTATTTGTTCTTCTTGGGATCGGTGGAAGTAAGCCGGATCTGCACGTCCCCGACCTTCTCAGCGGCTTTGGTCTTAGCCAGCTTGAACTCGAAGTAGTTGCGCTCCCCCAATTGCCTGAGCGCGGCGAGTTCCTTTCCATTGGTGGCGATGCGGTCGCTTTGAACACCCATGTCGCCAATCGTGCTTTGCAAGTTGGCCACGGTTTTCTCGAGCTGCTGCTGGGTCGCGCTCTGTTGGGTTTTAAGCGTGCTGACCTGGTCGGTCACTTGGCCTACTTTGGTTGAAACCTCGCCAACCTGCGACCGCGTGTTGCTTTCCGCGTCCTTCACCTGCGAAACGTCGTTGGCGACGGCGGTGACTTGCTTGGCTTGCTGTTCCTGCGCGATTTGGAGCTTTGAAGCCAGCTCATCGGCGTGCTTCTCAGCGTCGGCCTTGGCATCGCCGGCCAGCAGGCTCGCCTGGCGCCGCGCTTCGGCTACTTCAGCCGCCAGCTTATCCACATTCTTCTTGCTGGTCTGGCTGCTTACGCTGGAAGTTTCATGCTCCTTTGCGAGCTCTGCCATGATCTGGTCGCGGGAATCGGCCAGCTCCGTGCGGACTTCCTCGCGGATCTGGCTCAACTGATAGAAAAGGTAGATCGAAGCGCCCAACAAAGCCGCGACGGCTCCAAAGAGAATAGGGATCTTATTTCCCGAGCCCGGAGGCGGCTGCGGCGGCACATACGACGAACCTTGGCTCGGCCCACCACCAATGATCGAGGAACCCATGCGTGTATCTCCTTAGATAACCCGGCTAAATAGCAAGTTGCCTACTGGCTTGATTGTATCACCAGAGCCGAACTACAACACTTGGACGGGTTTACCTGCCGACGGGTTACAATCGGGCCGCTGCAGGCCCTAGGTTGCGCTCGATCCAACCACCTCGCCCGAGTGCATTGTCAGGCTGATGGGCCCGGTGGTTTCGAGCACGGCTTTCGCTTTTTCGGCTTCTGGGGCCGTGTCGTGCACCACCAGCAGATATTTGTCTGTTTTCAGCGCTACGTCATATTGGATCACGCTATCTTTTGGAATACCCAGGCTATAAAGGCCGGCGCCGATGGCGCTTAAACCTCCCACAACCACCGCGCCTTCCAGGGCGGACACGATCCACGCCACTAAAGGTCCGGCGACAAGCACGGGGCCGACACCCGGAATTGCAAAGAATGCCCACCCCAACAGTAACCCCCAGAAGCCGCCCCAAAACGCGCCTGCCTTGCCCCAATACTTCATCCGATCGCCAGTATTGTAATAGCCCACGGGGTGTTCCTCGGTGTGCGTATCTTTGCCGACGATGGACAAGGTGCGCATATCGATCCCTGCGTTCTGAAGTTTTTTCACCGCCTCCTCAGCGTCGGCATGCGAACCGTAAACCGCTACCACAGCGTTTTCATTCGACATTTCGCGTCTCCTTTCGCTTTATGAGCGGGTGTTGTCATTCCGCCGACAATCGCCGCTCTCGTGATCAGAGCACGCGCGGTTCCAAGTTCGCCCGCGAGAAAGACCATTCGGCCAAGGGTGTTGACGGTCCGCCAGCCGTTGAGTGTCGCTATTGCGTCACTTGGCCGTCTTTCAACGACTGGATTACCGTCAAATTGTCCAATACCATCTGCACCACCGCCTCGTCGCCCATCATGGAGTTGAGCATCACCTGGAAGTACTGCCGGGCGGGCCACTCGATTCCGAAATGCTGCTTCACGAAGTCGGCCCGGTCCTGATCCACGGTGCTGGCCAGCTGAACAGCTTCCTCCTCCGTCTTTCCCATCTTTTGAATCCGCCGTACTTTCTCCTCGAAGGGCGCATAAATGAAGATGTGGAAGGAATCCGGAAGGTCCTTGAGGTAATACGCCGAACCGCGGCCCACGATCACGCAGTTGCCTTCACTCGCAGCGTTTCTCACCAGCTTTTCGGTGACCTGGCGAATTCCTTCCGCATCCGCGATCTTGATCCTCGGTGTAATCTGGCTTCCTTCGAAACTGCCGCGGAGGAAGGATTTGAACAGGCGATAGTGCAGCGGATCCCGGCGCTCCTCATGCTGCTGGATGTCCCGGCTCTCGCATTCCAGATTGCGTGCGATCTCGTCGGTCAGGAGCTGATCCCATAACTTCCATCCCAGGCGTTCGGCCAGTTTCTGGGCAATCTCGACCGCGCCGCTTCCGTATTCGCGTTCGACCGTCAGCACCTTGATCATAGAGTGCTATTTTACTCCACCGCTTTACTTGGCCGTCTTACTCAATCACCACCTGCCCGCCAGAGGGATCGTTTTTGCGCACAATAAACGACAGCAGGAACATGATCCCCCCGGCAATCGCCAGCACCATAAAAGTATCAAGATACGCGAGCGTTTGCGACTGCACCAGCAAGGATTGATAAATGCGCCCTGTCGCCTGCACCTGCGCGTCCGGCGGGGTCGCGCCGGCATGCACCAGCTGATTGCTCAGTCCAGCCAATTGATTGCGAAACGCCGGATCGTAGTTGGTCGCGTGGTAAGACAGCATGGATTGATGAAATTGCGCTCGCCGCGGCAGAATTGTCGTCACCATGGAGGTTCCCACGCTGCTTCCGATGTTGCGCATGAAATTCACCATGCCCGACACGCTGTTGCCTTTTTCCGCGGGGATCCCAACATAGGCGCTAAGGTTGATGGGCACGAACAGGAAAGCCAGCCCGAACGACTGCACCACCCGAAGCTCGGCCGCCGACTTGAAGCTGATGTCCAAATCCAGCCTCTTGGTGGAATAATACATACCCAGCGCGAGCAAGAGCCAGCCAAAGGCCATGATATATTTCGCGGCGAATTTGGTGGTGAGCTGTCCGACTACCGGCATCTCAAACAATAGGATTACGCTTGCGCCGGAAAGCACCAGTCCGGCCGATTCCGCCGTGTACCCCATGACGGTTTGAAGAAACTGCGGCATGAGCACCAGACTGCTGAAAAAAAGAACGCCCAGCACGAACATCATCAGGTTCGCCGCGGCGAAGTTGAAGCTCTTGAACATCCGGACGTCGATGATCGGCGTCCTGGTGTGCAACTCCCAGAAAACCAGCGAAACCAGGCACGTCGCCGAGATTGCTATCAGCGTAACGATGAAGTGCGATCCGAACCAATCGTCTTCCTGGCCCTTGTCGAGCAGGACCTGAAGGGCTCCGACACCCAGCGCTAGAAGAGCGATGCCAATGTAGTCGATGCGGACGCCGGCGCTCTTGTCGCGAGCCAGATAGGGCGGGTCCTCCACCACTCGCATCACCAGAAGCAGCGTAGCGATTCCAACCGGCAGATTGATATAGAAGATCCAGCGCCAGGAGTAATTGTCGGTGAGCCAGCCGCCCAGCGTCGGGCCGATCGCCGGCGCCATGATCGCCGTGATGCCATAAAGCGCGAACGCCAAGCCGCGCTTCTGAGGCGGGAACGTGTCCGCCAGAATAGCCTGCGCCATGGGTTGAAGGCCTCCGCCTCCCATGCCCTGGATCACACGGAAAAGAATCAGAACGCCCAGGCTGGGAGCGATGCCGCAGAGCAGCGAGCTGAGCGTGAACATCAAAATGCATCCCAGGAAAAAGCGTTTTCGTCCGAACAGGTTCGCCAGCCA
Source organism: Bryobacteraceae bacterium (assembly GCA_036489835.1). Taxonomy (GTDB): domain Bacteria; phylum Acidobacteriota; class Terriglobia; order Bryobacterales; family Bryobacteraceae; genus Palsa-187. The sequence goes on along the minus strand of DASXEY010000007.1, from coordinate 22,536 downwards.
TCCGCTGATGGGAAGCACGATTGCGTTGGACACCAGGTACGAAGTCAGCACCCACGTGCTTTCGTCGTTGCTCGCGCCCAGATCTCCGGCCAAATGCGGCAGAGCCACGTTGGCGATGCTGGTGTCCAGCACCTCCATAAACGCGGCCAGCGCGACCACCACCGCGATCAGCCAGGGATTGTATTTCGGCTTCCAGATTTGCAGTTCGTCGGCCATGCGCTCTCCTACTCGACGTAGACTTTCGGATCCACGGACATGCCCGGGCGCAGACGGTGATCGTCGTTCTGGCCTGGGTCGAGATTGATGCGAACCGGAATGCGCTGCACTACTTTTACGTAATTCCCGGTCGCATTTTCCGGAGGCAGCAGGCTGAATCGCGAGCCGCTCGCGCCGCCGACGTTCACGATCTTGCCCCGGTATTCCTTGTCGTTGGCATCCACGCTGAACCGGACGCGCTGCCCCGGACTCATGCGGCTCAACTGCGTTTCCTTGAAATTCGCAGTGACCCAGATGTCGTCGAGCGGAACCACCGCCATCAACTGCTGGCCCGGGGAAATATTCTGCCCCAGTTCCACCGTCTTCTTGCCGACGATTCCGCTTACCGGCGCGACGATCGTGCAGTAGCTGAGGTTCAGCTTGGCCTGATCGAGAAGCGCCTTCTTCTGCGCCACCTGCGCCGCGGCGGATTTCGCGTGAGCCTCACTGACCTGCACCTGTTGCGGAGCGGTCATCGCCGACTCAATTGAGGCGTCCGCCTCAGGGATGCGCTGATTGGCCTGATCCACCGCGGCCTGCGCCGCTGCAATGTTCTGCTCCGCCTCGCCAACGGCCGCATTGCGCGCGTCGAGCGTCGCCCGCGCCGCGGCCGCATCGTCCACTGCGGTGTCGTACTGTTGCCTCGGGATCTCGTTCTTGTCCACCAGCAGTTTGTAGCGCACCACATCGTCGCTGGTCTTCTTGACATTCGCTTCCGCCTCGCGGACCTGAGCTTGGCTGGTTTGCAGCCGGGCGCGCGCCGCGCTTAATTGGCGTTGCGCCCCCGCCACGAAAGCGGCGGCGTCCGCGCGGGTGGAATTCGCGGTTTTTAACTGGCTGGCTGTGTTCGCGTTCGTGATCGGAATATCGATGCGCGAACTTTCAAGCGCGGCCTGGGCGTCGCGAAGGTCCGCCTCCGCCTTTGCGACGGCAACCTCGTAATCGCGCGGATCGATGCGAACCAGCACGTCTCCGGCTTTGACAATCTGTTCGTCCTCGGCCAGAACGTCAACCACATTGCCGCTGATCCGCCCGCTGATGGCATTGATGTGCCCGTCGATTTCGGCGTCGTCAGTGGATTCGTAGGTGTTGAAATATTTCCACAGGTAGAAGCCGCCCACGCCCACGGCAACCAGGACCGCCAGGACGATGAGAAGTTTGCCGATTCTGGATTTCCGGCGCGGAAGCGCCCTGTCTTTCGGTAGTTCAGCCATTTACTTCACCTCCATAAGCTTTTGCATTCCCTGCTCCCCGCCGCCCAACGCCCTGGCCAAATCCACCTTCGCCAGATTGTGCGCGTATAGCGCGGCGATCACATTGTCATTCGCGGTGGCCACCGACTCCTGCGCCTGCACCACTTCGATGTTATTGGTCACACCCGCCGTAAACCGGTCGCGAGCCTGCACCAGAGTTTGATTCGCCAAGTCCAGATTGTCTTCCGCGACTCTCACCTGGTCGGCGGCCGTGGCCAGATCCAGGAACGCTGTGCGGACCTGATAATCGATCTGGCCGGCCAGGTCGGCTAGCTCATCCATGCGCTGCTTCAAGGCCGCCTTGGCCTGGATTTCATCGCCGCTGATCCGCCCGCCATCGAACAAATTGACTTTTGCCGCAGCCGTAAAGGAAAAGGTGCCGTGAGAGCTGGCCAGAGTCGATCCGACGTCGCCATAGTCCCCCGCGACGCTGGCCGTGGGATAACGCTCGCCATGCGCCGCCTTCACGGAGTCCTCCGCCGCGCGAACCCGCGCCTGGTAGCTTTGATAATCCGACCGCTGCGCCAGAGCCGTCGTGAGCGCCTGTTCCTGGGTCAATGACGTCAGCGGCGAAAACGGCGCCGTCTCCGACAAATTGAAATCCTGGCCGGGAGGAAGTCCGATCACCCGGCTCAACGCAAGCTTGTCCTTGTCGAACTGGTTTTGCTGCGCCCGCAAGCGCTGCTGTTGTTCCTTCAACTCCACCTGGGACCGTAAAACGTCGATGCCCGCCGCGGTCCCCGCGTTTTGCTGGTCGACGGCGCGTTCATAAATGGCCTGCGAAGTCTGCACTTGCGAGAGAATCGCCTGCGTGCGGGAAGCGTCGGCAATGATTTGAAGATAGGCGCTGGCCGTGGCTTGAACCACAAGGTCGCGAGCATCCTGCACCGAGAGTTGAGCGGCGCGCCGGTTCTCCTGAGCCGCACGATAATCTTTCCGTGCGGTGTAATCGTAGACGTTCCATGTCGCGTAAGCGCGGACATCGGTGTAATGAAACGGCCCGAGAATGGTGGGAATGGAAACTCCGGGGAAATGGAAATTGAACCCGATGGTCTTCAAACTACTCTGTTCCTCCACCTGCGTGCCTTGAGCATGGACCTCCGGCAGCAGCGCGCTCAAAGCCTGGAGCCGCTGTCCACGCACGGACTCACTGGTCGAATCGCTGACCAGCAATCCCAGGTTGGCTTTCAATCCGCGATCGATCGCGTCGTGAAGACTAAGCGCAATCGGTGTTGGGGATGCCTTCCCCATCGCCACGCTGCCCTGGAATTGGTTTTGGCCAAGCGCGGATGAAGCGGCCAGAATTCCCAAAACCAGAAAACCTCGCGCCAGTTGCATTCGCATGTGTCTCCTCATCTCTTGTTCCGCCCGAGAATTTCATTCACTTCTTCCGTCATCAGTCCCGCGGTCACGAAAGTCACTCCGTCACGATCCATCAATTGGAGCAGCAGCGAGCCGGCCTGGTCGATGAACGTGACCTGAGTGAGGTCCACCGCGAACTTGCCGTGCGGATATCGGCCGGTAGCCGCGCGCCAGCAATCCTCGAGCGTAGCGACGCCTGCGCCGGTCAAGCGTCCTTCCACCTTGAAGGTCAATTGGTTGCCGACTTCCCGTGTCTCGATAATCATCATGGCCTTGCTCCGTAAACTCTGACGGCAGTTCGACACCCAAAGGAAAATGCTCGAAATAAAGGTGTTAACGAAGTGTGCCGGTAAACGCCGAGCCAACATGCTGGCACCATGCCGGAATGTCGTCGCACAATATCCGTTGTGGGTCGACGTGGACGCGATAGCCTTCGTCTTAGTTCCGGCTCGCCACTCCCTTGCTTCGGATACACGGATTTCAATCCGTCCGCTCCTCCCGGCAATCAACTTGAGGTCGGCGTCACGGGGGATGGGAACACGTGGTCTGCGAGTTTTTCCGCCGAGCGCCTTCGTCCTTGCCGGCAGCCTTTGCTCACGGCGGTGGTATTGAACCTCGAAGGCACCACGACTAAACGCCTGGGCGAATGGCACTTTTTATGCAGATGCCCTGTCTCCGCCACCCCTGAACCAAACACGATGCCACACTTTTTCTGGGTGGGCTAGCATTGGCAGCAACCTGTGGAGTGAGATCTTGGCGACGGGCAAATTAAGCGCGTGCACCGTGCGCGTCGTGCCACGCTGCGGCGAGCGCAGCTGTTCCTTTAGGGAATCGAGCGCCGCGACCAGCCCTGTGTGGGCTAGTGGGTGCGAACCGCAGGCGCCCGAATCCCCAACTTATCCATGCGCCACTGCAAAGTGGTCCGCTTCATCCCCAGCAGCGCCGCCGCGCCCTTCGGACCGCCCACCACCCAACTAGTGGCCTCCAGCGCGTCGGTGATGTGGCGGCGTTCGGCATCTTCCAGGGTCTCAATTTTACCTGGGGACGCACGTAACGGACGTTCCTGAAGACCGGCCAGAGGGACCTTCAAAACCGGCCCAGGCGAAAGAATCACGGCGCGCTCCATCAGGTTCTGCAGCTCGCGGATATTGCCCGGCCAACGATATTTCACCAGCACGCTCATCGCCTCGGAGGGAATCGTATCGATGCTCTTGTTCATCCGCCGGGCATATTGCTGCACGAAATGCCGAACCAGAAGAGGAATATCCTCCTGCCGGTCCCGCAAGGGAGGAACCTGCACCGGGAAGACATTCAAGCGATAAAACAAATCCGACCGGAACTTCTGCTGCTCCACCATTTCAGCCAGATCCTGATTCGTCGCGGCGATCAAGCGGGCGTCGGTTTGGAGCGTGCGCGAGCTGCCCAACCGTTCAAACTCCCGCTCCTGCAAAACCCGCAACAGCTTAGGCTGCAGGTCGAGCGGAATCTCACCCACCTCATCGAGGAATACCGTCCCCCGGCTCCCGACCTCGAAGCGGCCGATGCGCTGCGCCACCGCCCCGGTGAACGCTCCTTTCTCATGGCCGAAGAGCTCGCTTTCCAGCAGACCCGCTGGAATCGCGGCGCAATTCAATTTCACGAATGCGCTCCCTCGGCGCGGACTCAAATCGTGAATCGCGCGGGCAATCAATTCCTTGCCTGTGCCGGTCTCCCCGCAGATCAGGACGGTTGAACCGGTGGGCGCGACCACCTCCACTTGCTGAAGCAGCGTTCGCAGCGCCACGCTCTTGCCCACGATCTCATCGAAGCTCATCTCCCCGCGGATCTCGTCTTCCAGGTACACCTTCTCCTGCGTCAGCTTGTCCTTCAAGCCGGCAATTTCGCGATACGCCAGCGCATTCTCCACGGCCAGCGCGAGCTGGTTCGCGATCTGCATCAGGAAATCGACTTCCTCCTGGGTGAAGATTTGCTCTTTGGTCCTGCCCAGGATCAACACACCCAGAGTGTGGCCGTGGCTGGCCAGAGGAAGATAGCAAACGCACTTGACTCCCGCAGCCAGCGCTGCGGCCGGAATATCGGAATTGTCGCCGCGCAGATCGATCCGGTTGGCAACTTCCGGCTTGCCGGAGCGAAATGCCCTTGCCGGAGCCAGGTTTCCGCCGATCGGCTCGCGGGCGATATCGTCGTTGTCAGGGAAGTCAAACGCGTACAACTGCAGCTTGTCCTTTTCATGATCCGGCTTTTCCAGATCCGGCAGCGCCACGCCAACCCCGTCACACTCCATCACACGCCGGACGTTCGCCGACATGGCTCGAAGCAGATCGCGCAATTCCAGGTTCGAGACCACCGCGTTGTTCAGATCCAGAAGCAGCGTCAGCCTCTTGTTCTGACGCTCCAATTCCTCCGCATGCAAAGCGTCGTCGATCGCCAAAGCGATCTGGTCGACCACCAGAGAGAGAAACCGGACCTCCTCCTCCGAATAGGCATTCGGAAATTTACTGCCAAAGCCGAAACTTCCCAGGCGGCGGCGGACCGTCGTAAGCGGCAATGCGCAGATCGACTGCAAGCCCTGGTTCCTGAGGAACTCCGCAACGCGGGGAAATCGAGTCTCCCGGTCCAGGTACGGGATCACCAATGGCTGCTGGCGTTCATAGACCCACGCCGTCAGCATCTCCTCGGCCGGAAAATCGGGCCGCTGGATGCCGCTCTTCGACTGGCTCCCGAGCCAGTCAATCTTATTTGTGCCCGCGTCATATTGGGTGCAATACACCACCTCAAACTCCGCCACTTTGCGCAGCTCCGCCGCCAGAGCCTGGAACAGATCGTTGTATCCGCGATGCGCCTTGATGGCTTGGGAGACGCGGATGAGCATCTCATACCGCTGAGCGAACGGCAAATCCGGACGCGCTTCGGATGGCGGGTTCATCGGGTGAGTGTTTTCAGTATACGTCGGTCGCCGGCGAGCCTTCTTCAAGGCGCCGCGACAACCGACTGCAGCAGCGCGCGCACTCCATTCCAGCCAATTTGGACGCCAATGCACAAGAGAATGAAAGACGACAGGCGGATGATGACGTTCATCGCGGTGTCGCCGAGCACCCGGGCCAGCGATTCGGCGAATCGATAACTGAGATAAATGGTGATCGCGATCAAAACCGCACCCAGGATTGCCGCAGCCAGATAGGACCAGTGCGTTTCGTTTCCCGCAGGGCGATTCGCTCCCAACGCGATGGCCACCGAGATTGACCCCGGCCCCACGGTTAGCGGCAGCGTCAAGGGATAAAACGCCCGGCTGGAAAGATCGGTGGCGCTGACGTGGTGCTTCGATTCATGCCGCTCATCGGTCTCGTCTTTGCGGTTCAATAAACGCCAGGAAGTAGCGATCACAACCATCCCTCCGCCGATTTGCACCACCGGCAAGGAGATTCCGAAAAACGCCAGAATATTGGTTCCTACAAGAATAGAAGCCGCCAGCAGCGCAAATCCGTTCAGCGCAATCTTGCGAGCCAGCACCGTGCGCATGCCGCTTGAGAAGCCTCGGGTCAGCGTGAGGAAGATGGGAATGCCTCCCAGAGGGTTCACAATCGGAAAGAGAGCGCCGATGATCAGGAGGACGTTTCTTATGAATTCGGCCGGCGCGGTCCCCATGCGCACTAGAATACGACGCGGCGCCAACTTTCTCTACCACTTTTTTTCTATGCCGCCTCTCCCTCCTAAGTGACAGTTCGCAAAACGGCGGGGTCGCGGCCACGAGCGAATGGTTACTTTCGGGACTTAAGGGCCCGCGACCGGCCCTTTCCGTGCGAGTGCGCCGAAGGCGAAACAAGGTCTCAAAGTTTCTCAGCGCTCTCGATCTGAATCAACTTCCGAAGTGCGGCCGAGGCGATCGACGGAAATCGCCTCACACGAGTTTCCGGAAAATCCACCTCCGTCAAAGGTCCAGCGATGGATTGGAGTTCATGGACAGCGAATGATATTCCCGAGATCGTCAGAACAAAGAGGATGCGTCGACCCTTTCGGACCCGCCACTCCCTTCACCTGAAGATTCCCATCCGTGGTCAACTTTCCCGCCGCCCCGCGATACAGATCCGCATCCGACCCGAAGTACATCTTCTGATGAGCCGGAAGCGCGACGATCCCGCCACCAGGCATCGCGGCAGGCAAGCTGCCCACCGACCGCGCATACCGCAGCACATCCTCATCCGGCATCGTGCCTGCTGGAATGCGAGCCATCCAGGGCATCCAGAAACTCGCCGGATGCGTGGAATCCGTCTTCAACCGAAAGATGAGCTCGGCATTGGGAGACAAAGCGGATATCTTCTGCGCGGCCCAAACATAGCTCCAGCGCGAGCCGATCCGCCGCGCCAGATCGCCGTCTAAAATCGCGTAGCTCTCGCCGTTGCTGAAGCGATTCGTCCCGGGACTCAGTGCGATCAATGGTCCGTTCCCCGTCGGCACGGGCGAGGATTTGGTTGGGTCTTCCGAACGGACCCACGCACCTGCCAGAATCCAATCTCCAACGGCCATCGCCGGGGCCGCGCGATACACCGTCTTGCCGTCCAAGCCAGCCGAGACTGTGAACTCCGCCGCCGTCGCCGAGCCATCGGGCGCAATCCTCTTAGTGCTCACAGTAGCTCCGCCCTGAAGGAGAGCCCACTGAGTCGCGTCCTGTTGGACAGGCAGCGTCGCGAAGGGCACCGTCTGCAATTGATTCGCGGTCCGGCTGCCATCCCACTCTCCATCCAACACTCCTCGACGCAGGGTTGTGAACGAACTCTGTGTGGCGCCCAGCGAATAACCCGTGGCGTAATCGTAGGAATCGTCCACCTGATAATTCAAGCCCATGATGGACACATTCGAAACCGGGAAAGTGGAAAGAACGGCGCTGTTTTGTATCGAGACCGCCCGAATCGAGGTGGGAGCCAACCCGGTTTCTTCGATAATGTACGGAACCGACGAGGAATCCGCGATGGTAATGAAATTCAAAAACAGGCCCGCCACTAACCCATTGCCCGAGTCAGCGCGAATGAAAGAATTGACGCCACCTTCATAAGTAATCCGATCGAGCGAAAGAGGCCCCTGCTGATTCACCTTCACCTGAGCGTCCATCTTGATTCCGTGAATTCCGATCACCGTGTCGGCAATATAAATCAAACCCGCCGTGCTGAATGTGTTCTTCGAACTGGTGATCCATATCGACGCCGGAAACGCCCCTGCCGGTGCGATGAAGCTGGAATGTTCAATCCAGATCCAAAACCCCGAATCAATCTTAAGCGGAACACTTTGCGCTGAATCAGCAGCCAATACAGACACGTTTCGGATTTGGACCAGTGCCCCAAGCTGCGCCGCTCCATCAATCAGAATACCCGGTCCAGCGGCATTCGTAATCGCGATGTTCTCGATGCGCTGTCCACCCGATCCTATTACATGAAGCGCCGGACCGGCGCCGGGTGGAGGGACCACGCGAGCCGTCGGCCCATGTTGAAATTGATTCGGCAAACCGCCTGAGCCGCCAATCAAGTTCACCCAAGACGGCAGAACCAGCGGCGCCGTTAGCGTCAGAGTCCCTTCCACGCTGAAAGTGAGCGTTGACGAAAGGGTGGGGTATTTCAATCCGCCAAGCTGGCAGTTGGCAAGCCGGATCTCGCCCCCCACGGCTGCATTGAGCACAGCGTAATTGAGCACGGCTTGCACCGCAGCTGTATCGGAAGGACCATTCCGGCAAACCGGATTGTAGACACCCTGGCCGAAGCAGGCGGTTGTTAGAGAAGCCAGCGAAAACGCAAAACACGCACGAACTTCCATGACGAATAGTGCGCATCCATGACGTTTTCTCTAAGGAATATCGGCAACCTGCTTCGGAGCCTCTTTCGATGTAACCTTCTCGGGCGCGGGAAGCTGAGAGGTGTCCCAGCCGCCCCCCAGAGCCTGGATCAACTGAACTGCGGCCGTCATTTCGCTGACCCGCAGACCCACCTCTGACTGTTGATCGCTCAATAGAGTATTTTGCGCGGTGATCACATCGAGATAAGGATCCAGGCCCGACTCATATCGCGATGTGGCGATCTCCAGGTATTGTTCGGCCGTCTTTATCGCCGCGTCCTGGCGGGCAATCTGCTGCGAAGTCACGCGGAGCGTGGAAATATAATCCTCCACCTGTTGAAACGCCGTCAAGACAGTTTGTTTATACGCCGCGACGTCCGCATTATAGGTCGCCGAATATTGCGCCACGGTGGCGTTGCGCAAACCGGCGTCGAACAATATCTGCGTGGCTGAAGCTCCCAGCGACCAGAACAGCGCTGGAAGCGAAAACAAAGACCCGATGCCCGATGAGGCAAGCCCGCCGCTCCCCGTCAGATTCAGCGTCGGATAATACGCGGCTTTCTCAACTCCGATCAGAGCATTCGCCTGCGCCATCGTCCGCTCCGCCGCGGCGATGTCGGGACGGCGCTCCAATAGCTGCGAAGGAACCCCGACGGGAATCGCGGGAACCGGCGTGGTCAGGCTCTTCACAGGCATCTCGAAGGTGGAAGCGGGCTTGCCGATCAACGTCGCAATCGCATGTTCATATAAAGCGCGATTCGTTGCGATGCCAATTGCCGCCGCTTCCGCATCTTCGAGCGTGAGCTTCGCCTCAGCAACCGATTCCTGGTTGTCGATCCCCGTCTCATACAACGATTGCGTAAGCTCCAGCGACCGTTGATCGGCCGCAACAGTGCGATTGTACAAATCCTGCAGCGCATCCTGGCCGCGAAGCTCAAAGAAATAGCCGGCCAGCGCAGCCTGTTCCGTGAGACGCTCATTTTCCAGATCCGCGGCGCTCACCTGCGCGGCGTACTGAGATTCGTGCACCGTGTTGCGTATGCGCCCCCACAGGTCCGGAGCCCACGCCGCTTCCAGAGGCAAGGCAAACCCGTTCCCCCCGCCCGACGTGGCCGAACTTCCATTCGTCACCGTCGAACCTGTGGTTGCCGAACCAGGGGCCGTCGATGAAACGCTGGTCGTACTGGACTGCGTCACAGAGTTCCCGCGAGGCCCCGTCCCGCCCTTCGTAATCGAAGGAACCGCATTCAAGGTGGGAAAGAAACCCGCGCGAGCCTCGCTCACCTGCGAACGGGCTGCCATGAAGTTTTGAAAGTATTGCGCGATATTCTGGTTATTAATGTCTAATTGTTCTTCCAGCGCATTTAACTCGGGTTCATTGAAAGCTTCCCACCACTTCCCTTTGAGAACCGCGTCTTGAGGCTGCGCAGGCTGCCACGTGCCTGGAGGCGCCGAGCTATAAGCCGCCGGAGCCGCCTCCTTGAAGAGCGGCGCAGTTGGAGCGGCGGGCGCAACATACTTCGGACCGACATTGCACGCGCTTAGTACCGCTATCCCAATCGCCGCGAGGCTGACTTCCAGGGCGCGGGTGACCCTGCTCTCTGGCAGCTTCACTCGTCGTGAGCAGACTTCCACGCGGATGCTCAGGCAACCTAAGTGCCAAATGCCTCAGCTTCCTTTTTTGGGGTTTTCAGCGACGCGAGCCGCTCTCATATCTCGCATTCTTGTGTAAATATTTCACTGTCACCACAAGGCCGGCTGCACTTGGCCCCAAGGTGCAATCAGTTGCCCCGGTCACTGCCTAAGTCACAGGCATTGAACCGCCGGTGGATTTCGCCGAAGCAAATCAGCAAACCTCAGCTTTGGTCGCCCGCGTGCTATGCAATCGGCGTGATCAGGGACTCATCGCCCACTTATCGCGGGCAGCAGGGCGCCGGGCGCAGTACAAATCTAATAGCGCCGCCAGCAGTACCAGAGCGCTTTCAAACTTCACCTCGACCTCGGGATTGACCAGTTCGCGGCCAAGTTGCGCCGCGGTCGAGTTGCGCCCGCAGCAGAGACGAGCACTGAAACACGTCTGCTGTCCGCTGGCTCCCATTCGGAGAGGGAGCCGGCGCAACAGCGGGCCGGGACAAACAGGAGGCGGAGGACCAGGTGATGTGGACAAATCAAGCCGGCCGGGCTCCTATTCGCCCCGAGGCCGGGAGCCAAAATGCAGAGTCTGGAAAAACAGCCGCTCATCGGTCCTGATCATCAAATCGCGGCGCCCGTCACGGAGCCTCCCCGAAAACGCAGAGCCCTGCACATCGTGGTGTGGAGCCTGGTGCTGCTGGCTTTATTGATTACAGGTCTGCTGCTGTATCGCCGCCATGTAAATGCGGAGAAGGCAGCGGCGGCCCTCGCCAATCGTCCCGCGCCCGGAATCAACATCACCACGGCGACCGCGAAGAAGGGCAGCATCGGCGTCTATCTCGACGCTATCGGAACCGTCACGCCGGTTTACACCGCTTCCATTACAAGCCAGGTCACGGGATTGATTGTCGCCGTGCATTACACGGAAGGTCAAGTGGTGCAGAAGGGCGATCCCTTGGTGGATATCGATCCACGTCCCTACACCGCGACGCTCTTACAGGCACAAGGCGCGCTGGAGCGGGATCAAAATGTGCTTGCGCAAGCGCAGATGGACGTGGAGCGCTACCGCACCGCGTGGAGCCGCAACGCTATCGCAAAACAAATTTTGGACGACCAGGAAAAACTCGTGCTCCAAGACCAGGGCACCGTCAAAAACGACCAAGGCACGGTCCAGTATGACCAGGTTCAGGTGGACTTCTGCCACATCGTCGCGCCCTTCTCCGGCCGGGTTGGTTTGCGCCTGGTGGATCCCGGAAACCTGGTGCAGTCCGCCGGAACCCTGACCCTCGCGGTCATCACGCAACTTCAGCCCATCACGGTGATCTTCACAATACCGGAAGATAGTCTGGACCAAGTTCAAGCACGGCTGAGCAAGGGAGCGAAGCTTCCTGTCGATGCCTACGATCGCACTGCGCAGAAGAAGATCGCGACCGGAGCTTTGCTGACGTTCGACAATCAAATCGACACCACCACCGGGACGGTAAAAGGCCGAGCCCAATTCGACAATGCGGATAATGCGTTATTTCCAAATCAATTTGTAAATACGCGGCTATTGGTAAATACCTTGCAGGGCGTCACGCTGATTCCGGCATCGGCCATTCAACAAAATGGCCAAGCGTCCTTTGTATATGTAATTCAGGATCACATCGCGCACATGCGGAGTATTAAGCCCGGAGTTACAGAGGCAGGTGCCACGCAAGTCGACGGCATCAATGCGGGGGACGTTGTCGCCAACAGCAGTTTCGATAAGCTCCAGGACAACGCCAAGGTTGTCCTCCCAGGCGAGCCCGCCCCAGCGGACACCGGCGCTAAATCTTCCGCAAAAAGCAAGACCAGCGGGAGCAAGGGCAAGTGAGTCCTTCGCGGCCATTTATCCTGCGGCCAGTCGCAACCTCCCTGCTGATGGCTGCAATCCTTCTGGTCGGTATTGTCGGCTATACCCAACTGCCCGTCTCAGCGCTGCCGGAAGTGGATTATCCAACCATTCAGGTGGTCACCTTTTATCCCGGAGCAAGCCCCACCGTGATGACTACCACCGTCACCGCGCCCCTGGAGCGTCAGTTCGGCGAACTCCAGGGCTTGAGTCAGATGACGTCCACCAGTTCCGGAGGCACCTCCGTAATCGTATTGCAATTCAATCTGACCTTGTCTATCGATATTGCCGAGGAAGAAGTTCAGTCCGCGATTAATGCATCGCAGAGTTTGCTGCCGTCTATCCTGCCCGCGCCGCCGACTTACAGCAAAACGAATCCCGCCGATGCCCCCGTGCTCACCCTGGCGATCACCTCCAATTCCATGCCGCTCTCCCAGGTGGAGGATCTTGTCGACACCCGTCTTGCTCCCAAGATTTCGCAGTTGAACGGGGTCGGCTTGGTCAGCATCAGCGGCGGTCAAAAACCGGCTGTGCGAATTCAAGCCAACCCCACTGCGCTTTCGTCCTACGGGATCAATCTGGAAGACCTCCGCACCGCTTTGACGCAAACCAGCGTGAACGCCGCCAAGGGAAACTTCGATGGGCCCAATCAGGATTACCAGATTGACGCCAACGATCAACTGGTCACCAGCGACGATTATCGCAACGTTGTGGTGGCCTATCGCAATGGTGCGCCGGTGATGCTGACCGACGTTGCCAGAATCGTGAACGGCATCGAGAACAACAATCAAGCCGCGTGGATGAATCAGACTCCCGCGGTGATCCTCAATGTGCAACGCCAACCCGGAGCCAATACCATCAGCGTGGTCAAGAGCGTTAAACAACTGATTCCGACACTCGAGAACAACTTGCCGAAGGGCATTCAGGTCACCACCCTGACCGATTTAACCACCGCCATTGAATCCTCGGTCGCCGACGTCAAGTTCGAATTGCTGTTAACCATCGGTCTGGTCGTGCTGGTTATTTTCCTTTTTCTCCGCAGTCTTTACGCCACCATTATTCCCAGCGTGGCCGTGCCGCTATCCCTGGTTGGAACCTTCGGAGCTATGTACGTCCTCGGCTACAGCCTGGACAACTTATCTATGATGGCCTTGACCATTTCCACGGGCTTCGTTGTGGACGACGCCATCGTGATGATTGAGAATATCTCGCGTTACATCGAAATGGGCGATCGGCCCATGGAGGCGGCCCTCAAAGGTGCGGAACAGATCGGATTCACCATTCTGTCTCTGACCGTCTCCCTCATCGCCGTGCTGATTCCCCTGTTATTCATGGGCGACGTGGTGGGCCGCTTATTCCGCGAGTTTGCCGTGACTCTCGCCGTCACCATCATTCTTTCGGCGGTCGTCTCGCTGACACTTACCCCGATGATGAGCGCGCGAATCCTGCGGCATGAGCCCAAAGAGCAGCAGGGCCGCATCTACAGAGCCTCCGAGCGGGCGTTTGAAAACATGATCGCATTCTACGGGCGGACGCTAAAATTTGTGCTTCGATTCCAGCCCATTGCATTAATGGTCGCATTGGCGACGCTCGCGCTCACCATTTTCCTTTACATTATTATTCCGAAGGGCTTTTTCCCGGTGCAGGACACGGGCGTAATTCAAGGAATATCGCAAGCTGCGCCGGCGATCAGCTCGAAAGCCATGGCTGAGAAGCAGCAGGAGCTGGCGAAGGCCGTTTTGGAAGACCCCGCTGTCGAAAGCCTCTCCTCGTTTATCGGCGCGGATGGAACGAATGTCACCACCAATAGCGGCAGGCTGTCGATTAATCTGAAACCGCTCGATCAGCGCAAGATCAGTGCATCGGATCTCATCCGCAGGCTCAAGTCTAGATTGAGCCAGGTGCAGGGAATCCAATTGTTCATGGATCCGGTGCAGAACATCACCGTGGATGACCGCGTCAGCCGCACGCAATATCAGTACACGCTCGAAGATCCCGATGCGAATGAACTGAATGACTGGACCGGGCGCTTTGTCGAGCGGTTGGAACAACTGCCCGAACTGGAAGATATCGCCACCGATCAACAGCCGGGAGGCCTGGCCCTGAATCTGGTGATTGACCGTGTCACCGCTTCGCGATTGGGCATCGCGCCTTCCACCATCGACAACACTCTTTATGACGCCTTCGGCCAAAGGCAGATCAGCACCATGTATACGCAGGTGAATCAGTACCATGTGGTGCTGGAGAGTCAACCGCAGTTTCAGCAGGACCCGAATAAACTGAACAAGCTTTACATCCAGTCCAATGCGTCCTCCGGCGCAACCGGCGCGGGAGCATCGTCCTCATTTTCATCTTCCAGTTCCTCCTCCGCGGGATCGAATGCCGTGACTGGTTCGGCTCTCTACACGCCCTCCGCGAATACTCTCACGCCTCCCACGAACGCCCTTTCGGCGAGCACCTCCACGTCGACATCCAGCGTGGGCGCCAAGTCCGCGGGCGCCACCAGTTCGGCCATGAGCAACGCTGTTCCGCTGAGCACATTCGCGCACTTTGAGAACACCACCGAGGCGCTCGCCATCACCCATCAGGGCCAATTTCCGGCCATCACGGTGTCGTTCAATCTGGCGCCCAACGCCTCTCTTGGCGGAGCCATTACTGCGATCGACAAGGTGCAGGAGGACATGCACATGCCTCCCAGCCTTCAGGCCGGTTTTCAGGGCACCGCGGCGTCCTTCACCAATTCACTCTCGAACGAACCCTTGCTTATTCTTGCGGCACTGGTTACGGTCTATATTGTCCTTGGCGTTTTATACGAGAGCTTCATCCATCCAATCACAATTCTTTCAACGCTTCCGTCCGCGGGCGTGGGGGCATTTCTCGCGCTGCTTCTCTTTCACCAGGATTTAAGCGTGGTGGCGATCATCGGCATTGTCCTGCTGATCGGCATCGTGAAAAAGAACGGCATCATGATGGTCGACTTCGCCCTGGAAGCCGAACGAACACGCGGCAAGAATGCCACCGATGCGATTTATGAGGCCTGCCTGCTGCGCTTCCGTCCCATCATGATGACCACGATGGCCGCGCTGCTGGGCGGATTGCCGCTGGCCTTGGGGAGTGGATTCGGTTCCGAACTGCGGCGTCCGCTGGGCATCGCCATGGTGGGCGGACTGTTGCTGAGCCAAGCCCTGACGTTGTACACCACGCCGGTCATCTACATCTTTTTCGATAATCTGGCGCATCGCTTTTCGCGCAAGCAGGCATGAATATCTCGGCGCCATTCATTCGCCGGCCGGTGGCTACGACGCTGCTCACAGCGGCGGTTGCCTTGGCCGGGGTGATTGGGTTTGAGGTGCTGCCGGTTGCGCCTCTGCCGGAGGTGGATTTCCCGACGATTTCCGTCAGCGCCGGTTTACCGGGAGGCAGCGCCGACATCATGGCCTCCTCCGTCGCCACTCCGCTGGAACGGCAGTTCGGTCACATCGCGGGCGTGACGGAGATGACTTCCGCCAGCACCCTGGGCAGCACTTCGATCACGATTCAGTTCGACCTCAGCCGCGATATTGATGGCGCGGCGCGCGACGTGGAGTCCGCCATCAACGCAGCGCGCACGTATTTGCCCGCCAATCTTCCCGCCAATCCGTCTTATCGCAAGGTCAACCCCGCCGATGCGCCGATCATGATCCTTGGGCTTACTTCGGATAAGTATGGCCCCGACAAAATGTATGACGAAGCCTCCACCGTGATGGAGCAGAAGTTGTCGCAAATTCGAGGAGTGGGACAGGTCGCTGTCGGAGGCGGGGCGTTGCCTTCGGTGCGCGTGGACGCGAACCCCACGCAACTGGCCAGCTACGGACTCACGCTTTCGAATCTGCAGTCCGTACTGAGTCTGCAAAATTCCGACCTGGCCAAGGGCCAGATCTCAGACGGCCTGGTGACCGCGGACATTCTGGACAACGACCAGATCTCGCATGCGGAAGATTATAAGCCGCTGGTTGTCGGCTACAAGAACGGCGCGGCGATCCGTCTTTCCGATGTCGCCCAGGTAACGGATTCGGTACAGAATGTTCGCGCCGCCGGCTATTTGGACGGAAAGCGCGCCGTGATGGTCATCATCTTCCGCCAGCCCGGCGCCAACATCATTGGAACTGTGGACCGCATTCGCGCACAGCTTCCGTCCATTCAGGCATCCATCCCGCTGGGCATCAAGACCACCATTGTTCTCGACCGCACCACCACCATCCGAGCCTCCGTCAGCGAGGTTGAAAGAACCCTGCTGCTCTCGGTCGCGCTGGTGATCGCGGTGGTGTTCCTGTTCCTGCGCAACGGCCGCGCGACGCTGATTCCGGCTGTCGCCGTGCCGGTGTCCCTGGTGGGCACCTTCGCCGTCATGTATCTGTGTGGATATACGCTCGACAACCTCTCGCTGATGGCCATGACCATCGCGACGGGATTCGTGGTCGACGACGCCATCGTGGTGATGGAGAATATCGCGCGCCATCTGGAAAACGGAATGGAGCCGTTCTCCGCCGCGCTGAAGGGGGCGGAAGAGATCGGATTTACCGTCTTTTCCATTAGCATTTCGCTGATCGCCGTCTTTATTCCTCTTCTCTTAATGGGTGGAATTGTGGGCCGCCTCTTCCGTGAGTTTGCTATCACTCTATCGACGGCCATTCTTGTGTCCATGGTCGTCTCGCTGACCACCACGCCGATGATGTGCGCACACCTTTTGAAAAACCAGCGCGAAGAGAAGCACGGCCGCCTCTACAAGGCCAGCGAAACGTTCTTTGACTGGATTCTATCCTTGTATCGCGGCAGCCTGCGCTGGGTGCTGAAGAATCCGGCCCTGACGCTTATTGTATTGTTCCTGACGATCGCGCTCAACGTGGTATTGATCGTGAAAATACCTAAAGGCTTCTTTCCGCAGGAAGACACTGGGGCTCTGGCCGGCGCGGTTCGGGGGCCTCAGGACGCGTCCTTCCCGGTGATGAATGCCTCGCTGCAACAGATCGTCGGTGTGGTGAAAAGCGACCCTGCTGTCGCGAATGTGATTGCATTCACCGGAGGCAACGGCGCCACCAATACAGGCAATCTTTACGTTGCGCTTAAGCCTTTGGCGGAGCGCAAGGTGAATGCCGCAGAGATCATAGACCGGCTGCGCCCGAAGCTGAATCGGCTGCCAGGGGCCGCTTCCGCGTTTCTCCAGGCGGTGCAGGACCTGCGCATCGGCGGCCGGTCCAGCAACGCTCTGTATCAGTACACCATTCAGGCCGACACGGAGAAGGCGCTGACGAAGTGGGGCCCGATTTTACTGGCTCAAATGAAAGACCTGCCTGGTTTTCTGGATGTCAGCGCGGACCAGCAGGATGGCGGGCTGGATGAGCTATTAACATACGACCGGCTGACGGCGGCAAAGCTCGGGCTGACCGTGCAGTCGCTCGATTCGTCGTTATACGACGCCTTCGGCCAAGCTGAGGTGTCCATTATCTATACGCAGCTGAACCAGTATTACGTGGTGCTGGAAGTGGCTCCGCAATATTGGCAAAGTCCGGATGGATTGAAAGACATCTACCTTCCCCGCTCGGGCGGCACAAGCTCCGCCGCCACAAACATTCCGCTTCTGACGGTGGCCAGAGGGAAGGCGAATACGACGCCCCTGGCCGTCAATCACACGGGTTTATTCCCGTCCGTCACGGTGTCGTTTAATCTTGCGTCGAATATGTCAATGAGCGATGCCACCGCGAGCATCGACCGGATGAAGAGCAAACTCGGCACCCCTTCCACGATTACGGGCTTTTTTGCGGGCACTTTGCTGGCATATCAGCAATCGCTTGGAACGGAACCTATTCTGGTTTTGACGGCGCTGCTGGCTGTCTACATCGTTCTGGGTATTCTGTACGAGAGCCTGGTGCATCCGCTCACGATCATCTCCACTCTCCCGTCGGCGAGCGTCGGAGCGATGCTCGCACTGATGCTCTTTAAGGAGGATCTCAATATCATTTCCATCATTGGCATCGTGCTGCTGATCGGGATCGTGAAAAAGAACGCCATTATGATGATCGATTTTGCCCTTCAGGCCGAACGCGTGGAGGGAAAGAGCACCACCGAGGCGATCTTCGAAGCATGCATGCTGCGCTTCCGTCCGATCCTGATGACCACGATGGCCGCGCTGTTGGGCGCGCTGCCGCTGGCGTTGGGCACCGGCACGGGATATGAGCTGCGCCGGCCTCTGGGCATCACGATTGTCGGAGGGTTGATTTTGAGCCAATTGCTGACGCTCTATACGACGCCTGTGGTTTACCTGGCGTTCGATCGCCTGCGGCTGCGAATGCAGCGCAGGCACCACGAGACTCTGGTGGAGGCGACCGCGTGAGCGAAGAACACGGGAACGATGTGCGGGCGGAGAACGCTGAGAAACCGCAAGCCGAGAAGCCCCCAAACGAGAAATCGCAACCTGAGCCGAGGAAGGATGATTGGGTGACCAAGCGCTTCCTGTGCTCGCTGCCGAACGTATTCAAGGACCTCACCCTTCAGGTGGAAGAGGACGTGAAGACGCGCAATGCCCTGCGCCCCAATAATTCTCCTTATGAATTTGTGGCAACGGCGAAGGGAGAAGATTTCATTGTTGTCCTGGAAACGGAAGAGGTCCGCAAAGCGGTGGTCTTCAGCAGGGAGCCGCACGCCATTGTGGTTCGTGACGATGACGGCAAAACCATGTTTGAGGTGACTCTGACTTTCAGCGACCAGGGCGAGTGCAAATTGCATGTGAATCAGGAAGAGCGGGAGATGTGGCAGGTCCGGCGGATGGCTCTTGAAGGACTGTTATTTCAAGGCTACTGAGGAGGGAGATTATGTTTCGGAACTTTACGCTGTGTAGCGTCTGGCTGGCTGTTCCGCTGGCCGCAATGGCGCAAGCGCACGATCCGCGCGTGGATGCGCTGACGACGGAGGTTTCGCAGCTCAAGCGGACGGTCGCCGATCAGGAGCAGAGGATTGCGCAATTAGAGACGGCCGTGAAGACTTTGCAAGCCATCGCCAATCCCCTGCCGGAGCGCATTCCGAATCCGACTCCGGCGTGGCATTCGGCGTCGAATTGGAACCTGATCAAGCCGGGAATGTCCGCCGAGCAGGTTATCCAGATTCTGGGGCCTCCGACTCTGGATAACACGGTGACCGACACACGGACGCTTTCCTATCAGCCCAGCCCGAATTCAGCGACAACGCTGAAAGGCACTGTGACGCTGATGGACGATCGCGTGATTGCGATGGTTCCCCCGGCGTTTTAGAGAAGCCTCCACCAATAGAAATGGGGCGGACTTTCGTCCGCCCCATTTACGTTTGTTTCAGCAGGAATTAGCGGGCCAGAGGATCGGGCCGGATCTGGAACTTCACGATCTTGCCCTTGGTGCCCTTTCCGCCTTCGATTTGCCACACGAAGTGCGTGCCGTAATTCGAGTACAGAGCACGCCCTTTCCATCCTGCGTTGACATCGTCAATACGCCCATCCATGCCGCGCGCGTAGAAGCCGAGCGGATAGGGGATGGTGAAGTATGTCCACTTCTTGGTCGCCGGATTCAGCGCAATCAGCGAGTCGGAGTCCGAACCCGTTAAGAACGGCGTATCCTTCCCCAACTGCATGATATTTTGCGAATCGGTCCAATTGAAGTAGTGGAAGTCGGCCGGAACATTGGTTCCCTTCAACTTGGGGCTGGGGGTTTGATACAGGGTCCAGCCTTCCGGGCAATCGCTGCCGTCCACCTTCATTTTGCCGGTCAAGGCCTTGCACTTGCGAATGTCGAAGGCGGCCAGATGGCTGGTGGCCGCAAGACCGGTCCAGACCACGCCTTGGCTGTCGACGTCGACTCCGCGAGGATCATAGCCCGGCTCGGGCACTTTGAAGATCTGGGTCTTGCAGCTCTCGGGAGGATTGCTGCCGCGCTGCAAACGGATCAAGAAGCCGGGGTAATCTTCGGCCACGCCCCACACGGAATCGTCCACCGGACTCGCCATGGTGGAGTACAGGTTGAAATGCACCATCGTGTCGAGCTTGGGATCGAAGGGCGCCTCGGGGGCTGCTCCCCTGCCGCCTCGGCCGCCGCGGCCGGCTCGCCCACCACCGCCACCCGCTGCTGGGGCTGGGGGCGGTGGCGGCGGGACGGGTGCGCGAACCGTGCCACCACCGGTATCGGTATTGTACAGAGCCGCGAGGTCGGCGATCCGGCGAACGTCGTTCCACGGTTTCGTGATCTTGCCATCGCCATTCGTGTCCACGGTCTGGTCGCACCAGCCGACGGCGGCCTGTTCGGCTTTGCTGTCGTCGTGGGTCGCGGCGAGAGTCTGGTCGTAAACCTTGGAATCGATCCAACCGAAAGTAGGACCGCTCAGTTCGTTGAAGTAGATGGTCTCATCCGGATCGTTATCGATCACCACGTGGTGCGTGGAGTAGCAGGTTTCAATCAGCTGGAACTTCTTCGTCTTAGGATCGTAAATGGACGCCTGGCGGGCGCCGCCGGTCTTCGGGTACCACGCAGCATACTTGTTGCTGGGATCGCTGCACCATGCCGGTGCCTGATTGCCGCGAATCTTCGAAGTCAGCCAGACACGGCCCTTGCTGTCGATCATCGGGTTGTGCGGATCGGCCGGATCGTAGGGAGGATTGGACCACAAATGCTCATTGCCCCAGAAGAAAGAGGGCCGGACCGGCGCCGGGAAGCGCGACGGAACTTTATCCATCGGCTCGCGGGTCGGAATGTCGACCGCATAGGTGTAGTTGTCGGCCTGGTCGAGAATCACCAGTTGTCCATGTCCCGCGTTCACCGCGTAGTTGGGGCCTCCGCCGTTGACCGTGGGGTTATATTTGTAGGTCGAAATCTGATCGTGCATGAAGGAGTGGTCGTCGCCGACATCCCACTGCGTGGATACGATGTTGCGCTCAATTCCGGAGGGCCGGGGCGGAACGGGGGGCACTTCGCCCTTCTCCATGCGCTCCGTCCAGTCGGCTAAGGCGTTGAGAGTTGCGGTTTTGCCCATGCCGGTCATGGTGGAGTACATGTTGGTTCCGCGCACTCCCACCTCCAGACGCCACTCCCATGCGGCGACATGCGTCTTGGCGAGATCGGGCTTGGAGTCCCAGACGTGTTGCACATCGCGAGTGAGAGTGTTGCCAAGCTGGTGGCAGAAATTGCAGCCGGACTTCAGGCGATTGATCCACATGTCCTGAGTGAGCATCGCGGGGTTTACGCCGTTGCCGTTGGGGTTTGTGTCGGATTTTTCACCCGTCCCCGGAAACAAGCTCTTGTCGGGCGGCGCCAGCAGCGACAGCCAATAGTCACCCGGATAGACTTTCGCGGCTTCCTGCGGAGTCTTCGCGTTCGTCACCTTGAGAGCCACTTGATTGGCCGACGGCCTGGTGTCGACGGGTTTCGAATCCTCGATTCCATATCCTCGCACCCAAACCTTATAATTCACGACCGGCAACTCGGGAACCAGGTAGCGGCCCTGATCGTCGGTGACGACCGTCTTAATCATTGGCGTTCCCAGGTCGCTGGTCTGCGCGATCACCCAAACGCCGGCTTCCGGCCCTTTATCGCCGGTGACCGTGCCAGTGATGTATCCGGGAGGGCTCACGTAACGCGACGGCGCGGCTTTCGTGGCCTGCTTCGCGTTTTGCTGCGCACTGGTCGGCAATACAACGGCGAGGGTGATTGCGCCAACAGCCCCTGCACACAGCAGGGCGGTGGTTCCCCGGGAACGGATGATCTTCATAGAACTCTCCTCATGGTCTGGCTGGGATGCCCAAACCAGTATAGTAATGCACAAGAGGGGATGCAACCTTCGACGTGATAACCCGCAAAACGGAGCCTGGATCGCGGTCACGAGTGGAACTGCCGCTTCGGAGGGGGGGCTGCGACCCGGCCCTTTGCGGGCTTCTGCGGAACTCGCGCGCACAACGGAGCCTGACTCGCCGGAACGGTGGCGAGTTTCTCATCGTTTGGAGGGCCGACTCGGCCCTGTGCGCGCTTCTGAGTAACAGGCCCGCAAAACGGAGCCTGGATCGCGGTCACGAGTGGAACTATCGCTTTCGGAGGGGTTGCGACCCGGCCCTTTGCGGGCTTTTGAGGAACTCGCGCGCGCAACGGAGCCTGACTCGCCGGAACGTTGGCGAGTTTCTCATCGTTTGGAGGGCCGAGTCGGCCCTGTGCGCGCTTTTGAGGAACCACCAGGGTGATCTTTTGTTTTCAATGAATCAGGCGGCGGTCTTGAGAGGCACAAGTTTGTAGCCGCGCTGTGCCGCTTGGCGATGGAGCTTGGCTTCGAGTCGCTTTTCTCGCCCTTGGTCTAGCT
>DASXEY010000033.1:0-94596 GCA_036489835.1 Bryobacteraceae bacterium | reverse complement strand
CGAGCCGCTCGGACCGGCTCTGGCCGCCGCCCATCTCGGCTGAGACCGGAAGAGAGACGCGTTGGCCTGCATTGCTGGGACAACGCGTCTTCCAGGGGCCAGGGTAGCTGCGGAATAACGGGGCGGGAGTTCGCCTGATACACCCGCCTCCCCGGTGCGAAGTCGAACTTTCCCCCATTATTCAACGAGCCCCGAAATTTGGCCGCTTCGGGCTGTCTAAACGAGAGTGCCACGGACGTGCCCGGCGAATCCCCGCAGTGGAAGGATGAAACAGTCACCGGTAGCCGCGCCCCTGTGCCCTTTAGCCCGATGCGAAATAGAGCAGCTCGCCCCCGACCGGCACCACGCTTGCACAGCCGACCACCGAAAATCGGTCTGGCGGCGAAGCAGAGATGCCGTCAGCCTGTATTGACGACAACGCGCCTTCCACGCCGAAGGTGGCCGGTGAAATAACGGGGCGCGAGTTCGACTGATACAAGCGTCAGCGGTAGGAATACGAACTTTTCCCCATTATTCAACGAGCCCCGAAATCTTATCGCTTCAAGCCGCTTAGCGAGAGTCCACAGACGCTTCCGGCGCATCTCCTCCGCAGCGGAAGATAGAACGGGCGGATTCCCGCAGTCGGGCAAAAGCGAATTAGCGGAAAGGATTCCTCCTGGCCGAGGAGATCGACTACAGCCAGACCCGTGCAGCCGAACACGATGGCCGCCTGGTCACCGCCGGTCCGCTGGTGCTATTCTCGACCGAAACCGGCGACGGCTGGCTGCTCGATCCCTCCGATCACCTCGCCGCTAACCTCTTCTCCCGCGCTAACATGGCGCAAACATGCTGGGGAAAGCCGTTGCCTCTGGTTGCCACTTCGCCAAATCGAACGTACGTAGACTCAAAGACATGCCGCTGGTTGCCTCTCGTCGCCGGTGGCGTGGGTAGGTTCGAGCCCCGTCGTCCCCGCCATTCTTCTGTCATGTTTTCTTTTCGTTAGGCTTTTCCTGCCTGTTTCGGCAAAACCTCTCCGCCCGGAACCCGGGCTATCGGCTGATGTACACCCGTGTCAGCGGTGAGTACAATGACGAGGAGAATCGCACGCATGCTCGCGCGGAACACGAAAGGGATGGAAAAAGATGAAGTCACTCGCAATCGGCATCCTGACGGCCTGCTGCTGGGCCGCCACCCAAGGGAGCGCATCGGCGCAGACCTCTCCGGCCACCGTAGACGGTTACCTCGCGGCAGCCAAAACTGCCGCTGGCACCGATTGGTCCGGGACCTTCCTTCGCCTCTGCATTCCACCTCCAGCCAGACTTCAGGCTACCGCCGCAGCGGCGGCTCCGGCAGCCGGAACACCTCGCCGTCCGCCTGCCAAGGAAACCTGGTATGCCGAGCCGGCCAAAGTCGCCGATAACCTGTACTTCCTCGGCACCAAGGTCCATAGCGCATGGGCCATCGTGGGCAGCCAGGGTATCATCCTCATAGAAGCACTGTTTGACTATGCCGCGAAAGATGAGATTTTAGACGGTCTAAAGAAGTTAGGCTTGGATAAGGGCAAAGTGAAGTATGTCATCCTTTCGCATGCCCATGCCGACCATGACGGCGGCGCCAAGTTGTTGCAGGATGAGATCCCCGGCGTTCACCTCATTTACGGCGCTGAAGATTGGGAAGCCGTCGACAAATCGACCAATCACGCCGGAGGCAAACCGAAGCACGATTTGGTAGGCACCGACGGCATGAAGGTCTCTGTGGGCGATGCCTCGGTTCAGATAGTCACAATGCCCGGTCACACTCCGGGAACGCTTTCCTTTCTCTTCGAAGTTCGAGATAACGGCAGGCCGCTACGCGTCGCATATATTGGCGGAACTGCGATCCCGTTTAACGGCAGCGCCGCATACTACGACGGCTACATAGCTTCGTCGCAGAAGATGGCGAAGGCCGCCGCGGATTTCGGGTCGACAGCGCTGCTATCGAATCACTCCGAGTTCGACGATGCCTTTTTTAAAGCCCACAGCGTTCTAAACCGCCAACCGGGCGAAGGGAATCCATTCGATGTCGGCACGGATGGGGTCGCCCGCTATTTCAGCGTTGTCAAGAGTTGCGCCTCGGCCACGAAGATTCGGGCGGCCGGCCAATAAACGCAGAGTCAGCCCCCTCCGCGGCTTCCTGTTCGCGGGTGTGTTGGCGACCTGCCCCGGTTCGAACCCAGAAGTGTTCGCCGGACAAGTTTCGCTCCTTTCCGCACATACTCGCAATCGCGATGGCGCTCTTCCCCTTCAAGAACCCGATCACGGAGGGGACCGGTGTTTTGGGTGGAATCGCTATGCGCATGTGCACAAAGTTGACCGATGCGCGGCACAGCGGGAAGGACGTGAAGCAGATCATCGCGACGCTGAATCCCGTTCTTCGAGGTTGGGGCAACTACTTCCGGACGGAGAATACCGAACGGCAGTTCAATCAGCTCGATAGCTATGTGTATACGCGGCTCACGCACTGGATGGTTCGGCGCGGCGGGCAGCGCACGGGTCGAGCGGAGAAGTGGTCCCATGATCGGTTTGTCGGTATGGGTGTGTATCGCCTGCGCGGAACCGTGAAGTACCCGGCGCAAGCCATACCACGAAGATCATCGGTAAGCCGTGTGCAGGAAAATCGCACGCACGGTTTGAAAGGGGTTCTTAGGAACGGGCCGGTGTAAGCCGGAACCGCGCTAAAATCTACCAATGCGTCCTTTAACGGCTATCCTCGCGCTCTCCTTTTCCGTGTTGGCATCGGCCGCCTCCGTGGATGGCGTTGCCATCCACTCGACTGTACACGGCGGGGGACCTAAAACCATTGTCTTCGTCCACGGCTGGACCTGTGACGAATCTTCCTGGCGCGAGCAAGTGCCCTTCTTTGAGAAGAACTACCGCGTTATCACCTTGGATTTGCCCGGCCACGGCAAGAGCGGCTCCCCCAAGAACGGACCGCTCAGCATGGAGCTGTTTGCCAAATCGATCGAAGCGGTCAGGGTGGAAGCAAAGGCCGGCAAGATCGTGCTGGTGGGCCACAGCATGGGTACTCCGGTCATTCGCCAGTATGCAAGGATGTACCCTTCAAATGTGGCGGCGCTGGTCCCGGTCGATGGAATTCTGCATCTCTCGGGAAGCGCGAATGCCCCAAACCCGGATCGGATGAAAGGACCGGACGGGTTGAAAAACCGCGAGACAATGATCCGCGGGATGTTCGGCAAATCCGCCGCCCTGGCCATTCAGGAGCATATCTTGAAGATGATGCTGGCGGCCCCGGAAGCCACAGCCTACCAAGCGATGGCCGCAACCTTTGCTGCTTCGAATTGGACGGAGGAGGCATTTGCCGTTCCCGCGCTCGGCATCTACGCGGATCATTCCGCCTCAGATGATCCCGGGTATTTCAAGAAGATATTCCCGAATGGAAGCACGGTCGAGGTGCCGGGCACCGGCCACTTCGTCATGCTGGAGAAGCCGGCAGAGTTCAACAAACTTCTGGCGGATTTCCTCCCCAAAGCTACATTTTGATCACGGACGCTGAATCATCTCGATTCGGTTGCCCGCCGGATCGATCGCGATGCCAATAAGGATGCCGGTGTTTCCGAACGGACGCGGATCGCCGGTCATCGAGCCGCCGGCAGCTTTGACGGCGGCGACTGTCGCCTTCATGTCCTTCACGTTGAGAATTACGTGCGCGATCGGGTCCTTTACGTCGTCAGAATCGCGATGCATGATCACGATCGGCTCGCTTTTGTTGGCCTTGGCGCTGTCGAGCGTGGCGCCGAAGTTCACGAAGATCTCCGCTCCTCCGGGCGCATCGATCCGATTGACTTCCTGCATGCCGAACGCCGTCTGATAGAACTTCGCTAACGCGGCGGTGTCTTTCGCCCCGACCCGCACCGAGTTCAGCGTTACTTGGGCGTGTGCCGCGCTCGCAAGCAGGAACGTGGCGGATGCCGTAATCGCAATTGCGTTAATTCTTTTCATCGAACTCTCCCGTGACGGACTTTATTCATCATAGACCCGCGTGGCACAGTGGTGTCTACAGTGGCGGATACCTCTGAAGGGAGGACAGGCATCGCCCGTCCCCCTGGTTCGCCATAATACAACTAGATGACAGTTCGTGGCTGCGTACGCTGTGTCTGGTCGCCGATCCTCTTTGCCGGCCTGACGTTCTTCGCGTTCGGATTGCAGGCTCAGGATCCGGCTGGCCCCGCGTCTTCGACCCCCTCCCCGCCCCCTTCGGTCGCCGAGAAGTGGAACTTTTTCGAGACAGAGACGGTGGCGCCCTTCACACTGGCCGCTGGAGCTTTCAATGCAGGCGTTTCGCAAGTCACCCGTTCAGCTCCCCTGTATGGCCGCCACCCCTGGCCGAGTGCTTATCCGAAGCGCTTTGGAGCCTCTATCGGAGACATCACCAGCCAGAATTTCTTTGGCGATTTTGTCCTCGCCTCGGCATTTCATGAAGACACCCGTTACCGCAGGCGCGGTCCTCTCCACAAACTGTGGCCACGCATCGGCTACGCAATCAGCCGGGCGGTCGTCACGCGATCCGATTCAGGGCAAGATACATTCAATTGGTCAAATGTTCTCGGCTCAGGAATGAGCGCGGCGCTCTCGAATGCCTACTATCCTCCCGTCAGTAGGACCGCCCGTGAATCGGCGACGAATTGGGGCACCAACGTCGCCGGCTCGGGGCTCGCCAATCTCATGAAAGAGTTCCGGCCGGATTTCGCACGGTGGATGAAAAGGCATTTTCACAGTCCGGGACACAACTGACCGAACCGATCCGGTCTTACTCCTTCTTGAGCGTATAGACGAAATCGTTGAGGCCGAATTCGGCGGTGGCGGTGTCGACAAAATGCAGTTCCAGTTCGTTCGCGCAGCCGGTCTCGAGCGTTTTCCAGGACGAACCTTTAAATCCCACCTTCGCGGCGAGCTTAGCGGCGTCCGCCGACTTGTCCCGTCTCTCCATTTCCTCGAACGCGCCCTGGAAGAGACCGCGCGCAGGCGTGTCCTTGACGCGATAGTTCGGATCTTTGCAAGCCAACGCCCGCGGGCCGCTAATTTCCTTCGCCCTCACGACGATGACTTGCCCGACCAGCGATTTGGTTTCCGGAGTAGATGGCGTTTGGTTGGGTTCGGCCCACGGCGCGACTATCGCCGAGGTGACTTTCCAGCTTCCCAGGTAGAAAGGGTCGGCGCCAAAGAGGGGGAGACAACATGCACCGACGAATGCAATTGAAGCGACTCTCAAGCGGCCTCCGATCGCCAAAAGCGTAGCACAAAGGCCCGATTCCAATCATCTACCGGCGCGCAGGTAGCCCGAAGGGTCGACCTCGATTTTTTGGCACAGTTCCAGGAACACCGCTGTGCGTTCGTCCCGATCCTCGGTGTTAAAGCGGAGGAAGAACGGACGCTGATCCCAATCGAACGGAGCGTTTGCCTTGCCATGCACGAACATCAGCATGGCTGCAAAATTGACCGCAGTCTCGCCGTCGCGATTGAGGGCCCCTCGCAGGAGCGCATCTACGACTGGTTGCGGATGGATCGCCGCTGCCTCGTCCAGCGCCTTCCCGAGGCCCCCGAAGAGGACCGCGGTTTCAAGCGCCCGCACCAGGGACGCGATTCGTTTCGCGTCAGGAACAAGGTGGGGAGCGAAACGCGCCACGGCGAGGCGGATTTCGGGATCGGGGTTGTCCACGGCTGTCTTTAGAAGTTCATTCGCGCGTGGAGTGCCGAGCGCGGCCAGAGCTTCCACGTCGCGCCAGTCCTTGACCCCTTGAGCTCCCTGATCGAGAAGCAGTGTTTCAATGGCGCCTCGCTCTTCGCCTGCCGCCTCTTTGAGCGCGGCGATGTCATAACCGACGCCGTCGTGCCACTTCTCGTAATTCATCGCCATGCTGCGTTCCAATCGCCCGAGGGGTGTGTCAGGGTCGCTCCGGATTATTTTGGGGTGGAATAGCTGCGCGCTGTGGGCGTCGCGGATGGCGTCCATATCCACTTCCAATTCCGGCGCAAACGGCTCCAGCAGATAAAAGACGCCGTCGGCGTCCGTGAATGAGCCTGGGAACCCAAACTTGCTGAAGTCGCGGAACCTCAGGCCATCTCCGGAGGCATGCGGGCGCGTAGTCACGGGCAAGGCCAGTTGCAAAAACGCGCCGACTGGCGGAGTTGGAATATCACGGGCGTGCCTGACAATCTGGTTTCCCACGGCCAGTTCCGCATCCAACAAAGCACGTAAGACGGGCGGAAACGCCTCGACGTCACGAAGGAATTCTGGAGGAATCGTCATCTTCGGGTCACCCGTAGATTAGCACTCGGCCGGCTTTGAAACGCGATAATGGGAATTACACCCGCTGCCCGCGAACGCAGGTATTTTCATGCCCTACACAGAAACAGATTGCGCCGCCTCCTCAACCGAGACCTCCGAACAGGAGTTACTGGAGCGACTGCGCTCCGCGACCGAACTACTGGAATCCCTTGCCATGAACCGCGCTGTCCTGGATCGGCTGCCTGCCGAGGACCGGCAGCGCTTCTACAAGGCCGTCGCGGAAGTCAACAATCCCGACACCCTGGCATGGCGGCGAATGCTGAAAGCCAAGGAGCGCGAACGATCCGCAAAACGAGCCGAGCTCGTCGATGCGGTGCTGCATGAAACGGGGATTCGGACTCTTCGGCGGAAGCCTGTGTATACCAGTCCTGACGTTTTTCCTCCTCTGGGTGTGGGAGACGCCGAGCCGGATAAGGAAGGCCCGTCTGCGCTCGAACCACAGCACTGTTACATCTGCAAACAGAAGTTCTCTGTGATCCATCATTTCTACGATCAGATGTGTCCTTCGTGCGCGGAGTTCAATTTCAAAAAGCGAACTGAGTTGGCGGATCTGCACGGCCGTGTGGCGCTGTTAACTGGCGGACGTGTGAAGATCGGATATCAGGCCGGACTCAAACTGCTGCGTTCCGGAGCCCGGCTGATCGTCACCACCCGCTTCCCGCGCGATTCGGCGCAGCGCTATGCTCGGGAGCCGGACTTCAATCAGTGGGGCCATCGTCTCCAGATTTACGGCCTGGATATGCGGCACACACCCAGTGTCGAGAGCCTTTGCCGGCGGCTGCTCGCCAGTCTGCCGCGGCTCGACTTCATCATCAATAATGCGTGCCAGACGGTTCGCCGTCCGCCCGAGTTTTACTCGCACATGATGGAGGGCGAGAGGACCGCGCTTCAAGAAATGCCTGACAATATCCGCGGGCTGCTGGGCGAATATGAAGCATCGGCGAGCGGCGCGGTGGTTCCATCCGGCGCGGTGGCGTCGAGTCAGGCCGCAGAATTGTCGCAGGTGCCTTTGCTGGCCGAGGATCTTCTGGGGCACAAACATTTGTTTCCTGAAGGCCGCCTCGATCAGGATTTGCAGCAAGTCGATTTGCGGGGACGAAACTCGTGGCGGCTATTGATGGCGGAGGTTTCTTCCGTGGAGCTGCTGGAAGTCCAGTTGATCAATGCGGTCGCCCCGTTCATTCTCAATGCCCGCTTGAAGCCCCTGATGCTGCGCACTCCGGAGCGCGACAAACATATCGTCAATGTCTCCGCCGTCGAGGGCCAGTTCTACCGGCATCGCAAGACCACTCGCCATCCGCACACGAATATGGCTAAAGCCGCGCTCAATATGATGACGCGAACCTCGGCTGCGGATTATCATGGCGACGGTATTCACATGAACGCCGTGGATACGGGATGGGTGACCGACGAAGATCCCGCCGAGATCGCCGCTCGAAAAACGCTCGAGCAGCGCTTTCATCCGCCGTTGGATATTGTGGATGGCGCGGCTCGCATCCTGGACCCTATCATTAGCGGCTTGAATACCGGCGAACACATGTGGGGACAATTCTTGAAAGATTATCTGCCGACCGACTGGTAAATAGTTAACAACAATATAATGGGATTCCTCGACAACTTAGAAAACAATCTGAAAGCGCTTGAAAATCAGGAGGAGCGGGATCCTGAAAAGGTAAAGCGCGATCGGGACCGGCGCGAGGCCGATAGAAACGCAGCGTTGCTGCGAGCGCCCCACGCGGACGCTTTGAAGAATTCGGCGTTCACCTCCGAACTGCTCACGCAGTGCCGATCGATCGGCCACGGGCAGCGAGTACTGGTGCGGTTCACTTGGATCGGCGAGAGCTTGCGTCTGGACGCGCAGAACAAGCGTATGGAATTGACTCCGACGACGGAAGGGATCACGGCGGTCTTCTCGGTCGATGGAATGGAGACCGGCCGGACAATCGCTGATCCCGAGACTGGCGACGCAGCCGCGCTTGCCCGCCGTTGGCTGGTGGAATAGGCGGCAGCCTGCCGAATGGCTAGTGATTACGCCAAACTCTCCCCCATAAAAAATTTATTGGCTTTCTGCTTTATTCAGGAATAGAATATGGGCAGTTGATCGCTTGGGAAGGGAGTGAGGGGTGAGTCACTTCGAACCACAACGGGTAGCGACGGGAGTTTTCCGGGTTTAGTTAGGGTCAGATACAAAGTACAGAGCATTGAGCGGTGTTGGGGAGGAGTGTGTCTCCGCGGCGCTCAACGGCAAGGTTTGCGACCACGTGGGTTGAACCGGCTCACCGCTGAAACTTGTCTATGAAAAGGGCATGCTTTTTAGCGGCCGTGTTTGTCTTTTCCGTCAATTGTTTCGCGCAGGGATGGGTTGTTCTTCCCATTCGCGATTACGAAAATCTCCACGCAAAAGCCTATCCGCCGGATCAAGCGCCTGAAGTCCCGCCGGTTGAGGCCACGCTTACACGCGTCGATTACGATTTGCGCGTGGAAGGAACCGTGGCGTCGGGCAGTGCGCGGCTGACCATCGACGTACTCAAGGACGGCTGGGTGCGCGTGCCGATTCCTCCCGGCTTGCTGGTGCGCGAGGCTAGGCTGGGACCCGACCTGGTCTCGCTGATTCCTGCTCCGGGAAATCCTGGACAACTTGTCGCGATCCTGTCCCGCAAAGGCCGTTCCCTGCTGGCGCTGGATGTTGTCTTTACGGTGTCCTCCTCGGCGGGCGAGGATCGGCTGTCTCTGCCGGTGGGGGTTTCCGGCGTTACTCGGGCCGCGGTCGCCCTGGCCCAGCAGGATGTCGAGGTGAAAGTGACGGGCGGACTCCCTCCGGAGAAGCCGGCATCGCACTGGGTGACCTACGCGAGCGGCTCAGAGCCGGTCGTTATCACCTGGCGCAAAAAGATCGAGGAGCCGCAGCGCGTGGAACTGCCCTTGCGAATGCGCGGATCACTGACTCAGCTCTTTGGGCTGGGCGAAGATTCGACTTCGCTCAATGCGGAAGTGCAAATCGAGGTGCTGCAAGGCTCGGCGAGCCAGGTGAAAATCGCTGTGCCGGAGACGGTGACGATCAACCAGGTGCCCGGAGCGCTGGTGGCCGGTTGGGATGTGAAGAAGGGGGAGCTGGTGGTGAACTTCCTGGATCCTGTGGAGCACTCGGTCGCCTTCACAATCACCGGAGAGACGCGGCTGGCGAGGGACGGCGCGTTGACGATCCCGCTGCTGCGATTGCTGGACGCGGAGCGCGAAACCGGAGGCGTCGCCGCGGAGGTTCTGGGCGCGGGTGAAATCAAGGAGTCGAAGACGCAAGGGCTGGAACCGGCCGATGCGGCGCAACTGGGCCAGATGGTGGCAAGCCGGCAATCGCCATCGCTCACCGCGTTTCGGCCGCGTGCCGGCGCCGATTCCCGCGGATTGGAGCTGCGGGTGGCGCGCTATGCGCAGCAGGCCATGCTGACGGCGAACATCGAGGAGGCCCGCTATCGCGCGCTGATGACCCCCGATGGCAAGGCTCTGGTAGAAGCGCACTACGCGGTGCGCAACAACCAGCGTGATTTCGTGAAGGTTACTCTGCCGGCGGGCGCCGCGGTGTGGAGCGCCTCAGTGGCAGGGAAGCCAGTGCATCCGGGCGAGGCTCCGGATGGCAGTATGTTAATCCCTCTCGACAAGAATCGGGTAGGCGAAGAAGCGCCGCTATTCGCGGTGGAGATTCTGTACCTGGCGCATGGCGAAGAGTGGGGTGCGAAAGGCCGCGCGGCTCTGGCTCTGCCGATTCTGGATCTTCCCGTGTCGCGCACTGGAGTGATGTTGTATTATCCGCCGCTGTTTCGGGTGACTCCCGAGCCGGGGGCTTTTCGTGCGCAGCCGTATGAAGCGCCGGCCTCCGAAGTACTGAACGGCCAAGCCCCGGTGGCTGCGCAGGCATCCGGCGCCATCATCGCCCAGAACGCAGAGGAAAGAGCCGTTCAGGCACTGGTGGATCGGTACCGGGCTAGATCGGGTCCAGGGAGATCGTCGGAAATTGCGCCCATTCGCGTATCGTTCCCGTCGGTCGGCCCATCGATGTTTCTGGTTTCGGAGCTGACCGGCGAGAGCAAAGGCGCTGTGATCGAAATGACCTATCAGAAGGCGAAAGATGGAGGTGTCCAATGAGAGCCCGATTGCTATTAATGGTGTGTGCGGCAGCCGTCATGCAGGCGCAGAACACTCCGGTTCCGGAGGCGGGAAATGTGACGCTGCCGCTGGAGGAATACAACGAGTTGGTGCAGCGGTCCGAACAGCTTCCGAAGCCCATTCCGGCGCCTCCCGTTCCATATGTGTTGAAGGTGGTGCAGATGGATTTGCAAGTGAACGGAGAGTCGGTCTCCGGCGCCGTATCTATAGAAGGCGAGGTGCTGGCGAAGCGGGATCGAGAAGTTCCTCTGATAAGCGGCATGGTGGTCCGCGAGGCAACGCAACCGGGGCGGGAGTTGCCGGTGCAACAGCGGGGCGGAACACTGTCGGCTTTGCTGCCAGGGGCTTCGCCGTTCGTGGTTTCGCTGGATGTCGCGGTGCCGCTGACGATCGAGCCGGGTCGGGCCTCTTTTAATCTGCCGGCCCCGCAGGCGAGCGCGGTGCGGGTGACGCTGTCGATTCCCGGCGATCAGACGCAGGTGAACTTGAGTCCAGGATTGATTACGGGCCGGTCATCGCACGATGGACGTACTGTGATCGAAGCGGCTCTGGTGCCGGGCCAAGCGGCCAGCATCTGGTGGGCGTCGCGGCTGAGTGCCCCGCAGGGTCCTGTAGCTGCGAAAGAAGTGCGGTTCCTGTCCGACATGAAGACATTGATCTCGGTTGGTGAAGGCGAACTGACGGTTGCAGCGCTGGCGGAGATTACGGTGGTGCAGGGTCAGCCGTCTCAATTCACGATCCGCGCCCCCGAGGGTTATGAGCTAACCGGCGCAGCAGGTTCGACGCTGGCATCGAGCGAGACGCCGAAGGGCTCGATCGTTCTGAACGTGACCGACTCGGCCTTGCGGACCCATCAGTTTCTGATTTCGCTGGCGCGAAGCAATATGACGGCGGCGGCCGAGGTTCCGCTGATCAGCTTCGAGGGCACACAGAGGGAAACCGGCGAGGTGCTGGTGGAGGGCGATGGCGCGATGGAGCTGACAGCGTCGGAACGCGGTGTTCTGCGCAGGATGGATTTGAAGGAGACCAGTCCATTCTTGCGGTCCATGGCTCGCGGGACTCTGCACACGGCGTTCCGCTATCAGAAGAAGCCCGGCGAAACGCCGACGGTCGCGCTGGAATGGGTGCGGTTCCCAAACAGCAAAATGCTGGCGGCTGTGGCGCAGCAAGCGGTGGTGACGACGCTGGTGACGAGCGAGGGCCGATCCCTGACGGAAGTGAAGTTGACGCTAAAGAACCAGTCGCAGCCGTTCCTGAAGGTGGATTTGCAGGCGGGCGCAAGCATTCTTTCGGCGGAAGTTGCCGGTGAGAAGGTGAAGCCCGTTCAGGGCTCCGATGGAAGTCGAGTGCCGCTGCTTCGCCCCGGATTCCATCCCTCCGACGCTTACACGGTGTCCTTCGTGTTTCTGCATGCGGGGGCTCCATTTGCGAAGAAAGGCGGAGCGGAACTGGCCCTGCCCAAAATGGATCTTCCCATCGCACGCGTGGAATGGGAAGTGTTTTTGCCCCAACAGTACAGGGTGGCGGATTTCGGCGGCGACGCGTTGCCGGCGCGGCTGCTGCCATTGTCGATGACAAACGAGGAGAGCCTTCCGCTTATGGCTATCGGCTACACGAATTTTGATTCAGGCCATCTTAGCCCGGGTGACGTAGGAGGATTGATCGTCGATCAGGCGGGTGCGGGAGTGCCGGGCGTCACCGTGGTCATCCAGCAACTTTCAACCGGAACGGTCTGGAGCGTCGTGACGGATCGGAGCGGGCTGTGGATGGTTCCAAAGGTGCCCGCCGGGCGGTTGCGGGTGAGCGCCACCATGCGCGGCTTCAAGGCTTATGCGCGGGAGACCAGTCATGACGCCAGCCGCGGCACGGAACTCCCGATCACGCTTCAGGTGGCAGCAGCCACCGAATCGGTCACGGTGACGGCAATGGCTCCGCTTCTCAGTACCGAGAGCGCGGAACTAAGCAGCAAGGCGCATACGAAGTCTTTGGCGGACCTGCCGCAGTTGCCGGTATCGAGCAACGTGACCGATTTGCAACGGCGGGTGACTGGCGTCCTTCCGATCGCGGTGACAGTCCCGCGCACAGGCAGTTCTTATCGATTCGTACGAGCTCTGGCGGTGGATGAGGAGACTACCGTGACGTTCCGGTATCGGACAAAGTAGGCCGCGGCTCTTCTAGCCAATCGCCCTTTGGTCGCGGCTGACTAGCCTGCAAGGGTCCGGTCGCGGCCCTCAACTCCCAAAAGGAAAGACCCCCCGGGCCGCCACCCGGGCTCCGTTTTGCGGGCTGATTCTGAGCCGCGACCGGCGGGAGCGGTTCCAAGCACGGAGAAGCTCACGGCATCCTGATGCCGTTCTCGCCGACGATGGTAAAAACTGATAAAAGATTGGTGACTCCAAGAAGCTGCCGGATCTTTTTTCCAAGGTTGACGAGTACCAGATCGCAGCCTGCCGATGTTGCAGAAACGTATAAACGGACTAACGCGCCCAGGCCCATGCTGTCCATTTGGGTAAGATCCGTCAAGTCCAGGACGATTCGCTTGGTTTCCGGGATCAGGCGGCTGACTTCGGCGTATAGAAAATCGTTCACGCCCGCGACAAGCTTGCCGTGGCATCGCACAATAGCCTCATTGCCGCTACGTTCAATTTCGAGCTTGAGGAGACTCAAGGCTACGTCGTCAGACATCGGTATCGAGTGATTCTCTCATATCGCAGGTCCCGAATGAGCCCAGGCCTTGTGATCTTTCCGCCATAAAACTCGTGTAGCATCGAGGTTAGAATGGCTCCTCCCACTCCCGAAGAGATCCGCAAGATCGACGCTTACTGGCGGGCCGCGAATTATCTATCGGTCGGGCAGATTTATCTCTATGCCAACCCGCTGTTGAAGGAGCCTCTGCGGCTCGAACACATTAAGCCGCGCTTGCTGGGACACTGGGGCACAACTCCAGGACTGAACCTCATCTACGCGCACTGCAACCGCCTGATCGAAAAGCTGGGGCTCAATATGATTTTCGTGTGCGGGCCGGGGCACGGAGGTCCGGGTGTGGTGGCAAACACATGGCTCGAAGGAACCTACAGCGAGGTTTATCCCAGCATCACTCGCGACGCTGACGGGATGAAGCGCCTGTTCACGCAGTTTTCCTTTCCAGGAGGCATTCCCAGCCATGTGGCTCCGGAAACTCCAGGATCGATTCATGAGGGCGGCGAGCTGGGTTATGCGCTATCGCACGCTTACGGAGCTGTGTTCGATAACCCGGATTTGATTGCGTGCTGCGTGGTCGGCGACGGGGAAGCCGAGACCGGACCGATGGCCACGAGCTGGCACTCGAACAAATTCCTGAACCCGGCCCGCGACGGCGCGGTCCTTCCGATTCTGCATTTGAACGGTTATAAGATCGCCGGGCCGACCATCCTGGCCCGCATTCCGAAGCAGGAGCTTTCGAGCCTTTTCGCGGGCTACGGCTATCAGGCGTATTTTGTCGAGGGGGACGACCCGGCAGAGGTTCACAAATCGATCGCCGCGGCGATGGAAACGGTGGTCGAAGAGATACGGGCGATTCAAAGCGAGGCTCGTGAACGCGGGTTCACCAAGCGCCGGCGCTGGCCCATGATCGTGTTGCGGACGCCGAAGGGCTGGACTGGTCCGAAGCTCGTCGATGGCGTGCAGGTGGAAGGCACGTTCCGGGCGCACCAGGTCCCGCTGGATGATTTCGCGGGGAAGCCGGCCCATATCCAGCAGTTGGAAGCGTGGATGAAGAGCTATCGGCCGGAGGAGCTGTTCGACGAATTGGGCCGGCCGGTTGCCGAGCTCACAGCGCTGCCGCCCAAGGGCCACCGGCGCATGAGCGCGAATGTGCACACGAACGGCGGGTTGCTGCTGCGGGATCTGCGCATCCCGGATTTTCGCAGTTACGCCATAGAAGTGCCGCAACCAGGCGCAGTCCAGGCCGAAGCGGCCCGGGTGCTCGGGTACATGCTGCGGGATGTGCTGAAGCTGAACGCGGAAGGGAGCAACTTTCGCATCTTCGGTCCCGATGAAACCAATTCGAACCGCCTGAACGCGGTGTTCGAGGTCACGGACCGGACTTCCACTGCGGAGGTTTTGCCCACCGACGATCACGTGTCGGCGACCGGCCGCGTGATGGAAGTTCTCAGCGAACACCAATGTCAGGGTTGGCTCGAAGGCTACCTTCTCACGGGCCGGCACGGGTTTTTCTCTTGTTATGAGGCTTTTATCCATATTGTGGATTCTATGTTCAACCAGCACGCAAAGTGGTTGAAAAGCACCAGGGCGATCACTTGGCGAAGACCGATTGCCTCCCTGAATTATCTGCTGACGTCCCACGTCTGGCGGCAGGATCATAACGGATTCAGCCACCAGGACCCGGGATTTTTAGATCATGTGGTGAATAAGAAGGCGGAAGTGGTGCGCGTGTATTTGCCGCCCGACGCCAATTGCCTCTTGTCGGTGGCGGATCACTGCCTGCGCAGCCGGCATTACGTGAACGTGATCGTCGCAGGGAAGAACTTTGAACCAGTGTGGCTGGATATGGAGGCGGCGGTCCGGCATTGCACTTTGGGAATCGGCGTATGGAGCTGGGCCAGCAACGATCAAGGTTCCGAACCCGACGTGGTGATGGCGTGCTGCGGCGACGTGCCGACGCTGGAGACCATGGCGGCGGTGGATCTGCTCCGCCGGAATATTCCGGATCTCAAGATTCGGGTGGTGAACGTGGTCGATTTGATGACGCTGCAACCGTCGACGGAGCATCCGCACGGCTTGACGGATCGCGACTTCGATTCGCTGTTCACCACGGACAAACCGGTGGTGTTCGCATTTCACGGCTATCCATGGCTGATTCACCGGTTGGCGTACCGGCGCAAGAACCACGAGAACATGCACGTTCGCGGTTATAAAGAGGAAGGCACCACGACGACGCCGTTTGACATGACCGTCCGCAATGAGATCGATCGTTATCATCTGGCGATCGATGTGATCGACCGTGTGCCGCGTTTGCAAAATGTGGCCGCGCATCAGAAGCAGGCGTTCCATGACAAGCTGATCGACCACAAGTTGTATATCTGCAAACACGGCGACGACATGCCCGAAATCAAGAATTGGCAATGGCCGGGAGCGCATGCGGATTCTGGCAATTAACGTCGGATCAAGCAGCGTCAAATGCTCGTTCTTTGAGGCGCTTGACCAGATAACGGAGCGCTGGCAGGCGCAGGGTTCCGTTAGCTCACCTGAAGCGTTGAAGGACGCGCTGCCGGGATTGCTCGGTCCCTTATGGGGTATGGCGGGATCGCCGCACGACCTTGATGCCGTGGCGCATCGCATCGTACATGGCGGGATCGCGTACCGGGAGACGACATGGCTGACTCCCGAGGTTCGGGACGCAATCGCAGCGCAGGCCGAGTTTGCGCCGTCGCACAATCGGCTGGAGCTGGCCGCGATCGAGGCCATGGACCGGTTGCTGAGCGATCAGAAAGACCGCCAGATTGCCGTGTTCGACACAGCTTTTCACGCGACGATTGCGCCCGAAGCGTATGTCTATCCTGGTCCTTATGAATGGTTTGAGCAGGGGATTCGCAGGTTCGGCTTTCACGGAATCAGCCACGCTCATGCGGCTCGGCGAGCGGCGGAACTGCTGGGAAAGCCACTGGAATCGCTGCGGCTGATTACGTGCCATTTGGGCAACGGGTGTTCGCTCGCGGCGATTCGCGGCGGCAAAAGTGTGGACACCACCATGGGATTTACACCCGCCGACGGACTGATGATGGGGACGCGCTGCGGCTCGCTAGATCCAGGAATCCCGGTGTACTTGCTGCGGCATAGCGCGTCTTTTATTAAGGACGATCGTGCCGACGATCTGGACCGAGTGTTCAATCGCGAGTCGGGATTGAAGGGCATCTCCGGCATTTCAGGAGACATGCGCGAGATCCTGGCGGCCATTGAGACCGGAAATGCGCGAGCGAAACTGGCATTCGATATGTATGCACATCGGCTTTGCCGTGAGGTCGGCGCAATGCTGGTGGCGCTGGGCGGCCTGGATGCCATTGTGTTCACCGGAGGAGTGGGGGAAAATTGTGCGCCGCTAAGGGAGCGGGTTTTGGAACAACTTGGATTCCTGGGTTCGGTGCGGGCACTGGTGGTTAAGGCGGAGGAGGAGCAGCAAATGGCGCGGGAATGCTGTCGGCTGTTGTCCAACCATCCTGAATTGCTTCGCAAGGGGTTATAATTGCTCAATGATCTCGCGGCGGCGAATGCTTGCGCTACTCGCTGGCAGCCCCGCGCTTCAACCGGCGTTTGCCGCTCCGCAAGCGGATTTCACTACCGGCGTCAGGATCGTGAGCCTGCTGGTGACGGTTCGCGATAAGAGCGGAAAATTCCTCAACGATCTGGACCAGGGCGATTTCGTCGTAGAAGAAGACGGCCACCCGCAAACCATCAGCTACTTTTCGCGGGAAGACGATCTCCCCCTGACCTTGGGCCTGCTGGTGGATATCAGCAGCAGCCAGTTCGAAGTGCTTCCCGAAGAATTGACTGCCAGCGACGTGTTCTTCAAGAAGGTGCTGCGCGAAGGCGTGGATCAGGCCTTTCTGGAATGTTTCGCCACTCGCGCGTGGCTGTTGCAGAATGTCACGGGTTCGCGCGACAAGCTGCAGGAAGCGCTCGAAGTCCTGCGGAGAGGTTTGCGGGATCCGCGCTCCGCCGGCGGCACGGTCCTCTACGACTCGGTCTCCGACGCTTCGGAGCTGATCATGAAACGGTACCAGGGACGCAAGGCTTTAATCCTGCTGACCGACGGTGAAGACACAAGCAGCCAGGGTTCGCTGGAGCTGGCGATTTCGCTCTGCCAGCGGTACGATACGCTGGCATATTGCGTCGGCATCGGCACGGGACTGGCGCGAGGGGCGGCGGTTCTGGACGAGCTGTCCAAGAAGACCGGCGGCCGGTATTTCGCAGTCTCCAAGAAGGAGACCGTGGACGTCATCTACGGAACCATCGAAGAAGAGCTGCGCAGCCAATACAACATCGGGTACCTTCCGGCGCCCGTCGCCCCCGCAAAGGCTGACGGCAAACCTTCGAAGAATGCCAATGGATTCCACAAGATCCGCGTCACGGTGAAACGCAGCGGGGTAACGACTCGGACGCGCGACGGGTATTATTCGAGCTGACACGCATTTGCTGACAGCACGTTGTATACTGCTGTTGTCCGGAGGCTTAGATGGAAATAACAGCGCGGCGTTCGAGGATTGTGTTCGCAGTCGTCCTCTGCGGAGGGTTTATCGCCGCGGCGCTGTTGAGCGTTCAAAGCCGTGCGCAGACTCCGAGCCCCAAGGCGCAAGCGGCGCGTCCAGCGGTGTCTGCTCCCCATACTCTGCCTCCCGCGGATCTCCGAAAGTTCTTCGATACGTATTGCATCGATTGCCATGACAAGGATAGCCACACAGCGGGAATTGCGCTGGACACGTTGGACGTTGCCAAGCTTGGCCCGGATGCCCAGACTTGGGAGCGCGTGATCGGGAAATTGCGGTCCGCGTCGATGCCGCCGCAGGGGAGTCCGAAGCCCGACGCAGCCACCTACGCGGCAGTGGCCAGCACGCTCGAAAACGGGCTGGATCAAGCATGGGCGGCGAATCCGAATCCGGGCAGGATCGGCGCGGTGCATCGCCTGAATCGAGCCGAATACAACAACGCGATTCGCGACCTGTTCGCGCTGGACCTGGATGTAAAGCCTCTGCTGCCGGGCGACGACACTGCGGACGGGAGCTTCGATAATTTCGCGGATTCGCTTTCGATTTCGACGGCGCACCTGGAACGCTATATGTCGGTGGCGAGGCAGGTTACGCGGCTGGCGACGGGATTGCCTCCGGACCAGCCGGATCTGGAGCGATTCGAGGTCCCCTTGCACATTTCGCAAGATGACCGGCAGAGCGAAGATTTGCCATTTGGCTCGCGCGGCGGAATAGCCATTCATTATGAGTTTCCGGTGGACGGCGAATACCTTATCAGGGTCAAACTACAGAGGCAATATCAGGATTACTTGAAGGGCATGGGCTGGCCGCAGCAGTTGGAGGTTCGCCTGGATGGCAAGCTGCTGAAGCGTTTTACAGTGGGCGGCGCGGGCAAGGGCAGGGCTGCGGCGGCGAGTTACGCGGGCGACGGTGAACCAGGTTTTGCCGGCGATCCTGAATGGGAAACCTACATGCAGCTTACCGGCGACGCGGGATTAGAGGTTCGCGTCCCGGTGCAGGCAGGCTCGCGAGTGGTTGGGGTTTCGTTCGTCAGGGAAGAATTCGAGGCGGAAGGGCTGCCGCAACCGGTGCAATTGGGCCGCGTGATCTCGAACGATCAGGTTTACATGGGCTACGCGAATGTCGGATCGGTGCAGATCGGCGGGCCGTATGAAGCGCACGGACCGGCGAAGGACACTCCCAGCCGCCGCGCGATTTATGTGTGCCAGCCCCCGGCTTCCGGAAATGCAGCCGAGGAGCGGTCTTGCGCGGCGACGATTCTATCGAAGATGGCGCGGCTGGCGTATCGCCGCCCAACGACGAAGGCGGACGTGGATACGCTGCTTCAATTTTTCGATAGCGGCAAGCAGGACGGCGGAAGCTTCGATACGGGGATTCAGTTTGCACTGGAAAGGATGCTGGTTGACCCGGACTTCCTGCTGCGCGTGTATCGCGATCCGGCGCAACCGAAAGCGAAGACGGAACCAGCGGCGTATCGCCTGAGCGATGTGGAACTGGCCTCGCGATTGTCGTTTTTCCTGTGGAGCAGTATTCCCGACGATCGCTTATTGACGCTGGCTGAACATGGCGATCTGTCCAAACCTGCGACGCTTGAAAAGGAAGTGCGGCGGATGCTGGCGGATCCTCGCGCCACCGACGCTTTGGTCAACGATTTCGCGGCCCAGTGGTTGAATCTCCGGCGCGTCGACGAGGTGGTCGTCGATCCCGTGAAATATCCTCTTTATGACGATAGCCTGCTCCAAGCGTTTCAAACAGAGACGGAGATGTTTGTCGCCAGCACAATCGAAGAGGATCGAGGCGTCAGTGAGCTTTTGGACGCGAATTATACTTTCGTCAACGAAAGGCTCGCACGGCATTACGGAATTCCGGGAGTTTATGGCACGCGCTTCCGGAAGGTGACACTCCCAAATCACGACCAGCGCGGCGGTCTGCTGGCGCAAGGTGCGCTGCTGGTGACGACGTCGTATCCCGACCGCACCTCGCCGGTTTTGCGGGGCAAATGGCTGCTGAATAATATTTTTGGGTTGTCCATCCCGCCGCCGCCTCCGGGGGTGAATACGACGCTTGAAAGCAAGCCTGGAGCGGTTCCGCCTACGATGCGCGAAAGACTCGCGCAGCATCGGACCTCGCCGTCTTGCAATAGCTGTCACTCGGTGATCGATCCGCTGGGATTCGCGCTGGAGAATTTCGATGTCATCGGCGGCTGGCGGACGATTGACGAGGCGGGCAAGCCTATCGACGCGAGTGGCACGACCGCAAGCGGCGCGAAGGTGGACGGGCTCGCGGGTTTGCGCGCGTTGCTCCTCGCGCAGCCGGATCAATTTCCGCACACCGTTACGGAGAAGCTGATGGCGTACGCGCTGGGGCGGCGCCTCGAATATTACGATGAGCCGGCGGTGCGCAAGATCGTGCGCGATGCAGCGGCGAAGGATTACCGCTGGTCGTTGATTGTGCTGGGGATTGTGGAGAGCCCGGCATTCCAGATGCGGGCGGCAGCTCCGTTGCCCACCAAGGCTTCAAACTAACTCGGGCGGAAAAGTAGCAGATCCAGGCTGAACGTTACTCGCATGGCTTCCACCGGCCGGGATCGCATGGGCCGGTAGATAGACAACAGGACGTCGTGGACCGCATCGGCTTCAAGATCGGCCGTGGTTGTGACGCGGCCCTGCCCGATGACCGTGAAGCTGGGAGCGAAGGTCGCGATTGTGCGAGCTACGCGGTCGCGGCCGGATTCTCCCAGGTCACTACGCAGTTCGGCGAGATCCTCCGGTGAAGGAAGCGCTACGAGCAGGCGTCCGTCGTCGCGCAGGACGCGCCGAAATTCATCCTTATTCATCCGCGCCGTAATGGACATGATAATTGAGAAGGTGCGGTCGGCGTAGGGGACGAAGCGATCGGCATTGGCTACGACCCATTCGCATCGCTCGCCGGGCGGATAGCGCCGCGCGGCGGCCTCGGCGGCGAAGGTTGAGATGTCGACGCCGTGCGCATCGAAGCCGATTTCGCGGGCGAGTGTGCCGAGATAAAAGCCGTCGCCGCAGCCGGCGTCGAGAATGATGTCGTTGGGTTGTGCGGCGATGACGTCAGCGATCGCGCGCAACAGCGGCTCGGTCACGCCAAGATCGTGCAATCGGCGGCGAGACGCGACCGCAGCCTTGGTGTCACCCGGCTGCTTGGATCGGCGGTCCTGCGGCTGGAGCAAATTGATGTATCCGCTGCGCGCGACGTCGAAGGAATGGGCACGTGCGCAGAGCAGCCTCCGGTCCTGACGCACCAACGCCAAGTGACAGTCGCGGACGGGGCAAAGGAGCATTCGTCGAGTGTAGGGGGTTAGACGCCGTCGAATTCTCTAATCGTCTCGGTCAGCTTGTGAACTCCAGTGGACGGGTTCGCATCCTTTCTTCCTTCTCCTTGCTGGCGCTGCCAAGTGTCGAGCGCGACTGCCCTAGCGACGGCTTTTTCATACAGCGAACTCAACTCTTCGACCGGAAGATTCTTCTTATAGCCGGGCATGTGCTTCCTGCACAAAGCGCTTAATTGCGTCCGGTTGATGTGCGCCCTCTGATCCTGGAAATGCAGCAATGCCCAAATTTCGAAGCATGGGTTTGAGATGGCCAGCCCGATGCCGCTATCCCGCGCCTGTTGTTTCGCGTCGTCGATCTTCGGGTGATCGTCGATATCAAAAACGCACCA
The DNA here is from genome assembly GCA_036489835.1 of Bryobacteraceae bacterium. Taxonomy (GTDB): domain Bacteria; phylum Acidobacteriota; class Terriglobia; order Bryobacterales; family Bryobacteraceae; genus Palsa-187. The sequence continues at coordinate 73,156 of DASXEY010000033.1, read as the reverse complement.
CACCTCGTCGTAGCGCTCATTGTCATCCTTAGCAGCTCTTGTATCGGCTTCCTTTTTCATTTTGACCGCTCGCTCGACCAAGGTCTTCGGTACGCCGCCAGGGCTCAACTCCAACTCGACTACACGCCTGTACCGCTGACGGAGATCTTCAAAGTACCCCGGCTCGGTTTTAGTTCCTTCGCAGACGATCAGTATCCGGGGAAGGACCCTCCGAAAAGGACGTCGCCGGCGTAAACTTTCACGCCTTGCCATCGGTGCGCTCTGTTAGGAAGGCACGCGGGTTAAGAAAAGGAATCGCTCCGTAGCGGCCTTGCAGGTAGCCATTTTCCAGGTTCTCGTTTTGCCGCGGCTTGAAGTCGGTCAACGGATAAAGGTGACTGGCCCCATCCTTGCTCTTCTCGGTGAACCAGATTTGATCGCGTCGCAGATTCGCACGGCTTAGCAGGGTCGCATCGTGGGTATTGAATATAAGCTGGGCTCCCTTGCGGTTGCTGGAAGGATCATTGAAAAGCCGAATTATCTGGTTCGCCAAGAGAGGGTGGAGGCTGGCACCCAGCTCATCAATGCAAAGGGTCGCCCCGCCGTTTAGAGCCTTAAGGACCGGGCTCACAACCAGAAGATAGGCGACTGTGCCAGCGGATTCGCTTTCGGTCGTGAAAGGGACCATCTCTTCCCCTATTCGATGGAGCAGGCGAATACGATCGAGGCCATCGGGCTGGCTTCCCAGCGCTTGCCTGTCCGAGGCGCTACTCGTTACCTCATTCGTCGTCTTCCCTCCTACCCTTTCGACCTCGAAGCCGACTATGCCGATGTCCGCCGCCCGAAGCAACTGCATGGCAGCCTCTGCGAGGCGCGGTTCAGAAAAGACATCGGTCGCTAAAACCGAGGACTCCTCGCGGCCCTTCTTCGTGTCTCGGACAAAACGCAGGCCAGACACTCGTTCGAAAATGGGTGTAAGGATCTCGTGATTATTCTGAGCGGCCGCCGACAAGAAAAGGCTGTTTTTCCTGGTGATGCCTTCAATCACGCGGTTTGCACCCGGCAGTTTCGCGCTGAAGGAGATAGGCTTTCCGTGGTGCCGCTGGAACCATGATTGTTTCTTGGAATTCGGATAAGCATATAACCACTCTTCAAGGATCAGTGCGGAATCGAGGCAAAAACCGTAGGAATGCCGAACACCGCCGAGGAGAAAATCGAATTCGAAGCGCGAGGACGTCGTCCCTTCCTTCTTGCTCTCAACGAATTGGTCGATCCGAATCGGGCGATCCGGCTCCCACCGGCTGTGGGAGTTTCTGACAGCGCGCGAGGCAAACAACAAGGCCCGTACGACGTTGGTCTTGCCCGATGCGTTGGCTCCATAGATTGCGGCCACCGGCAAGATTCCGTCCTTCGTTGTCAGCGGATGGACGATAGCCGTGGGCCCCGGCTCTCTTAGGTTTGACGCCGCGACCAACGAAAGTTCTTGTTCCTCTCGGAAGGACCGGAAGTTCGAAAAGCGAAAGCGTAGGAGCATGAAGGGCACCCGGCAGCACTTCTACCGGGCTATCTCTGAACAATCTTCGCACAGATCGGCTCTTAAATCGCCTAAGCGGCGATTTTTCGAAGGAGGGGAGTCCGCGCTGGAGACCGGAGACAGCAATAGTGAGGCGTGACGTCCCCAATCCACCGCAAACTAAGATAAGATTGGGGCTTAAGGGAGGAACCACGCATGGCGTTCCTGACGAAATCGTTGCCACGGCGCACGGTCCTGAAGGGGCTCGGCACCACGCTGGCGCTGCCGTTTTTGGAAGCCATGCTTCCGCCGCTTCACGCCGCTACCAAAGCCGCGCACCGATTCCAAGCCTTCTATGTTCCGAACGGAATGGCCATGGAATATTGGACTCCAAAGGGCGAGGGCAAAGCCTTCGAGCTTGCTCCGGTCATGGAGCCGCTGGCCGCGTACAAGGACCAGATGCTGGTGCTTTCCGGGCTCAAGGCGAGTTGGAACTACATCCACGCGGGCGCTTCCGGATCCTTTCTCACCGGAACTCCACGCGGAGGCCGCAACGAAATCGAAATCATCGCCGATGTCTCGATCGATCAAATGCTCGGCAAGCATTTCGCGCAGGAGACGCAACTGGCTTCGCTCGAAATGTCCATGGACCTACCGGCGAATGCTGGAGCATGCACTGGCAATCTGAGCTGCGCGTATCTGGACACGCTGAGCTGGCGCAGTCCCACGCAGCCATTGCCGATGGATTGGAATCCTCGAACGGTGTTTGAAAAGCTGTTCGGCGATAGCGGCAGCACGGATCGCGCCGCGCGCGAGCGCCGGTTGAAGCAGCATAAGAGTATTCTCGATTCCGTCAACGGCAAGCTGACCGACCTGAAGCAGGAGCTTGGGCCGCAGGATCAGGGCAAGGTCGACGAATACACCGATGCGGTTCGCGACGTCGAGCGCCGGATTCAGATGGCGGAGCAGCACGGCAGCATCGAGCTTCCGGCTCTGGAGGAGCCTCTGGGCGCGCCCCCGGTGTTCGAAGATCACCTGGCGCTGATGATGGATTTGCAGGTTCTCGCGCTCCAGTCCGACCTGACGCGCGTGATTTCGTTCATGCTGAGCAAAGAGCAGAGTCCCCGGCCGTATCCTCAGATTGGCGTACCGGAAGCGCACCATCCGCTCTCGCATCACAATAATGACCCGGCTCTGATTGAGCGCATGTCGAAAATTAACACTTATCATGCCAAGCTGTTCTCTCAGTATTTGGCCAAATTGCGGGCAACGCCGGACGGCGATGGAAATCTGCTGGATCACATGACCATCCTTTATGGCGCGGGCATCTCCAACAGCAACGGGCATTCGGGCGACAACCTGCCATTGATGCTGATGGGCGGCGGAGCCGGAAAGATCAAGGGCGGGCGGCATATCAATTTCCCCAACAAGCCTTCGACCGCGAACCTGCTGCTGACCATCATGGACAAGATGGATTATCCAGTGGAGAAGGTCGGCGGCAGCACCGGCAAACTTCCTCTGGACACGTTGTCGGAGGTTTAGGGTTTGAGGTTTAAGCGATGAGAAAATCCTGGCAGCGGCTGATCCCGATGGGAGTGGCGACGCTCCTGGTGGGCGGCCTCGTGGCGGCGGTCGATACCAGCCATCCGCCGCTGGTTCAGGCGGCCAAGAGCGGCGACAAAGAAGCGCTAAAGTCGCTGCTTCAGAAGAAAGCGGATGCAAATGCAGCCGACGCCGATGGCACCACGGCGCTGCACTGGGCGAGCTATCACGATGACATCGAAAGCGCCGACCTTCTGATTCACGCCGGAGCCAAGGTGAACGCGGTCACCGATCTCGGCGTGACTCCGCTGTGGCTGGCTAGCGAGAACGGAAGTTCGCCTATGGTGCGGAAGTTGCTGGAGGCGGGCGCGAATCCAAATGGGGCGCTGATGTCGGGGGAGACGCCGCTGATGGTGGCGGCTCGATCCGGATATCCGGACGCCGTCGAACAACTGCTCGCGAAAGGGGCGAATCCGAACGCGCACGGCACGCGCGGGCAAACTGCATTGATGTGGGCTGTGTCGCAGAAGCATCCGGAGGTCGTGAAGGTACTGATTGCGCATCATGCCGACTTAAATCTCCGCTCAGCTGTGTGGAGCGAGGTGATGGCGGTGCCGCCGCATGGGTATTTGCCGTACAACAAGGCGATCCCGCATGGAGGCGAAACCGCGTTGATGTTCGCGGCGCGCGTGGGCGATCTGGACTCGGCCAAGTTGCTGGTCGCCGCCGGAGCCAATGTGAACGACGCAGATGCGTGGGGCGTCAGCGCGACCACTCTAGCGGCTCATTCCGACTTCAAGGAACTGGTCCAGTTCCTCCTGGATAAGGGCGCCGATCCGAATGCGGCTCCCAACGGATTTACGGCTCTGCACGAAGCCATTATGCGGCGGGATGAGCAGATGGTCGCGTCTTTGCTCGATCATGGCGCGGATGCGAACGCTCCGCTGAAGACGTGGACGCCGACGCGGCGGTCTTCTGACGATGCGTACTTCGATCCGGCGCTGGTTGGCGCATCGCCGCTCTGGCTCGCGTCGAAATTCGTCGAGCCCGATGTCATGCGAATGTTGACCAAATATGGCGCGGACCCGATGTTTGTGCATCATGCCAGCTGGGTCTCGGAACAAGGCTTCGGACAGAAGGAACGCACGGAGACAACCACAACTCTGTTGGCGGCCACCGGAGCCGGCACCGGCAAACCGTGGACCGACGCGCCTCGGGCCGAAAAAGAAGCCTTGACTTTGGAGGCCGTGAAGCTGCTGGTGGAGTTGGGCGTCGACGTGAATACCCCAAGCAGCGATGGGCGCACGGCGCTGGACGGCGCGACGGCGCAGCGGTATCCAAGCGTCGCCAGCTTTCTCACCGAAAAAGGCGCGAAAGCCGGTGTTGCCGCACCTGGGGCCGGCCGCGGACGGGGCGGGCGCGGCGGCGCCAAATAGTCGCGGGGCGGCTCACGAGCCGTGGGTTTCGTGCTATCTTCAGCCCATGATCACCCGACGGACCTTTCTGGGTGGTGCGTCCGCCCTGGCTCTTTCTGACCGCCTTTTTTCCGCGGATACCGGCTCCGCGAAGCCCTCGCCCGATCTGGAGAAGCTCGGTGCGGTCGCGCTGAATGAAGCCAAGCGACTCAAGGCGACATACTGCGACATTCGAATCACACGCTATCGCAGTCAATCGTTGTCTATTCGCCTGAGTCCGGAGCGTGGCACGGGCAAGACTCTCGTCGTCCCGGGCGTGGCCGACTCCGGCAGCTTCGGTTTCGGCGTCCGGGTTATCGCCAACGGCGCGTGGGGCTTTTCATCTTCGCCATTCGTGACCACGGCGGAGATCGTGCGCATCACCGGCGAAGCGGTCGCGGTGGCGAAAGCGAACTCAGTGCTGCAATCGAAGCCGGTGGAGCTTGCGCCGGTCGCTGCGTATCACACCAGATGGGTCACGCCGCACGAGAAGGATCCGTTTGCGATTCCGGTCGCCGAAAAACTCGAACTGATCCGAACTGCCGCGAATGAAGTGAAGAAGAGCGACCGGGTCTTCTCATCCGGCGCGCAGATCCTCTTTCGCACGGAGGACAAGTACTTCGCCTCGACCGAAGGTTCTTCCATTCAGCAGCTTTGCCTTCAAGGCGGAGGGAGCGTTAATGCAACCGCTGTGGATACGGCCCGCGCGCTATCGAAGTCGCGCCGATTTCAAGCGCCGCCTTCCACGGCTGGATACGAGATCGTACCGCTAATGAATCTTCTGGAGAACGCGTCGCGGGTGCGGGAGGAAGTTCTCGAACACCTCGCCGCGCCGCTGGTCACGCCCGGCAAGAAGGATCTGGTGTTGCTGCCGACGCATCTTTGGCTGACTATACATGAGAGCCTGGGTCATTCCACTGAGCTCGATCGTGCGCTGGGCTATGAAGCGAATTATGCGGGGACGAGTTTCCTCACCCCCGATAAGCTTGGCAAGCAAAGGGTGGGCGCGGACATCGTGAATATCTGGGGCGACCGCACCAACGATCGCGGCCTCGCGACCATCGGCTATGACGACGACGGCGTAAAGACCACCAAGTTTCCGATCATCGAAAAAGGCGTCTTCACTCACTACCAGACCATCCGCGATCAGGCGCACCTGATAGGCGAGAAGGAGAGCCGCGGCTGCTGCTACGCCGATAGCTGGGGCAGCGTTCCGTTCCAGCGAATGCCCAACGTCTGGCTGGAGCCTGGTCCGCGTGAGACCAATCTTGAATCGCTGATTGCGGGTGTTGAAGATGGCATCCTGATCGATGGCGACGGCAGCTTCTCTATTGACCAGCAGCGCTACAATTTCCAGTTTGGCGGCGATGCCTTCTGGGAAATCAAAGGCGGCAAAAAGCGCGGAATGCTTCGCGGCGTCGCGTACCAGGCGAAGACCACGGATTTCTGGACATCGTGCGATGGCATCGCCGGCTCCTCCTACTTTCAGCAATACGGCGCGATGAACGACGGCAAAGGTGAGCCTACGCAGATAAACGCCGTCAGCCACGGCTGTTCGCCCGCGCGCTTCCGGCAGGTTAACGTGATCCAGACTGATTGACGGGAAACAACGCCATGCTCACACGTGAAGAAGCCAAGAAAATCACCGACCGCGTGCTTGCATTCACTGCGTTTCCGGAATGCAGTGTATCGCTCTGGAATTCCGAGACCGCCTCAATCCGATACGCCTTGAATGGCGTGACCACATCGGGTTTCCAGGTAGATCAGGGACTCTCGATCTCAGTGACGAAAGATAACAAGACGGGATCGACTTCCTTAAGTGAATTCGATGATAAATCCCTCCGCGAGGCGATGAAACGCGCCGAACAGTTGTCAGATGTTGCGCCGCCGAACCCTGAGTTCGTGCCTGGCTTGGGTCCGCAGACGTACGCGAATTTCGACAACTTCGTGGAGGCGACCGCAGCCGCGCGCAGTAAAGAAATGATTCCCGCCGTGCGCGCCGTCATCGAGGGCGCGCGGGCGAAGAATTTGGTTGCCGCGGGCTTCTTTGAACGCGATGCCACGGTTTCCGTGATCGCGAATAAGCACGGCCTTTTCGCGTTTGAGCGCTCCACCGATTCCAGGCTTTCGAGCACGGTACGTACTCCCGACGGCAGCAGCTCCGGCTGGGCTTCTCGCCAGTCGCCTGATGTTTCTCAGGTCGACGGCTCGGCAGTTGCCGCGGCGGCGATCGGGAAGTGCGACCGCTGGCGCAATCCGAAGCGTCTGGACCCGGGTAAATACACAGTGGTGCTGGAACCTACCGCGGTCAGCGACCTGGTCCAGTTGATTGGCTTCAATGCCCGCGCAGCCGAGGAAGGCCGCAGTTTCCTGAGCAAGAAAGGCGGCGGAACGCTGCTCGGGGAAAAGCTGTTTCCGGAATTCATTACCCTTCGCACCGATCCGTTCGACAAACGGAACCGCGCGTTGCTGGTGGATAACGCGGGGCTGCCGGCCGCGCCGATTACCTGGATCGAACGAGGCGGGGTGAAGAATCTCCACTATGACCGTTATTGGGCTCTTCAGGCCGGCAAGCAGCCGACGCCGTCGGCGGCTCGGTTGGTACTCGACGGCGGCACGGATTCGCTGGAATCGCTGATTGCCAGCGTGGAGCGCGGCTTTTTGGTGACGCGCTTCTGGTATCTCCGTGTCGTGAATCCGCAGACTCTGCAGTACACCGGCCTTACGCGTGACGGGTTGTTCGTGATTGAAGGCGGGAAGGTTACTTCACCCGCAGGCAACTTCCGCTTCAATGAGAGCCCGGTGCGGCTGCTTCAGAATGTCCTGAAAATGGGCGTTCCCGAACGGGCGCAAGGCGGAGAAGGCAGTGGAATGATCGCGCCCGCGCTGGTGGTGAGGGATTTCCCCTTCACAAGCATTTCGGATGCTGTTTAACGGACGGAAATAGTCGCGGCGGGCGAACTGCTGACGCCACCGGTCGCGATTACGACCGACTGCGCGCCCGACGGAGTGTTGTCAGACAACAGTATATTCAACTGGTTGAGTCCGTCGACGTAGCCCGGCGCCGCGCCCGCGAAGCCTACGAAAGCGGCTTGCCCTCCAACCATGACTGAAGGTTGATTGAGGAGATACTTCAGCACCACGCTGCTGTTCACCGATCCGGTCACGCCTGGCGGGCTCGTCTGGCCTCCACCGCTGAAGTAGAGACTGACATAGGACCCCTTTGCCGCTGGATTCGAAGGTCCGTTCAACGTCCCATCCTGGTTCAACGCGGCCGCTTGTCCGGAGCCGGTCATGCTGGTAGTGAACACGTTCGGCGCAGCGGTCGATATCGGGACCGTCACAGCGGCCGACGTACCCCCTTCATACATGATCTGCACGGCTACCTGCGATTGACCAGCGACTTCGTAGGGAACAATTGCGTTCACTTGCGTTGCCGAAGCATAGAGGATGGGCGCCGCAACGCCTCCGAACAAAACGCGGGTACCTCCAAGGGTTGAATCCACCATGCCAGTGGCTGGGTCGACGGCAAATTGGATGCCGGCCGCGGGTCCGAGTCCAACACCGTTGATAGTGACGATTTCTCCAGGAGCGATGCTGGTTGCAACGGGACCGGCGGCGCTTGTCACCGAAGAAATACTGACGGTAGCGCTTCCTAACAATCCAAACACGCCTACGCCGGTAGTGGTTCCAACGTACACCTTTCCATTCACGACGGTTGGAACGATGAAGGTGTTGCCGGCACCGAAGTGATCGCGTCCATTCGGCGCCTGATTGCTATTGTAAAGCTCTGTCGAGAGAGCGTTCGCGGCGTAGGCGTGCAAGACCGCCGTCGCGCTATTCTCCGCCGCCCAAACGATCCCGTTGGAATTCCCGTTTGCGGAGATCGATGGAGTTGTCCCCGGAAACCCGAACGTATTCGAAGACTGGGACGACGGCGCTTGGAATTGTCCGTTGGTGAAAGGGAATGCCTGAAGCGGCTTGCCTTCCGACCCGTAGTACATGGACCCGTTGAACCACGCCGGGCTGGAATACACTGGGCCCAACGCCGAAGCCCGCTCCTGATAGATGCTATTGGCATTGGCGTTGAACTTCCCCATGTTGTTCCGATTAACAACATAAAGGTTGCCGTCCTTGCCCGCACCCACTGCCAGCGACTGGGCATTGCCTTGCGAGTCGTTCACGGAAGGCAGGAGCAAGGGGCCGCCAGATCCCAGGTCCTGGTCCGCGCTCGATTCTGCTACTGCATTCGACATCGTGAAATAGTCGACAACCGTGGCCGTTCCTACAGCGGTCGAAATCTTCACGAATCCGTTCCCGTAATCTCCTTTTGAAGGAAACCCTCCACTCGTCAGCGTAACGTCGAAAGTCCCGTTGCCCATCAGCAAATATAGATTGCCGGCGGAGTCGACAGCTGGTCCGGCGCCGGATTGCCAGAGTCCTCCCTCGTCGCCATTCGGGGTCAGATTCAGGACTGTCGCCTGAGTCAGAGTCGCTTCGTTGTACCCAATCACCCAGCTTGTGTAAGGAGTGATGTCGCAATGGGAAGACCAGGTGGTATAGAGGACGCCGTTCGCGATTGTCAGGGCTGCGCGCTCCACGTGTTGCTTCGGATCGAAGGCCTGGGTGGCGCCTGAGCCCTCCTGCCCGAAGCCAGGATAGGTGGCTTGGATTTCGACGGGGCCGCCGAATTCCTCGCCGCCTGTGATCAGGTTCAATGCATGCAGGCGCTGATGGTAATTGCCGGAGCTATCCTTGGACATCGACACCGCGTAAATCGTGCCATTGGGCCCCTTCAGGGGTTCGATAACGGGAGTAGAAGTGATGCCTATCTCCGGAACAATCTGACTGCAATTGCGATCATCGGACGTAGTTTCGTTCGCGCCCAGAAGCGAGACATGCCACAGACCGGTTCCGGTGTCGGCATCGAAGGCGTATACGCTATCGTGCTCCGTGACCACGAACAGCACATTATGCGTGCCTTGGTTCGGCAGCGCGAGCGACGGAACATAGAGAGCTTGGGCATCTACTTTACCGTCCACCGGGATCACGAAGAGCTTCCCGAAGGTGGATACATTCACGTTGGCGGGCGTCAGCGTCGTCTCTTGCAGGTTTTGCCCGGTTCGAGCGCTATCGTTGTGCCAAGTAACCAAGCTGGGCTGAGCGCGAAGCAAGGTGAACGGCGAAACGAGTAGAAGACCGGCAACGGCAATCCGGACGATTCGCATTGCCCCTCTGCTGTGAAGATACCAGCCGTGGATGCTGGATTCAAGTATACATCCGGCAATCTTTGTCTAAACTTTATCCCCCCCTGGATGCGTGTTCGTCAAGTATGCGTCCTCAGTACCGATATATAAAGAAGACGTCGATTTCTGGGGCCAACCGGCGCCAGACGTGTCCGGAGGCGTCCCGAAGGTGTGCGGAGGCGTCCGGAGGCGAGCTCGGCAGGCTCCCTCAACGCAGTACAGATAAAACCGCAGTACAGATAAACCGAAATACAGATAAACCGAAATACAGATAAAACCGAAGTACAGATGAAACAAGGAGGGGCGATGGCGTTAGACGTCTTGATCGTAGATGACTCCGCGGCAATCCGCAAGATCTTGCAGCGCGTGCTTGCCCAGACCGATCTCACGATCGGCGAGATCTTCGAGGCAGGCGACGGGGTCGAGGCACTCAAAACGATGGAGAGCAAGAAGGTGGACCTGGTCCTGGCGGATATCAACATGCCCAACATGGACGGCCTTCAACTGCTTACATCCGTGCGGTCCCGGCCCGAATGGAAAGCGATCCCGGTGATCATGATCACGACAGAAGGAAGCCAGGCGAAGGTTTTGGAAGCGGTCCAGTTGGGGGCGCAAGGATACGTTCGCAAACCATTCACGGCCGAGCAGATCAAGGAAAAGATTACCGCGTGCCTTAGTGGAGTGCATCAATGATTGCCACCGACCTGCCCATGACGCAAGACGAAATCGTGGCGTTGATTCACGCGGACACCGAAAAGGTTTTCACGACCATGCTCGGGATCGAGGCCGTACCCTGCCCGAATGCTACCCCTGTCGAACCGGCCGGAGAAAATGGAGGGGTGGTTGCGTTGGTTGGATTTGCGGGTCAGTGGGTTGGCTCCGGCAGCGTCCACTGTAGCGCCACGTTGGCATGTATCATCACCGGAAAGTTTCTGATGGCGGACTACGATCATGTCAATGACGAGGTCCTGGATGCAATGGGCGAGGTCGCCAACATGATCATAGGAAACTTTAAAGACGATGCGGCTGACAAACTTGGTCCGCTGGGGCTGAGCACGCCGACGGTGATCCACGGGAAGAACTTCCAGACCCGGAATTGGGGTGGTCAGAGCTGGGTCACGGTCCCGTTTGACTGTGAAGGTGAGTTGTTTGAAGTGAAGATCTGTTTGATCCCGGGCCATAAGGCGCACGACCTGTTCCGGCCTGTCAGCACCACTGTGGGGCTATAGCCTCGGATGGGGCGGCTTGCCGGTGAAAGCGGTCTCATCGTCTTGAGAGCTCGCCCGAGCCGGCCAATGGACACTCCTTCATCCTCAGGTTCCACTCTGGGATTACGCCCGATCAGGCGCCCAGCATCCGCGGGGTCGAAGGCGCCGGCGGCCTGAGAACAAAATGCGCTCCGCCGCACTCAGGATGCAAAGAGGTGGCTCGATAAATGTTCTACGGGACCTTCCCGATGCGCGCAGCTGCGGCGCTGCTGCTGATTCAGGGCGCGGCCTACGCCCAAGGCGATTCCACACCAAGTCCCAGCGTGGCCGAGCCACAACAACTCGCCAGTCCCGCGGCTACTGCATCTCAAACGCCTCCGGCTAGTGCAGACGTAGCGCCCCTCGAAGATCAATCGCATGACCACATGATGGAAATCCCGCATGGGCCTACGCTGCACTTGAGAGGCTTCTTTGATCTCGACTACGACCAAGGATCAGTGGCGCAACAACTGCAGTACCCGCTAGGAGTTCCAGCCCATGGCAGCTTCCGCACCGGAGAATTTGACCTTTTTATAACTTCGCAGTTACAGGACAAGTTGAGTTTCCTGACAGAATGCGTCTTCTCGACGGATCCAACCAACACCTTCGGCATCGATCTGGAACGATTTCAGCTGACGTATAGACCCAGCCGGTACTTCGAAATAAGCGCGGGCCGGTTTCATACCGACATAGGGTATTACAACACCGCCTTTCATCACGGGACTTGGTTCTCAACCGCCACCGGCAGGCCCTTCATGTACTACTTCGAAGATAGCGGCGGCGTACTGCCTGTTCATGAGGTGGGGGTGACGACGACCGGCTATGTGCCATCGGGAAAGTTCAATGTGCATTGGACCGCTGAGATTGGGGATGGCAGCGCGGAGTTCGGGAGTCCGCTTTTCGGAGACGGAGTTGAAAACTTCGCTTCGGATCGGAACCGCAAAGATTTGAATTTCGCCGTCTACAGCCGGCCCGAGTGGGTTGACGGTCTCCAGCTTGGCGGCTCCTACCTGACGGGAGACTTAGTACCTGTCACCGGCTTACCGGTAAATCAAACCGTCTCCAGCGCCTACATCATCTTCATCAATTCGAAATGGGAATTCATGAACGAGGCAGTGTTACTTCACCACCAGATAACCGGTGGCGGCAGGTCCTATAATTCTCCCCTCGGCTATACGCAACTGGCCTATCGCATTGGAAAGTTTCGCCCCTATCTCCGGTTCCAGGAGGTAAATATTCCCAACGATGATCCCGTTACCGCGTTCAAGGGGCGTTATGAGGGTCCTTCCGCGGGAGTGCGGTGGGACTGCTTCACTTATGCAGCTCTCAAGCTGCAATACAATCGCGTTTTTCTGCGAAATGCCGCAACCCAGAATGGGCTCGAATTGGCCCTCGCGTTTACATTCTAAGACCACCCCAGTTTTCGTAAAAGGAGGACCGATCGAAATGCAAAAAGCTGTATCAAACGGACTGCGCATTGCTTTGCTCCTGGCGGTTGCCGGAGTTGCTGCCGAGGCTCAATGCGTGCCGGGCGGTTTGGCGGTGGTCGTGAATAAGGCGAATACCACAGGGAGCCTCTCCGTCGCTCAGTTGCGCAGGCTGATTCTCGGCGACATCCGGACGTGGCCTGACCGGAAACCGGTGATGTTGATCAGCCGGGAAGCATCAAGCGACGTATTCAAGTGCGTCCTGTCGTCGATCCTGCGCATGAGCGACGCGGAATATCACCGTTACATCGTGGCTGCGGAGTTTCGAGGGGGTGAGCCCCTCGCGGTACGAACGGTGAATTCCGGGGACGGAGCCGCGAAAGTCATCGCGGGGTCGGTGGGCTCGATTGCGGTTGTCCCGGCGACGGAGGTTCCTGCAATCTCAGGAGCCGTGCGAGTTGTCCGGGTGGACGGAAAGCAGCCGGGGGAGGCAGGTTATCCGCTCTAGAGCCCCCGCACCCAATATGAAACCAACTATACGAAACAAGCTGCTGGCCGGGTTCAGCGGCGTTATGCTGCTGATGGCGGCGGTGGCTGGAATTGGCATCTACTCTGTATTCAGCCTGCGGCACAGCGCGGAGGACGCAACTCGCGTGGGCGGGCTGTTGAATGCTGTGGCGCTCGAGATCCAGGTGCATAATCTTGAGGCGCAGCGCCGCATCGAGGGCTATCTGACGGACGTGAAGAGAATAGGAGCGCAACGCGCGCGGGAGACGTATCTGGATGAAGCGTCCTTCGAGATTCACGAAATCGAGAGCCTGGCTGACCGCGCCGTGGATATTGCGCCCGATGCGGCGCAGCGCGCGAAATTTCAGAAGATCGTGGCCAGCGTGGGCGTCTATGAGAAGGCTCTGGATCAAGCCGTTGACGCGGCGGAAACTCGAAAGCCCGATGCTGAACTCGCCATCGCGAATGCCGCCTACACTGCGTCCGCCGAGCAGTTGCACGAGAACGCTGAAGACGGAGAGGCCACGGGAAGGGAGGCATCCCAAACATCACAGGACGATATTGCACTCACCAGCCGGCGGGCGGTATGGCTTACCGTCGGGGTATCGCTACTGGGACTGCTTCTGGGCATCTCGATGAGCTACACTCTGGCGCGCGCCATCCTTACCCCGGTCGAGCACCTGAAGAGCGTGGCCGAAAACGTGAGCCTAGGCAACCTGGAAGTGAGCGTACGCCGTTATTCAGAGGATGAGATCGGCGATCTGGCTGACTCCTTCTCGCGCATGGTCGCCGCGGTCAAGTACTTCCGCCTGGAGATGGAGACCATGGAAAGCGAAGCACCGAAGCGCCCGATATGACACCTTACGATTCGGTGCTCGCCATTACAAAGACCTATCTTGGGCCCGCTGCCGAGTCCTTTCTCTCGCGGCAGTGTCAGGTGGGGTTGAGAATTGAAGCCTCGAATATTACGAAAGCTCATTTTAAAGATCTCGCGCATACGGTGGAAGTCGCCGCTTGTCGTTTCATCGACCGGCCCAAAGCGGAAGACATGGCCAAACGCATCGCGGCTTTGTGAGTCCTGGATACCCGCCGGCCGCGGCGGGAGAGGGCGAAAGTGCCGCATTGCGATTCTTTCGCAAAACTTTATTCGGGAATTTGGACCATTACCTACCGGGCATAGAGGACTGGAGTCGATAGGATGCATGTAGGACGTAGTAGCTGAAACAGGTCCGGCGAGCATCTGGACCGTCAGCGTTACGCATGGAGACCTAAGTGGACGACCCGGAAATCATAACGGAGTTTCTGATCGAGAGCAATGAAAACCTCACCCGCCTGGAGCAGGAGATCGTTGAACTCGAGCAGCGTCCGAGCGATCCAGTGCTCCTAGCCAGTATTTTCCGCACGATTCATACCGTCAAGGGAACCTGCGGATTTCTTGCCTTCTCGAACCTGGAAGGCGTCACTCATATCGCCGAAAACATTCTGTCCCAATTGCGGAATGGCGAGCGAAGTCTGACCCCGCAGCTTACGTCACTCGTTCTGGAGACGATGGACGTCATCAAGAAGGAGTTGGCAAGCATTGAAGCTACCTCCAAGGAAAGCGGGGACAGCTACGAAGATCTCAAGCGGAGGCTCAATCTCGTTTCCAGCGCAGCGCGCTCTGGTGAAGAGTGCCCGCAGTTGGATACAGCCAAGACATTAGGGTCCTCTTCAGAGAGGCAGCCCAGATCGATCGAGAGTTCTTCGGTAGCCCTTCCAGCAAGGGGGCAGGGCGCGGAAGAATCGGACGCTGGTCTCTCGCTGGCGGGTCCCACGCCGGAAGCGGAAAAGCTGGCGGGCCCAAGAGGCGGCTCGATTGCGGATTCGACCATCCGCGTCGATGTCGGATTATTGGATAAGCTGATGAACCTTGTGGGCGAGCTTGTTTTGGCGCGCAACCACGTTCTCCAGTTCAATTCCCGGCAGGAAGACGCCGCACTGAATGGAACGGCCCAGCGCCTCAACCTGATCACAACCCAATTGCAGGAAGGCGTGATGAAAACCCGCATGCAGCCGATCGGGGTTGTATGGAATAAGCTTCCAAGGGTGGTGCGGGATCTGGCCGCGTCATGCGGCAAACAAATCCAGCTCGATATGGACGGCGCGGAGACGGAGTTGGACAAGAGCATTATCGAAGCGATCAAGGATCCGCTCACGCACATTGTGCGAAACTGCTGCGACCACGGGATTGAATCGCCCGGGGAGCGGTTGAGAAACGGCAAGCCCTCACAAGGCCGGCTCTTGTTACGCGCGTATCACGAAGGCGGTCAAGTCAACATCGAGATCACCGACGACGGCGCCGGAATCAGTATCGCGAGGGTTAAGCAAAAGGCGCTTGAACGAGGGCTGCTCCGGCCGGAACAGGTGGAGCGGTTGAGCGAGCGGGAAGCCGTAAATCTGGTATTCCTGCCAGGATTTTCCACCGCCGAGAAAGTGAGCAGCATCTCGGGCCGCGGGGTCGGAATGGATGTGGTCAAAACCAACATCGAAAAGATCGGTGGCGTGGTGGATCTGACCAGCCGGCCCGGAAAAGGCACTACCGTAAAGATCAAAATCCCCCTTACGCTGGCGATCATTCCGGGGCTGGTGGTGAATAGCGGCCACGAGCGTTTCATCATTCCCCAGGTAAGCCTGTTGGAATTGTTGCGCCTGGAAGGCGAGGCGGCCCGGAAGCAGATCGAGCGTATTCACGGGACGCCGGTGTACCGGAGGAGAGGCAAACTACTTCCCATCGCATATCTCAACGAAGTGCTGCGTCTCCCCGCGGCCGACGCCGAAGCCGAGGCGCTCAACATCGTCGTGTTGCAAGCCGAAGACCGTCAGTTCGGGCTGGTTGTGGACGCGATCAACGACACCCAGGAAATCGTGGTGAAGCCGCTGGGGAAACAGTTGAAGGGCATCAGCTCGTACGCCGGAGCGACCATCATGGGCGACGGCAGGGTGGCGCTCATCCTGGATGTCTTGGGTATCGGCCAGCTATCAGGGGTGCTCTCGGAGTCGCGTGAACAAACCCGCGCCGAAGCGGCCAAGGGAGATCCGGCCCACGAAGAGCGTCAGACCTTCCTGCTGTTCCGCGCGGGAAAGTTCGAACGGCTGGCAGTGCCACTTTCGCTGGTGGCTCGACTGGAAGAATTCCCAAGTTCCCGGATCGAGCGAGCCAGCGGAAAAATGGTTGTTCAGTACCGTGACCAGATATTGCAACTCACGCTCCTGTCCTCGGCGCTCGAACCCGGCGAATCGATCGCGGAAACCGTCTCCGATCCAGCCCAGGTCATCGTATTCTCCGAGGGCGACCGGATGGCGGGCCTGATTGTCGACCAGATTCTCGACATCCACGATGAAGCCATCCGCATCGGGAAAAAGGGCGAGCGTCCGGGTTTGTCCGGCTCCGCGGTGATCGGAGGCAAAGTGACCGACTTCCTGGATCTCCACGAGGTTCTGGCCGCGGACGAGAGTTGGTCTTCGGCGTCGCCGCCGCAGGCGGGTCCGTGCTCCACGGTGCTCGTCGCGGATGGAAGCGCGTTCTCCCGGGGGCAGATACGCAACTATCTGGAACTCGCCGGACATCCCGTGCTGGAGGCCGCCAACCAATCCGACGCCCTGGATAAGCTGGATCGGAACCGAATCTCCGCGGTGGTGACGTCGCGCAATCTTCCTTCAGGCGGGGGCAAGCAACTGGTGGGGCAGATGCGTATGCGCGCTGGTTCCGTGCGTATCCCGGTGGTCATATTGTGTGATTCGACAAAGGAGCTTAACGCCAGGGACGCGGGAGAATTCGACGCTTACGTGGAGCGCTTCGATCGGACTGGTCTCCTCGACTCGCTGGGGAAACTTTCGATAGTCCTCGAAGCGGCAGAGTTGGGGAAGAATGTGCTGACGCCCGCCTGATGCGGAACTGAAGAAATGACAACCAACGAAACCTCCAACCTGGGGCGGGGAGTCGCGGATCGCCCCCGCCAATATTCGACCTTCTCGGTGGACAATCTGTTCTTCGGGATCGAAGTCCTGAAAGTACAGGAGCTGCTTCGGTACCTCGACATGACCCGGGTTCCCTTAGCTCCGGATGTGATCGAGGGCCTGATCAATCTGCGGGGCCAGATCGTGACCGCGGTGGACATGCGCCGCCGCCTCGGATTGAAGAAGAGGTTACCCGACGAGACGCCCATGAACATTGTGGTTCGCTCCGACGATGGAGCTGTCAGTCTCCTGGTGGACGAAATTGGAGATGTGCTGGAAGTTGGCTCGGACAGCTACGAACCAGTCCCGGAGAGCGTTCCGCAAGCCCACCGCGAGTTAATTCTCGGCGTGCATAAACTCGAGGGCCGCATGCTGCTGGTGCTGGATACGGAACGGGTGCTGCAGACAAATGTGGCCGCATAAAAACCCGCCTTTGTTCATGAGGCGGTTTCTTTGTGCAGCTTTACCCAGTTGCGCTCCGGCGGCGCTGTGGGCGGCAAATAAGAAAACCGGAATTTAAAGGAGATGAGATGAGGCAGACCAAGAAGCTAAAATCGGGCGGCGTCGCGGTTTTGGAGGCGCCGGAGGATGACTTGACCGCCACACTGGAAGGCATGAAGGGCGCGCTGGACGCCGCCGGAGTGAATGTATTTGCCGCTGATCGGAGCCTTCGCCTGGTCTATATGAATCAACGATCTGAGGATACGTTGAAAAAGATCAGCCCAGTCCTCGAAGAGAAGTTCGGGCTCACGTACCGCGAGCTGATCGGAGTGAATATCGACCGGTTTCACGGTGATCGTGTCAGGCAGATTCACACTCTTCTCAGCGACCCCGGCAACCTTCCGTATCGCAAAGAAATCAAGCTCGGCAGTCTGATTCTGGATCTTAACGTGAACGCAATCAGGACCCCGGCCGGCGAATACATCGGCACCGTTGTCACATGGGAGGACGTTACCGCGGCGAGGCTGGTGGGAGCGGATCTATCCGGACAGATCGCGGCAATCGGCAAGGCCCAGGCAGTTATCGAATTTCAGCTGGACGGCACGATCGTTGCCGCCAATGACAACTTTCTCACTGCGATGGGCTATAGCTTGGATGAGGTAAAGGGCCGTCACCACAGCATGTTCGTGGAGGAAAGTTATCGGCAAAGCGGAGAGTATCGCGAGTTCTGGGCGAAGCTCAACCGGGGCGATTTTATTGCAGGGGAATTCAAACGCATCGGACGGGGCGGGAAAGAGGTTTGGCTGCAGGCGTCCTATAATCCGATCCTCGGTCTAGACGGCAAAGCCTTCAAGGTAGTTAAGTACGCCACCGACGTGACCCGACAAAAGCTCACAAACGCGGACTATGCCGGACAGATCGCGGCGATCGGGAAGTCTCAGGGAGTGATCGAATTCCAGATGGACGGAACCATTCTCACGGCCAACGACAACTTCCTGAAGATACTTGGCTACACGCTCGACGAGATCAGGGGCCGTCTTCACGGCATGCTTGTAGAGGAAACCTACCGGCAGAGCGGAGAATATCGCGAGTTCTGGACCAGACTGAACCACGGCGAGTTCCAAGCCGGTCAATTCAAGCGGATGGGAAAGGGCGGAAAGGAATGCTGGATTCAAGCTTCCTACAATCCAATTCTGGATCTTAACGGAAAGCCCTTCAAAGTTGTTAAATATGCCAGCGACGTCACCGAGCAAGTCAAAATGATCCATGCCGTGGCCCAAACGGCGACGACTCTCTCCTCCTCGGCCGAAGAACTAACGGCCGTCAGTCACCAGATGAGCTCCAACGCCGAGGAAACTGCGACACAAGCCAATGTTGTCTCGGCGGCGTCGGAACAAGTCAGCAAGAACGTGCAGACGGTAGCCACCGGCACAGAGGAGATGGGCGCCAGTATCCGGGAGATCGCCAAGAATGTCAATGAGGCGGCCAGAGTGGCGACCTCCGCGGTGAAGATGGCGGAATCCACGAATGACACAGTCGGCCAACTGGGACAAAGCAGCGCGGAGATCGGCAAAGTGATCAAGGTCATTACTTCCATCGCTCAGCAGACCAACCTTCTGGCGTTGAACGCAACCATTGAGGCTGCCCGCGCAGGCGAAGCCGGGAAGGGCTTCGCGGTGGTGGCAAACGAAGTCAAGGAACTCGCCAAGCAAACCGCGAAGGCGACCGAAGACATCAGCCAGAAGATCGACGCCATCCAGACGGACACCAAAGGCGCCGTGCTGGCGATCGGCCAGATCACCGGGATCATCAATCAGATCAACGATATTTCGGGCACCATCGCCAGCGCTGTGGAGCAGCAAACAGCCACCACCAACGAAATGGCTCGTAGTGTTTCTGAGGCCGCAAAAGGGAGTACGGAGATAGCCGGGAACATCACCGGGGTCGCGAAAGCAGCGCAAGAGACCACAGCCGGCGCGAACGACACCCAAAAAGCCGCGAGGGAACTTTCGCGCATGGCGGCCGATCTCGAGAAACTGGTCTCGAACTTCAGAAGCTGAGGAGAGACTGGCGCGAGGGCCGTTCAAGATCATGTCTAAGGCAATGGTGATCGATGATTCGCGTGCAATCCGCATGATTCTGGCAAGCACGCTCACGGAACTGGGTTACGAAGTTTGCCAAGCCGCCAACGGCAAAGAAGCCCTCGATGCGGTGGACCGCGAAAGCGCCATCTCGCTCTTCCTGGTGGATTGGAATATGCCGGAAATGAATGGTCTGGAATTTGTGAAGCGCTTGCGCTTGGACTCGCGCTATCTTTCCGTTCCGCTGATGATGGTGACTACCGAGACGGAAATCCAGCAGATGGCGGCCGCGATCGAGGCTGGCGCGAACGAATATGTGATGAAGCCGTTCACAAAAGAGATCATCGCCGACAAACTGCGGCTGATGGGCCTGATCCAGCAAACGGCGTGAGCAATGGCGGCCCTTTCAAGGAAGATCATTCGGCGAGGCGGAAGGATCAGGGTGCTGGTGGTGGACGATTCGGTGGTCATCCGTCGCTTGGTCACACACGCACTGGCGGAGGACGCTTCACTGGAGGTAGTCGGGTCGGCGCCGAACGGGGTCGTCGGCCTGGAGCGAATTCCCCAGTTAAATCCCGACATCATCACTCTGGATATCGAGATGCCCGACATGGACGGTTTGGAAATGCTTCGCAGGCTACGCCGGGCATATAAAGACGTTCGCGTCATCATGTTCAGCACGCTGACGCAACGCGGGGCAAATTCCACGATGGAAGCGTTGTCGCTCGGAGCGGACGACTATGTCACCAAGGCTTCAAATGTCGGATCCCTGGATCGCTCCATGGAGAGTTTGCGCGGCGATCTGATCCCGAAGATCAAGCAATTCTTCATCCTGGAGAGCGAGCAAAGGACCGCACCCCCGCCCGGCGCCGCGCCAAGGCCACCGCTCGCGCCGATACAGCGGACAGCGGTCCAGCCCAAAGTGGTGGCAATCGGAGTATCCACGGGAGGTCCCACCGCCCTCGCAGCCATCATGCCGCAGTTTCCCCTCGACTTCCCGCTTCCCATTTTGATCGTGCAGCACATGCCGCCCATCTTCACCCAGTTGCTCGCGGAGCGATTAAAGGCTATCTCAAAGCTGAAGGTGGAAGAAGCCGCGGAAGGCGCCATCGTGGAGTCCGGAACCGCATTCATCGCCCCTGGAAATTATCACATGCGTGTGCAAAAGAACGGCTTGCGGACGGTCATCAAATTAGACCAGGAGCCGCCCGAGAATTCCTGCCGCCCGGCAGTGGATGTCCTGTTTCGCTCCGTTGAAGAACTCTACGGGGCCGCAGTGGTCTCGGTCGTCTTGACCGGAATGGGCTATGACGGCCTGCGTGGGGCGGGAATCCTCAAAGCCCATGGCGCTTGCGTGATCGCTCAGGATGAAGCCACCAGCGTCGTGTGGGGCATGCCTGGTGCCGTCGTCGGTGCGGGACTGGCCGATTCAGTTGTGCCACTCGAAGGCGTGGTGAAGGAAATCCTGAGGAGGATCGGGCGCGGTTGAATTTCCTTCGCGCGCCGTCGGGAAGCAATGTAAATGGTGGAAGCAAGATAAATGCCGGAAAGCACAACAGCATCACTCATTCTCCCGGAAAACTACAAATTTCTGGCGGATTATATCTACCGCGAATCCGGCATCGTCCTTGACGACGGCAAACATTATCTGATTGAGGCACGCTTAATGCCGGTAGTACGGCAATCGCACCTAGCTTCCCTCGATGCGCTATGCGCCGCCCTGAGAAATAATGGAGATCCTCCTCTTCACAGGAAAGTGGTTGAAGCGATGACCACCCACGAGACTCTATTCTTCCGGGACGTGGCTCCCTTCGAAGCTCTCAGGAGTGAAGTCCTGCCAGCGCTTATTGAGCAGCGCAAGAAAACCCGCAAGTTGACCTTTTGGTCGGCCGCGTGTTCCTCGGGACAGGAAGCGTACAGCCTGGCCATGCTCCTGCTCGAGATGGGGCTGGAAGGCTGGAACATCCAGATTCTCGGAACCGATCTTTCCGAGCAGATTCTCGCGCGAGCTCGCGAGGGACGCTACCTGCAGATTGAAGTAAACCGCGGACTGCCGGTGAACCATTTGCTGAAGTACTTCGACCGTGCAGGTCTGGACTGGCAAATTAAGGATCGGCTCCGCCGTATGGTCAAGTTCGAATCCTTTGACCTGCGCCACGGCATGCGGACGAAAGGTCCGTTCGACGTGATCTTTTGCCGCAACGTGCTCATTTACTTCAACGTGGAAACCAAGAAAAAGATCCTGCCGGAGCTGCGGGGCGCCTTGTATTCCGGAGGATACCTGGTGCTGGGGGGCGCGGAAAGCACCCTGAATCTCGACAATGAGTTCCGTCGCGTTCCCGTCGGCCGTGCCATTTTTTACCAAGCGCCGTAAGAAAGGGTGAAGAAACATGCAAGTCCAAATTGAGGTTGCTTCCTATCGGGCGGAGATTGCTCAAATCGTAGAGGATGTATTTCGAACCATGTTGAATCTGGACGATATCCGCTCCTGTAGCGCAGAGGCGCCAACGCCCGGCTCACTGACGGTGGCGGTCCAGTTTGTAGGTGAGTGGAATGGCGCGGTTCTCCTGCGATGCACGGAGCAGCAGGCGTTGGGGTTCACTGCCCGCTTGATGCCGGGAGTCCAGCCTAACCGGATCGACGAGGACGTGCGGGATTCCCTGGGCGAGTTAGCCAACATGGTGGCAGGGAATCTAAAATCCGTACTCCCTCATGGTGTAGCTCTCTCCATGCCGTCAGTTATCGATGGCAGCGATTACGCGTTGAATATCTGCGGCAGTAAGGCGGCTTACACGCTTGGCTTCTCGAGCGACCTGGGTGAATTCTGGGTGACGCTGGTACAGATGCTCGACAAGGACGGCCGGAGTTGACCCTGGCCTAAGTCCCCTAATTCCCAGCGATGGAAGAGGAACCGAGGCTTTCGACCAAGCGGTATCCGATGCCCCGAACCGCTTCGATCGCTACGCCTGAAGCCGGCGTTTCAATCTTATGCCGCAGATTTCCGATGTGAACGCGGAGAGTCTGGATATAGTGGGCGAACTGCGCTCCCCACACCCGCTCCAGTATCGCCTCAGGCTCAATGGGCGTCCCGGCACGCTCCGCGAGAAACTGCAGGATGCCGAATTCCTTCTTGGTAACCTGAACCTCCCTCCCGTCCAGCACAATGCGGTGCCGCGCCATATCGATGTTGACTTGGCCAACCCGAATCGTCGAGGCCGGCGCTTGCTGGGCCGGCGAAGAAGCACCGGCAGGGGGAATACGGCGTTCGCTCCGCAGCCTATGCAAAGCCAGATGAACAGCCGCGGCGACGGCTTGTTCATGGAACGGCTTGACGATATAGCCCGAAGGCTCCACCTGCGCCGCCCGTTCTACCGTCTGCCGATCCGAATAGGCAGTCAGAAAAATTACAGCAGCATCCGTTTCTTTCCGAAGCACATCTGCAAGATCGATTCCATCGGCGGCCCCGTCCAGACCGATATCCATGAGTACGAGATCCGGCTTCCGGCGTCTGATGGCCACCGTGGCTCCCGGTCCGTTTGTGGCGATCGTGACCCCATAACCCAGTGCTTCCAGGCATCGCTCCAGGTCGAGCGCCACAAGCTCTTCATCTTCGACCACCAGCACCTGCTGTTGCCGCGTGATGTGCGGCTCCTGGGCTGGAACGGGAGCTGTCCGCATTGAATTCAAAGTCTCGACCTGTAACGTCGTCTCCTTGCTCAGAGGTGTTTCCTCCGTCAGCTCCTTGCGCAACAACGATACGGTCCGTAAATCCTGCGCACCAACGAGATTCGACACGTCACCTCTCATCCTAAAGTGCGGCCAAGAATGGTTTGTCTCATTTTTCTAAATTGCCTCGTTCGCGTCTAACATGCCACCCAATAAAGTCGATAGGAGGGTATGCGCCGTGCGCGAATTGAACCTCGGAAGAACTTCATGTGCCGGGTAGCGGTTAACTGGAAGGACCAGGGCGGCGACGCCAAAACTCAGGCAGGCATGCTCGAAGATAGGTCGCCCTCAGGGGCGGGCATCTCCCTGCCTAAGGCGATTCCTGCGGGGACCAGGATAAAGATCATAGAGAATAATCGGGAATTGGCCGGAACCGTTCGGTATTGCCGTCCTGAGGACTCCGGGTATTTCCTGGGCGTACAGCTTGACCAGTCGAATGAATCAGGCTGAGGCCCGGTTAAAGTCATCGGATCTTCCCACGCATGAGTTTTTATCGAAACTTTATGTTGTGGCGCTTTTTCAGACCTACGCCTCGCGTTGTTTTAGACGATAGTACAGTAGGCGATCGCGAACCACCATGTCTACAATTGACCGGCCCTTCACCGGCATAGAGAAAGCTGCGATTGTCCTGTTATCCCTGGGGGCAGCGGCCAGCGGCGATATTCTCAAGAAATTGCCTGAGGACGACGTAGACACGATCAGCACCGCAATCGCAAGACTGAATACCGTTACAGAATCACAGGTCGAATCGGTACTCGGAGAATTCCGGACCGCAATCGGCGGCAGGCTTTTCGATGTAAAGGGAGGCCTTGAGAGGGCCCGGGCGATGCTGGAGGAAGCCTTTGGGACGGATTATGCCACTCGCCTTGTGGATCGGGTCTCGAAGTCGCTGGACCAGGACGCGGTGGATTTTGCGAGCGTTCGCCGCGTAGAGCCACAACAATTGGCGAAATTCATCCAGGATGAGCATCCGCAGACGATTGCTCTTTTGCTTTCGCACCTGGATTCCTCCCAGGCGGCTGCGCTCCTCAGTTCTCTTCCGGCCGAAGCCCGGTCGGACATCACCACGCGCATGGCTGGACTCGATCAAATCTCTCCGGAGGTAGTGCGCACAATCGCTGCCGTGGTGGGTCAAAAATTCAGAAGTTTCGGGGAGTTAAGCCGGGAAGCCTGCGGCGGCGTCCGCACGGTTGCCGACATGTTCAACCGGTTAGACCCGAGCAGTTGCAGCCAACTGCTGGACTCGCTCGAAACTGAAAACCCTCCCCTTTTCGAAAGTATCCGCCGCTCCATGTTCGTGTTTGAAGACCTGAAGGCGCTTGACGCCGAAGGACTGAAGGAATTGCTCGCTCGCGTGGATCGAAAGGTCCTGATCACTGCGATGAAAGGAACCAGCGATGAACTGCAGCAACACTTCATGTCGGCCATGTCCCAGCGCGGCGCTGGAATGCTCAAGGACGACATCGAGGCGCTGGGACCGGTAAAAATCAAGGAAGTCGACGCGGCCCAGCAGGCGATCATCACCCAGGTCCGCGCGCTTGAGAAGGACGGCGTTCTGAGTCTGAAGGGCTCTTCCACCGAACAGTATGTCAACTAACGAGCCGTTCGTGCCCGAGGCCCATTACACGATGTTGCTCCAAATGGAGCGGCTGTCTGACATTGTTGTTACCCTTCGCGCGGAGTTGGATCAGACGACGCTGACGTTCGCCGAACTGGCGAACATGAAGGTGGGCAGTATCCTTCGGTTGTCGCGGTCGACCGGGGAGAACATCGACGTGTATGTCGAGGATGTGCTCATCGGGTGGGGAGAGGTGCTGCTCACCGCGGAGGGCGCGGCGGTTCGACTCGCCAATCTTCGTAATGCGCTGCTTCCCGGCTTTCAGGCGGAGGACGGCCTAAGGCAGAACTCGGATTCTGAGACGCGACAAGGAAATCATGTCGGATAAGCGCCAGGATGCCGTCGGCGCGTTTCTGGATGCATGGATTCCCGAGTTCGAGAAATCCCTGGAAATGTTTACGGGCCACACCGTGCCGGTGAAGCGGGGGGGGGATATCGGAGGTGAAGGGACGCTCCAACCTGCGGGCGAAATTCTCTGGAACAAACAAGTGTTGGAGTGTGAAGCGTCGGGCGCCGTCTGGATTGGCATTGCAGCGGACGCATGCTCCCAGCTCACGGCGTCCACGGCCCCGGAACCGTCGGACCGTGAGCCTCTCTATCGCGAGTTACTGAAGCAATCGCTCGAGGGGGCGGCCCATATTCTGAGCACGGGCAGGTCCCAGCGAATCGTCTGCAGCATGCATGCACCGGAGGGTGGCGCACCGCCCTCGGATTCGCCAATCATGCCGCTTGCCTGGTTGGCGATCGAGGACCGGGAGCCCATCCCCGCTCCCATCTTGGTGTGGCTCGACACGGCGCTGACTGAGCTGTTAGTGGGAAAGGAACAGCCTCTACCCGGGCCGCCGAGCGAGAACCGTGAAGAGACGAGTTCCCTGGAGCGCCTGGCGGATCTGGAGTTGCCGGTCGCGGTGGTTCTCGGCCGCGCCGCCCTGAAGATCCAGGAAGTACTTAAGCTCACGGCTGGTTCGCTGGTGGAACTGGATCGCCGCGCCGGCGAGGCGGTTGAGATCGTTGTGCATAATGTTGTCGTGGCGCGCGGGGAAGTGGTTTCCGTCAGCGGAAACTATGGAGTGCGAATCCTGGAGGTGATCAGCCATAAGGATCGTTTTGCGATCCAAGCTACGGCGGCCTCGCGACTGCCTCGAATGCTGCCGAAAGCGGCGATCAACTAAGGATCATCGATGAAACGGGACTTATCGCAACAAGAGATCGACGCGGTCTTTCGGGGATCCAGCGACGCAAGCCCGGAAACCAAATCCGCGGTGGCGGCTTTCGATTTCAGCCGTCTCGACCGCATTCCCAAGTCGCAAATCCGGGCTGTTCACTTGCTGCACGAGAACTTCGCCAAGAATCTGGCGTCGAGTCTTTCCGCCTATCTCCGGGCATACGTCACCATGAATCTTGTAAGTCTGGAGCAAATTTCGTACGCGGAGTTCCTGGAGGGGTTCTCACCGCCTACATTCATCGCCTACATTGGCCTGCAACCCTACGATGGCAGCGCCGTCATGGAAGTCAGCCCGGACTTGGTTTCCACTTTCGTGGAGATGCTGCTGGGAGGCGGGGGCAAGTCAATTGTAAAACTGTCGCGCAAGATTTCCGAGATTGAAAAGAGGCTGATGCAGAATCTGCTACGGATTGTGTTGCAGAATCTCAGCGATGCGTGGAAAAGCGTGGCCGACATACGCTTCGCCGTCCAATCCCTGGCGGATGAGCCCCAGGTTCTGCATGTGCTCGCTCCCGCGGAAGCGGTTGTGGCGATTGCAATCGAGGCTCGGGTAGGGCCCACCACGGCGATGATAAACTTCGCCATCCCCTCAATTTTCATCAAGCGTCTTCGCCATAGTTTTGAGCAACTTCGCCTGGTGCACCGAGCTGAATCGAAGCGGAGCGACCAGGTTCATATGGCGGACTTGCTCCGGGGGGTTGGCATGAACCTGGAAGTGCGCCTCGATGGCCCCACGATCTCGACGCGGGATCTGCTCTCTCTTGAACCCGGTAGCGTGCTTTTGCTGGACTATCCGGTGGAGCGGAGAGCCAAGGCTCTATTGAATGGGCAGCCCACGTATTGGGTCCAAATGACAGTCGAAGGCGCAAAGCTTGCGTGCAAAATCATCTCCGATCACGAACAGATTCCCTAGCTCAAACTTGAGCTGTTAAAGGCTCCGGTCATTTCATCCGATACTGTCGCCGCACGCTTCTGCGAGACTGACGATATGGGGTCTCTGCGGCTGGACCACGTCAGCAAGGATTACATCACGGAAGGAAATCCCGCGCCGGCTCTGCGCGACGTGAGCCTCGAATTTCGCGCGGGGGAATTTGTGGCGGTAGCCGGGCGCAGCGGCTGCGGAAAATCCACGCTTCTGAACCTGGCCGGCGTCATGGATTTCCCTACGTCTGGTACCGTGTGGCTGGATGGCGTCAGCACTTCGACGCTGAGCGACGCGGCGTTAACGCGCGTCCGCCGCGAAAAGGTGGGGTTCATCTTCCAGAGTTTTCAACTGCTGCCGACTCTGTCTGTAATTGAAAACGTTGAGCTGCCATTGATGCTCGCCGGTAGCGCCGAATCCCGCAAGGTGGCCAGCGAACGATTGCATTGGGTGGAGATGGACGCCTACGCAAACCGAATGCCGCATCAACTTTCGGGCGGCCAGATGCAGCGGGTGGCGATCGCTCGCGCTCTGGCGAACGCACCCTCTCTCCTTCTGGCGGATGAACCGACGGGCAACTTGGATAACGCGACCAGCGCGGTGATTCTGGCTCTCCTCAGGCGCATCGCGGATGAAAGGGAGACGATCGTTCTGATGGCGACCCATAGTCTGGAAGCAGCGGCGAATACCGATACCGTCGTGCGTTTGCAGGACGGACGGGTAGAAAGCGTAAGTGCCATGAAAAAACTCGCAGGGGAAAGGCTCACCGGCAGCTATTGACCGCTTATGCCCGCCGTGGAGCTGTTTTATCGTTTGATCCTCAGACCCTTGCGGCAGGAGCCATTGCGAGCCGCCCTTACCGTGCTGGCCGTGGCCCTCGGCGTTGCTGCCGTGCTCTCCATTGAATTAGCGGGGCAGGCGGCGGCAGGATCCTTCCGCTCTTCGCTAGATACCTTGACGGGAAGCGCAAACCTGGAAGTGACCGCGGCGGGAGGAATTCCACCCGAAGTATTCGCCCGCCTGGCGACGGAACCCTACGCTTTGAAACTTCATCCGCGCATCGAGGACTACGGAGTCATCTCCGATCAAGGCGGCCGCACCGTTCCGATCCTCGGCATGGATCTGATCTCAGAAGCAGGGCCTGAAAGCACTGCCTCCGCAACTGAGCCGCAGCCGGATTTCCGCCTTAACGAATCCGTTTGGGTCAGCGCCGGGCTCGGGTACAAAAACGGCGACCGGGTTCGCTTACTGATCAACGACACGGCGTCGGACTTCACTGTTCGAGGGCTACTGAATGAGAAGGCCGGCGATGTGATTCTCATGGATCTGGCGCCGGCCACACAACTGTTCCGGCGCGGCGGCAGGCTTGATCGGATTTTGATTGAAGCTCCTCCGACGCGGCCGGCGGAGGAATGGGAATCGCTCCTGCGTCAAAATCTCCCCGATGGCGTGACCATAGCTCGCCAAGGGTCCGAGACTGAAGAGAACCGCCGCATGCTGGAAGCTTTCCGCTGGAATCTCCGCGTGCTGAGCTATGTTTCATTAGCCGTGGGGGCTTTTTTGATCTACAACACGATCTCCGTCTCGGTGGTGCGGCGCAGGTTCGAAATCGGCATTCTACGAGCAGTCGGGACGCCTCGCGCAGCGATCCTGGCGGGATTTCTGGGCGAAGCGGCGTGCTTCGGAGTGTTTGGGGGCTTGGCTGGAATTGCCCTGGGACGGCTCCTGGCGGAAGGGGCGGTGAAACTGGTCGCCTCCACGGTTGCCTCACTGTATTTTAGCAGCCGCCCCGCGCCGATCTTGCTCACCTGGGAAACAGCTGTCCTGGGAATCATCATTGGCATCGGGATCTCTCTGGTCTCGGCATTAGGACCAGCGTGGGAAGCCTCGCGAGTGGCTCCCGTCGAAGCGATGGCCAGGGGCCGGCGGGAACACCAGGTCAGCGTCCATCGCTGGCGCACCGCCACAATCGCTGCGATCCTGGCTGTCGCAGCGTGGATCGCTTCCCAACAAAGCGCGGTCCATGGAAAGCCTCTCTTCGGCTATCTTTGCGCGCTGCTTTCGATTGTCGCTTCGGCTCTGCTGATTCCCGTCTGGGTCTCGGGCTTGGCGGCGATCACGGGCGGATTCATCGGCCGCTTGTTCGGGGTGGAAGCTCTGCTAGCGACGCGAAGCCTGGCGGGATCTCTGCGCCGGACATCCGTGCTGGTTGGCGCATTATCCACGGCAATCGCAGTTCTTACAGCGGTCGGGATCATGGTGGGAAGCTTTCGGGAAACGGTTCTGGTCTGGATGGACGATATTTTGCAGGCGGATCTCTTCCTGAGCCCGGCGGTTCCGGCAGGGGCGGATCGACATCCCACCATGGCGGCCGGCATTCCAGCGCAGCTGGCTCAACTCCCCGAGGTTGAGGCTATCGATCAATTGCGCACCTATGAGGTGCGCTACCAGGGGCTCCCGGTAACGCTAGGAGGCATGGACGCTCGGGTCGGCGGAGGCCGCCGCAGGCGTTCCTTTCTATCCGGAGCCCCGGCGGCGCAAGTCTTTCAAGAGCTCATCGGAAGCGACGCGGTCATCGTCAGCGAACCGTTTGCCAACAAGCATGGCGCGCGCGCTGGCGACACCCTGACGCTGAGCCTCGGCGGAACCCTCCGTTCATTCCGGATTCTGGATGTTTATTACGATTATTCAAGCGAGCGTGGCGTCATTCTGATGGATCGAGGGACGCTTCTCCGCTATCTCCCCGGCGCTGAGCCGAGCAACGTCGCCGTTTACTTGAAACCCGGCGTGTCTCTCGAAGATGGACAGCGGGCGGTGGAACGCGTGATCGCTGGTCGCCGTATCGCCGTGTCCCGGAATCGCGATTTGCGGGATCAGGCAATTGAGGTATTTGACCGGACCTTTGCGATCACCTACGTACTGGAGGCTCTGGCCGTCTTCGTGGCGATCACCGGGGTAGGCGGAGCACTGGTCGCGCTGGTCATTGACCGCCGCCGCGAATTTGCTTTGCTGCACTTCGTGGGTGCGAGCAACCGCCAAATCCGTCGCATCATTCTGTTCGAGGCCGGGCTCCTGGGCGCTCTTGCGAACATCGCGGGCGTGACCTTGGGCTTTATTCTTTCGCTGCTGCTGATTCGTGTGATCAACAAGCAGTCCTTCGGATGGACCATTCAATTCCATTGGCCGCTTCTGGTGCTGCTGAGTGCGCTTTCCATCGTTTACGTCGCGACGGTTTTATCGGCTCTCTATCCCGCAAGAGTCGCGACCCGCCTTGTGCCGATCGAGGTGATCCATGAGGAGTAGCAATTTTGTTTTGCTCGCGCTGCTGCTAGCCGTGAATGCGCCCGGTGCGGAAGATCGCTACCGCCTCGCGCTGCCGGACTATCATTTCGAATTCCCTCGAGACCATTTCAATCATCCGAACTTCCAGACCGAATGGTGGTACTACACCGGCAATCTTCGAACTGCCGAGGGGCGACGCTTTGGCTTTGAGCTCACCTTTTTTCGTCAAGGTGTGGATCGTGAAGGTGGGGATCGCGAAAAACCCCCGGAGAATATCTGGGATGTGCGGGATATATGGATGGCCCACTTAGCGCTCAGCGACATTCAGGGGAGACAGTTCCTGCACACGGAACGGCTGAACCGGACTGGGCCGGGTATAGCCGGTGCAGAGTTGAGTCAGGCTCGTGTCTGGAATGGCAATTGGTCCTCGCAATGGACCTTCGACCCCACTCTTGCGGCAGGCGGCACACAGAAGCTCGTGGCCGTCGCGGACCGGTTTTCCTTCGATTTGTCTTTGAAATCCGAGAAGCCGCCTGCGATCAATGGCACGAACGGAGTGAGTCAGAAGGCAGAGGGCGAAGGCAAAGCGTCGCACTATCTTTCGCTTACGCGGCTGGACTCCACAGGAACGATCCTTTTGGATGGGAAGCGCTTCTCTGTCGAAGGCAGCAGTTGGATGGATCACGAATTCTTCACGCACCAATTGGAGCCCGGCCAGAAAGGCTGGGATTGGTTCAGCTTGCAGCTAGAAGACCGGTCGGAACTGATGCTCTATCGGTTGCGCCGAGCGGACGGGACGCCGGATCCATATTCGGCCGGCACCTACATCGATCCCGGCGGCCGAACCAGGCATCTTACTGCCGGCGATTTCACGCTTACTCCGGCAACAACATGGATGAGCCCGGCAACCGGCGGCCGCTACCCCGTGGAGTGGACCATTGATGTACCGTCGATCGGTTTCAAGGCGGCCGTTCGAACGCCTCTCGCGCAGCAGGAAATCACCTCAAGCGGAGGTTCGGGAAACACATATTGGGAAGGCGCGATCGACATCGACGCGACGCGGCTTAACCGTCCCCTGCGCGGAGTCGGGTATCTGGAAATGACCGGCTACGCCGGGCGCATCGTTGGCCTGGACTAACGCCGGTTTCTGCCGCCAATGAAACGGATGAGTTGCGGAACACGGCGCCAGATGTAGGAGCAGGGCCGAATCAGATAGTACGCGGGGATCAAGTAGTCCGGCAGGCGGAGCGCATACCAGTCCCGGCGGCGGTGCACCATGGAGAGGAACTCATGCGCGAGATACCTGGGATCACGATTGAGTTGAAGAACGAAGATCAAGTGCCGGGACTTGTAGCCATGCCGCGCAGCCTCATTGGGTGTCACAGCCTGTGTGGAGAACTTCAAGGCCCGCTGGGATAGACATGCCGCCCGCTTATTCATCCGCACCGCATCGGCCAGTTCCGCTGGTAAGGGCCAGCCGGTGATCGTATTGGCTAGCAGAAGTGCGCTATCGAAGTATTGCATCAGGCCTTCGGCCTTGGCTAAATCGCGCTGCCGAACCAGAGCCTCCGGTCCGGACTTGCGGTAAAGAACCACTAGATCGCCCACCCACTTCCACCGTGCCCAGGCGTGCCTGGCTGCATGAATCCCGAGAAACAGAATCAGATGGCGATCGCCGGGAATCGCGATTCGGTCCTGTCCAACTTGGACCAATTGACGGTCCCGCCACAAGTCCTCGAAGTCAATGGATAGGCGCCAGGTGTTACGATCAACCGCGCGATGCAACTCGATCATGGTTCCGTCGCCGTGAACGTATTGTTCTTCATGCCGGAAACTCGCCAGGATGGCACTCTGGCGAGGCGTCGTCCACTCTTCCGGCACCACTGGACGGAAGCCGCATTCCTCCAGGATTTTCTTCGTCTGTGCATAGTCCGCGGGAGAAGTCATCAGGTCGAGATCGAATGCCTCCCGGATGAATGGATCGCCGTAGAGAAGCATGGAAAGCGGGAGACCTTTGAGGGCGATCAAACGAAGTTGGGCCGCCATCGCCGCGGCAGCAACGGCGCGCAACGATGTCAGTTGACGAATCGATTTAAGGCCGCACTTTCTGGCGTCGCGTTCGATTGCCTCTCGAATGGCGCCGGGAACACCAGGCCATCCCGCTTCCTGTAAGGCAGCCAGCGTCATAGGGCGAAGTTTATGCTGCCAGGTCAGCGTCGCTACCGTATTCCAATCGATGCCGTCGAACCAGGGGAGCGGCCAATCCCGCCTTGCGCCGGTCGACCAATCGGCGGCGAGGATCCGGCCGATCAATCTTTGTTCCGAAGTTAGGCGGTCGCCCTGAAGCATTTTGGGTATATGATCATAGTCTCCGGTGCCAGCCGGAACTCTCAGACCCATCGATGCCTGGGTTGAACCATTGGGTTGAAGCACCAAAGAAACCAGGCGCCCCATCGATTACGATCTGTTCGGTCTGAACTTTCGAACCGCAATCCCGATCCCCGGTGTCGAACCCGCGGCCGCCGGAGTTGAGGATCGCGCGGCGATTCGTATCGACTTCGGCCCGGCTCCGCCGTCGATCTCAGCGCCGTGCTATGAGGACGCGAACGTTCAAGTAACGGCCGACGAATATCTGTTCCACTATCGCGGCTTGGCCCGCGTGTACGTCCAGGGCGGTGAGCGAATTGTCGTGGAGGCCGCGACAAATGCCGATCCCGCGAAGTTGTGGACCGTCATCTTGGGAGTGGGCGCTTCTATCGCGGGATTTCGCAGAGGCCATGTGCCGATCCACGCTTCCGCTGTTTCCACTCCCCGCGGTTGTGTCGCCTTTGCGGGGCAATCCGGGGCTGGGAAGTCGACCACGGCAGCCTGGCTGATCAGCCTTGGCTACCCGCTCTATGCCGACGATCTATGCCTCGCGGATTTGTCGGGGAACGAAGTAACCGTCGGCCGGGGGATTCAGGAACTCCGTCTTTGGGACGAGTCCATCCAGGCTCTGGGCTGGGATGACATGCAGCCGTTCGCGGTAATGCCGGATGTGCCTAAAAGTGTATTTCGATGGACGGCTCGTTCGCCGCGAATCGACAGATTGCGCCGAATCTACGTTCTGGAATTCGCGCAGGAGACGGTCCAGCCCGGCATTTATGCGATGGAAGGAGTCCAAGCCTTGGGAGCTTTAATCGATTGCCTGCGCGTTCGTCCCCGTATCCTCTCAACCGGGCTTGCGGAAAGAACCTTCAAACACTTGACCACGCTCTGCCGCAAGGTCGAGATGTTCCGTTTCGTCCGTCCGCTCGACGTCCATTCCTCGGAACGCTGGACCCGTCGTCTTATGGAGCACTTTGATGAATGACAATCGGATGTACTCTCGCCGGCTAACTTTGGTTACCGCCAATCTCGGAGCGGAACTTGCCGTCCTCGACCTGGCGCGCGACTCGTATCTGGGATTTAATTCGACGGCGGCGCAGATTTGGCGCCTGCTTTGCGAACCGCGTTCGCTGGATCAGATTTGCGAAGCAATGTTGCTTGAGTTTCAGGTGGATGCCGGGCAATGCCGCATCGAGATCTCGAAACTGCTGGAGAACCTGCTTGCGGCCGACCTGATCGTGGCGGGCGATGCCGAGTAGGTTTCTGGCGCATTCTTCCGCTCAGCAGCGGCTTCTCCTGGAGGCGTGTTGGTTCTTATTGGTCGCTCGCCTCGGTTTATGGACTCTTTCCTTCACCCGGCTGATGGCGACGCTGCATGGGCGGTCGCGAACAGCGCGCGCGACTCCGCAAGAGGATATTCGGGACACGCGTTGGGCGGTGGAAGCCTCGGCCCGGCGCCTGCCCTGGTCGCTTACGTGTCTTCCGCAGGCACTGGCGGCCGCGTGGATGCTTCAACGCCGGGGGCATGCGCCGGCGCTCGTGTACGGAGTCTCTCAAGGATTTGCCGCGCATGCATGGGTGGAGTTGGAGGGAGTCCCAGTGGTAGGAGACCGTGCCGCCGGGGGATTCACCGTGCTGGCACGGTTCCCCGCCGCGGTGGGTTCCGCTGCCGTACCAGGATCTGCCGCTTGAGATTTTCCCAGCGCAGCATCCTGTTTGTGTCTTTCCCGGTGGCTGCCCGGCGAGTTTCCACGATCTTGGCGACAGCCGCACCACAATAGCCCTTTGAGCGGGAGGTTTCGGCAGAGAGCACGTTTAGAGTCTGCTCTTGGCTTCCGCTACCGGCGGCGTCCGAAAATTGCCGAGCCCAAGTGCGCCTCTTGAACCTTCCCGTCCGGTGTTACCAGAGCGCTCGCCACGGCGAAGCCGGGTTGCCACGGCGTCCCAAAGCGGAGATCGATCAGGTCGACGCGAACCAAATCGTCCGTGGGCGTCACTCGCCAGAACGGAAGTTGATTGAATCGCAGGAAGGCCTGGAATGGTACGGTGGCCCGGGCCGCGTCGAGCGCTGGAGATTCGGGCGCGGGGTAAGCGATCCGGCCCAGACCCGGATCGAAATCCGAGGTTAGATCGACGGGGACGTCTAGAACCATATCTGGGGTTTCCACGATGCCGCGCCAACGCAGCGTGCTAATCCCGACCGGCATCGCCCACACGCCCAGCACGGAATCGCCCTGAAAGTCGTAGTCGCTCATGACCGTGATAGCACGCTGATGCGAGGCGTAGCGGAAGCCTTCGTAACCGAGCAAGGCCACCAGCGCGACGCACGCCCAGGCTCGCTTGGGACCTTCCTGCGTCCTGCCGCGAATCTCCGAATTCACCAACCCAGCGAGCGCAGGAGCGGCAACGGCGATCAGAAAAATGAGCAGAATCCAAGGGTCGATAATCTGCGTGATATCCAGGTGCAGCCAGCGCGAGGAAAACGGCAGTAACAGGCGGACTCCGTAAACATTTGTAAGATCGAGCGCCAGATGGCTAAGAACTCCTAGCACGCACGCGAGGTAACTCAACCAGTTGATGGAAGCCCCGCGAATCCATCGTGCCAGCAGCAGTGGAATCACGGCCATCAGCGGCGCGAAGAGGAGCGAATGCGCATAGCCGCGATGGTATTCCATGTAGGCGAGGCCGCCCGGCAATCCCACCAGCGCGTCAAGATCGGGAACATTCGCCGCCAGCATCATCATCAATGCGCCGCCGCGCGGCGTGGTGCGGGCGAGACCGGCGCGCGCCATCATCAGCCCCGTGAGCGTATGGGTGAGATTATCCATGCTCGATTAAGTCATGCGCCTTATCTATACTCTGGCGGCATCAGCAGTGTGAGGGCGTCGGTGGCAATCTCTAGACGCGCCGTTTGGCATCCCTCATATTCGCCGTCGATCTGAAGATGCGTCGCGGTGAGGATTTCGGCGCACTGCGTTGCCACGGTCCGGACACCGTTCATCCCCTGAACCTTCCGCAGCAACACGCCGAGCATGTACCAGGCGAATCGCATCGGGTTTGAACCCTCGAACAAAACGATTTCGAAATCGGCGCGGCGGAGGGAAGCGCCACCGGCGATCTCCATGTCGCCTCCGTAGTTGCGGACCCGGCTCGCCAGGAAGAAACCGCAGCGGTGCGTCTGGCCTTGAATGCGGACGTCCAGGGTCTCCAGCCGATGCGGAATTTGCGCCAGCCCAGCCGCCCAATAGGCCAGCTTCCCAGCGCGGTCCTTCAGAGCGGAGTTGACTTGATGGACCACCTTGGCATCTAGGCCCGCGCCGGCCATGCATAGGAAGTAGCGGGATGCGCCATCGGCAGCGATCAGACGCCCCAGCGCAACTCGCCTGGGAGAAGATCGCGAAAGTCTCTTGATCGCGCGATCCAGGTCCGATCCAAGGCCGAGTTCCATCGCCAGCACGTTTGCGGTTCCCGCCGGCAGAACGCCCATGGCCACATCGGAATATGCCAGACCGTTCGCAACTTCATTGATGGTCCCGTCTCCGCCCAGCACCAGCACCAGATCCGCGCCTTGTTCGGCGGCTTGGCGAGCCAGAAGTGTGGCGTGCCCTGCTGCGTCAGTCGCGACCACGCGCGGATTCACGCTCGCACGGGCGAGTGCCGCGGTGGTACGTTGGAGTGTACCCGGATGCCTGCGGATCTTGCCTGCGTAGGGATTGTAAATTAGGACCGGCTGACGATACAGTTCGATCCATTAATCATAGCGCGCGTGACTCCAACTTTAGAAAAAATCGAGGCCCTTCGCGAAAAATTGCGTCACAACGAGTACCTGTATCATGTGCTCGACGCTCCCGAAATCACCGACGCCGAATACGACGCGATGATGCGGGAGCTGAAAGGCCTGGAAGCGGAGCACCCCGAACTGATCACGCCGGATTCGCCCACCCAGCGCGTGGGCGCAGCGCCGCGCGAGGGGTTCGTGAAGGTGCGGCATTCCAGCCCGATGCTGAGCTTGGATAACGCGCTGGGCGAAGCGGAATTGAGGGAATTCGACCGGCGCGTGCGCGGGTTTATGGGAGACGAAGAATTTGCATATGTCGCTGAGCTGAAGCTCGACGGGCTCTCCATGGCCGTTCACTATCGCGAGGGCAAACTGGTACAGGCGCTGACACGCGGCGACGGCGAGGTGGGCGAAGAGGTAACCGAGAACGCGCGCACCATTCGCTCGGTTCCGCTAAAGATCAAAAAACATCACGGCAATTGGGAAGTCCGCGGCGAAGTCGTGCTCAATAAGAAAGTTTTCGAGGCGCTGAACGCTGAGCAGGACGCCGCTGGCCTGCGCCGCTTTGCCAATCCCCGAAATGCCGCGGCGGGGGCCTTGCGAGTGCTCGACCCTTCTATCACAGCGTCGCGGAAGCTCGAATACTTCACGTATTTTCTGTTCGAGGACGGCAAGCAGGCCTGCGCAACTCAGTGGGAAGCCCTGGAGACGCTTCAAGGCTTGGGCTTCAAAGTCAGCCTGCATCGCAAGCGCTGCGCGGACATTGAAGAGTTGGCCGAATTCTGTAAGGCGTGGGAGGCCAAGCGCGATTCCCTTCCATTCGAGATCGACGGAGTGGTGGCCAAAGTAGATTCAGTTGCGCAGCAAAACCGCTTGGGTTGGACCGCCAAAGCCCCGCGGTGGGCCATCGCTTATAAATTCGCGGCTCGGCAGGCCGAAACGGTTGTGGAAGATATCGGCGTCAATGTGGGCCGCACCGGCGTGTTGACGCCGGGCGCAATGCTGCGGCCAGTGAACATCGGCGGCGTCACGGTTTCGCTTTCCACCCTGCATAACGAAGATGAGATTGAACGGCTGGGCCTTCAGATCGGCGACACCGTACTTGTGGAGCGCGCGGGAGACGTGATTCCAAAGGTTGTCCGAGTGGTAAAACCCGGCGAACATCGCCGCCCGTTCCATATGCCGGTCACGTGTCCGGCTTGCGGCAGTCACGTCGTCAGAGCCGAAGGTGAAGCTGCAACCCGCTGCATCAACATCAATTGTCCGGCGCGCTTGAAGGAATCCGTACTACACTTCGCGGCGCGATCCGTCATGGATATCGATGGTTTGGGCGAAGCGCTGGTGGATCAATTGGTAGAGCATAAGCTGATCGCCAACGTCGCCGATTTGTACCGCCTGACTCAGGAACAGCTGATAGGACTCGATCGGATGGGCAAGAAATCCGCCGAAAAACTGCTGTCGAATATCGAGGCATCGCGGCAACGGCCGCTTCCGCGAATCCTCAACGGGCTCGGGATACCCTTCGTCGGCGAACGCACCGCGCAGTTTCTCGCCGAAGCTTTTGGCGATCTGGATTTGATCGCGGCCGCAGGCGAAGACGAATTGCAAAAGGCTGGGGAAGTAGGGCCGAAGGTTGCGCGCAGCATCCGGGGCTTCTTTGACGAGCAGAGGAATCGCGAATTGTTGGACAGGCTGCGCAAAGAACGGCTTCAGTTCACCTATTCGGTACCCAAGCGGACCGGCGGGGCTTTGTCCGGACTAACGTTCGTGATCACGGGGACTCTGCCGTCGCTGTCGCGAGAAGAGGCCAAGGAGCGGATTGAAGGGGCGGGAGGGAAAGTGGCGGGCTCAGTGAGCCGCAAGACCAGTTACCTTTTGGCTGGCGAAGACGCCGGATCGAAGCTGACGAAAGCTCAGGAGCTAGGCGTGAAAATAATCGATGAGGCCGCGATCCTTCAGATGATCGAAGGCTCCGGGCAAATGATCGAAGGAAGCAGCTAAGGGATGCGTCACCTGCGTGACGTGTTGATTTCCTGGGGCCCCGTCGGCCTGCTGATCCTCGCAACACTTGAAAACGCGGGGCCGCCGACTCCAGGAGGCACCGACTTTGTGCTTCTGATTCTGGCAGCGGCACGCCCCAAGGACGCGATGTTATGCGCCGGACTTGCCACGCTGGGATCGCTGATTGGAAGCGCGATCTTTTTCGAGGTCCTGCGCCGGGGCGGCGAAAAGCTGCTGGTGAAGTTCACCTCCAGCGGGCGCGGCGCGCGCTTTCGGGACTGGGCAAATCGCTACGGGCTGGCGACGGTTTTCGTCTCCGCACTGGTGCCGGTGCCGGTGCTCCCGTTCAAGGTGTTTGTGGCCTGCACCGCCACGATGGGGGTAAGCCGGTTGCGGTTCTTGTCGGTGCTGGCGCCCGCGCGCGTGCTTCGCTTCGCGGCCTTGGCGTACCTGGGGCAGCAAGTGGGAGAGAACTCGGGTGCTTGGCTCAAAAGTCACTCCTGGTACCTATTGGGATTGGCGGCGCTGCTCGGGTTGGGACTGTGGGTGTTGCTTCGCCGGGCGGAGCGTATCCGCCTGGCGAAAGCAGAGGCTGAGCGCCTGGAACTACAATGAAGGTGGCGATTTGTGACACCCCTCATTGACAGTTTTGGACGCAAGCACGACAACCTCCGCATCAGCGTTACGGACCGTTGCAACATCCGGTGCTTCTACTGCATGCCGGAGGAGAACGTAAAGTTCGAGCCGCGCGAGCAAATCCTGACCTTCGAAGAGATAGAGCGTTTCGCGCGCATCGCCGCTGGACTGGGCGTGCGCAAATTGCGCATCACCGGGGGGGAGCCGCTGGTTCGCAAGAACCTGCCCACTCTGATCCACAAGCTGATCGCGATTCCAGGAATCGAGGATCTGGCCCTGACCACCAATGGAGTGCTTTTGGCCGCGCAGGCTCAGGAGCTTTACGATGCCGGGTTGCGGCGGATCAACATCCATCTGGACACGCTGGATCGCGAGCGGTTCAAGCAAATTACGCGGCGCGATGAACTGCCTCGCGTGCTGGAGGGCATTGAGGCGTGCCGTAGCATCGGCTATGGTCCCATCAAGATCAACGCGGTCGGCGTCAAGGATCTGATTGAGCCGGATATCGTGCCCTTGGCCCGCTTCGGGCGGGAGCGCAACATTGAAATCCGCTACATCGAATTCATGCCTTTGGACGCGCAGGGTTTGTGGGTGCGTGACCGCGTGCTTTCCGCCGATCAAATGATTGCGCTGCTGGAGCGGGAAATCGGCCCGCTGGAAGAGATTCCGGAGCGTGATCCGCGCGCTCCAGCCACCGAGTATCGCTTTGCCGATGGAATCGGGCGAGTCGGCTTCATCGCCTCGGTGACGCGGCCGTTTTGTCTGAATTGCAACCGCCTTCGTCTCACGGCGGATGGGCATGTTCGCTATTGCCTGTTCGCGATTGAAGAAACGGATGTGCGATCGCTTCTGCGTGATGGCGCGCCCGATGAGGCCATCGCTGCAGCGGTGCGGTCCTGCATCGGCGGCAAGTGGATTGGGCACCAGATCAACACGCAGCAATTCGTGGCGCCGCCGCGTCCGATGTACTCGATCGGCGGCTAGCTGAGCGCATCGAGCGCGATCGGAGCTAAGTGGGTCGTCTCAGAAGTTCACTAACGTATTGGAAGAAAATCGGCGGGTCAACCGCTCCCTTTGGTCGTGGCTCTGTAAATTCGCCGGGTTTTGCAGACCTCTACTCAGAGACTGTGAACCGGAAAATTTGAAAGCTGCTGAGTCGCGACTGTGAAGGAGCGGTAACCTCTGCCAGTAATGTGCGGCGCCACTCCTTTACAGTCGCGGCTCTGAATCTGCCCCTCGTCCCACACGCCGCTGGCAGAGCCGCGACCGAAGGAAGCGGTTTCCACGGTCTACAGTAATTGTGGAAATGCTCTAGTGTTGCGCCCGACCCCGGCTTACGGCAGGTACTGATAACTTACAAACGCCAGCCGCCGGCTATCTGGCGACCAGGACGGCCCATTGATCGTCCCTTGCCCGCCGAGTAGCTTGGTCAACACAGTAACCTTCTTGTCGGCCAA
Organism: Bryobacteraceae bacterium; assembly: GCA_036489835.1. Taxonomy (GTDB): domain Bacteria; phylum Acidobacteriota; class Terriglobia; order Bryobacterales; family Bryobacteraceae; genus Palsa-187. The sequence goes on along the minus strand of DASXEY010000033.1, from coordinate 32,711 downwards.
ATTCATAATCCGCAGCGTCACGTCCTTGTCGGCCGGGTGTCCGGTGACATCCTTCTCATAAGACAAAAAAACAATCTGATTCCCGTTGGGAGAAACATGCGGGAACCAGTTGTTGAATCCGTCCGAGGTGATCTGCTCCTGCCCGCTTCCGTCGGGCTTCATGCGCCAGATCTGCATGCTTCCGCTACGCTCCGAGTTGAAGTAGATGTACTGGCCGTCGGGCGAGTAGTCAGGGCCGTCGTCGAGACCCTTCGCACTGGTCAAGCGTGTCTCTTTCCCTCCGGCGGCAGGGATGGTGTAAATATCGAAATTGTCATTGGGATCACCAACGAACGCCAGAGCCTTTCCGTCCGGCGACCATCCGTGAAAGTAGGAATTCGAAGACAATTCCGTGACCCGCTTGGGCATTCCTCCGGAAAGGGGAAGCGTGTAGATAATCGATTTGCGCGGAGCGTTCGGTTCGTCGCCCTGAGATTGGTCGCTGATAGCGAGCATCGTCCCGTCAGGCGAAATCCCGTGATTGTTATTGATGCCGTTGGCGAAGTCGGTGTCAATGTTCACAGGCTTGCCGCCTTCCACAGGAACGCGCCAGATATGGCCGTTGCCATTGTATATCAGCGAATTTCCGTCGGGAGTCCAATTGGGAGCCTCCAGGCGTTCCGGCGCAACGAAGGCGACGCGGCGGTCGGTAGAGGTGACGGTAATGGTTTCGACAGTGCTATAAAGCGTGGGCTTCGAGTCTGTTGCGGGAGCACGCGGCGTGCTCAGACTCACGTTTGAAAATGTCGCGGTCTCGCTAACGTCCTTATTGTGCGCACACACGCCCAGGCCGACATAAAACGTTCCCGTGATGGGAACCTTGAACGATCCTCCCGCCATCTGGGGCATCTCGCCTTCGGCGGCCACAAACATATAGAAGTTGTCGCCGCGCTTCAGAATGGCTACGCGCTTGGGCGCGGCCATGGCAGACTCAATCTCATGAGTCGCGGCGCCCTTGGTCTCGCGCGCCTGGAGTGAGGTCAGGCCGACGTTGTGCAAGGCCACATCGACATAGGCGGAATCGGCGTCGAGCGTTTGGCGAATCATCAAGACCGCTTTTTTGTGCGGATCTCCGGTGGTGTTGGCGAAGGCGACGTCGGCGGATAGAAAGATATCGCCGGACACTTTCTTCCAGACGAACTGAAAGGCGTCGGCCGCGGCCCACATATTCTCTCCGCTGCCTGTGATCGTGTAGGCTTCGTTGGCAGGAAAGTATTGCACGGCTCCCGGGTGAAGAACCGTTCCGACGTCGTTGCGATCTTCGAACATGCCCAGAGACGCGTTCTGGGCGGTAAGGATCGCGATGGCGGCCGCGGCAAGACTGCAAATCGAAAACATGCGTTTCATGGCTGCCCTCCGTCGCTTTCGCTCATTATATCCGCTGGATACCATAAAGATGTTCATGCACACCCGCATTCTCGGTTTCATTCTTCTCTCTGCCGTTGCTCTAGCGCAGGCGCCGGTAAACGTTAATCCATCCGATCTCGAAGCCGTCGTGACCACCGACCTCGGCGCCTTCCGTTTCGAGTTCGCGCCCGATAAAGCCCCCCAGCACGTCGAACAGTTCATCACGCTGGCTCGCCAGGGCTACTATGACGGCAGCGCGTTCCACCGCGTTATTGCCAATGGGATCATCCAGGGCGGCGACCCGTTACTGAAGAATCCCGCGACCCCCCGGAACCTGTGGGGCACCGGCGGCTTGAATCTGCGCAAAGCTGAATTTAGCGACATGAAACATGAGCGCGGAGTGGTCTCGGCCGTGCGCATTCCCGGCAAGGACGACAGCGGCGGCACTCAGTTCTTTGTATGTGTGAGCCCGCAGACCGCGCTGGACGGCCAGTATTCTGCGTTCGGCCGGGTCACGGAGGGGATGGATGTGGTCGAGAAGATCTCGCAAGTTCCAGCCGACGCGAATGGCGTGACGGTCACGCCGGTCCGCATCCTCAAAGTGACCATCGAGATGAAGAAAACGGAGCCATTCGTGAATGCCTCGGTGGACGAGCTGCGAAGGAGCGTGACGCTGAAGACTACGCTCGGCACTCTGAAGATAAAGATGGAGCCGGATTGGGCGCCGAATCACGTGCGCAGATTCCTGATGCTGACCGCGACGGGCTGGTTCGATGGAACTGCATTCCATCGCGTGGTGAAGGGCTTCGTGGCGCAGGGAGGCTCCGGCGCCACGCGATCGAGTGGTCCGAATCACGCGGCTGACCGTTGGGTGACTCCGCTGAAGGGGGAATTCCGCACGGATGTGAAGCATCTACGCGGCATTGTCTCGATGGCGCACGGCGACGATCCGGATTCGGCCACAACATCGTTCTTCCTGATGCTGGGCGAGGCGCCGAATCTGGACGGAAAATTCTCCGCGTTCGGACGCGTGGTCGCCGGAATGGAAGTTCTGGACGCATTCGATAGGGAAGATCTGGATGGCGAGACGCCCAAGCGGCGTCTGGAGATTATTGAGGCGACTGTCGATCCACAGTAGGGCGGACCTGCCGCCCTGACGACGTGGAAGGCGGGTTAAACTATTAGTCTCTACTCACACCGCTAACCCTGTCGTTAGATGAGAAGTAAGAAACGACAAGGGATATCCATATGAGCCAACCAGCCACTGCCTTCGACGCGAACTTCGTTCTCACTCTGGAGGAGGTCGGGAACCTCGCGGCCGAAGCCGGCAAGCCTGCCGAGACGCTGATGAACGTAGTAGGCATGATTGCCAGGCACTTCAAGACCGACGTGTGCTCCGCCTATCTGCTGGAGCCGGATCGCGCCAACCTGGTGCTCGCGGCTACAGTGGGCTTGCGGCCCGAATGCATCGGTACGCTGCGTATGGGCCTGAACGAAGGCTTGGCCGGGCTGGTGGCGGAGCAGGTTCATCCCATCGCTGTCGAAAATGCGATGAATCACCCGCGCTTCAAATATTTCCCCGATGCAGGTGAGGATGCCGTTCAATCCTTCCTGGGCGTGCCGCTGATCGATCGAGGCGTGTTGCAGGGCGTGCTGGTGGTGCAAACTAAAGACGCCCGCGCCTTCAGTCCGGAGGAAATCCGCACGCTGGCGGCGGCCGCGGGCCAGGTCGCACCGGTGGTAAACGAAGCCCGCACGCTGGCCCGTTTCATCGCCCCCGCCCAGGAACGATTGTGGGCTCTGGCGCGGAATTTGTGGTGGAGCTGGGACAACGACACCAACAGCCTGTTCCGCGATCTGGATCCGGCGCGCTGGCGGGAACTGAATCACAACCCCATCTCGCTGCTGGGCGAGATGCCTCTTTCCAAGCTGGAGCAGCGCGCCGGCGAGCTCGTCTTGCACGGCCGCATCAACTACGCCTACCGCCGGATGCAAGAGTATCTACATGCCGATCGCACCTGGGGTGCGGCCAACGCCGGCGTTCTTCGGCCCCGGCCGGTGGGATATTTTTCGGCCGAGTTTGGATTGCACGAATCGCTGCCGGTTTACTCCGGCGGCTTGGGGGTTCTGGCCGGCGATCACATCAAAAGCGCTTCCGACCTGGGCATTCCGCTGGTAGGCGTGGGATTGTTTTACGGCCAAGGCTACTTCCGGCAGCGCCTGGATCTGAACGGCTGGCAGCAGGAAGAGTATTCGATGACCGATGTGAACCAGCTCTCCCGGGAACCGGCTATCGGCAAGAGCGGCGGCCCGGTGACGGTGCAGATCGAGACCCGCGGCGGGGTCATCCATGCCAAGGTCTGGCGCGTCAAGGTGGGCCGTTGCGACCTGCTGCTGCTGGATTCCGATGTGGAGGGCAACACGCCTGAAGATCGCCAACTGACATCGCGCCTTTATGGCGGCGATGCGCGGGTACGTATCCGCCAGGAGATGCTGCTGGGGGTAGGCGGCTTCCGCGCGCTGAAAGCTTTGGGAATCACGCCCGGCGTTCTGCACTTGAATGAAGGACACTCCGGCTTCGCCGTGCTGGAGGCGATTCGCTGCCGCATGGAGGAAGAGGGTTCCAGCTTCGAACAGGCCTGTTCGCACGTGGCTCGCGAGGTGGTTTTCACCACGCACACGCCGGTGCCGGCCGGCCATGACCGCTTCAACGCTGGACTTGTCGAAGAGCATCTGGGTCCGTTGCGAGACTCACTGGGGATCTCCCACGACCGGCTGATGTCCCTGGGCCGAGAGAATCCCAGCAACTACCACGAAGATTTCTGCATGACCGTGATCGGATTGAAGCTTTCCCGGCGCGCCAATGCCGTCTCTTCCCTCCATGGAGAAGTGTCGCGTGCGATGTGGACCGGCCTTTACCCGGGCAAGTCGGAAGAAGAAGTCCCCATCGGCCACATCACCAACGGCGTGCATGTGCCCACATGGCTGGCGCCGCAGATGTCCATTCTTTATGATCGGCACCTGGGCAGCCAGTGGCATGAGCGAACCGGCCAGACGCAGACCTGGGACGGAATCGAAAACGTCGATGACGGCGAGCTGTGGGAAACGCATCTGGCACTGAAGTCGCGTCTGCTGGAGTTTGTGCGCCGCCGCGCCGTGAAGCAGGCGCTTCGCCGAGGTGAATCCGCCGCGATGCTGCAACGCCTGGGCCGCGTGCTCAGTCCCGACGCCCTGACCATCGGTTTCGCACGCCGCTTCGCCACCTACAAGCGCGCCAACCTGATTCTGGCCGATATCGAAAAGCTGGCAGGCATGATCAACGATCCCAAGCGGCCAGTGCAGTTCGTCTTTGCCGGCAAGGCTCATCCGCACGACGAGCCTGGCAAGCGCGTATTGCAGGAGATCGCGGAGTTGATGCGCAACCCGCGCTTCTCCGACAAATTCGTCTTCGTGGAAGATTACGACATCAATGTAGGCCGTCACTTCGTGCAGGGCGTGGATGTCTGGCTGAACAATCCGCGGCGCCCCTTGGAAGCGTCAGGAACCAGCGGGCAGAAGGTGGTCCTGAACGGCGGACTGAATCTTTCCGTGCCGGATGGCTGGTGGGCGGAGGCTTACGACGGATTAAACGGCTTCTCTATCGGCACCGGCCGGACGCATTCCAACATGGATATTCACGACAATCGCGACCGCGAAGACCTATACCGCGTGCTGCGGGAGGAAGTGATCCCGTTGTACTACGAACGCGACCGCGACGGCCTGCCTCGCGGCTGGATCAAACGCATGAAGCGCACCATCCGGACGCTCGGCTGGCGGTTCAGCGCCGACCGCATGGTGATGGATTACACGCTCAAGTGCTACGTCCCCGCGGCGGGAGGAACCTCCAGCGGCATGAACGTCCGCTGAACTCCGACCGCGAAACCCGAATCTGGCACCCGAACTGCTTACACCCTTGCAGGTGTTGAGCATGTTCGATGTGTCCTTGCCTTCCAACCACGCGATCGCGTTGTTGAAGAGAGATCACGATACAGTGAAAGGCCTGTTTGACGCGTTCGACAAGGCCAGAACTCCCGCTGCCAAGAAGAAGATCGTCGCTCAGGCAGTCACTGAGCTTGAAATTCACGCCACGCTGGAAGAAGAAATCTTCTACCCCACGGTTTGCCCGCTGGTCGGGGAGCAGATGGCCAATGAGGCGTACGAAGAACACCATGTCGTGCAGGTCCTGGTGACCGATCTGGGCCGCGATCAGAATGATCACAATGACGCGAAATTTACCGTATTGGCCGAAAGCGTCCGCGACCACATCACCGAGGAAGAGGATCAGATGCTGGCCAAGGCTGGCGCGCTAGACATCGACTTTATCGAGCTCGGGCGGCGGATGCTCAAGCGCAAACGGGAGTTGCTGGCGCTGTTCGGTCACCCTGCAAACGGCGTGCTTTCAAGAAAGCTGAAGCCTAAACCTGGCAAGGTTAAAGCATAAAAAGGGAGGGGGCTCTATATGGCAAAGAAGGCCGGTGCTACAAAAGGGCAAGCGAAAGTTCACAAGGTGATGAAAGAGAAAAAAGAGGGTACCCTGAAATCCGGGAGCGGGAAGAAAGTCACCAGCCGCAAACAGGCGGTGGCGATCGCTCTCAACGAGGCTCGGAAATCGGGCGCGAAGATTCCCAAGAAGAAGTCATAGCGCCGCAATCCTAACGACGAATGGGCGATCTGTCTGCTCTTCCACATCATCTCGATCCCAAAACGTTCACTTGCGTGGCGATCATCGAGACTCCGCGCGGGTGCAGAAATAAGTTTGACTATGATCCCGATTCGAATCTGTTCAAGCTGGGAGGATTGCTTCCGGAAGGAATGATGTTCCCATTCGATTTCGGCTTTATTCCTTCAACCTTGGGTGAGGACGGCGATCCAGTCGACATCATGGTGCTGATGGACGCACCCGCGCACGTCGGCTGCCTCATTGAGGTTCGCATTATCGGAATTATAGACGCCACGCAAACCCAGGCTGGGAAAACCGAAACAAACGATCGGCTGCTGGGTGTCGCGGTCCATTCCTACGATCATGAGCATCTCAAAAGCATCGATGATGTGAGCAAGACTTTGCTGTCCCAGGTGGAGGAGTTCTTCGTTTCTTATAACAAACAGCGGGGAAAGAAATTCAAGATCACGGGCACAGGAGGTCCGAAGAAGGCCCTCAAGTTTCTAAAGGCGGGCATTCAGGCGCGTAAGAAGGCCAAGGAGTCGTCTTAATCCGCGTAGTCGACCTGCAGGTTTACCGAAGCCTCCATGTGCGATCGCGATGCGCCCGAATACCACCCCGCCACTGGGGACGCGAGATCGTGATCGAAGCCCGCTGCCACCGCAACGTGGCCGTTCGATACCGCCAAACCGCGCGCAGGATCGTATCCGCGCCAACCGATGCCTGGCAGGTAGACTTCGGCCCAGGCGTGCAAGTCCGCGTTGGGCAGACCAGCCGACGCACATTCGTACCCGCTGACGAACCTGGCGGCGATTCCCATCACTCTGGAAACATCGCAGAACAAGACGGCCAGGTCGCGGCAGGATCCTTCCATCGAACTCAGCGTTCGATCCGACGTCCAAGGATCGCCATAGGGCCGGTTCACCTGATGGAACGTTTGAAAGATCTGCAAGGTCAATGCCATCAGGAATGAGAGCGTGTTCCATTGCGCCCCGGCGGCGACCGATTTCGCATACTGCTTCACCGATTCGGCGACGTGGGTGTCGTTACGGTAGGGCGTCAGCGCCGCGCACAGCGGCTCGCGATACCACAAGGGGAGATTCAAAGATTCGCCGGCGATGACGTAATCAAATGGGTTCGGGCGAAGCATCTCTACGCTGAACCTTGCAATCACGCTCATCTCCTGGGTGGACGAATTGAACCACGCATTCAATGCGAGGTTGCCGTCCTGATCCAGGCATTCGGTCGTGCCGGCGGGCATCGGAGCGATTTGAATATCGAACGCCAGCAGCCGCTGAGCGCTGTTCGTGCGTGGCCGGAGCCGGAAAATGTGGGGCTCCAGGAACACCGGAAATTCGTAGCGATAGACAGTCGAGTGGGTAACGGAGATTTTCATGTGAAATGCAAAGGATCCCTCAAATTTTGCAACTCCCTGTAATAGTACAGCGGCGCTGGCCTCCGCCCCTTGAACCGCAGCATTTTCAGAAACTCGATCTCCTCCTCGGTGACGTCGCCACTCAGGGATTTATCCAGCAGGAACTGCCCCAGGCCAGGCTCAACGTCAAAGACCGGTTGGAATGGTTGTTCCACAAACTCGAATCGCTTCAAACGGACGGACGCAAGCCGAGGGTTGGGAAGAACCTCCATACCGAAGGTTTTCATGTCGATGTCCCAGGAGTCGATCAGGGGATCGAGGAACGAAACGCAATTCTCGATCGAGACGTTGAACACGTCACTGTCGAGAAATTCCGGAATCGCGATGCTTACCTGCTCGTAACTGCGGCCGCTCAATTGAGCCAGTCTCCGCAGCCACTCCTCACCATGGAATTCTTCGCGAGCCGCGCTCTGGGCAACGTCAAGCAACTTCTGGGTCACCAGGCGTTCGAGTTCACCGAAGGGCTCCTTCGCGAAAACTCTGCAAACCTCCATCTGCCTCTCAGGGTCGCATTTGCGCAGCACCAACTCGCGGCATTCCCTGAAAAGTGGGGCAGGCGGCTCCGCAACCCGCTTCTTCAACTCTTCCTGACGCTGCACCTCAGCCAATCTTGAAAGCTCCCCAGCTGGGAACTTCAAGAATTCGCCCATCTTGTCGTAGAGATCGGTGCGCCGAGGTGCCGGAGGCGCTTTCTTCCGTGACAGGAGTTGGGAAATGTAGGAGTCGGTTACCTGAATGGCCGCCGCCAGATCCCGTTGATCCAGGTCAAGCTCTCGTAAACGCTGGCGGATCACAAGTGGAAGGTCCATTCTCAAGCCCTCCTTTGTTAACCGAAATCAGTAAATCCTGACACCATTATGCAGCCAGAACAGTTTGACAATCAACTATTTTTAACCGATACTAGTAAATGTCTGGGCGCTTCTGCCCGCTCGCGGATTGTCTGAACTAAGTCACCCGATCCGATTCCCATCCCCTTAGGCCATCCCACAAATGTAAAAGGAGCCACTTGCACTATTTGGTGGTCGATCCCTGGCGGTTTGACATGACGCGCATCCCTGTGAAGCTGACCGTAAAGGAATTCGAGCTGTTAAGCAATCTGGCCTCAGACCAACTCTTCCGCAGGGAGTTCATCGACTCCAGGCTGCCCGATTACAAATCCAATCCAGCCGAAGGCATCCTCGGCAAGAAATTGATCGAGCGCCTTCGAGGATCTACGGAGCGGGCCAAGAAAATAGGCGCACAAATGATAACACCAGTCGGCGACGGAAGCGGCGGTAAATCAAGAGATTTGGCTCGCCGCTCGATCCCTGCAAGCGCGTTTTACTGGATGCGATAGACTGTGATGAACGCACATTGTCCGCACTGCAAATCGATAGAGTTCCGCGGGGTCGGCGCTCGCAACGCGATGGAACGCGCGGCGCATTGGCTTCTCTTACCTTTCCGCTGCGACCTTTGCGGCCGGCATTTTTTCCTGCTCCGGTGGCTGGCTCCCGTGGCCGGAAACGCATGATGAACGAACCCGTGTTTAATGAGATGGCACGGATATTCCCGCCCCTTCTTGGGAATCCCATGTCGTCGATCACCCAGGCCACGGTTGGTCCGATGGCGCAACATGGCGGGCAGCGTGTGCATCCGGTGCGGTTCGGCCGGGTGGCGCAAGACGGCTCTGGAGCAAACCAACGGAGTTGTTCATGGACGGACGAGCTCCGGAAGCGAGCGGATCGCCGGTCGGACTCCGGTGTCCTTCCGGCAAGGCTGCTTACTGATATTCATAGACACAGTAACACTTCCGCCCTGACGTACGCGTCTATAGGGATGGAACGAAGAGCGCAAACCACCACGAATTTGGAAAGGATGGAGCAGGGTCGACTCGGAGACGTCAAGTTGTTGAAGCAAGGCTTGCGTCAGGCCGAAGTCGCCGGGCGAGTTGGCGTTACCGGGAAAGCGTGCGGCGGTGGCCGATCGAATCGCTCTCGGCGGCGTGAAGGAATTGAAGCGCCCCGTTTGGGGCCGGAAAAGGCCGGTTACCCCAACGGCCTGTGGACTCTGGACAGCGTCGCCGCCTCATCATCCAGCGTGACTTCGGCGTCCAGTATCATCGCGGTCATGTCTGGAAGATTCTGGAAGGCAAGTTGAACTGGGGTTGCCAGAGACCCATCGGCCGTGCCCGGGAGCGGAGGGAAGCGGACATCGAGCAATGGAAGAAGCAGCGCTAGCCCCCAAAAAAACCCAAACCGAAGGACGCACCATCGTCTTCGTAGACGAAAGCGGCCTCAGCCAAAGACCCGACCGCGTGATGCAGCACCAATTCAATCACCGTTTGGCAGTTCTACTTCCGGCTTAACGAAGGCACCATGGGCAAGGAAGGAATCTTGGGACTTCGTCAAACATCTCCACAAACAGATCCGCAAACCAATGCTCTTGATTTTGGGGGCCGCTTGCCTGGCCCACCGCCGTCGCCTGTTTCTTCGGGAGCCTCCCGGGTTTGCAGTTGTCGAGACGCGTACCGGCCCGAAACGATTTCAACCGTCGCGCCGTAGTCGCAGCCGATAGTGACAAGAACCAGTTCGGCGTGGCCGTTGGGAACGAATCCGACGCACAGTCCTTCGCGGCGGAACAAGAGCGTGATCGCGGGAATCGAATCCGGGACGGAAACTTGAGGTGCACCGGCACGTACGCGCCCGGCAGCAGTTCCCCGCCGGCGTTATCGGCGTTGACTTCGGCCATTAAGGTCCAAGACGCCAGATCAATGTTGCTGGAATTGCGGACAAGAGTGCCGTGAGCCAGGGTACTCGCCGTGCGTCAGCGCCGCCTCAGAACCGGATGCGCGCCGCTCGAATAAACCTCAGGAACGGCAACAAAGACACGACCGGACAATCCGAAGGTGAGAATCTGCGTGAGGATGTCGGCGGGCAGGAAATAGAAGGTCACGCCGGAAATTCGGCAGAAAACGCTTTGCGGAGGCCGTGAATATAATCCGCAAGTGGGACGATGATGCCCCTGAAGCGAGGCGAAAACCTCCCCGTCACTTGCGCCGATAAGCCCGGAAGTGGCACGTATGAAGTTGATTGGCTGATGGGAAGCCCGATATTGTCGAGAATGTTGTTCACCTCCGGGCGCGGAATTTCGTGGTGGATCGAATCCTCCGCCCGGTCGTACAGGCGCGCAGTTTCTTCGATCCGAGTCCCGGTTCTGGCACGCAGATGAAGAATGAACTGTCCGCTATCCGTGTTCGGAAAGAAGTCCTGACCCAGACAAGGGATCAGCGCGATCCGCACAGAAGCAGCGCCACTCCGGCGAAAATGAAGCGGTAAACCAGTATCGTCAGCAGGAGCTGGTATCCCAACCGCAGGCGCTCGAAACCTCTCTCAAAGCCGCGTTGAACCACCCAGCGGGTTTCGCGAGCTCCCGCTGGGGTGTTTCACCTTCAGCAGAAAAGAACATACGACGCGAGCATGGCGAAGACCATGGCTTCCGCGAACGGAACGAATAAGCAGCGCGCGGGCACCGCGGCCTGCGCCTTCGAGAATTGCCTCGCGCAGATCGAGGCGTTAAGATTGGCCCGCTTCGAGAATCGGAACCTTGACCACCGGATTCTTTAACCCCGGGACCGGCGCGGAGGTGCCGAACGTTGATCCGCTGATCGTGGCCCTGCCGAAGATCACGCATTAGCGAGAGGGCCCGTCGACTTGAAGAAACTGGCGCGGGAGCGTTTCGTGCTGGTGGCTCGTGAGACGTCTCAATCGCTGTTCGGCAAGATCACGGCTCTCTGCGCGGATGCCGGTTTTTGCCGCGAATCGCGGCCACCGGCACCGTGTGATCCAGTCTATGATTGCTGGTGCAAGCCGGCGCAGGCATTGCGATCCTGCCCAGCAAGCTGAGGGTCCTCCCACGATCTCGCCTTCTGTCCGCTGACGAACCGGGGAGCTTCGATCGGCTTGGTGATGGCATGGTCGCTAGAGCGGGAAGGCCCCGTGCAGAGAACTTTTCTCGATCGGGTGCGCGAGTATCGCCACCGGTTTCTCCGGTAACATCAAAGTACTCATGACTGGAAACGCGGAACCGCGCTCGGTGATCGGGATCGATCTTGGAACGACAAATTGTGCCCTTGCTTATACCCTAAATGAGACTGTGGAGCAGTTCGAGATCCCGCAGTTCGTCCATCCGGGCGAAATGCGCGAGGAGCCGCTGCTGCCGTCTTTTCTCTTCCTCGATAGCGACGAAACCATTGTCGGCGTGCTGGCGCAAAGGAAAGGCCTGGAAAACGCGGGCAGGCTGGTCTCGTCCGCCAAGTCCTGGCTATCGCATCCCGGCGTAGATCGCACGGCTGCTATTTTGCCGCCGAATGCCCCGGAGGGCGTGCCTCGGATCTCTCCGGTGGAAGCGTCGCGGCGTTATCTGCAACACTTGCGCGAGGCATGGAACACGAAAAATCCCGGCGATTCCTTCGATGCGCGCCAGGTGCTGGTCACGGTGCCTGCGTCGTTCGATGCGGTAGCCCGCGATCTGACTCTGAAGGCGGCGGCGGAAGCCGGCTATCGTGACGTCGTCCTGCTGGAGGAGCCCCAGGCCGCGTTCTACGCCTGGATCGAGCGGAATCCGGATTGGCGCGAACTGGTCGGCGTAGGCGATTTGATCCTGGTCATCGACATCGGCGGCGGCACCACGGATTTCACGTTGATTCAGGTGCAGGAACAAAACGGCGAGGTCGCACTGGAGCGATTGGCGGTTGGCGAGCACATCCTGCTGGGCGGCGACAACGTGGATGCGGCTCTTGCTCATACCGTTGCCGATCAGCTTCCGAAAAAGCTGGATGCTATCCAGTTCCATGCGTTGTGGCAGCACTGCCGCGTGGCCAAGGAGAAGCTGCTGACCCCGGGATCGAAAGAGAAAGAAGAGCCGATTACCATCCTCGGGCGCGGCACAGGGGTGGTCGGGGGATCTCTCAAAACGAAGCTCAGGCGATCCGATCTCGAGACGATTCTCCTCGACGGATTTTTACCGCTGGCCTCGATCGACGACGCGCCTCAAGGCCAGCGAGCGGCTCTCACGGAGCTGGGATTGCCCTACGCCGCGGATGCGGCGATCACGCGTCATCTGGCTCAATTCCTTCAGCGTCAAGGCGCCAAGCCGACACACGTTCTTTTCAACGGCGGCGTGCTGCGCGCGAACCTGGTGCGCGAGCGGCTGCTCGAGGTTTTGAACGGCTGGATGGGCCGCCCGGTCACGGCGCTGGTGAGCAGCGATCTGATGCATGCAGTGGCCCGTGGCGCGGCTTACTATGGATTGGCTCGTCAAGGGAAAGGAGTACGCGTCCGCGGCGGCGTTCCGCGAAGCTACTACATCGGAATTGAAGCGACGATGCCCGCGGTGCCGGGGCGGAAGCCTCCTCTCAAAGCGCTGACCGTTGTGCCCTTTGGAATGGAAGAAGGAACCGGGCATCAGATCCGCGATCGCGAGTTCGCGCTAAGCCTGGGCGGGCGCGCGCAATTCCGCTTCTTCCAATCGACGGAACGCAAGGATGATCCCGCCGGCCTTCTGCTGGAAGAAATCGCGCCTGGAATGGAAGAACTCTCGCCAGTGGAAGTATTTCTCCCAGGCAACCCTGCGGAGAATGTTCCGGTGACTCTGGAAAGTCTGGTAACCGAAACGGGGACTCTGGAATTGTGGTTCGTGGCGCGCGACGGCCGCCGCTGGAAGCTGGAATTTAACGTCCGGTCAAAGAGCCAACGGGCTTAACTACCCCGCAAACGGCCGGTCGCGGCCCTCAAAAACGGGAAGGAACGCGTCAGGTCCGCCGCCCCAGGCTCTGTTGGGCCGGCGAGTTCCTCAAAAGATAACGCCCGTAGTTGTCCAGCGTCGAAAACGACAGCGTGTTCATCCTGTCAAGATACAACATTCCCTGCAAGTGATCGATTTCGTGCTGCAGGATCCTTGCATACCAGCCCTTGGCTTCAATAACCACAGGCTCCGCCCGTTCATTCAGGCACTCCACTCGAACCTCCCTCATACGAGGAACCGTCGCCGTGAAGCCTGCCACGCTGAGGCAGCCCTCGAAGAATTCGACAGATTCGGACCCCGCGGCCGCGATCACCGGGTTGATCAGAACATGGAACGGCACGGCGCTGCGCTCACGTTCGGCAAGATCCTCCGGCGAAAGTTTCTCAAGGAACCGGGGCTGATCTTCCACCACGACCAGTTGCAGCGGAATCCCGATCTGCGGCGCGGCTAGCCCGACGCCAGGAGCGTCATGCATAGTCTCACGCATGGATTCAATCAGATCCTGAATAGGTTGACCCAGAATCTCGTCGTGTGAAAGAGGGCCGGCGCTCTGGCGTAAAACTGGCTCGCCCGCCTGCCGGATCTTAAGGATCACTTCCCGGCCTTTTCGAAGGAGTCGAGCAGTTGCTGAAATTTGGGCTGGTTGGCGGCGATCGTCTTGGCCGGACCCGTAAATTTAATAAACACGTTTCCGCCTGGGCTCTCGATAATCGCGCCCAGCAGACGGTAGCCGGACACCAGGACCGGTGCGGTGGCTGTCGGCCCAGCCATTCCGGAATATTCGCCCGAAACGTCAATGGTGGTCACCGGCAGTCCGTGAATGGTGATTTTAGTTACCTTGGCCGGAGCGGCCTTGCCCGCGATTTTGAACTGGCCTTCCCAGCGGTCGATGTTGGCCTGGACGCTGCCTCCCTGCCCAACCCCGAAGAAATACACGGCGCATTCCGCGCTGTCGTGGTCGCCGGGAGCCGCTGGCACGGGATAAGTAGCCGCCCGCATCGAGGTGGACCCGCTGCTCTTCCACCCGGCGGGTGGCGTCCACTTCAGGCCGCCTACGCTTTCTGCAAACAAAGTTGCGGAACAGAGGATCAAAAGAAGAGAAGACCGCATGGATTCATTATCGTGCGATTTGTGCGCGTCAGGCGGCGGTACCTATTTGGTGTTAGTCTCAGCGTCCTGAAAGAGGGTAGCGAGGATTCACCTTATGTCGGGACTCTATCGCGGCTGCCAATGTTCATACTCGTAACTGAAGAAACCTGCAGCAAAGGCTCCGGGCTATCTCGCACCGCAGGGCGCAAAAGACAAGAAAGGAACACCATGAGCACCATCACAACGAAAGACGGCACCCAGATCTTTTACAAGGATTGGGGCGCTGGACAACCCATCGTTTTCTCGCACGGTTGGCCGTTGACCGCGGACGACTGGGACGGGCAGATGCTTTTTTTCGGACAGCGCGGCTATCGTGTCATCGCCCACGACCGGAGAGGTCACGGGCGGTCCAGCCAGACGTGGGACGGCAACGAAATGAACACTTATGCTGACGATCTGGCTGCGCTGTTCGAAAAACTCGACCTGAAGGATGCGATCATGGTCGGCCATTCCACCGGTGGAGGTGAAGTTGCGCGCTACCTCGGCCGTCACGGCTCCCAGCGCGTCTCTAAAGCGGTGTTAATCAGCGCCGTGCCCCCGCTGATGTTGAAGACGGAAAAGAATCCGGGCGGCCTTCCCCTATCGGCTTTCGACAGCCTCCGGGAGGCGCTCGCGGCCAACCGGGGCCAGTTCTATGAGGACATCACTCTGCCGTTTTACGGATACAATCGTCGGGGCGCGAAAATCTCGGAGGGCATTCGTCATCACTGGTGGTTGCAGGGCATGATGGGAAGCGTCAAGGCCCATTACGACTGCATCAAAGCGTTCTCGGAGACCGACTTCACGGAAGACCTGAAGAAGATCGACATCCCTGTGCTGGTGATGCATGGCGACGACGATCAGATCGTGCCCATCGGCGCCGCTGGTCTCATGTCCGCGAAGATCCTGAAGCACGCGACGCTGAAGGTTTATCCGGGGTTCCCGCACGGCATGCCCGCCACCAACGCAAACCAAATCAACGCCGACCTGCTGGAGTTCTTCAAACGCGCCACGAGTGCCGCGTCATCAGCCGAAGAAAAACACGCCGTGCTGAGTCGCTAATCATACCGAAGGGTCGTGATCGGATCGATGCGTGCAGCGCGGCGGGCCGGGAAGAAAGCCGCCGCGAGGCACGCCGCAAGCACCACTGTGATCGCTCCGGCGTAGGCCACGCGATCGAAAACGTCCGTGCTCAGGTCGGCTGAAACGGCTGACAGCACCCGAGCCGCCGCAAGCGCGAGCGCCGATCCGGCCGCGATGCCGATCCCCGCAAGCCGCAAGCACTGACCGAGGACCAGCCCGGAGACCCCGCGGGTGCTCGCGCCCATCGCCATCCGGATTCCGATCTCCTTGGTGCGCTGCGCGACTACATAGGAAAGAACGGAATAGATCCCGGACAGCGTGAGCAGCAAGGCGATGGCGCCGAGAGCTGCGGAGATCCAGTAGGTCAGCCGGTAACTCCAGATAGCAGCCGCAATGTAATCCTGCAAACCATGCATATCTATGATCGCGCCAGGATATGCCGCCTCAATTGCTGTGTTCAGATCGCGCGTCGCCGCGTCTGCATCCCCGCGAACCTGCACCAGCAGCAGGGCATTGCGTAGGTCTTCGAGCCCGGTCGGAAGATAAAAACAGCTTCGGTTGGGATTATCCAGCGCTCCCACGGCCGCGTCGCGAGCGATTCCAATGACCTGCATGGTCGGGTACCGGGGCGGGCGCCCTCCTCGAACCGGGCCGGTCTCGGGGACAAGATTTAAGGATTGACCCAACGCATCCTGATGGGGCCACAATTTTCGGGCAGCGGACTCGCTGAGAATGACCACGGCGGCTCCTGAGCGAACTTCATCGGCGGAGAAGTTCCTGCCCACAAGAATTGGAATTCCGAGCACCTGGAAATATTCGGGGGAAGCGTAGCGATATGGAATGCGCGTCTGGTTCACGCCTGTGCTCCCGGAGGCGGAAGCATTCGGCAGCACGGTATCGAATGGAGGATCTGAGCTGGCCGCTAGCAGATCGACACCGGGTTGGGATTGAAGAGTCGCGATGACCCGGAGCTGGGATTTCTCCTGAATATCGATCTCGATAACGTTGCGGGTGCGCACGCCTGGATCGAGACTTTCCAGATGGTTTGCCCTGCGCAGTAATATTCCGGAGCAGATCAGAAGGAATCCGCACACGGTAACCTGGGCGACTACCAGGGCATTGCGCAGGCGAGTGGGCCGAAACTCGCTGCTGAAATCACCGCGGGCCGCCTGCATGACGTTCATCCTGGTTGCCTGCACTGCAGGCGCTAACCCGAACAGGAGAGCGACGGCGACCGCCGCTCCGATCATGAACCAAAAGACGTGAATATCGGGGGACAAGGCAGGAAGATGGGCCTGATCGAGGAACGCGGAGGGCACCGTTGCAAACGACAATCGCGTGCCAAGGGCGATGAAGATTTGAGAAATCGCGAGCGCCAGCCCGGCGGCAGGAATCGCGAGCAAAATGCTTTCCGTCAGCAATTGCCGGATGAGCCGTCCTCGGGCGGCGCCCAGCGAGAGTCGAATCCCAATCTCGCGCTGGCGCGACATAGCCCGTGCCAGCATCATATTGGCCACGTTGGCGCAGGCGCTCAGCAGCACCAGCAAGAAAACAATTCCAACCGGCACAAGGGCCTCGAGCTGGCGCCGCCCCATAGTCGCGAGTGTCGCCAGTGACAGGAGCGACGCGTGAGGCGCTTGCTCCGGGACGGATTTTTGCATCCATGCGGTGAGCGTGGCTTGGGCCTGTCCCACGCTCTCGCCAGGGTTCAGTCGTCCGGCAAGGCTGACTGGCGCGGGGGTGTCGGGAGCAAAGGCGTTCGGCGTCTCTTCGAAATCGGCAATCATCGTCAGAGAAGCCCAGAGATCGGGATAAGTGTGGCCCAAGCCGGTGAATTCCTCCGGCATTACTCCCACAACTTCGAAAGCATGGCCTTGAATCAGGACCTTGCGTCCCACGATATCCGCAGCCCCGCCGAAGCGGTTCTGCCACATCGCATAGCCCAGAACCACGGCGGGGTTGGAGCCGGGCGAATGGCCGCCTTCCGGCAACAGGGTCCGCCCCATAACCGCGTTCACACCCAACAGGTGAAAGTATTCGTCGTCGACAAGGGTGCAATTCGTGAATCGGCCGTCCATTCGCGTCCTTAAGGAATGCGTGGCGGTGATCCCGGTAAAGCCAGGATGCGCCTTCCGCAAATCTTCTATCTGGCGCCACGTAACCGGCGTCCCCTCACCTGTGCGATCCTGCCACCCGAACCCGTACAGCGAGTACGGGTCTTGCGCATCGATGGGGCGCAGCAGAACCGCGTTGAAGACCGTGAACGCAGCGGTGTTCCATCCTAGGCCGATCGCGATCGTTCCGATCACGGTGGCGGCGAACAGCGGCTTCTGCCGGAATCCGCGCAGAGAGTATCGGATGTCCTGAAGAAGAGTCTCGAAGAAGTTGACGCGGCGGGCGTCGCGGCATTCCTCTTTGGCCGAATCACCGATACCGAACTGAATCCGCGCCCTCCGTCTCGCTTCAGCTTCGCTCATTCCGGCCGCGAGATTCTTACGCGTCTGCATCTCGACGTGGAACGTCAGCTCCTCGTCAAGATCTTGCTCAACGCGATCCCGGAATAAGAGCGCCCGCAGGCGCAGAAACAGGTCGCTCATGCCGCTCTCATGCTTGTTTCAAGATTCGTCCGATAGCGCCGGCCAGTCGGCCCCAATCGGCGGTCTCCACTTCCAATTGTTTTCGGCCCGAAGCAGTCAGATGATAGAAGCGAGCCCGGCGTCCCAGCTCGGAGATACCCCATTCGGCCTTGATCCATCCCTGATGTTCCAACCGGTGCAGCGCCGGATAGAGCGAACCCTGATTGACTTGCAGGACGTCTTCCGAAATTTGCTGGATGCGTTCGGAGATCGCCCAGCCATGCAGCGGACCGGCTTGCAGGGTCCGGAGGATCAAGAGATCGAGAGTGCCTTGCAGTAAATTCATGGTGTCGAGTGTCGACACCATCATGCAATGGTTGGTGTCGAATGTCAACAATAAAGCATGCAGACCGAGATCATCTCTTACAATCCCGCGACGGGAGCCGAACTGGGCCGCCTTCCCTTGGCCACGGAGCACGACTACGAAACCTCTGTGGCCAAAGCGGCGCGGACATTCGAGAAGTGGCGCATGCTGCCAGCGCCGCAGCGCGGCGAAATTGTCCGTGAGATCGGTGACGAACTGCGCAAAGCTAAATCGGAACTGGGCAAGCTGGTCACCCTCGAAGCCGGAAAAATTCTCGCCGAAGGGCTGGGCGAAGTGCAGGAGATGATCGACGTCGCCGGCTTCGCGCAAGGCTTGTCGCGGCAGCTCTATGGGCTCACCATGCCCAGCGAGCGCCCCGGACACAGGATGTATGAGCAATGGCATCCTCTCGGCCCGGTCGGCGTAATCACAGCCTTCAATTTCCCGGTAGCCGTGTGGAGTTGGAACGCGCTCATCGCCATGGTATGCGGCGACACAGTCGTATGGAAGCCGTCGCTGAAGACTCCGTTGACCGCCATGGAGACGCAGCGAATCTGCGACGCCGTGCTGGTCCGGCATGGATGGGAAGGCGTGCTGAATCTTGTCATCGGCGCAGATGAAGCTGTGGGTGAGCGATTGATCCGCGACCATCGCCTGCCACTGATCAGCGCAACAGGCTCGGTGCGCATGGGCAGGCACATCGCGCCGATTATCGCCGAGCGCTTGGGGCGGAGCCTGCTGGAGCTCGGCGGCAACAACGGCGTGATTGTGATGGACGATGCCGACGTGGATTTGACGGTGCGGGCTGTATTGTTTGGCGCGGTGGGCACCGCAGGGCAACGCTGCACGTCCATCCGGAGACTGTTCTTGCAGCGGGGCATCGCCGCGAAGATTACGGAAAAGTTGATTGCCGCGTACGGTCAGATTCGCGTTGGCGATCCGATGGAAGCCTCGACGCTGATGGGCCCGCTGATCGACGAAGCCGCTGTCGAGAACATGATGCGCGGTTTGGAAACGATTCGGAATCAAGGCGGCGAGATTCTTTACGGCGGGAATCGGCTGGGCGGATGCTTCGTCGAACCCACGCTGGTGAAATCCCATCCCGGAATGGCCATCCTCAAAGAAGAGATTTTCGCGCCGGTGCTGCATCTGATCGAATTCGACACGCTGGAACAAGCGATCGCATGGCACAACGATGTTCCGCAGGGATTGTCGTCCGCGATCTTCACGGAAAGCCTGAGGCCGGCGGAAACATTCTTAAGCGCGCGGGGCAGCGATTGCGGCATCGCCAATGTGAACATCGGCACCAGCGGAGCGGAAATCGGCGGGGCGTTCGGCGGCGAAAAAGATACGGGAGGCGGGCGCGAATCTGGCAGCGATTCCTGGAAAGCCTACATGCGCCGCCAAACGGTGACCGTGAATTGGTCGGGCGATATGCCGTTGGCCCAGGGCATCCAGTTCAAAGTGTGAGCGGCCGACGGGCGAAACGCCTGTCAAGACTTTTGCGACGAGCTGTAGGCTACGCTTGAACCAATGCTCCACCGCCTGCGCTCTCTCATTCCGGCGGCGCTATACGGGGGCCACTCCGCCTTCCCAGCGGTCTCGAAAGTGGCCAGCAAGCTCGCGCGTTGTTCCAGCGCGGATCAGGCGGCCGATATCGCGGATCGCGCCAAGCCGGAACTCTGCGCCCGTCTGCGCGCGAGTTTCGGGTCTCCGGCGGCGGAAGCGTTAACGCTTAAGATCCTGAACCTGCTGCTCGCCCGCTATCACTTTGAAGCCCGAAGTGTGCAGGTGCTTTCGCGTCCGTTTGGATTAGTGATCGATCCTTCAAACGTGTGCCGGCTTGCCTGCCCCTGTTGCGTCCATTTTGCCCGCAGCGCGGAGCTGAAATTGTTCGATTGGCCGCAGAGCACGTTGCCGGTAGACTGTCTTTCCGCCCTGCTGAAGCGCTACGGTCCATACGCAATCGGAGCGCTTTTCTGCAATTACGGCGAGCCGCTGCTGAACCTCAACACACCCAAGCTCATTCGCCTCGCGAAAACCCATCTGATGGGAACGGCAATTTCCACCAGTCTTTCCGTCAGCCGTTTTGACGCGGAAGCCTACGTTGCATCGGGGCTCGATTATATGGGCCTTTCGATCGACGGCGCCACCCAACCTGTCTATCAGCAGTTCCGCCGCAATGGCGATCTTGAGCTGGTTCTCGCCAACATCCGCAAAATCGTGGACGCGAAGCGAACCTCGGGCAAGGACACGCCAGTGCTCGGCTGGAATTTCCTCGCCTTTGAGCACAACGTGCATGAGATTCCTTTGGCCCTCCGCATGGCGCACAAACTTGGAGTCGATCAATTCCGGGTGATGAACCCCTTCGACGTGAGCCGTGACGATCCGAAGATTCGCCCCGCCGCGATCAATGGCAGCATCGAATGGCTGAACTGGCGTTCGCTGATTCACCGGCCCAGCAATTGGAACCCGTTCCCGGAAAGCGTGGATGGCCATGCCATCATCCAGACATTCGAGAAGCCCTGGAGCGACACGCCCGCATGGAACGAGACGCCCGTATGGAACGGCACGCCCGTCGCCAGCTCCCCGCCGAACTCCGGCCACACGTGCCAATGGTTGTACAAGAATATGGTCATGGACGCCAAGGGAAGGATCATGCCCTGCTGCGGTGCGCCCCGCCCGGACATCAATCTGGTATTCGGCACGCTTGATGGCAACGGAAGTGACCCGTTCAATTCGGAGAAATACCATCAAGCCAGAGCCTGGTTCGCAGGAGAAGGGTTCGCGAGCGAAACTCCCTCATCTGCCGATGCTCCGCATTGCACCCGATGCGAGTGGGATCACACCACCGTGAACATCGGCAGCGTCGAGATCCGGCGCTACTTCAAGGCTGCGGACGCCGCCTTCTTCGATCGCCGCACTCTGCGCACGCTTTCCAACTGGTGAAGCGAAATCTACGGCTTCAGCATATCTTGAACCATCTTGCGGAGCGATGGTTCTTCGTTCTTGAAAATGGGATTATCGCCGTAAATCTGCTGGCGCACGACTCCCTTGCGGTCGACAAACATCATGATGGGAGCGAAGTGGCGATCCTCCTTGCGGATGTCGCCCAGCAACGCCATTTGATCGGCGGTGAGGTACCCCACTGGAAACGTCGGGCGGAAGCGCTGCACGAAGGGCTCGATCATGTACTGCGCATTCTGGTCGCCCGCGACGGCCACAACCTGAAATTCTTTCGTGCCGAAATCATTTTGAAGATGGCTCAAAACCTCGATGGAGGCCTGGCAGGTCTTGCAATCGGTAGTGATCATCGCCACCAGCAGCACCTTGCCGCGGTAGGCCTTCAGCGCGAGAGGTTTCCCTTGAGGAAGGGGGATGATCATATCCACCAGCGGCCGCGGAACGGCGGCATAGACGAAAGACGCGACAAGAGCGGCCGTAAGCAGAATCTTTTTGAACATCGAGCCTCTATTTTACTTGATTTTCGATCTCTTCCAGCCAATCCGGGCGCTTCAGAACATCGCGAGGACGGCTGCCGTCGGGCGGACCGATGATGCCGTCGCGCTGCATCATATCCAGGATTCGAGCCGCGCGGCCATAACCCAGCCGCAGGCGCCGCTGTAGAGTAGACGTGGAGGCTTTGCCGATTTCGCAGACAACGCGCACCGCTTCCTGGTACATCGCATCTTCGGGACCTTCCTCGGCTTCCGGCTCGTCGTCGTCGGCCAGCGGCGGAATAAGGAAGCTCTGATCGTAATCGGGCGCTGCTTGCCGCTTCCAGAATTCGACTACGTCGTTGGTCTCGGCTTCGCTCACATAGGAACCATGCACGCGAACCAGCCTCGATGAACCGGGCGGAAGGAACAGCATATCGCCCTTGCCCAATAGATGCTCGGCGCCCATGACGTCAAGGACGGTGCGTGAATCCACGCGCGTGGCCACGCGGAAACTGATCCTGGAAGGGAAATTGGCCTTGATCAGGCCGGTGATCACATCCACGCTGGGCCGCTGCGTGGCCAGCACCAGGTGCATGCCCACCGCGCGAGCCATCTGCGCCAGCCGCGTCACGCTTTCTTCAACGTTGGCGCGCTCCAGCATCATCAGGTCCGCCAGTTCGTCGATCACGATCAGGATGTAGGGGATCGGCTCGGGCTTCTCCTCGTTGGGGTCTTCCTCTTCAAACAGGCTGCGAGGCTTGTCCTGAAGCTGGCGCATCTTGCGGTTGTATTGTTCGATATTGCGGACGCCCTGGGAAGCCAGCAGTTTCAAGCGCCGCTCCATTTCAAGCACCGCGTTACGCAAAGCATAGGTGGCCTTCTTCGCGTCGGTGATGACGGGCGTCAGCAGATGCGGGATGCCTTCATATGGCCCGAACTCCAGCCGCT
Organism: Bryobacteraceae bacterium; assembly: GCA_036489835.1. Classification (GTDB taxonomy): domain Bacteria; phylum Acidobacteriota; class Terriglobia; order Bryobacterales; family Bryobacteraceae; genus Palsa-187. The sequence continues at coordinate 9,871 of DASXEY010000033.1, read as the reverse complement.
TGGGATCCACCATGATCATGCGCACCTGATGCGGAGTGGCCTTGTACAGGATCGACATGATCAGCGAATTCAGCATCACGCTTTTACCGGAGCCTGTAGACCCGGCGATCAGCAAGTGCGGCATCGAATCCAGCGCAGCCACTTTAATACGTCCGTTAATGTCTTTGCCCAGCGCCACAGTCAGCGGGGATGGCGAAGCGCCGAACTCTTCCGATTCCAGAATCTGGCGCAGGCTGATGACTTCGCGTTTGGAATTCGGCACCTCGATGCCGACGGTGGGTTTTCCCGGAATCCGTTCGATCAGAATCGATTCGGCCTGAAGGCCCAGGCATAGATCTTCCGTCAGCGTGGTGATCCGCGAGTACTTCACGCCCGCCTCCGGCTTGAATTCGAAGGTGGTCACAACCGGACCGGGATTGATCTGCGTCACGTTCCCGGTAACGTTGAATTCTTGGAATTTGCTTTTGATCTGCGCGGCGGTTTCTTTCAGCTCCTGGGTATCGTACGCGCTACGAGCCGCGGCCTCCTGAAGAATCGCCGTCGGAGGCAGTTGAAATTGTGAGCGCTCCCGCCGGGCGGCTTCGTTCACGCGCGCTTCGTTCTTGCGCGAGACCGTAACCGGAGCTGGATTCGAGGAAGGCCCCGGTTGAGCGGCCGGAGTCGTGTCAGCCGAGACTGCGGCGTCCAGAGCGCGAATCGGAATATCGTCGATTTCAGGCGGCAGCGGAACCGGCCGTGGCGGGCTTTTCGGTGTGAGCGGATCGACAATCGGCGGCCCCGATGCCGACGGCTTCACGGCAGGTGTTGCCTTCGCTATGGCCTCTGCCTTCGCAGCCTTCGCGGCTGCTTTCTCGGCTTCCAAAGTTTTGCGTAGTGCGCGAGCCTGCGCCCGCAGCCGGGCCTTGCGGGCACGTTCCTCACGCCAGGCGTTGAAGCGCGCGGCGGCTGCCATGATCCATTGCGCGGGCCTCCGGAACCAGACCAGCAGATGCGCCATTTCGAATTTGGAGACCAGGTAAATGGAAACGATCCAGCACGCCATCGTCGTCAGGATCGCCCCAGTCAGGTTCATGGAGCCAACCATCGCATCCGCCAGAAGCGAGCCGATCATGCCACCGGCAGGGATCTCGCCCGCAATCGGACGCCAGTCCGGAATCAGCCCCAGCGCGCAGCAGGTGGAAGCGACCAGTAAAAGCGCCCCGCTGATCTTGATTCCAGGGGACTCAATATCCGCGGAACGAATCCACATCCAGCCCAGCATCAGGATCAGAGTAGGAATCGCATAAGCGCCGACTCCCAGCAGTTGCAGAAAGAAATCCGCGAAGTACGCGCCCAGCAGACCGGTCAGGTTCACGGGTTTAGCGGGAGCCGACGCCGTATTTAAAGACGGGTCAAAGGCATGGTACGACGCCAGGCCGAAGAGCACAAAGAGGCCTGCGCATAAAAACACCACCGCGACGGCTTGATTAAGCCTCGTGTGGCGAGTGGGTCCTAAGTATTTCATCCTTCGCGGTTAGCGAAAGAAGGCCAGAGCAAGAACCATTATGCCAAAAATAATACGATAGCCAACGAACACGGCCAGGGAGCGGGCTCGCAGGTACTTCAGGAACAGCGCGATGGTCAGGCAGCCTGTGATTCCACTGACTACGATTCCCAGGATAAAAGCCACCTGCATCTCGGGCGGAATGGCCTCCTTATGCTTTAGCAGATCCCACGCGTCCTTGGCCGCCGCGCCCAGGATGATCGGGGTGGAAAGCAGAAACGAGAAACGCGCGGCCGTGGGCCGGTCCAGGTTGCGAAGCAATCCCGTCGAGATCGTGATGCCGCTCCGGGAAACGCCCGGAATGATGGCCAGGATCTGCGCAAAACCGATGGCCATGGAATCCGACCAGGAGACGTGCCCAAGCGTTTTCTGCCCTCGCCCGGCGCGATCCGCCCACCACATGAATATTCCGATCACGATGGCGCTGATGCCGATCACCGGCAGCGTCCGGAGCGTCGAATCGGCTGCCTTCTGCAGCGCCAGCCCGGCGATTCCGGCGGGGATGGTTCCAGCCACCAGCAGCCACAACAGCATGCGGTTGCGGCGCAGGTCTGGATCGCCTCCGGAAGGGGTGCCCACTCCCAGCCCATTCGCGATGATGTGTATCCAGTCGCGGAAGAAGTAGATCAGGACCGCTGCCAGGGTCCCCACGTGCAAAGCGATGTCGTAAGCCAAGCCGGGATCGGGCCATCCGAAGAGCCGCGGAATCACCACCAGGTGCGCCGTGCTGCTGACGGGCAGAAATTCGGTGAGGCCCTGCACGATGCCGAGCAGGATGACTTCAAAAATGGACATTTAGCTCTCAGGGTAGCAAGAACCCCCGATTTCGTCTCGCATATGCCGAAAGACAGATTTTACCTATCGAAAGAATTTGCCGAATAGGCATGGACTTCTGCATTTTCGGGCTGGGAGCGCTATCCTAAAAGTACTGTGATGCTTGTTTTGGCTTCAATCACCGCTCTTCTTCTTGCCGTCGCGCTTGTTTACTGCATTTTGGCGATCATCGCCGCGCGGCGCTATCTGCGCGTATATCCCGCGGCACTGGTCGCCGCAGGTGAGCCGGTCAGTATTCTGAAACCTCTGGCGGGCCTAGATCCCGGCCTGGAGGCCAACCTACGTACTTTTTTCGAACAGGATTACACGGATTTCGAAATTTTATTTGCCGTGCGCGAGGCCGACGATCCGGCCGTCGCGGTTGTCGAGAAGCTGCGCCGCGAATATTCGCGGGTGCCCACACGCTTCATCGTCACCGGCGAGCCTCCCTATGCCAACGCCAAGGTCTACAGCCTGGAGTGCATGCTTGCGGAAGCCGCCCACGACCTGGTGGTGATGAGCGATAGCGACATCCGCGTTACCCCCAGCCTGTTGCGCACCGCCGCTGCCGAATTTCAGGACCCGAAGCTGGGCGTGGCAACCTGCCCGTACCGCGCGGTCGCCGGCGCTAGTCTTTGGTCGCGATTGGAAGCGGCCGGGATGAACGTCGATTTTCTATCCGGAATCCTGGTGGCCCGAATGATCGAAGGGATGCAGTTCGCGGTGGGCCCCACCATCGTGGCTCGGCGCAAGGCGATCGAGTCCATCGGCGGATTTGAGCGCATGAAAGACTACCTGGCGGAAGATTTCGTCTTGGGGAAATTCGCGGCTGAGGCGGGCCACGGAGTGATTCTTTCTTCCTACGTGGTGGAGCACCATATCGGAAGCTCGGATTTCCGTCACAACGCCGCGCACCGGTTGAGATGGGCGCGCAGCACCAAGCGATCGCGTCCGATGGGTTATCTGGGCCAGGCGTTCACGATGCCGCTTCCGTGGGCTGTCGCGGTCTGCGCGATGAATCCGGCTTGGTGGCCGGCGATGGTGCTGGCTCTGGCCGTGAGGGCCGCCTCCGCGTATGTGGTTTCGACGCGAGTGCTGGGCGTGCAACCCAACTGGGCTCTGGTGCCGTTCGAAGATTTTGCGGCCTTCGGATTCTGGCTCGCGGGCTTTTTCGGGAAAACGATTGTCTGGCGCGGCCGGCGTTACTTGCTGCACTCCGACGGAAGGTTTGAGCTGCTCTACGAAGTAGCTGCGGAGCCGCTTGCGATCGGGTTAGCCCAGGTTTCGAGTTCCAGCGAGAGCCACTCCGCTGTCCCGCTGGTCACCGAGAGTTGAGCGCTTTGAAACCGCTCCCTCCGGCCGCGGCTCGGAATCGACGTCGCATATCAATCGCCACTCTTAACTAACCAATCTTTGAAACCGCTCCCTTCGGTCGCGGCTCGGAATCGACTTTGCATACAGATCGCTGCTAGCAGAGCCGCGACCACAGGGAGCGGTGTCAAGGATTGACCGTCAGGACCTCTGAGGCGCGGACTTGATCGAACTCCATCGGGAAGCTCTGGCCCGCGTAGTAGGCGTCCCACTGATCCATGTAATGGCGTGAAAGCTCATGCCCGGATTCCCCCGTGGTCACGTTGATGAGCGAGCGATCCAGATTCGAAAGATCGACAATCATGCGCATCGACGGTCCCAGCCGCCGCGTGGTCTGCTTGACGGTTGTCGCAGAACCGCTCATGGGCGCGGGCCCGATATCGAAGTACTTCCCGATCACCGGCAGAGCGCCGAAGATGGGGTTCTCGATCTTGAGTTGGTTATACTGCCCATAATCCCAGCGCGAAATCCGCGAGCCTTGCAGCTTTCCGCCGTCGGCGATCGCCTCTTGTAGCGACTTCAGCAAAAGAGCATCGTAATCCGGAAACCAGCCCGGCGGGCGCTCGCGCAGGAGGCGCTCGACGATCTCAGGCGCCAGGAAGGAGGTTTCGTAGTTCGCGGAATGTCCTGGCGAAGCGCGATTCGCCACGGCGTTGCGCAGCCGGTCATAGGCAAGCGAAGCCAGCAGTGGCGCGGCCGTCCCCTTTTCCATCTGTCCGTTCCAGGAGCGCAGGATGTCCACAGCAGCGCGGACCTGCGCGCCGCCGGTGTCCGCCTTCGCCGCCGACTTCTTATCGAATGCCGCCGCCATCTGGCCGGCCAGGAAATGCGCAAGCTCGGAGTAGACGTCTTTCTGGACCGTCAGCATATCCGCCGGCTGCCACTTCTCGCGGGACCCCAGCCGCGCGGCGATCTGCTTCACACGATACGTCGAGGCGAAACGGCCGTCGACAGGCCACGGATAGTCCGTGGGAAATGGATTCTGGTTCGCCGTGACGATCGTCCCCGAGGGCGGGTTGTAAACGTGAGGCAAATCCTCGAAAGGAATGACCCCGTGCCATTCGCATTCGCCCGACGTCCCATCGAGAGGCAGATCGGCGGGGCAGGCCTTTTCGCGTTCCGGAAGCCGGCCCGCAGCATGATACCCGATATTCCCGTCGACATCGGCATACACGAAGTTCTGCGCGGGTCCAGCGAAGTCCTTGAGCGCGGCGTTGAATTCCTCCCAGTTTTGGGCGCGGTCCAGATCGAGCCCCGGAAATTGCACCGGCTGATCGTCCGCGGCAATCCAGCGCATGGAATAGTGGATGTTTCCGTCATCCAGAAAAACCGGCCCGTGCCGCGTCACCCAGACCGTGAATTCGATGGGAGCCTGTCCCTTGACGGCAATAATGTCGCGTTCCAGGCGCGCCTGCTCGATGCGGCCCTGATACAGATAGCGCCCGTTTTCCAGATTGATCTGCTCGCGGTATAGATCCTGTACGTCGAAGCCCAGGTTGGTGAGGCCCCAGGCGATGCGCCGATTGTGGCCGGTGATGATTCCCGGGAAGCCCGGCAGCGTGGCCCCGGTGACATCCAGATCGGGGGCCTTCAGATGCACCAGGTACCATTCGCTGGGCACCGCCCAATCCAGGTGCGGATCGTTAGCCAGGATGGGCTTGCCGGTAGCGGAGTGCGCGCCGGAGATTACCCAGGCGTTCGAGCCCGGCTGAACCTCGCTACCGGTGCGCTGCGGGTACAGAAAATTCACCTTGGCCGCATCGCCTCCCGCCAGCATTTGAGATTTGTTCAGCTCCTCCCGCCAGCTGGAGGCCAGCATGCGATACATTTGCAGAATGATCAGCAGCGAATCGCGCACGCTCCAGGGGCGCGGATCGTAGCGCAGCACCGTGAACTCCGGCGGCAGGCGTCCTCGGTGCGTCTCTAAAAAATAATTCACGCCGCGCGCATACGCCGCCAGAATCGCGCGGCTGCCGGGCGTCAGCCTGCGCTCCTGGTCCTCGGCCACGCGCTGCATGCGCCAGCGATGGGAGTCCTGATCGGATTCAAGCGCCGCTTTTCCCACCACCTCAGCCAGTTCTCCCGCGGCCAGCCGCCGCAGCGCGTCCATCTGCCATAGGCGATCCTGCGCCATGACGTAGCCTTGGAGGAAAATCGCGTCTTCCCAGGAGGCCGCCGTAATGTGCGGCACGCCTCGCGAATCGCGCGCGATAGTGGAGGGTCCGCCGATAGGAGCGGTGATGGAGCCGGAGGTCTGGGGCAGGGATCGCCAGCCGAACCAGTACACAATCGCGAGAACCAGAACCAGCAAAACCGCTATGCTCAGATTGATTGCGCGTAGCAGCGGAGTGTGGAAGAGCACTGCTCGCATTGTAGCGAAGGCTGCACGATCCATTGAGAGCCACTCGCAGAGCCGCGGCCAAAGGAAGCGGTGCAGGACAGTTCAATTCCGTGGCGCTGGACCAAAACCGCTATGCTCAGATTGATTGCGCGTAGCAGCGGAGTGTGGAAGAAACCTGCCCGCATTGTAGCGAAGGCTGCACGATCCATTGAGAGCCACTCGCAGCGCCGCGACCAAAGGAAGCGGTGCATAGGACTTCAATTCCGTGGCGCTGGACCAAAACCGCGACCTCAGATTGATTGCGCGTAGCAGCGGAGTGTGGAAGAGACCTGCTCGCATTGTAGCGAAGGCTGCACGATCCATTGAGAGCCACTCGCAGCGCCGCGACCAAAGGAGCGGTGCAGGACAGTTCAATCCCATCATCCTGCCTTGACTTTTGGCGCTGAACCAAAACCGCTATCCTCAGATTGATTGCGCGTAGCAGCGGAGTTTAGAAGAGCACTGCCACCGACAGAGCCGTGGTGACCAAGGAGAGCGGTGCATGACAGTTCGATTCCTGCTTCTCGCCTTGATCGTGGCGCTGAACGCGTTCTTCGCGTCGGCGGAAGTGGCGCTGATCTCCGTGCGCCGCTCGCGCCTCAAGGAGCTCGCCAATCAAGGCCGGGCTCCTGCACGCGCCGCCCTGGAACTGCTGGCGAATCCCGAGCGTCTTTTGAGCCTCACGCAGGTAGGCGTCACCCTTGCCAGCCTCGGCTTGGGTTGGGCCGGCGAAGACACGCTCTACCGCGTTTTCATTGCGCTCTTCGGCCCATTAATCACGCCGCACACCGAGATCTACTTTCACGCGGCCAGCTTCGCCCTGGGATTTCTGGCCATGAGCTTTTTCCACGTTGTAGTGGGTGAGGTGGTGCCGAAGAACCTGGCCATCGAGAAGGCCGACCGCCTTGCGCTTCTGGTGGCGCCGCCGCTGTTGCTGTTCTACCGCCTCTTCGAACCGTTCGTTTTCGTGGTGGAGCGTTCCGCCCGGGAGCTTTCGCGCGCCCTCGGCGTCCACGGCAGAACCGGCGGAGGCCATTCCACCGAGGAGTTGAAGTTCATCATCGAATCCAGCCGCAAGGAGGGGCACCTGGAAGGCTTCGAAGAGATCGCCATCCAGAAGCTGCTGGACCTGAAAAACGTCAGCGCCCGCGAGATCATGACGCCGCGCGTCGACATTGTTTCGGTTTCGGCCGACGCGACCTTGGACGAAATTCTGCGCCTTCTTCTGGAGCACCAATATTCCCGCCTGCCGGTGTATGAAAACGAGCCGGAACACGTCGTGGGCACCATCCACTATAAGGATCTGATGCAGGCGTGGCAGGAGCGCAAGATGGCCGGCGACCGCCGCATGCCCGCGCCCGCGTTCCGGCTCCGCCGCTACCTGCGCCAACCCGTGGTGGTGCCCGAAACCAAACCTCTCAATCAGCTTGTGGACGAATTCCGCGCCAGCCACGCCCACATGGCTCTGGTGGTGGACGAGTTCGGCACCTTCACCGGACTGGTGACTCTGGAAGACGTGCTGGAGCAGATTTTCGGACCCATCGGCGATGAGCACGACGAGAGGACCCGCACACCCACAACCGGCGACGCGGTGATTGAAGTGGATGGCAGCACCACCATCCGCGAACTCGCTTCTGAGTACGGCGTGGAACTGCCCGGCGACGCGGGTTTCGAAACGCTGGCCGGGTTTGTGCTGTTCCGCCTGGGCTACATTCCCGCTCGCGGCGACGCCGTCACCTACGGTCAACGCACGTTCATCGTGCAGGAGATGGAACGCAACCGAATTGCCCGGGTGAGGATCGTCGCAGCACGGCCGCCGGAGGCTACCGCATCGAAAGGAACTGCTCCTTGAGCCGCTTCACCCAGTCGAGCTGCTCGTCGGTGAGACCGGAACGTTCCGCATCAAGCCACACGCGCGCCAGCGGGTCGCCCTTTTCGTCGGCCAGCTCAAGCCATGCGATGGCTTGTAGGCGGTCACGCTCCTCGTGCTCCGGCTTATCGAGAAGCAGCTTCGCGAGCCGCACCTGGCAAATGCTCTCGCCCAGCACGGCGCAAAGGCGATAGTATTGCCGGGCTTGTTCTGGACTCTGCGGAAGTCCGTCGCCGCGTTCATACGCCCCGGCCAGGTAAAACTGTGCGGGACGATTGCGCAGAATCGCCGCGTTGCGCACCAGTTCCAACCCCTTATCCGGATCCTGAGGCAGGCGGCGGCCTTCGAGTAGCATGCGTCCTTCGTCGTACATAGCCGCGGCGAAATTTTTTTGCGCCGCTTCTACAATCAGGCGCACAGCCTGATCGGGATCGCGCGGAAAACCGTCGCCGGCTTCCAGCATCTTGGCGTACAGGTACATGGCCGGAGGATACTTCTGCTGCGCCAGATTCTGAATCGTTTCCAGCGTCTTGTCCGACCGGCGGTGGTTTTGAATTTCCTCCACTACCAGGTTGTAAGAGGTGCGGCGTTCCTCCGCGGCGGGATCGAAGACGCGATGGAAGATCCTGAAATCGACGGTGACTGTGGTAATGGTCTTGACCGGCTTGCCATCCTTCTTCCCCGGCTTAAAAACCCATTGCGAAACGGCTTCCTGGGCGCGATCGTCCAACCCGAACCCAATCGGGCTGATGGTCGCAATGCGTTCGGGCGAGCCGCTTTCGCCCACCACCACTTCCAGGACCACGGTGCCTTGCACAAAAGCGCGCCGGGCTTGTTGGGTATAGCGCGGTTCAATTTTGCGAATCACCTTCGGCGCGGAGACGCCGGGTCCTGGCCGATAGACCTCGGTGTCGCCGTCCGCTGGAAAAGCGGAGCCAATTCGAATGAGCAGGGTCAAGCTGAGCAGCCCGCACGCGGCCCGATTCATGAATCCATTATGCTCCTGCCAGCGCCTACTTCGGGGGAGCCCGTTGCATCATCAGCTTCCTGGCGTCGGCGATCTGGGAGGGAGTCAGGTGCGCGTCTTCGTGGCTCAAAAGCTCCTTCGCGCCAGCCATTCCCTGGTTCGCCGCTACATGCAGCCAGGCGATGGCCTGTACATAATCGCGTTCGCTGCGGCCGGACTCTTCCAATAGCGATTTTCCTAAGCGGAACTGGCACAAAGAATCGCCTCCCTTTGCGCAGATCCGGAAATAGTGGCGCGATTTCTCCGCATCCGCCCCGGTGGGAGCGCCCTTCTCATAGGCTTGGCCGAGAAACTGCTGCGCGCTCCGGCTCCCATGCCTGGCCGCGTCCCGCATAAGGTCCATCCCCTTCTCAGGGTCCTTATCGAGGCGGTTCCCTTCCAGCCGAGCTTCGGCAATCTCATAAATCGCGGGACCGTTTTTGCCGGCGGATTCCCGAATCAGACGGGAGCCTTCATCCGCGCCCGCCGCGACGCTGTTCCCCTCTTCCAGAACCTTCCCGTAAAAATACATTCCCGGCGCATATTTCTGCGAAGACATGCTGCGCAGGGAGTCGATGGGTGGCTTGATTCTGCATACCCGCCTGTATCTGAGTGAGCGCGAGGTTGAAATTGGCGGCCCGGGCGGATTCCTCCCAGCTTGAGCACATCGCCCAGCAGGAATCGGACGCCCTGAAAAACGATTCCGATTTTCAACCAGAATTCGTAGGTATCCACTCCCGGCCGGAATGAGCAGGGGCGTAATCGAGCGCGACATCGAAACCGAAATCCCCGAAAAATCGACCACAATGGTGCTGTACTGCGGGGGTGGTTACCGTTCCGCGCTGACGGCGGCGTCGCTTCAAAAGATGGGCTATACCAATGTAATTT
>DASXEY010000002.1:0-19275 GCA_036489835.1 Bryobacteraceae bacterium | reverse complement strand
CAGCTCACATTGCCGCCGCAGGCTAATGTCCGGGCAGCCTGGCTCGACCAGCTCACGCCGCTCCTCAGTCGAGCAGACCAACTGTTTTTTTGAGCCAGTCCAGCTCCACCTTCAGCCGGCCGATCTGTTCGTACAGCGCTTCCGTCTCCGCATCATTGGGCGCGCAGCAGCGCGAGCTGTAGACGATGTTCGTGCGCGATTCGACAAGAGCCGCCGAATTTAATAACGGGGATGCCCGGAGACGCCAACGGAGACCCTGGTCCATTCGAACCGCTCGGACCGGCTCCGCCTCCGTCCTTCTCGGCTGAGACCGGAAGTGGAGACGCACTCTAGCCCGGGTGATCTGCGCCGTTGGGGCGCAGAATTGAATAACGGGGATGCCCGGAGACGCCAACGGAGACTCTAGTCCATTCGAACCGCTCGGACCGGCTCCGCCTCCGTCCTTCTCGGCTGAGACCGGAAGTGGAGACGCCGCTGGCCTGCTTTGCTGCGACGACGGGCCTTCCACGCGCCGATCGAGCCGTTTACTAATGGGCCAGCCAGTTCGAAGGAACGTGCGCCTCCTCATCGCGGATACGAACTTTTCCCTATTATTTAACGGTGCGCCCCAACGGCGCAGATCACCAGTGGAAGGAGGATCCATCCATGTAATTATCGGTAGACATGGTAGCTACCGAGCGGCTTGGTCGGCAACTGGCCGTTAGCGAGGATGGATGTATCCGCTGTGGTCGCAAATGTCGGCAACGGGCGTTTACTGCCAAGTCGATACTCAAGAAAACAGGTGGGCCAAGTGATTCAGAATGATAACAATCACATTCCTACTGCTAAGCACTGAGAGCAAAACTTTGCCGAGACATAAATCTGGTTCTGAACGCAAACAGGATCGGCGATTCGCGAAGTACTGTAAAATATGAGTCCGGATGTGAACGGGGTCGTGACAATCTCCGAGCCCACTACCGACAGATAATTAGCTCAAAACAGAAGCTAACGTGAACGGCAATTACCCTATTCATCGCCGGCTGCTCGCCGAGGACCTTATCCGTCTACGCCGTTCCGATGAGCACCGCCGCTATGCAGCCGCTCAGCGTCGCGGACGTATTGACCCAAACCCGCACCAGATCGACGCGGTCGTGTTCGCACTTCGCCGTATTCCGGAGGGCGGCTGCATCCTGGCAGATGAGGTGGGGCTCGGGAAAACGATCGAGGCGGGGCTGGTCATTGCTCAACTCCTCGCGGAAGGCACTCGGCGAGTCCTGCTGATTGTGCCCAAGTCTCTCCTGGGGCAATGGCAAACGGAACTCTACACGCTTTTTGGGATCGAGGCCCGCGAAGGACAACCAGACCCGGACTCGTTCGAGGGTTCCGGCGTTTTCCTGGTTCACCGCGAACTCGCGGGCGGCTCCAAAGGAGCTTCGATTCTCAAGACCGTGGACCCCTTCGAGCTGATTGTGGTCGACGAGGCCCACGAAATCTTCGCCGGGGTCTACAAACGCTTCGACAAGCAGGGCACCTACAACGACGATTCCCGCGAGGCGGTAACCGCGGGCCGGGTCCGGGAACTGGTCCAGCGGGGAGGCACGCCGGTGCTGCTTCTGACGGCCACTCCGATTCAGAACTCTTTAGCCGAATTGTGGGGGCTGGTTCAGTACGTCGAACCGACCGGCACGCTTCTGGGGAAGCTGCCGACATTTCGCGAGTTGTTTTGCGATGGATCCGATCGCACCGTACAGCCCGAACAGGTTCAGGAACTCCGCAGACGCCTGACGGTGGTGATGCAGCGAACGCTGCGACGCCAGGCTCAGGAGTTCCTGGAGGTTCCGTTTGTCGAGCGGCAGACCCGCCTCATCGAGTATTCGATGAGCCCGGAAGAGAAGTCGTTATATGACGACGTCACTAGGTGGCTGATGAAGCCGGATCTTTGTGCGTTCCGAGGCAGCCAACGGCTCTTGCTCCTCGGTTTCCACCGTCGCATGGCGTCTTCACTGGCGGCGCTGGCGGCGAGTCTGGAGAAGGTGGCCCTCAGGCTGGAAGCGCAGTTGACCAGGGTGCAGCGCTCCGAATCTTTCGAGCGTTTGATCGTCGAGGATTTCTTCCACGATCTCGAGGAGGATACGGCGGAACTCGATGGACTCGCAGGCACTCCGGCGGAAGCTGTGCCCGAACCGCCGGCGGAATCTTCTCCGGATATCGAGCGGGTCCGAGCAGAACTCGAACAGGTGCGGGAGTTCGCCCGGCGGAGCGCCGATCTGCCCCACGACAGTAAGGCGCGGTGTCTCCTGGATGCGTTGCGCGTGGTGAGCGAGCGCGGCGCACGCGGCCAGGGCAGTGGGCGCGCCATCGTTTTTACGGAATCGCTGACAACTCAGGGCTATCTACGGAATCTGTTGCTCGAGAACGGGTGTGCCCCGGCGGACATCACTCTGTTTCGCGGCGACAATGAGACGCCCGAAGCGCAGGCAGCGCTCGACGTTTGGGAAAAAGAGGTCGCTCCGTCGTTGCCTCCGGGGAACCGGCCGAGCCGCGAAGTAGCCCTGCGCCTTGCGCTGGTTCACGAATTCCGCGTGCGCTCCAAAGTTTTTATCGCCACTGAGGCCGGCGCGAAGGGACTGAACCTTCAGTTTTGCGACACCCTGATCAATTACGACTTACCCTGGAATCCGCAGCGCATCGAGCAGCGGATCGGCCGCATCCATCGATACGGCCAGCGCCGAGGCGTGACCGTGATGAGCTTCCTGGCGCGAGAGAACGAAGCCCAGCGTCTGACGTTCGAGATCCTGAGTCAGAAGCTCGATCTGTTCGGTAAGGTGCTCGACAACTCGGACGCCATCCTGCATGTCCCGGCGACGGACTCTCCGCAATCGCTCATCTCAGGCATCGGAGTCGACTTCGAGGCGCAGCTACGACGAATCTACGACCAGGCCCGTTCGGTCGATGACGTCACGCATGAGCTGCAAGGCCTGAGAGATAAGGTCGAGGCTAAGAGGGAGGAGTTCAATGCCGAGCAATCGCGCGCGGCGGAACTGGTGGAAGAACGCCTGGACGACACGCTGCGAGCCGTTTTCCGCAAATACGAGCATGAATTGCCGGGTGAACTTGCCGGGCTCGACGCCGATGTCGAACAGATGGTGGCCGCGTATCTCGGCGCGATCGGAGTGCCCTTCCGGCGTTCTGAAAGCCCGGGCCGGGTCGTGATGCATATCCCTGCGGCAGAGCAACTGCCAGGGGATTACCGGGAAGGCGGCGACGTCGTAATCGGTGATGCGAGAGACCTGCGCGAGGGCGATGTTCTTCACAGTGCGCATCCGCTGGTGCAAGCCGCAATTGAGGAAGCGCGCCAGGCTTGCGGCAGGCCGCGCAAGGTTCGATTCGGCGGCGGCGACAGGCCGCTACCGGAGCCCCTTGCGAGCTTACAGGGCCGCCGCGGTCACCTGGTGGTGACGAAGATTGCGTACCGCGGGATCGAATCCGTCGATCAGCTTGTCACGACCGCGTTGATGGAAGGCTCCGCCGACCCGCTCGATTCCGAAAGCGTCCAGGCGCTGCTGTCACTGGTCGTGTCGGATGAGGACGCGCCGGGCCCTTATTCGCCTCCACCGGCGCTCGAAGCAGCGGTGGAAGAGGCGATTTTCGAGAACCAGGCTGCGGTAGCGGTGAGCGACCGGGACCGCTTCGAGCGCATGCTGTGGCAGCTCGATCGCTATATAGAGGACCAGGCACTGCTGGTTCGCCGCAAGCTGATGGGCATCGAAGAGAAGATCGACGAAGCCGAGCGCCGGAGGGATCGCGCACTCACCGCCGCGGTGCGTGCCAATGAGGATCAGGTTATCCAGACATTGCGCCACCAGATGCGACACCTGGAGGACCGGATCGCGAAGCTCGAAAGGGGTGACGATCCCGACTATCAGTTATGGCGCAATCGTCTGCATGAGCGCCGTTTCCGCAGACCGCAGGTGAACCGCGTTCTGGAGGTGGAGTTCGAGATTGCGCGAGAGGCCGCGCAGCCGTGTTGACGATCCTTCACACGGCCGATCTGCATTTGGGCCACATTTCCAGCCAACTGGATGGGGAGACTGCGCGGAAGCTCGCCCGCGCGCGGTTGGAGGCCGTCGACACGATTCTCGGGTTGGCTCAACAGTACGACGTCCGCGCCGTTATCTGCGCCGGGGACATCTTCGATTCCCCACAACCGGAGCAAGACTGGTGGCGCGGTTTGGCCGCGGCCTTTACCCGCGATACCGGCTGGCATTGCCCAGTGATCCTCTTGCCCGGCAATCACGACCCGCTCATCCGAGAGTCTGTGTTCGAGCGTGGGCACGCATTTCGACGCGCTTTACCGCCATGGGTTCATGTGGTGGACCGCGACGATTTCGAACTGGAACTCGGCCCCGACGCCGTGCTGTACGCAAGGCCGTGCCGTTCTTCAGCCGGCGCTGATGACCCTGCGCTGGCACTGCCTGACCGGATAGCGGGAGACGAGCGCGTCCGAATCGGTGTGGTCCACGGGTCCGCCTTCGATCTGCCTGGCTGCCAGACGAACTTCCCGATCGCACGCGATGCCACCCGGCAACGCGGATTGGATTATCTGGCCATCGGCGATTGGCACGGCTTTCGGGCGATACCCGAGAACGGGATTGCTCCCATGGTGTATCCCGGCGCTCCAGAGCCCACGAACTTCAAGGAACCTGACGCCGGGAACGTGGCGATCGTGAGCTTTCGCGGCCACGGGGTAGCGCCCCGGATCCGAAAAGAACGCGTGGCTCGCTGGACCTGGCGGGACGAGACCGTCTACAACATTATCGAGCTGCGTAAGCTCGCGACTGAGGACCTTTCTAGCACCGTGCTGCGATTGCATCTGCACATGACGGCTTCCATCGAGGAGAATGACGAGGTCGTCGGCGTCCTGCGTTCGCTGGCCGGCACCTTGGCGTCGCACGGGCGTGCCGCCGCGCTTGTGGTGGATTCCAAGCGTCTTCGTATTGAAGCCAGTCCGGCGGAATCGAACTTTGAGGATGCGCCCGACGCGATCCGGGAGGTCGCGGCCGCCCTCCAGGAACAAGCTGGCGGAAGCGAAAAAGCCCGGCGTGCCCTCGTGGTCCTTTACCGCATGTTGAGCGAGGTGCGATAGGGTGCGGCTTCTTACTCTCGAAGTGGAGCACTTTCGCGCGATTCAATCCGCCCGGCTCGTGTTCGGACCAGGTCTGAATGTCGTGCATGGGCCGAACGATCGCGGAAAATCGACTCTGACCGAGGCGGTTCGCGCCGCATTGCTGGTCGCGCCCGGATCGGCCGAAGCGCGCACGTTCGTCCCATGGAATTCGGCAGCGGGACAGTTTCCCAGGGTTTCGATCACATTCGAATGCCAGAGGGCCACCTGGAAGCTGGAGAAGGTGTTCGCGCCGGGAAGCAGGGCGAAAGCCAGTCTCGACAAATCCACTGACGGCGGAACCCGCTATCAACCCCACGCCCAGAGCAGGGATGTGGAGGGCAAGCTCCGCGACTTACTGCAGTGGGGACTTGCCGCGCCGGGAGGCCGCGGCGCCACGCATCGCTCCGAGACCTTTCTCACCACCGCACTTCTGGGAAAACAGGGAGAGGTGAGCGCGATCTTTGAGGCGAGCTTAAAGGGTGACCAGGACGACAGTGGCAGGACACTGGTTACCCGCGCGCTCGATGCGCTCGGTCAGGATCCGCTGGTGACGAAGTTACTCGAGCGGCTAAAGGATCGGACCGGTGAAGTTTACACGGCAAAGGGTCGGCATAGCCGGAAGCTGGACTCGCCCCTCGTCCGCGCACAGTCTGAATTGCGGGAGCGCGAGGCGCGCGTTCGAGCCCTGGAGGAAGCGGCGCGGCAGGGTAAGGAGATCGAGCAAGAAGTAGTTCAGTTACTGCGGGCGCGTGAGGGAGCGCTCGAGTTGCGGGATCAGGCACGCGCTCACCTCGGGCAACTCCGGAGCTATCAGGCGTCGGCCGTCCGGCGCGAACAGCTCGATCGCGAGGTCACGCAGTGTGGCCGCGAACTTGAGCGCTTGACCAATGCGGTGAGCGCGATCGACGCGGCGCGCCGCGAATGGGAAGCCGCACAAGCGGAGCTCGCCTTGGTGGAGGATGAGCAGATGAAGGCGGCCAACGCTGCAAAGCTGGCTGACGAAGAGGCGATGGCGGCGAGAGACAGGCTGGCCCGTGCACGCTCCGTGCAGCAGTCGTCGGAGGAACTGGCAGCGGGTGCGCGCGAGGTTCGAATCTCCGAGCTTCGGGTCCAATTGGAGAGGGCCACGGGACGGAAGGCCGCCGCGCAGGCGGCAGTGGCGGCGAGAACTGAGTTGGTGCGGCTCGAGTCCCAATTGGCTGCGGCGGCGACCGCGGTTGAGCAGGCGAAGCAGGAAGCCGCGCGTTGCGCAGCGGAATTGAACCTTGCGACAGTGTGGGAGGAAATGCAGCAGGCTCGCGGCCTCATGTCCGCGCTGGAATCGGCGGTATTGGAACATAAGGAACTGGCCGAACGAGAACTGGCCGCTGCCGGGGCCGTTGCCGCGGCCGAGGGCCTTGTGAAGGAAGCCGGCGCAGCGCTGGAGACGGCCCGCGAGTTGGACCAACAGGCGCGAACTGCCGGGGATGAGCGGGCGATGAAGATCCGTCTGCTGGATGCTCGAATTCTGCACGCTGAGGCCGCGGTTCGCGATGAGCGGGAGGCGGTGGAGCGCGCGAGGACTGCCCTGGCGCAGATTGAGCGGTCGAAGAAAGCGCAAGCGGCCGCAGCAGCGGCTGATGCGATCGCAGCCGAAATCGAAGCCAGCCTTACGGACAACGCCGCGGATATCGCGACGTGCGAGGAAGAAACGCGTCTACTCAACTCGATTGCACTCGAACTGCGGCGGCGGGCGCTTGCATCAAACGTCGAAGAACTGAGCGCGCAAGAGAATGAGGGCCGCGAGGCTCGCCGCCGCGCCGCAGAGTCGCGGGATCGAGCCACGCGCCTGGAGGCGGAGGCAGCGGGCGTTCGCTTGCCGTCGGCACAACAGCTTGCTTCGATCCAATCGCTTCAATCCGCCATCGAGAACCGCAAATCGGTTGGCCCTGGCGCGCCAGCTCGCTCTACAGCGCTTCCGCTGCTTAGCGGCCTGGTGGCGGCTACCGTCGGCTTCGCCGTAGCATGGTTTGCAAGCTCCGGGAGCATGGCACTCTCTATCGCCGCCGCGCTCGTACTCGGAGCCGCAGTGGGAGCGATCATCGCTCTTAGCGATAGCCGCCGGCAGAGGAAGATTGCCGAATCATCATGGCGAATGGAAACCGGGAAGCTGGAGTCGCAATTAGCCGCTGAGACGGCATCCGTCCTTCGTGAAGCGAGCGTGACTGCGTTGGAGCAGGTGAACGCGAAGCGCCAGGAATGCCAGGAGCTCCGCAGCGAGACCGAACGATCCCGTCAGGAAGCCGGCGGGCTGGATCGCCAGGCCGATGCGATGCTGAACAGTTCTGCGGGCCTTTCGTCGCTACGGCGGGAGTTAGCAACAATAGTAGAAGAGCTGGCGGTTCACGGCTCGGCCGCATCGCAAGCAGATGTCCCGGACTATAGCCAGGAGGCGCTCCGCGACAGGAACCTACGGGCACGGGAGCAGATCGAGAACGCTCATCGTGCGCGCACCAGTTTACAGAACCAACAGGTTCGTCAGGTAGTGACTTGTGCGGCGGCAAGAGCTCAAGCGGATCAGGCGCTGGCGGATCGAAACAAAGCTGTGCTTCCGGGTGTCGATCCGCAAGCGGTTGTCGTGGAGGCCGAGGGGCGATTGCGCGAGGCCGCGGCGCAGTTGGACTCGTTGCGCGAGGAAAGCAGACGACTCACCTCCCCGGAGTTCGCGCCCGCAGTTGCGGTGTCCGAGAACGCCGTGTCGGATGCGAGGAACGAACTGGTTGCTGCCGAAAGCCGCTGGGAAGATCGGCGGCGCGAGCGCCAGACAGCGGCGGACGATCTCGCCCGGGGCCGCGCCCGCCTGGACCTGGCACGTCTCGCCGCGGAGACCATCAACATCGAGAACATGGAGCTGCGACTCGCCGCCGCGCATACGGCAGCGGGGACCGGTGTTCCTTCTTCGGACCGGGTCGCGGCAAGCACGCGATACGACGAGGCGAAGCAGCGGCTATCGAATGCCTCGGCGGCTTTCGATTTGCAGGAGTCGGCAATTCCCGCCGCGTGCCGGAAAGCCGAAATGCTGGAATCGACCTTCCCTTCGGGCGCCGCCGCGGAGTTGGAAAGTGCTGAGGGCGAGGAGCGGCGGGTCCATGCCCTGCTGCTGGATGCGGAGGCCGAAGGCGCGCAGCCAAATAACGATGCGGCGCGGAAACTGCGAGAGGCAGAAGCGGCTGCCACCCAAGCGGAGCACCGATTGACCAGCGCGAGAGCATCGGCGGAGACCGCGACCGCCAGGCGCGACGAACTGCGAGGGAGACTGGAGCGGGCGCGCGGCGACCTCGAAGCCTCTGAGCGGCAAATGGCGGGGATGGACATCGAGGGAGCGAGTAAGGCTCTCGTGAAAGCGCGCCAAGCGCTGGCCGAACTGGATCCGGCGCCCAAGGTCACGTCCGAGCAAGTGCTTCAGGCGGACCAGGCAGTGGAGAACAGCGAAGCGGAACTCAAGACGTGCGAGGGGAGCCTGAACGAACTGCGGGGCAAGCTCGATCTGGTGGGTGGGCGCGTCGGGATCGAGCGGCTGGAAGAGGAGCGCGAGGCCGTTCAGCGGACCAGGGAGCATGCCGAAGATCAGGAGCTGGACTACGAGGCGTCGCGGCACATCCTGGAGCTATTGGAGGCAGCGGAGGCGAAGCGCTCCTCGCATCTGGGGCGTTCTCTGGCTGCGCCGATAACGGAACGATTCAAGGAATTAGCCGGCGATCTGTACGCGCACGTGAATCTCGACCCCGACCTGCGCATGGAGGGATTCGTCTCCATCGGCGGAGAACACCGCGTGGAGGAGCTCTCGGTCGGCACACGGGAGCAGTTGGCGACCCTGATCCGGCTCGCGATTGCCGCGCAGCTCAAGACCGCCGTACTTCTGGACGACCAGCTCGTTCACAGCGACAGCCGACGCATCGAGTGGTTCCGCAAACAGGTGCGACAGAGTGTATGCGAACACGGCCATCAAGTTATCGTGATGACGTGCCGGCTATCCGATTATGCCGTCAACGACGAGGCCCTTGGACAACAAGGGGAACCGCCGGTAGATCGAGCCTCTCTAACAATTGTCAATATTCTTGACGTCGTTCAACGAATAAGCATGTGACTCGTACTACCCATTGTTCCTGAAGTACAACACCGGCGTATGAGACATCAAGCGGACAAAGCCGGCCGTTCCGTCGGCACCAATGCTCGGTCCCTGCGGTAGCAACAAAGAACGCCAACTCCTTTCGAAAGGTTCGAGCAGGCATCGCGCCGACACTTCAAGGTGCATGACTTCCTAAAATGGTAATCCGAGATGGTCGGGCTCGTTCGTTGACGCTATGACGCTGTCTCGGACTTTGGCCGGCGGCCACCGGTTGGTGGAGCCTCAGTGGTCGCGAAGCACTTATCGACCATGTCCGAAAGCATATCCCAATACCATGAGCAAACACATCCTGCAAATACTCACGATGGCGTCTCTGGTCGCAATCGCGGCACAAGCACAGTCAGCCGATTGCAATGCGAGCGCCGCTTCGCCGTCAGTGACGATCGCGCTCCCATCGAATCCATTCACGGCTGTTCCGTCGCACGACGGCTGTTGGGTATTCGTCTCCCTTACAGGCCGGGCCGGCATCGCAGTCTTGAAGCGCAGCGGCGGCGCCGTCGAACTAGCGCGGGTTGCGCCGCTGACGTCGGCGCCCACGGGCATCGTCCTGACGCACGATGGCAAGCTGCTGATCGCGGCAGCCGACAACGCCGTCGTTTTTCTGGATGTGCAGCGCCTGACCAGTGGCGTGGGGGACCCGGTGCTTGGATCCTTCAGCGACGGACCGAATTCCGAGAGCATTTACGCAAACGTCACTGCCGACGACAAACTGCTGTTTGTCAGCGAAGAGAGAGCGCAATCGATCACGGTCATCGATCTGGAGCGGGCGCGGGCGACCGGTTTCAAGGCCGATGCAATCAAAGGCAAGATCCCGACCGGGCTGGCTCCCATCGCTCTCACGTTCTCGCCCGACGGTAAATGGCTGTATACGACCAGCCAACTGGCCTTGCCTGCATGGGGTTGGCCGGCGGCCTGCAAACCGGAAGGATCGCCGGCCGGATCGCCGATTGTCAATCCGGAGGGTCGGTGATTGTGGTGGATGTCGCGCAGGCCGCGACGGACCCGGCAAAAGCGGTTGCCGCGCGAATTCCCGCCGGCTGCAGCGCGGTGCGGATGGCGATTTCGCCCTCTGGCGACCGCATCTACGTCACAGCGCGAAACAGCAATGCCGTGGTGGCCTTCGATACCGCAAAGCTGCTAACCGATGCGGATCACGCCCGGTTGGGAATGGCTCCGGTGGGTAGCGCTCCAGTGCCGATCGCCGTCGTCGATGGCGGCAGGAAGGTGGTTGCGGGAAACTCAAACCGCTTTGCCGGCACAACCTCCGGGGAAAGTCTGAACGTCCTCGATCCAACCAAGATTAAAGGTGACGCAGGAGCCGGCCTGGGGGTCATTCCGGCAGGGTCGTTTCCGCGGGAACTGCGCCTATCAGATGACGGTCACACGTTATTCCTGACGAACTTCGGCTCGAATTCGCTGCAGGTCATGAGCGTGGACCACTTAATGGATGCGGCCGGTCCGGCTGAGGCGCCGAAGCCGGCCGCGCCCGGCCCGGTGATAACGCGGAATCTGCCCGCGCCAGCCCCGGCGCAAACGCCGAGGGTTTTGCCGAGCGATCCTGCTGCGGAAGACTTGGTGATCGCTGCCGAGGATACGACAAATGCAGGTGTCGCATCGGGGTATGTGACGCAATTATCGGGAGCGGGCGACGTGGGAGCAACCAGGCTGGCGGCAAGTCGCGCAGCAATGACGGCGGATACGGCGGCGAAGGCCGAAACAGCGGCGGCCGCGGCCGCCGTGGAAGCCGACGTTTCCAAAGCCGCTGCGGCCTCGACCGCCGGCGACAGAGCGGCGGTGAACAATGCGCGCGACAAGGCAGCGACGGATTATGCGGCATTGCTCGCGGCGGACGATCAATTGGCCAAGGCCGCAACGGATTTGGCGGCCGCGTCGGCGGGGAATGTGGCGTTCTATGGCGGGCCGGAGCAATCAACGATATGGGGGCGCAGGATTCTTCCGCCGCTGCCAGCCTGCTGTCCGCGGTCACGAAAGGCGGGACTGCGGGATACGCCGCTGCTGCCGCCAATGAGGCGGCCGCTATAAAAGATGCCACTACCATCGCAAATCTTGCTCCCCCCAGAGCCCCTGCCTTCCAGGCGGCGGCCAAAGCGGAGGCGGAGGCGCAAACCGGAGCCACGGCCGCCGCGGCGGGAGGGAGCGCATCCGCCGCAGCGGCGGAGTTGGCAGCGGCGGCGACCGCCGGGGCAACCGCGGATGCAGCCGGAAATCCCTATGCCGGGACTGTAGAGCTTGGGGCGGCCGCTGTCGCAAATGCCGCATCGGCCACCATCTCGGCCCAAAAGGCGATGGACCGGCTAAGAACGCTCAAATGATTTAACGCTTATGAGCAATCGTGCGAGTGCAACTCCGGTCGCTAGGGGAAACGGGGAGATCGGTGATTTCAGGAACGAGGGGCGGCGATTCGGCGAAGCTGAATAATGCCAACTTGAACTTGTCGGCGAAGCTACGGCAACGCAGTCAGCTAGCCAATTTGGAATAAATACGGAAAAGGACTGCACTGGAGAGCCAATATGGAAATTCCTCGGATTGGGACCGGATCCCTGAAAATCTGTTTTTGACGGCTGCTATCGCCGGCGCAACCAGCCAGGCCCAACTGCTCCCCGCCGGTGTGCCCAACCCATCACCGTCTTCAGCCGCTCGTGTGCCCGCCAGCGAGATCCCGCCAGACACCCCCATCGCTACTGTTGGCGGCCTCCTCGTGACCGCGGGTGACGTGGAGAACTTGATGCGCTAGGCTCCGCCAAACCTGCAGCAGCTCTATCAGCAGGACCCGCTGCTGGCCATCGGCACTGCCTACCAGATGAAATTCCGCGCGGCAGAAGCGGAGAAGCTCCATCTTGACCAGCAGGAGCCGACTAAGGAGATGACGGAAGCAGTGCTGCATGGCAGAAGGAGAACAGTCTGGCCGGTGCAATGGTGAATCAGGCGAGCAACGGGTACAACCTCACGCAAGATCAGATCGACGAGTTCTATAGGAAAAATCGGGACTCCCTGGCTGGGGAACGAAATCGACGGCCCGCGGTTCTCGCCAAGTTTGGACATCTCGAATCCATTCCTGCGGCATGGGACGATTTGCATGTCAACGTCGCCAACGCAAGCACCCTTACCGCGAAGCTTTCACGCGAGCGCGATCGGCCCCTGCTGTTCCGAACGCTCGCCACGCTCCGCACCGACATCGCGCTCTTCGACGACGTGGACGAGTTGCGGTGGGCCGGCCCAACGCCTGGCTTGGACATGCTCGCAGCGCGATTCGACGCGGCGATCACCGAAACCAAGCAGTCCGCACGACGCCGGTTGAGCTGAAACATTTTGATTCCTGATGTTGTGCGACCGTAAAGGCGATCCGTGGTCGCTTCCTCAACTAAATGTGGTGGCGAACCTCGGGAGTAGGGTCACAGAATGTCGTTTCTAGGGATTTGGTTATGAGCGCTCATGTGGTGAGGCCAACACTGGCCGCGCGAGAAGTCCAAAACCGCCGCCAGAAGAACCGTTAGAGTATACTGGCTCAGTCATCCCCCCGTTTAGTGGATGTCGAACGACGCAGCCGCTCCTTCCACGTTTGAAATCAAATCCTTAGTCATTTCGAAGGGTCCCGATGAAAAACCTCAAGACGGTAGTGATTTTCGCGTGTGTCGTCGCCGCGCTGTCCGCTCAGGAGCCAACTGGCCGCGGCGGAGGCAAGAACGCTGCAACAGGCAAACAAACTCAAGGCGGCGGCGAAGGCCGCGCTGGCCGCAATTACGGCCGTTCTGTCGTCCTCAGCCAGCAAGGAATCGCGGCCACCAGTCAGGTGATTGCCTCGCAGGCGGGCGCACAAATTCTCGCGCGCGGCGGTTCGGCCGTGGACGCCGCCATCGCCTCGAACGCAGTGCTGGGGCTCACCGAGCCCTTGTATAGCGGCATCGGCGGGGATCTCTTCGTCATATATTGGGACGCCAAAACCGGCAAGCTAAGCGGTCTGAATGCTTCCGGCCCGGCTCCCGCGGCCCTGAGCCCGGAGTTCCTGGCCAAGCAGGACATTACTCGCATGCCCGGCAATGGCATACATAGCGTGACTGTTCCCGGCGTGGTGCGCGGCTGGTGGGCCATGCACCAAAAGTTCGGGAAGCTCCCCTGGAAGGATCTGTTCAGCTACGCGATCTCCTACGCGGAAAACGGATACCCGGTCTACGAGGGGATGGTGGAGCTCTGGTCCGGGCAAGTGAACGGTCTCAAGGCCGATCCGGAATCGGCCAGGGTTTTCCTTCCAGATGGGAAGGCTCCGATAGTCGGGCAGGTGTTCAAGGATCCCGATCTTGCGAAGGTGTATCGTTTAATCGCTGAAAAGGGACCCGATGCGTTTTATAAAGGCGAGATCGCCCAGGCTATCCTGAAAACTTCGCAACGTCTCGGCGGAACCATGACGGCGAAGGATCTGGAATCTTTCCAGCCGGAATGGGTCACGCCGATCTCGATCGATTATCACGGCTGGCGCGTGTATGAGCTGCCTCCGAACGGACAGGGCATCGCCGCGCTGGAGATGCTCAATTTCATGCAGCAGTTCCCGGTTTCACCCACCGGGCCTTTTGATGCGATGGAAATGCATAAGCGCATCGAATCGATGAAACTGGCATATGCCGACGTGCATGCCTTTGTTGGCGACCCGCGGACTTACGATGCTCCGATTGCGCAACTCCTCTCCAAGGAATACGCGCAGAAACGCGCCGCTCTTATCGATCCCAAGAAGGCCAACTGCGACGTGATGTCCGGCGATCCGGTCGGCAGCAATACGACCTATCTCACCACCGTGGACAAAGACGGCAACATCGCGAGCTGGATCCAGAGTGTGTACGGAACTTTCGGCGCGCACATCACGCCGGAGGGGACGGGCTTCGTTCTACAGAATCGCGGCGCCGGCTTTACGCTCGATCCCAAGAGTCCGAACGTTCTGGCCGGCGGGAAACGCCCCTTCCACACCATCATCCCCGCCTTCATGGAGAAGGGCGATCAACATATGGGCTTCGGCATCATGGGAGGCTCCGTGCAACCTCTGGCGCACGCCCTGTTCGTTTCCAACTACGTGGATTACGGAAAGAGCCTGCAGGAGGCGTTGGAAGCGCCGCGATTCTCGAAAAACAACGCCGCCGGTTGCGATGTGTCGGTGGAGGCCCGCATGCCGCCGTCGATGCTCGATCAGCTTCGGGCTTTGGGCCACGTGATTCAGGTTCGCAAAGAGTATCTCGAGTCGATGGGACGCGGCCAGGCCATTCTGCACGATTCCAAAACCGGCGTGAACTTCGCCGCCTCGGATCCGCGTGCGGATGGAGCCGCGATTCCGGAGCCTATCCCTTTTAAGTAGGGTCGATGCACATCCTCGACTACTAACAACATACGCGGATGATTTTACCGTGATAGCCTGTGTTCAGGACCAGATCCCAGTTCCAGATCGGCTTTTCGCCGGTGAATCCGTGTTGACTTCCGGTGCGAAGTCTCCTAGACTGGGACAGCTCGTCGCACCCCTGTGAGGGTTTTGCTGAACCTACGTCCGGTTCACGTGTCCTGTTCACGCCGTTGTCGCTCCTAGTCTGAACCAGCCTAGTCTGTACCAGCTTGGCCTAAAACAAAGTCCGGCCGCATCGTTTGCTTTCAAACAGAATGGCCGCAATGCTCAGCCGGCCGAGAGTTTCATCCGTCTCGCGCCAGCGTCAACACGGTTTCAAGGAGATTTTAGATGAACAGGCAATTTTGCGCTCTGCTCGTGCTTGCTCTGGTGGTTAGCGTTCCGCCCCTAGCCGCCCAATCCAGTTCACTTCAAGGCATCGTTACCGACGCTCAAGGCGCGATTGTTCCCGGCGCCATCGTGACCATCACGAATACGGATACTTCTACCGCCCGCAAGGAACCGACCGACGAAAACGGTGTGTATCGGATTCTTCAGGTGATCCCCGGGCCGTATAAGGTCGAAATCCAGAAACCAGGATTCAAGACCAAGGTTTCAAACCTGGCGTTACAAATCGATGAGCCGGCGACTTTAAATGTTCAGCTCGATATCGGCCAAACCTCGGAAACGGTCAACGTCAGCGCGGAACAGACCCAGATCAATACGCAAAACGCGACTGTGGGAAATCCGTTCAACACTGAGCAGGTTGACAACCTGCCGCTCCAAACCAGAAACATCGCTTCTCTGCTCCTGGTTCAACCCGGCGTGACCAGCACCGGGAGCGTGATGGGCTCGCAGGCGGCCCAGACCTACATTACTCTCGACGGCGTAGACGTAAACGGCTTCAATGGCAGCAGCACTGTGAGTTCCACCTCGACCTCATCCGGTGCGCTTCCCATTCCACTCGATTCCGTTCAAGAGTTCCGCACTACGGTTATCGGCCAGGGCGCCGATATGGGCCGATCGTCCGGCGGACAGGTGGCCATCATCACCAAGAGCGGTTCCAACAGCTTCCATGGATCGCTGTATGAGTTTAATCGCAACACGGATTTCGAAGCCAATGACTTCTTTAGCAACAAAGTGGGCACGCCGCGTCCCGCATTGATTCGTAACCAGTACGGCGCGTCGCTGGGCGGACCGATCAAGAGAAACAAACTGTTTTTCTTCTACAACTTTGAAGGCCGCAAGGATCGCAGCCAAGCCACCAAGAAGGACACGGTTCCGAGTTCCACGCTTAGGCAAGGAATCGTAGAGGTGCAGTTGACAAATAACCAGATCGTGTCGCTGTCTCCGTCCCAGTTGCAGCAGATCGATCCGCTGGGCATCGGCGAGAATCCTTATATTCTCAATCTGATGCAGCAGTATCCACAGGGGAACGCCCCAAGTCTGGCTTCCGATAAGGGCCTAAACTTTAACGTATTGCAGTTCAACGCTCCGTCGCCTCTGAACAATCATGTGCAGGTCGGCAAGCTGGACTATAACCTCGACAACGCCGGCAAGCACACCCTCTCCCTCCGCGGCACACTGAATGGGGCTTCCCAGGTTTCGACCACCGAGCAGTTCCCCGGGCAAGCCCCGGTCTCCCAAACCCAGGATGACTCCAAGGGCCTCTCGGCGCGCTATACCTACGTGATCTCGCAGGATCTTGTAAACGCGATGAACTTCGGGTACACCCGAGGGGGCACGGCCAGCACTGGAAGCCTGAACGTGGCTCCAAATTTCGGATTCACCACGTTGACGCCCACGACTCGCGGGAGTCAATCGTTCAGTCCGGTGTACAACTACACCGATGATTTGACCTGGAGCAAAGGCCGGCACACGTTTCAGTTTGGCGGAAATATTTCCCATAAGACTTCGATCAGCAACTCATACGCGTCCTCGGAGCCCAGTTACAGTACGGGAACCGGAAGCACGCTTGGCGGAGACGTCACGAACGACGTTCTCTCTTACATCCAGAAATCTATCCCTGGAGCCGCTCTCAATTCCAGCACCAACGTCATCGCCGGCTTTGGAGCGATTTTCGGAATCCTAAGCAGCGGCTCCGCCACTTACAATTACGGGCTCAACGGCCAAGTCATCCCGTTCGGCATGCCGATCACACGCGCCTTCGCGGCGACCACGAGTGAGTTCTACGCGCAGGATTCCTGGAAGGTGAAGCCGAACCTCACCGTCACCTACGGCCTGCGCTATTCGATTTACGGCGTGCCGTACGAAACCGGCGGTGTTCAAGTGAACCCCAACGTTACCGCCAACCAGTATTTCGCGGAACGTCAGGCATCGGCAACTTACGGAGACCCCGACTATGCTATGCCCAACGCCTATATCACATACACACCTTCCGGGCCGGTGAATCACGGACCGGGATATTACCCGGTCAGCTACAACAATTTCGCTCCTCGCCTGGGCTTGGCATATTCACCCAAGGGCTGGCTCGCAAAATATCTGGGTAGCGGCAGTGTGCTGCGCGGCAGCTACGGGATCGTTTACGACAATTACGGTGACAGCCTGGCGTCGAGCCTGGCAAGCAACGGCACTCCCGGGCTGACCAACGCAGTGGCGCAGGCCGCGAACACCAATTTCAGCACCTCTCCGCGTTACATCGGAACCGCCACCTCGCTTCCGGTACTGACCGCTCCTCCGAACGGAATTACGTTCCCGTACACGCCTCCTCTGGCCCAGGGAGGTTACGTGACGTTCGACGCCGTATCCGGCAACCTCAAAGCGCCCTATGAGCATTTGATCAGCGCCACCTATGCGCGTCCTTTGCCGAAGCACATGAGTCTGGAGATAGGCTACGCGGGACGGTTGTCGCATCGCGGGGTCCTGACCGCGGATTACGGGCAACCGCTCAGCCAGTTTGTAGACCAGAAATCGGGACAGAGCTGGCAGCAGGCGGCCATGGTGATGGCCAACCTGTATTACACCGGCACTCTCACGCCAGCCCAGATCAAGGCCAATCCGAGTCTGGTGCCGCTCCAGCCCTTCATGCAGGATATATTCCCGGGCGCGGCGAACTTCTTCATCCCCGGCAGCGCCACCGCGAACATCATGTACTACGTCTACCAGCAACATAGCGGCAGTTGGCTGGATAGTTTGAACGAATTGGATCGTATTCATAATCCAGGCGGCGGATCGGCCAATGGCGGCTGCCTCTCTATTTACGGATGCAACACCTTCTTCACGACGCAGTTCTCAAGTTTGGATAGCTATGTCAATGATGGCCACTCGGCGTACAACGCTGCGATCGTTACCTTGCGGCGCACGGTCACGCAGGGCTGGGGCTACGACTTCAACTACACCTTGTCGCACGCTATCGATAACGGCATCGGCACCACCGTTCAGAACGCCTTTATCCCGAATCAGGGGCTGGGGCCGGCGAGTTTCGACATGCGGCACCAGATTTCCGCCGATTTCGTTGTTGACGTTCCGGTGGGCAAGGGCAAACTTCTAGGAAGCAACATGCCGAAGTGGGCCAACGCCATTGTCGGCGGATGGCAGGCCAGCGGTCTGTACACCTTTCATACCGGCGCCCCGGTGAACTGCACAGCCGGCATCCAGTACAACGTAAACTACGAGATCAGTTCGCTGTGCAATCTGTATCCGGGTCTCGCGTCTGAGCCGTCCCGCAGTCTGGGCCTGGATCAATATGGATATCAAAGCGCGTACCGCAATACGAACGCGGGGAATGATTTCGTACCAGGCTACGCAGGTATTGCCGGATACAGCGGCTTGGCGCGCGGCTTCATATTCTGGAACTTGGATGCCGCGGTGAACAAAAACTTTCCTTTGTGGAAGGAGCGAATGCACGGCGCCATTCGTATCGAGGCGTACAACGTTCTGAACAAAGAGGTGTTCAGCAACTCCGCGATGAGCATCACCCCTTTGCAGCCGGGTGTCACCACCACCGGGCTTCCTTCGGAGTTCGGAAACGCGGCGTTCGGGGAAATCACCAGCTCCCAGAGCACGCCTCGCGTACTGCAGGCCGTGCTCCGCTTCACGTTCTAAACTGCGGGGGCTTAAAAACAGGACCGCTCCGGGGTCTTTACGCGTCTTTGCGACGGAAGTGAGGAACCGTTTTTTGGTGGCGGAAACCAATACACGGCACATACGACCCGTGCGAGGCAGCGGGTCGCGGAGTCGCTCCGCCGGACGTGTTCCAACTCATGTACGATCGCGCGGCTCAGGTCTTCCTGCGCCCAGCTCCCTGCGTCCCGAGGCAGCACAATGGCAGGAGCTAAGATGCCACAGGTTATCGGTCCGGGCAGCGCTTCATGCAACAATACTTCGACGCGGCGACGAATGCCGGCATCGAGCGCCAGAGCTTCAGCGATCGACTGCCCATCGAGCCAGGGCAAGCCGGTAGATGACTCAATTCGCGCCATGTTGGTAGTAAGTCAAGATGTCCGGTTTCATTCACACATGAAATGTCCGGTTTCTTTTTGTCAGCCCGTCGAACCCCTTCGGCTTGCCGAAGGAGGTTTGCGGTTTTTAGTTTGAAGGATAAGACTCGTAGTCGGAGCG